>DATGLM010000086.1:0-11659 GCA_035294125.1 Ktedonobacteraceae bacterium | reverse complement strand
CCCTTCCACTAGCGCCCAGAGAATCATACGTGCGGCCTTGCCCATCACGTCTGAGACGACATCGCCCAGTTTGAGATTGGTATCTTCCAACGTTTTCTGAAGCCGGTTGACTTCGCGAGCACGTTCTTCGACCAGGCTGGTCCGATAGCGGGTCAGTTCCCGTAGTTCGCGCTGGGGAGCCGAGGGAATGAAACTGGGGCTGAGCAGTCCATGCTGTAACAGATCCGCGATCCATTCGGCGTCCTTGACATCCGTTTTGCGACCCGGCACCGTTTTAATATGGCGAGCATTGACCACCAGGACCTCCAACTCGCCTTCCAACAGGTTATAGACCGGGCGCCAATATACCCCGGTTGCCTCCATCGCCACATGAGTACATCCCTGTTCTTTGAGCCAATCTCGCATCTCCAACAGGTTCTGGGTCATCGTTGAGTAAGTGCGCGTCTCTTTCCTGGCTGTTCCATTGGCTTGCATGAGGCTAACCCAGACTTTGACATTCTTTTTATGCACATCTAGTCCAGCACATCGTGGGTAGAGGATCTCCATCGGTTCTTCCTTCATCGAATGGTTTACCACACAAGCGTGTGGGGAATGCCCCAACGGGGGGACGTGGATAACCAAAGATTCTCTTCTGCGTGCTACTCATCGCAAGATGCCTTCCGCTAAGCGCAACAATGGGTGGTTCCTGCGCACGTCCCCGATCAGTCTTGGGACTGGCTCACAGCACAAAGGAGGCCCGATCTCGCTGCTGGTGCATCCGGCTCTCTTCTACCTTTTTTCATCCCGGGTGGTGTAGCCCTACATGACAGTCTTGGGAGAGACGCGCTGTTCCGCCAGAGCGTTGTAATACTTCTCGACACTGCGAGAGGCCGGAGAGCGTTGGTTCGATGCCGTACGTCTCAAATCCAGCAAGAGCAAACAGGAGCAGATGGCGACCAATACCACAGCCGATGTCCAACACACGCCGACAGTGCTGGGCCTGGAACATGGGAAGCAGGCCCAGCACCTTTTCAGCTGGTTTGTGCCAGTCGGCGCGAAGGTCAGCATTGTTCCATAACGTTTCCCAGATGATCTCTTGTGAAGACATGATCATCATTCCTTTCTCTCGCCGCTTCTTTTCTTTACTCCTCTCCTGGCAAGAAGTATACTTGAAGGCAGAAGAAGCAACTTATCAAATACTTAACATCTCGTTACACGCTTGCTCAACCTCCACCTTATCCAGGGAAAGCAAGCATCAATGGTCACATGCCGGTAAAGGGATCGATGGGCATATGAGCAACGCACAGCAGGCATCGAAGCAGAGCAGAGCAAAAACGGAACACAAACCCAACGCGCGGTTGAAAGCCCAGCGGCTGAAGAAGAACTGGACCCAGGTCTACGTCGCGACCATGATCGGCACCAGCGACGTGGAGGTTTCTCGTTGGGAGACCGGCGCGAGCGAGCCTACGCTCTATTTCCGTGAAAAGCTCTGCGACTTGTTCGGGCAGACGCCCGAAGCACTAGGATTTGTCACACCTTCTGATGAATCCCGGCCAGGAGAGGGCAAAACCGGGCGTGTCCTGACCCTCCCGCTGCCACTGACCTCCCTGCTGGGGCGGGAACAGGAAGTCCTCGAAATCGGCGCGCTGCTGCGGCGTGCGCAGGTGCGCCTGCTCACCCTCACCGGCCCAGGAGGAGTGGGCAAAACCCACCTGGCGCTGCACCTCGCCAACGCGCTCCAACGGGAGTTCTCCGATGGCGCTTGCTTTGTCTCCCTGGCCCCTGTGCAGGACGCCGGAATGGTCCTGCATACCATTGCTCATGCCCTCCAACTCGAACACAAGGGACGGGAGCCGCTCAAGCACCTGCAAACCTTTCTCCGAGACAAGCAGTTCCTCCTGGTTCTGGACAATTTCGAGCAGGTGGGAGCCGCCGCGCCATCCCTGGTCGAACTCCTGGCTGCCTGCCCCCACCTGAAGCTACTCGTCACGAGTCGCGAGGTGCTGCGTGTGCGCGGCGAACGCACCTTTCTCGTCCAGCCGTTAACACTACCCGATCCGCAGCATCTCGCAGACCTGGCGCTTGTCGCAGGCTCTGGAGCGGTAGCCCTGTTTCTCGAACGCGCGCGAGAGATCAGCCCCAACCTTGTGCTCACACCCGAGACGGCTCCACTGATCGCCGAGATTTGTCGCCGCCTCGATGGGCTGCCCCTGGCGATCGAGTTGGCGGCAGCACGGCTCAAGCTGTTTCCCTTGCCTGCACTGCTGGAGCATCTGGAACACCGGCTCTCGTTCCTAACCGGCGGACCGCGAGACCTGCCCTCTCGGCAGCAGACCCTGCGCAGCACCTTACAGTGGAGCTACGATCTGCTGTCTGAGCCAGAACAGCGCCTCTTCCGACGGCTTTCCGTGTTTGTTGGCGGCTGTAGGCTCGAGGCAGCGGAGGCGCTCTCTGACCTGCTCGATGGAACCCAGGCCTCTGTCCTGGATGGGCTCAGCTCGCTGCTGGACAAGCACTTGCTGTACCGGGTAGAGCAGAGCGGTGAAGCCCATGATAGTGGGCGCCTGCTGATGTTAGAGACTATTCGTGACTATGGTCTGGAGTGCCTCGCCACCTGCGGCGAGCTGGAAGCGGCGCGGCAGGCACATGCGGCGTATTATTTGCGCCTGGCCGAGGAGGCCGAAACCCACCTGTTCGGAGCCGTGCAGATGCGCTGGTCGGACTTGCTGGAACGCGAGCAGGATAATCTCCGCGCCGCGCTGAGTTGGTCCCTGGAGCAAGCGGAGGGCACCAGGAGGGAGATCGCCGTGCGCTTGACAGGAGCCCTGGCACACTTCTCGTTCATGCGCTGGTCCGTCAGCGAAGGGCGCGCCTGGCTGGATCGAGCGCTGACGAACAGTGAGGGCGTCTCTCCCTCCGTGCGAGCCAAAGCACTTAATAGTGCCGGGTGGTTGGCCTTTGTGCAGGGCGATCTCGAGCGGGCGGAGGCACTCTGCAAGCAGAGTCTGGCGCTGTATCGCAGCGTGAAGGATAGCCGAGGCATGGCCTGGTCACTCTACCACCTGGGTGTCGCCGCCTACACGAAGGGCGACGAGACGCTGGCCCGCTCCCTGCTCGAAGAGTGCCGTGAGTGCGCCGAGGAGACAGGTGACAACAGGAGCCTGGCCTACCTGCTCTTATTCCAGGGGATGGCCGCTATCGAACGGGGCGACTATACCGCAGCCCGTCCGCCACTGGAGGAGAGTCTGGCACTGCTCCAGGAGATGAGCAACAGCGAAGATATCGTCTGGTCGTTCTTCCACCTGGCGCGAGTGCTCTTCGCTCAGGGCGAGCAGACCCGCGCTCAGGCCCTGGTTGAGGAAGGGCTGGCGCGGGCTCGGCAGACGAATTACCAGTTTGCCTCAGCCGCTGGAAGCTATCTGCGCGGACGCTTTGCCTTCGATCTGGGCGACATGACGGCAGCGCAGTCCTCCCTCGAAGAAAGTCTGGCTTTCTATCGGAACTTTCGAGAGCAGCATCGCGCAGCGCATGTGCTCTCCTACCTCGCCAGAATCGCACTCATCCAGGGGCACGAGGCGGAGGCCCGTGCCTTGTGTGAGAAAAGTGTGGCATTGTTCCGGCTGGCGGATGATACCGAGGGCATCGTGTACTGCCTGCAAGGATTTGGCGGCACGGTCGCCAGGCAAGGCAACCCGCTCTGGGCGGCACGCCTTTGGGGAGCGGTGGAAGCACTGCGTCGCGTCAACAATCGATCCATTCCATTCCTCCTGCCGTTTGAGCGCACCCAGGCTGAGCGTGCCGACTACGAGAGTATGGTAAGTGCTGTCCGTGCTGTGCTTGGTGAGGATGCTTTCGCTCAAGCTTTTACCGAGGGACAAACCATGACCCCGGAGCAAGCTATAAAGAGTCAAGATCAGCCCCTATCCCCCAAGTAGCCTCAAATGCACAAGAGGGATCCTTGCAAACAACCATCGTTCTTTCAGCAGCGTCATGGCTTTATGCCTGGTTCATGCATGAAGGGAACTCATTGTGTAGGGTACATCATAACTGGATGTTAAGTTGCTGTTAAGTCCAGAGCCTTCCTTCGGGCTATACTCGCTCACGAGAGAGCTTGAAGTAGCTCTCAGGAGAAGAACAGGGTGTCTCTATGAGCACACGAACAAAAGGAGACACTCCCAAGGAAGGAAGATGAGCTATGGACTCTGAGACCACCCTCATTGAAAATCCCTTTATCGCTACCACCGATCCAACAACCCTGTATGATCACTACCGACATTGGCGGGAGCAAGGTCCCGTCTCCTGGAGCGAACAAACGCACTGCTGGTTTACGTTCTCGTACCCGGAAACGGCTGTCGTCTTGAGCCAGCCCGGCTTTGACAAACGTGCCTTTCTGGAGCGCATGCAGCACAATTTCGGTCCATCAGTCGCTGGTATGCTCACGTCCATGCCTTTTTTCATGGAACCACCAGCACACACCCGCACACGCGCACTGCTGGCCTCGGCCTTTAGCGAGCGGGCTGTTCAACAGCTTCGCCCAGCTATTCAGACCTCCGTCGATACGCTGCTCCAAGTGGTGCAGGAACAGAGAAACATGGATGTCGTCGCCGACCTTGCCAATCCGCTCCCGTTTCTGGTGATCGGAGCGATGCTGACGGTGCCAGAAAGCGACTATCCCCTGTTTGAAGAGCGCTGTCGCATCTTATCGGTGGCGACCGACCCGTTCGCGCAGCCAGAAGTACACCAGGCTGGAGCGAAGGTGCTGGAGGCGTTCCGGGTCTACTTTCTGGAACGCGTAGCAGTTCGGAGACGCTCTCCAGGAACCTCCCTCATTGATGCCATCATCCAGGCGCATGACGAGCAAAACGGCCAGTTGAGCGATGAAGAGATTGCCGCGATCTGCATCAATCTCATTTTCGCAGGCACGGGCACTACCACCTCCTTGATCGGGAGTCTGATGGGTTCGCTGTTGAGCCGCCCTGACCAGTGGTCGCAGCTCGTGCAGAATCGTGCGCTGACCAGACCCGCCATTGAAGAAGCCGCCCGCTATGAAACTCCGGTGCAGTTCTTTGGCAGGGGAATAACTGAGGATATCACCCTGGGGCAGAAACATCTGCACAAAGGCCAGCTCGTGTTTGCGGCGCTTGGGGCAGCCAATCGCGATCCAGAGGGCTATCCCGATCCTGACCGTTTTGATATTGCCCGCTTTACCACTCCAGGCACCAGGCCGCATCTGGCCTTCGGGAGAGGCTTTCGCTATTGCCTGGGGGCGCAGCTTGCACGACTGGAAGCGGAAGTGGTACTCGAAACGTGCCTGTCGCGCTTCCCCACCTTGCAGATGGTTGACGAATCACTTCGGTGGCAACCAGTCCCGGTTGAACGAAAACTAGAAACATTACTGGTCACCTGGTAGCTGGTTATCTCGCTGAGTGCCTATTCTCCTGTTGATAGCCATTCCACCGTTTGAGGGAGTAGTGATGACAGATAAAAAGAGATGGGGAAGCTTGAAAGGAGGGGCATAGATGAGCAACCAATTCGAGGATGAACAATATGCTGGCAGCCAGCAAGATACCCTTGCAAGGAAGATGTTCGAGTTGGCTCTCGCCCTGGCCGCAGAACCGTCCAAACTGGGCCAATTGCGGCAGATGCTGATGCATCTCCAGGAACAACGAGAGATCCCTGAAGACTTCTTAACCTGGGCGTGTGAGCGCATTGACGAACACGTGATGGCAATGGCGCTTGCGTATGCCCATGACGCCGAGGTGCTGCTGCAAATCCTCTCCTTCAAAGGCGGCATCTTTGCTGGCCTCATACAGGCGATTGAAGACCTGTATCAGCACGAGCAGATTACGCAACGGGTCTATGTCAAAGCCAAACTGCTGCTGCGGGCTGCTCAAGCATCGTAGTATCTGGCTGTCAAAGAAAGGAAGAGCCAGTGAATCTGGGCTTACATGGAAAAGTGGCGCTGGTGACAGCCGCGAGCAAAGGGCTTGGTCGCGCCTGTGCGCTGGCGCTCGCGGCTGAGGGAGCGCAGGTCATGATCGCCGCTCGTCAGCCAGAGGCGCTACTGCTCACCGCCCGCGAGCTTGAAGAGAGCACCGGGAACAGGGTACTGGCTTGTCCCGCCGATGTGAGCAGGCGAGCGGAACTTGAGAGCCTGGTGACGAAAACGCTGAAGGCGTTTGGTGGCATCGACATCCTCGTTCACAATACGGGTGGTCCGCCCATAGGAACGTTTGCCGAGGTGACTGATGAACAGTGGCAAGCGGCGTTTGAAACGGAGTTGCTCAGCGCCATCCGTCTCATTCGCCTGAGTTTGCCCGGGATGCGGCAGCGAGGTGGCGGGCGCATCATGCACATCGTTAGCACCTCGGTCAAGCAGCCGAGTGAGGGTCTGATCCTCGCCAACGCCATTCGCCCCGGCATCGTGGGGCTGGCGAAGACATTAGCCCTTGACCTGGCCCCGGAGCACATTACGGTGAATACGATCTGTCCCGGGCGCATCCTCACGGACCGCCTTCGCTCCGGAGCAGGGGTGCGCGCCAGAATGACGCAGGGGATGTTGGAGGAGCAGGCATTGCAAGAGATGCTTCGGGCGATCCCGATGGGGCGGGCAGGTCGTCCTGAAGAGGTGGGGGCGCTCGTCGCTTTTCTGGCCTCCGAGCAGGCGGCCTATATCACCGGCACCACGCTGGTGATCGATGGCGGGCTGGTGCGTAGTATCTGGTAGGCAGCACTTTTCGAGCAACAAGAGGAGTCTGGTAGCAATGCTTCACAAACCGGAACAGTGGGCGTCCGAGTACGCGGTGCCATTTCAGGATAGGAGTGTCGTACAGGCATACCGCCACCGTCCGCCCTATCCACCGGAGGTCTTCGAGATCCTGGTAGGACTCATCAAGACAGAGCCTGGGTCTGCCCGCCACGTCCTCGATGTAGGCTGTGGCATCGGGTACATCGCACGCTCTCTCGTTGAGCACGTCGAGCGGCTGGATGCGGTCGATTGTTCCTGGCCGATGATCGAAGAGGGCCAGCGCCTCCCCAATGGCGATCATCCGCGCCTGCGCTGGCTGTACGGGCGTGCCGAGGAGGTTGCGCTCGAACCGCCCTATGCGCTGGTAACGGCGGGAGAAAGCCTGCACTGGATGGAGTGGAACATCGTCCTGCCGCGCTTTCAGGAAGTGTTGCTACCAGGAGGATACCTCGCCATTCTGGATCACGTCATGATCCCCGAACCCTGGTCGCTGCTGGGCGAGATTCTGCCACGGTACCGCACCAATAGCTATGCCGGACCTTACGACATGCTCGAAGCACTGGAGGAACACGGCCTGTTCCACAAGGTCGGTGAGAAGAAGACCGAGCCGGTCCCATTGGTGCAAGCGGTCGAGGACTTCATCGAGTCGTATCATTCGCGCAGCGGCTTCTCCCGGGAACGCATGGGGCAGGCGCAAGCCGAAGCCTTTGACCAGGAGGCGAGAAGCATCCTACTCAGAACATATAGCGAGGGGGTCATCGCTTTTCGAGTGACAGGAAGAATCGCCTGGGGGCTGCCAGCAAGCGCAGGAAGAAAGAGCAAGCAAGATGTCAGTTGAGGAATATCTGCAGGCTGCTCCAAAGGCCGAGTTGCACATCCACCTGGAGGGAGCCATTCAACCCGCAACCACGCTCGAACTTGCGCGGCGCAATAAGATGCAGTTGCCGGTCGAGACGGAAGAGGAACTGCGACAGTTGTTCACCTATCGCGACTTTGACTATTTCATCGAAATCTTTCTGATGGTCGTCCGCTGCCTGAAAACGCGCGAGGACTACGAGCAGATCGTCTACGAACTGGGAGCCGAGATGGCCCGGCAACACGTTCGTTACGCCGAAGTGACCGTGACACCCAGCACCCATCACCTGCTTGGCGTGCCCCACGATGTATACTTCTCCGGCATGCAACGTGGGAGGGTACGCGCGCAAGCGGATTTCAATATCGAGATCAATTGGATCTTTAATATCGTACGCCGGTGGGTGGACCCTACACGCACGTGGCCCATGGCGGATTATGTGACCGGCGTGGCGATAGAGGGCAGAGACGACGGTGTCGTGGCGCTCGGACTGGCGGGCGCTGAAGTAGGTGCGCCTCCCGAACCCTTCGCGCCTTACTTCAAGCGGGCACGCAGCGCCGGGTTGCATAGTGCGCCGCACGCTGGCGAACTCGCGGGGCCGGAGAGCATCTGGGGCGCGCTCACGGCTCTTGGTGCTGAGCGGATTGCACACGGGGTACGCGCCATAGAGGATCCGGCATTGGTGAGCTATCTCGCGCAACATCATATCCCATTGGACATCACACCCACCAGCAACCTCCTCCTTGGTATCTACCCTGCGTACACAGCTCATCCGCTCCCTCGCCTACACGCTGCGGGTATTCCCATCACCGTCAGCACTGATGACCCGGCCCTCTTTCAGACGACGCTCAATGAAGAGGTCCTACGTTTATCAACCGACTTCGGCCTCGATGTTGCTGGCATCGACGAGATTCTCTTGAACGGGATGCGTTGCAGCTTCCTTCCAGAGCCGCGTCGCCAGGAATTGGAGGCGACCTTTCGGTCAGAAGTAGCAATGCTCAAGGCACAGCAGCTCGCCGAGGAGGCCCAGTGATGGATGCATACCACATGATTGAAGCGACCAATGATCCCCAGAAAATTGGCCGGGCGCTGAATTGGATCATCTCTCTGTTGAATCGCTACGCTATCCCCTATCAGATTTGTGGCGGGATGGCGGCTAGAGCGTATGGAGCGACGCGCCTGCTGGTTGATATCGACCTGTACGCGTCGTTGCAGGGTAGCCCGCATTTCCAGGCATTTCTGGCTGAAATCCAACCCTATCTCATCCGCGCATGGGCACCCTACCGGAGTGATTCCTGGGATCTGCTGTATCTGGCGCTCAACTATCAGGGCATGCAGATCGAAATCGCCGAGTCTACCACCCCTCCGCGCTTCTATAACCACCGCGATGGTCGCTGGGAAGATCAGGCCATCGATTTCGCAGCTTCCACATACGTCCACCTCTACGGCGTGGAGGCCGCGATCATGCCCAAGGACGAACTGCTGGCCTACAAGGCCATGCTGGACCGTGAAGTTGATCACCTGGATATCGAACAAATGATCCTCGTCTCCTAAGGAATGGCTTCCATCACGCTCCGGCGCCCTTGCGCCGGCACCATCCTGGAGAGCTGGAGGCCGGCTTTGGAGAGCAGCGTGCGGAATTGCTCCGCCGTCCGTTCGCGTCCTCCTGTGACCACGAGCATGAAGAGATCTTCTCGCGCTTCCCGCTCGGTTGGCCCCTGTTCCCCAACCACATACTCGACCAGGACCAGCTTGCTTGTGCTCGACATGGTCCGGCGACAGCTCTTGAGAATGGATATAGCCTGCTCATCATCCCAATCATGAAGAATCAGCGAGAGCAGATAGAGGTCAGCACCTGGCGGTACTTCATCCTGCAAGAAATTCCCGCTCACGATCTCACACCGTGCCGCCAGGCCTGCTTGTTGAAGGTATTTCCTGGCCTGTTCACAGGCAGCCGGTAGCTCGAAGAGCGTTGCTCGCAGGTGCGCATGTTGCTGCAATAGGAGCGAGAGAAACACGCCGGTGCCCCCGCCGATATCCACGACATGGCGATAGGGGGCAAAATCGTAGACGGCCATGGCGGCTTCAGTGTCTCTGCGCATACGACTGCTCATATGCGTGTGAAAATGCTCAAACGTCTCGGGATGCGCCTGCAGACAGTCAAAAAAGCTCTGTCCAAAGGCCGTTTCACAGCCTGGCTTGCCCGTCTTGACGCAAAAGAGCAATTCGGCAAAGGCGCGGTAATACACTTCGCCGGAGACGATTACATAGGAGCGGATCGAGTGCGGGTGATCGCTGTATAAGACCTCGTGCCCGGCAGCTAATTGGTACGTGTCGTTTTCTTTGCGCTCAAAGACACCGAGCAAGACGAGTGAGGTCATCACCCTTCTCAGCGCATCAGGATGGACACCTGTGAGCGCAGCGAGGTCCTCTACGGTGCGAGGAACCTTTCTGGTGAGGTCTGCGAGCCCCAATTTGGCGGCCACGTACACCAGTTGGGACTGCACAAAGCCACTCGTGAGTGTTTCAATGGAGCTGATCATACTCGCCCTTTCTTGTTCGTTGTCAGAGATTTGCCTCATCCGAGATATGTTCATGTGCAGAGCGAGGATGGCGCGCCACATATGTCAAGCATGCCGAAAACAGGCCTATGATCGCAAAGACAGCCGCGCATATCCACGCTGCCCTGGATGCATCAACGGCCTGAAGTGCCAAGGAGTGACCTCTTATAGCTCCAGAGACCTGGAGGTGCCCCGTAAAGACGCTGACCAGGATGGCAACTCCCAGAACGAATCCGATCTGACGGAAGGTGTTGAAGACCCCGCTGCCCACGCCCAATCTTGCACGAGGTATATCGGAAAGTGCGATCACGGGCTGGCTGAGGAATACCAGGCCCATCCCGGTCCCCAGCAGTAATTCACGCCACGCGATATCCAGATAGGCTGCATGAGAACTCAGCAAGCAGAGCAGACTAAAGCTCCCTGGGACCAGCAGCAGACCCGCGATTCCCATCAGGTGCGGATTGAGCCGCCTGCTTAATCTCCCGGTGAGCAAAGCAACGGTGAAAGCAGCAAATGCCATGGGCAACAGGACATAGGCCGTCTGCATCTGGCTATAGCCCTGCGCATGAGTGAAGTAAAGCACCGCAATCAGATACGCCCCCTGGATGGCAATCCCAAAGAGGAACATCGTGCTGTTCGCCCCACTAAAGCTGCGGACTGCGAAGAGACGGAAGTCGATCATCGGCTCGGGCTTTTTCAACTCGATCAGTATGAAGAGCAGGAAGCTGACCACTGCTCCGGCAAAGAGCAACATGGTGGGCATACTCGTCCAACCCCAGGTGTTGCCTTCAATCACAGCCATCACCAGGCAGAGCAGCGCGGCTGAGAGTGTGAGAATTCCCGTGGCATCCACGCGCTGACTCGCCTGCGGATCACGTGTCTCAGGCACAAAGCGAGCGATCATCAGCAGACCCGCCAGGCCGAGAGGCAGATTGACCAGGAAGATCCAGGGCCAGCCAATCGTTTGCACCAGCACGCCGCCAAGCACCGGGCCAACCGCATTGGCCAGGGTCGCACACGCTCCCCAGAACCCGATGGCTGCCCCGCGCCTCTCAGGGGGACAGATCGCCAGAATAATGGCCAGGCTCACCGGAGCCAGCACCGCTGCGCCGCATGCCTGCACTGCACGGAACCCGATCAGCCAGCCAATTGCCGGCAAGCCGCTGAATTGCCCAAACGGCTGTGATAAAGCACACCCGAGAGAGGCCAGACTAAACAGGCTCATGCCCAGCATGAGGAGGCGTTTGCGTCCATACTGGTCGGCCAGCCGCCCTCCCGTGACGAGCAGCACCGCAAACACCAGGTTGTACGCATTCAACACCCAACTGACCGCAGCTAAATTCGTCTTGAGGCCAGTTTGAATAGCAGGAATGGCGATATTCACAATCGTCAGGTCGAGTGTGCCCATGAAGTATCCAATGATCACCGCGGCCAGCGCCAACCACAGTCGCACTGGTTTACCGCGTACCATCAGAACAGGGGGTGCTACTTGTGGCGCTATGCCTGAAACACGAGTTG
>DATGLM010000085.1:0-8011 GCA_035294125.1 Ktedonobacteraceae bacterium | reverse complement strand
TGAGCGAGGAAAATATTTATATAATTATTTATACCATCACCCTATGCGTTTACGTGATTTTTACGGAGCAGCAGATATAATCAATACTGGTACCCAGCGCATTCAGGGAATACGCACGGAGGATCAACGATGACCGTCGAGATCAGTACCACGGAGGATACCACAACCCGCGAGAGTATGTTCCCCGTCATCAGTGCCAGCACGCTTGGCACTGCTATCGAGTGGTTCGATTTCTTCCTCTACGGTTTCCTGGCCGTCACGGTCTTCCCCACGGTCTTCTTCCCCCAGCTGGATCCGTTCGCTGGCATCATCGCATCATTCACCACGAATTTTGTTGGCTTCGCCGCGCGCCCGCTCGGTGGCGCATTCTTCGGCTGGTTCGGTGATCGCATCGGGCGCCAATCGACGCTCGTCGCCACACTGCTGCTGATTGGCACGACGACGATCATGATGGGCACTCTCCCGGGTTATGTAACGATTGGCATTGCGGCACCGATCCTGCTTTTTGTGCTGCGCTTCCTGCAAGGACTGGGCGTCGGCGGCGAGTGGGGAGGGGCCGTGCTGCTGGCAATGGAGTACGGCGATGACCGGCATCGTGGCTTCTGGACCAGTTGGCCGCAAACGGGCGTGCCGCTTGGTCTCGCACTCTCAGCCCTCTCGGTCCTGCTATTCAGAAGCCTCTACCCCAGCGTGGCCTTTCAGAGCATCGGGTGGCGCATCCCCTTCCTGTTGAGCGCCATGCTGGTGATCGTCGGCCTCTATATCCGCCTGCGCATTCTGGAGACGCCGCGTTTCGCGCGCGTGAAAGCCGAGAAAAGGGAGTCGCAGGCGCCTTTGATCGATGCGTTTCGCTACCACTGGCGCGAGGTTGTATTATCGGCTCTGGCCCGTTCCGGCGAGCAGGCCCCATTCTACATCTTCACCACCTTCGTGCTCTCCTATGCAGTAGAGACGCTGAAATTGGAGACGCTTCTGCTTTATACCGGCTTCATCGTTGCAGCGCTGATCGCCATTCTCACGATACCCGCGTTCAGCGCGCTCTCTGATCGCATCGGGCGGCGGCGCTGGTCGCTCATCGGCGCTGTAATGGTGGGAGCCTTCGCCTTCCCATATTTTCTGCTGCTCAATACCAGGAATCCGCTGCTGGTGGTTATCGCTATCGCGCTCTCGCTTGGCCTCTGCCACGCCTGGCTCTATGGGCCGCAGGCGGCCTTGATCGCGGAACGTTTCAGCACAAAACTACGCTATACCGGAACTTCGCTCGGCTATCAACTGGCATCGATCATCGCCGGAGGACCGGCGCCGATCATCGCGACCTACCTGCTGGCAAATCGCGAGGCGCTGGCCCCGGGCTACCCGGGCTTTGTACTTATCGCGGCCTACATCATCATCATGGCCGGGATCTCGCTCATCGCGATCCTGCTGCTCAAGGAGTACGCGGGCGGCGCTCCGGCTGAGGATGTGAATTAATCAGGGTTGTATTCGTAGTGCGTCATTGTAGTGCGTCATACTGAGCCTCGTCTGGCACTTATAGTTATTATTCCGCAGGAGGTTCTATGTCCACCATTCGTGAACAGCTTTCAAGACGGGACATGACCCGGGTTCTTGCCGCCAGCACGCTTGGCACCACCATCGAATGGTATGATTATTTCCTGTATGGCACCGTTGCGGCACTGGTTTTCCCGAAACTGTTCTTCCCCACGTTCGATCCCTTCGTCGGAACGATCTTATCATTGACAACATTCCTGGTCGGCTTTATCGCACGACCCATCGGTGGCGTCATTTTCGGACACCTGGGAGACCGCATCGGGCGTAAATCGACGCTCATCGCTACGCTGCTGCTCATGGGCATCGGTACGTTGATTATCGGCTTCATTCCCGGATACGCTGTTATCGGCGCCGCCGCGCCGCTGCTGGTCTCGCTGATGCGCTTCTGCCAGGGACTCGGCGTCGGAGGCGAGTGGGGCGGCTCGGTGCTGCTGGCGATGGAATACGGCCATGAGCGCAATCGCGGTTTCTGGGCCAGCTGGCCGCAGATGGGCGTGCCGCTCGGCCTGCTGCTCTCCTCCGCGCTCGTCGCTATCTTCGCCGGCATTTCCGGCGCCCAGTTCGGCAACTGGGGCTGGCGCATTCCTTTCTACCTGAGCGCTATCCTGATTATCGTCGGCCTCTACATCCGCCTGCGTATCCTGGAAACGCCGCTGTTCGCGAAAATCCAGGAGGAGAAGCGCGTGGCAAAGGCGCCGGTGGTCGATGTCATTGCACGCAACTGGAAGGAGATTATCCTGAGCGCCGGTGCACGCTTCGTCGAGCAGGCCCCCTTCTATCTCTTCACGACCTTTGTGCTGGTCTATGGCGTTGCTCACCTGGGTATGAACAGGCAGTTGCTCCTTGCCGGAACCTACATTGCGGCTATCGTCGAGATCTTCACCATACCCCTGTTCAGCTATCTCTCTGATCGCTATGGTCGGAGGCGCTGGTACCTGACCGGCTGCGTGATTATGCTGCTCTTTGCCTTCCCCTACTTCCTGCTGATGAACACTCTGAACCCGGCGCTGGTGATTATCAGTATCGTACTCTCGCTGGCCCTGTGCCATGCCTTCGTGTATGGACCACAGGCGGCGCTGATCGCGGAGAACTTCGGGACGCGGCTGCGCTACAGCGGCGCATCGATTGGCTATCAACTGGCGGCACCTTTCGCCGGCGGCCTCGCACCGCTCATCGCGGAATCGCTGCTGAACAGCTATAAGTCTTTCGTTCCCATCTCGATCTACATTATTATCCTGGCGGTGATCTCGTTCGCTGCGGTGCTCGGCATGAGAGAGCTTTCGCAGGCCGATATCACCGGTGAGGACGAAGTTGTGGTCCCCGCGCTGACGGCCACCGACTGATCGATAGGCAACTCTGTAAAGCGAGGCGGCACGGCTGCGATGCAGTAACCGTGCCGCCCTGGCATGAAGCATGTATTTTAAAGAGGGAGGGAGTCTGCAATGCTCTCCACAGAAAATCGGAGCCGCGTGGCTCAATTGAGACAACAGATCGACCTGGAATACCAGGCGGCCAGGCTTGCGCTAGAGGGTCCAGCTATTGTGGCCCGCCATGACTTTATCCAGGCGCGCATGGCAGCCGTGCAGAGCTATCACGAACAGCTTATCGCCCTGGTAGGAGAAGAGGAAGCAATCCGCATCGTTGCCGAGGCTTCACAACAATACGGTTAAGACAACATCCACTATAACAAGACACTGTTTTCCTCTAGATTATCGACCTGCCTGCCCGCTCAAAGAGATGTAGAGCAACTAACCTGCCTTCCGCTTTCCTTAAGATTTAACGCGCTCTTAACAATACTATTACTTTCATTAACACTCCCATAACACCGATGAGGTATTCTGTAATCGTTGAGCAAAGCATTTTTAACACGTATCCTTGTAGCAAGGAGCTTTAACCTTTTATGTTAGTAGAAGATAGTAGCACGGCAGGTATTCAGCCTCTCGACGCCCATACGAAATCTGTCAGATCGATACTGGAAGAACTTGATAACAGCAAAATTACCGGCATCCACTGGAAAGCCATGATAACCTCTGGCATGGGGTTCTTCACTGACGCGTATGATCTCTTTATTATTGGCGCGGCGCTCTCACTACTCATCCCTCTCTGGAAGCTGAACGCGCTGGAAATTTCCCTCATCGGCAGCACTTCGCTGCTTGCGGCGGCGCTCGGTTCGTTTCTCTTCGGACGCCTGGCAGACCGCGTTGGTCGCCACACGATCTACGTTTCAACGCTGATTGTGCTGGCTGTCGGCGCTGTTCTCTCGTCACTTTCGCCGAACATTTACTGGCTGCTGGCATTCCGCTTCATTATGGGCCTCGGCATTGGCGGTGATTATCCGCTGTGCGCGACGCTGATGAGCGAATACGCAAACCGTAAGGATCGCGGCAAGCTGATTACGATGGTCTTTTCGATGCAGGGATTGGGATTGATCCTCGGCCCGCTGGTTGCTATCACGCTGATGCTCTCGGGCATCAACCATGACCTGACCTGGCGCATTATGCTGGCGCTCGGCGCTGTTCCCGCGCTGGCGACCTTCTACCTGCGGCGGCAGATTAAAGAGACGCCGCGTTTCGCCCTGATGATGCAGCAGAACAACCTCGCTGCCGGGCATGAGAACGGCAATGGAGTAATAAAGAGGCTGCCCGATGGCGCGGCCAGCAATCATAAAGTGCAGGCACTGCGTCAGCCGCGTAAGTCGTGGTTCCACCTGCTGTTCACGCGGCGCTACCTCGGCTGGATCATCGGCACAGCGGGAGCCTGGTTCCTGCTCGATATCGCGTATTATGGCACGACTATCTCCAGCCCGCTCGTGTTGAAGTCGCTGAATTCGCATGCCGACGCGGTGACGAATATGCTCTATACGCTGCTAATCTTTGTGATCGCGGCTCTGCCGGGCTACATTGTGGCGGCCCTGACGATTGATAAGTTGGGGCGCAAAGCTATCCAGTGCATGGGTTTTGCCATGATGGCGATTGCGTATGGCCTGCTGGCGCTGGTGCCGAGCTTCACAAAGATTACGCTGCCATTCCTGACCATCTATGCCCTGAGCTACTTCTTTACCGAATTCGGCCCGAATGTGACGACCTTCGTCTATCCTGCTGAAATCTTCCCGGTGATGGTACGCAGCTCGGCGCACGGCGTCTCGGCGGCGCTGGGAAAAATCGGAGCCTTCATTGGCGCGTTCGTCTTCCCTTACCTGCTCTCGAACTTCCACCTGCCGGGGGCGATGGCCTTTGCCGCCGTCGTCTCGCTGATCGGCCTGGTGCTCACGCTGGTGACGCTGCCCGAACCGAACCAGCGCTCGCTGGAAGACATTTCGGACGAGCACAGGGTGTTCTCCGCACATCGCGAGGAGCGCGTCACAGCGTAAAGAGCGCTGGCGCTGCGAAGGTTGCTAGCCACCGAAGAAATCGAGCGTGAGTTGAGCGGGCTTCTGCCTATTACTATATAGAGCAGAATGGTCCGCTAACGCCATTTCAGTATCAAGCGTTTGAGAAGACGCATTGCATGCTGAGGCTTTAACACTATCATCATAGGAAGCACCTGAGGTTAATTGCGAAGGCGCTGAGTTGAGTGCGGCCCTGGGCCTGGGATCCGTGCTCTGGATTACACCTATGGGCTTGTCAATCAAGAGGAAATTGGGAAGGGTGGGGGGGAGCACTATTCGCAGCTTATCAACATCCTGCCCTTGAAGTTGATCGCGTAACTCCGTGAGTAGTTGTCCCAGCATGTTTGTGCCAACAAGCGTTTCCGGGGTAGTTGGCCTTGCCCCCCAGAATGGATCACGATATGATTCCTCGACAATCGGCATATGCCCGGTAGATAATAAGAGCGCGCTAAACTTTTCCCAATGCTGAGCTAACTTGACGCGCAGGCACCAGCGCATAATCTCTACTCTCACCTCATCCCAATCAGGACGCGATTCATTACGATATGGCTTACTCTTCATCTTTGCCGTCATCGGGCTTGCCTGCCCGATGATGATTTTTTGAATCTCCGACTTGTGAGGAAAACGACATGCTTGATAGAGCGCTTCTGTAGTCAGAATGCGAATCCCATTAAATGGAAAGCCATCCTGTAGTTCCTAATCCATCTGTCAGATCATAACGAAGCCTGTTACCCGTGTAAATCCCATCATCCACATATATGTATTCTTGTATCTCTCCAATACCGCTCATAGCAAGGGGAAAGCCATACTCTTCGCATAGAACTTCGTCTACAAGGTCCAGCATGGCTCCCTGGCTGCTCCCACCTTTTTGGGTACGTAAGAAGCTCACATGAGGCAAAACATCCGTGACATCTCTAAATCCTACAAGGCTATATTTCAGAAAAGTACGCAGGCACTCCTTAACGCGGCTTCTGGAAAAATAGAACCGTTTCATCCTATAGGCGCAGGAGACCCCTGCCAAGAGGCATGGGGAGGAATGCGCCCTCTCCTTTCTCGTGCTGACAATATCCTGGTATATATGATATACTCTCTGTATGGATAGAACAATAATTGTCCAACTGAAGCCCTCGCCAGAGCAGGCGTACAGCCTCAAGGCAACGCTTGAGCAGTATACTGCCTGCTTTAATACCGTCTGTCGTGAAGGATTTACGACAGGTTGTAGCAACGGCGTAGAGTTGCACAAACGGACGTACTATCCCCTTCGGGCTGAGTACCCTGACCTTCCTGCTCAGTTGGTTTGTTCGGCTCGTGTCAAAGCGACGGAAGCCGTGAAATCCGCTCTGACATGGAAGATCAAGAAGGAAAAGGCATACCCTCAACGGGTTGAAAAAGCCAGGAAGCAAGGCAAACCTCTCCCTGTTTTCAAGCCCGTTCGTTGTCCTCACAGTAAGCTGGTCTGTATCCGCTATGACCAGCGTTCGTACTGGGTGAAGTGGGAGACGCTCACCTGTAGCGTTGCTACCGTGAATGGGCGTGTGGAGTTGCCTTTCACGGTTCCCGCTCACCTGAGGCAGTATGTTGGTTACAAGGTGTGTAGCGCGGATTTGTGCTACCGGAAGGGCCGTTTCACCCTTCATATCGTGGTTTCCCTTCCTGAACCGGCTATCGTTCCTACGCAAGAAATGATCGGAGTAGACCTCGGACTTAACCGCCCGGCTGTGACTTCCAACCGTCACTTCTTGGGTGAGAAGCGATGGAAAGAGCAGGAACGTCGCATCTTCCGCCTCAAGAGGAAACTGCAAGCTAAAGGCACTCGCTCGGCTAAGCGTCACCTCAAAAAGCTGAGCAAGAAACAGTTTCGGCTGCACCGCGATCACGATCACGTCCTCTCGAAGCGCATTGTTCAGTATGCCACCCCTGGAAGTACTCTCGTCCTTGAGAATCTGACTCACATCAGAGAGACTTCTCAGATGGGAAGAGGCAAACAAAAGAAGAATGTTGAGAACAAGCGTCGGTTGCATAGTTGGAGTTTTGCTCAACTGTACTCGTTTATCGAGTACAAGGCGCAGGCACGAGGCATTGCCGTGGTCAGAATTGATCCTCGGCATACTTCGCAAACCTGTTCGCGCTGTGGCTATCACCATCGTGCGAATCGACGGTCTCAAGCTCTCTTTCACTGCCGCTCCTGTGGCTATCAACTCAATGCCGACCTCAATGCGGCTTACAATATTCGAGAGAAGTATCTGGCTTCTCTTGCTCAGGATGGTACACCTCTCCTGAGTGGCCCGACCTGTCAGGCGGGCTCTCGTGTCCGTCCTTCGGGACGAGATGCAAGCCCCCGCCTTTAGGCGTGGGGTTCACCTGACTAGAGAATCCATTTCGGCAAGAATAACAGGCTGATCAGCAGGATCAAACTGGTTCAGCCATCTTTCCACATGAGCAGGCGTTATAGGAGCAATTTCGCCTCGACGATAATCAGAGATCGTGGCTGCCAGGGATCGAAGTAGTACATTGCGGTCATCCATGCAAACTTTCACCTCAAAATAGTCGTTCCATGACAGAAAAATTGATGAGGCAATTATAGATGAATACAGCAAAATAAACAATAGAATTATGGCATTAAATTTTCTATTAAGATATCTTCAATGGGTTCTTGTGTAGCTTATAAGAGAATGAGAATATATTTGAGATAGGGATCAGAAATAATGTTCTTGCATTAAGAACATTGGAGGTGGTGAATAGTACTGCCTGCCGGGCGCGCAAGCTCCTACTCTACAGCCTGACAACGTGTTGCAGCCACTTGAACGGTGGTAGCACCTGCTCCAGGACCAATAAGTGGTCGTAGTAGCCGCGCTGGCGATGGATCAGGCCGTCGCGCAGCGTAAAAATGCTGACGCCATCGACCTGAAAGGAACGTGAGAGCCATGCCTGGCCGAGCAGGCGCGGAGAGCGCCCGCTGGTCGTCCAGGTGACAGCGGCACGGTCCTGCTCCATCAACGCGGGAGCCGTGGGGGTATAGGTGATGGAGGGCACGCTGGCGAAGCGATGGCTAAACCAGCGCTCGATCTCGTCACG
>DATGLM010000084.1:0-391650 GCA_035294125.1 Ktedonobacteraceae bacterium | reverse complement strand
ATGGGGCCGACGGTCGACTTCTCGGCGGGCTGCAAGGCGCGGTCGATGCTGTAGGCCACGTCGGCAGAGGTGAGGGGGGTGCCGTCGCTGAACTTGAGATTGGGACGCAGGTGGAACGTCCAGGTCAGTCCATCACTGCCTACACTGTAGCTCTGCGCTTCCTGCGGCACGACCTCTAGCTTGTCGTTCAATTGCACCAGCCCTGTAAAGATCATGTCAATGGCTGTAATTGAAGGAGCATCGGTAGAGAGGCCGGGGTCAAAGGTAGCGATGTCAGATACGCCCGCCTCCGGGTACACAAAGACCTGCTGGGAGGCCGGGGCCTTGGTAGGAACTGACGGGCCATTATTACCACTGCCGCTGGTGCCACAGGCAACCATGAACATGGCTACCAGGCAGAACAGCGGCGGCAAGACCCGTATACTCCATTTCTTGCCTGATTGCATTTGTGACTTCTCCTTGTCAAATACATGAATTTCCAGAAAATGGGAAACAAGACGCGTGTCTCTGTTTCTACAGGACCCGGTGGTCTCATATATTACGTTTTGACAGAAATAAATCTCACAGAGTTGAGGAATGTCTCTTGCACAGATGAACGTGTCCAGAAAAGCTGAACAGGAAACTCTATATAGAGTTTCCTGTTCAGCTTTTCTGGAGGGGCTGCGTTTCAGGTCTGTTGCTCGGCCTGTACGACATAGATGTTCGCCCAGTCATCGGGGGGGGTGATGCCCACGGCATTATCGGCTATGCCGACGACGAAAGGCGAGCGGAGAAAGGTCGAGGTGGTCTGGTACATGGGTAGCCAGGCGACGTCGTTGACCAGTTGCTGCTCAGCCTGAGCGTAAGCCTGGAAGCGGTTGCTTTGTTGCATGGTGGCGTCGGCATTTTCCAGTTGCTGCTGGGTGAGCTGCTGGCGTGCCGCGTCACTACTGGTATTCTGGCCGTAGTTCATGTTGTTGTTGGGTGAGGCTTGATCGAACTGGCGCGTCAGCCAGTCTTGCGGGTCGGGATATTCGGCCACCCAGGCCAGACCCCAGAATTGCAGGCCGTTGGGATTATTTGTGGCCGCCGTTACTCTATCAAGCAGGGTGTTGTAATCCACTGGGGCGGGTGTGACGCGAACGCCAAGCACCTGCTGCCACATCTGAATGAGCGCCGTGACCTCTTGATCCATCGTAGAGAGGCCGGTGGCATAGGTCAGGGTGATGGGAGGCATCTGCGAGACGCTGCTCCAGCCTTCCTGCTGCAAGCCCTGGCTCAGCAGCGATTTTGCCAGCGTGGGATTGCCCTTAAGATTGGTCGTGCCATCGGGACCGGTCAGGTTCGGATTGTAGCCGGGCATGCCCTGCGGCACGATATGATTGGTGGGAATCACCGAACCTTTCCAGACCGTGTTAGCGATGGCCATCTTGTCAATAGCAAGCGCGAAGGCCCGGCGGATGTCGATGTTGTCGAACGGCTTCACCAGGTAGTTCATGGTGTAGTAATCGATCCACAACTGTGGTACCTCGTGGAAATCTGAGCGTTTTTTGTCGCTACCAAAGATCGAGAGCGGCACGCCTGTTGTCTGCACCTGCCCTTGCAGGTACGCCTGGTAGGTCTGATCAGGCGTGCTATAGAAAGGGATGATCACTTTTTGCAATTGCGGCAGCGCTCCATAGTAGTTGTGGTTGGGGACAAATTCGATCTTTTGCCCGTGAACGTATTGCAAGACTTTGAAAGGACCAGCGCCCCCGCCCTGATCGAGGTGGTCGGTGAACCGCACGCCGTAGGTGGTAATCAGGCTTTTCTCAACGACATAGGCGCAGTTGTTGGTGAGCATGGCCGGGAAGTAGGCCGCTTTCTTTCTGGTGACGATTTCCACCGTGGAAGCGTTGGGCGCGAGCAGGCTGTCGCCGATCAGCGTGGAAATTCGTCCTGCCAGCAGTTGATCGGAATCCTTGATCAGCGCGAGGTAAATGGGGGCGATGCTCGACTGCGTGACGGGCTGCAAGGCGCGGTCGAGGCTGTAAACGACATCGTTCGCCGTGAGCGATGTGCCATCGCTGAACTTGAGGTTTGGTTTGAGATGAAAGGTCCAGGTCACTCCATCGCTGCCGAGGCTCCACGTTTGCGCAAGCTGTGGCTGCACCTCCAGCTTATCGTTGAGCGAGACCAGTCCTGTGAAGATCATCGCAATAGCATTGATCGAGGGCTGGTCTGTGGCAAGCGCCGGGTCGAGGGTGGTGAAATCGGTGATTCCCGTCTCTGGAGCGATATACACCTGTTTTGAAGCCGGAGCCTTCACCAGCTTGACAGGAGTATTGCCGCCAAAAAGGTTGCAAGAAGAGAACGTCAGGGCGATCAGGCAGAGGAAAAACGGCGTAAATATCTTCCGCTCTATTTTGCGAACTTTCATGACAGCCACTCCTTATCGAAATAGATACATTATGTATTTTTGTGATCGTATTTATTCTCTGCCACCCACCCCTGGACTGACACCGGGCCGACCGTCCTCCATGCTAGCTGTTCCCCAGGTCGACCCCGTCCTCAGGCCGACCTGGGATGAAACTACGTCTGGTTTTAGTAATCAGGCAGCGGAATAGGCGCCAATGAATTGCGCTGTGGGAAAGCGGCGGCGCGCAGGGCAACATGGAGGATGCCGTCGGCGCTGGTGGAGGCCAGGTCTCTGGGCCAGGCCATGAATTCCTCGCCTGCCGCCTGGACAATTTGCAGCGTGTGGCCCTGATCGAGTGTAGCATCCGCCTGAGAGGCGACGAGGCCAATGATGGCGAAGAGGGCGCGTGGATCATGTCCCAGGCGCAGGTAGCGACGGGCCGTGCCAAACGCTCCATTCAGATCGCGCTCAAGCAGTTGCTGAGTGAGCGTGTCGAGCAGGGCGGGAGCGAGCAGACCACCGCCCAGGCCGAGGGCGGTTGGCAGGTGTGTGGGTCCCTTTGGCTCACCCAGTTCCTTGCTGAGGGCGTTGACGTACACGGCGGCGGTAAAAAGCAGCGGCAGCGCCTCGATATCCTGGACCTGGGCAAACACGACACGTGTTGCGGCGGCAAAGAGCAGACCGTGCGCGGCCTTGATGAAGGCCGCGCGGTCTCCATCGTCGACCTTTTGCATCACGTCGGCAGCAGCCATAGAGATGACGGAACCGATGCCGCGAGCGCTCGCCCCGCCCGGGATGAGCGCGTTATAGACACCCTGGCAGATCTGGGTCGCGTCGGCATTGCTGGTAATCAGTGCGCGCAGCGGGAGAGCGTTTTCGTTTTTCGGCAATGCCAGGCGCGTGCGGTAGCTGGCGTAGCTGTGAGCTGGATCTGCCAGGAAAGCACGCACGATGTTGACCCACTCTGGCTCCTGTGTATGCAGGGGCAGGTGCGGCGTCAGCCAGTGGATATAATTGGGGGCGCGGTCGCCCCACTCGACGGCATCAAGTAGCTGCGAGCCACGGACCGCGAAGGTCAGAGGATGGCCGCCGTTCTGGAACGTGGTAGAGATGCCATCATAGATGCGCACCAGCATTGTGCGGTAGTCCGCGCCAGTGCCGTAGAGACCAAAGAGCAGGCGCTCAACCATGGTCGGCTCGTTGTTGAAGATGGCGTCATGCATCATGTCGGCCATTGTTTTATTTTCCGGCAGGTCGCTGGGGAAGAATGGCTCGGGGTATGCATCCTGCGTATTGCGGCCTGCTCGTATCGCTGGTAGCGCCCCGGCGAAGGCCGAGGTAAGAATCGCTATCTCCCGCTCGCGGTTAATCAGGTCATACTCCGGCCCACGAGGTAAGGAATAGAGCCAGAAGCTTAACATGCTGGCGGCGGTAAGCGTCAGGATGCTGTGACCATCGGGGTCGCCGTGACAGGCGATCATGCCGATACGTCCGGCCAGTTTGTAGGCGAGGTCGCCCTGGCGCAAAAGATCGCGGGTCGTGGAAATAATTTGCTCCATATTGCCATAGGCAAGAGCATCAAGGAGCGCCGAGATATCAGCGCTCATCCCTATAAGTGCCATAAAACCAACTCCTCAGAAAAGATGTGAATTATTGCTGATCGATTGCCTCTTGCTCTTCGCGGATGGCGCGATCAATGCGGGGTATTTCGGCATATTCTTCGTCGGCCAGCTTGAGACCGCGCTCTATATACAGTTCCGCGAGCCTGGCTCCCCGGTCGCCGTTGATGAAGGCGGCGGCCAGCAGGTCGGAACCGCGATATTTTTCGGGGAGGAACCGGATGATGCGCTGCATCTTCTGGCGCGTCTCCTGAAGCAGGCGGTTATCCCGTCCTTCCAGTGCGTAGCGGGCCATACCCACCAGCTTGCCCAGTTCCGCCAGGCGCTGCCGGTCAGTCATGGATTGTATAAGCAGCTCTTCGGTATCCAGTTCTTCCGGGGGCGGTAGCTCCTCCTCTTCACCGGTCTCGTCAAGCGTGGGGACCATGCTCATGCCGCTGGACTGCATATATCTCACATACAGTTGTCCATATTCCTGGCAGCCTTCGGCTACGAGCTGCATGCGCGCCGCCTCGTCTCTGGGGTTGACCGTCCCCAGATCGCACAGGTCGTCATCCCGCCGCTCCGCCAGCATGCGCAGTTGTTCAAGGCTGCGTCCCTCTTCCAGCATTGGTGGAATAGGCATCACGGGTACATTCGTCGCCTCGCGCAATTCCTCCGGCGGCAGTTGCGCCGCGAGGAAGGAAGGCAGGTATTTTGCCAGTGAGAGTGGGGTGGGCGGAACAACACAATATGTGCAAAAGACAACGCGGGGGTCCATGCTGCTGCTGGCGTAAAAGATGGCATGGCCCTTCGGTGTCTGTGAATTACCTCGTACAAAACGAAAGCTCATAAGAAAATCCTCCCCGAATCTGCTCCTTATAGTATCGTATCACGGGCTGTTTTGCTGCTCATCACAACGCCATTATAACCCTTTAATCAACTGTTTGAGCCGTGCGGCCAATCGTTTATTTTGCTCAATTTCTTCCCGGCTCATGTCCTCACCGCTGGTTGGGATGCTCTGTATGTAGTTTCTAATCTGCCTGACGATTTCTGGAGCGCCAGCGATGCGCACGTAGCTATCCAGCAGTGTACGCGCCTGTCCTTCTTGCTGCAAAACCACGAGCGTAATGACGCCCTGCGCATACAACTCACTATATTGACGAAGGAAGGTAGTCCATTGTTGCGCGGTTGTGAGCGTTTTCATTACCTGTTCGACCAGTTCAATGGCTTTGCTCATCGCACGCGAGGCCCGTTCGGGTTCACTACGCGCCAGCCATATGCCCGCCAGTTCAGAATGCGTATCGGCCAGGCCCAGTGGTTGTTGCTGCTGCTGGTAGAGAGTCAGAGCCTGTTCCAGCTCGCTCTGCGCCTCGTCCAACTGGCCGTTGCCACGATGGGCAAGGCCGAGAGAGAGCATGGTATCAGCCTGGCCGACGAGGTCGTCACTCTGATTGAAGCGGGCCAGTGCCGCCTCACACTGCTCGATGGCCTCTTCCCACTGTTCGCCGCGCCCGATCAGCGTCTGCGCGAGGCCCAGCAGCGCGCTTCCATCGCCGTCGGGGCTTTCAAGCAACTGGAACTGGCGTCTGGCCTCCTCGAAGGTCGAGGCTGCCGCATCCAGCTCGTCGCGGGCAAGGCGCGAGCGCGCCATACCAATCAGCGCCTCGGCCCCGATCAGCGGCTCCTGCTGGCCCTCGGCCTGATTATGGGCATCGCTGAAGCGCGCCTCGGCCTGCTCGAACTCTCCTTCCGTCAGCAGCAATTGTCCCTCGGTCAGCAAAATGCCGGGGAGGATTTGCTGGCCGAGCGGACTATTATTCGCGCTGGCCTGCGCCTGCTTCAGATAGGACGCCGCCTCGCCGAGCTGCCCGGAGAAGATTGCCAGGCTCGCCAACCGGGCCTGCGCCTCAGCGACACCTGCCTGCTCGTCGAGTTGGGACAGCATTTGTTGCGCGTCTCGATAAACAAGCCGGGCCTGGATGGTACGTCCTTGCTGGCGGTAGATATCACCGAGGCCGAGCAGCGCCCGGCTTTCCGCTTCCGCATTTTGCGTTGCCTGCGCCAGACGCTGCGCCTCGTCAAAGGTTCTTGCCGCCCGTTCCAGCAGGCCCATGCGGCGCTGAATCTCGCCCAGGTTCACCGTGGTTCCGGCCAGTTCCTCACGGTGGGCAATCGATTTGTAGGTGCGCAGGGCGCGTTCCGTCGTCGCGTTGGCGTAGGCGAGCTGGCCGCGCCGCATGTTGATCGCGCCAAGCAAGCGGTTCGCGTTGGCGACACCCAGCGCGTTTTGCAGATCCGTATAGCGTTGCAGCGCGGACCGGGTGCCTATGAGGGCCTGGTCAACGCGCCCGTGCAGCAAGGAAACTTCCGCCAGACCAAGATTGGCGTCTGCCTCACCCAGTTCGTACTCAATGACTTGCGCCAGTTTCACCGCTTCGGCGAACACATCTGCCGCCTGATCGAGTTGTAGTTCATCGAGATAGATGCGTCCGAGACCGAGCAGGGCGTCGACCACGCCGAAGTTGTCGCGGTTGCTGCGGTATACCTCCAGGGCGCGCTGATACTCAGCCGTGGCCTCGGCAAAATGGCGCAGCAGCCGCTGGATATCGGCCAGACTGCGCTGCGCGTCCGCCTCATGGATGGCATCATGGGCGGCTGTATAATCCTGGATAGCCTGCCGGTAATATGCCGCCGCCCGCTCGTAGTCGCCGCGTTGCAGGTTGATGTGGCCTAGCGCCAGAGCGACGTTTCCCTTTCCCTGCTCGTCATGCCCGGCGCTGTAGAGTTTTCCAGCGTCTTCATAGGCGTCCTGGGCTCGATCCAGGTGCGCCATTTGCCGCTCGACATGCCCCAGGGCCAGTTCCGCTGCCGCCTCGTTCAACGGGCGCTTCGCCTCCTGATACAGCTTGACGGCCCGCTGATAGCTAGCCGCCGCTTTTTCAAGCATATTGTTCTGTCTCTGCACGTCTCCCAACAAATAGCGGCTATCCCCGGCGCGCTTATAATCGCCCGCCAGACGGAAGCGCACCTCGGCATCGGTAAAGGCTTCCGAAGCCACATCCAGTTTCCCCTCGTACAGCGCGTCGATCCCTTTTTGCCAGCTCTGTTCCGCTGCTTTTGTATCCTGTGTTGTCATAATTCTATCTTCTCTCCAGGAAGAGGAGTTCTCCTGCCTTGATTTGATTTCTGTGTTGCATTCATTGTAATGCGTCCCTTCAGGAAAGTCAAAATAGTGTCCGATTTGGCTCTAAAAGCTATATGCAAGACCATTGACCTGTGCTATACTATAGTTGACTCCTGCCTGACAAACAGAAGTCCCTCTCGGTTTACTTTGACGCAAATTGTATCACGAAGGGGGAATGAGAAACTTCCCCGAGAAACGAGAGCTTATGTCATTTACTATTCTTGTAATTGATGACGACGATGCCCTCCTCGACTTATTTCGGCTTTTACTTGATGAGGAGGGCTACGCTGTTGTAACCTCGAAGACCGCCTTCGAGGATGTAAGCGAAGTGGAGCGAATCAATCCCCATCTTATCATTCTCGACATCATGATGGGACGCCACTACGAAGGCCTGCTCCTGTTAGAGAAGCTCAGGCTCTATCCACCCACCAGATCTCTTCCTGTGATCCTTTGCACGGCAGCGGCCAACGTGATACGGGAGCAGGAGGAGACCTTACAGCAAAAAGGCGTCCCCATTCTTTACAAGCCTTTCGAGCTAGAAGAGCTGCTGCAGGTGATACATTCGCTCCTTCCAGGAACCGGGGAGAAAGCGGAAGGCGGACAAGAAAATTCTGGTAGCGATAAGGGGAAAGTAAGGTAGGCAGCGCGGAAGAGTTGTGGTAAAATGGGCCATGGCAAACCAGGTACGAACTACTTTATTGATTCTGGCATCATCAATGTTCAGAGGAGAGAAGCTATGGATGAAGTGACCTTGAAGCAGGTCCCTCTTTTTGCTGGCCTGAGCAAGAAGGAACTCCAGACGCTGGCGAACAGCAGCCAGGAGCGCATATATGAGCCAGGGACGACGATTTTGAAACAGGGCGATACCGGCGTTGGCCTCTATATCATCACAAAGGGACATGCGAAAGTGACTCAGGAGCAAGACCCTGATCGCGCGGAGGTTGTATTGAATCATGTCGGCCCCGGCGATGTGCTCGGTGAAATGGCGCTGCTGGACGATTTACCGCGTTCGGCCAATGTTGTTGCCGAAGACGAGGTGACTGCAGTGCTGCTGCCTGTCTGGGAATTCCGCACGGCTCTGCGTAACAATCCCGACATAGCCATCAAGCTGCTTTCTGTGCTCAGCCATCGCCTGCGTAATGCTGAGCATGCTACCCACACTCACGGCTAGCTATTCGTTCGTAGGCCGCGATTTAGCGTAGGCACTGTCGATTGATCGGCCCGTCGCTTTTTGTCAATCAATCGGCGCTGCCTACGCTAAATCGCGGCCTACGGAGTGGTGTTGTTCTCGCTCGCGTTGAGCATTCGTTGTTGATTGTGTACCTATTCGGGGCGTTGTTCGACGCGATTATCAGGATTGAGCAGGTTCTGAATCTCCTCGAACATGGTCTGCACGTCGGCGAAAGAGCGATAGACGCTGGCAAAACGAATGTAGGCAATTTTATCCAGGCTGCGCAAATGTTCCATTACCAGTTCGCCGATGACACTGCTAGCTACTTCCTGTTTCCCCAGGCGGTAGAGTTCCTGCTCAATCTCCTCGACTGCATTTTCAATGTCGCCTGTCGAAAGTGGTCGCTTCTCACATGCCTTGCGTATGCCAACGTACAGCTTCTCACGATCAAATGGTTCGCGCCGTTGATCGCGCTTAATGACCAGAAGTTGAAATTTTTCAACTCGCTCGTATGTGCTGAATCGTCCCTTGCAGTGCTCGCATTCGCGCCTGCGATGGATAGCATCACCGATGTCACGCGAGTCCTTCACCCGCGATTCGGTGCCTCCACAGAATGGACACTTCATCCCGATACTCCCCGGATACCCTCAAACTCTTTCATATAGCAAATATTGTATCACATGAGGCAATAGGAGGGCGTGGGAGGAACTAACGCGCTTAAATAAGGATAGGAACCTGGTTCAACTCAACCTGGCTAGAATCGTGTGCAGGAGCAGTGGTGGCTATGGTCGTGGGTACCTCCAGCCTGTACGGAGAACTTTGATTGAGCTGCGCCGGGTGGATTTTGCCAATATAACCTGAACGCAGGCGAGACCCTTCGCGCCAGTAGGCATACCAGTAAGGACCATGGCCATGTCCGTCGCGGCACGTACTACACGACGCTTTCCCGCACTTACGGTATTGTAACTGATACGTGATGTGTTGGTTGCTCGGCAACTGAGTCATAGATCACGTTCCTTTCCAAATCTTAACGGTCTTACCATTCTTAACAATGTACATACAATGTTACAACAAAGGACATCAATCTGTAAAACAGAATACCATCAATGTATGAACATGCTCTGAATCATGCCGTTCGGAAAATGAGACGGATTTCATTTTTGACCTTACTCTCACTTGAAAATACCCCCTTTTTCTAAAGATTTGTTCATATATCCCATTTATCCCAGAAAATACCCCTTTGCTGCTGACTTGTGATATGATTTTTCTGGCAGTACGGACGTGTCATTCTTCGCGAAGCGAAGAATGACACGCGAGCGTTTTTTTCAGGGCAGCATATGCCGGAAAATGGAGGGAATCTTTGAGGCGAGCAGGTTCCAGGCTATTTAGCAGGGGGCGTTTTCTTGTGCCGCTGCTTCTGCTTGTGCCGGTGCTGATCCTGGCGGGTCATGTCCTGGTGAACGCGCCTGCCTCCGAACTTGCTTTGCGGCAGTTGAACGTTCAGCAGGCCCCCGCACCTCACACGCTTCGCCTGCTCAATGGCAAAACTGCGTCATTAAGCTGGATTTTTGGCCGTGATTGCAGTAGCGGCGTGCAGGCCTATCTGCGCAGCGCGACCGACGCCCCCGACGCGGCCCTCATTGGTAGCGGCTGGGTGGATCCGACAAGCGGCCAGTTGATCGAGGGTGAGAGCAATAACTGTGTCTCTGGCAGTCTCAGTATGGATAGCGTTGTGCGGCTGATTCATAGCAGGGGTGGGATGGCCTATCTCACCATCACTATGGATACTGATCAGTCCTGGACGCCGCAGCAGGCCGCTGCCTACATCGATAAGGCGACGACCGATACGAGCTATATTCAGGCCATCGTCAACGAGGCGGTACGCGGCGACTATGATGGCGTAATTATGGATTTAGAGGGCGTTGATCGCACCTATCCCGATATTCAGCAGAAATTTGCTCTGTTCAACCAGCGCGTCTGGGCTGCTCTGCGCCCTTTACACAAACCTTATGGCATCGCCCTCCTGCACAAGCTCAGCGACGACGACGCATATTATTCCCTCAATGGCTTCGAGAACTGGAGCCTGCTGGGCCGCTCCGCCGATTTCATTATCATTATGGCTGTTGACCAGGCTTACTGGACGCCCGGCCCGACCGTCAGCGTTCCCTGGCTCAATCAATTGCTGGCCTATGCTCTGCATACTATGCCGCAGATGCTGTCCCGTGTCATCTGGGAACTTCCCCTCTACGGCGATACCTGGCACTGGTCAAACGGGAGCTGGGTCTTTGATGGGGATGTCACTTTCCAGGAATCGCAGGCCATTCTCAGCCAGTTGACGCCCGCGCAAATCGATACCGCCGCGACCAACGAGGGAGACGCCTATATGCCCCATGTCGTCTATACCGATGCCTCCGGTGTCAAGCATGCGCTCTGGTACCTCTCCGCCCAGAATCTCTATAATATCGTTACCGGTTTCTGGCAATCTCTCCAGTTGGAGCCGCAATTCAACGGGTCGCATCTCCAGATCGCCGTCTGGTGGCGTACCACCGCCGAACCTCAGGATTTCTGGCCCCTACTCGATAAACTGTATTGATGCGTTTCGTACCCGAAATTTCGTAGGGGCGAGCACAAAGCCTCGCTCCTACGAAATTGTTCAATGATCGTTTTTTTGTGATGTGCCAGTGAGGTATCCCTGCAGGTAGGAGTGATATAATTACAGGTGAAAGGTGTTTCTTCATGCAGGCTCAGGAAACGCCAACTTCGATGTTTGTATGTCACTGGACCGAGTTTGGAAAGAGGGGTTAGCCATGCAAATCGTTATCAAGGGCAAACAGTTTGAGATCACACCCCGGCTGCACCAGTTTATCGAGGGCAAGATGAAGCGTCTTTTTCGCCTTGTCGATGATGACACTCGTGTCGAGATCACCGTCACGGAGGAGCAGACGCGCAGCGCGCAGGACCGCTACACCGTGCAAATTGCGCTCCCTCTCGTCTCCCATCCCATTCGCAGCGAAGCGAGTGCGGCTACTGTCAATGGGGCGTTTGATGTGGTACTGGATAAAGTGATCAAACAACTTGGTCGCCAGAAAGACCGGCAGACGACGACCATACGGCATCATACCCCACCCATCAGAGTGCTTTCCCTGTCGAGAACCGGTTCGCTTTCCCCGGTGGAAGAGCGCGAGCAGGAGGCCGAACCTGTAGGGGCAAGGAAAGGCGCGAAACGCTCAAAGGTTGTGGCACACGCGCAGCCCTCGCTTGCTCAGGAGCGCAACGAGGAGATCTGGTCGAGGGTGCTTGAGATCCGCCGTCTTTCCACCAAGCCGATGAACCACGAAGAGGTTATTGCCCAGATGGAGGCGCTCAATCTGTCATTTTTCCCATTCTACAATGAAGCCACCGAGACCGTAAATGTGATGTACCGCCTCGATAAGGGAGGGTATGGCCTCCTCTTACCTGAACTGGAGTAACTTCCTGAGTACGTAGATAGAGAGCAAGGGGTGCTGCCGCATGGCTCGGTTACACGGCAGCACCCCTCCCTTACTTTGTGCATCTTTTTTGCCCAACCTCCGTCAATAATAGTGTACAATGCTATCAGTATACATATCCCCTGAGGGGAAAATTCGCAAGGGCAGTAATTGCGGGGGCTATCTATGATTGCGACAACGGAAACCATATGGGAGAGCTTTCATGGGAGGCTAAGGCAGTTTATTCTCAGGCGCGTGCCGGATGAGCAAAACGCGGAGGATATCCTGCAAGAAGTCTTTTTGAAGGTTCACCTGCATATTGATGCGCTCAGAGACGAGCAGCGACTGGAAAGCTGGCTGTACCAGATCGCGCGCAACGCGATTGCCGACTATTATCGCTCGCGCCGCAAGGAAAGCGATCTGCCGGATACGTTGCTGCTCCCGGCGGTAGAGGATACGCTTGATGACGTAGTGCGCGAGTTGATTCCCTGCGTGCGAGCGATGGTAGACAGCCTGCCGGATGATTACCGGCAAGCCCTTATTTTGACGGAGTACGAAGGATTGACACAAAAAGAAATGGGTGAGCAACTGGGCCTGTCCTGCTCCGGCGCGAAATCGCGGGTGCAGCGAGCCAGGGAGAAGCTGAAAGACATGCTACTTACCTGCTGCCACTTCGAGTTCGATCACTTCGGCAGTATCATCGATTACCAACCCCATTGCTGCTGAGTTTAGAGCGTGACTTCAAACTGCCAGGGGCGTGGTGGAGCGTCTTCAAATTGGCCCAGTGGGTCAGCGGCGCGGATGGTCAGCAGGTGTGCGTCACTGGAGGGCAGAGGGCGGAAGCGGGCGCTGCCTTGATAGACCGCGTGATTGGGGTCGCTTGCCAACTCTGGCCGGGCTAACAGCATGCCGCCACGATCCCCCATCCACTGCATGCCTGTATTATCCTTTACGAAGAAGATAATACGCGGCACAAAGGCGAAGCCTGTCGTCAAGGGCGGTCGCATCCAGAGATAGTCAATCTCGAAGTGCTCATCGAAAAACTGGATCTGGTGCAGCAGCAAGAGCATGCCCTGCTGCTTCTGTTCCAGCTCTACAGTGACGGTACGCCAGGGGGTGCGTGTGTACGGCTGCTCGCGATATGCGGTGTTAAGTCCCTCTGGGGCGGCGATCACCACTGGCGGGCGCGAGGCCAGTTCCAGTGCTTTGGCCGAGAAAGGCGTAGATTCTTTAATAATTTCATTGCAGAGTTCAAGGCAGGTATCACAAATGTATGCCGCGCCAGGGCCTGCCACCATACGCCCAACCTCCGGCGGACGACGACCGCAGAAAGAACAGCGTGGCTGTGACCGATCAAAACTCATTGTGATAGTCCTCGTCGTTGAATGCTTTACCTGGTCTCATAATTCCTTAACGCGCTCACCGCCGCTTTTTGTAATCCCATGCGTTCGAGCATTGCCGCGTGGGCCTCCCATTCCAGCCGATCATCGAGAGGCGTGAGAATTGCCGATGGATCAAAATCTTTCGCCTCCGGTGGTGGAGCGCCATTGCTATTTACTTTTCCGTTCTTGTTTGCGAGTTCGTTCTCGCTTTCGCTAAACAACATATCAAAGCCATAAGTACGTTGCAAGGCCAGCCCGATCAGATGGTCAGCAAAGTGTGGGTTTTTGGGCAGGAGCGAGCCGTGCATGTAGGTGCCGAAGGCATTGCGATAGACCGCCCCTTCGGTATGGTCTTCCGCGTTATTGCCATAGCCCTTAAGCACGCGTCCCAGCGGTTTGGCCGTTCCCAGGTACGTGCGCCCACCGTGATTTTCAAAGCCAACCAGCGTGCTGCCGTTCCAACTGACGGCAATATTGCCGATGCAGCGCGGAGTGCGCGACCCTTTATGGATGGTCCAGGCATCAAATACACCGAGACCGCGCATATCAGGCCCGTTGGCCGGGCGGTAATAATGCGCGAGCAACTGGTAACCGCCGCAGACCGCGAGGACGGGCATATCATCCTCGATAGCCGCCCACAGGCCGATGCCCTTCGTCTCAAACAGGTCCTGCGCGACGGGTGCCTGCTCTTTGTCCTGTCCTCCACCGATGAACAACAGATCGTACTCGTCCGGGGCCAGAGCATCGCCGATGCCGAGGCCGACAACACGCAGGGTAATGCCGCGTCGTTCGCAGCGCTGGCGCAGTACCAGAATGTTGCCGCGATCCCCATACAGGTTGAGCTGCTCGGGATAGAGATGGCCCAGGGTAAGGGTGAGACGCGAAGAGATGCCCTGTTTCATTCGTCCCGTTCCTCCCAGTAATGAGGTGTCAAGCCGCGTTGCTCCAGCAAACGATGTATTTCTAACAAGCCAGTATACGTTGGTACCACGAACAAAGTTTCACCAACCGGGGTCTGTCGAATGGCGCTGTCGAACGCTTCGGCAATCCCGGCATGTTTTGTGGTCTTCTCGGTGACCTGTGCAGGCTCATCGGCTTCCGCCGTTACCGCCGCTACTCCTCCGCTTGAGGCAGCCGTCTCCGGGCCTTCCAGTGGCTTCTCGCGGCGGCTCTGAAGAAACTTGCCCCGATATGCCTGTCTGGTCGCGCTCCTCTTGCCTGTCTCCCCGCCACGCTCGCGTTCGTGCGCAACGATGCGCTGTAGCGAGCGCAGCGGCGAGGGAGGAATGATGGTCATGTCCTTCTCGTCAATCCCGGCATATTTCAAACGAAGGGCAAGGTCAAGGGAGCGCGTCCCTCCTACCACCAGTGTAGCGACCTGCCCGACAATGCGTTCAAGGTCCACATCCCAGATCCATGATATATCGCGTCCATCGGCGATGTTGTCGTTGAGGACGAACAGCACATTGCGCGCAGCCCCCGTACTGAAGAGGGTGCGGAGCACTTCATTGAAGCCAGTCGGATTTTTTGCCAGCAGCAGGTGCACGGTTCGTCCCCCAACCTGCACTCGCTCTCCTCGTCCAAATACGGGTTTGAATTGTTCTATGCCGCTTTTAACCGGCTCCCAACTGATTTGCAGGGCCTGCGCGACGGCAATGGCAGCAAGAGCGTTGTAGATGTTATACAGGCCGGGCAGAGGAACAACGATTGACTGCTGACCGTCTGCCGTGTCAACCTGTATGCGCAGGCGATCAAAGCCATTGGCCTCGACCTGAACGGCTCGTACATCAGGCTGTGGGCGGCTCAGCCCGCAGTTTGTACAGACATAGTGCCCCATGTGGCTGTAGAAGCGCATATCGTAGCTATATTCACTGCCGCATTTCGGGCAGGTGCGCGTATCGATGGCCTGATGCTGTCCCTGGGAAGCGGAAGCCTGCTGACCGGTCAGATCGACGGAGGGGGTGTCAATGCCATAGTAGAGGACGGGACCGGCGTATTCTCTTCCTAACTGCGCCGTCGCCGGGTCGTCCGCGTTCAGGATAAGCATCGTTCCGGTTGCCAGCGCCTGGATCGCTGTTTGCCAGCGCGTTGCCACACTGTCTACTTCACCAAAGCGATCCAACTGGTCGCGGAAGAGGTTGGTGAAGACAGCGATGCGGGGAGTGATCGATTTCAGGGCTCGGGGAACAACGGCCTCATCCACCTCAAAAATAGAGATAGCGCGTCCTGAGCGGCGCAGGCGACCGTTGGGTAGAGCGCGAACGACCAGGGAACTGGCGATGCCGCGCATCATGTTCGAGCCTTCGCGGTTGCGCCACACGCGCAGCCCGGCATCGTTCAAAATAGCAGCGATCAAACCACTGGTCGTAGTTTTGCCATTCGTTCCGGTGACCAGGATGCTGCCATACTCCAGTTGGGATGCCAGGTGATCCACAATACCTGGATACAGGCGCTCGGCGACGACGCCCACGATGCTTGTCCCGCCGCCCAGGTGCAGGCGTCGGCTCAAAGCACCCGCCGCCCGGCCTCCCACGACGGCTAATCCTGCGCGTAGTGAGCTGCGCCTGACAGCTTTGTGTGGGCCTGTTGCAGCCGAAGGCCCGGTAGCGTCTTGTGCCTCCGTTGCCTCCTTTTTCTGCCACCGTGTGCGCTTTTCCTTCGAACCTATTCGTGATGGCCCTCGTTTTGGCATGCTGTCTTGTTCCTCCAAACCAGCCTGACTCTCTGCGATGATGCATTCAGCATAGCATGCCCATGCATGCTGGTCAAGAGTACTAAGGCTCAGTTTTTCCTACCGCCAATTTCTGCTAAGTACATCCTTCTGCCGCATACCCCCTTGTCAACATGTGCTATTCTATGCACTTAGGAGGAATAGTCTAGTGTATACTGACGTTCTAAGTAAGTAGTGAGGCACATCATGGCGCAAGCCAGGGGCGCTTCGAAATTCTGTGAGATCAGGTAATAAGGTCTATGGGAAAGAAACTGGTTATTGTAGAGTCGCCTGCGAAAGCAAAAACGATTGAGAAATTTCTGGGGCGCGACTTTGAGGTGAAAGCCTCGATGGGGCATATCATCGATCTGCCCAAAAAAGGACTTGGCGTCAATACGCGCAAGGATTTTGAGCCTGCCTATGAAATCATCGAGAAAAAAGATAAACTGATTGATGAACTCAAAGCTGCTTCAAAAAAGGCTGAAGAAGTCTACCTGGCACCCGACCCGGACCGCGAGGGTGAATTTATAGCCTGGTCATTGATGCATACCCTGGGTTTGCAGCATCCGCGCCGGGCCGTCTTCAATGAAATTACAAGAGGCGCGGTACAGGATGCGATCCGCCATCCGCGAGAGATCGACGAAGACCTGTTCAATGCGCAGCAGGCGCGGCGTGTGCTCGACCGGCTCGTTGGCTACAAGATTAGCCCGCTACTGTGGCGGCGCATTCAGTCTGGGACGAGCGCGGGGCGCGTGCAGTCAGTGGCGCTGCGCCTGATTTGCGACCGTGAGGCGGAGATTCGCGCCTTCGTGCCGGAAGAATACTGGAGTATTACCGCGACTTTGAGCAAGCAGAAGCAGGCGCAACGCTTCGAGGCCATGCTGATTACACGCGTTGCCGAGATGGCAGCGTTCAATGCTGACGAGAGCGAAGGCGAGGAAGCGGCAGGGCAGAATGGGGCGAAAGCGCCGAAGGCCGAGAGGGGGCGCATCAAAATCTCTTCGCAGGAGGAGGCCAACGCGATTCTAGCCGATTTGCAGGACGCAACGTATAAAGTACTGAAAGTGGACGAGCGCGAGCAGCGCCGCCAGCCGAACCCGCCCTATACGACCAGCACCATGCAGCAAGAAGCCTCGTCTCGTCTCTACTTCAAGCCGAAGAAGACCATGAGCCTGGCGCAGCAACTCTACGAGGGCATTGAACTGGGCGAGCGCGGCCACCAGGGCTTGATTACCTATATGCGTACCGACTCTACCCGTATCTCGGAGGAGGCGCAGGCCAGAGTCAAGCAGTATATCGGGCAGGAATTTGGACAGCCCTACGTTGGGCAGGGGCGTGCGGGTAAGGCGAAGGCGACAACGCAGGATGCCCACGAAGCCATTCGTCCCACCGATGTCACGTTGACCCCGCAGATCGTCAAACCCTATCTTTCTGGCGATCAGTTCAAGCTCTATAACCTGATCTGGCGTCGTTTTGTCGCCAGTTTCATGACGGCTGCCGTTTTCGATACGGTACGGGTCGATATCGTAGCCGCGCAATATGTCTTCCGCGCCAACGGCTCGAACCTGAAGTTTCCCGGCTTCTATGCTGTCTGGCCGCGTGAGGAAGATGAGAAGCAACTGCCGAAGCTGAGCGTGAACGAGGTCCTTGATCTGCATAGCCTGAAACCCGAGCAGCACTTCACACAGCCGCCTCCCCGCTATAGTGAGGCCAGCCTGATCAAAGAACTCGAGGAGCAGGGCATCGGTCGCCCCAGCACCTATGTTCCCATTATTAGCACCATCCAGGATCGTGGCTATGTCGAGCAGGAACAGCGCCGCTTCGTCCCGACGTGGCTGGGTGAGACGGTTAATGAGGTGATGAACAAGCATTTCCCGGAGATCGTCGATATCAGCTTTACGGCGGAGATGGAGCGCAAGCTGGACGATGTGGAAGAGGGCAGACAATCCTGGCGTGAATTTTTGCATAGTTTCTATGGCGATTTCAAAGAGGCGATGAAACGCGCCGAGGCGGAGATGGAGCGTGTCGATAAGCCTCTGGAAGAGATAGCCGAAACCTGCCCCGAATGTGGGCGCAACCTGGTGATCCGCACTGGACGCTTTGGCCGCTTCATCTCCTGCTCCGGCTTCCCTGAGTGCAGCTATCGCCGCTCCATCGTCAATAAGACTGGCGCGCTCTGCCCACAGTGCGGCGGCGATCTTGTGGAGCGCAAGACGCGGCAGAAGAAACGCGTCTTCTACGGCTGCAGCAACTATCCCACATGCAACTTCGCCATCTGGGAGAAGCCGGTTCCCGAACCCTGTCCCAACTGCGGTGGTTTGATGGTTGTGCCACGCCCCGGGCAGGAGGCCGTCTGCTATCAAGAGGTGGTGCTGCCCCAGCGCAGCACAGAGGAGAAGCCGCAGCAAAATGGCGCAACCACACGTGCGACGCACAGGAGGCCAGCCGTCGCAGCGGATGGCGCAACAGAAACTGCTCCTATGAGCACAAAGGCGAGAACGACGAGCCGCACAAAGAAGACCACAGGAAACGCTGACGGAACCGGGGCAACAGAGGAAAAAGCGCCAGCGACAAAGACTTCTAGCAGAAAGCGTACCGCTGCTACGCGGGCTTCATCTCGCAAGACCTCTAGCGCGAAAAAATCGACGCGCGCGACCAAAGCCAGCGCGAAAAAGACAACCAGAAGTACCAGGAGTAGGACGACCGGGAAAACGGTCCTGTGAAGTCAGAAATAGCATGAAACAAGGATTTGCCTTCGATCCAGGGGGTGATTCCTTGCTTCATGCTATTTCTTTAGAAGAGCACAGGAGTTATGCTACCATTCCTATGTTATAATCTCTGTAGAGTTGAAATGGACTCTGATGAAAAAGTATCTCTGCTGTTTGGAGGATTTTCATGTCGTATGCGGTAACGTTAATTCCCGGTGATGGAACCGGGCCGGAAATCACTGAAGCGACACGCCGCGTTCTGGAGGCAACGGGTGTTGAATTTGAGTGGGATGTGCAACAGGCAGGGCTGGATGTCTTAGAGAAAAAAGGCACGGTTCTTCCTGATGAAGTAATCGAATCAATTAAACGTACCAGAGTGGGTTTAAAAGGTCCCATTACCACGCCTGTCGGGAAAGGATTCCGCAGTGCGAACGTCGCGCTTCGCAAAAAGCTCGATCTCTATGCGAACCTGCGACCGGCCAAATCGTATCAGGGACTGCGCTCTCGCTATGAGAACATCGACCTGATCATTGTCCGTGAGAACACGGAAGACCTGTATGCAGGGGTCGAGTTCCAGAGGGGGACGCCCGCGCAGGAAGAGATTATCGAGACGATCGCCCGTACCACCGGCACGCACCTCGACAACGACTCTTCTATCAGCATCAAGTTTATCTCCGTCGCCGCCTCCCGTCGCATTGTCAAGTTCGCTTTCGATTATGCCCGCGCCAATGGCCGTCACAAGGTCACAGCGGTACACAAAGCCAACATTATGAAGTACTCCGATGGCCTGTTCCTTGCAACCGCCCAGGAAGTCGCGAAAGAATATCCTGATATCCAGTTTGAGGACCGCATCGTTGACAATATGTGCATGCAACTGGTGCAGAAGCCTGAAATCTATGATGTGCTTGTGCTGCCCAATCTCTACGGCGATATTATCTCCGACCTCTCCGCCGGTTTGATTGGTGGCCTCGGTGTCGCGCCGGGCGCGAACATTGGCAGCCAGTACGCCGTCTTCGAGCCGGTGCATGGCAGCGCACCCAAATACGCGGGCCAGAACAAAGTGAACCCGATGGCGATGATGTTCTCCGGCGTGCTCATGCTCCGTCACCTCGGTGAGCGCGAAGCCGCCGACCGCCTGGAAAAGGCCATGGCGCGGGTTATCGCCGAAGGGAAATACGTCACTTACGACCTCAAGCCGCGCCCCGACGACCCCACCGCCGTCGGCACCTCGCAAGTGGCTGATGCCATCATTGAGAAGATGCAGAAGTTCTAGCCGTTATTGCTAACGAATAGAGCGAGCGGCCGGTGCGGCAAATGCCGGGATATTTGCCGCACCGGCTGCTCGCTCTATTCGTTAATGCCCGTTGCGCCATTTGTGGCGGGACTGGATGTAGCGAATCGTGCCGGAACGCGAGCGCATCATGACGGAATTGGTGCGTGCGCCCCAGCCATAGTAGTAGACGCCGTCGAGCAACTCCCCTTTGGTGATGCCGGTGGCGGCGAATGAGACGTCATTGCCTTTTACGAGGTCATCTGTACGGAAGACCTGGTTGAGATCGATCCCTTCGGCCTTCAGCTTTTCACGTTCCTCGTCGCTGCGCGGCCAGATTTTGCATTGAATTTCGCCGCCCACACATTTGATGGCTGCCGCCGCCAGCACCGCTTCGGGCGCGCCGCCTGTTCCCATCAGGACATCGATGCCGGTGTAGTCTTCCATTGCCGCTTGAATGCCTGCCGCCACGTCGCCATCGGTAATCAGGCGAATGCGTGCCCCTGCCTCCCGAATCTGCCGGATCAGCTCCTGGTGGCGCGGGCGGTCGAGCACGACAACGGTCAGATCTTCGATGCGCGCGCTTTTCGCTCGCGCTATCCGATCGAGGTTGACGGCGACGGGGGCATTGATATCGATAGCATTGCGCGCCGCCGGGCCAACGGCAATCTTTTCCATATAGAAAACGCCGGGAGGGGCCTTGTACATCGAGCCTCGTTCAGCAGTAGCGATCACCGCAAGCGCGCCGGGCAGGCCAAGCGCGAGCAAGCGCGTCCCGTCAACCGGGTCGACTGCCACATCGACTTCTGGCGGCAAGCCGTTTCCTATGTGCTCGCCAACGTAGAGCATAGGGGCTTCGTCTTTTTCCCCCTCGCCGATGACCACAACACCATCCATATCAACAGCTTCCACGGCCTGGCGCATGGCATCTACGGCGGCCTGATCGACCATCTCCTTGTTGCCTTTGCCCATCCAGCGGCCCGCGCTTAAGGCCGCCGCTTCAGTCACACGCACCAGTTCCAACCCCAGGTTGCGCTCTTTGGTACCCGATTGCTCAAAACGCGCATCTGACATGCAATGCCCTCCTTATTTTATTGTTGTGATGCGGTATAACGCTCCACTGCGGAAAACTCATACAGGCGATTCCCTCCATCTAGCCTTCTCCTCGTCGGCTCTATCTGTACGAACAGACTCCACTTTGCTATACTTGTCCACAGCATGAAGTAAGTATGTATACGGCAGAAACCCGCGTTACCTTTGCTCTGCTATCACTACGTTTAGCGGTGAAGGACAGGATACTCGAGGCTGTGCAGGTCAGAAATGCCGCAACTTACCATGCTCAATCAGTAAGTAAGCTATACATAATCATTGTACAACAGTTACGTTTCAGTTTGGTAGTCTTATTGTTTGCTTGTCGAGGAAAAACCTATGTATGTCGATGCTCTCACGCTGGCGGCGGTTGCCGACGAATGGCGCGCTCTGCTCATGGGCGCGCGTATCGATACCATCATTCAACCCACGGAACACGCCATTGCTTTGCAGTGTTACACCCCTGGCGGCGAAGGGCAGCCTGGGCGCAACTCCTGGCTCTATCTTTCGGCCCACCCGCAACTGGCGCGGGCGCATCTGACCGCGCTCAAACCGCCGAAAATTGCCAGCGAGCCACCACCTTTCGTGATGTTGTTGCGCAAGCACCTGGAAGGCGCTCGCATCGAATCAATTGCGCAGCCACGCTGGGAGCGCGTGCTGGAAATCGTCGCGGGCTATCGCAAGGGGCCTGGAGGCGACGAGCGCATCCGCTTCCGTCTCATCATCGAAATTATGGGACGCCTCAGCAATATTATTCTCGTCGATGAGCAGGGCATGATTCTGGGCAGTCTCAGGCGTGTCGGCGCGGAAGTCAACCGCTACCGCACTATTGCCGCCAACGTTCCCTATCTCCCTCCTCCGCCACAACAGCGCCTCGTGGCTGGGCAGACGCTCTCTCGTCTTGAGCCGACGGTCGTGACCGCAGCCCAGCTTTCGATGAGCGCGGCAGCAGAGGAGGAAGAGAAGGAAGCTGAGGCTTCAACTGAGCAGGCATCGCGCCGCAAGTCCGGGGCAAAGCAGACGAAGCTGTGGCAATTGCTCACTCGCCACCTGCTCGGCTTCAGTCCCTTGTTGGCAAAAGAGGCCATTTTCCGCACGACGGGCGACGCCGAGACCGTGCTCGCTATAACTGAAGAAATCTGGGAAGAGCTGGCCTGGAATGTACGCTCATTAGCCGCGCTCTACGATACCCACGCCTGGCAGCCGCAACTCGTGGAGCGCGTAGAGCAGGGCGAGGGCAAAACAGCGCCTGTCCCAATCGCCTTTGCGCCCTATGTGCTGGAACAGTACGCTGCAGTGCCGGGCATGCACCTCCGCTCGTTGCCCTTCATGAATGCGGTACTGGATGAATTCTATGCCCGTGCCGAGTGGCGCGACGCGATGGAAGACATGCGTGCTCCCATTCGCAAGGCGTTGCAAACGCACCTCGAACGCGGTCGACGCAAAGCCGAGCTATTGCAACAGGAACTGGCGAAGGCAGAGGAGGCGGCGCAGTACCGCTTGCAGGCCGAGTTGCTGCTGGCACACCAGCACGAGGTGCAACAGGGCCAGACGAGCATCGCGCTGCCGAACTTCTATGCCGAAAGCGATGCGCAGGGCAACCTGCCTGAAGTCACCATTCCGCTCGATCCGCGTTTCGATGCCGTGGGCAATGCCAATCGCCTTTTCAACCGCTATCATAAGCTGCGTCGGGCGACGGAACTGGTTCCCGCGCAGATTGAGCAGAACGCGGTAGAACTGGCGACGATTGAGCAATTGCTGACCGACCTTGTGCTCGCCGAGACGCCAGCCGAAGTGGCGCTGGTCAAAGCCGAAGTACAAACGGCGGGCTACATGCGCGGCACGCCTGAAGCGAGGCGAAAGGCGCAGAAAAATCAGAAAGCTGGCAAGAAGGGCAAAAGCAAGCCAACTCCCCCTGGCGGCGGTGTGCCGCTGCATGTGCAGAGCCGCGAAGGCTTCACGCTCTTAATCGGCAAGAACAGTCGTCAGAACGAGGACGTGACCTTTCACCAGGCCGCGCCCAACGATCTCTGGCTGCATGCGCGCGGCGTGCCGGGCGCGCACGTCATTATCAAAGCGGCGGGTCGTGAAATCCCGCGCAGTACCATCGAGCTGGCCGCCAGCCTTGCCGCCTACTACAGCCGGGCGCGAGGCAGTACCAGCGTCCCTGTGGACTACACCCTCCAGCGCCACATCCGCCACCTGAAAGGCGGCGGTCCCGGTATGGTCATCTACGAACGCGAGAGAACAATTTATGTTGAGCCGAGGGGGGCGGAGTAGCGTTTCGTTGCTATTTCATGGAATACAGCATCGACAATCTGCTTCGAGGATCAGTAGAAGAAGGCGAGGTCATGATGTCGCCGAGGAGCGTTCGGTAGAGCGCGGACCAGCAATGAGGTCGCTATAGCTTGATGAGAGTAGGCGCTGCGTGGTCTTCCGGCCTTGCGTACTGCGCTATCGAGGGTGGTCATGAAACGGTTTAATCCTCCTCTTTGTCTGTCTTAATTCCAGAACAGAGATCCGTGATAACCCTAGCAGGGAAGATTTCTCCAGCATAGCAAAAAAGTATAGTTGATGAAGCTTCCAGGGAAGAATATGCTACTATGGTTTTCAGGCAAAAAAAGCCCGGATTTTGTTTTTTTTGTCTCTGTATATAATTATCCTCTGCAAGGAGGAGGCCGCATATGTTGAAACGTTCTGTAGTAGCGATATTTCTCTGTAGTCTGCTTGTATTCTGGCTCGCGGGTTGTGGTGGTTCAGGTTCAAACCCCGGTGATACTTCAGGGGATATAACACCCACTCCGACGATTGCATCAACGGTAACAAGTTCGCCAACAGCCTCACTCACGCCGGTTCCTCCACATGTTACCGGCATAGCAATGGGAGTTACCCCCGGCAGCTTTAGCGGTGTTGGCTGTGGCAGTTCGGTCAATATTGTCTTTAGCGCGGCTATCAGCATAGGTGCAGGCAGCACAGGCGGGCAGATACCGTACACCTGGAATATCGATCATACGAGTATCCAGGGAAGTGTAACGTTCGCCCCCGGACAGACAAATAAGACGGTGACGTACACCCTGAGCAACTATGCTGTTCAGTTAAGCTCGACCTCTGCGGTGAGTGGCTCAATCAGTGTAGGGGCCAGCGGCAGTGCGGTGAACTCGGCTACTGTTGGTCCGACGGGAACCTGCAAGCTGCCGGGTCCGTTCGAAGTGACCAGTATCTCGCTCTCGGTAAATCCTGCCTCACTCGCCTCAATAGCCTGCAATACTACGATCACTGTTACCTATACCGCTACAGTCTATATCGCTGCCGACAGTAATGCTGGCACGGTGCAGCTTAACTGGACGATTGGCGGGGGCAATCAGGCTGCGAGCATTGTCTTTGCGCCCATGCAAACGGTGGGGACTGTCTCTGCCTCACAGACGGGAAAAGTCACGAAGACGAGTCCCTTTCCACACACTGCCTCTATAGCTTCGACCGCTCCAAACGCGGTGACCTCTGCCACGGTCAAACCAGCGGGAGTCTGTGCCTGACGCTAGCCTCGTTCGCGTGAGGAGCCGATGCCCATCTCTTCGCGGTACTTGGTGACGGTGCGCCGGGCTATGGGGATGCCCTGCGCGCTGAGCAGGCGCGCCAGCTCGTCATCGCTGTAACGGCGTTTCGGATTTTCGGAGAGGATCAGTTCGCGCAGGATGTCTTTGATGCCGAGGGAGCCATCGAAGAAGTCGGAGATGGGGATGAGCCGACCGTTGGGCAGCAGGGCGTATTTGTTGGCGGTGGCGCGACTGATCGTCCCCTCGTCGAGGCCGAGGCGGGCTGCCACCTCCGCCCGGGTCAGGGGACGCAGGTAGCGCACACCCTTTTCCAGAAATTCGCGCTGGTATTCTACAATCATTTCGGCCACGCGCCGCAGGGTCTGCCAGCGTCTCTGCACGCATTCTACGAAGAATCTCGCACGGTCGCTCTGATGATGGAGGTAATGCTGCTCCTCACCGGATTCGCTTCCGCCTTTATCATCTGATCCGGTGGCGTAGGTGCGGCTGATGGAGAAGCGGTAGCGTTTCTCTTCTATCAACTCGACTTCAAACCCGGCCTCGCTTTTGCGAATAATGATATCTGGACGCATGTAGGTGGTGTGGTTGTGGTGAGCAGAGTAGTACGTATCTGCGCGATAGATATGGGCGGGGTAGGGGTGCAGCATCCTGCGGATGTACAGGCTGGCCTGGCGCACGTCGCTTTCTTGCACATTCATGAGGCGAGCGATTTCCGCGAACTGGCTGCGTCCCAGCAGGTCTAAATATTGCTCGATCAATGGGTAGGCGAGGGGATGAAGCTCTTCAAGTTCGCTCAGCGCTTGTAACTGGATGAGGAGACATTCGCGCAGATCCCGCGCTCCAATGCCCAGCGGCTCCAAAGTTTGTAACTGGCTCAGCACGTACTCAACACGCTCGACAGGCACGTGCAGGTGCTCGGCCACTTCGCCAATGCCGATATCCAGATAGCCGCGCTCGTTGAGATTACCAACCAGTTGCTCGGCAATCGGTGCATCTTCGGGTGTGACCAGTGCTTCTAGTTGTTGCAGCAGCACCTCAACCAGTGTCTCTCCCGTCGGAATGCTGGCTACCGGGTCAAAGTCATCATCCTCGTCACCGTCGCTGCCTATGCCATACGCATCTATGGTGGAAAATAAGAATTGGTCGCTCCACTGCATTTCTGAGGGGTAGACCTCGCTGCTGTTCATTGCATGATCAGGTGAAGAAGGGGGTGCGAAATGTCCGCACGATGAACAACTCTGTCCCTGCATCATCATGCCGCAGAAAAGGCAGATACGATGCTCGCTGACCTCAAGAGCTGGATTCTCTATCTGTTCCTGGTTCACCGCACGTTCCAGTTCGTCCGATGAGAGGTGCAAAATGGTGCTCGACGTGATGAGCTTCGCACTCACTCGCAGGACGTGATCTAGTTTTTGTGTTGGTTCCAGTCGCATACGTTTCTCTCCTCCGCCACTACATTACACTACATCACATGCGCTTGTCCAGTTTAGAGCCAACCACGATTTTCCAGGGCATTGTGGGCGGCCTCCTGCTCCGCCGACTGCTTGTTGCGCCCGTGTCCTATACCGGCTACCTGGTCGCCCAGCATGACCTCTATCGTAAACTCGCGGTTGTGCGAAGGGCCTTCCTGGCTCACCAGTCTGTACGAGGGAGTGATGCCGTCATGGGCCTGCGCAAGCTCCTGAAACAGCGATTTATCGTCCTTGAAGAGCCGCTTTGTGACGATCGTCTGCGCCAGAGGTCCCAGTCGCCTGAGCAGGAACTGGCGGGTCACCTCGATGCCTCGATCGAGATAGATAGCCGCCAGCAGCGCCTCAAAAGCAGAGGCCAGCACGCGCTGCCCGCCTCCTGTGTGCTGCTCACCCTTGCCCATGCGCAGGAACCTGCTCAGCTCGATTTCGCGGGCGAATGTTGCCAGTGTGTCCGTTTTCACCAGGATGGCGCGCACATTGGTCAGCTCGCCTTCGCTTAAGTGTGGATAGGTGCGGTAGAGAAAGTCGGCGCTGATGAAGGCAAGAATAGAATCACCCAGGAACTCCAGCCGCTCATTCGATTCCTGGCCCACACCCGGCGTCTCGTAGATGTACGAGCGATGGGTCAGGGCCAGTTGCAGCAATGCTGGATCCTGGAAATGGATGCCCAGGATATCTTCCAGCGTTTCAGCCATCACACAACCTCCAACACCACCTGAGATTCGTTCTGTACCCGTTCTGTAACCTCACCAACGTGCCAGAAGGGAAGCTCCGGCGCGAGTATGGCAAGCTCCGGCCACAGCGCCGGGTCAATGGCCGCGAAGAGACCGCCAGAGGTTTGTGGGTCCCAGAGGATTTGCCGCTTGACCTCGCCAATCCCTTCACCGAAGCGCACGTGGGGCGACAGGTAGGTCTCGTTGCGATACGCGCCACCTGTGATGCAGCCCTCTTCCACATAGTGCAGCGCTCCGGGGAGCAAGGGCAACGCCGCGAAGTTGAAGCGCATGCCGGTCAGGCTTTGCGAGGCCATTTCCCAGGCATGACCGAGCAGCCCGAAGCCGGTGATATCGGTGACAGCGTGAACTCCTTTGCCCAGCCGTACCAGCGTCTGACTTGCCTGCTTGTTCAGCCGCGTCATCGAGGCAACTGCCGCTTCCAGATCGCCCTGCTGCACCTTGTCCTGCTTGTGAGCAGTCGTAATCAGCCCTGTACCGAGCGGCTTGCCGAGGATGAGCAGGTCGCCGGGCTGCGCGCCCCCTTTCGTCAGGATATGTTCGGGGTGCACTATGCCTGTCACAGCCATTCCATATTTGGGTTCTTTGTCGGTGACGGTGTGACCACCAGCGACGACCCCTCCTGCCTGTGCGACGATATCCGCGCCGCCGCGCAGGATTTCGCTGAGCAGGCTCGCATCCAGATTGTCCGGCCACGCAACCAGGTTAATAGCCATAAGCACCTGTCCGCCCATGGCGTAGATATCGCTCAGGGCGTTGGCGGCGGCAACCGCTCCGAAGGTATAGGGATCATCGACCACCGGCGGAAAGAAGTCGGCGGTGCTGATAATCGCCTGCTGTTCATTCACACGATAGACTGCCGCGTCATCAGCCGCGTTCAGACCAACGAGCAGTTCGGGCGGTGCGGTATCTAAGGTGAGTGGACGCAAGACCTGCGCCAGGGCCCCCGGGCCCATCTTCGACGCTCAACCGGCGCAACTTGCCAGCGAGGTCAGGCGAATCTTTCTGCCTGTCGACATATTTGGAATGTTCCCCGTTCGTAAACTGTTTTCTTCTCTGGAAGCATTGTAGCGCGTTTGCCCGTGAGTCGTCAACAAGACTGGACTTAGCGGGGAATGTATGCTACTCTAGGGAAAGTGGATGTGAGGAAGACAGGCAATCGCGGGCTGCACGGCGTGCCGGAGCAGTTCGAGGAAAGTCCGAACTCCACAGAGCAGGATGCTGGATAACGTCCAGTCAGGGTGACCTGAAGGAAAGTGCCACAGAAACATACCGCCTGGCGCGGGCTCGCGTCATAGCGCCGGGTAAGGGTGAAATGGTGAGGTAAAAGCTCACCGGCAGCCGGGTGACCGGCTGGCCGGGTAAACCCCATCTGGAGCAAGACCAAATAGGAGGGAGAGGGAAGATGGTGTGTCGCTGTGCGACGCGGTATCTTCCCTTGCAGGCTGCTCGTCTGTGAACCTCCGGGTTGGTTGCTTGAGGCAGCAGGTAACTGTTGTCCTGGATAGATGATTGCCACCCCTGCTGGCGCGCGCCAGCAGGGGGACAGAATTCGGCTTATGGCTTCCTCACATCTACTCCCAGGCCGTTTCACAGGGTGTTCGCTGACAAGGTGAGCATCCTGTTTTTGTTCCTCTGCTTTCACACTTGTTCACCTGCGTTCAGATTCATTGCTGTCAAATTTACTCTCATTTCTCGATGGGAGAAGCAAGGCCAGGAGCGGGACGTACTTGCATACGGGACAACACAGTGAGCAAATTTCAACGAGGTTCAGGAGCGCATGAGAGGAGAAAGGAGAAGGAGTACGTGCTCTATCCGGCTGCCAGCAGGCGCAGTCGCTCGTGATTCAAGATGATGGCCCGGCCCTGGCGCATTTCGATGGCACCGGCGATTTCCAGTTCTTTGAGAGCCCTGCCTACCACTTCGCGAGCTGTACCTGCCAGTGCTGCCATTTCCTGCTGCGTAATGCGATGTTGGAAGCGCCCTTCGCTGGCTGCGGTCTCCTGGTCGAGCAGCATCTTCGCCACCCGTGCCGTAACGTTGCGCAGGGAAAGGTCTTCTACCAGCATCACGAGATGGCGTAATGCCTGCGCCAGCGATTGCACCACTGCCTGGGCCACTTCTGGCCTGCTCGCAATCAGTTTGCGCAACTCCGCACGTCCGATCGCATAGATAATGCTCGGCTCCATGGCGGCCGCGCTGGCAGGGTTTGGCCCGCCATCGAGGGCAGGCACGTCATTGAAGGTATAACCGGGTGAGATGAGGCGCAGCACCTGCTCCTTGCCACTGACCCCTGTTTTGAAGACTTTGACCAGTCCCGAATGCACATAATGCAGCGCGCCACCCCTATCCCCTTCCAGCAGGATAATATCTCCACGGTCATAGCGACGCTCCGCTGTCATCGCCGCTACCGATGCCAGGTCTTCAAGACCAAGCGCGGCAAACAGCGGAATCTGGCGTAGCCTTTCAACTTCAACGGCCATAATCGGCTCTCCTTCTCTGCTCCTTGTTCGCTGCTGCAACTTTTATCACATTCATCAGACCCTCCTTTAGTATATGCTTTTTCAGACAGCAATGTCACGCAAGTACGCCCATCGGCGATGAGCTTTGAGGGATGATAAAGAGAAGGAGCGTTCTTTATGGAAGAACAAATGACGACACAGGAATCAGGGGCGATTCTGCTGGATGTGCGGCCAGACCTGGCTCGCGGCGACGAGCCGTTTGCGCGCATCATGCAAGCTGCGGCGAGCGTGAAAGAGGGTCAGGCGCTGGTGATTATCGCTCCGTTCGAGCCGGTACCATTGTATGGGGTGTTGGCTGCTCAGGGCTTTACGCATGAGACGAGGCAGGCGGGAGCCGCAGAATGGGTGGTGCGCTTTGTTCGCAGCTAAAGGAGCGTCGCCAACTCCGCCGGGCAAACCGCCAATCACGGTAGCAAATGTGGGTAGAGCGGATATGATGGTGGGAAGCCAGGGTGTATCTCCGACGATCCCGCTTCCCTTTTTGCTGACGGGAGCCTGCGTGACCGCCCTCTTTGGCTTCCTGTTGCCCTGGATACTACCGGAGGCGCTGCTGGCGCCCGATTTCCCGCACGTGCTGGCCCTCGTGCATATCGCCACACTGGGTTGGCTGACCATGACCATTATGGGAGCATCATTACAGCTTGTGCCGGTTATCATCGTCGGTCCCTTGCGAGCGGCGCGCCTGCTGTCCTGGCAATATCCCGTCTATGCCATGAGTGTGACGCTGCTGATTTGCGGCTTCTGGCTCTTGCAACCCTGGCTGATGATCCTGGGCGGAGTGGGTGTGATACTGGCGGTGGCTCATTACGTCGTTGTTCTCGCCGCGACGCTGCTACATGCTCCAAAACGCCCGCTCACCGTGCGCTTCCTCTGCGCCTCGCTCGTCTACCTCTGCCTCGTGGTGAGCCTCGGCCTGACGGCGGCTCTCAACCTGCAATGGAACTTCCTGGGAACGGCATTTGACGAAGTTCTGCCTGTCCATATCGTGCTGGGCGTAGTTGGCTGGCTCAGCACCACACTGATCGGTGTCTCCTACACGCTGGCTCGTCTGTTTTCTCTGTCGCATGCACACGGTGATCGCCTGGGCCGCGTCATCTTCGTGCTGCTCAACACGAGTATTGCCATGCTGGCAATAGGCTTTCTCGGCTCCTGGCTGCCTTTCGTCCTGCTCGGAGGCGTATTGCTCACTGCGACGGCCTGGCTCTTTGCCTGGGATTATCGGCGGCTCTTGCGTGTGCGCTTTCGTAAGGTGCTCGACGTAACCCAGTACCACAGCATCGCAGCGGTTGTCAGCTTTGCCTTGCTGATACCCGCGAGCCTGGTTGTGGTCATAGCAGGATGGGAGCAGCCATCCGTGCTTGCTGCCCTGCTGCTGCTGGCGCTGGTAGGCTGGCTGGGACAGAGCATTATCGGCTACCTCTATAAAATTGTACCTTTCCTCGTCTGGCAGCGGCGCTACGGGCCGCTGGCGGGGCGGCAGAAGGTTCCCCTGATGCGCGAGCTACTACATGAGCGGCTGGCATGGATCAGTTGCTGGGCAATCAACCTGGGCTTGATTGCCACGCTGGGAGCGATGCTCTTCCAGGTGGTCTGGCTGACGCGGATAACCGCCAGTCTTCTCGGCATTGGCCTCGCGCTTGCCGCCTTAAATATCGCTGGCGTAGTCCGCCATCTCGTGAAATGAAAGAGCACCGGCCCGGCACGTGAGAATGCGCCGGTGCTCTTTCATTTCACGAGATGAGGTGGAGAAGCCCACCTTCATAAGAAACCGAGCTGGCGTTTTCCCTCTTCGGTCATGCGTTCAGGTGACCAGAGTGGGTTCCACACCAGACGAATCTCGCCGCCGATGAGTCCCGGAATATCTCCCAGCGCGGCTCCTACGCCTTCGGCCAGCGATTCATGCATGGGGCAGCCGGGCGTGGTCAAGGTCATGGTAATGGTGACGAAACCATCTTCTGTGATATCGATATTATAGACCAGGCCGAGATCGACGACATTGACACCCAGCTCCGGGTCATAGACCTCTCGCAGGGCTTCATAAATCAATGAGCGCATCGTTTCAAGCGTGGAGCTTTTCATCTTTCTTCCTCTTTCTTTTTTGTTCGCAAAACCTTGTAGGAAAAGCATAGCTCTGTATCTCATAAAAAGCTGCGACATTAGTCACAGCCTTCTGGGAGGCAGTTGATGCATACTCTATGTGTAGCCGCAACACTGTTGCTACGCTTTCACACAACCGGTAACCCGGTATGTCACGTCATTTTCAAACAGGAGAAAGATACTTATGGCAGATTCAACCGTAAAGACCCTTGACGTTCGGGAGATGCCGCCGCGCCAGCGCCACCCGGCGATCTTTTCCCGGCTCGATGCTCTCAAGGTGGGCGAGGCCTTGCGCCTGGTCAATGACCACGATCCGGCTCCTCTGCGCTATCAGTTGCTGGCGGAGCGCCCCGGCATGTTTAGCTGGGAGCCGGAGCAGCAGGGGCCAGAGGAGTGGATTATTCGTATCCACAAGGTTGCCGACGAGGAGTAATACTACTGGCAGGAACAGCATCATCTGCTGTTCCTGCGTTTCTCTCTTGAGGAGAGAGCATAAAGATCAGGGACAGAGTATGAACCAGGTATCAGAGAATCAGGCAGTACAGGAAGAACAGAAACAGGGAAAGCCGGGCGAGATGGTCGTTTTCGACCTGCGGGCGCTCACCCATTTTCGGGATGAAGGGCCGTATGTGCAGGTGCTTTCCGATATTGGAACAGCCCGGCTGGTGCTTTTTGCCTTCAAAGCGGGGCAGCAGTTGAAGGAGCATCGCACCTCAAGCCAGATTCAGGTGCAGGTGCTGCGCGGGCGCGTGCTGTTTTCCGCGACCGGGAACAGCGTCAAGTTGCAGGCGGGGCTGGTGCTCCAGTTGGAGGCCAGCATCCCGCACAGCGTCACCGCTCAGACTGATGCCGTCATGCTGCTCACCATGACTCCCAGCCCGTCCTTCCATAGCATGGAACGCGAACTCTTCCAGCAAGCTACCCCGTTGGTTAAGCGAATAAGTGAGGAAGCATGAGTACCATCTGCCGTTCTCTTTCTCGCCGCTGATAGGACAGATCAGGTCGTTTCACGGCACCGCGACGTGCGAAGTGCGGGCCAGAGATTGAGCAGCAGGCAGATGGCGAGTGCGAGGCCAAGCGGGCCGGAGAGGCCGAAGGCAATGGTGGCGATCAGAGTGGTGCCGCTGAGGGCTTCCAGCAGAGGTGCAAGCAAGAGCGATCCGACCCGCAGCAGTGCGGTGGCATTGCCCAGCCAGAGCATTACATGGACCAGCGCAGGCGAGGCAATTTGCTGGCCGGAGAAGCCCGAGATCATGCGCGCCGAGATACCGCAGATCAGCAGCGCAATGAAGCCAATGGCGAAGCTGTGGCGGATGGCGTCGAGGGCGAACGGCGCTGTCCCACCCAACGCCAGGGCAATGCCATCGCTGACGAGGAGCAGGCTGCCGAGCATGGCCCACAGATAGGCGCTGGCAACCAGCCCGACGAATGGTCCGTAGAAATGACGTTCGTGGGCAACCTGCCGTTTGTAGGTGCGCGCTGCCTCCTCCGGCTGTGGAGCCAGCCGGGAGACGCGCTCCGGCAGTCTCCCCCGGCGGCGCATCATCCGCAAAAAGACGCCGATAAAGACGAGAATGGCCGCTCCGACCAGGAGCAGCCCTGCCCCAAAGATTCTTGCGCTCCATGCCCCCGTTTGCGTTCCCGCCCACGTTCCAATAGCGGCCAGCATCAGTCCCAAAAGATAAATCAGCGCGGAGGGCCGCAGGACTGGTGCTGGAAAAGCGTCCAACCCGGCATACATAGGCAGGGAACGAGCCGACATCGCCAGGGCTATTGGCACAAGAAAACCGAAGAGGCCGAGTAGCACATTCAAATCATCTCCTTTGCTCATGATCAGCCCGCTGGAGAACGCGGCCTGCACTACGTTGAACAGATTGACCATGCTGGCAAAGGTAAGCGCGCAAAAGGCCATGGCCAGCATGGGCAGTATCCTGCCCAGCGCCGGGCGACTGGAAAGCCGGGGACCCTGTATGGCGGTCAGCGCCAGCAGGATGACGACTGCCAGCAGCGCAAGACATTCCAGCAACCCGCTCGCTATCAACAGTAGACTCCACATCCCGCTACCGGTGATCGCCAGTAGAGGCTGGCTCAGTCCGCGTAGCAGCAGGCTGCTCACTTGCAAGGAGAGAATCCAGGGGACGAGCCAGGGCGCAGCCAGAGGTGTACCCCGCAGGCGAGGGAGAAAATGCAGGCAGACGCCCAGAACGAACAGCCCCGCCCAGCCATACAGTTGCAGGTGTCCATGCGCCTGCGCCGCTGCCGCCCACCATGCACCCGGCGGAATGGCAAACGCGGAGGTGAGCGAGAGCAACGCGGCAAGCACAAAGCCTGCACTGGCCCCCAGCAGCAGGGCCGCCCGCAGTACCGGTGCCACCCGCGAGAATGGCTCCTGATGAGATATATTTTTCAACGACATTTTGTTTCTCTCTACAGACATTTGCAATGAAGACCCTCCTGGCTATGCTAAGGGATAGTGCTCTTATTCTTGTTAAAGAAGACTAACACGCGACCTTGCGTGAGTGCTGTGACTTTTATCGCAGCCCCTTTTCACGGAAAAGAACCATCTGAATGCCTCTCAATTTCACAGCAACATCACAGATTCATCACAGGCTGAGTTTGTGACAAAAATCACAAAAATCGTGGTGAAGCGATGCTATGCTTGATGCAGCAAAATACGAATTGTCTTTGATATCTTCTTGAAAAGGAGGAAGATCTTTTATGAGTAAACAGATAACCGATCCTCAGTCTAGTTCTTCCATCCGGAGCGAGACACAGGCAAACCAGCCAGAGTTCTCTGAGAGAGGGAAAGAACGCGACTCGCAGGAACATGCGCTCAGGGAAAGGTATGAGGCCATGATACAGGCAAAGCAGGCCAGGCGTCGTGGCCTGGCCGAGGGGCGGGCGCTCACCGCCGTTGCCGCCGGGATCATGGCCTTCCTGCTGATATTGGGGATCATTTTCTCACACATGCCTGCGTCAAAATCGTCCACCACGGCTGCGACCGGTGTCACCACGAACGCCAACAGCACGGCGAACCAGCCCGTGCCAACTGTCGCCGTTCCCCCACATCAGACCTATAACCCGGTAGCTCCTGCCACCCCGCAAGGCAACACGGTCAATCTGACGCTGACAGTCAAAGAGCTGCTTGTTGCCATTGCTCCGGGAGTGGCCTATCATGCCTGGACGTTCAATGGAACCGTCCCCGGCCCGGTGCTGCGCGTGCGCCAGGGTCAAACGGTGCATTTCACACTCGTCAACGATGGCACCATGCCCCATTCGATCGACTTCCACGCCGCGCAGACTCCCTGGAGCGTGAACTATCAGCCTATCGCTCCTGGCAAAAGCTTTTCCTTTGACTGGAAAGCCAACTATCCCGGTGTCTTCATGTATCACTGCGGTGCTCCTGTCACCATTTATCACATGGCGAACGGTATGTATGGGGCCATCATTGTCGACCCGGCTCAAGGCTGGGTACCGGCTCAAGAATACGTCCTGGTGCAGAGTGAGTTCTACACTGCCCGGCTGCCCGATGGTTCTTATGGCGTTGATCCCAACAAACTCGCCTCCGGCAATCCTGACTACGTGGTGTTCAACGGCTACGCCAACCAGTATAAAGACAGCCCGATCGTAGCAAAGGCGGGACAGCGTATTCGCATTTTCATTGTGAATGCCGGACCAACCCTATTCTCAGCCTTCCACGTCATTGGGGCCATCTTCAGTGATACCTATATCGATGGCAACCCTGCTAACCACATGGTCGGCGATCAAACCGTCACCGTTCCGCCTGGAGGAGGTGTGATGGTCGAACTGACGATCCCGCAGCCGGGCCTCTATCCCTTCGTCAGCCACTCCTTTGCCAGCGTGGGAAAAGGTGCAATCGGTATCCTCAAAGTCGTACCGTAGTCTCACAAGAACAAAGCACTCATTGCAAGTGGGGATGTCCTCTTTAGCAGGACATCCCCACTTGCAATGAGTGCTGCGTATGGGAAACGGCACGTCCTGGCGCATATCCAGAAACGTATAGGTCATAAAGGCTCTGCTAGACTATCAGGAAACGTTTATGATACGATTGAGCAGAGGGAACTGTTCGAGATTTTTATTTTTTTAAGGAGTGAAAGATCGGTGTCCACCTTGTTATGGGACATATGGTCTTTCTCAGTCAATGATCATGTCAGATATCATAGACACCGTATTTCAGCGTTACAACCGGGAGATTCTTCAGGAGCTTCACCGGGCATTTCTCGCACCGCAGACATCGCTCCCTGAAAGGGTCAATGATGATGCGCTGCTCAAGCTGAAAGGACAAATGCAGTATCACCTCGGCTGGCTCGATCAGCAGTTTCGTCCTGTCAACGGTCATCCGGGTAAACTCCTGCGCCCAAAACTCCTTCTCCTGAGCTACGAACTGGCCTGGGCCCAGGAACAAACTCCTTCATTAGAAGAAGATTCCCCCGCGCTCTCTCTGCGACCGGCGCTGCCTGCCGCGGCGGCAGTAGAACTGGCGCATAATTTTACGCTGCTGCATGATGATATTGAAGATGGAGATGTCGAACGGCGTCATCGTCCTACCGTCTGGTCTTTATGGGGCGTTCCCCAGGCCATTCTTGCCGGAGATGCCATGCTTGCGCAGGCTCGCGTCCATCTCTGGAAGGTTCTGGAAGAAGGGGTAGAGCCGATAACTGCGCTGACTCTCGCTAAGCTGTTCGATACGGCTTTACTGAAGCTGACCGAAGGGCAGTATCTTGATATGTCCTTTGAACGCCAGTTACAGGTTTCTCTTTCAAGCTATGAGGAGATGATCGGTCGCAAGACGGCCATCTTGATGCGCTGCTCAACAGAGATGGGGGCGACACTTGGCAGCCGCGATCGGGGGATTATTGAGGGCCTTGCCTGCTTTGGGTATGCCCTGGGGCTGGCATTTCAGGTGCGGGATGATATGCTGGGGGTGTGGGCGACTGAAGCAGAATCAGGAAAGCGACCCGCCGGTGATATCTACCGGCGCAAGAAAAGCTTGCCTATCCTGCATGCCTTCCAGTATGCGCAGGCAGAGGACCGGCAGGCACTGGCGCAGGTGTATAGTCAGGATGAGCCGATGAGCCAGAAGCAGGTGCAGCAGGTTCTGGCTATCTTCGACCGTACTCACACCAGGGAATACTGCCGCCAGTTTCTCGTGCGTCAGTGTCAACAGGCGCGCGTGGCCCTCGCTCAGGCGGCTATGACACCCAACGCGCTCGCCACGCGCGCCCGGGCTGATCTGGAAGCAATTATCGATTTTGTACAGGAAGGATGACCTGTCAGTGGTTCGCCGCTCATTTCCCAGGGGAAGGGAAAGGTGGGTGAGCCTCGTTATTCCGCAGTGTACTGGCTAACGATCTGAAGTACATCTCTACGGCTAAGCTTATTTTCACCGCGAGCCAGAGCATCGAGAGTCGCATAGGCCAGTGCAAGGGGAATAGTGCAGAAGTCCCGCACGGGGCCGGAAGGCAGCGCCCTGGTATAAGCGTCGGCCAGGGTGAGGTTGCGACGTGCGTAGGCCTGCATCTCCTCTGTTCCCCATCCGGCTGGGAAGAAGTCCACGCCGCGCGCCACATCCTCTGAGTGGTTACGCAGGATGTTGACAGCTTGCAGTCCCCGCCCGAAGCCCACAGCCTGCACGCGGTCCGTCTGGGTTCCGTTATACCAGCCCCACAGGTCTGACAGTAGCAGACCAACTGCTCCGGCGACCCCGAACGTATAGCGATCCAGGTCCGCTTCCGTCTGGACTACCCAGTCGCTTTCCGCCCACTGCGCCATGCGCGCCGCCATGGCCGCCGTGGTCTCCCACACACGCGGGGCGATATCCGGGGGCGCGAGCATCGTCCAATCGTAGATGCGCAGCGTCACCTCTTCGAGGTCTTGCTGGTAGCTGCCCAACGCCGTTGTGAAATCGTCGGCGTCGAAGTTTGTTTGCAGCGTGCGACTGATAGCATGTAAAAGCATCGCCTTTGTGTGGTTATCCAGCATGGGATGATCTTCCACTTCATCGATAGCGCGCAGGCATAAGTAACCCGACATGACTGCATCCTGCAAGCCAACCGGTAAACGACTGATGGGGATAAAGAACGTGCGGCTGGTTTCTCTCAGCATCTCCAATGCTTCTTCACCAATGCTCACTGTGTTTGCTCCTTTACAATTTTTACTCGGTAAATAGATCAAGCCCGACTTTCAGCACCTCTGCCGCCCGCAGGGCGTAGCGGGGAGCCGCATGGCTGAGCCAGATCAACTCCCGCCAGAGCTGCGGCTGCAGCAGGGCGCTTGTGGGTCGCTGCCAGCGCGGGGAGATCTCCTGTTCTGGATGATCCAGAACAACCCGGACTGTTGCCAGACGCAGGTCTTGTCCTGCCAGAAGCCCCGTCTCCATGTCGGCGGCTACGAAGCCTCGTCCGAACCAATCGTGGCGATCGTCTCCCACAACAAGGGATTGGGTTGTCAGCATCGGCCTGCTGTCATAGCGAAAGTGTAATGTGCGCGCGGCCTCCTCCAGCGCCTGTACAAGTGCCGGTTCGCAGTGTGCAATCCTCCCATCCGCAAGGCCGATCCATGCAGGAATGAGGACAGTCCCCGCAGGCAGGCCGGGGGCGAGCGCTCCTGCCAGGCCACACACGACCACAAGAGAACCTGGACTTGCCCCTTTCCAGCGTGCCAGGCGCATACCGGCCCGGCTAGCACGGATGCGAGGGAGTGTGCGCCTCACTGCCCAGTACTCAAGAAATGTGGGTGCTAGAATTTCCATGTTACGTCTCACTCATCAAAGATGAGGCGTAGTGGCTGCGAGTCATGCGATGATGCATTCCAGGATTTCCCCATTCCAATCAGGTGGCATAGCCATTATCGCGGTACCACCGGACGGCACGCTCCAGCGCTGCGGTCACTGCCGTAGCTTCGTAGCCAAGCTCAGCCTGAGCCTTAGCGGAACTGGCGTACATGTAATGGCGAGCCATGCGCACGCCTTCGAGTGGAATCAGCGGTGCGGTCATCCCATCTTTTCCATGAGGAACGAGCTTGCAGCGCAGTTCGTCGCCCCAGCCCAGAGCCAGTGCTAGCCGAAAGGGAATGCGCATGGTCGGGGCACGACGACCGCAGATTTGCGCGAGGCGCTCCCATAGCTGGGAGAGAGTGAGATCCTCACCCCCGATCAGGTAGCGCTCGCGGGTTCGTCCGTGCTGAAGTGCCAGGACATGTGCCCTGGCCACATCCTCCACTGCCACAACATTGAGTCCGCCGCCTAATGTGGCAAACATTCGTCCGCGCATAAAGTCCACGATCATTTTGCCCGTCGGCGTCGGCTTCCAGTCTCCTGGCCCAACCGGAGCGGTTGGCAGAACGAGAACGACCGGTATCTGCGCTGCCAGCGCGACCCGCGCCTGCTGCAACTTCGAGCGGTGGTATGCTGAGGAAGCAGTCTCTACGTCCCAGTCGTCCTCAGTCGCCGGGCGTCCGTCCCCGCCCGGCCCGACGGTTGATGAGCTTGAGGTGACGACGGCCCTCTCTATGCCTGCCTGCTGTGCCGCCTCCAGCAATCCTGCGCTGCCAAGTACGTTTGTGGCGAACATCTTGTGATGCATGTTCGGCGAGAAAGAGTAGAGCGCCGCTGTGTGGACAAGATAGCGGCAACCCACCATATATGGCACCAGTGCGCCGGTGTGGAGAAGATCACCCCACACAGTTGTGCACCCTTCAAGTAGGGGCAATGGCCTGGAACCTGGGCGGAGCAGAGCGCGCACATGGTATCCAGCCGCCAACAAGGCATGGAGTATGTGGCTCCCCACGAATCCGCTGGCTCCGGTCAGAAAGACTGTGTCGTTTGCTCCTGGCACCCGCTGTAACTGCTCAGCCATCAGCTTTGTACTACCGTTCTCTGAATATACTCTATCTTACATAACCGGGACTCATTCGCTTGCTATGTGCACGTTCCTAACATAAGCTCAGACGGACATCGGTGTAACCTTCCTTGCCACACAATGCGATGTCTGTTTGAGTTAAGAGGAGATAGATTGCAGGCTGCCGCGCAGCACGTCAACCGTTGCGCGCAGCGATTCACGGGGCGACTTCATGGTAGCCTCCACTGCGGAAGGCTCGTAGCCGCAATGGGCCATGCAGTTGGCGCAGCGGGGGTCGTTGCCTCGCCCGTAATTCTCCCACCTGGTTGTCTCGATCAGCTCTTTGTAGGAGCTAACATAGCCATCGGCCAGCAGATAACAGGGCCGCTGCCAGCCCAGCACGGAGTAGCTGGGAATCCCCCACGCCGTGCAGGAAAAGTCTATCTTTCCCTCCAGGAAGTCCAGGAAGAGCGGGGAATGGTTCAGGCGCCACTTCCTGCGCTTGCCATCCGCGAAGGCCTGGCGGAAAATCTCGCGCGTCCGCTCGACGTTGAGGAAATGCTCCTGATCCGGCGCTTTCTCGTAGGCGTAGCCCGGCGAAATCTGCATGGCGTCTACCTTCACCTCATCGTTCAGGAAGTCGAGGACATCACGAATGGTGTGCGCATCGTCCTGGGTGAAGAATGTTGTGTTGGTGGTAACACGGAAACCACGGCGTTTGGCCTCCTTAATCGCCTCGATTGCCTTATCGAAGACCCCCTGCCGGGCAACAGATTGATCGTGGCGCTCCCTCAAGCCATCGATGTGAACCGACCAGGAGAAATAGGGAGACGGTTTGAACAGATCAAGCTTCTTGCTCATGAGGATAGCGTTGGTGCAGAGATAGACGAAGCGCTTGCGTTCTACCAGAGCCGCCGCAATCTGATCGATCTCCCGGTGGATGAGTGGCTCGCCGCCAGCGATGGAGACGATGGGCGCTCCACATTCTTCGACCGCGTCAATACACTGCTGAACAGAAAGTCGGCGCGCCAGAATATCCTGCGGATGCTGTATCTTGCCGCAGCCAGCACAGGCAAGGTTGCACTGATAGAGTGGCTCTAGCTGTAACACGAGTGGAAACTTCTCGCGGCCCATCAACCGTTGCCGGAAGATATAAGCCGCGACCCGCAGATTCTGGCGTAGCGTAATTGCCATAGCTTGTTCCCCTTCTTGTATGGAAGATAATCTGTACTCAGTACCAATACGTCCACTTTTCTCTCAGAGTGACACCCTCCTTTCCCTCTCATTGTATACTATTTCCCGTGTAGAAAGCGCATACCTTAGTGAAGCCTGAGCTATTTTTACCTGAAAACAGGATTTCTCCTTTCCCGGATAGTACTGAAATCATGCTATAATTGCATATATCATACGATATTCCACAAAGGAAGACAAAACAGACCTTCATTTCCCTGTTTGACGAGAGGATCACTTATGGATAACACTCTGCTGAGTGAGGAATCGGAATCTGAGCTGAAGCAGGCGTTAGAGCAGGCGGTGCAATGGCTGCTGGAACACCAGGATGGTGAGGGCTGGTGGTGTGGCGAACTGGAGACGAATGTGACTATGACGGCAGAGCACGTCCTGTTGCTCCGTTTCCTGGAACTCAGCCTGGATCAGATCAGAGAGGGCGCTATCCGCCACATCCTGAATAATCAGCGTGAAGATGGCTCATGGGCGCTCTACTTTGGAGGAGCCGCCGACCTGAGCACCACCATCGAAGCCTATGTCGCTCTCAAAGTATTGGGAGTTGATCCCGGCAGCGAGGCGATGCAGAGGGCGCTCGCGGTTATTCATCGACTGGGAGGAGTAGCGCAGGCCAGGGTCTTCACCAAAATCTGGCTGGCGCTCTTCGGCCAGTATCCCTGGTCGGGCGTCCCCAGTATGCCGCCGGAGTTGGTCTACTTTCCAGCCTGGATGCCGTTCAATCTCTACGACTTCGCCTGCTGGGCGCGTGGTACCATCGCTCCCCTGCTGATCGTGCTCTCGCACCAGCCGGTAAAGTCGTTGGGCTGCAGCGTACCGGAGCTGGTCGTTCCGGGAACCGGGCGCTTGCTCACCCGTGTCCCTGGTTCCGGGCCTTTCTGGTGGCTTGATAAGCTCCTCAAACTGTACGAAGCTCTTCCCTGGCATCCGGGCCGCGCCCGCGCCCGGCGTCTGCTGCTCAATTGGATCGTGGAACGTCAGGAGGCAGATGGCAGTTGGGGTGGTATCCAACCGCCGTGGGTCTACTCGCTGATTGCCCTGTACCTGGAAGGGATGGGAACCGCTCACCCCGTTATGCGGCGGGGAATCGAGGGCCAGCAGGGCTTCGTGCTGGAGGATGAGAGCGGCTGGCGCTTTCAAGCCTGCATGTCCCCTGTCTGGGATACAGCGTGGGTCCTGCTGGCCCTGCGCCGTGCCGGTCTGAGTCACGAGCACCCGGCAGTACGACGTGCGCTCCAGTGGCTCCTGCGCGAGCAGATCTCGACAGGGGGTGACTGGCAGGTGCGGACCGGTCGCATACCGTGTGGAGGCTGGGCCTTTGAGTTCGAGAATGACATCTATCCAGATATTGATGACACGGCAGTCGTTGTGCTGGCCCTGCTTGAAGCAGGGCCAGAGACAGAAGTCAGACCCGCTGTCACTCGTGCTGTGCAATGGGTGCTGGCAATGCGATCAAGCAATGGAGCCTGGGGAGCGTTCGACAAGGACAATACGCGGGAGATCGTCTATCGGCTGCCGTTTGCCGACTTCGGCGCTCTGCTGGACCCGCCCAGCGAAGACGTCACGGCCCACGTGCTGGAAATGCTGGCACACGTCGATGCCCCGAACAAGAAGCGGATCATACAAGCTGGGCTTCAATACCTGCGACAGACACAGCGGCCAGATGGTGCCTGGTTCGGTCGCTGGGGTGTCAATTACATCTACGGCACATGGTGCGTCATCTCTGCCCTCGCAGCTTTACGTGATCGTGGGTACGCTGTGCAGGACATGATAGATAGAGGCTGCTCCTGGTTGCTCGATCATCAAAATGATGATGGTGGCTGGGGAGAATCCTGTTATTCCTACCAGGACAGCTCCTTTGCTGGCAGAGGGCGGAGCACGCCATCGCAAACAGCGTGGGCGGTTTTGTCCTTGCAGGCGACCGGTCTCGGCCAGCACGCGGCCTGCCTGCGAGGGTTAACATATCTCCGCGAATCCCAGGTAAATGGGACGTGGGAAGAGCGGGAGTATACAGGTACGGGCTTCCCGCGCGATTTTTACATCAATTATCACCTCTACCGGCACGTATTCCCCACTATGGCGCTGGCGGGGGCTTGTAAAGCATAACAAGGCCCGGGCAAGAACCGCACAAAACACTCGGTTCCTGCCCGGGCCTTATGATATACCCTGTGCCTGTATCTCCTACCTGCTTATACGGTTATGTTCGATTAGCCAGCGCACAAAATTCAGGCGATGTTTTTCTGCCATGATTTCACGATATTCGGTTTGCTCACTTACGTGATTTCTCATATAGACCAGCCGGATTGCTTCCGTCTCTGTGAAGCCCAGAGAAAGCAGGTGCCTGAAATCCCGACTGTCAGTGGCGTAGATATTTTCAGCCATAATAACGAAGCTCCTCTTGTTTATCAGGAACACACTACCTGTTCTATTTCCCGCTTGCAACCTTGCTTGCAGGTCTATTTGCTATGTATACGCGTACCGTTTCTCCCAGGATGCACTTTCTGGATTAGAAGCCGCTTACAAGAGCCGCTTCTGGCTTAGAAGTTGATTAACTTTTCTATTGGCATAACATAGCTGATCCTATAGACCCATACTTACATCTCTCAGCGTTGAGGTGCTTCTCTATACTAGAACTTCTTTTTGGACGATTTTGTTCCAGTAAATGGGCGGGAAAAAAGAATCTCAAGAAGGGAATGCGTTTGCACGCTCCGTCACTCTGCACTATACTACGCTAAAGAATAAGGTTCTATTGTAGCACGGAGATTGGAAATGTTCGGCTTAAATCTGACCTGGCAATGGAGTCCAGGTGCGCTTATTTTCATTATCTTGCTCTGCCTGCTCTATTGGTTGGGCATTAGCTACGGGCAGAGGCACAATCCGGAGAAGGCAATACTCAAACCGCATCACCTTGTCGCTTTCGCGGCGTGTATCGTCCTCATGGCGCTGTTATTATTGACGCCGTTCGATACGTTGGCCCGCACGCAACTCTTCATAGCGCACATGGTACAGGTGGTTTTCCTGGTGACGCTCTGCGCGCCGTTGTTCTTGCTGGCGTGTCCAGAGTGGCTCTGGCAGCCAGTCCTGCAATGGCGTCCGACGGCGGCAATCCTGCGCAAACTCACACGACCCTTTATTGCCTCGGTGATCTTCAATCTGACCTTTTTCATCTGGCACGCACCCAACCCGTTCCGCTACGCGCTCCAGCATCCCGTTGTCTATCATATCGAGCTGTTGAGCCTGTTTCTGACTTCCCTGCTCAACTGGTGGCCGTTAATCGGACCGGTGCGTGAGCTGCGCCGTCTCAGCTACCCCGTACAGATGCTTTACGCCTTCCTGGATGGGCAGCCTGTCGATATCTTTGCTTTCCTGCTCGTCTTCACCGGTGCTGTCTTCTATCCCTATTACGAGATTCCCGCGCCACTTGCCCGGCTTGGTCTCACTCCTTATGCCATGCAGGCCGCTGGCGGCACCTTCCTGATGATCCCCGGTATCGTTGATCTGATCGTCATGACACCGCTGTTCTTCCGCTGGCTGGGACATATGGAGGCGAAGGCGAAGATCGCGGATCAGAAGATGCAGGAGGAACTGGAAGAGGAAGCTGCCCTGGAAGAGTCCGAGGCATAGCCTCACCAGGTACAATCAAGTTGCAGTGCTTCGGCCAGACGGCGCTCGTATTCGTAGCGTGGAATCTCTGTCGCGCCTAGCGAAGCAAGGTGAGAAGTGAGGAACTGTGTATCGTGCAGTGTGTAGCCGCGAACTTTGAGGTGCTCGACGAGGGCGACGAGGCAGACTTTGGAGGCGTCGGTGGCATGCGAGAACATACTTTCACCCATAAACGCGCCGCGCAGCGCGACACCATAGAGGCCACCGACAAGCATTCCATCTTTCCATGCCTCGACACTGTGCGCCAGCCCGGCACGGTAGAGGATGGTGTAGGCGGCAATGAACGCTTCGTTGATCCAGGTCTCTGTGCGTGCGCCACAGTAGCGCATCACCGCCTCAAAAGCGGTATCCATCCTCACCTCGTAGACGCCCTTCCTTATAGTCGCACGAAGCGAGTGAGAAATATGCAGGTTGGCGTGTTCCAGAATGGCGCGCGGATCGGGCGCATACCAGTAGATGCGCCCATCCGGCTCCGCCATCGGAAAAATCCCCTGCGCATATGCCTGAATCACCAGCCCCGGATCAAGTGTTTGCAGTTTCTTTTTTGGCATAGATACAATACTCCCTGCTATGAAAAAAGCTCCTCTCGGATGTCATTCTGAGCGCGGCGAAGAATCTGAGGCTAGGACCGTTCGATCTTGGCCCACGAGAGATTCTTCGCCGCGCTCAAAATGATATCAAAGCCGTTTGGAGAGGAGTTTTTGGGACTCCTGCGCCCCCTCTGGTCTCTCCTCAACCGGATTTGATATGACATGTTCGGGCCAGTTTTTTAGAGCGTGCTATGGGAGATAGTCGTTCGCCTGTATTATGGAGGACTGTCAGAGGGAAGTCAATTCCCTGAAAACAGGAGTCTTTCGGGATGACCATGGGGCGGAAAAGAAAGCGCGTCACTGAACGAGTAGCTCAAAACGCTGAGAGTGTTGCCAGCAAGCGCCGGGTTTCCCGCTTTTTGTATATGTGTCGCTCATGCAGCACAAGAAAAAGGCAGCACGAGAGGCCACCGGAGCCGGAAAAGGCTGGCGGGAAGCAGATGGATGGGCCTGGCGAACTCCTTCTGGTGTAGAGGTTGAGCCGCCCTCGCGGCACGAATCAGCAGGGATAAGCGAGCCAGAGTCTGGAAAGTGGCAGGCGTAACCGGCTCAAGGGCAGTGCGACTGCTCGCAGGGGGGTCCAGTGCGGTGGCAGGCGGAGGCCATCAGCCAATGGCGGGCCTTCTTCTTTTCTTTCCTCATCTGGATGCCTGAGACGTTTTTCTGTACTTCTCAAGCATACCAGCGGAGGGATACTTCTCTCTCGCTCATCCTTGTAAAAATTCGGGATGGCTCATGTTGTTGTGCCGGGTAATTATGAAGATTGCTGCAGCTTGCCGGACAGGATTTTGAGTGAGCCGTTTTGCGGGCCGATGATGTAGTAGCCGGTGTAGTTTTGCGTACTGCCGTCGGTCAAGGTGGCGGTGAGCGTGACATCCAGGCGCACAGTGCCATCGGAATTCTGGGTGGTGTTGGTGATGGTGAGGTTATCTTGCTGCGTGCTGGCGTAGCCATTGGCGTAGCTGGTGTAGGAACCCTGCGCTGCCTGCATCTGACTGCCCAGCATGGCGTAGGCATCTTGATAATCCTTGTTGTTGATGTCGCTGTAATAGTTCTGGAGGAGCGTCTGCGCCTGCTGGGTGATCGGGATAGATGTCGGAGTGGGCGTGTATGTGGGAGCTGAAGTCGGCGTCTGTGTAGCAGTTGTGGTTTGTGTTGAGGTGACGGCCTGCGTTGAGACAGGTGCCGGGGTCGGAGTTGGGGAACCGAACAGGAGGCCCTCGCGTTTCGCAAAGAAAATGCCTAACGCGCCGCCGACGAAGAGCAAGGCGACGAGAAAGAGAATCAGGGCAACTATGCCGCTCCGACTCTGCCGTTGCCTCGGAGCAGGCGCATAAGCCGCTCCGATTGGCTGGTAGACTACCCCTCCGGGAGGTGGATAGTCTGGCGAGGAGGTGCCTGATGCCGGGTAATTGGTTCCACTTATCGCCGTTGGCTCGTAGTTGACTCCACTGGAAGGAGGTGGAGGATAGCCAGGCCTGCCGCTGCGATAGGGAGAAGGGTTGTTTCCCTGCGAAGCTACTGGCGGCAGGGGCGTGATATACGTCGGTGCGTCCGACTGACCGCCAGTGGAAATGGTGCCGGGAGGAGTGACTCCCGGCTGTGAGATATATGTTGGTTGCGTAGATGATGGAGGCGCAGGTGTTGCCTGTATTGTTGGTAGGTGTTCTCCTGTTACAGGGTGTACTGCTATCGTCGGATCGTTGGGATGGGAATCATCCATGGCTAAACGCGGGTCCGTTGCCGTGCCGCAGCGCGGGCAGGCGGAAGCGTGTGATGGTAGTTGGAGACCGCAGTTACCGCAAAAAGCCATATATAAACTCCTTAAACGGAAGAGAACCGCCTTTTTCGTCAAGAGCTATTATACTATATTCGCATCTGTATTATCTGCTTGAAACATGCCCGGTTTTGCCGCCATTGTTTCCGTTGGCCTGGTTATGTGCTTGCAGGCCCACCGCCGTCTTTTTTAAGCGACTTTTCACCGGCCTGTCGTGTGCCACTTCGTCGAGGGTTGAATGCGACACCGGATGCAGGGCGACCTGGATAACGTCGTCCATGCGTTCAACTGGTACGAAGGTCAACTCGCGCAAGATTTCGCGCGGCACGTCTTCCAGGTCTTTCATATTGCGCTTCGGTAATATAAACGTTTTAATGCCTGCTCTATGAGCCGCCATTACCTTTTCTTTGACGCCGCCGATGGGCAGAACGCGCCCGCGCAGCGTAATTTCACCCGTCATGGCAACGTCACGGCGCGCCGCCCGCTTCGAGAGGGCGGAGATCAGGGCCGTCGCCATTGTGATACCGGCGGATGGTCCATCCTTTGGGATGGAACCCGATGGCAGGTGCAGGTGGATATCATATTTCTCGTAGAAGCGGTTCTCAAGACCAAATTGACCGGCGCGGGCGCGGGCGTAGGAGAGCGCAGCCTGGGCCGATTCTTTCATCACATCGCCGAGTTGCCCGGTGAGTGTCAGATGACCATGTCCTTCCATGATGGTGGCCTCGACGGTGGTCAGGTCGCCTCCCGCGCTCGTCCAGGCAACGCCGGTTGCCACGCCTACCTCATCCTCATCCTCTGCCTGTCCATAGAAAAACTTCTGTGGGCCGAGGTAATCAGGTATTTTATCGGCATTGACTTTCGTTTTTGCGCGTCGCCCATCGGCTACCTTGCGCGCTACTTTGCGCATCACCGTCGCTATTTCGCGTTCCAGATTGCGCACACCGGCCTCGAAGGTGTACTCGCGGATAATGCGCTGCACCGCCTCGTCGCTGATTTCCAGGCGCGAGGCTTTGAGTCCGTGTTCTTCCATCTGGCGGGGAATGAGGAACTGGCGCGCAATGCGCAGCTTCTCCTCCTCCGTGTAACCGGGCAGTTCAATGATCTCCAGTCGGTCGCGCAGGGCTGCGGGAATGGAGTGTAGCACGTTCGCGGTCGTCAGGAAAATGACCTGCGAGAGATCGTAGGGAACTTCCAGGTAGTGGTCGGAGAAGGCATGGTTCTGCTCCGGGTCGAGCACTTCCAGCAGCGCAGCAGCCGGGTCGCCACGGAAGTCCACGCCGATTTTGTCGACCTCATCGAGCACAAAAAGCGGATTGGTGGTGCCTGCTGTCTTCATGGTCTGGATAATGCGCCCTGGCAGCGCGCCAACATAGGTGCGGCGATGCCCACGAATTTCGGCCTCGTCGTGGATTCCGCCCAGCGAGAGACGCACGAACTTCCGGTTCAGCGCCTTTGCGATGGAGCGGCCAAGCGAGGTTTTACCTACGCCTGGAGGCCCGACGAAGCAGAGGATAGGGCTGCGCATTGTGTTGGAGAGTTTGCGCACGGCGATATATTCCAGGATGCGCTCCTTTACCTTCGTCAGCCCATAGTGATTCTCTTCGAGGATGGCGGCAGCCTCGCGCACATCCAGCCGGTCAACGGTAGCCTTGTTCCAGGGCAGGCAGACGAGCCAGTCGAGATAGGCGCGCAGGATGCCGCTATCCGGCGTCATGGAGGACAGGGTGTTGAGCCGTTCAAGCTCCTTGTATGCCCGTGCCTTCACCTCGCCGGACATGCCGCTAGCCTCGATCCTGGCGCGCAGTTCCTCGTTCTCGCGCATCGCCGGGTCGCCCTCGCTCAATTCACGCTGGATGGCCTTCAACTGCTCGCGCAAGAAATATTCGCGCTGCGTCTTATCCACCTCTTGCTGCACCTGGCTATGAATGCGGCTCTCGATTTCAAGGATATCCAGTTCTTTTGAAAGCAGGATGCTGACCTTTTGCAGCCGTTTCTCGACATTGAAGACTTCGAGCATCTCCTGGCGCACAGCGGCGGGAATTTCGAGCGTGGAGACGATAAAGTCCGCCAGCCATCCAGGCTCGTCGATGTTCATGGCGGTGATATAGGCTTCTTCGGGCAGGTTCGCATTCAGTTTGGCGCACTTTTCAAAGAGGGCGAGCGCGGCGCGCATCATTGCCTCCAGCGCTGGTGTCCGTTCCGCCTCTTCCTGCACCGGCCCGGCCTGCACGCGCATAAAGGGTGTTTGCTGCGTATAGGTGATGCGACGCAGGCGGCGTTGCCCGTGGAGGAGCAAGGTGGTAGTGCCATCCGGCATTTTGAGCAGGCGATCAATAGTACACTCCACACCCGTCATATAGACATCGTCCGTGCCGGGGTCTTCCATATCTTCGTGTAGCTGTGTCACCACAAAAAGGCTGCGGTCCCTGCTCATCGCTTCGTCAATCGCCTTCAGCGAGGACTCGCGTCCCACGATGAGCGGTACAACCACATTGGGAAATAAAACAGTATTACGAACAGGCAGCACCGGTAGCTCGACCACCCTCACCAAAGGTTTTTCCTGCTCTGCCGATATGGCTGCTAATGGTAGGTCCTCCTCGCTGCCGTCTTGCTCCTGCTCTGGAATTTCGACATCGGGCGCTTGTTCCATACCTGCTCTATCAATCCTTTTCAATCTTTCTACAACACATTCTCATATTATAACGCATTTGCACTGCTGAGGCAACGCGATTCTGGCTCTTTTTCACATATTTCGCCATCGGCACCTGTTCTTTGACCATCTTTGGGCACGACGGCAACCAGTGGCAAACGCTGAAGAAAGCCTCCGACTTTTATAGCTGATAGCTGCCTTCATGAGATAAGCATAGAACGAGGTTAGTACTATGTACCTCAAATTTCCTGAAGAGCAGGCAATCCTGAGATAAGCTGCTCTCAGAGAAGAGTTCCGGGCGGCAAATGTAGCCAGCCTGGATGCTCGAAAGTGGCAGAAACAAAAACTCTGCCGCGAATACGAATTGCTTGCAAAAGATGGCCTGCTCGATACGAAAGAGGTTGTCACCTGAGAGTTTTGGAGGGCAATTCGTAATTCAGTGGATAAAGTACATGCGAATATTTGACAGCATGTTGTATAATGTCGCACAAGGTAGGAGTATTGTAGGGGTTAGTGGTGCCACTAATCCTTTTCTGTCCTGTATATTCTGCTTCATGAATATAGAAAGGAGGTGGGTTGCCAGCGAGAATATCTATTTCTGTATGACCTGCGTGGTCTGGAAGAGCCTGTCCTGATGCTTGGCTCAGGAACGACGAACAGTAGATCGTATTCATTTCATAGCCGTCTATGAAGAACAAACGTCACATCCACATGGTGACGAAGGAGGATGCATCTCATGGCTTCAACAAGTATACGCGAAGTCACATCTCAGGCATCGCTCGAAGAGAAGAAGAAACTCAGGAAAGAGTTTAACTACTTCGACATGATCTTCTACACGACCTCAGCACTCATTGGCCTGGACACGCTCGGAGCTTTTTCAGCCAATGGTGAGCAAGCTCTTACCTGGGTGATAATTGCTGCTATTACATTCCTTCTGCCGTATGGCCTGCTTACTGCGGAGATCGGTAGCACCTTTACCCAGGAAGGTGGCATGTACGAGTGGTGCAAACTGGCAGGAGGGCGCTTTTTCGCTGCCATTGGTGCCATGCTATACTGGATTTCCAATCCGCTCTGGGTTGGTGGCTCACTGGCAGTAGGGGCTATCGCTGCTATCAAGCTTCTCTGGTTTGGCAGCCTGAACTACAGGTTTGGCGGGAGTCTCGTCAGTGATGCTATCATCGAAATGCTGATTGCTCTTGTCTTTATCTGGGGGACAACCTGGTGCGCCATCATGTCATTAAAATTTGGCAAATGGCTCTCTGTCTTTGGCTCCTATATCAAACTTGCCTTGCTCGCCATCTTCGTGCTCCTGGCGCTGGTATTCATTATCAGCGGGCGTTCTCATGGTGCGAACCTCAATCCTGCCAACCTCGTTCCTTCCAACTTTGGCTTGATTGTAAGCGTCATCCTGCCAGTGATCATTTTCCAGTTTGTTGGCTTCGAGTTGCAGAATGGAGCCGGCGAAGAGATGCACGATCCACAGCGCGATGTGCCGCGCTCGATTATTCGGGCTGGCTCTATCGCCGCCATTGCTTACGCGATCTTTCTCTTTTTCATCCTCATGGCCTTGCCCAAAAGCCAGCTCTCCAACGTCGGCAGCTTCCTCAGCGCCTTTCAGAGTGTTATTACAGTAATACCTGGCCCACTCGCTACTGTATTAGGCTGGCTCGTTGCCCTGGCCTTTGTCCTTTCCCTGGCTTCCAGTGGTGGAACCTGGATTATCGGCGCAGACCGCACCTACGCGATGTCAGCGCTTGACCGCACTGCCCCCATGCTGTTGGGACGCTTTAGCGGCAGATATGGGACTCCCATTGCCGTCAATACCATGTCTGGTATAGTTGCGACCATAACTATGGCAGCGGCTATTTTGATCTCGTCGTTTTCCGGTGGAACCCTGGCAGCGATTTTCAGCGTGGTCATTGGTTTCACGATCTCAACGACAACTCTTTCATACCTGTTCATCTTCCCCACGTACCTGATCCTGCGCTACAAGTATCCCAATGTGCGCCGCCCCTATAAAGTACCCGGTGGTATGGTTGGGGCCTGGATTGTCACGGTGTTCCCAACGGCCTACGCTGCCATTGGGAGCTACTTTATTCTCATTCCGGCCACCATTAGCGTCAGTGGTATTGACAAGACGACCTATATTATCACCCAATTTGCGGCTCTGGCGATCATCTTCCTGCTTGCCGTGGTCTTCTATATCTGGGGACACGCGGAAAAGCGCAATCAGGACGTGATCGTCGAACTGAATCTGGCAACCGATGTAGAAACCCCGCTTAGTGGTGCCGCCGGTGGCGACTGATCGAAAGCCATAAAAAAACGGCCCGGCAGGACATGTCATTCTGAGCGCAACGAAGAATCTTGTGTGCGTCTTCTCGACAGTTGATTGCCCAGATTCTTCGCCACCCTCAGAATGACATGAAAAAAGGCTTTCTTACTAGCTAACGGCTGGCTGGCCTTACTACTGCCCATGTGGTATGCTTGTGAGAAAGATATGAGAACAGGTATATCATAGGGGATTTTTTCATGGATGTAAGGAGCAAGAAACTATTAGCCCTCGTTGGCGGCGCGGGCGCACTGGCTATTACAGGTGGAATGGCGGCGCTTGGGGCGCAATTGTATCGCCATCCGCGAGAGACGATAAACGCGGTATTGCACGGGGGCTTGTTGCTGGCTGGCGTGCGTGAGGGAACAGTTGACGTGGGCATTCCCATGCATTACTACACGGCTGGCAGATCCGGTGGCGGTGGCAGCCCGCTAGTTCTCATTCACGGCCTCGGTAGCTCTGCCGAGAGCTGGAGCGGTCTCATGCTCCTGCTGAGCAAAGAATTCCTGGTCTACGCACCCGATTTTCCTGGCTTCGGAAAAACTCCTATGGCGCCGGAGGGGGTCACGATTCGCACGCATGTAGACTATTTGAGGCGTTTCCTCGATGCTCTGGGCTATCTTCGTGTCACGCTTGCGGGCAATTCCCTCGGCGGCTGGATCGCTGCCCGTTTCGCCGCCGAGTATCCAGAGCGCGTTGATCGCCTGTACCTCCTCAACAGCGCCGGGCTGTTGCGCGAATCTACTAACCCGCCTTATGCGGTCAATCGCGAGCAGGCGAAGCGTGTCATGCAGCACATTATGGGCTATCGTTTCCCTGTTCCCGGCTTTATCCTCGATTCCTTCATACGCAACACTCAGTTGCCAGCATATAAACAATTCCTTGAGAATTATGATCCGCGAGAAGAACTGGATAATGTCCTGGAGCAGATAAAGGCTCCTACGATGATCGTCTGGGGCGAACGGGATGGAATATTTCCATTGACATGCGCTTTTGACCTGCATAAAGGCATTCCTGATTCGAGACTGGTGCTGCTGCCCCGTGCAGGACATGTGACCCAGGTGCAGGCCCCTTTGACGGTAGCGCGTATCATCCTGCGCGGCAACAAGCGGTGTGACGCACACTGATACGCTAGGCGTTTCACCTTTTCTCCCTGGGAAATATCTGTAACGGCGCCTGCTTCCTCTCGATTTTGTCAAATTTCCTGGGTAGATGCATTGAAAATCTGCTAGATGTAGGTTATAGTATCTCCAATGCGATGCCTGGCTGATAGCTAAACATGAGCTTAAAGTGGAGAGCGTTGTGGAAGTGGTTGGAAAACTTCCAGAATTGCAGGTTATCGCTTTGATAGCATAGACGGAGTGTGATATGCTGTCGGGCCACATATATTTCTTGCAGAGAGGGTAGAAATTATGGATGTAGTCGTCTTTTCTTCTCTTGGGGTAGAGCAAAAAAGCGTAGGCGACCCGCTGCGTCTCTTTGTTGTCGACCACCATGAAATTTACCGGCATGGATTGCGTGATTTGCTCACCAGTGCGGGAGATTTCCAGGTTGTTGCCGAGGCGGAGCGTTATCAGGATGCCGTCAGGCAGGTAGTCGGGCTGCCTGTCGATACCATATTGATTGATCTCGAACTCCCTGATCTACAGGGAATGGAGGTGTTGCACCGTTTGAGAGAGGTGGTGCCATTTTTGCGCATGGTGATCCTCACCGATTCGCTGCGTAAAGAACTGCTGCTGGAGGCGATGCTGGCGGGAGTGAATGGCTACCTGACTCGTGAGATGCTTGCGACGGATATTGTTGCGACTTTGCAGAATCTCAGGCGAGGCGAACTGGCACTTTCTCCAACACTGTCAACAATAGCTATCCAACTGCTCGTAGAGCAGGCTCGCAACCTGCATAGCCAGTTGCATACCTTACCTGGGGGAGGCGAGATGAGAAAGACGCAGGCGTTACAGTTGAATGGAGAGCAAGATGGTAACAGCACTGCCATGATAGCACATCATCCTTTGCTCTCCCTGTTGACTTCTCAGGAATATCGCGTCTTCCAGTTGATGCGTCAGGGCCTGAGTAATAAGCAGATTGCCGTTCAGCTTTCCATTTCACCTTTTACGGTTGGCAAGCACGTACAGCATATCCTGCGCAAATTAGGGGTCATGAATCGCACTCAGGCTGCTTCCTCAGTTTTTTCTGGTGCAGAAACGGTACTCGACCGGTAAGGCTACAATGGCTTTGAGCCTGGTGCAATTGAGGAATTGTTTCTGAACTGTGTCTCTGCTTTAATACGGAGGGAAGAAGGCAGATATCCTTCTTCCTCACTGTGAAAAACTGGCTGTGTGATGGCTATGTAGAGGGAGCATGCATGTGAAAATACTCTTTATAGATACAGATCACGAACTGATCAGTATGGTCGGCGGCTGGTTGAGGACGCTGGGCTACGAGGTTCATCGCGCCTTTAGTATCGAGCAGGCGAAGGCTGTGTGGAATGAACAACAACCGGACCTGGTCATTATAGATGCTCAATTCGGGAATGGGGCTACCCTGGCGCTCTGCCGGGAGATGCGTGTCATGCACGATACGCTGTTGATGATTGTGGAGGATAGCAGGGATGTGCAGGAGGAGGTACGCTGGTTGGAGGCGGGGGCTGATGATTTCCTGCGCAAACCCTTCTACCCCTCGCAACTGCTGGCGCATATTCGCACCCTCGGGCGTCGCCTGCGCTGGACGCTGGAACGTCGTCCCTCCTCAACCATTACAGTTGGCTCTCTTTGTGTCGATTCGCTGCACAACGAGGTGACCGTTCACGGCAAAAGGTCGCGTTTGACGCCGACAGAGAGCAAACTGCTCCACCTGCTGGCGGTTAACGCCAACGACGTATGTACCTCGGGCCAGATTGTCTCGCACGTCTGGGGTTACGACGGAGATGGGGATACCTGCCTGATCAAAGCCCATATTCGCCACCTGCGCCGGAAGATCGAGCCTGATCCGGCAAGGCCGCGTTATATTCTGACTATACCCGGCGTTGGCTATTCCCTGATCCAACCTTCAACGGAGGAAGAGGTCAGGGAAGTGGCAGAGAGCATTCCAGTCGGGTAGTGCCCCGCTGGCGGAGACACATTCGTATGTCATGCTGAACGCGGCAAAGAATGACATGACAGGGCCAGTTCAGGCTTCTTTTGCTGTGAAATTAAGGGTGATGACGACCTGATTCTGGGCGATGGCGATGTTTGCCAGATTCGGCGGCTGGATGCCGAAATCGGTCATGTAGATGGTACTGGTCGCCGTACCCGTGACTGTATTGCCCACAACCTTGCCCTGCACATCAAACGTCTCTGCGTTGGTTTTGCCGTGCATGGTCAGATTACCGATCAACTGGAAATGCACTGTCTGCCCATCGCTGTAAGTGGACGGTAAGCCCTTCGTGCTGACCGAGACAAATGTGGCGTATGGGTACGTGTCCGTTTGCAGGGCATTGCGGCGCACGTAGTTATCGCGCATCTGCGAGTCTGTCTGCAATGTACGCAAATCGACGGTGACCGTCATGGCCGTGACCACGGGCGATGAGCCAGTCTTTATCTTGAAACTCCCTGTCACTGAATGCGTTGTGCCAATGGCATCGTTATGCGGCTTGTTTTGAATGATCAGGTCTTCGTAGACGCTGTAAGACGCAGTGGTCTGGGCAGGCACAATCTGAAAGGTGCTCAATCCGGTTGAGGGGACAGGCGAACTGCTGGTAGTCGCGATGGCTCCCGGCGCCTTATGCGGGGTGCTAACGGCGCCGACAAAATGGATAGAATAAATAAACCCTGCTACGATGACGATAACTACAACAGCTGCGCTGCCGATGATCCAGCGCGAAACTTTCTTCATCAAGGTACTCCTTCTTTGTTCTATTGGCTCCTTCACAGGTAATAAGCATGTTCTGTCACAGAGAATAACGTTTCTGCATTGGAGGAGTATTGGAAAAAAATGAGAAAAATCTCATACGTTCTATCAATGGCTGCCGACAAATGCGCCCGATCACTGGAAATGGATCGGCAATCTTCTGACTGCTCTCTTCGTTATCCCTGTCGCCATTCTCGCTCTCACCATTCTCACCTTTACCAACCTCGTGCTGACCCTCTATCCCAGAGGTAGCAAAAGAAAGGCGGAGCTAACCAGGCTGCGAACAGATATACCGACAAGCATACGATCAACGGAATGACAACCCGAAATCAGGAAGCGTCACCATTGAAATTGGCTGGTAGTGAGGTCGAAATAGCCCTCGTTCTTTGTATCTGTGAGCTTCAGCTTCGTATTCTGAATGGCTAAGATGGTCAAAGGACCATCCATGTGCGAGTCCTGGTAGACCTGAAGGGTGAGTTGGCCGGTGGTCAAGTTTTCGCGCAGCACGCACAGGATACCAGCTCGCGGATTTTGCGCCATCGAACCGGCATAAACCGAGATGAGCGTCGCATTGAGCATCAACCGCGCAATATTCGTCGGGCGCAGAACAGTTTCAGGAACGGGCAGCGGCCCGCCCTGTGCGAGCGAAAACACGCCGAGTTGGGTGGGTTCTGGCGTCGATGGCAGCAGGGTAGGTGTGGCAGGAGGGGGAGTAGCAGTTGCTGAAGCGATTGGCCCATGCTGATTCCCTTGCGTTGCCGTTGGTTGAATGGCCGTTAGCTTTCCGGTCGAGTCTGGTGTCGCTCCCAGCGTTGTCCCCTTTAGTGTAACCTTTGCAGGCGGAATAATGGCTGTTTTACGGGAGGAGTCGGTGCCTGAAGACACATATTTCTTTGCCGGGACATTCAGTGTGAAAGCGAGAAAGGCAACAATGCCGAGCAGCAGGAGCAGTGTTGCTGGAAATATCAAATGGAGATGCGAGTGGCTGGTGGTAGCCGTTGCCTTCTTTGTAGGTGAAGAGTTTTGCATGGTTTCTGTGCCTCACTTTCTTGCAATCGTAGGGGTAATGCCTCGCGCCCGCCTGTTGGAAGTCAATCGAAAAGGGGGCACCGGGGAACATAGGCGAGCACGAGGCATCGCCCCCTACAGCAATTTCCTCAAGGATGGTGAAGGATGCTAGACAATATACGTGGAGAATGTAAACCAGGGCAGCGTTTGTGCGGTGCATGAATTTGATGCTGTGGCCCGGTACATAGCTGCCCACGCCTGAGCCGGAGTGTTGCCGATGAAAGTGGACATAACTCCTCTAATGTACATGGGACTGCCCATGTGGGCGCAGGCCCACTGGTTTAGCACCTGCCAGTCGTAGGTAGCATCCGCATCGAAGTAGATTTCGGGAATGGGCAGGTTATCACGAGCACCATAGGCCACGTACCAGGTCTGGTAATTCGTCCAGTAGCCGGGCGCGTCATCGCCGAAGTCAAAGAAGATACGCGACGAGGCGTTATTATAGCCATTTACCATGCTGCTGGTCAGTGCAAAGTTCTCCCAACCCATCTCAAGGTCGCCTGCACCATAGATGCCGATAACGTTGTAGTGGTTGTTGGCGACAAAGCTCTGTACGGCGTTGACCATCTGGCCCCACTGCACGCCGTCAGCATACCACGCGCTCGTCGTGAGCGGCAGGGCGTTGCCGGAGTAGTAGTTGCTTTGCCCGATCGCCAGGGCGATATTGGTGGAGGGCGTGCGGCAGTACCACACCCCCTGTGCGAAGTTGGCTACCGCGTGCAGGATGGCGGTATCCGAGTCATCATGCCCGCCGAAATCATATGTGCCGTATTGCCCGTAGCCCATGTAGACGGGTTGGCCCCAATCTAGAATAAGCAGGCCTGCCGGTCCGTGGGCGGCGCTACAGCCCTGGGCATACATAGTACGGGCATTGGTTGTCGCTTCATAGAGAGAGGTGGGAGTGGGAACACTACTCCACGCATTTGTCTGAAGGAGCGCGAAGCTTTGCAGACGAGGCGCAGGTTTGGGCAGGAGTTGCAGCTTCCCTTTCGCGGGTCCCGTCTGTGTTGACGCCGCCTGCGTGGCAGGTACCGGGAGCAGCAGACGACCAGCCAGGATGCTTAGTGCAGCAGTAAGGACAATCAGGAAGCTGATCGTTCGTTTCAAATGCATGTGTTCAAGCCTCTTTTCTTCTCAAAGATATGTCTCCTCTGGTTCTCTGCGCAGATTTCCACTGTGTCTTATCGGCAACAATGGATGAGAAGAAAAGAGGGAACGTGAAAGAGAATTGACACCACGCAGGTCGTATGGTACGCTTACAGTAGAGGTATGGACAGTCGTTTGTCTCCGTAATTGTTCCTGACGCCCCTGTCTCCGGCCATATAACGGATAAGGAGAGCTATTTTGCGTAGAAGCTATCCTCGTCGCATAGTTTTTTGTAGTGCTTTTTGCTGTCGGCTCCCCGAACTTCCCCGTCTTTCCTTGTTTCTACTAATATCCTCTACTGGCTGATTGGTAGAGGGTTAGACACACAGGAGGTTATTTCGTTATGGCTCGTACCCCTCTTATGCGTGCGTTACAGCGATTAGCAAGCGAGCATGCCGAGGCAGATGAGCGTGGCGTTTCTGTTGAAGAAGTGAGACACGAGCGCCAGTTGCGCATCAGCCGACGGGATGTGCTCAAAGGAGCAGGCGCGCTTGCTGCTGGCCTCGCTCTGGCCGACCCACTGAATCTTGCCGGGCGACTGATGAAGGCCGATGCCCAGAGCGCCCCACGTATCGGCATTATTGGAGGCGGAATTGCTGGCTTGAATGCCGCGCTTACGCTTCAGGATGCCGGTTACGCCTCCACCATCTTCGAGGCTTCCTCGCGTCTGGGAGGCCGCATGCACTCCGACACCACAACATGGGCCAATGGACAGACCAGCGAGTGGTGCGGCGAGTTGATCGATACCGGCCACAAAACCATCCAGCACCTGGCGCAGCGCTTCGGCCTACAACTCGTTGACCTGCTTCAAGCTCAGCCCAATGGTTCCCAGGATACCTATTTCTTCTTCGGCCAATATTACCTGCAAAAGGACGCCGACAGCGATTTCCAGCAGGTATATAAGGTCTTGAAGAATCAGATTCAGGCAGCGCCTTTCCCCACGTTGTACAATAGCTATACCTCCACCGGCTATCAGCTTGATCACACCAGCCTGTATGATTGGATCGAGCAATATGTAACCGGGGGTCATAGTGCGAATATGGGTCAGCTTCTCGACGTGGCGTATAATGAGGAATACGGGCGGGAGACAAATGTGCAAAGCTCGCTGAATCTGGTGTACCTGCTTGGCTTCCAGGCATCGCCGGGAAATTTCAGTATCTACGGCGCATCTGATGAGCGGTATCACATCATCGGCGGCAACCAGCAGTTACCGCAGGCCATCGCAAATAGCCTGCCTGCCGGGTCTATCCAGATGAACTGGAAGATGACGGCCATTGCCGTCAATGCGGATGGTAGTATCACTGTGACGTTCTCTACACCAAATGGGAAGCGGCAACAGACGTTTGATCGTGTGATTCTGGCTTTGCCGTTCAGCGTGCTGCGCACGCTGGACTATAGCAAAGCCAACTTCGACAGCCTCAAACAGACGGCTATCACGCAGCTTGGCTATGGCACCAACTCGAAATTGCAGCTACAATTTGATACGCGCTACTGGAACGGTACCGGCGCCTGGCCGGGCATCAGCGACGGGAACATCTATACCGATGTTGGTTTCCAGAACACCTGGGATGTCACTCGCGGCCAGTCCGGTACGACTGGCATTATCGTCGACTATACGGGTGGCAATGTGGGAGCCTCCTACCAGCCGAACTCCCCGTATTCGACCTCTGCCGACCCGCTAATTCAGCAATACGCGCAGGCGTTCATCAAGCAACTGGAGGAGGTCTGGCCGGGGGCGACGCAGCACTATACCGGCACGGCAACGCTGAGCTATCCAACAGGTGATCCGAACCTGCTTGGCAGCTATGCCTGCTGGCTCGTCGGTCAATATACGCTTTTCAGCGGCTACGAGCGCGTGCGACAGGGGAAAATCCATTTCGCCGGAGAGCACTGCTCTATCAACTTCCAGGGTTTCATGGAAGGTGGAGCGGAGGAAGGCGCACGCGCCGCCAACGAGATTTTAACCGACTATAAAAATGGTATTTTCCCGTAGGAGAAATCTCTAGTGTAGCAACAAAGGAGGAATTACCTGTGAGGCAGCAACTTTTGCGCATTGTTCCACTTCTGTTTGTGATGATGCTCGTCATCGCAGCTTGCGGAAGTTCGCCCGCGCCGTCTAGCAGCAAGAGCGGTACCACTTCGACGACAGAGTCGCTCACCTTTACCGATGCGACTCATACGACTGTCACGCTGTCGAAGCGGCCCACGCGTATTGTCTGCCTGGTCTCGCTCTGCGAGGACATTCTTGCGCAACTGGGACTGTCTCCGGTCGCCGTCAACGACACTTTCGGGCAGGATCCACACTTTTTCGGTGCGCGGGCCAAAGGCTTCATGACCATTGGTGGCACCTTTTTCCAGCCGAACGTGGAGGACATCGCGAAGGCCAATCCCGATCTGGTGATTGGCCTGGCGAATGTCGATGAAAATTTGCGCCCGGCCTTGCAGCCGATTGCGCCCCTCTACATTATGAACCCGACCAGCTACAATGACTCGATCTTCTATCTCAAGGATATTGGTCGATTGACCGGCAGGAGCGCGCAGGCCAATCAGGCGGCGCAGCGCTTTCTCAACAAACTGGCTGCCTATAAGGCGAAGTCGCCTAAAAATAAATCGGCCTTGCTTTTGTATGGCTCGGATGTGAACTTCAACATCTTCACCGCCGCCTCGCTTCCCGGCAGTGTGCTCTCGCAGGTCACCAGCTATCCGTGGCCCGCCCCTGGTCCCGGCGCTCCGGCAGCCAGCGATCACGAACCGGGCGCGGAGGCGTATTCTCTGGAAAAAATCCTGGCCGTGAATCCCGATGTGCTCTTTGTCGCCTCCGTGGGGGCCGCGCAGCCGCTTTCCAAACAACTGGCGAGCAACCCCGTCTGGAGCCATCTCAAGGCGGTGCAGACCCACCAGGTGTACGAAGTCAATCCCAATTACTACATCTTTGGCCGGGGCACCGAGTCGCTCTCCCTGGCTCTGGACGATGCCATGAACAAAATCTACCCGAATGTATTTCCAACACCTTTGACATGAAGACGCTATCCATCTGGCATCGGCGACGCATACAACTGCTTCTCCTGGTAGCGGGGAGCATGGTGCTTCTTATAGCCATAAGTCTATTGGCGCTGCTTCTCGGCATCCCGAATCTCTCTCTGCCTGCTCTCTGGGCAATCGTTAATGGAGGCGGCGGGCCGCTGGCCCGACTGGTTGTGACACAACTGCGCTTGCCTCGCCTTGTCCTCGGCATGCTGGCCGGGGCGATGCTGGCCCTCAGCGGCTCTTTGCTGCAGGACAGCTTACGCAACCCGCTGGCGGGACCCGAACTGCTGGGCGTCAGTGCAGGAGCCACGGTGGTCGTGGCGGCTATAACCATATTTCACCTTCCTGTGCTCCTGATCGCCATTCCCTGGCTCGCGCTGGCCGGGGGATTGGTTGGCAGCAGCGTGGTCATTCTGACGATGAGCCGCGTGGGCGATTCCGCGCGGCTCATCTTGACCGGGGCGGCGCTGGCCGCTCTGCTCAATGCTTGCGTCATTATCTTCATGAGCCTGGGTGCGCAAAATGATCTCAGCATTCTTTTCCTCTTCCTCGTCGGCAGCCTGGCGAATCGTACCTGGGTGCATGTGCAGCTTGTCCTGCCGTGGGCGCTGGTAGCCATTCCGCTCGCGCTTCTGTGCGCCCGTCCGCTCAACATTCTCCAGCTTGGCGACGATGTGGCGCGGGGGCTGGGCCTGCATGTCCTGCACGTGCGCCTGCTCATCCTCGCGCTCAGCACGGCGCTGGTAGCCGCCGTTGTCGCGGTTTGCGGGCCAATCTCCTTCATCGCGCTGCTCGCGCCTCACCTTGCCCGCCGTGTCCTGAGGACGAATGATGCCCGTTTGATTCTGCCGTGCGCCGCCCTGCTTGGTGCTGTACTTCTGACCGGCGCTGACCTCTTCGCCCGCGAGGCTTTTGCGCCACAGGAACTGCCAGTCGGCATCTGGACGACGCTGGTAGGTGGGCCAATTCTCCTGTTGCTCCTGCGTCAACAGGCTGGAAAGCCGCGAGGGATGTCATGATACAGCGTCTCGCCGCCCGCTATTACTCCCTGCTCATCCTGCTAAGTCTGCTCGTACTCTTTGTGCTGCTCGTCTTGCACGTAGCTGTCGGCAGCGTGCCCATCTCGCCTGCCACAGTAGTTGCTGCCCTGTTCAACCAGCCCGTTGAGACATACCAGCGCATTATCGTCTGGGACTTGCGTCTCCCACGCGCACTGATCGCGTTGTTGGCGGGAGCCATGTTTGGTCTGGCAGGAGCTATCTTGCAGATTATTATGCGCAATCCGCTTGCGGAACCGGAAATGACCGGGGCAACTTCAGGCTCGGTGCTGTTCGCCGTGCTCTGGCTGGCCCAGGGTCCCGGTCAATTAGCGCAGCCGGGGCCAATTCTGCCCTTTGTTGCCCTCATCGGCGGCCTGATCGGTGGCGCGCTGGTCTATCTCTTTAGCTGGCGAGGACACAATGACCCGGTGCGCCTGGTGCTCACCGGCGTGCTCATCAGTGCTGTGCTGCGTTCTGCTATCTCTATCATCCTCTTGCTGCGACAGGAGGTGATAGGCACCGTGCTGCTCTGGCTCATCGGTTCGCTCAACGGGCTGGTCTGGGATCAGTTGAACATTCTCTGGCCGTGGGCCGTGATTGCGTTGCCACTCGGCCTGACCTGTGCCAGCCTGGCAAACGTGTTACAATTAGGGGAAGCGAGCGCCAGCAGTCTCGGCCTGAACGCCACCTGGACGCGGCTGAGCCTGTTCTTTGTCGCGGCCCTGCTAACGGCCAGCGCCGTTGCGGTAGTTGGCGGCATCACCTTTCTGGGGTTACTCGCCCCGCACCTTGCCCGTCGCGTTGTAGGAGCCGATGCGCGCCGCCTGTTTCCTTTCAGCATGCTCGTCGGGTCAGGCATTTTGCTGGCTGCCGATACCGTAACACAGGCTGTGACGCAACCGGTGACTGTCCCCGTAGGGGCCGCGCTGGCTCTGCTGGGCGTGCCATTTTTTCTCTATCTTGTCTGGCGGAGGAATCCATGAAGCAGCACACGGACGATCAGCCCCCTTCCAAAACCGTTCTGGCGGCGCAAGCGCTCTCAGTTGGCTATAGCGAACGGCTGGTCATTCCAGAGTTATCGCTTGAGATCGCAATAGGAACGATCACGGCCCTTGTCGGGCCGAACGGGTCGGGGAAATCAACGGTGCTCAAGACTCTCGCCCGTCTGATTGCTCCCAGTGCCGGTGCGGTCTATCTCGATGGCCGGGCCATTGCCAGTTTGCCCACGCGAGAAGTTGCCCGCCAACTGGCGATCTTACCGCAAGCACCAACCGCGCCGGAGGAACTGACCGTCGGCGAACTGGTGGAACAGGGCCGCTATCCCCACGCAGGGCCGTTGCGTATGCTGCGCGAACAGGATCATCACGCCATCACCGAAGCGCTCACGCAGGCGAACATGCTGGAACTCCGGGATCGGCGACTGGATAGCCTTTCAGGCGGTGAGCGCCAGCGCGCCTGGATTGCCCTTGCCCTTGCCCAGTCAACGCCCATCCTGCTGCTGGACGAACCCACCACCTTCCTGGACGTCGGTCATCAGCTCGAGATTCTGACCCTGATCCAGCAGTTAAACCGCATCCAGGGCAAGACCATCGTCCTCGTCCTGCACGACCTCAATCAGGCCGCACGCTTCGCCGGGCGCATCATCGTTTTGCACGCCGGGCGTGTCGTCGCCGATGGCCTTCCCCGCGTCATACTCACCCCCGAACTACTTGCCGAAGTCTTCCAGGTGAAGGCTACGATTATCAACCACCCGGTTGATGGCGTGCCTGTTTGCCTGCCCTATGCGACGGAAGCGAATTCGCCAGATGACAATCAGTCGGTATCTGATGGATCAAACTCGTCATGACGTTTCTCAGAATACCTTCTGCCTATAGAAAATATTTTGAAATCTCAACTGAGTTCTCGAATTTATACTTGTTTCTTTACCGCTTCTCTCCCCAATCATAACTACTGTATAGTAAATTTAAATAGATAAACACATAATTGGCCTTTAGCCTGATTTCACGTCAAGCGCCTTTAGACTGGATTCATGTTTTTTTCTTAAACGTGGCTCACATGCCTTCCCGCCTTGCTTCACAAGAATTTGGGCTAAACAGCAATATGCAAACTCTCAACAGAATTTCTTTTCTTTGAAAGCAACCCATTACCGGGCGTGTTTGTTGGTGTTTATGCTGTGAAAATCTCGTTATTTGAAGGAGAAACAATGATGAAACGATTTTCATTCAAAAGGCAGCTCATTATTTTAGGATGCGTCATTGCCGCTCTTTGTGCGCAATCCCCGTAGCGGCTTTTGCAAAATCTGCCACTCATGGCACTCCCATACCGGGAGGTTCGCTAACGAGCGGAAAGCCGGTCAACGGCGTTGTTTCTACACCTGATGGCATCAGTTACACGTTCAAGGCGGTGGCCGGCAAGCATGTGACGCTGGCCATTACGAACCCCCAGGTATCCCCCTCTGGAACGAGTTTGGAGATGAACGTCTACGACTCCAGCGGCAACCAGGATGCCAACGGCGTACTGATCAATACCAGCGCCACCGAGATCGTTTTCACGCCTACCTCTGCCGAGGCTGGCACTACCAGCGTCGTCATCAGCCCCTACAACTTCGGAACGACCGGCAGCTTTACCCTCACGTACACAGTGGGATGATACTCGCCTGGAGCGACAATACACTGGAAGATCACTGCATAGTGACCTTCCAGTGTGATCGATGGTGCAGAAGCCGATATCTGCTTTCTTCACCCCGCCCGTGACTGCAAGATGACGAGCTAATGCATAATCACCGCGCAGATTCTGGTGCCGAAGTCATAATGGCGGGCAGGTCGGCATCGCGAATCAGCCTGTTAAATTCGGCGACTGACGTGTTGACCACTTCTTGTAACTTCGATAGTTGAGCAGCGAGACGGCCTGAAAGTTCGTCGAAAACCTGCTCGGCCTGACGTGTAGGAGGTCGGGGGGCGCTGGAAACTACCTCAGCCAGCGAGGCAAGCTGCGCGTTCAACTTCATCGGATAATCCAGTGTGTCTAGCTGATCTTTGGCATGGACCTGGAACAATGCATCCTCGATGGGAGAAAGCTGCTCTTTGATCTTTTTCCCCAGCTTTTCGATAGTCTCGTACATCTGATGGCCTTTAGCGCGCTGCTGCCACTCGTCGATCTGCCTGCGCATGGCCCTGATAGTGTTGAGCGCTCTGTGTAGCTCACAGATTTTGTCTCTGATCGCCATGAGCAGGTCGAACTGTTCCTGCAACTGCGCGTGCGTCGTCGCGCTGTGCGGGTTTTTGCGAATCTCGAAATGCTGGCTGTAGACCTGGTCACCAACGGTGAGCCTGACCTGGTAGGTTCCCGGAGGGGCAAGCGGGCCTTTCATGATCTCGTCGGAGTCGTCCACGCCCTCGATTTTGATGGGCCGTGGATAGCGCATGTCCCAGATGAAGCGGTGGCTGCCCGCCTCCTTGACGACGTGCGGCTCCTTCTTCTCGGCTTTTTTCGCTTTCTCCTTCTCACTGCTCCCTATCCCGGCTTCCTGCGCCGTTGCCTCCGGCTTTTCCTCACTGCTGAACGAGCGAATTTCCTTGCCCTCGGCATCCAGGAAGGTCAGGGTGACTTTGCCCTCCGGCTGCTCTTTCAGGTAGTAATGGACGATGACACCATCGGGAGGGTTCTGTCCGGCATCAAGGTACCTGTTCACCTTTTCGCCGGTTGGCTGTTCCTTCTGCTCGTAAGTCACCATGAACACACCGGCATGCCGGTAGTTCTTTCCGGCTGCCGCTGCGTGGCCATAGCCGCCAATGGATGGGAAGCGCGTGTATGGGCGCGGCGGGAAGAGGTACGTGTTGCTGTTGCGCACCTCGTCGTTCAACTCGCGTAGCGGCGTGATGTCATCCAGAATCCAGAACGAGCGCCCGTGGGTCGCCACGATGAGGTCGCTGTCCTTAATCACGAGGTCGTGGATGGGAACGGCTGGCAGGTTCAGCTTGAGCGACTGCCAGTGCGCGCCATCATCGAAGGAGACGACTACTCCCGTCTCCGTACCCGCGAAAAGTAGCCCTCTGCGTGCCGGGTCTTCGCGGATAGCGCGGGTAAAGACATTCTCCGCCAGTCCGTCCGTGATTTTCGTCCACGTCTGCCCATAGTCGTTTGTCTTATACAGGTAGGGACGGAAGTCGTCCAGCTTGTAGCGCGTGGCCGCGAGATAGGCCGTGGCCGCGTCGTGTGGCGACGGCTCGATAATGCTGATGAGCGCCCATTCCGGCAGGTCAGGCGGCGTGACATTCTGCCAGGACTGGCCGCTGTCACGAGAGATATGCACCAGCCCATCGTCCGAGCCAGCCCAGAACAGGCCGCGCTCCAGGGGCGATTCGGCGAAGGCGAAGATGGTACCGTAATATTCGGTGCCAACGTTGTCGATAGTGATCGGCCCGCCGGAAGATTCCATCTTACTCACATCGTTGCGCGAAAGATCGGGGCTGATCTCTTCCCAGCTCTGGCCCTCGTTCGTGGAGCGGAAGACGCGATTGCCGGTGGCATAGAGAATATTGGGGTCGTGCGGGGAAAGCAGGATGGGGAAGGTCCACTGGAAGCGATACCTCGCGTCTTTCGCGGGCCAGCCCAGCGTGGCTTCCGGCCAGACGCTGATCTCGCGCAGCTCACCTGTGCTGTGATCGTAGCGGGTGAGATAGCCCAGGTAGCTACCCGCGTAGACGATATTCGGGTTATCGGGCCGCACGGCAATGTAGCCGCTTTCACCGCCTCCCACCTCGTAGTAATCGGCCTGCACAATAGCGCCGTAGCGCGAGCGGCTGGGCAGTGTAATCGTCGTATTGTCCTGCTGCGCCCCGTAGACGCGGTAGGGAACCTGGGTGTCGGTGGTCACATGGTAAAACTCGGCGGTCGGCTGGTTGTAAATCGAGGACCATGTCTGGCCGCCGTTGAAGGTCACGCAGGCACCACCATCATTGCCTTCAATCATGCGCTGCGGATTCTGCGCGTCGATCCAGAGGTCATGGTTATCTCCGTGCGGGACGGGCACTGTGAAGAAAGTGCTGCCGCCATCGATGGATTTGAAGCACTTTTCGTTGAGCACCCAGACGGTATCGGCGTCCTGCGGGTCGGCATAGATGTGCATGTAGTACCAGGGGCGCGTGCGCAGTCCGCGCTCGTCACTCAGCCTCTCCCACTTCTCGCCACCGTCATCCGAACGGAACACCGCGCCGTCCTTCGCCTCGATCAGCGCCCAGACGCGATCAGGCTTCGCGCCCGAAACCGTCACGCCGATTTTGCCAACCATGCCTTCTGGCAGACCTTGATTATGCGTAATCTCTGCCCAGGTATCGCCGCCATCGATAGATTTGAAGAGGCCGCAACCCTCGCCCCCGCTCTCCAGCTTGTAGGGCAGGCGGCGGGCGCGCCAGGCTGCCGCGTAGAGGATAAGCGGGTTATTGGGGTCCATCGCCAGATCATGCACGCCCACTTCCTCGCCGCGCTCCAGAATATGCTCCCAGGTCTTGCCGCCATCAGAGGAGCGATAGACGCCGCGCTCCTTGTTCGGCCCGTGCGCGTGGCCCAGCGCGGCCACGTACACCAGGTTGGGATTGTGGGGATGGACGCGAATCTTGCCGATCTGGCGCGTATCCGTCAGCCCCATATGCAGCCACGTCTTGCCGCCATCCGTTGACTTATATACGCCATCGCCATGCGCGACGTTGCCACGAATCGTCGTCTCGCCCATCCCGACGTAGATCACGTTGGGGTCGGAAGGCGCGACGGCAATGGCACCCACCGAGGCGCGCTGGAAAAAGCCATCGGAGACATTTTGCCAGAACACGCCGCCATCGGTCGTCTTCCAGACACCGCCGCCGGTCGACCCAAAATAGAAGACCTGCTCATGTACCGGATCGCCCGCTACCGCTACGACACGCCCCCCACGATAGGGACCGATCGAGCGCCACTCAAGCGAGGTGAAGAAGGGAGAAGTGCTCTCTCCGGTGACTTGTTGATTGCGCAGATCATCGTTCGTTTGCTGTTGAGAACTCACGTGAGATACCCCTTCTAGAAGAATGTACTTGTCTATTCAGTGTATCACAAAAAGGACACGAGTTCTCAGAAAAGGAGCAGCCGGATATACCTCCTTGCGGACGAGCACAAGGCATCGCCCCTACGGGAAGGCTCTTTTTTTCAAAAAGGATTGAGAGCCGAGCAGGCTGAGGTATCGCCATCTCTATCAAAGTGATAGTATAATATGTGAATGATGCTTTACAACCTTGCTGCCATAGCCAGAGAAGGAGCAAAAGGAAGAAGATGGAAAAATGGAGCAACGAAAGCCGCCTCTCGCATACGCATGGGCCGCCCGGCTCGGCGTCTTTCTCTGGGTGTTGACCGGCTGTAGCACCCAAACCTCCTCTTTGTCTCCAACCCCCGATGCTTCCGCTCAAAAGCAGACAGCTACAGCACAGGCATATGCAGCGCGCGAAACGGCTCATCCCCTTTGTGCTCTAGCAGAACGCAAGACGGCGGGGAATTGTTAGACGCCCGCGCATTGTTCTTGCTTGTAAAGACGGTTAATGACACATTCTTAAAATAGCAAAGGACATATCTTGTGAGCGTTCCACTTTCTGTACTCGATTTGTCGCCCATTAACGCGGGCGAGAGCAGTCACCAGGCGTTGCAGAACACAATTCACCTGGCGCGACTGGCTGACCGGCTGGGCTATACGCGCTACTGGTTGGCCGAGCATCATAACACCGATGGCATGCTGGCAAGTTCGACTCCCGAAGTCATGATTAGCGTGGTTGCGCAGGCTACAGAGCGCATTCGTGTTGGTTCGGGCGGCATCATGTTGCCCAATCACTCGCCTCTGAAGGTTGCCGAGACGTTCCGCGTGCTGGAGGCGCTCTACCCCGGACGCATCGACCTCGGCATAGGCCGTGCTCCCGGCACCGACCCGCGCACAGCACTGGCTCTGCGCCGTTCGCGAGAGGCTCTTGAGGCCGATGATTTCCCGGAGCAACTGGCCGAGCTGCTCGCCTTCGCGGATAAGGGTCCGGGCTTCCCTGAAGGCCATCTCTTCCGCTCAGTGAAGGCCAGCCCCAACGATGTGCCGCTTCCGCCCATCTGGCTGCTCGGCTCCAGCGATTACAGCGCGCAGGCGGCAGCCATCTTAGGTGTCGGCTTTGCCTTTGCCCATCACATCAATCCCACCTTTGCCGTCTCGGCCATCCACCTCTACCGCGAGCACTTCACGCCTTCCGAAGAGGGGCTTGCGCAGCCACAGGCCATTCTCGCTACCTCGGTCATCTGTGCCGAGACAGACGAACGCGCGGAAGAATTGGCCACATCGATGGTCCTGGCATGGGTACGCATGCGCACCGGTCGCTCCGGCCCCTTGCCCGGCCCCGCAGAGGCCAGGGCGTACCACTACAACAAAATCGAGCAAGAGATTGCCGCTAGCTATCGCGCCCGCCAGACCGTTGGCAGTTCGACTGTAGTGCGCGAGAAACTGCTCAAACTGCAAAAAGAGACAGGCGCCGACGAGCTAATGATCACCTCGATGGTCTACGGTTACGAGAACCGGGCAAAGACCTACGAACTGCTTGCCGAGGCCTTCGATCTGCGACCAACTGCTGCCGCATCACAGCCCGAATAAGCTGTATCAGGTAGTTCTGAAACGCGCAGCACAACAACTTTTTCACATGAGAAGGGATTTCAACCTGCACAATGCGACGCTTTGAAGACCTCGCGCGTGCCGGTCAGGTGCGACGCATGAAACGCCTGGTGGAAAACGCGCTCGTCTCCTATGATCTGGGTGAAACGCGCCTGAGGCCGCTGATGCATTTCTTCAATACGACGTTTCGCATCGCTAGCTGTCCGGCAACGGGCGCAGGCGAAGGGGAACGCTACGTTATCCGCATTCATTGCCCCGGCTCCCAGGATGTTTCGACAATCAGGTCGGAACTGCTCTGGTTGCTGGCCTTGCGTCATGAGGCCGGACAGCTATCGATGCGGCGCATTCAGTATGAACTGGGGGAAATGAGGGATTTTCTGAGCCGGTAAGGTTTTTCAGCTAGCTTTTTCGCGTAAAGCGCCCATATTGCGCATCTGCGGCCATATCCAGCTAACAAGCAGTACAACCAGTATGGTGCCGATGCCGCCAACCACGACAGCAGGGACAGGGCCGATCAGTTGCGCGACCGCGCCCGACTCGAAGCCGCCTAGCTGATTGGAGGTGCCGATAAAGAGCGAATTGACGGCGCTCACGCGCCCGCGCATCTCATCAGGCGTGCGCACCAGTAGCAGGGTCGAGCGAATGACGACGCTGATGTTGTCGAACGCGCCGAGCAGGAAGAGCATGAGCAGCGAGAGCCAGAACCAGCGCGACAGCCCGAAGACGATGGTTGCCAGCCCGAAACCTGCTACCGCCAGCAGCAAGGTGCGCCCGGCCCGCTTGAACGGTGGGCGATGCGCCAGCGTGAGCGCCATGCCCACCGCGCCGATTGAACTGGCGGCTTGCAGCCAGCCGAGGCCCACCGGCCCGACATGCAGGATGCTCGTGGCATAAATGGGCAGCAGCGTCGTCGCCCCACCGAGCAGGACCGCGAACAAATCCAGCGTGATGGCCGCCAGCAAGACCTGCGTTTTTCCCAGGAAACGCAGCCCTTCCAGCAGTGAGGAGAGCGATCTGCGTCCGAATGCGGGTGCCTGCTGTTTGCGGACGCGCATGATGAGTAGCAGCAGGACAAAGATGAGGGCGCAGCTCGCGCTGAACACATACACGAACGTGGCCCCGTGCAATATGCCGATCAGAAAACCACTCGTGGCCGGGCCGAGCACAGCCGCCAACTGCGAGGCGCTGCTTCTCCACGTCGTCGCATTCTCAAAGGCGGCTTCCGGCACCACCTGCGAGACCAGCGCCATACTGGCCGGGCTGTTAAAAGAGAGCGCGCAGCCCATAATGATAAGGCAGCCGTAGATAAGCAACAGCGGGCCGCGCTCGTAAGAAAGCAAAGTCAGGCCCACCTCTGCCAGCGCCAGGCCCAGTTGAGCCGCCAGCACCACGTATTTACGGTTATAGCGGTCGATGATATACCCGGCAGGCAGGAAGAGAGCGATGACGGGCAGCACCTGTGCCAGCCCGACGAAGCCGAGTACCAGCGCCGAATGCGTGCGCTCGTATAGCTCCCAGCCCAGCGCCACGCCGATCATCTGCTGCCCAAACATCGATAGAAATATGCCGCCCAGCATCAGGCGAAAATCCCGTGAATGTAACGCCCCATACGAATCGCGGCTGCTTCCTCCTTCATCAAACGGCAAAGCAGGTATCAAAGTCTCCTGCTCCGCCTGTTCTTCTTTGTCACCCTTTCGAATGTTCTTTTCCTCTGTATTCATTCAAACCTGTCAATCTAGTTTTCTTCTTATCATATCAGATAAAAAGAGGATTCATCAGCATTCAAGGCTGTTTTCATAGTGACAGCCTTGAATGCTGATGAATCCTCTTTTCAGGTCTTACTGCTTACAGAAGAGCACGTTAACGCCAGTTGCTTCCCGCGAGGGTACTTACCTGCTGCAGGAGGGTGTTGCCTTGATTGATCAGTTGCTGCGCCTGCGTGGCATCGACGGGCTGGTTGTTGAACTCGGCCCCTTCCAGCACGGAAAGCATCTGGCTTGCCAGCGAGTCACGCTGCGTGGTGATCGAAGTAAGCTGGCTTTCCAGATTCAGGTAGGTGCTATCGCCCGGATCGTTGCTCTCGATGGCCTTCGTCGATATTTGAAGGCTCTGCAAGCCAAGCTGACCGACAGGAGCATTGATCTCTTTGAAGACCTGGGCCAGTTGCGTCAGAATCTGCTGGGAATTCGTCACCGACGCTGGCAGCGCCGAGGGTGACAGGTCTTCAAAGAGCACGCGCCCCTCGTGCGTATAATCGTCTTTCAAACCGACCAGTTCCAGGATGGTTGGCCGGATATCGGTGTGATCTGACCAGGTGGTGCTGTCCACCCCCTGCGCATTCACGCCGGGTCCGACCATGCCCAGCCACGTCGTATTGATATCCGGCGAGACATCCCCGTGATTCCAGGCGTAGGTGGGTCCCTCGGCAACGCAGGGCGAGCTACAGTTAGCCGCACCCGTCGCCTGGTAATAGTCAGGGTTGCCGAAGACGGTGAAGGTGGGGGTGCGCGCCGGATCGCCCGTTATCATGTGCAGCAACTTCATCTCTACCGGGTCGGCCATGTAATTGGTGAGCGTATCGGTGGCATTTGTGATAGGGTTGGTCGCCGTCAGGGCCGCTACCGCGTGTTCAAACGAGCGAACCGTGGACGAGCTGGGCGACGGATTGCCGGTCAGATAGAAATTTGGCGCTGAATCGGCATGCACGTTGAACGCCGTCGTTACGTTCTGCTGTGTCGCCAGCAGCCCCGTCAGGTTCACATCAATCTCGCCGATCTGGCTGTAGGTGCAGGGGGTTGTGACGCCATCGCAGTTCGTGGGACTGGGCGCGCCGCCCACAAAGTGATCGCCTTCGTCGGCGGTAAAGACGAAGAGCGTATTGCTCTTGTTGATGCCATCGTTGGCGAGGCGGGTGAAGAATTTGCCAAAGGCATCGTCATACGCCTTGAGCTGCGCTACGTAGCCCGCCTCGCCGGGGCCATAGGCCGTTCCAGCCGTGTGGTTATCGTGCGCGTCGGAAATGTAGGCGTAGGTGATGGGGACGCCGTGCTCCTGCATGGCTGCCACGTAGGAGAGCGAAACGGAGGCCGACATGCTATCGAAGCCGGGGAAGCCCTGGTTGCCCTTCGAGTCCTGAATTACGTTGCCATCCAGGTCGGTCATTGGACCATTCGGGCTGATTTGCGGCGCGACGTACTTGTTGCCGAAGAGGGCCATGTAGCCGTTGTAGCCGCCCGGCTCGTCTGGTAACAGGTCTGGCTTGCCATTGTTCGCGCTGGAACAGAGCGCATTGCCAGCCGCGCAGTGAATAGCGATGCCGACAAAGTCAGCCTGCGCTTTTGCCTGATTGGACTTCGCCTCCTGCTCCTCAGGCGAATTGGCTCCAAAGACCGTCGTAATATCGGTACCCGTATTTTCCAGCGCCGTATTGCCCGAAAGCACCGAACCGAAGTTGCAGCCAGCGCGTGTGAATGGCACCCATGGCGCGGGCGCGTTCTGACCGCCAGCGGTGAGCAGGTTGTACGTGGTGTCGCTGGGAGAAGCGCTCTTTGTGTCATTCAGCGGGTCTGTCCAGTATGTGAAAGAGTTTGCCATACTGCTTGTGCCGTCAGGATTGAAATAGCCGTAGGTGTTGGCAATCGGCACTCCGTGCTGGTCGCCATAGACACCGGTGACGGAAGTAATGACATCATCCGCCGTGTGGGCAATCAGGGGCGTATGCTCGTTGCTGATCAGCACCCCGTTGTTTTCGATAAAGTTCAGAAGATCTGGCATCTGTTCGAGATCAGAGGGAACGTTGGGATTGTCGCGGGTGAAGTGTGTGTTATCGAACTGGATAAAGATGACGTGTTGAATTGCGCCCGATGCTGAGTTTAACTGGCAACTGCTCGCCGCTGTGGGACGCGCATGCTGAGCGAAACTTACAGTTTTCATACTCATCGTTCCCGCGCTCAGCAGCAATAGAAGCAGCGCAACAACGGTAAAGCGGCTCAATGGTCTCTGCCAGAGTCGTCTCATCAAGCTCATCGAATTATTCCTCCTACGTGGACAGTAGATACAGTTGCTGACCCCACTACACAGGTCAACTGTCCAGAATGAACGCCTGCTCGCGTCCCATTTCGTGCAGTGTTTCGTGCCAGTTTAGCTCACTGTGCCCGCTAGATAGCAGTGGGCGAGATAGAATTTCGCTGAGGTGATATACTTTCTGTATCGTTTCCGGCTTTCATCGCTTTCCCTTTTTGTATCGCCGTCCGATACAGAAATGGAGAAAGTCAGATTCAAAGGAGATATATATGGACACGGTTGTCAGTACCCGGCAGGGGAAGGTGCGTGGCAGCGAGAGTGAGGGTGTCGTATCCTTCAAGGGCATTCCCTACGCGGCTCCGCCATTTGGCCCCAATCGTTTCCAGCCGCCGCGCCCGGCTGCATCCTGGGAGGGCGTGCGCGACGCGCTCACCTATGGCCCAACCGTCCTCAAGCCGCCCTATTTCCCGCCTTTCGATGCCATTCTTCCTGAGCCAGCCATTCCCGGCGAGGACTGCTTAAACCTCAATATCTGGACTCCCGCTTCTGCCTCCGCGCAAAGCAAATTGCCGGTGCTCGTCTGGATACACGGCGGTGCCTTTGCCAATGGCTCGGGAGCTGTTCCTACCTATGACGGTACGCGCTTTGCCCGTGACGGGGTCGTCTGCGTGACCATCAACTACCGCCTCGGCGTCGATGGCTTTCTTGCTCTCGGCGATGGCATCGTCAACCTGGGACTGCTCGATCAGATCGCGGCCTTGCTGTGGGTGCAGGAGAACAGTGCCGCCTTTGGTGGCGACCCCGACAATGTCACCATCGCGGGTGAATCGGCTGGCGGTATGAGTGTCAGTACCCTGCTCTCGATGCCTCGTGCCGAGGGGCTTTTCCGTCGCGCTATTGCCGAGAGCGGCGCGGGGCATCATGCTATCTCAGCAGAAACTGCCAGGAGAGTGGGCGTGTATCTCGCGGAGAAGCTCGGTATCGAACCGACGCGAGAAGCTTTCGCTGCGGTTCCTTTCGACACTCTGCTCCAGGCGCAGGTAGCTCTGAGTGCCGATGTTTTTAATCGTCCTGATCCGGCGTTCTGGGGCGAGGTCTCAGGTAACCTGATGCCCTTCGAGCCAGTCATCGATGGCGACATTCTTCCCGTTCTACCTATTCAGAGCATCAGTGCTGGAGCCGGTAGAGGTATCGATGTGCTGATCGGCACGAATACAGAGGAGCAGCGTCTGTTCATGGTTCCCAACGGGACCATCAACCATATTACCGAAGAGGTTCTGGTCGGAACTGTCGCTGCTTACGGACTGCCCGTTGATAAGACACTTGATACGTATCAATCGGCGCGTCCCGATGCCACTTCGGGCGACCTGCTTGCAGCCATCATTACCGATTGGTTCTACCGCGTTCCTGCCATTCGCGTAGCTGAGGCCCATAGCGCGGGTCCGGGGAAGACCTACATGTACGAGTTCGCCTGGCGCTCCCCGCAGTTTAGCGGTCAACTCGGTGCCTGCCATGCTCTTGAGATCGCTTTCGCCTTCGATAACCTGGATCAGAAAGAAAACGCGCCTTTGATGGGAAGCCAGCCGCCCCAACAGCTCGCGGATACCATGCATCGCGCCTGGGTCAACTTCGCTACTTGTGGCGACCCAGGCTGGCCCCGGTATGACCTCAACCAGCGAGCAACCATGCGCTTCGACACCGCGTCTGAAGTCGTCAATGACCCCGGAGCAGCAGAGCGCAGCCTGTGGGAAGGCAAACGGTAAGTTTTGCTGAGAAGAAATCATAAAAAGCTGCGCATCAAGGAAACGCGCAGCTTTTTATGATTTCTTCTAGCCGCTATCCACGTTGTGCCTGTAGCTCTTTCTCCATATTGCGCATGTCACGGGCGACGTAGCGCAGGCCGAGGAGGCAGATGAAACCTGCTATGAAGAGGAAGGTCGGCGCGGTAACAATCATCGCCGTTGCGAGCGTGATTTTGTCGGCCAGCGCGCCGATAATGGTTGGCGCGGCGGCGTCACCCAGCAGGTGGGCGAGCAGCAGGGCGAGGCCGAGCGCGGTGGCGCGCATACCGGGTGTGATCACATCCTGAATCACGGCATTCAACGGGCCGGTGCAGAAATTGAGGGTGATGCCTGCCAGGACGAAAAACGCAAGGAACATCGGCAGGCTGTGCAGGAAGAGCGCGATCAGGACGAGTGGCGCGCCAAGCAGAAAACCGAGCATCGCCACGAACAAGCGGCCTTCAGGATGGCGGCGCTGTACTGCATCGGCCAGCCAGCCTCCGACCACCGTTCCTACCAGCCCGGTACTGACGAGCACGGCCCCGGAAATCGCCCCTGCTGCCGCAACGTTCAGCTTGAACGCGTTGACAAAGTAGGATGGCAGCCAGAAAGAGGTGCCGCCAATAGTGAAGAAGCTGAAGACGAGCGCGACCACCAGTATCCAGTAGGTCGGAATCCTGACCAGTTTCTTTATTGTTCCCCAGGAATCTGCTCCCAGGCTGCCATGTGTGACAGGAACATCCTCTTCCTCTTCGGGAACTCCCGCCTCCAGAACCACGCCCTCACTTTCCTCGTGGTCGAACGCGCCCCGCTCAGGCTCGGTCAGACGCCACGCCAGAAATGCCATGATGAGGCCGGGAATGCCGACAAGGTAGAAGGCCGAGCGCCAGCCCAAAGCATTGGCGACCAGACCGCCAAGCGTGACGCCGATAGCCGCCCCGATCAGCGTTCCCGCCGACCAGTAGGAGAGAATGCGTCCACGGTTCGTTTTGGGGAAGAGATCACCCAGCAGCGAGAGCGAGGCCGGGCCATAACCGGCTTCACCGATGCCCAGTACGGCGCGTACACTGAACAACTGGATAAAATTCTGTGTAAAACCGGCCAGCATCGTTGCTACGCTCCAGATGCCGACACAGAGCGCCACAATATTCTTGCGTATACCCCTGTCCGCCCAGATGCCTATCGGCAATGTCGCCAGTGCGTAGACTAGCAAAAAGGACGAGCCGAGCAACCCCGACTCTGTATTACTTAACCCCAGATCGTGCTGAATCTTCGGCAATATCGCCGGAAGCACATAGCGGTCCGCGTAATTGAGGATGTTGATGATAAACAGTATAGTGAAAGCAAAACGAGCCTGTCCCCTGCTTGTTCTCCGAAGAGCTTGCTTTCTTCGTGATTCTGTAACTAGCGCCATCTATCTGTACTTTCGTTGTAATCTACTCAGATAAGGGGAGACACACAAAATGCGCCTGATCTCTGTCAGAAAGTTATCTCTACCCCGGTAGAACTCATCTCCTCAAAGCTGTTGTCAGTCTTTAGGACGAGTCTAGAAACGTATTAGTAACTGAACTCTTCTCTCATCTGGACAAAAAGTTTGCCGGAAACATCCAGGAATATTACGTGGGTTTGTCCCAAAAGTTGTTGCGTTTTTTTCACTTCCTCCATCACTTGAGAGCAAACTAGCTCTTTTGGCTAATTTTATGCCGAAACGCTTTATTTGTGCTATGATATTGGTAGTATAAATAAAAACTCTGCTATAAATAATAAACCGAAGAGGTAGTTATTGTGGCAGGAAATGGAGAGCAGAGTCAAAAGTTTCTGGTTGGCCGCTTGAAGGGGTACACGTTATGGGGGATGAAAAGAAACGCATTCTGGTAGTTGATGATGAACTGCCTATTCTGGCTTCGATCCAGATCATGTTAGAGGATGCCAATTATGAAGTGATAACTGCCAGTGTGGGCGAGGATGTTGAGCATTTGCGCTGGCAGGCACGGCCAGACTTGATCTTGCTGGATATGCTGCTTGCCGGTACAGATGGCCGGGAAATTATCAAACAGATGAAGAGCAGGAAAGAGACGAGCGACATTCCCATCATCCTGCTCTCAGCGCATCCAAGTGGCGAGAGCGAGGCCGATATTTACGGGGCCGACGACTTTCTGGCCAAGCCCTTTGAGATGGATGAGTTACTCAGTATCATCGCGAAGCACGTATGATTGCGTAACATTATCTCTATTCGCTGTGGAGAAAAAAAGACCGGGGATGAACGACATACCCCACGATTGTCGTTCATCCCTGAGCCTGACTCTCAGGTGCGGGGGATTCGCACCTGGCATTATCGTAGCTCAGGAATGTGAAGAAAGACGCAAAAAAGAGACACAGAGTTGTAAAAAGTGAGTAAAGTCCCCTGATGAATCAGGATGAACAGGCCCGGCAAAGGCCGCTTCGCCTTGCTTGCCAGGCCCGTTTCGTTCCAATTCATAATAGTATCCCTGTGAAAACCTACAGTTTCACCAGTGTCAGGCCGAAGATGTCGCCGGATGCGCCGATCTCTTCGAGCGCCCAGTCGGGGATGGGGTCATCGACGGAGATAATCATGAGCGCGGTCTCGTGGCTGTGCTGGCCGGTGCGCAGGCGCGGCGTGCGCACGATAGGCCCGACATCCATGTGGCGAATGTTGACGCCCGCCTTGCCCAGAACCGTTCCCACGCGCCCGATCATGCCTGGCTGGTCGGGATTGCGACAGAACAGGATGTAGCCTTCTGGCACGAACTCTGTCCAGTAGCGCCCCACGCAGACGACACGCGGCTCTCCGTGCATGACCGTGCCGCTGAGCAGTTCGACCCGTTCATCACCGGAACCGGGCCTACCCGCGAAGGAGGAGGCATAGCCATTGGTACTCAGCAGGCGCAGCGTCACCAGGTTGGCGAATTCGGTCGAGACAGGGCTTTTCTGCTCCACGATTTCCAGCCCCCATTGCTTCGCCAGTACCTGCGCGTTAATCATATTGACGTGCGCGTCGGAAACCGATTCCAGCAGGCCCTTGATGAGCGCGGCCTGCAGCGGGCGCAGGTCGTAGCTGGCGATCTCGCCGCTACAGGACAGCTCGATTTTGTGTAGCGGCCCTGGCTGCAACTGCGTGTAGAGCTTGCCCATCTGCTCCACCAGCCGCATGTAGGGCTGAAGCACCTTCAGGGTCTCCGGCAGGATCAGCGGGGCGTTGACTGCCGCGCGCGGGAAGCCGCCGTTCAGCACGGAGACGATCTGCTCCGCCACGTCGATGGCGACTCCTACCTGCGCCTCCTCGGTTGAGGCTCCCAGGTGCGGGGTGGCGATTACGCACTCGTGGGCCAGCAGGCGTTTGAGTGTCTCATTGTCGCGCACCGGCTCCTGGCTGAAGACATCGAGGGCTGCGCCCGCCAGCCGATTCTCGTTGAGGGCGTTGAGCAGAGCTTCTTCATCGATCAGGCCGCCGCGAGCGCAATTAATCAGCCGCGCCGTTGGCTTGAGCAGGCTCAGTTCGTGCGCGCTGATGAGGCCGCGCGTGCCGTGCGGGCCGGTGGTGAGCGAGGTGTGCAGCGTGACAAAATCGGCCTGTTGCAGCACCTCTTCCAGTTCCAGCATGGTCACGTTGAGCTTGCGCGCCTGCTCTGGCGAGACATAGGGGTCGTAGGCAATGACCTGCATCTCCATGCCCTGCGCGCGGCGCGCTACCTCGCTGCCCACTTTGCCCAGCCCGATCACGCCGAGTATCTTGTTGCGCACCTCCACACCCACAAACTTACTCTTTTCCCACTTGCCTGCCTTCATGCTGCTGCTGGCCTCCGGGATATGGCGCGCCAGCGACATCAGCATGGCGATGGTGTGTTCTGCCGCCGCGATGATGTTGCCGGTCGGCGAATTCACGACCATGATGCCCTGCCGGGTAGCTGCCTGCGTGTCGATGTTGTCAACGCCGACGCCGGCGCGCCCCACAATCTTCAGGTTGGTCGCCTCTGCGAGAATGTCGGCGCTGACCTGTGTTTCGCTGCGCACAATCAGCGCGTGGTAGCTACCGATAATGGCCTTCAACTGCTCCGGCGACAGGCCGAGCCGCAGGTCGATCTGCGCCTGCGGTAACTGGGCGCGCAGCAGGTCGATACCCTCCTGCGCGATACGGTCGGTAATCAGAATGCGTACAGGTTCTTCAACAATTTCACGTGCTTCCTCAACCATCCCTGCTCTTCCCCTCTATCCCTTGAAACCGGCTTCGCGCAGCCGCGTCTCCAGCTTATCCATAGCCTCCACCAGATCGGCCTCCTCAAAGAAGCCAAGATGGCCCACACGAATGATCTTGCCATCCAGTTGCTGCTGGCCGCCCGCGAACACGACGTTATCCTGCTCGCGCAGCGTCTTCAATAGAGCTTTCGCGTTGATGCCTTCGGGTATCTTGATGGCCGTGACCGTATTCGAGGCATATTCGTGGTCGGCGAGTAGTTGCAGGCCCATCTCTTTCGCGCGCCAGCGCACATAGTTGCCGGTGCGATGATGGCGTTCAAAGATGGCCTCCCGACCCTCTGCCAGCATCTTTTCCAGCGCCAGATCGAGCGCGTAGAAGATGGAGACGGGCGGCGTCGTCGGGTGCTGCCAGTTTTCCAGGTTCTTGCGCGTATTTTCCCAGTCGAAGTAGAAACGCGGCAACTTCGCCGTCTTGTTGGCCTCCCAGGCGCGCGGGCTGGCTGCCAGCATCATCAGCCCCGGCGGCGTCATCCAGCCCTTTTGTGAGCCGGTGAAGACGACATCGATATTCCAGGCGTCCATTTCCAGCGGCACGCAGCCCAGCGAACTGACGGCATCCACCGCAACCAGCGTATCGGGGGTGACGCTGCGAATAACGTTGGTCAGGGTTTCAACATCGTTGGTGACGCCGGTCGAAGTTTCGTTGTGGGTCATCAGCACGCCGCGATAAGGCGCTGCTGCCTTTAGTTGCTGCTCAACGACGGTCGGGTCTGCCGCCTGTCCCCAGGGAAATTCGATGCGCGTCACGTTCAGCCCGTAGACATCGGCAATTTTTGCCAGCCGATTGCCAAAGGCGCCGATGGTGATGACCACGACGCGATCGCCCGGCGAGAAGAGGTTGACAATCGCCGATTCCTGGCCGCCTGTGCCGGAGGCCGGGTAGGTCAGGACAGGCGCGGCTGTCTGGAAAAAGTATTGCAAACGCTGCGTGACGCGGCGCAGGATGGCGCCAAATTCTGGTCCGCGATGGTTAATCATCGGCTGCGCCTGCGCGTCTAAGATATCCTGCGGGACGACGGTCGGACCCGGAATGCGTAAATTCTGATCGGGAAGAGGGGCGCGAGGTTCTACCTGTGGAACAGGGATCGACTTTTTCTCTTGAATGGTCATGACACTCTCCATTTTCGTCTGTATTCAAATACGCACTGTATGGAAAAAAGGCCCCTTTGCACGTTGATGCGGCGGATAACGCCCGTGTTACCCGCCGCCCTGCTCGTAACATCGCTTTTTCCAGTATAGCATTGCGTGTCAAACGCTGTTGCCGTTCAATCTGTATCCTTGCTCCATCGCGCTAACGCGGATGAACGCTTCTGCCAGTGAGGGCTACCCACGAAGCGAGGAGAATATATGCCGGGTATAGTGAGCCATAGTTGAGAAATGCCCCTCGTCAGGATAGAAGGTAGCGATGCAATGGGGCAGGGTTTGCGCGAGGAGACGGGCTGGAGCAACCGGCATGATCCGATCCTGTTCTCCATGCCACAGAAAGATCTTCTCGAACGCTATCTGTTCAACCTGGAAGCCCCAGGGCCGGATTTCGGCTAGCACTACTTCCAGGTTTCCTTCCCCGCCCTGCCGGGAACTCTCGGCCATCGCTTTCACCAGTAGCCCTCTGATCTCCGGGTTGTTCAGAAGTTGTTGATCTGCTGCTCCCAGATGTGCTGCATAACGGACAAGATACTTCTCGATACTGGCTGCATTGGAGCCGATCATGCGCTGAGTCAGGCGGGCATAGAGTAGCAGCAGATGAGGAGCATGCGCTCCAATCCACCACATGGCGCGCATCGGTCGGGTTCCGGCAGATCTCATGAGATCAGGTGGAGGGACCGTACTGATCAGACCGCAGGCCGTGAGCCGCCACGAGATTTTGGAGGCACAGGCCAGAGCATAGGGACCACCAGCGGATATGCCTTCAACGGCAAAGCGTTTGATGCCCAACTGGTTGGCTACCTCCACGACATCATCTGGCCAATCGAGCAACCGATAGCCAGGTTTCGGATCGGAAAGCCCAACGCCTGGTCGATCCAGACCAATAAGTCGCACTCCCTCCTGAGAGGCTTGGGCCGCCAGCAGTTCCACTTCCAGACGTGAACTACCCGATCCGTGACAATGGATGATGGGAAATCCATCGCCTTGCCCTACCGAAGCGATACCCATGTTTCGTCCATCACGCAGCCGTATAGTGAAGTCTCTGAGAGAGGAATCGCATGGCATCTCTTTTCCCTTTCAAGGCTGGTGTAAAAATGCGCGCACAGTCGGGTAAAACTCATCAGGCTGGGAGAGAAAAGGCGTGTGGCCTGCCCGCTCGAAGGTGTGAACCTGGGCCTGTGAATACAACTGACGCACTGCCAGGCGCATAGCAGGCGTCGTGGCAGGGTCATCGTCCGACTGCAAAATGAGTACCTTTCCCGGCCATGCTGCCAGGTCGGCGGCTGAGAAGCGGTAGTTGAGCCGGTAATCGATGGTGTCATCAAATGTACTGATCAGATCTTCCCGCGTGAGTTGGGTGACCAGTTCGTGCAGCATCGCCCGCCAGAAAAGCTGCTCTTCCGGTCGCACTGAAAGAGCTTTCACCAGCAGTTTCTGGAACAGGTAGCGCGTAATTCCCACAGAAAGAAGAGAGACCAGCCGCTTCCCGTGCTTTGTCGCTCTGCCGAGCCGCTCCTCTGGAATCCCGGTGTTGAGCAATATGAGTTTGCTCACTCTGTCGGGATGCAACCGGACAAAGCACTGGCCGACATCCCCTCCGAAGGAAGCCGCAAAGAGAAGAACCTGCGCAATCGAAAGCCGATCGAGGAGCGCCGCCAGACCATCGACCAGGGCCCTCATCGTTGAGAGGGGCGGATAGGAGGGATAGAGGCAGCGATACTCCTGCTCAAACTGCTGCATGAGCGGAAAGGCCACGTCCCCGATACGTTCGCCGCCAGGCAGGATCAGCAGCGTCTCGGTACCCTGTCCCCCGATCAGATAGCTCCACGTTGTTTCTGAGAGATTTATCTGTTCGCGCGGGTGTGTCTTACGAAACGCATCCAGGTGTTCCCGTTGTTCTACCAGGACATGCTGGTAAAAGGTTTTAGAAGGAACAGACTTCATGCGTGTTTCTCTCTTTCGTTTGTTCCTGGTCGCCCGGCGCGCCCCTGCTGGTCGAGAAAGCGTAGAATGTGGGTATAGCGTTCGCGATCTTCGGGTTCAAGAACCTGAGAAAGCATCTCGCCAACCAGTTCAGGGTTCTGGTTTGACAGGCGAGCGAGGTAGTACTCGGTATTCAGAAAAGCGGAGAACAGTCGGGCCAGGATTGGATTCTCTGTCAGAACGGCGGAGGCTCCCGCGTTGGGAGGAAATGTGGCCATGAGTACCGGTGTGCTATCGGCAATGATTACGAGGAAGCGCGTAGGCGCGGATACATTCTCTCCCATGAAGGCCACGACCTGTCCCTCCACTGCCGGAGCAGGGCCGATACTCACAATGCGCGCCGCTACCCCGCGCGCTACTGCAGCCTGGAGATCAGGTTCTAATGCAGCAAGTTCCGGTGATCCTCCCATCAGGGAGAGGCGCTGCCGGGCCTGGCGAACCAGCAGGGCTACGTGCTGGAGAATACTGTCAGTTCCAACGATGTTGAAGACAACTTCTGCCGGTGGTGTCTCTACAAACGTGTCCAGATCAGCTTCCGCCTGCTCGCACGTAGCCTGGAACTGTGCTGAGAGATGAGCGATGACCAGTCTGGGCGCGACTGGTTCATACTGCTGCGGTTCCCCCGGCTTGCTGCTTACGCGCACCACAGCTTCCTTTTCCTCTAAACGACCCAGCGTCTGGTAGACCATCGAACGTGGGACACCGCATAGCGTGCTGAGTTGGGATCCATTGAGGGGATGCTGGCGCAACAGGCCAAGATAGCACTGTGCTTCATACTGGGTAAAGCCAAGCTGCTGCAACATCTCGATCAAGGAATCGTGTTTCACCATGTATCTCCTCTTGTTGCCTGCAACTCAACGTCCTGAAGAGTCAAGCCGCATTTTTGATATGTTGTTATTCTCCTAACAACAATATAACGCAGAGCATGGTGACCTGTCAAGCTACGAACTGCATCAGGGCAAAGCCGGTGGAGAGCAGAGCGATCAGCAGGGCGCTGGCCCCCAGATGTTCCGCCCAGAAGGGCAGCAGGGGCATCACCAGGCCAAAACCGGTAAAAACAATAAACACTATCAGCGCCATGAGAAACACTGGCGAGCGGGCGATGCGTGACACGTTGTTCATCTGGGACCTCCAATTCATTTCTATTGAGTCAAATCTGACTTCATAGTCAAAAAAGGATGTGACGGATTATGTGCAGACGACAGGGGTGAGTGTTGCCCGTAGGCTTTTACACTTCAATCGAGTCAATATTGACTTATTGGGCGCATTTTCCCTTGATTTCCGCAATGTTCTATGGTAAGCTTGTGGCGAAATACATTTTATGGAGGTGCAATATATGGCAGCGACGGTCATTCCTGGTGTCTTCACACGGAGTGGTCATCCCCGCTAAGCATACCCTGGCCTGCAACATATATTGAGAGAATCGCCGCGCCTGCCGCTTTCCAGCGGCGCGTATTGTTGTTTCTCTGCGTTGATCGCGAGCATGTTCTCATGCATGATTCGTGATGCCTCTTATGATGTTCAGCCTGTGGCATGTTCCAGCCAGCGAGGCTGACGGATATTACCCCTGAAGATACCCTTCCCGCATTTCTCACATCGATAGATACCCGCGTGATTTCGCGCCCTGTTCGCATTGTGTGTACAGCTTGAAGGCTTGTTTGCCCTGCCTTCAGCGCGTTTCCGGGCAGAATCATGCTTCCATCCCATACAATAGCAGCATTTTTATTCTGCTCATGCGTGTCAACGCCGGGTCAGGTTAGCGCAAGAAGGGAGGTGGCCTTATGAGCCGGAGGGTTCGAGACGAAAAACATGGTGGAAAACAGCATGTAAGTTGGATCAATTGCGACAATGCGCACAATAACACAGCCACAAGGAGCATCTGCTTTGAAGCGAACTTTTGACGATAACTACAAGGAAGATTACGAAGACAGCTACGAGGAAGAACCCGTTACCTTTGTGAAAATGAAGCCCGATGCCCGCGAACGCTACCTTTTACGCAAAGCTAGCCACGTCAAACCGTCGAAAAAAACGAGCTATGAGGGTAGTTCACAGGTGCAGCGCTGGCTGAAGCAGCAGGCATACGACTACGAACCTGAAGCCCCACAACCGCAAGCACCGTCGTTCCAACCATCGTTTCTGACCGGAAGACGGGATGCGCCCTGGATACTCTCGTCGCTCACGCCGCTGTATGATCAGAAACTGATCACGGATATCGTACAAGAAGTCAGTAGCGGTAAGGAGGCGACAGTGTTCTGCTGCGAGGCTCATCCCAATACCGGCCAGGGGCTTCTGGCTGCCAAGATTTACCGCCCGCGCATGTTCCGCGCTCTACGTAACGATGCTATCTATCGCTACAGCCGCGTCCAGCGTGATGAACAGGGCCAGGCTGAGCATGGGAACAGTCGCCGGGGTAGCGCCGCCACGCGCAAAACTGAGCGGGGACGCGCCGCGCAGGTCGCGTCCTGGATCGAGTACGAGTACCTGACGCAGCGCACGATGTACGAATATGGCGGCGACGTTCCGCGCCCATACGCGCACATTGGCAACACCATCCTGATGGAGTACATCGGCGCAAGGGAGCATGCAGCACCGAGGCTGAGCGATGTGGTTCTTGAGGCGGAGGAGGCGCAGCCGCTCTTTGACCGCATCCTTCACAACATAGAGCTAGCGTTAGTGCGTGGGCGCATCCACGGTGACCTCTCAGCGCATAACATTCTCTATTGGGAGGGGAAAGTCAGCCTGATCGACTTCGCTCAGGCCGTCGACCCCTATCACAATTCGGATGTGTTCTCCCTGCTCGCCCGCGACATCGAGCGCACCTGCCAGTACTTCGCCCGCTATGGCGTGGAAAGTGATGCGCACGGACTTGCCCGCGATCTCTGGACACGCCACATGGGGCCGATTCCGGATCTGTTATAGCTCTCGGAGAATAACAGAGTTGGGAAGCTATCAATTCTGATAGCTTCCCATTGCAGCCTGACTTCATTGATAGCATTGTCCATCTGCAAAAGCAGAGGCAACTTGAAGCAGCAACCTTGCCTGATGAACTACAATGGTATGACCGCTCGCCAATGTGCACACTTGCCTTAAGTCGTTATCTGGGATATTCTCCATCTGCGTCTCTTTTAGAGGAATTGGGGAGAATTGAGCGCGAGGCTATTTACCAGAGGCAGGTGTTCTTCATCGAACATCTTGGGTTCTGTCGACTTACTGAGGCGAGAAAAATCACCTTTGAAGAATCCCTCATTTTCGAGCAAGTTCATGAAGAAACCTATATTTCTCTGGGTTATAACTTGATCAAAATTGCTCCTGATACTCTTTCGCAGCGAGTTCATCACATCATTGCTTCTTCTCTCGCTGATCTTTCTCTACGAGATGGCTCATCTCCTCGATGAAGTGGTTTGCTGAAGCAGCCAGATATGATAAACTACGGCTGAGCAATACTAATCAGCTATGATAAAGTCCGTGAAAGGACAGGACACTATGCGACGCACGAAGATTGTTTGTACGATTGGCCCGACGAGCGAGAGTGAGGAGATGCTGGAAAAGCTGATGCAGGCCGGGATGAACGTGGCCCGTTTGAATTTCTCGCATGGCACGCATGAGGAGCATGCTGCTATTATCGAGCGTATTCGCCGCGTCTCCGCCCGACTGGGCTGCGCGGTGGCTATTTTGCAGGATTTGCAAGGCCCCAAGATTCGCACGGGCGCGCTGCAGGGCGGAACACCTGTGCGCCTGGTCGATGGCGCCGAGATGACGATTACCACGCGCCCACTGCCGGGCAACGCGCAGACTATTTCCACCACCTACCAGCACCTGCCGCAGGATGTGAAGCCAGGCGATCGCATTCTGCTGGACGATGGCTTGATGGAACTGCGCGTGCTGGAAAGCGGCCAGACGGATATACGCTGCGAGGTGGTGCATGGCGGTCTCTTGAAAGAACACAAGGGTATCAACCTGCCCGGCGTGGCCGTCAGCGAACCGGCCCTGACGGAGAAAGACTGCGACGACCTGCAATTTGGCGTCATGCAGGGGGTCGATTACGTTGCCCTCAGCTTTGTGCGCAGGCCGGAAGATATTCTGGAGGCGAAGCGGCTGATTCGGCAGTTGCTTGAGCAATATGCTGATAAGGATAAACGCCAGGCGGGCATCCCACTGATCGCCAAGCTGGAAAAGCCGGAAGCGGTTGCACACCTGGATGAGATTCTTGAAGTCACCGATGGCGTGATGGTGGCGCGCGGCGACCTCGGCGTGGAGATGGCCCCGGAAAAAGTGCCGTTAATCCAGAAGCGCATCATCGCGAAGTGCAATGACTTTGGCCTGCCCGTCATCACAGCCACGCAGATGCTCGAATCGATGATTACCAATCCCCGGCCCACGCGCGCCGAAGCCAGCGACGTGGCGAATGCCATTTTAGATGGCACCGACGCCGTCATGCTGAGCGCCGAAACGGCCAGCGGGGCCTATCCACTTGAAGCGGTGCAGATGATGGCGCGCATCGCGCTCGAAACGGAGGCAGGAGATCGCACAGCCCGGCAGCCAAAGTGTCAGCGACTCACGCAGGCGCACGCCGTCAGCCACGCCGCCCGCGCTCTGGTGGAGGAGGCCAGCGTGCAGGCTGTCGTCGTCTTCACGCGCTCCGGCGCCTCGGCTCATCTCATCTCCAAAGACCGCCCGCGTACTCCTATCCTGGCTTTCACGCCCTCGCCATATGTCTACCGCCAGCTTGCCCTCTGGTGGGGCGTCTGGCCGCATCTCATCACGTTGATGGGAACCACCGAAGAATTGATCGCCACTGTCGATAAGCGCTTACAGGACGATGGGTTGATCGCGCGCGGCGAACACGTCGTTATCATGGGTGGTCTCCCAGTTGCCAGCCAGGCGCGCACAAACTTCGTCAAACTCCAGCGTGTTGGGGATGGCTGATTGTTAGCTGCTTCACTGCATAGCTATGTGTTTACTCACGGTACTTTTCTATTGCCAGCAGTATACTAAAAACCAGAGATAAGCTATACTGTAGCGGCAGTCTCAACACTATGTGGTGTGTGCTTGCTTATATGGACCATCTATTGGATATGGTCTAATTTCAGGAGGAAGCAGTGAAGCAAAAAGATAGAAATATGCGCTGGCAAATACTACAGGCATTCTTCGGGCTTATGGTTATCGGGTTGATGGTGAGCGCCTGTTCGCTGACCGGAAATTCTTCCAGCAGCACTTCAGATACCTCATCCTCGTCTGCGTCGCCCTCGTCCGCCTCTTCGTCGGGTGTTACACCAGTGTCCACACATCCAGTGGCAAGCACTCCGCCGGTCTCCGGCACGCCTACAGGCCAGCCAGTACCGGGCAATCAGGTGATGCCTCTTGTCTTCAACCTGGTCTATAACGACGCGGCGATGAATCGCGACGTTTTGCAAATGTATACCCCCGGTTCCCCGACATTTCACCAGTTCCTGACACCACAACAGATTGTCCAGCGCTATGCTCCCTCCAACGCGCAGGTGCAGGAGGTGACAGACTGGCTGACACAGAATGGCTATACCATTGTCTCAACGGACGCGTTGCACTCTTCAATCAAAGTGCAGGCAACGGTTGCCAATGTCGAGAAATCCCTGCATGTCACGTTTGCGTATCATACCTTGCTGGGACGCCAGTTTTTCACGCATAATGGCAACCCCACACTGCCTGCCAATATCAACGGTCTCGTGCAGTCTATTATTGGCCTGGATGACTCCGCCTTCCCCTTTTTCCGACCACCTTTCATCAGCAAGCAGACGGGGACGCTGGCAGCCGACTGCTCTGGCTATGGAGCGCAGCAGACACTGACTCGCGACAAGCTGGCTGCCGCCTACCAGATCAACCAGCTCTACCAGCAGGGCTATCAGGGACAGGGCATGACGATCGGCGTGGCAGAGTTCGACGAACCCTATGATCCGGCGGACATTGCCAGCTATGCAGCCTGCGTTGGCCTGCCCACGCCCAACATCCAGAATGTCGATGTCGATGGTCATCTCGCCAGTGGCTCCGGCGAGGGTGAGGCCGCGCTGGACCTCGAATTAATCACCGGCCTTGCCCCGAAGGCCCAGATTCTGGATTACCAGGCCGACCTGCAAGACACCAACACCACTTTTGCTCAGGGTCTCGTCGATGTCTTCAATCGCGTAGCCGTCGATCACAAAGTCCAGGTATTGAGTGTCAGCTACGGCAGCGCGGAGAGTTCCTTCAGCACAAGCGAGTTACAGGCCGTCAACAATAGCCTGCGCACCCTGGCCGCCGAGGGCATTTCCGTCCTCATCAGCAGCGGCGACTGCGGCGCGTTCTCTGAGCGCCTGCACAATTTCGCCACGGCTTCTTTCCCGGCCAGCGCCCCCTACGCCATCGCCGTTGGCGGCACCTACCTGCAGGTGAACAACAACAACGCGCGCAGCAGCGAGGTGGCCTGGGGTGATGATGACCACGCCCTGGTTTGTCAGAACGAATGGGGTAGCGGTGGCGGTGTGAGCGAAAATCCCAATTTCACGCGCCCTTCCTGGCAGGTTGGCTCCGGCACGACGACGCAATACAATGGCTTGCAGGCTATCCCACCGGTAACGATTGCTGGCAGCCCCCAGCCGGTCTCCGCGCCCAACGGACTGCGCCAGGTTCCCGATATCGCGGCGGCAGCCTATCCCAACATCGCCATCTACTACAAAGGGGCGTGGCTCGCCTCCGGTGGTACGTCTGCAGCGGCTCCCATCTGGGCCGCTGGCCTTCTGCTCGTTGATCAGGCGCTGACGCAGCACAGCAAGCCTCTCTTTGGCGGTGTGCCAGAAATCTACACCCTGGCTAACCATCCCAACGGCCATCACCCCTTCAACGACATCACCAGTGGCAACAACCTGTTCTATACCGCCACTCCCGGCTGGGACTACGTCACCGGCTGGGGTTCCCCCAACTTCAACGACATCTTGCAGATTGAACTGGCTGAATAGCTGAAAATGTCAGTGTAGAAGCATTGTTGCATCTGGAACTTTTCCAGATGCAACAATGCTTCTACTGGACTTCGGTAACGAAATATCTTCCAGAGCTTCTCCGCTAACAAGGGGCAATTGCATTAGGGGCGCGATGCAAATAATCGTGCCCCTGATGTTTATTGAGCCGCTACGCAGGACATCTCGCTGCACATGTCATCGTAGAGGTTGTACACCTGGTCGGTGATGCTGGGCCAGCCGAGGTGCTGGACGGAGGGACGGGCGGCGCGACGCATGCGCTCTAACACGGCTGGCTGTTGCAGGAGGGAGTCGAGCCGCTCGGCGAAGAAGCCGGGGCAGCGTGGCACGAGGTAGCCGGTTTCGCCATCCTGTACCACCGTCATTAAGCCGCCTGCACGGGTGGCGACGACCGGGGTGCCGCAGGCCAGCGCTTCGACGGCGGCCATACCGAAGCTCTCGTGGTAGGAAGGCACGACCGTCACATCGGCGGCGCTGTAGAGCGTGGGCAATTCCTGTTGTGGCCGCGCTCCCGGAAAATGCACGCGCTGGCTGATCTTGAGGCTTGCCGCTAGCCTGCGCAGGCTCTGTAGCTCCTGATCGCCCGTCAGCTTGCCGCCGACGATGACCACCTGCGCCTGTTCCTCCATCAGCGCCGCCGCTCGCAACAGCACATCCGGCCCCTTAAAGGGATCGAGCCGTCCCACAAATAGCAGTACCGGCTGATCCTGACGCAGGCCCAACTTTTCTCGTGCCTGCTGCCTGTCTTGAGGTGTGAAAAGTGTGAGATCAACGCCGCAGGGGATGACGGCGACCTGTACTGGCGTGGCTCCGCAGGAGCGAATAATTTGCCTGCGCTCGTCCTGTGTGGCCGCGATGATGCGGTCAACGTGCTGTACCAGCCGCTGCTCCATCTCCAGGCGCAGAGGAGATTCCGGCTCATCGGGGTTGGCGAGCTGCTTCAGGCGCGCCAGCGTGTGGAACATGATGACGTGTGGGACATCCCAGCGCCCTGCGAGGTGCATGCCCGCGACGCCGGAAAGCCAGTAATGGCTATGTACAAGATCATACTGCAGGCCCTCGGCGCGCCGGAAAGCCTCGACCTGGCGCGCAAACGCGGGAATGTGCTGGTAGAGGTCATTTTTGGGAATGGTGGCGAGTGGTCCGGCCTGAATGTGGATAACCCGTACATTGGGGCTGAGATGGACGATACGGGGTGTTTGTGGATGAGTCCATCGAGTAAAGATATCGATGGTGCTGTCGCGCTGCCCCAGCTCGCGTGCCAGTTCGCGCATATAGACGTTCATGCCGCCCGCGTCTCGCGTGCGCCCGGCAACATCTAGCGGGGACGTGTGGACGCTGAGCATGGCTACTGCATACGTCATAAAGTCATGCTTCCTTTCTTCAATTGTTCCTACCGTTCATTGCAGATACGTGGCCAGCGTCCTTCGCTTGCTTCAAGCGCCTTTGTCTGAAGTGCGAGCATCTGGAACCCTCCTTTTTCTCAGGCAACGAATGAAACCTCAGAGGAGTTTCTTATCTTACTAACAACAACAATGCAGACGAGTTCATCTATTTCCATTCGACGCTATGGTTTCGCCTTCTTTTCGTGTATGCGCAGTTCGCTGATGGCGTCGTACATCTCCTGCATATCGGCACCGCGCCCGGCGTTGTCCTCTGCCAGCTCTTTCAGGCAGTCGACGCGCCGCTTGAGTGCCACATTGAAATCGTTGCAGGGCATAGCTGCCCATTGCGCCAGGTCGTCGAGAATGGCCTGATCCGCGTGCTCGAAGGTGTCGTCAACGCTGTTCCACAGGGAGAGCGGTACCGGTGCGATCGCGTCGGGCTTTTTCGGATTCGCCTTCGGCTCGAAGAAGTGCGTGGTAAACCAGCGGCGGCGTGCCGGATAGACGCGGCCCACCAGCCCGATGTTGATGACCAGCCCCAGGCGGCGCACATCCTCAGGCGTCAGGCGCAGGTCATGGTGGTACATCTCGACGACATCATCGATGGTATCGGCGTGGACGCTGGTGGCGATGTGATAGCCCTGCGCGGGCAGCGTCAGGTAGCGTTTGGCGACTCTGCCCCACATGTAGATGCGCAGGTGATCGCTGACCTCGTTGCAGAGGGCGTAGGTCTCCTGCGGCTTGATGTCGGGCAGGCGCGTGAAGGCGAAATCCTCGTACATGCCGGACATATACGCCAGGGCAGTGCCTTCGGGCAAAAATTGCAGCAGCGCGTTCAGTGTTGTTGTCTTGCCCACGCCCGGCTGCGGGTCTGTAGGCCCGGCCACGGTCAGCGAAGCGCCGTGTTCCAGCAGCAGCCAGATCAATCCTGCCGTCTCCGCGTCGACACTCCCCAGCGCGATAATTTGCGCCACCGAAAGCGGTCTCCGCGATTCATAATGCCAGTAATATCGTTCATAGGGGTCACGTGGATCAAACATTGTCTATTCCCTTCCCCAGACTGGCAACATTCAGGATGACGCCGCCAATACTTTGTGAAAATTTGTCATTGCTCATGTTTCTATTCTTTTTGCTCTTCATCCTTCACCTCAGCTTGCGCCACCTGCTCCGTCTCCTCTGTCTTCACCGTCTCCTCTGTCTTCACCTCATCGGTTTCTTCTGGTTCGGGGATGGGCGGCTTCAGCCAGCCAGGCCGTGGACTCCAGCCTACGGCTATTACCCGTGGGGGGTGATCCTGTTCCAGCTCAACCAGACTTACAGAGGCGTTGTCGATCATGAGCGAAGGCGCTCTGCTCAACTCCAGGGGAAGATAGTGAGCGAGCAGGACTTTGATCACGTCGGCATGGGCTACGAACGCCGGGTAGGCTCCAATGCCTTCGGTTGTTCGCCAGCGCTCTACTGCCGCCAGGACGCGCTCCTGAAGGGCGGAGAACGTCTCGACTCCTTCAGGGGCAACCAGGGGATTGCGCACGAACTCTTTCCACGCGGGATCATTTTTCGAGACCTCGTTGATGGTTTTGCCGGCCCAGGCACCCACCTGTGTATCCATCAGGTTGGGTTCTGTGTAGACACGCAGGTCACGTCCCTGCGCCAGGATTTGCGCCGTCTCGCAGGCCCGCTCTAAGGGGCTGCTGATGATCGCGCTGACAGGAATAGCGTTCAGCGCCTCCGCGAGTTGCCTGACCTGCTGTACCCCTTTTTCATTCAGCGCGATGCCCGGCAACTGGCCCGGCAGGCGGTGCTCCACGTTCCAACTCGTTTCTCCGTGGCGAATAAAGAGCAAGGTTTGTTTCATGCCAGTATCTATACTTTCCAACAGCCTGCCCGGATGAAGCCATAACTGCCAGCGCCAGCGCCAGAAGCGCCAGCCGATGACAGCGTATGCCCACAGCACCACTACCCACGTCCGGGGCAGGCTGATCAAGTGTCTCAGGTAGCTGCTCATGCGCTGCAACACCGGTCTACCTCGACAGTATCGACCCGATGCACCCTCTGCATGAGTCTCCAACCTATAAAAAAAGCCAACAATGTGTTTTCTATTGTATCAGTGCAAGCCCGAAAGCTGCAACTCTGTGTTCCAATACTGGATGAGGAACATGAGTCAAGCAGGGCAGCAAACGAGCTACTCGTTTGCTGCCCTGCTTGACTCATCCAGTATGCATTTCTCAGCACGCGCAACTGAGATCAAGTTCGCTGTCCTGCGGCTCCTCGATTGTCACTTCTGGCCCTTCGTCGTCGAAAGTGTAGGGATGCTCTAGCGCGTCGGTAATGATGCGTTCCACGTCGGCAAGGCTGTTGATGCGGACGAGGGCGTTGCGCACCTGTTTGGCTCCGGGGAAATGTCCGAGATACCAGCCCATGTGCTTGCGCAGTTCTACAAAGTGATCCTCGCCTTTCAGCTTCGCGTGGACCCGCGCATGTTCCAGCGCCATCAGCAGCCGTTCCTCGCGAGTCGGCATCACGTCCGGCAAATCCTCGCGGGTCGGATTGATGCCTGCGTGCAGCAGTTGCTTTAGTAGAGGGCGATTCTGGAAGAGCCAGGGGTTGCCGAAGCTGGCGCGCCCGATCAACACTCCATGCACGCCTGCTGTGCGGATGCGCTGTGCCGCCTCGTACAGACTGTGAATATCGCCATTGCCAAAGATCAGCGTATCCGTCTTGCGCACGACCTCTGCCGCTGCAGCGATGGCATCCCAGTTGGCCTCGCCCTTGTAATGCTGCACCAGTGTGCGCCCGTGTATCGAGATCACCGCCGGTTCCAGTTCCAGTAGTTCCTGCACCCAGTCCGTAATCACAATCGAGTCATAGCCCAGCCTCGTCTTCACCGAAACGGGCAGCAGCCTGCGTTCCACTGTTGGAGCATCGCCCCAGATGAGCGCACGCTCCTCGTTCATCTGGCGAATGCGCTTGATACGTTCGGGGTCCATCTCCAGGTCTTCCAGTGTCTGCCCGTTGGCCCAGTCGCGCACACCCTGCATGGTGGCACGTATAATCGCCTTCGCCGTCTCCGGCATGCGAATCAGCGCCGCACCCCCGCCCTTATTCGCGACGGTGCGAGCAGGACAGCCCATATTGATATCGACCCCGTCGAAGCCAAGCTCGCAGACGACGTGCGCCGCCCGGTAAAAGTATTCGGGTTTGCAGCCAAAAATCTGTGCCACCACGGGCCGTTCCGCCGGAGTATACAGGAAGTCGCGGAAAATGCGATCGCTGCCGCGCCACAAACCCTCCACATTCGTAAATTCTGTCAGCACCACGTCGGGTCGCCCATACAGCCCATGCATCGTGCGGCACGGTGCGTCTGTGACCCCGTCCATCGGAGCCAGCCCGATAATCGGTTGTTCTAATTTATCCCAGAAAGATCCTATTCTCATCCTATTGCATTCTCTTGTGGCTATCTTGAAAAATCACACAATTACCCTTCCCTGGCCCTCATATAATACACGTTCAAAAGGTAGCGGTCAATCGCTCTGACCCCGGCGCTTATGCCCCTGTCGGGTCTGGCTCCACTTCGACTACATCTTGCTCTGGCGAAGTTGCTCCTGCCTTGCATAGCCTTTATCTGTCGCAGGGACATCTACTGATACTGCTGTTCGGTGGTTTCTCACCTCTATTATGGGATATAATGAAGGACACGATGCTGAATGAGAAGACCTGAACGTGTCGTGCTGAGCGCAGCAAAGTACACGTTGATTACGCAAAGGAGCGCTATTTATGGCAGATACCACTGTTGCGCGTGAGGCGGCAATGCCGTCGGCGAGCGACCTGTATAATGTAGATTCCCTGCTTTCGGAAGAGGAGCGGATGGTGCGCGATACCGTGCGTAAGTTCGTGCGCGAGCGCGTCCTGCCCATCATCGACCAGCATTTCGAGGCTGGCACCTTTCCTCGGGAACTCATCCCTGAAATCGCCGATCTCGGCTTGCTGGGCATGCACCTGCAAGGCTATGGCTGTGCGGGCCTGAACGCGGTAAGTTATGGGCTGGCCTGCCAGGAACTGGAAGCGGGTGATAGTGGGCTGCGCTCCTTTGTCTCGGTGCAGGGTTCGCTGGCGATGTTTCCCATCTACAAGTTTGGCTCTGAGGAGCAAAAACAGTACTGGCTGCCGCGCATGGCTCGCGGCGAAGTCATTGGCTGCTTCGGCCTGACCGAACCCGACTCCGGCAGCGATCCCGGAAGCATGCGCACCAACGCCCTCCGCGACGGCGGCTCCTATGTCCTCAACGGCACCAAGATGTGGATCACTAATGGCGGCATTGCCGACCTCGCCGTGGTTTGGGCCAGAACGGATGAGGGCATTCGCGGCTTCCTCGTCGAGCGCGGCACACCCGGCTTCACCACCAGCGATATCCACCAGAAGCTCTCACTGCGCGCCTCTGTCACCTCCGAACTGCACTTCGAGGATTGCCGCATTCCCGCCGAAAATATGCTGCCCAACGTGCGTGGCCTGCGCGGGCCGCTTTCCTGCCTCGACGAAGCGCGTTTTGGCATCGCCTGGGGGGCCAACGGCGCGGCCCGCACCTGCTATGAAACGGCTCTCGATTACGCCAGAACGCGCATCCAGTTCGGCAAGCCCATTGCCAGCTTCCAGCTCGTGCAGCGGAAGCTCGCCATCATGGCCACCGAACTGGTCAAGGCCCAGCTCCTCGCCCTACAACTTGGCCGTCTGAAGGACGAAGAGCGACTGCATCCCGTGCAGATCTCTATGGCCAAACGCAATAACGTGCGCGAGGCGCTCGAAACGGCGCGCACTGCACGTTCTATCCTGGGCGCGAACGGCATCACGCTCGAATATCCGATCAGCCGCCACATGAACAACCTGGAATCCGTCTTCACCTACGAAGGTACCGATGACATCCACACGCTCATCATCGGCCAGGCGATCACGGGCTTCAACGCATTCTCATAAGTGTGGGCTGCTTCGCCACCCCCCTCCCAGGCCGACCCTTGCGGTCGGCCCTACTATATACGATACGTCTCACGGGCCTTGTAGAGGTGGGCAGGGCCGACGTGTATAGTAGGGCCACCCCTTGCCGGTGGCCTGCGCGGCGGGTGGCCTGTGGAGTGGGGGCTTGCTCACATCTATACTAATGTCGTAAACACCACGAGTCGCTCATCATAGCCGTTGCCCGTCCAGACGCCACTGCACGTAATCAGGTTGAGGTGATGGCCGCTGCTGGGGCCGAAGACTGCGTTGATCACATCCTGACCCGGCGCGCTGGCCGGATATCTCACGACGCGATTGACCACAAATTGTAACTGTTGCCCGCTTTTCATCGTCACAAACACCTTATCGCCCGCCACAAGACTGCTCAGCGACCAGAAAATGGCGGGGTCGCCTCCCACGCGATCAACATGCCCGGCGATGACCGCGTTTCCCTCCTGCCCCGGCACGGGGCCTTGATCATACCAGAAAACGCTCGTCCAGTAAGGCGAGTGCAGCGCCTTCGAGGTCGGCGCATCCATCGCCCCACTGGCCGTCTGGCCTACGGGAAGCACAGGCGCGTTAATCTGCAACGCCGGAATACGCAACTGGGCCGGAGTTTGCGCGGGCTTTGCTGCCGTTTCAACTAAGGTGATGCGGTTGCTCAATGCTACCACTGCCAGCACAATCACCAGCAGCAGGCAGCCATACAAAATAATCTTTTTCATTCTCTGTGTGCTTCAGGCCTTCGTTCCCCACACAGTCGCTCCGTAACCCAGAGCGCGGAAGGTATCGGCCAGCATCTCTCCTACCATCTGTTGATGGAGCGGCTCGTATTCTTCCTTCGTCGTTATCCCGACCTGAGTAAGGAAGGGCAGGACGAGCTGATAGCCAATCATCAAATCCTGGGTATAGCCCTCGTGCGCCTCAGTCCCGGCGGAAAAATTGAGAAGATGAGGCTTCTCCTGAATATTCTGGCAGCCTGCTTCGCGAAGAAGTAGCCCGAGCATGGGCGTGATAGTAAATGAGTTCCCGTCCGGCGAGTAGAGGCGTCCTACTTTATGCAGCGCCTGCAAAACCATGTGACCTACTTTTTCGGTAGCCGGGCTATTGGTGAGGGGCATTTCAAATTCGGTCAGGCGAATGGTTCCCCCCGGTCGGCAGACACGCACCATCTCGCGTACCAGTACCGGCCACGTTCTGGGAGTCATGATGCCGATCAGTGTACGAGCATTTACCAGGTCGAAAGAAGCATCGGGTAAATCAAGAGGCTTGAGGATATCCATCACCTTGAAATGGGCGTTGCTGAAATCGCGGGCCTGGGCGGAAGCTCGCGCATACTGGATGCTTCTCTCGCTGATGTCGATACCCGTTATCTGTATGTGTGGATATTCACGCGCAGCTTCGAGCACCCAGCCACCGGGACCGCAGGCGACATCCAGAATAGCATGCATCCCTTCGAGATGATCTGTTCGTTCCGGGAAGAGACCGCCCATACTTCTCGTTATCAATGTGTCCTGCGCGAGCAGCCGTGTCATTTCTGTGACTGTTTCCGCGTCTACGAAATAGCCGCCATCCTGCTGCGTCATGCTTTTCTCTCCTCATCATCTCAGGAATCGCTTTTCCTGATTCTCTACCGTTGTGCCATCTTCTACCTTTCCGACAGAATGATAACAGATCAGGTATGCCTCCGTCAATTGGCTCGCTGCTCATACCGCCTGGGCTGTATGCTGCTGGAAAACAACCTTTAGCTCTGAGTGAAGCGAAGGGGAAAAAACGCGGCAGCCAGCGGGTTGACCTTGCTTACGTGCGATGCTTCTCTTCACTCAAAATGACATACCAGTGGACTTTTTTAATGACAAACCATTTGCACTTACGTCCTATAGAGGCCAGCCGCCGCCACCGTTTTCTGAAAGAACAGAGCTGCTAAGAAATCCTGGTCGTGCTGTTGGCTGGCGTGCGCTGCTCGCGCATGAGCCAGACGTAGCTATCTTCGAGATTCGGCTCGATGGGGACGGCTCCGGCGCGCGGCGAGAGGTCGCCCACGACGCGGTACTGCACGCTGCTTCCCAGGTGCATAGTGGCGACAACCGTGAAGTTGCCTTCGGGCTTGGCGCCTTCCGTCGTAATCATCCACACCTTGCCCTGCGCCTCACGTAGTAGATCGAGGGTAGTACCCTGGAAAATGACGCGCCCCTGCTTCATAATGGCGAGGTTACGGCTGGTCTGCGCGATATCTTCGACGATATGCGTTGAAAGCAGAACCGTGCGGTCGCCTGCCAGTTCGGAGAGCAGGTTGCGGAAACGGATGCGCTCCTCCGGGTCGAGGCCTGCCGTCGGCTCGTCGACAATCAGTAATTGTGGGTCGTTGAGCAGGGCCTGAGCAATGCCTATGCGTCGCTTCATGCCGCCCGAAAAGGTCTTCAGCTTGCGGTGCGCCACGTCCGCCAGCGAAACGGTCTCAAGCAGGTACGCAATGCGCTCTTGCCGCACCTTGCGATCATTCATCCCTTTGAGAATGGCGATATAGTCGAGAAACTCCCGTGCGCTCAGATCGGGGTAGATACCCAGATCCTGTGGCAGGTAGCCCAGGACGCGCTTGATTGCTGTTCGCCCTTGCTCTCTATTGCCATCAAACGTTCCCACGCGCAATGTGCCGTTCGTCGGGCGCAGGATACCGGCCAGAATGCGCATGAGCGTTGTCTTGCCCGCGCCGTTTGGCCCCAGCAACCCGAACATGCCGCTCGGAATCGTCAGATCCAGATCGTTCAGCGCGTGAACGCCGCCGCGATACACCTTGCTCAGATGATGAATCTCTATTTGCATGATATGTTTTTCCTTTCGATTCTCTTATAGCCTTAGAGTTACTGGCGAGTCTGCTGCCACTTGAGCAGTTGCCAGAGGACGAACATGACGAGGACGCTGATGGCGAGCAGCAGGGTGATGCTTTCAACGCCTGCCAGCGCGGTAGCGCCTTCGATGCCGTGAGCGCAGACGCCTTCGTGTCTCTGGCCGCCGAAAAAGCCGGTGCATGCATAGCCGCCGATAGGGGTCAGGATGGTTGCGCTCAGCGTGGGAATGCCGACAGGGGGGAGCAGGTTGCCCCAGAACCAGTAGCCGACGAAGAGGAACTGGTAGAGCGGCACCCACATGATGGCCGGGCAGGCAATCGAGAACGCGCTGACGAAGATCATGCCCGGCAGCACAATGGTCGAGAACGCCGCCAGCGCATACGGGATGGTCATGAGATCGTGTGTCTGGTAGAAAATCACGCCCAGGCCGATGAGGTAGAAGGCGAGTACAGGTACCAGGCTGGCGCACATGCTGCCCAGGTACTTGCCGTTGAGCCGCGCGCTCAATGCGCCCGGCATCGAAGTGAACAGTTCGTCCACTCTCATGCGTCGGTCTCGCGGCAGCCTGTCCGCGAGCATGATGCCCACACCGACCGGCAGGACGATGTTGATCATGCTTGTCCACATCACTACATCGTTAAGCAGCGGAAAGCTATTCAGGTGCGTGATGGCATCGAGGATGCGCTGCTGGCGGCTCAGGATGCCGACGAGCAGGAAGACGATCAGCCCCATCGTAATCCACAACGCCCGGCGTCGTATTTGCATGCGAAACTCGTAGGTAAACACTCCCAGAAAAACAGCGAATTGATTCATAGCTATTCTTCATTCATTCCTTTCAATAGTCCTTCTGTATTGTGCAGCAGCAGCCAGCCGATTATTACCAGCGCCGCGCCCGTTGCCAGCACTTCAATGCGGTTAGTGAACCATAGATTGATGTATTGTTGCGGCACGACCGTCGGCGGGTAGACCAGCGTGGTGGGAAAAAGCGAGAAGGGGCGCAGCCAGTCGCTGAGAAAGATGTAATCTTTGAACGGTATCTCAGCGATCCAGATGCCGGCCAGCAGCGCGCCCGCCGCCGAGCGACTGCGCAGGAGCAGGGAGAGGCAGAAGCCCAGGCCCACGCACCACAGCAGCGTCGCGAACCACGCCAGTGACTGTACAAAAAACTGTGCCGGTTCTCCCCAGCCATGCTGCGGCTGGAACAGGTACACCTGGTGCAGCGCGCTGGTAATGAGCGTAGAGAGCAGGGCAATAGCCGTCGCGCAGGCCGTAATCAGCACCAGCCGCAGCAGCGAGGTGCGCGTATAGCGGCGCGGCAGCGTTAATTGCAATTCCAGCGCCGGGTCGTGCATGATGATTGTTCCCACCACCGCGCCTGTCGCAATCGGCACAATCATTTCCAGCCCGCCCGACAGGAAGCGTGCCGGCGCAACCTTCAGGTACGCCAGCAGCACGGCGAAGAGCGCGAACCCGAGCATCAGCAGCACCGGCGTCAGCAGCACGCGCCTCCCCATCAGCCGCAATTCGTAACGCAATCGATCAAAAGACATAGTGCCTCCATATATCTGGCCCATCATGTCATGCTGAGCGACGGCGAAGCTTCCGGGGCAACCCTTGTAAGGCATGGCGAGATCAGATGCTTCGCCGTCGCTCAGCATGACAGGGGGTACCTGTAGAAAAGGTCATTTTTCATTGGACAATTTGACTTTGCGCGGGGCATAGAGGGCCGCGATTACCAGCAGGGCGACAGCCAGCAACAGTATCCAGGGGTTGGTTTGCCACGCGCTGGAATGGCTCCATTGCAGAGATGGCAGGCCCTGCTCAACATTTAAGGCGATAGTCTGCATGGCTTCCAGCAGGAATGAGACGATCAGGGCGACGACCGAGCCGATGGTTAGCGAGAGCAAGAGGCTGACCGATGCCAGCAGGAATAATGGTCCCAGCCAGAGCTGCATGACCTCCAGGAAGCTGCCGCCCAGCGCGAAAGTGACGAAGGCCGAGGCCAGCGCCGATAGCGCGATGTTATAGCCCAGCACCAGCGCCATGCGACAGAGCATGACGATGCGTGTCGAGGTCGGCGTGGCGAGCGTCAATTCAAAACCGGCATCCTGTTCCGCGCCATAGATGAAGGCCACACCGGCTGCCCCCACTACGGTAATGAAGAGCGACAGAATGAGTTGTGCCGAAGGGATACTGTCCGCTGTTCCCCTCGGCCCCACTATGGACAGCAAACAGCCGAAGAGGATGACGAGCGGCGTGACGAGCCAGATGCTTTTGTGAATGAGCGCGACCTGCCGTGTGAGTACCAGCCAGAGATGCTTTAACCCGTTTTGCGCTGCCTGCCACCAGCCAACCTGCGCCGGTTGTGTCTCGATGCTTGCCAGCGCCTGCTCTAAGATGGCGGCGGAGGGGAGCGGCAGCGAGGCGGCGGCAAAGCGCGTCCCGCCCTGTATCGCCTCCCATGCCGCCAGTTCTGCCCTGCACGCGGCACAGCGCGACAGGTGTTCCTGCACGCGGCGCGTCTCCTGCGGCTCCAGCCGACCATTGACATAGGCGGGCAGCAGACCCACGATATGGCGAGTGTTCTGTGGCATCTCCGCGCTCATCGTTTTGTTCCCTCTCTGCTCTCAAGCAGTACACGTAACGCTTTCTTTGCATTGCTCAGGCGGCTTTTCACTGTGCCGAGCGGGACGCCGAGCGCCTGGGCCGTTTCCTGATAGGAAAGTTCCTGCACAAAAGTCAGCGTCAGAATTTCGCGATGCACCGGCGCAAGCTGGCGAAAGGCCGCGACCAGTTCATCTCGTTCGACGCTGGCAAGCGCGAACTCCTCCGGTTCCGGGTCGTTCGCGGGCAGTTCCAGCAAATCCGACTCATCGGCAAAGGGCAACCTGTGTCGACGCAGCGTATTATGGGCCTGGCGGCGCGCAATGCCGATCAGCCATGTCAGCACGCTTGAACGTGCCTCGAAGCTGCGCGCGCTTTTCCAGACTGCTACCAGCGTATCCTGGAGCATCTCCTCGGCCAGTCCGTAATCGGGCGTGAGTTGCAACAAATAATGGAACAGCGGGCGCTGGTAGCGGCCATACAGTTCCGCCAGCGCCTGCCGGTCGCCTTGCGCGACCCGTTTCACTATCTCGCAGTCATCGGCTAGCGGCTCACTCATCTCCATGCGACCGATGCTCCGTACTGCGATATGCTCCACGTTCCATTGCGTCCTTTGCCTGTCGGCGTCATTATCCAATGCTCTTTCTATGCAGTGAGTAGCGGTTACAATCGGAAAGGTTCACAAAACAGAAATGTCTTTAAGGACATTTTACCTGAAAAATACTCTTTTCTTAACACAGAGCAACTGCATCTTAATCTCTTCTTCCGACTTTTGCCGTCTCTCGTCTGTATACTTACTTCAGGCTATATTTTCCAGATATACATCTATTTGTATCCTGCGACCGCTTATGGCATGGTCTATGTGCCTGAGAGATATGTGGAGGCCTGCAACGAGCAGACAGGGAAATTAGTCTGGGAAACGGAAACGGAACTCCATCACGAGAAGTGATGGAGTTCCATGGTTCTCTTCACCTGTATGAAAATGAACTGACGGCGTTTCTGATATGGAAATTACAGGTCTGGTGCAACCGGACGAAGGAAAGCTGTAGAAGCCGGTGTAGCCACTTGCACCTCCTTCTTGTCCTGCTCTGTTGCTTGCCCCTTACGCTGCTGCTCGATAAGCTTGCCTATGCCCCAGAGCGCACCGGCTGCCAGTAAGATGAGCATGGGTTCGATGGGGGCGCGGAAGCGCGGGATGCCGTAGAAGACCAGGGCCTGGATGACCGTTATCACTATCATGAGATAGATGAAGAGCAGTTCGCGCCAGCGTTTGCGTGTCAGGACCAGGCCAAGGGCGGCCAGAGCAAAGACGATGGGGGTAATCACCTCCATCATATCCACCACCAGCTTTGAAGACAGGCGGTCGGGGAAGCGGTTAATCGGCAGGTCCGCCTCCTGCGTAGTGATCGACCAGAGGTTGGTGAAGTGTAGTCGGAGCAGTAAGGGCATGTCGCTGAGATGGCTCTCGATCCACTTGATGGCATCCTTCTGGTAGGTCGAGTCGCGCTGCACCTCGCAGGCACCAGCGCAGTTCGCGGGAAATTGTGCCGCGATGGCCGGGGTCGACTCGGTCGGAATGATCCAGATGCCGTAGTATTGTGGCCGCTCCAGAATCATATCGTTATAGGCCCCCAGCATAACTTTCCCGTTGCCGACAGCTACCGGCACCAGCGCATGCGTCACCTCGTAGTTGCGAATCGTCCACGGGATAAAGAGCAGCGTTGAAACTACACCGATAATGATGGCGCTTTTAGCGGCTGCGGGCCAGGAGAGGACTTTCGCCCAACCAATAACAACTGCCCAGGCGAGAAACGAGGCCAGGATGATCAGACCGTTGGGACGTTCAAGGGAGGCAAGGCCGAGCAAAATGCCGCTGAGCAACATCCATTGCCAGTTCGGGTTGCGCTGCAAGCGGTAGAGGGCGTAGGTAAATGCCAGCAAGAGGAAAATATAGACGGATTCTGAATAAAGCCACCCATCGTAGATGTACAGAAATGGATAAATGGCGGCCAGCAAACCGGCGAAGAGGGCGATACGCCTCCCAAACAGGTCTTTTGCAAAGAGATAGATTAACGTGCAGGTGCCTGCGCCGACAAAACAGAGGAAGAGACGCACATAATGATCGTGCGGGCCGAGCACGCCATAAATGGCAGCGATTATGGCGGGCCAGAGCGGGGCGCGATCAACTGTGGGCAGGTGCGGCAGCAGACAATAACAATGTTCCTGCAAAATGTTGAATGCAATCGTTTGATACACTGCGGAGTCATGCAATGGATAATAATCCTTCGCGACGACCACGTTATAGATCATGCGCACGATAAGAGCGAGGCCGAAAACACTGGTTATTGGGAGATATGCCTGTAATCGTTTCATCTAATTGTCCCCTGTGGTCATGACAGATGCCTGTAGTCCCTGCTATATCTAGCCAACGAATGAGCCTTTTTCATGTAACAGAACGCGAACGAATGAGCCTTCAGGGTAGATGTAGGGAGAAAAGTACTATGCGGAAAGGCGAGATTGCTTCTGGAACATTCTTGCTATATTCTGTTGGCGTGCTATAATGAAAAATAGAACGTAACCCGGCGTAATGACAATCAAGGAGCTTTACTGGATGAGTACAGAGAAATCGACGAAGCCAGAGGCGGTTCTGGCTGGCGATACGACAGTCGTGCAGTCTGGCCTCTTTAACGGCGAGCAAGCGGTGGTCGCGCAGCCACCAGACCCGCTGACAACGCCTTTTCCTCCCATCGTGCGCACGCAGCCTCTGACCGACCAATCCAGCCTGGCCGCGTGCTTTATTCCCTACCAGCAGGAACTCAAGTTGCGTGGGAAATCTACCTACACCGTGACCTGTTTCCTCTCAGACCTGAAAATGTTCAGCGAGTATATCGGCCTTGATACACCTGTGGGGCGTATCAGCAAAGAAAACCTGACCGACTGGCTGATGAAGCTGAAATTTGGCACGAAGGGACAGGCTCCGGCCCCAAAAACGATGGCGCGGCGTGTGACGTTCCTGAAAAATTTCTTCTCCTGGCTGGCCCGTGAAGGCATCATTCGCGAAGACCCCTCCGCCAGCCTTGTGCTGGAACGCCCACTACCGCCGTTGCCAGAGCTACTTTTCGATGACGAGGTGCAGCGCCTGCTTGATGCCGCCGCTCGAGATGCGCGCAGTCACTGCCTCGTCTACCTGATTTTGAACTCCGGTCTTAAGAAGGAAGAGGTGAAGGGCCTCAAGCTCTCACATATCGATCTTTCCCATCCCCAGGAGCCGACTATCACCGTCCATTTTGCCGCCTCAACTGCCAAACAGCATCGTGAGCGCAAATTGACACTGCCGCCAGAGTTCGTCACCATTCTCAAAAAATATCAGGAAAAGTACCATCCAACCGACGAACTCTTTGCTTGCACCGATCGCAATCTGAACTATATCCTCGCCAGAACGGTGCAGACCGCCGGTATCACCAAGCGCGTCACCCTGCAACTCCTGCGCGATACGTTCGCCGTGCGCCAGCTCAAAGCCGGTGTGCCACCCGAAGTCCTGCGCGAGAAGCTGGGCCTTTCCGACGAAGCCTGGCTGGAGTCGCGAGAGAAATATCGCCGTCTCGCCTTCTCGAAATAGACGCCAAAAACATCCGTGGGCGCGCAATCAGTCGCACGCCCACGGATAGCCACGATGTTTTTCACAGGTGTGGGTATTGCGGAGGCATTTGCTGTGCCTGCACCGGCGGCACGACAACCGTGACTTGCGCTGCTTTGCGATTCAAGACGTTGTTGAGCAGGATGGCATTCGTAATTACGGCGGCAATGCCCAACGGGATCAGGCATATCAGGCCCAGGAAAACGGTGAAGATGGTTCCCAGAATGAACATGGGCCAGTAGAGCACAAAACTGCCGACGAGCAATAAGATGCCAATCGTCGTTTCTCCCGACATCAGCCAGCCGATGCCGTAGATGCCAAACAGGAGGGACAGGAGAATCTCGACAACCAGCGCGGCAGTATTTTTATTAGACGTGTTGATATTGTTGTAGACCGTCACATTCACAGCCCCGTAGGCGGGTGGTGGCTGGTTGGTATGCGGGGGGCGATAGCCATAGTTTGGTTGCCGGGGCGCGGCCTGGGGAGGTGGCATGTAGTTGTCAGGCCCATATCCCCCATTATAACCCGGCTCATAGCCTGACCCTTGCTCCGACTGTGGTGGTCTATAGCCAGCGGAATAGTCGCCATAGCCGGTCGGAGGCTGCATCGTTGCTCGTGAAGTGGTCGCTCCACAGGACGGGCAGATGATAGCGCTCTCTGAGATGTCACGCCCACATCGTTCGCAGAGCATAGTCTATTACTTCCTTCTATTTTTCGTTTCATGCTGAAACTGTTCAATGTTGGTGTGTATCATATCATTGTACGAACGATGGCGCAATTATGTTGTGTCTGAATTGACGCTCCACCCGCTATTTTCAGCAGTAATTATTACCGTTCCAACCTGTGCCGTCTGTATCACGTTGTCCGGCGTCACTCCTGAAGGGAGGGATGCGATCACCGGTGTCGCGCCTGCCTTGCGCTGCTTTGGTGTCAGGGCAGCGGATGTGATTATCAGTCGCTCGGAGTGGGTTTCTTGCAGCAGCGTTGCCAGTTGCGCGGGAAAGGCTTTGCCCGTTTCCCCCATTACTTGCACGATATCCGCTTGCAGGTAGTGCGCATTGATCGTCTCCAGCAGGCCGGAGAGAGCAAATGTGCTCATGGCTGCCGCTCCCAGAAAGAGAATGCTCAGCCCCGGCGCGAGCAGCCGGATTACCAATCCGTTGTCCAGTTCCTCGTTGCTACTTTTGTGCAGGGTAGGAGGCCAGAAAATTTGCAGCGTCACCTGTGTGCCTACCGGAATTGTCGTTCCCTGCCGTACCTGGATGTAGTGCAAATGGCGCTCGTTGATCGTGCGCCGCCAGAGCGCGTAGCCAGTGTTGGGGTGAAGCATGCCAGCATCCAGTACCTCGCCAATCTGGAAGCGTGTCACCACATCCTGCAATCCTGTCAGGTGGTCGGTGCGCGGCGAGGTCAGCGCCACCACAGCGAGCGAGCGCTGCCAGGGCGGCAGGCGGCTATCCAGTTGCTGCGCCAGAGAGGTGGCGTCCGGCCCCCCGTCAAGCAGGATGAACTTGCTATCGGGCGTCTTTATCAGAATTGCCTGCCCCTGCGCCGCCTGTCCTGCAGGCCCGACCGGCAGAAACATGATTGCCAGCCGACCATCCGGTTGCGACGCCAGTGCTGTCAGCCCGGTAGCCAGTATCATCACCAGCAAAGCTCCAACCTGCATCAAGCGCCACGTTCTCTTCGAGAGCGCGGGAAGCGCACCCGGCAATATCGTCCCTGCCGGTGGAATAGACCCGACCTGCTCTGCTTTCTGCCTATTGCCTTCCTGCCGCCTCAGCACAAAACTGATAACCAGAGCCAGCAGCCCGTAGTATCCCCATGCCAGTCCACTATTCAGTTTCGTTACAGGCTGGTACGACCACGGCAGTCCGGCGTTCACACTGACAATAGTATCGACATACCAGAGCAAAGGCCATGTTGCCCAGCCGAAGAGAATGCCTAGAGGCGCGAAGATGAGGCCCGTGCCGCAGACCAGCAGGCCCATCGAAAGCAACACAGCCAGCAAGCCCACGGTGAGGAGATTGGTGAGCGGTGCGATAAAAGAGATCAGATTGAATGTCAGTGCAATGATCGGGATTGTAGAAATTTGTGCAGCCAGCGAAACAGCAAAAAGCTCCGCGATGGTGTGTCCGGCTGGCAGACGCGTGAGCGGCGCGAGCGCGCGCATGAACAACGGTGTAAACAGCGCAATGCCCAGTGTGCCGAGAAACGATAACTGAAAACCGGCATCCCAGAGCACAAAAGGATCGACCGCACTCATGATCAGGGCAGCGGCTGCGAGTGCTGTGTAGACATTGTAGGTGCGCCCGATGCGGGGGGCAAGCACCAGTAGCGAACCCATGATGCCCGCCCGTATGGCTGCCGGTCCCAGCCCACTCAAAACGGTATAGAAGGCAATGCTGGCTATGACGATGCCGGTAGCCAGCCAGTGCCGTCTTTGCTTCTTGCGCCTCTGTGCGGGCAGCATCATTCCCTGCTGTTCCGACTGCTTTCCTGGTGTTTCATATAGCCATCTTGTCGCGGCGGCGACCAGTCCGGCCAGAATGGTAACTTTGAAGCCGGAGGGAGCGATCAGGTGCGCCGTACCGGTTTCGTTGAAGGCTGCGGTAAGCAGGTGCAACGCCGGAGTGCGCAGGCCGAGCAGGATGGCGACCAGGGTCGCCGCTTCAGGCTGCGGCAGCGATTGCTCGATCACGGTAGCGAGATGGATGCGCAGGTTGAAGATGGCCGCGAGCAGGGGAGTGCCGCCAGAGGCGGTCACGGTGAGGCGCGGAAAAGCCATGCTGGCGAAGACGCCCATCGGTGTGGTAGGCGTTGGCGGCAACACCTTGCCCTGAAGCTGCACGCTATCACCGTAGTTCGGTCCATAGGGGGAATCGAGCGTCGTTCCCAGGATACGCACTTCCAGCGTTCCGTCGGCATTCTGCCATACAGTGCCGCCATCCGCGCTCACTGCGCTGACAGCTACCTGGAACACGCGGCTGCTCCCCTCCAGTTCTGGCTCGTCTGAGACGCTGCCACTCACCTCGACTTGCTTATTGCCAATGTAGCTGGCAATGGCCTGGGAATCAGGCAAAGCGATGGCATAGCGCAGTCCTCCCAGGAGCAGGCAGAGGATAGTGAGCATGACCAGCCGGGCCTGCACGTCGCGCCAGAGTGGAATCAGGCAGAGCGAAGCGGTAGCAATGCCAAGCAGGATGGCAAGCGTCGGCAAGAGCAGCACCGCTGAGAGCAGAATGCCCGCTACCCAGGCTCCTGCGATCACCAGCAGAGTAAGCCCTCTCAGGTCAAAGGCAAAATGGGCGTTCCCTCTCTCCACGCGTTCCCAATTTCCTGTCATCATCAAACAGTTACTTCATCTTTAATTTTGTCGTAAATTGACTGGCTTACCACCTGCTGAAGCTGGTCAACTGAGGTAAACGGCCCGTTTTGTGTGCGGTAATTGATGATGGCATTGGCGGTGGTGCTGCTGATGTGTAGTGTCTGTCGCATCTCATCCGCGCTGGCGGTATTGATGTTGACGAGCTGGCTGTTGCCCGTGTTGTTGCTCCCCGTCCCAAGCTGAGGCACGCCGCCATAATAGGTCGGGGGAACCTCGCCAATGTGCGTTACGTAGATTTCCTCCCCGTCGGTCAGCTTTGCGGCCAGATTGAGTGCGACAAGATTTGCATCTGATTGTGGTCCACCTGCTGCCTGCAACACCTGATACACACGCGCATCCGGCGGCAGATTGTAAACACCCGGATGTTTTACCGCGCCTACAATGTACACGGTAATCGTGTTACCGCTGCCGGTGGAGTTGTCTGCCGAAGTATTGCTGGGTGCGTTTGTGGTGCTGGTAAAATTTTGCTGGCTGGGGTTGTTGCTGGTTGGGGAAGCTGCTGGTGTCGCAGTGTTCCACGTGAAAAAGAGCGCCACGAGCAGAGCGAGCAGCAGGCCGACCGCAATAACCTGGTTCAAACGTTTCCGCCTGTCAGAAGGTACTACGATCTTTTCAGATTCAGCAATGATGCCAGTATCAGAAACGCTGGTTGGTGGCGCCGCCGGAATCTGTGGGGCGGTTTGTTGCTGTGAGATGCCAAATACTGAGTTTTGCCCTGCTATCGACGCGGCACCGGGCATCGCTCCCACGGCGGGAACAGGGATTTGCTCAGGCCCTGCTTGCCATGCAAGCGAAGATGGTGGCAGGGGCGTGGGCATTGGTGTAGGCAAAGGCGACTGTCTGGGTCCGCGATCAGGCGGGAAAGGTGGTGTTGGAATCATTGCCTCAAACCCTCCGACGTTCACTGGTGGCGCTAGCATAGCAGGCGAGGGCTATTCCTGTCAAGTAATTTGCATCTCAAATTGCTGTGATTTTCGAAAATTCCTTTGCTCTATTTACCTGCTTATAATCGGGTCAACCTTTTTGCATGTGTGCGCGCGATTCCTGGTAAGGCAGCGCGGGCGGCATAGACGAGGGACCAACGTCTCTGGATGAGACAAATCAATCTGGATAGTCTGGTAGCAATGAGGGTAGTTCATCAGGTAGTCAGGAGCAACATGAGGTGTGGAAACGCTGCCCCCTGTTTTTTTGCTTTTAAGGTGAACTATTAAAAATAGAAACTCTAGATAGTATTAGTAGTAATAGCTCGCCTGCTTCTATCGGAGATAGAAACTTTTCTCGGGTGATTTTCGTGATAGTCGTGGCAGCTTCCGGTCTTAGAAGTTCGCCGGATATACCCACATAGCTCGACGAGGAGGGACGACAGATGCTAGCAGGGCAGTTTGGAAGAAGTTTCGGGTCTCGGTCTCAGAGAACAGAGGGTGGCTCTCTCAGCTCCGATGGCGTATAGGCTGCTGCGGTCATCAATCCCGTGTACGATTGCTGGCCTGGGTAGAAGTCCTGACCTCATCAGCAGTACGGGTACAGGTTCCGGTGCGGCGCCTGAAGAAATCCAGGAAGATGGACGTAAAGGGCGGGTCGGAACATGTATGAGCCAGGTAAGAACCTGGAGAGATGATGCCGGAGGTCAATAGATCTTTGATCTCTCTGGCAGAGTGACTTACTTTGACGTAATGTGGCGTAAGTGAGCAATTTCAAGGAGGCAAAGGATACATGACGACACAGGAGCATCAGCATACTGGTACAACGAACATCGATTATGATCTGGCGAGCGTGATCTATCACGCGCTCGAATCCGCTCTGTCATCGTCCATTTATGTGACCGATGCGCAGTGGATTGGTGATCAGGAGCTTGCCCGCTTCTTCTGGAACAACCAGCAGGAGGACAGACGTGCCGCTGATATGGCTGAAGCGTTGCTAGGCCAGCGCCTCAGCAAGAGTCAAGGCCAGAGCGGCCAGGGCCAGCAGCAAGGCCAGCAGAGTCAGTTTGGTGGTGGCTATGGCTACGGTGGTTATGGCCCCGGCATGTATGGTGGTTATGGCTATGGTCCCGGTATGGGTGGCTTTGGCGGCTACGGCTCAGGTATGTATGGTGGTGGTTACGGTCCCGGTATGTATGGTGGTGGTTACAGTGGTGGTGGTTACGGTCCCGGTATGTATGGTGGTGGTTACGGCCCCGGTATGTATGGTGGTTACGGTGGTGGAATGTACAGTGGTCAGTTTGGTGGCGGGCAGTTCGGTGGTACCGGTGTGCCGACGTTGCGCCAGGTTACCGGTACCAGCGATGTCACCTATGACCTGATCAGTACGCTGTTCCACTCGGCAAAGGCTGCCTTGATTTACCACAAGTACGTCGAGGACGCTCAGAATGCCAACGATCAGGATGTCGTCAAATTCTTGCAGGACATTCAGGGTCGGTGGAAGCAGCGAGCCGAGTACGCCAGGCAGCTTCTGGCTCCTCGTCTGGGCCGTAAGAGAGCGTGGTTGAACCAGATACGAGGCAGCGCAGGTGAGCAGCAAGGGCAGCAACAGCAGCCGCAGACTGCCGGTACGAGTTCCGGTTCCAGCAGTAGTGCGAGTTCGCGCAGTTAGCTGTCCTGATTCAGGAACGGGGCGCGTAAGTTACCTTTACTCGCTTTGACGTTATGCTTGCATCGTCTTCTAGTTTTCAGGCCAGAAAAGCCGCTGGCTACGTGTAGTCAGCGGCTTTTTTTGCCCCGCTGGCCTTTGCTCTTTTGTCCTTTATTCCTGTCCGCTTTCCCGCGCTGCCCGGCCAGCACCGTCCCTGCCGTTGCCTGATAGAGCTTTTTTACCCAGTACAGGATGATCAGGCTGGCGATCACCATCACTACGAATGCTCCCCCAAGAAGTTGGAGCGGGGATAACCTGCTCAGCAGGCTGCTTCCCGTAGCAGGCAGGGTCAGCGCGCCATTGTTGTTGAAAATTTGCACTACCTGCTGCTCGCTAATGATGAAAGTAGTAGTATAGTTCAGCAACTTGCCATGCCCGTACTTCAGCAGTAGTTTTCCCTGGTACTTTCCCACGCCCAGCGCCTTTTTCTGGACGTAGAGTGGATAAGCAATGGAGGTTCCGGGCAACAGGCTATCCACGCTCATTGTCAGGTTTTGCAGTTCCTGACCTTTGCTACCGACAACCTGTAGCGTCCCCTTTGCTTTGAGCAACATCGTTCCCGTATTGCTCAATCCCACTTTCAGTATTTCATAGTTGGTCGAGCCAGCGACCTGAATGCCGGTCGCACTCAACTGCTCTACCTGCGGCCCTGGCAGGTTTACCTCAACGGCGATCACCCGTCGGCTATGGACGGTGATCTGCAACCGACTGTTGGTTGTCGTGGAATTTTGCTCCATGTCTTCCGCGACGATGCCTCCGACATGCTGGCCCGCTCGCGCCTTGCGCGGAATGACCACCTGGAATGACACCACCTTGCTTTGACCTGCTGCCAGCGTCACCCGCGACATGCTTAGATGAATCCAGGCCCCTACGTCAGTACGAGGCGCATTTTGTGGCAGATAAATAATGCCACTGTTCTGCCCCGTTCCCGCGTCTACCGCGTAGAGGCTAAGCGTGCCAGTTGCCGTGCCAACGTTTTTTACTACCACACTCTCCTGCAGCACCGTTCCTGGCTTCCCTGCCAGGATGAAATAAGCCATGCTCAACGGGTTGGTCGGGTTAACGGTAGCCGGTTGCAATGTGAAGCTCGCCCCGCCTGCCGCGTAAGTTTGAGATACCTGCACTATTCCAATGGCAAGCAGCGCGCACAACAGCGAGAGCAATACCGTCCATGGAAGCATGTGCAGTTGTGCTCTATAAAATAATGGCCGCATAAATAACATCCTTTTTCTCTCTAAAATCGTCCCTGTGCAGGGCTTCTGTAGGGACGATGCCTTGTGCTCACCCGTCAGGGGCCAATCTCGGGCAAGCTAGCGGATGAGCGCAGGCACCGCTCCTGCGGGTATTCGCATACACTTCTCGACTAGCAGGAAGCGGGTTATGGTCCGCTGGTGATGCTTACCGTGAATGTGCTGCTGTACGTACCGGCATAGGCATTGGCCGGGATAGTGACCGAGAATGGGGTTGTAACCGTAAAGTTCCCCATACCGGTACCGGTGTCCGCATTGAAAAACTTGCTCGTCGTTGAGCCATCGGCTGTCAGCACAAGCGGATAGGAGATACCGCTGACCGATGGATTTGTGCAGGTGCCGCTGTTACAGATGGCAGTTGGCTGTGCGCTGACTTCCGCCACGTCTGTCGCCAGCGTGTGGCCGCTGTTGGTGAATGTCGTCAGACTGAGCGTCAAATCCCAACCAGCGCCAGAACCCGTATCATCATCTACCACGATGGGTAGTGAGAAGGTTTCCGCCTGGTCGGTCCCGTTCAGAGTGATAGCGGTGGGCTGCGTTACAGGAGTCAAGTCCATTGATAGCGGACCTGGCGTGACATACGCCGAGGCTCCAGTTGTGCTTGTGGCGACCGGAGTGGCGAACGGCATAGCGTAGGCACGGGGGGAATTACCCTCCATGGTTCCCATCACAGTCATTGCGATTACCACCGAGACCAGCAGAAGGCTACTGGCGCAAAGAGCGATGAGGCGCGGTATGCGTGTCTGCATGCTTGAACCCTTTCTATGAGAGTAGATACACGGAACGAATATACAGGTCCTTATCCGGGGAAGTATCTCTCTCCCCTCCATCATCTATCGGCTGAGGTAGAAGAAAGTTAAGGCAAGATAGGCAGATAATGGTCATATCCTCTTGCCTTCCTTTGCGCTTATATGCTATATTTTGCTTAGCGGGGGTATGCTGTCTCCGCCGCTGTGGGCAATGGCCGCTCACACAAAACCCAACGCCGCTTTTCTCCGCTAGACTCCAATGACTTCGACGAGCGCTGTTTGGTCGTCGAATACCATCTGGCCCCAATGCTGGTGCCCTCTAACCGGAAGCCCATTATACCTGCGGGAGGGTACTTTATGGATGCACACCAGTCGACCGGAAGTCCTTATCCTCTTTATGACCCTCGTTGGGAACATGACGCCTGTGGTATCGGCTTTGTTGCGCAGATAGCGGGCGAAGTGAGCCACTCCCTTATCGAGATGGCGCTTGAGGCGCTGACACGCCTCACGCATCGCGGCGCGCAAGACGCAGACGCGGAGACCAGCGATGGCGCTGGCCTGCTCACTCAGCTTCCTCGCGCTCTTTTTACAGCAGAACTACAGGAAAGAGGTATTACATTAGCTCATACTGACGACCTGGCTGTAGGGATGATCTTCTTACCTTCTCAGGAATGTAAGCCGGAAGCCTATGCAGCCAGCCGCCAGATCATCGAGCAGGAACTGAGCGAACTGGGGCTGTACCTGCTCTACTGGCGCGATCCTCCCATTGAGTATAGTGTACTCGGTCGGCGCGCTCGTGCGACCGCGCCCACCATTGCTCAGATTTTGCTGGTGCGGCCACAGAACATGGTTTCCAAACAGTTCGAGCGCAGCCTCTATCATGCCCGCCGCGTTATCGAAAATCGCCTGCGCGAAGCTGGTATAAACGATTGTTACATCGTCTCGCTGTCGAGCAATACCATTGTCTACAAAGGACTGCTGGCCCCTGCTCAACTGACCAGCTTCTACCAGGACCTGGCCAATCCTCGTTACGAGAGCGCCTTCGCCATCTTTCACCAGCGTTACAGTACGAACACGCTGCCGTCGTGGCTGCTGGCGCAGCCGATGCGTATGCTTGCGCACAACGGAGAGATTAATACCATCCAGGGCAACCGGCAGTGGATGGCCGCACGAGAAAAGGCCATGTTCTCGCCACACTGGGGCAGCAAGCTTCTTGATCTCCAGCCGGTTATTGTGCCTGGCAGCGATTCGGCGCAGCTCGATAACGCGCTGGAACTGCTTGTCCATTCCGGGCGCGACCTGTTGCATAGCATGCAGATGCTCATTCCCCCTGCCTGGGAACAGAATGCCGGGCTGGACGAGGAGCAGCGCGCATGGTGCGAATATCATGCCGGACAGATTGAGCCGTGGGATGGGCCAGCCGCGCTCGTCTTCAGCGATGGCCGCTTCGTCGGAGCCGCGCTTGACCGCAACGGTTTGCGCCCTTCTCGCTACCTGCTCACCTCCCACGGCCTGCTGGTCGTCGCCTCCGAAACGGGGGTGCTCTCCTGTGACGCACACGAAATCGTCGAGAAGGGGCGGCTCGGGCCGGGCGAGATGATTGCCGTTGACCTCAAATATGGCGTCTTGCTGCGTGACAGAGATATCAAAGCTGCTCTGGCCTCACAGCAGCCCTATCGCCAGTGGCTGAACACGCATCTTCTCCACCTCTCTGACCAGCCACAAGCCGCCTCGTTCGCTGGCCCTATGGATGGTGACGCCCTCTTCCAGCGGCAGCAGCTTTTTGGCTATACCCATGAAGATGTCGAATTCGTCCTGCGTCCCATGCTTACAGAGAACAAAGAGCCGGTGTGGAGCATGGGTGACGATACACCGCTCGCAGCGCTCTCCGTCGTGTCGCGCTCATTCTCAGATTACTTCCACCAGCGTTTTGCTCAGGTGACCAATCCGCCCATTGATTCGCTACGCGAGCGCATCGTCATGTCGCTTGACTGCTACCTCGGGCGGCGGCAGAGCCTGCTGACCGAGACGCCGCAGCATGCGCGGTTGCTGCACCTGGAAACACCCATCTTGAATGAAGCAAATCTGCAAGCCCTGCGCGGTATAAAAGCGGAGGGCTTTCGCGCGCGCATGCTCGGCGCAACCTTTGAAGCGGCACGCGGCACCCAGGGGCTTGAGGAATCTCTCGCTCGCCTGGAACATGAAGCCGCTGCCGCTGTTGCCGATGGCGCGGGCCTGCTTATCTTGAGCGACCGCGGAGCCAGCGCGGAACAGGCACCTGTTCCCATGCTTCTGGCCGTCGGGGCGATCCACTGCTCCCTCGTGCGACAGGGGCTGCGTACCTATGTCTCTCTGCTCTGTGAAACAGCTTCGGCCTGGGATGTTCACCAGATTGCCCTCCTGCTTGGCTATGGAGCGGAGGCTGTTGTGCCATACCTCGCGCTTGAAAGCGTGCGTTCCCTCGCAGGTGCGCGCCATCTCGAACAACTCACCCCTGAGCAGGCCGAGGAACGCTATCTGCACGTCATCGCGGATGGCCTGCGCAAGATCATGGCCCGTATGGGCATCTCAACTGTGCGCAACATCATCGGGGCCGGTCAATTCGAAATCGTGGGGCTTGAAGCTGCCCTCGTCGAACGCTGCTTCGCCGGTTCCCCCTACCGTCCCGGCAAAATTGGCCTCCACCAGATCGCCGCTCAGACACTGAAACACTACCGTACTATAGTAGGGCCACCCCCTGCGGGTGGCCTGGGGGGAGGCACCGAAACCGCCGGTCGCAAACGCAAGCTGGTCGATCTCGGACGCATTCGTTTTCGCCGCGACGCCGAATACCATGCCTTCAACCCTTTGCTGGTGCGTGCCTTGCAGCAGGCGGCACGCAGTGGAGATAAGGCCGATTACCAGCGTTTCACACAGTTGGTCTACTCGCGCCCGCCCACAGCCCTGCGCGACCTGCTGACCTTCGCTCCCGCCAGGTCAATTCCGCTGGAAGAGGTCGAGCCGATGGAGAGTATTCGGGCGCGTTTTGTCATCTCCGCCATGTCGATTGGGGCGCTCAGCCCTGAGACGCATCGCACCATTGCCGCCGCCATGAACAGTATTGGCGGTCGCAACAACACGGGTGAGGGTGGCGAAGACCCGGCCTGGTATTCGGAACTATTGAACGGTTTTCCAGTCAGCAGTAAGATCAAGCAGGTAGCCTCGGCCCGTTTTGGCGTCACAACGGAATACCTGGTACGCGCCGAGGAATTAGAGATCAAGATGGCGCAAGGTTCGAAGCCGGGCGAGGGTGGTCAGCTTCCCCCGCATAAGGTCACCCCCTTTATCGCTCGCCTGCGCCACACGGCTTCCGGCGTGGCGCTCATCTCGCCTCCGCCGCACCACGACATCTACAGCATCGAAGATCTCGCCCAGTTGATCTACGACCTGCGCCAGGTCAATCCCTCGGCCCGCATCGGCGTCAAACTGGTCTCCTGCATCGGTGTTGGCACGATAGCGGCGGGCGTGGCCAAAGCCCACGCCGACTACGTGCTCATCAGCGGGCATGATGGCGGCACCGGAGCTTCTCCACTGCAATCGATCAAACATGCCGGTCTGCCCTGGGAAATCGGTCTGGCCGAGACACAGCAGGTGTTATTGCGCAACGGCCTGCGCGAGCGCGTCAAAGTGCGCACGGATGGTGGCCTCAAGACGGGTCGGGACGTGGTCATCGCTGCCATGCTGGGGGCTGAAGAGTTTGGTTTCGGTACGGCGGCCCTCGTCTCGCTGGGCTGCGACATGGCGCGTCAGTGTCACCTCAACACCTGTCCCGCTGGCATTGCCACGCAGCGCGAAGACCTGCGCGCCAAATTCACCGGCCAGCCACAGTATCTCATCAACTTCCTGACCTTCATCGCCGAAGAGGTGCGTGAATTGCTGGCTCAACTGGGCTTTTCTCGCCTGGATGACCTGATTGGCCGCTCTGACCTCTTGCAATATAAAGACACGGCCCTCGATGAGGAAAACGGATCGGCTATCGATCTCACACCCCTCCTCGCCCCTCATCCGGGCAGGATGTCTGATGTGCGTCAGCCATCAGTCTCGCAGGCGCCATCCTCGCTTGCTGAACAACTGTTAGCCGAGGCGGAACAGGCGCTCAACGGCGAACGCAGTGTCTTGACCCAGCACACTATCAGCAACGCCGACCGCACTATCGGAGCCGCGCTTGCCGGTGAGATAGCGCGCCGCTATGGTAACGCGGGACTGCCGGGCGTCAGCATCACCTGCACCTTCCACGGCTCGGCAGGCCAGAGCTTCGGCGCGTTCTGCCTCCCTGGCATGCGTCTCATCCTGCACGGTGACGCTAACGATTATGTGGGCAAGGGCATGACCGGAGGCCAGATCGTCCTGCTGCCGCCCGTCGATGCCGGTTTCGCCGCTCACGAGAACACCATTCTTGGCAACACCGCCCTCTATGGGGCTACCGGAGGCCAACTCTTCGCGGCAGGACGCGCTGGTGAGCGTTTTGCCGTGCGCAACAGCGGCGCGCTGGCCGTCGTCGAAGGCACCGGCGCGCACGCCTGCGAGTACATGACAGCAGGCATGGTCGTCATCCTCGGTGAAACGGGGCCAAACTTCGCGGCAGGCATGTCGTCCGGCGTTGCCTACGTGCTTGATACAAACGGCACCTTCCCCATGCGTTGCAATACCGAACTGGTCGAACTCCAGCGCATCGATGACCCCGGCGAACTGGATGCCTTGCGTACCGTCATCTCCTGGCACCGCAAAAAAACGCGCAGTTGGCGTGCTGCCCAGCTCCTTGCCGAGTGGACGCGCATGCACCGCCTCTTCTGGCGCGTCGCCCCCGCCAACAGCTTCCAGTGCGCCCGTGATTTCGTCCAGGAACACGAACAACGTGACATCGCCTTCGCGCAGTCGCGATAATCAAGGCGGAACCATCAGGCCGGGTTAAACCTCCACCAATCGGAGGCTTAACCCGGTTCGCATCAAGAAGAGTCTGCTTCTTACCATGTTATTTTTTCCAATCCGGCGTTTATATGGTATGGGTGAGGAATTCGTTGTGTTGTTGCCCAATGGGATTAGCCAGGATTTCCCATACCGTTTGCACTGTCTCCTCAGATGGGTTAAAATAGCAACGGTATATTCTGACTTTATAGCATGTGCCGGTTCCGAGGGAAACGAGGGAGCGTATGGTCGATCTGAAACAAACGTTGAGCCGTTTTTTAGCCATTCCGGGGGTCAAACAGGCTATCCTGGTGGGTCGTGACGGTTTATTAATCGAGGGACTGACTCGTGATGGCAAAGAAGATATGGAGGCCATTGGCGCGATCATGTCGACCGGCCTGAGTACCGCCGATGCTTTGGGGCAGGAGATCTCGCGAGGCAGTGTGGTGGGCGTCCTGATGGAATATGAACGTGGCCTGGTGAGTGTTGATCCACTTGGAGACTTCGCTCTCGTCGTCACCCTTTCTGATAATGCATCCAATATCGCTCGCATTCGCCATGTCGTGAAGGCGAGCCGTAACGAAATTCTTGAAGCTCTTGATATCGCGTAGCATACAAATGGTCAATAACGACAATGCGCAAGCGTGTACACGGAGAGGTCGCGTTACATGGAACAACTGACTAATCTGGTTATTTCAGACCGTGAACTTACTACTATCACCACTTCTTTAAATAAGTTGATGAGTGACACCAACGCCACTTCTGTCATGCTGATTGACAAAAGCGGGCAGGTGATCGCTAACCAGGGGAATGGGACTCGACGCAACGCGACCACGCTCGGCGCGCTGCTGGCCGGCGCATTCTCTTCATCGCGCCACGTGGCCGAATTGCTCGGCGAGAAGGATTTCCGCACCATCTTCCAGCAGGGCGTGCATGAAAATATCTATACCACTATGGTGGAGGAACAGTGGCTGCTGGTGATCGTCTTTGACAAATTGACGCACATTGGGCTTGTCAAGGTCCTGTCCAAAAAGGCTTCGGATGAACTGGGCCGCATCCTGGAGCGCGTGCGAGCCGATACGACGCGCACCAAGTCTTCCGTCATCAATGTCCAGTTCCGCTCCTCGGTTGAGGATACTATCGATCTACTCTTCCGTGACTAAAGGTTCTGATGCATGGCGCTTATCAATATTGCTGCACGCGAGATTCACTGTAAGATCGTTTATTACGGCATCGGCTACTGTGGGAAGACGACCAATCTGCAGTACGTGTTCAAGAGCATTAATCCCCAGGCGCGTGGGGAAATGCTCTCCATTGCCACGGAAACGGAGCGCACGCTCTTTTTTGATTTCTTGCCGCTCGACCTCGGCACCGTTCACGGTTTCCGCACGCGCTTCCATCTCTATACCGTCCCCGGCCAGATTCTCTACGAGCGCACGCGCCTGGCCGTGCTCAATGGCGCGGATGGCATTGTCTTCGTAGCGGACTCACAGGCCGAGAAGTTTGAGGAAAATGTGCAGAGCATGACCGAACTGGAGATCAATATGCGCCGCCTCGGCAAAGACATGAACACTTTCCCCTACGTCATTCAGTGGAACAAGCGGGATATGCCCTCCGCTCTGCCCGTCGGTGTGCTGGACCGCTATCTCAATCGCCGCCGCGTCCCTACCTTCGAGGCTATTGCTTCCGAGGGTAAGGGCGTCTTTGCCACCCTGCGCACCATCAGCAAAAACGTGATGGCGCAACTCTAACCTGCCCATGCGCATCTTTGGCATCGATTTCACCAGCGCCCCCTCGCGCCGCAAGCCTATCACCTGCGCCCTCTGCACCCTGCACGACGAGCAGCTCACCCTCCTTGAATGCCTCACCCTGCCCACCCTGGAGGAGTTCGAGATATTTCTGCGCTGTGACGGCCCCTGGTGCGCTGCCTTCGACTTCCCCTTCGGTCTGCCGCGTCTCCTGCTGGCAAATCTTGGCTGGCCCCGGCACTGGGAGGACTACATGCAGCTTGTCGCCACGCAGGGCAGGACCGGCTTTGAGGAAACCATCACCTGTTACTGCGCCAGCCAGCCGCCCGGTCAGAAACACCTGCTCAGAGCCACCGATACCCTGGCGAAATCGCGCAGCCCCATGATGCTGCACCGCGTCCCCGTTGGCAAAATGTTCTTCCAGGGAGCCCCCCGCCTCCTGCAATCTGGCGTCAGCATCCTGCCCTGTCGCCCTACCAGCGACAGCCGCGTCGCCCTCGAGGGCTATCCCGCCCTCGTTGCCCGCCGCTACCTCGGCTCCCGCAGCTACAAAAGCGACGAACGCAGCAAACAAACCGGGGAGAAACTGGCAGCGCGGCGCGAACTCGTGCAAGCCCTGCGCTCTCCCGCCCTTTCCGCCGGCTTCGGCCTCACTCTCACCCTGCCCGATCCACTCGCCGCAATTCTCATCTCCAACCCCATGGCCGATCTCCTCGACGCCCTCCTCTGCGCCATCCAGTCCGCCTGGGCCTACACCCGACGCGCAGATGGCTACGGTATTCCACGCAATTGTGATAGCGACGAGGGCTGGATTGTTGATCCTGGAATGATGGTGTAGACCTGGCTTACGTCTTGCCACTAAAAAAGACTCTCTCGCATGTCCTGCCCGGGTTTTTATTGCGTGCTCGTAACGGTCTCCCTGGCTACATCCAGAAAATTTTGTACAAGCGCGGAGCGTGAATTACGCGGCCACGCTACGGCCATTTCCGCCAGCGCGGGCGGCCCCTCTAGCGCTCGATACACGACACCCTGGCTGCGAATGTTGCGGGTTGAGAGCGGAACCAGCGAGACACCCATCCCGGCTGCGACGAGACTCACAATGGTATGCATCTCGGTCACTTCCTGCACCACGTTGGGAGTGAAGCCTGAGGACAGGCACAGTCTCATCAACTGCATGTAATAACCTCCTCCTCGATGGCTTGATTGCAGCACAAACGGCTCGTCGGCCAGCAAGGGGACGGCTATCCGCTCGTGTCTGGCAAGGGGATGGCCCTCTGGCAACACGCAGACAATTGGTTCGCGGCGCACTACCTCGACCTTGAGCAGAGGTGTGCTGATCGGCAGGCGCAAAAGCCCGACATGAATGTGTTCTTCTTCCAGCGCCCGTACCTGTTCTTGCGAGGTTAGTTCTCTTAAGCCGACCTCGACATCGGGAAAACGCTCGCGATAGACACGCAGCATCACCGGCAGCAGATCATAGGTGCTTGAACTGATATAGCCGACTACCAGTCGCCCTACCTCTCCACGATACGCCCGTTGCGCCGCTCGTTTCGCCTCCTGCGCCTGGGCAAGCACGCGCTTTGCCTCCACGAGAAACACCTTTCCGGCGTCAGTCAATTCCACAGAGCGTTTCGTGCGATACAGCAGGGGAAAACCTAACTCGTCCTCAAGTTGCTGAATCTGCTGGCTCAGCGACGGCTGCACAATTGAAAGGCGTTCGGCGGCCCTTCCAAAGTGCAGTTCCTCCGCGACGGCCACAAAATAGCGTAAATGGCGCAGTTCCATGCCTTACCTGTTCCTTCCATGTATGCCTGTCACTGATCGCATTGACCATTAATAGTTTGTACCTCTTAATATCTTAAGAATTATGTATTGGACTTACCAGTGATGGGAATTTATACTTTAGACAAGGGAACAGATAGGTTCTCAGGCGGTTCGTAAAGAGATATTTCTCACTGTATCAATAAAAAACGCATTTATCATAACGGAGATACCATGGTTAAAGAACTGAGACAGTATACGTACAGGACGGTTGAAACTGCCGCCGGGAATGGAGCGGTGCAGGCTCTTACCGCTCCCGTGCGCGCAGTGCAGCACGTGGTCCATCCTGCCTTGCGCACGACCGGCGCGCTGGTGGGCGAGACCAACAAGTGGATGATCCTTGCCCTGGCGGCGACAGCAGCCTTTATGACAACACTGGATAGCTCGATTGTCAATATCGGCCTGCCAAGCATTGCGCGTACCTTTGGTGTAGGCGTGAGTGGGGCCATCGAATGGATCGTGATTGGCTATCTCGTGGTGATTGCCGCCGTTCTCCTCACCTTTGGACGCCTCGCCGACATGATCGGGCGCAAGCCGATCTTCATGATGGGGCTGGTCGTTTTCATCGTTGGATCAATGCTTTCCGGCCAGGCCCCTTCTCTTCTGTTTCTCATTCTGGCCCGTCTTTTGCAAGGCATAGGCGGGGCTTTAATATTCTCGGTGAACGTGGCTATGATAACCAGCTCATTTCCTGGTCGCAAACGAGGATTGGCTCTGGGTTTGAACATGGTGGTCGTCTCACTGGGTACGGCGGCGGGACCGACCATCGGCGGCATCATTACACAGTATCTGACATGGCGCTGGATTTTTTATGTCAATGTTCCCATCTGTCTGCTCGTCCTCTCCGCCGCGTTTCTCTTTTACCATGAGCGGAGGCCAGAGCGGGTGCGGAATGAACGCTTCGACCTGGTGGGTGCGACGGTGCTCGCTATCGGGCTGGCTGCTCTCACTCTCGGCCTTTCATTTGGACAGGAATGGGGATGGCTTTCCGCCGGAACGCTCACCACGTTCGTTGTCAGCCTGCTCATGCTCAGCCTGGGCGTGTATGTCGAAGGGCATGTCGAGCATCCCGTTCTCAATCTGCGCCTGCTCGCCAATCGCGTCTTTGCCTTTGCCAATATCAGTTTCATGCTCTGCATGATGGCGCTGTTCGCGCCCGGCTTTCTCCTGCCATTCTACTTCGAACAACTGCGCGGCTTCTCCATCATCCAGACCGGCCTGATGATGACGCCTCTACCGCTCATGCTCGCCGTTGTTGCCCCTTTGAGTGGCACACTGGCCGACCGTTTCGGCTCGCGCTGGCTCTCTCCAGTTGGGCTGGCAATCGCCTGCTTCGGCCTCTTCCTGGTGAGCCAGCTCAACGCACAGAGTTCGACCTGGGATATCATCTGGCGACTGGCCGTGACCGGCATTGGTCAGGGGCTTTTCCAATCGCCCAATACGCGCACTATGATGGGGGCCGCGCCACAGAACGCGCAAGGTGAGGCATCTGGCCTGCTGGCAACCGGGCGTGTCATCGGGCAAAGCATCGGCGTCGCTCTTACCGGCACCATTTTTGCTGCTTTAGGAGGCGCGGCAGCCGGAACGCTGCTCGCCTCCTCGCAGGGGAATACTCTCCCGTTCGGCAATACCAGCAGCTTGCAACAAACATTTGTAACCAGTTTCCACATGGCTCTCCTCATCTGCGCTGCCTGCGCTGCCCTCGGCATCTTCACCGCCCTGGCGCGAGGTAACGACAACGCTGCTCAACAGGAAAAGAAGGCAATATGATATCAAAGACTCTCTCGAACATATCATTGTGAGCGAGGGCGAAGAAGCTGATGAGAAAGCCCCGGACATGCCATTCTGAGCGAAGCGAAGAATGGCATGTCTATGTCTGTTTTCAGTGACATGCAGGAGAGCCTTTTTCGTGAAATGCTATAATCATAACACTGATATCTGATCGTAACATATACATGGACAGACTGGTGTGAGTCCTGCTTGATTTGAGAGGAATTACCCATGAGCAACAGATTTGCAGGAAAGGTTGCCTTAGTCACCGGAGCGGGTTCGCCGCGAGGGATAGGACGGGCGACGGCGCTGGCTCTGGCACGCGAGGGCGCGAAGGTGACAGTCACGGATATCGTAGCGGAGAATGTGCAGCGCGTGGCGGCAGAACTCAATGAGATCAGCCAGGGACTTGGCGAGGTGGCCGACGTGCGCAACAAGCAGCAGATGGCGCAGGTTGTGCGCAAGACGGTGGAAACCCTTGGAGGACTGGATATCCTGGTGAATAATGCCGGTTTGACCCGTCCTACGCAGTTTCTTGACATCTCTGAAGAAGAGTACGATCTCGTGCTCGATGTCAATCTCAAAGGCACATTTCTGACCACGCAGGCTGCCGTTCCCGCCATGCTGCAACGGGGTGGTGGCGTCATCGTCTCCCTCTCTTCCGTCTCAGGCGAGCGAGGCGGCGGCGTCTTTGGCACCACGGCCTACAGCGCCTCTAAAGCAGGCATTATGGGGCTGACCAAAGCGCTAGCACGCGAACTGACCCCGCGCGGCATCCGCGTCAACTGCGTCGCGCCTTCAATGGTTGATACCGATATCGCCGGAGACCTGCTCACGCCAGAACGCAAAGTTGAGCTGGCGAAAGGCACGCTGGTGGGACGTCTTGCCACCGTTGAAGATATCGCCAATGCCATCCTGTTTCTCGCCTCAGATGAGAGCGCCTACCTGACCGGCGTTACGCTGGACGTGAATGGCGGCATGCACATGCATTAGCGTCGCTCTCCCATGACTGCCGCAATGCCCGGCAGCAGCGTCGCTACCAGGATAATTGCGCCCCCAAGCAGCGTTCCAGGTGTGGGGATGCTATGCAGGAGCAGGAGGCCGAAGAGGATGCCCCAGACAGGTTCCAGGCTGGCGAGGATGCTGGCGGACTGCGCGGTGATCTGGCGCATGCTGGCGATGAAGAGTGTGTGGGCCAGCGCCGTGCAAACCACGCCGAGGATGAGCAGGATGAGCAGTTCGCGCGGCGTCCACAGGGGGCCGCTTGCTGCCAGGAAGAGGGTCGGCAGCAGGACGACGGCAGCGGTTCCGTCCTGGTAGAGACTGATCGTCAGGCTGGGATAGCTGCGACCCAATCCGCGATTCAGCACAGAGAGCAGGGCAAAAGTGGCTCCTGAGGTCACACCCCAGATAACACCGAGCGTGGTCCGGTTTTGCAGCGTAAAGGATGGCACCAGCAGGTAGACGCCCACGAGGATGAGCAGTGCCGCCACGATCTGGACGCGGCCTGGCCGTTGACGCAGCAGCAGCGGCTCCAGCGCGGCGGTAAAGAGGGGAAAGCTGGAATAGGAAAGCAGCCCGATGGCGACGCTGGAGACATTGATGGATTGGAAGAAGGTTGTCCAGTGCAGGGCGAGCAAGACGCCCAGCCCGAACAGCAAGAAACCGTCCTGTATCCGTTTCGGGCGCAAGGAGACGCGCTGGAACAGGCAGAACGGTAGCAGCACCACGCTGGCAAAGAACACGCGCCCGAAGACGATGAGCGGGGCCGCCAGTACACTCAGCTTGCCCAGCACTCCGGCCAGCCCAAAGAAGAGGACGGCCACATTCGCAAATAGCAGTCCTTGCCACGGTCTTTCTTGCTCAGACATGACGTACTCCTCTTCCCCGTTCCATTTGTCAGTATTGTACACTAATCTTCTGTAAGTTGTTTGACAGAGATAGCACTCTGTACGAAAGTCATAATCCTCGACAAGCATCATGTGATATGATAATATAAGCGCCGGAAATCCAGTCTCAAGTATTTAGTCGCTTCTTTGTGCTTTTTTGTCTAGATTCGGAAAATCATGCGGAAATTGCTGCTTGCGACAACCAATCTTCATAAATTGGAAGAATATCGTGCTATCTTTGTTGATGTGCCATTCGAGTTGCTGTCCCTGCGGGATATCCAACTGGATATGGATGTCGAAGAAACGGGAACAACGTTCGCGGAAAATGCGGAGCTAAAAGCGCTGGCCTATGCGCGTGCTTCGGGCTTGCTCGCCCTCGCGGACGATTCCGGTTTAGAGATAGATGCTCTTGGCGGCGCGCCCGGCATATACTCGGCGCGTTTCGCGGGCCGGAGAACGCCCTATGCCGAGCGTTTTCGTTTGATTGAGGAACAGCTTAAAGGGCTACCACCACAGCAGCGCACGGCCCGCTTCCGCTGCGCGATTACCATAGCTGAGCCTTCAGGGTTGTACCGTACCGTGGAGGGCGTGCAGGAAGGCATCATCGCCGAGGCGCCACGGGGAAAGGGTGGCTTTGGCTATGATCCTATTTTCCTGGTGCCTGAGCTGGGCAAGACCAATGCCGAACTGGCACCGGAACACAAAAACCGCATCAGCCATCGAGGACAGGCGGCGGCAAAGGCACGGAATCTGCTCCTGAGCTGGCCTGCAACCGGTTCCTCTGTTTGAATACTAGTAACACCAGTCTAGAAGGATGGGAGGTATGGCGAAAAAGGCACCGGTTCGCGTGGCACTTGATCTGGAAACAACGGGGCTGCATGCCGAACAGGATAGCATTGTTGAGATCGCAGCCATCAAATTCCAGGGAGAAACTGTTCTCGATACATTCGAAACGCTGGTCAATCCGGGGCGTTCGATTCCCTATCGCGTGCAGCGCCTGACTGGCATTACCATGCAGCAACTGGTGGGCGCGCCTGCCTTCGAGACGATTGCGCAGCAGTTGCAGGCATTCCTGGGCGATCTGCCCATCGTCGGGCATAGCATCCCCTTCGATGCCGGTTTTCTGCGGCGGCGCGGCCTGGCACGCAATAATCCCCTCATCGATACCTTTGAGCTGGCGACCGTCCTGCTGCCCTCTTTACCGAGCTACAATCTGGGGCAGGTTGCCGAGGCATTAGGGGTGCGTGTCGCCCCCGGTAGGCACCGCGCAATGGTGGACACCGTGCTGGCAAAGGATGTATTTCTCGCTCTCTACAGGCGGCTGCAGGCCGTCGACCTGGGCATATTGCAGGATATTGCCAGCATGGATGCCCCCCGCAACTGGCCCTTACTGGCATTTCTGCGCCAGGAGCTGCACGAGCGCCAACAGCAAGATGGCGTGCTGAACACTGCCAGGCGCGGCAGCCTGGGCGACCTCTTAGCCGCGCAAATAGGAATGGATCCCCGCGTCCTCTCCTTTGCCATTGCCAGAGCAGATGAAAACACTGCTCCACCTGCTTTATCGCTTAATAGCTCGCCTGTCCTGGCCGGTTCGCTTGAGCAAGCGTATAGCTCGCTTGCAGTTGCGCCTGCACCCCAGGCCGTTCAAACTCTTCAAGCGGACAGGTTGGCTCCAGCACCGCAAGCAGAGCAGACTTATCCAGGCTATGCGGCGGCCAGAAAAGCAGTCCGTACCGCGTTTGAGCAGCATGCACCTCTATTGATGGAAGTGACGATTGGCGGCAGTGATTATACTCCTGTCCTGCAGCCTGCGCTGGAGTGGCTGGCCGAGCAGGTGCAGGCAGGCGAGAGCGGCAGTGCCAGGCGACTGGTAATTGCCTGTCCGAACCAGCAGGCGGCGCGCCGCCTTATGGAGGCGATCCTGCCAGAGGTACAGGCAACACTCAAGAGTGAGTTGCCTGTGGCGTATCTGGCCGGGCGCGGCGGCTATCTCTGCATCCATCGCTGGTTCGGCGCCGCACTCAAGCGGACAAGCGGCCAGTTGACGCCGGAGCAGGGACGGGGTATGGCGAAACTTGGCCTCTGGGCACAGCAGACGCTCACCGGCGAGCGCGGCGAATTGACCATGTTGCCACAGGAAATGGATGCCTGGAATCGCATTGCCTCCGGCGTTGAGCGCATCCCAGCGGGTGATACACGTGCCGGTACAGCTTATCAGCGCTGTCTCTACCGCCGTAAGGGATACTGCTTCGTCAGCCGCGCCGAGGAGCGCGTCAACGCGGCCTCGATTGTTGTCACGACGCATGCCGCCTTGCTCGATGACCTCTCAAACGCGGATTCGCTGCTTTCCTCTATTCCACAGCGTCTCATCCTCGATGCCGACCTGCTGGAGGATGAGATTGCTCGTTGGAGCAGCAGGGAATTTGACCAGCAGCGCCTGCTCGAACTCCTCAATACCGTTGGCATGGAACTGCCCGACGGTCGCTATCAAGGTCTGCTTGCCCTGGCAGCGCCAGCCCTGCGCGAGCATGGTCCCGGTGGTCTCTCGACAACACCAACCATCAGTAAGTCCGAGCTAGATGGCCGCCTGCTTTCCTGGTTTCAGGTGGTACGACAGGCAGGTGTAGCGGTTGAAACGCTCTTCAAGGCGTATACGCGTCTGCTTGAAGAGTATGTCCAGCAAGGTGCGGGCAATGGCGGCAAAGATAAGGGAAGAGGTGAAACGGGCGGACGTGGTCATGGGAATCGCGGTAGTGAACGGCAGGATCAACCCCTGCGCCTGTCAAACGCGGTATGTAACCTGGGAGCGTGGAGGGAGGTGGAACGGGCATGGCAACAGGCGGCCCACCGTCTGCAAGCGGTAATTGATGTCGCGGACGAGGCCGAAAAAGCTATTCTGGCTTCCTCTCGCGGGCGTCAACGCACGGCGCTCAACGGCAGTGAGGATGACTCGATTGCGCTGGAGCTTGCTGCTTGCGGGCAACAATTGCGGGAACTCAAGCAGCTCGCCGGACGCGCTATGTCCCTCACTGAAGATCAGATGGTCTACTGGCTGCGTCTGTCAAATCCGATGTCGCAGCCATTCCAGCAGCGTCGCCAGGATGCTCTTTCCGCTGCGGACCCGGCAGCCGAAAGCCTCCCCGTCTTGTATGCTCAGCAGGTGCAGACATCGGCGGTCATCCAGAGTTTGCTGCTCAACGAGGGGACAGGCACCATCTTCGCGGGTTCGGCCCTCGCCGTCGATCATCAGTTCTCGTTCAGTCGCCAGCGTTTTGGCCTTGAGATCGATACCTGTTCCACCTTTGCCATTTCCACCGAGCGTCACGAGCAGACCTTGCTCTACTTGCCCGATGATGTCCCGGAACCTAACATGCCGCAGTACCAGCGCCATCTCGACGAGGCGCTGATCCAGTTGGCGAGCGTCCTCGAAGGGCAGCTCGTCTCCTTATTTACGTCGCACGCTGCCCTGCGCAGTTCCTATGCCGCCATCAAACCTATCCTGGAGACGCGGGGTATTCTCGTACTGGGTCATGGCATCGATGGTTCGCCGCGCCAGCTCTGGAACATCTTTCAGGAGCAGGAGCGGGTAGTTCTGCTGGGAACGGGTCTCTTCTGGGATGGCACTGAGGAGATCACGCGCACACCTGCCTGCATCCTGATTTCGCGCCTGCCCATGCCGGTCTTGAACGATCCACCGCTTGCCGCTCGCGTCGAACATATTTCCAATCAATTGCATCAACTGACGGTGCCGCTCGCCTCTTTGCGCGTGCGGCGCGTCCTCAACCGTCTGGCATGGAGCGATTCGCGCCGCAATGCTGTGGTACTCTTTGACCGCCGTATCACCTCGAAAGAATATGGCGCAACCGTCCTTCACACCTTGCCGCGTTGCTCTACGAGACAGGCCGCGCTCTCCCGCATGCCGGAAACCGTCCTCGACTGGCTCACCGACAGCGGCTCCTGGGACGAAAAATAGTTCGCTTTTTTTCTGCTTGAACACACGTGCCAGATGATTCCCGCCACAAGCAGTCCGCTGCCTGTCAGCAATGCCAGCCCGATCAGCAGCAAGAAAAACAGCGGGAATGGCGGCATCAGCAAAGTAGCGCCAAGAACGACTACGATGGGAACAAAGTAGCCTGCCGGGGTGCGTTTCTCTTCCATCTCCTATCTTCCTCTCCATATTCAACCCCTTTTTGCCTCCAATCCTTTGCAGGTGCAAAGAAGAGCAGTCCATGCTATTATTGTACAGGTTGCCCCAACAAGCTGGCGGCTCATAGAGTTTTGAAACGGATAGCGATGGGTGTAACCCCGCGACGTATCTATATGGGGGTCTAATATGCCGCGCTGCGTGTCCACAGGCAGTGCGATCTATGTGCCTGCCCCCTTTATTTCTTCCTTTCCTTTCTCTCCTTCACGGCAGGAGGGGGCAGAGACATCAATCAATGATGCCTCTGCCCCCTCTCTGTCTTCTACTAAACCATTCCCTGCCTCGCTTATGTGCCTTCTATCTGGCGAAGCGAGGCATGAAACGGCGATTAATGACCTGTACCACCGGGTTTATTCCAGCCAGCGCCAAAACCACCATATACGCAAGTGGTCTACTGGCATTGGACCTTGACTCGCTGGCGAATATGTTGCACATTTGAGAGGAGTAATTCGCCGTAAAAACAGGTCGGACATGTCATTCTGAGCGATGCGAAGAATCTCTGGATAGAGATGGTACGGGGTTGACCCGGATTTCAGAAAGGAAATGCTATGTCACCGCGACTTGCCACACAAACATCGAAAGAGGAAGAGCACAATTTACGAGTTGTCTACGGCTCTTGCCCGCATGATTGCCCCGATTGTTGCGCCCTGGAGACGCGGGTTGATGAGCAGGGGAGGGCTGTCAGCGTGCGGGGACGAGCCGATCATCAGGTGACACGAGGCTGGCTCTGTGCCAAAGTCAATCACTACCTTGATCGCGTCTATCACCCTGATCGCCTGCTCTATCCCATGCGCCGCGTCGGTCCCAAAGGCAGCGGTTCGTTCGTGCGTATCTCCTGGGATGAGGCCGTCGCGGAGATTACGGGGCGCTGGCGCGATATCATCGCTCAACACGGGGCGCAGTGTATTCTGCCTTATAGCTATGCCGGGACGCTCGGGCTGGTAAATGGCGCTGTTTCCGATTCGCGTTTCTGGAATCGCCTGGGCGCTTCGCGGCTCGTGCGTGCCATCTGTGGCTATGCGGCGGAGGAGGCTGTCCTGCTCACTGTGGGTGGCAGACTCGCTCCTTCGCCGGAGATGCTGCTTCAGAGCAAGCTTATCCTGATCTGGGGCAGCAATCCGGCCAGCACCGCGCCGCACGTCATGCCTTTTTTGCGTCTGGCCCAGCGCAATGGTGCTCGTGTGATCGTCATCGACCCCATGCGCACGCTGACCGCTCGCTCCGCCGATCGGCACATCGCGCCAGTGCCCGGCACTGATGCCGCTCTCGCCCTTGCCATGATGTACGTCATGGTCACGGAGGGTCTGCACAACGAACGGTGGATTGCCGAACACACGCTTGGCTGGCCCTATCTGCTCGAACGCATCCTCCAGTTCCCGCCCGAGCGCGCTGCGCATATCAGCGGCGTCGATGCCGGAACTATCACGGAGCTTGCCCGCAGCTATGCCACCACAACGCCCGCCATGCTGCGTGTCACCGATGGCATTAATCGCCATACCAATGGCGGCCAGACAGTACGCACTCTGGCCTGCCTCCCGGCGCTGACCGGTCAATATGGTTTGCCTGGAGGTGGTCTCATGTACAGCACCAGCGACTGGCTTTCGTGGGATAAAGAGGCCACCAGTCATAGCCATGACCCGGTCTGTCCGCCCGCGCCGCGCTGGCTGAACATGAATCGGCTGGGAGCTATTTTGACCGGCGAGGCCAACCCTCCCGTCTACTCGCTGTATGTGTACAACGCCAATCCGGCGGCTTCCGCGCCTAACGCTGGCAAGATCGCAGAAGGCCTGCTGCGCGACGACCTGTTTACGGTGGTGCATGATCTCTTCGAGACGGACACCGCTCGCTACGCCGATATTCTCTTACCTGCCACCAGCCAGCTTGAGCATGTCGACCTGCATAAGCCCTACGGCCAGCTCTCAATACAGTACAATATGCCTGCCATCGAGCCGCTTGGCGAGGCGCGCAGCAACTGGGATGTCATGCGCGCCCTGGCCGCTGGCATGGGTTTTGAGGAGCCCTGGCTGCGTGAGGATGCGGATGCAGTCATTCGTGGCGTCCTGGAAGCCACTGCACGCAAGAACCCCTTACTACAGAACATAACGCTCGAACGCTTGCAGGTGGTGGGTTCCATTCCTATTCCCATTCCCGAAGAGGAGCGTATACCATTTGCCGGTGGCAAGTTCCGCACTCCCTCCGGCAAGGTGGAATTCTATTCGGAGCAAGCTCTGGCGAAGGGGTACGACCCGGTGCCGGGCTGGGAGCCGGAAGTCGAAGCGGCTGATCTGGCTTCTGTCTCAAAAGACGGACGTTTACCCCTGCTCTGCCCAGCGGCGCACCACTTTATCAGCTCTACCTTCGGCAACCAGCAGTTGATGCGAGCCAGGGAGGGCGCGCCGACGCTGCGCATTCATCCCACGGACGCGGCGGTGCGCGGCATTCGCAACGGGCAGATGGTGCGTGTGAGCAACGAACGCGGCTGGTGTCATCTGCTGGCCGAGGTGACCGAAGATATTCGCTCTGGTGTGCTGGCAACCGCAACCGTCTGGTGGCCGCGCTACAGCCCCGATGGACGCAATATCAACTGGACGACTTCCGACCGGCTTGCCGATTTTAACGGTGGCAGCACCTTCTATACCAACCTCGTCATTGTTGAGCCTGTAGAGGAGCAATAAGAGCCTCTTCGGGTATGTCATTCTTCGCGGCGCGAAGAATGACATATTACTCGTGGCGATGCTGGTAGAAGACCTCGTAGAGCACGATGCCGGTTGCCACCGAGAGGTTAAGCGAATCGCTGCGCCCGACCATCGGAATGCAGACCATCATATCGCAAACGGCCTGCTGCTCCACCGAAAGCCCCTGGCGCTCGCTGCCCATCAACAGAACGAGCGGTGCGTGGTAGCGTGCCTCGCGGTAGTCGAGTTTCGCAGAGTCGGAGGTGCCGACGACGGTGTAGTGGTAGCGTTCTTTCCAGCGTGCGAAGTCGGCAAAACTGGCTTTGACCAGCCTCTGCGAGAAGATGGCTCCCATGCTGGCCCGCAGCGCGGAAGGGTCGTATGGGTCCGCACAGTTGCCCAGTAACATAATGCCCGTGCCGCCAACCGCATCGTTTGTACGCATAATGGTGCCGATGTTGCCGGGGTCTTGCGCGGCATCGAGCGCGACCCAGACCAGTCCGCTCGTCAGTCGCACCCTGTCCAATGGTTCCCAGCGCTCATGGAGGACCGCCCCGATGCCCTGCGGTCCCTCTTTCACTGAAAGGCTCTTGAAAACCTGCGCAGAGACTTCCAGCACAGGAATCCCCCGTTCTTGCTCTTGCCGGACAGTCTCTTGCCCGATCTGGCTTTTCAGCAGGTCGGGCGCTACTACCAACATCTCAATCTCTGCCCCGGCTTGCACGGCCTCCACCACAATGCGAATTCCTTCAACGAAAAACAGTCCCGTCTCTTCGCGTTCCTTCCGGTCGCGCAGGCTGCGAATCTGCTTGACTCGCCTATTGCTCTGACTGGTAATAATCATCGCTTCATCTCTCATAGCAAAAAAGGTTGGTTCTCGGCGTGAATATATAATAATATACGAAGGTAGCGCAAGGAGCGGAATGGTACTGATGGCTGAAAAACAGCTTGCTCTCTGAAGCTGGAGAAAACGGGCCGTGGTGACGATGAGTAAGAGTAGAGTACCTGCAATCGAATCAAATACACACATTTGCCTTTGTCTATGCTATAATTGCGTGAGATGTGTTTAGTTGATGGGGTAATGGGTGAAACTGTGGATGTTTCCTTAGAAAGCAATGGGAGCAATGTTCTCGCGTTGAACCAACAAGAGACAGACCTGGAATATCAGCACGAAATCCTGAAATATATTACTGAGATAGGCGCTTCTCTACGCTTGCAGATGGATACCGATACGCTGCTAAAAAGGGTATCGGAGGCGGCGTGCCAGGCATTGCGTTTCCAGCACTCGGCGCTCTACCTTTCCGATGGAAAGGGGTATTTTCGCGTGCGCGCTGTGGCTGGCGTGAATGAGGATTTAGAAATATACCTGAACGAGCATCCACTGCCAGACGCGGTCGTTGATCGCCTGCTCGATCGGCAATATGCCATGAGCAGGTCCTACTTTATTCCGGCGGAAGCCGAATTGTGGTTGGATGAACTCGTTGCGAGCTACTTTGTCATTGTGGAAGAGGATGGCAGTGGCGGTCCTCCCTCTTCGCCACCGCAGCCGTCCCCAGATTTACCTCCCGAAGTCTGGCGCGCGGAAGATTTGCTGGTCGTGCCGCTGCGCGATGGCGACGGGCAGCTTCTTGGCTTTTTGACGCCCGATGCGCCGGAAGATGGGCGGCGCCCGACTGCCCAGACGCTCGCCTTTCTTGAATTGTTTGCGAACCAGGCAGCGGTGGTGATTGAGGGCGCTCATCTTTATGAGGAGGCACGCCGCAGCAGTGAGGAACGAGCGGTACTTATTGAGATAGGGCGGGCTTTATCCAGGCCCGAGGCCGTGCGCGACCTGCAAAGCATCTATCAGACCATCTACGAACAGGTCAGGCGCATCATGCCTGCCGATGCTTTCTTTGTCAGTCGCTACAGCAAAAACCCGGAAAAACTGGTGATGGACTATCTTATCGATGATGGTATTCCATACCCCGCAGTTGATTATGATGAATTTCGCCCACAGACCCGCGATTTTCTCTATAACAACAATGTCGGTCTCATCTTCTCCACCGCCGAGGAATATTCAGTTTACTCTACTGGTGATGAATCTTTTGTCGATGGCGAAGAAGATGTATTCGGCAGCGGTCAGCCTTCTCAATCGCTGCTCTTCGTACCGATTCGTTATGGGGCAGAGCCGATTGGCATGCTTTCCGTACAAAGTTACCGTCCCCATGCTTACAGGCGGCGACACCTGGAACTCTTGCGTGAAATTGGGGTTCAGGCAGGCATCGCCCTCACCAGCGCTCGCTTAAATGCTGAATTGCGCGAGGCGCTCAAGCAGGCACAGGAGTCCGAACGGCTGAAAAACCACTTTCTTATGACGGCCTCGCACGAACTGCGCACCCCTCTGACAGCTATCCAGGGCTATCTCGAACTACTGGACAGCTTCTACTTCTCTCTCGATGATGAAGCGCGGATGCGCTTTATCACGAATGCCCGTCGCGCCTGCGATGAATTGATCTTGCTGCTCAGTAATGTTATGGATACCAGCCGTATCGATCAGGATACCGTCAAGCTGACGCCGGGTACTGTGCAGATTATCCAGACGGTGAAGGTGATCCTGGAAATTATGGAGCCTACCATTTCCCGCGAGAATCGTGTGGTGGATATCCAGGTTGACGAGCACCTTTCTGTCTGGGCTGATGACCTGCGGCTGCGCCAGGTTTTGCTCAACATCGTCGGCAATGCGCTGAAGTATAGTCCGCCAGCTTCGAAGCTGGCGATTAGTTCGGAATGTATCAGTCTGGAAGCTCTGAACAGGCGGCTGCTGCACGCACGGCAGGCCGTTCCCCAGCTCGTTGGCGACCATTTCGTCGTTGTCGCCGTTCGTGATTGGGGACCCGGTATCTCGTGGGAAGATCAAGGCCGCCTTTTCACGAAATTTATGCGCCTGGACAATGCTCTCAACAGCGTGCAGCGCGGCGCTGGTCTGGGCCTCTATCTCTGTCGGCAACTGGTTGAAGCGATGAGCGGCGCGATCTGGGTGGAGAGCGCTGGCATTCCAGGTGAAGGTTCTACCTTCTTTATTGCCCTTCCTCAGTATAGAGCAATGGTAGAAAAGAGCAAAGATGAATAGCGCATCACAAACAGAAACACATACTCAAACACCTTTGACTACCCCGGCAGGCTACAGTCGTGCCGATATTCATATGCATACCAACCTCGGTGATGGCTGGGCCAGCCCCGCCCGCGTGATCGAAGAGGCCACACGTCGCGGCTTGCGCCTGATCGCCGTAACAGATCACGATCATATAGAAGGGGCGCAGCGCGTCGCCGAGTTGCTGGAGCGGCGGGGAAATCCACTACAGATGATTACCGGCGTTGAGGTCAGCACGCGTCAGGGTCACCTGCTGGGCCTTTTCATCAAGAAAGCGCCAGGAGCGATGCGCCCGGTTGAAGAGAGCATTGAAGCCATCAAAGAGCAGGGGGGACTGGTTATTGTTCCTCACCCGCTTGGTCGCCTCGTTCCCAGCCTGAGTCGTGCCAGAATCGATGACCTGCTGAACAAGGGCTACGTTATCGATGGCATCGAGATATACAATCCTTCGCCCGCCAACGCCTCGATGCGCTCTGTCGTGCGCGTCTGCAATCAGGAGTGGCAATTTGCCGAGACGGGAGGGAGTGATGCCCATTTCTGGCAGCATATTGGTGCCGCCTATACTCTCTTTCCTGGCACAACGCCCGATGATCTATACCGCGCCATCCTCGAGCGCACCACGCGTTCCGGTGGTCAGGAGACCCCCACCCCTCGCCTGCCCATTCCCACCTATGTGGCTCAATGCGCCTGGAGCTGGTTCGTCGATCCTCCGCGCCGCATTGCTCGCTCTCTAAGAGAACGCTCAGAATAGGTGTCCGTAGATGTTTATGGAGATCACATTTAAGGCTGAAGACGCCGGGTACTGTAACTATCGTCTCCAGAGATGTCCCGCCGGGCGACAATGAGGCTGGCCCACAGTCGAGCCTGCAGAAGCTGGCGCGCTATGTCGAGCAGGGGGACCGCTTCATCTGCTGTGCAGGCAGGGGAATGGTCTGGACATCTGTATATATTTTCTGCTACCATGATTGCAGCGAAAAGCGTACAGCTATACATGCACATTGAGCCGGGACGGGAATGGCGCTGATGTGCCGGAGGGAAATTTGATGCGTGGCGAAACAGGATCCGACTTCATCGAGGCACTGGCTCGCGGCCTGGATGTCATCCGGGTGTTTGGACCCAATCGACCAGTAATGACGCTGAGCGAGGTGGCGGCGGCTACCGGGCTGGCGCGCCCAACGGCGCGGCGTATGCTGCTTACGCTTGAGGAACTGGGATATGTCCGCTTTGTGCAGGGCGGCGGCTTTGCGCTTACGCCGCGTGTTCTTGAGCTTGGCATGGCTTACATCGGCTCGCTCGGCCTGTGGGAGATTGCTCGCCCGCACATGGAACAGCTTGTGGGGTATACAGGCGAATCCTCATCGCTTGCCCAGCTCGATGGCTCCGATATCGTCTATGTGGCGCGAGTGGCCGTTCCCAAGATCATCACCCTGGCAGTAACCATTGGTACGCGCTTCCCGGCCCTTCAGACCTCGCTTGGTAAAGTACTACTCGCCGAGTTGTCCCCGGACGAACTGGAACGGGTGCTTGCCGAGCCGAGCCGTTCTGGCATCACGCCGCTCTGGCAGCCAACAGTGGAGGAACGTGACCGCGTTCTGTGTGAGGTGAGAACGCGAGGCTGGGCGCTCACCGACGAAGACCTTGCGCATGGCATTCGCTCTATTGCTACCGCTGTACGCGATGGCAATAACCAGGTGCTCGCCGCGCTCAACATCTCCGTTCACGCGGCAGAAACCAGTATCGAGAAACTGACCGGGGAGTACCTTCCCGCGCTATTGCAGACCGCCGCCTCCATCAGCGCGGACTGGGTGCGCTGGCAAAGCAGGCCGCAAGTCACGCGCGGGGCAAAGTCTGCCGGTTCCTCACCGTCTTTACCTTGACATGAGAAACGATGTCATCTATACTTCATTTAACGGACAGTCGTCCGTAGAACGGACAAACAGCAGATAGATCGGAAAGGTGAACCTTATGCCAGAGCAGGAGAACGAGAAAATCGTGCGGGGAGTCGGGCAGCGTCCAGGCCCGCTTGACGGTCTGCTGGTGGCCGATTTTTCACGCGTGCTCGCCGGACCATACTGTACCATGCTGCTTGCTGACCTCGGAGCGACCGTGATTAAGGTCGAAAGTCCGGCGGGAGATGACACGCGCAACTGGCTGCCACCGCAGCGTGATGGTGTTGCAACCTACTATATGGCGATCAACCGCAACAAGCGCTCTGTCACCTTCAATTTCAATGATGCCGCCGACCTGCAACTGGCCCACGAACTGACGGCTCGCGCCGATATTTTCATCGAAAACTTCAAGCCCGGCGGCCTCAAGCGTTTCGGGCTGGATTACGATGCTGTCAGGCAGCGCAATCCCAGCATTATTTACGCCTCCATCAGTGGCTTCGGAACGACAGGAGGGGCTTCGCTGCCCGGCTATGACCTTATCGTGCAGGCTATGTCCGGCTTGATGAGCCTGACCGGCGACCCGGATGGCCCGGCCTATCGCTCCGGCATCTCTGTTTTCGATGTAATGGCCGGACTGCACACCACTATCGGCATTCTGGCGGCTCTCAATCACCGCAATAAGACGGGCGAGGGCCAGCACGTGGAGACGAGCCTGTTTGCCACTGCCCTCTCAGGCATGGTCAACCAGACGACGGCGTATGTCTCCGGGGGCGTCGTGCCACAGCGCATGGGCAATGCCCACCCCAGCGTCTTCCCCTACGAAGCGCTGCCGACCGCTGATCTCGACCTGATTGTCACTGCCGGCAACAATGGGCAGTTTAGCAAGCTCTGCGAGGTGCTCGGCTTGCCTGAGGTGCCACACGATCCCAGGTTCGCGACTCCCCAGGACCGCAATCGCAACCGCGAAATCCTGCGCCCGCTGCTGGTGGAGCGGCTGCGCACGAAGACGGCCAACGAGTGGTTCCATCTCTTAATCGCTGCTGGTGTTCCTTGCGGCCCTATCAACGACGTTGCAGGCGGGGTCGCGTTCGCCCGCGAAATTGGCCTCAATCCTGTTGTCGAGGTTGGAAGCGGAGAGAATGCTGTGCCGATGGTGCGCCACCCGATTTCCTTCTCGCTGACGCCGCCGCGCTACGATCTGCCGCCCCCGGCGCTCGGTCAGGACAACGAGGAGATTCGTGCCTGGCTCAGTGAGCCACGGCCAGTCTCTGAAAGGGACGTGAGACAGCCAGTGTACCAGCAGGATAACGAGCAACGATAAGTCCAGGTTCGGCCCTGTGTCGAGAGGGCTGGGAACCGTTGTTAAGATATAAGGGGAAAGATGGAATATCCAACCGGAATCGGGGCATCTGACGCCACCAGTATTTCGCTGCTTGGTCACGATCTCGCGGGCGAGCTGATGGGTCATATCAGCTTTGGCGAGCTGGCGCTCTGGCTGGCTACGCAGCAGCGCCCGACCCCGCAGCAGGTGCGCGTCTTCGAGGCCGTGCTTGTCTCGCTGGCCGATCACGGCTTTACCCCCACCGCGATCGCTGCCCGCATGACCCTTTACAGCGCGCCCGATGCGCTGCAAGGGGCAATGGCCGCCGGTCTTCTGGGCGGCGGCTCGCGTTTCCTCGGCGTCACAGAAGACACGGGCCGCTTTCTCGCGGGCGTGCTGCTCAGCGTGGAAGGCCCACTGCCGGAGACCGATGAGCAGTGGGACGCGCTTGCCCGCAAGGCCGTTGCTGAACAGAAGGCGGCTGGTCGTTTCGTGCCGGGATTGGGCCACCCGGTGCATAAGACGGCTGACCCTCGCACTGCCGTGATGATTGAGATTGCCGCGCAGGAGGGTCTGCGCGGGCCGCACCTGCGCCTCTTCGAGGCCATTGGCCGTGTTCATCCTGACATTCTTGGTCGCAGGCTGCCGCTCAATGGGGCTGGCGTCGCCGGAGCAGCGCTGGCTGACATTGGATTGCCCCCTGAGTTGCTGCGCGGCGTAGCCCTGCTCGCGCGGGCGGCGGGCTTGCTCGGCCACCTTGCTGAAGAAATGCGCCATCCCATCGCCCCCGCTATCTACGCGGCGGTTGACCGCAACGCCGTCTACCGACCGCCTGTCGATAACGATATTCCAGACGAAGGCTAGCTTCACTCATCCAGTGCCTGCCATGTGTGCAGGCCGTGTCTGAAGGAGGTATTTTATGGCAAAGCTTGTCGCTGTCCTCGCTACCACGCATCACCCCTTCTTTTATCGGGCCAGCACCGCGCCACCGGAGGAGAGGCCCGACTTTGCCGACGAGTGGGTACGCAAAGTGCTGGCCTACCGCGAAACGCTGACACGAGCCAGACCAGATGTGCTTGTCATGGTCGGTTCTGACCACTTTCACCAGCTTTTCTACGATAACATGCCGCAGTTCCTCATCGGCAAAGCCCCGTTCTACGACGCGAACTACTATAATGAGGAGCGCGAGTTCGGGCTGCCGCGCATGTTCCTGAAGGGACACGAAGAACTCTCGGCCTACCTGCTGCGCGCCGGGCTGGATGCCGGGTTCGATTTCGCGTTCAGCAACGAACTGCGCGTCGACCATAGCATCACGTGTCCTATCATCACGACGCGCCCGCAGGCGGATCTGCCTATCGTCCCCATCTACACGAACATCTTCGCCCCTCCGCTGCCGCAGCCGTGGCGCTTCGTGGAACTGGGCCGCACGCTGCGCCGCCTCGTCGAGGCATGGCCCAGCGATGAGCGCGTCGCCATCATCGGCACCGGCCATCTTTCCCTCGAACTCGGCGGGCCACGCCAGTTTGGTCCGCACGGGCCTGACCCCGAGTTCGACCGCAAGGCCGTGGAATGGATCGCTTCCGGTGATATCGAGGGCGCGTTACGCGAAGTCTCGCTCGAAAGCCTCTGGAAGCCGGGAAATGCTACGCATGGCTTCCTCGACTTCATGCTGATGATGGGCGTTGCCGGGGGAGTCAGGGCCGATTACGCCGATTCTCTCGACCTGTTCCATACAATGGAAGCGTACTTTACCTGGTATCCAGAATCCTTAAAACGGGACCCGAATGGAGTTGACGCATGAGCAAATATCTCCTCAACAAGTTCATTTTCACCGTCGACCGCGACCCGGAACTGCTTGAGCGTTACCGTGAAGACCCGCGCGGCACCGTGACCTGGTGGGAGACCGAACGGGCGAATGTTATCCTGAACCTGCCGGAGAGTGAACGCAGCACCTGGCAGAAGTTCACTGATGAGGAGCGCGAGGCGCTGGCGACGCATGACTACGTCAAACTGTTCGAGCTTGGCGCGCACAATTTCCTGACCCTCACGCTCTTTATCGGTCTGTTCGAGCGTGACTACGAGGAGCCGCTTGCCTTCCAGCGCGAATATGCGCGCAAACTCGCGCACTGGTCGCTGCCCTACCCGGATATCACTACATAACATAGAAAACCGGCCCGGATATGTCATTCTGAACGCAGATCCCCTTGGCGAACGGGTTGTGGACTGCGCAGCGCCTCTGGCGCTGCGCAAACCCGAAAGAGCCGCTCTGCGGCGAGAAGTCAAAGCAGAGCGTTCGCCAATGGTATCGAGCGCAGCGAAGAATGACATGCGAGAAGATCTTTTTATGGCCAGACATGGGCCGGGGTTGTTCTGATTTTTGTATCTAGAAAAACGTATCTGATGGAGGAGAACGGGTGACTGAGAAGCTTTTGACGACAGTTGTGGGCAGCTATCCGCAACCGGAGTGGCTGGTGGATCGTGAGAATTTACAGCGTCGGTTGCCCCCGCGTGTGAGGGCGCGAGACATCTGGCGCATCCCTGAACCCTTGCTGCAGCAGGCCCAGGACGATGCTACCCTGCTCGCCATTCGCGATATGGAACGGGCGGGCATCGACATTATTTCCGACGGGGAAATACGCAGGGAGAGCTATTCCAACCGCTTCGCCACTGCATTAGCAGGAATGGACCTCGATAATCCCGGCTTGATGCTGGGTCGCACAGGGCGTGTCAACCATGTGCCACGGGTCGTTGGCCCGATTCGCCGTCTCTACCCGGTTGAAGCGCGTGACGTGGAATTTTTGCGCCGCAACACCGACCGCCGTATCAAGATCACCGTCCCAGGCCCGTTCACCATCACGCACCAGGCGCAGGATGACTATTACCACGACGAGAAAGCCCTGGCGCTGGATATCGCGGCGGCGGTCAACGAGGAGATCAAAGATCTGCAGGCGGCAGGGGCCGACGTGGTCCAGATCGATGAACCATATCTGCAAGCGAGGCCGCAGCAGGCGAAAGTCTACGGCGTAGAGGTCATCAACCGCGCTCTGGAAGGGATTGAGGGTACAACTGCCTTGCACCTCTGCTTTGGCTATGCCGCCATCGTGCCTGACCGTCCCGGCCAGTACGCTTTCTTGCCGGAACTGCGCGATAGCGTCGCTAAACAGATTTCGATTGAAGCGGCTCAACCTGACCTCGACCTCTCCGTCTTGCGTCAGCTAAGCGGAAAAACCATCATTCTCGGCGTCCTGAATCTGGGCGATATGCAGGTGGAGACGCCTGAGATGGTGGCCGGACGCATCCGCGCCGCCTTAGAGTACGTAGAGCCGGAGCGCCTGATCCTGGCCCCCGATTGCGGCATGAAATACCTGCCGCGAGATGTAGCCTTCGGCAAGCTCTGCGCAATGGTCGAAGGTGCCAGGATGGTGCGAGACGCACTGTAAACGCATATCTGAACAACCCGCATTGCCTGAATGAGTGGGTCAGAGGCGCGGACTGGCAATTACCAGAGGTCCAACGGCGATAGCAGGGGCATTTTGCCCCTTTTATCAATGAGCGTCTCCGCCAGAGGAACCAGAGATAGGCCATCTTTCCGCTTGCGGAAATCGGCAATTCTTGCGTGGGCGTATCAACGAGAGATTGCCCTGCGCAGCCGCTCCATAGCCTGCGCGACGGTCTCTCGGTTGTTGTAGACGCCGGAACCGGAGACGAACAGGTTGGCACCGGCCTGGACGACGAGAGGGGCGGTAGCCTCGTGGACACCGCCATCGACTTCGAGGTCGCAGTGGAGACCCCGTTCGTTGATGACCTGGCGCATGCGCCGGATTTTGGGCAGCGTTTCAGGGATGAATTCCTGGCCTCCAAAGCCGGGGTTGACGGTCATGATGAGCACGAGATCGAGCATGGTGAGGATGTCGTCGAGCATGAAGGTAGGCGTCGAGGGCGTGAGGGCGACTCCCGCCTGCTTGCCAGCCGCCTTGATCTGCTGGATGAGACGATGCAGGTGCGGACTGGTCTCCTGGTGAATGATGATGACGTCTGCCCCGGCATGGGCGAAATCGTTGATGTAGAGTTCCGGGTTGCCAATCATCAGGTGCGCTTCCAGGGGAATATCGGTGCTGCGGCGCACGGCCTCGACGATCAGCGGCCCCATCGTGATGTTGGGGACGAAATGGCCGTCCATGACATCGATCTGGATGCGCGCCGCGCCCGCCTCGGCTGCCTCACGCACCTGTTCGCCCAGCCGCGTGAAGTCTGCCGAAAGAATGGATGGAACGATGCCTACCATAACGCTATTTCCCCCTTATGCAGTTGTATGATATGAGCCGCGTAGTTGGGAGGCGGCGGCGCTGTCGAGCATCCAGGTCACTTCGCCGTGAGGTGGGCGCACGGTCTGCGCCGGATATTCGTCCGGTTCGTAGGCGCCTTCGAGGACGTGGTAGACGGCATCGGCTTTCTCCTTGCCCGTGACGAGGAAGAGGACGTTTCTGGCCGCGTTGAGCAGAGGCGGCGTGAAGGTGAGCCTGTCAGGCGGTGGTTTCGGCACGCTGACGGGCATGACCAGTCGCCCGGTGGCGGAGAGGGAGGGCTGGTGTGGGAAAAGTGAGGCGGTGTGACCCTCCGGCCCCATGCCAAGCTGAATCAGGTCGAAGGCGGGGATGCCGTTGGTGCCGAAGACACGCTGCATCTCCCGCGTATATTCATCCGAGGCAGCCTCACGGTCGGGCTGGTCGGCGGGCATGCGATGGATGTTGGCGGCGGGGATGGGTGCTTTGCTGAGCAGGACCTGCTCGGCCATACGGTAGTTGCTCTCAGGGTCGTCGGGCGGAACGCAGCGCTCGTCGGACCAGAAGATCTCGACAGTGCTCCAGTCGATCTGGCTGCGGTACGGATCGGTGGCGAGCAGCCCGTAGAGCGCTTTCGGGGTGTTGCCACCGGAAAGTGCGAAGGTAAAGCGGCCATGTGTGACAATGGCCTGATTGGCGAGACGCACGATATATGTTGCGGCCTCATGGTTGAGGGTGTCGTCGTTTGTAAAAATGTCGATATTCATAACAACTATGCTCCTTGTACAAATCCATAGGGGCGATACCTGGGGCTAGCCCGGTGCGGTCCGGTTCATGGTTGCCATACGGACCGGCCCCAGGCCTCGCCCCTACAGATTTCCCTGAATGTTATCCCAGCAGGTCGGCCAGCTCGCGCAGCGTTTCCTCAAAGGTATAGTCGCGACCGGTGAATTCCAGTTCTGTCTGGAGCAAGTCGCTTTCTTCCTGATTTGAGGCAAGGCTAACGGTGCGCTGTGGGCGCGTCTCCTGCGAGAGTTCGATGGTTGTCAGAACGTGCTCTGTATCGTTTTCACGGTTGATGGTGAAGGTAGCTGCTTTACTCTCTATCTTGCTTTTGAGCGTGACGCGCACAGGCGAGCCGGGACGCAACTCCGGGTAGACACGTGGAATGAGTTCAAGGCTTGTGTTCTGCGTTTTCTTTCCGGAGCGAGGCATATCTGAAAGCAGAGCAGTCGGATTGACGGCGAGCGTGCGCTCCAATTGCCAGCGGTAGTGACCGCTCTCCCTTTCGCGTATCTCCTTTTCTGAGAAAGAGCGTTGCAAGCCGAGGCGTCCTTTGAGCCAGCCGGCAAGTAAGAAGGCGCTGGTCGGGTTGGGAGAGATTTCTCCCCTTTCGCTTTGCAGTGGTATGGCAAGGGGAGCGACGGCGTGTTCGATTTCGATAGTGTGGATGCCTGACAGATAAGGCAGGAGTTCCGGTGTATCAAAAAACTGGGCGACCAGTTGCCGCCAGGGCATGATGCGCTCCCAGTTCATATCGCTGATGGCGATACCCTGATGGCTTTGCATGAGCGAGGACAGCGCCAGTAAATCTTCTTCGGGATTAAGGAAAGTGCTGGTGTCAATAATGACGCGGTTGCTGATTTCCACCAGGCCTTTGAAGACGGTATCATTGCTGGCCGGTTCGCCGATCCACCACAGGTAGGCAGGCAGGTCTGGTTTGAGTAGCGGGCGCACAATGTTGGCAGCCGAGCGCAGGGCGGAGCCGGAGAGCAGGAGCGTTGTCTGCTCGAAGCAGTGGCGCATCAGGTCGGAGATAATGGAGAAGCAGCGCAGCGTAACCCAGGCGGAAAGAGCATCTATAGGCGTGCTGCGATCAAGAATTAAGATGGTAACGCGTGCCAGGTGGGTGGTTGAAAGATAACGGAGCAGCGCGCTGGCCTTGCGGGCCGTTTCGATATCGGGCGCGCAGATAAGCAGATTGAGTACGCTGGTGCGCACATAGAGGTTCGACCCCGTCCGCATATTGTCGGCGGACATTTTCCAGAGGAAGGCCAACTGGTCCTCGAACTCGTCCAGCGAAATTGGCCTGCCTGCCCAGGGTATACGAATATCTGGATTACCGGCTGTCCCCTTAGTCATGCATCTTTCCCTCGCTAGTGTGAACTTCATCGTTCCGGCTAAGGACGCCGCCAGCGGCGACCATCCCGCCAGATGAATTCATCGGCGGCCTGCGGTCCCCACGAGCCGGATTCGTAGGTGAGGATCGTCTCACGCGGCTCGTTCTGCCACTCATCAAGAATGCCCTGGATAAAGGCCCAGGCAGCCTCGACTTCATCACGGCGCGTAAATAGCGACTGGTCTCCGATCATGCAATCGAGGAGCAGGCGCTCGTAGGCTTCGGGTTGAGCGCGGGTAAAAGACGAGCCGTAGAAGAAATCCATGTAGACAGAGCGTATTTGCATATCGACTTCCGGCCCCGGCACCTTGGCGGCGAACTTGAGCGAGATGCCTTCGTCCGGCTGGATGCGCAGCACGAGCACGTTTGGCTCGACCTGTCCGTGCGCTTCGCTCTGTTTGAAGAGCACGAGCGGCGGCTGTTTGAACTGAATGGCGATTTCCGAAACGCGCTTGGGCAGGTGTTTGCCGGTGCGCAGGTAGAAGGGAACGTTGGCCCAGCGCCAGTTATCGATATAGGTTTTGAGGGCGACGTAGGTTTCGGTCATGGAGACAGGTGAGACGCCCGTCTCTTCGGTGTAGCCCTTGACCTGCTTGCCGCCGACCCAGCCGGGACCGTACTGCGCCCGGATGGTGTTGATGATGACATCGCGCCCAGCCATGGGCTGCAGGGCGTGCAGGACTTTGACTTTCTCATCGCGCACAGCGTTGGCCTCAAAGTTGATGGGCGGCTCCATCGCTACCAGCGTCAGCAGTTGCAGCACGTGGTTCTGGATCATGTCGCGAATGGCCCCTGACTCCTCGTAGTAACCGGCGCGCCCCTCAATACCAATGTTTTCGGCGACGGTAATCTGCACGTGGTCAATGTACTGGCGGTTCCAGATCGGCTCGAAGATGCCGTTTGCCAGGCGGAAGACGAGAATGTTCTGCACCGTCTCTTTGCCGAGGTAGTGGTCAATGCGATAGACCTGATCCTCGCGGAAGACTTTCGCCACCTGCCGGTTGAGTTCGCGTGCGGAAGCAAGATCATGGCCGAAAGGTTTTTCGATGATAATATGTGTCCAGCCTTTCCGGCTCCTGTTGAGTCCGGCTGCCCCCAGGTGCTGAATGATCTCAATATACTGGCTTGGCGGTGTAGAGAGATAAAAGACACGATTGCCGCCCGTGCCGCGATCGTGGTCGATAGTGCTTAGCAGGTTGGAGAGCTTCTGGTAGCCTTCTGGATTGTCGAAATTCATCTGGTGGTAGAAGAGACCGGAGGCAAAGCTTTCCCATGCCTGCGGGTTGACCGGTTCCCCGCCGTATTCGGCGATGGCGTCGTGGGCCTGCTGGCGAAATTCCTCGGTAGTGAAAGGGCGACGCGCTACTCCGACTATAGAAAATCCTGCTGGCAGCGGGTATTCGACTGCCAGTCGGTAGAGAGCAGGCAACAATTTCCGGTGTGTCAGGTCGCCTGTAGCCCCGAAAATAACCATGACGCAGGGTTCCAGGCTGTGTTTGATGCGTAGCCCCTCTCGAAGTGGGTTGGGGGCCTCGACTACGCTCCGTTGAGGCATTATACGATCTCCTGATGTGTTTTATACGACTGTTAACGGTTCCTCATTATCATGTACAATTGTATGCCTTCTGTCAATCCTTGAGATATAGTAGGTTGCCGTTCGGAGCCGATTGATCGGTACCGAGAATGAATAGGCCTACCCGGAATGGATACGGTTCATTATCACTACCTGCGTTCCTCTTGTTTTATCCTTGTTCATCCATCAGACTGATTGTTCGATAGTATGCAAGCCCTGACCGAGATTTCCAGCGATGTGCATGCTGATGACGCGGCGCTGGTGATTTTTCGAGCGAGAAAATGTCGCCGAGTGCCTGAGCCGCTTTCAGGACGCCGAAGGTGTATAACTCGCCCGGGAGCCGATCTCTTCCTGTACCTGGGGATCTGACTTCCAGAATGAGGCGTGGTGATTCCAGATACGCTGTGCCGCGTTTTGCCAGTTCAGTTTCTCCAACCCGTCACAGAGGGCGGGTTGGAGATCGTTCGGGCCGCGAAAATGGGATTCCATGACCATGATCGTGTGCCCCGCTTCTAATGGGCACCTTGCTGCGCGGCCAGCGCCTGCTTCTTGGTTTCAATAGTCTTGAAGAGGTCGTGGAAGGAATCGGCGAACTTTTTCACGCCCTCGTCCAGAAGCTGCTGTGTGACCTGGTTATAGCCGATACCGATGGCCTCCAGCGCACCCAACTCGCTTTTCGCCTCCTCGATATTATTTTCAACCGTGAGGTGAACCTGACCATGATCGCGGAAGTTCTCGATGGTCTCCAGTGGCATGGTGTCGACCGTGTTGGGACCAATCAGCTGCTCAGCGTACAGGACATCGCGATAGGCCGGATTCTTGGTGCTGGTGCTGGCCCAGAGCGGACGCTGCATCATCGCTCCACTGTGCTTGAGCGTCTCGAAGCGCGGTGTGCTGAACAGCTCCTTGAAATCCTGGTAGACGAGGCGCGCGTTGGCGATGGCCGCCTTGCCTTGAAGCGACTTCAGGTACTGCTGTTCATTGGGATCTTTACTGGCTTTAACGCGCTCGTCCAGCAACCTGTCGACCAGTGTATCGACGCGGCTGACGAAGAAGCTGGCGACTGATGCAATGCTGCTGATGTCTTTGCCCTCGGCGTTGCGGGTTTCCAGGGCCTCCAGGTAAGCCTCCACCACGTCGCGGTAGGCCGCTCGTGAGAAGATGAGGGTGATGTTGACGTTGATGCCCTCAGTGAGCGCCTGGCGAATAGCCGGGATACCTTCCGGGGTGGCGGGAATCTTAATCAACAGGTTGGGGCGATCGACCATCTGCCAGAAGCGGCGCACTTCCTTGATCGTCCCCTCGGTGTCATGGGCCAGATCAGGCGAGACTTCGAGGCTGACATAGCCGTCAGCGCCGCCGGTGTGGTCGTAAATGGGGCGCAGCATGTCGGCAACAGTACGAATATCGGTGATGACCAGCGTCTCATAAATGTCGCTGGTGCTTTTGCCTTCACGGATGAGCTGCTCCATCTGCTGGTCGTAGGCATGGCCCTGGCCGATGGATTTATCGAAAATGGTCGGGTTAGCTGTTACTCCTGAGATACCGTCCTGTTCGAGCAGGTTCTTGAACATACCGTTCTGTAACTGCTCCCGGTCGATGTTGTCGTACCAGACGCTTTGTCCGAGAGCTGCCAGTTCATGCAATGGGTTGACCATAAATGCCTCCTTGTGGGTCAGGCGCGAGCGCCCTGGCTGCGCCTGCCATTTCCGTTTGCTGTTGTACGTTTGGTGGGGGAATTTCTTGCCCCTTCATAGATTGAAACACCGCTAGAGCCTTACAAATTCTTGCTTACTAGATACTTCATAAGATAACACGCGCACGCGGCCTCTATTGACGCAGCTTTGTTGCTTGCTCTCCCACAAATGTTTGCCGCGCAGGCACGCCCCAGGCGATTTCAAGATACTCCCCTCCCATGATAGCACCTGAGAGGGGAGATTTACAAATTTGGGATTTTTCGCAGCATTAGCATTTCCGCAAGGCGCTCGATTATGAACTTCAACGACCAGAATCGAGCGCCGACGGGTTTTTGTTAGTTCGCTGGCATATAAATGAAATCGTATTCGGAGCCGACAGGGTTGCCGGTGGCATGGAGCCTCATCTGCCCCTGTATCTCCTGGTATGCTCCCGTGCCGCCAGTGATGGCGAGCATCGAGTCGTTCCCATTGTCGTAATATGGCCCCTCAACCGTGATCTGACCGGCGTTCAGGAAGACTGTCCAGAAGCACTCCCAGACGCCATTGGGGTGCTGCTTATTCGTGCTTACCACTGTGCGCACGCAGTCCCCATTGTCATGCCCCACCTGCTTCGTGTCTGACGCGTTATACACAGGATTGTGGAAAGCCAGCTGGTTGCCCATGTAATCGCCATTTTTCCCACCTGGATACACCTCCCCAACCGTGTCCGTAATCGCGTGCTCCACAACAGTGAATGACGCAACCTTACTCGCGTGAACAGTGGAACTCCGGTACAGGTTCAACGACATACCGGCAAGAACGCCTACCAGGAAACAAACAGCCGCCGTGATAACAAGAACCTTCTTCATGTGCAACTCCTTTGCTGCAAAAAAAATAGTAAGAGGAACATTGGTCGGAAGGTCGCGCAGGCTCACCATGTGGGAAAGGACAACTTCCCCTTAATGAAGTATATGGATGGACGGGCTGCCTGTCAATGCATTTGTCGTGTTTTCTAATAACTTCCACCATTCTACGCCCGTGCCGCAGATATACATTTGCCCTCCCTACTGCGATCCCATTTATCTGGATTGGGACAACAATAAACGTGACCCGCAGTAGGGAGGGCAAAATCGTTTACGCTACTCCATACGCGCCGTACTGATCTTCTCTCAATCCCAGTGCTTCCTCCTGTCGTTCGATTCTGGCCTCGTGAGAGGTACGTGGAGGCAGCGAGGGCAGAGTTAGCACAAGCTCGAAATCGTCGTCTGCCGCGAGACGATTGAAGCGTTCCTGGCCGCTGGTCAGGCAGCGATGCACGAGCACGTGTTCGCCATTGTGGCGTTGAAAGCTGCCTGCTGGCTCCATGCTCCCTCCACAGGTGCTTCTGCGATCTCCCGGTCGCTGGTCATCGACGTGCCGCGAGTAGAGACAGAACGGGCAGTGGTTGCGATGCTGACCGCCAGAAGGCGGTGGACAGACAAAACGACGGCAGTGCCTGCACTTGAACACTTCTTCAGTCGAGGGTCGCTGCTTGCGCACGTAGCGCGGGTGAGTGTAGTCTTCCTCACCCGCTCGGATCGTTCTCCTGTATGTTTTTCCCAATGGCGGATCTCTTCCTTTTTTTCGCTCTGTGGTACGTTCTTCGAGTCGTTGTCGAGGCGCTGCCAGCGTTCTCTGCGTTGACAGCGCGAAGCGAAAGGACGAGATCGGTTTTCAGCGTTGAATGCCTCTTCTGTTTACTCACAAAACCGCTCCTTCTAGCCAGTTGGTTGAGGTCGATACCAGTACGGCACCGGTTACGCTACTCAGCGTTTTGCAGTCAAAAAGTGCGTGGGATTGCATGGTCTGAAGGGGCACAGGGGAGTGCGGCTGGAAGGAGGTTGAAGGGAAAGTGGACTGAGCAACAACCACCAGGTCTGATAAACTACTCACGAGATTTCAGGCTATAAGCAAAACAAAGCAGAGCCTGTTCGCAAGTCGCAGACCCCAGAGCCGTATTCGCTCAATTTGTTTGCCTATCAGCTTATCTCAAATTCACCGAGCAAGTAGCTTACCCGCAGTACCCTGCGCGGGCGACCTTTGTGGATACTTGCATCAAAAAAATCCACCATTCTAGAGGCTTTTGTATTTCTATTGCCTGAGAAAAGTATACTGGCACAAGGGAAATAAGTCAACCGTTAATCACGCGCCACCTCACTCACCTCAAAATTCTCTCCCGCCGTGTTCTCCTCCCCCTCAGCAATCCGCACCCTGTACAGTTTATCAAATCCCTCGGCATAGGTCGGCGGGACAAGTCTTTTGGCGATGGCGAAGATGCCGATGTGGGGGACGCGGGCTTTGCCGGTGCGCTGCTCGTTGCGTTTGAGGGATTGACCGACGTGCGGCTCGAAGAAATAGACGGTGATCTCGGCTCCGTGGGCGCGGCCCAGGCGAATGAGTTCGGCACGTTCTTCGAGCGAGGGGTTGGTGTTGTCGACGACGACGGAGCGTCCGGCAGAGAGCGCGGCCTCGATGAGCTGTGCCTGCCTGCTTCCCCTGTGCCTCTGCAGCAGATCTTTACTGACCAGTTCGTGCGTCCCGGCAAAACGCTGCCGGTAAAACGTGCTTTTCCCCGCTGCCTGCAATCCGGTGAGAATGACCAGTTCCACGGCTTCCTCCATCCAGTATACAAATGTCATTCTGAGCGCAGCGAAGAATCTCTTGCGGGCAGCGTTGACCGGATGGCTAGCTGAGATTCTTCGCTGCGCTCAGAATGACATGTAAAAGACGCGACTAATCTTTGAGGAGTTCGCGGGCGATGACGAGACGCTGAATCTGATTGGTTCCTTCGTAGATTTGCGTGATTTTGGCGTCGCGCATCATGCGTTCGGCGGGATATTCCTTCATGTATCCGTAGCCGCCGAGGATCTGGATCGCGTCGTTGGTCACCTCCATTGCCTTGTCGGAAGCAAACATCTTCGCCATGGCGGAGTACATGCTGAAGTTCTTCTCACCGCGATCGATCATCTCAGCCACGTTGTAGACGAGCAGACGGGAGGCTTCCACTTTTGTCGCCATATCGGCCAGCATAAACTGGATGCCCTGATTCTCAGCAATGGGCTTGCCAAACTGGATGCGCTGTTTGGAGTACGAGACGGCAAGGTCGAGCGCGCCTTGAGCGATGCCCAGTGCCTGCGCGCCGATGCCGGGACGGGTGCGGTCCAGCGTCATCATGGCAATCTTGAAACCCTCACCCTCGCGGCCAAGCAAATTCACGGCAGGCACCTCACAATCGGTGAAGATCAGTTCCGCCGTCTGCGACCCCTTGATGCCCATCTTATCTTCAATGCGCCCCACAGAGAAGCCGGGGAAATCCTTCTCCACGATAAAGGCGCTGATGCCGCGTGTTCCCTTCTCCGGCTCGGTCAGGGCAAAGATGGAGGTAACCTGCGCCAGTCCGCCATTCGTAATGAAGCGTTTTGAGCCATTGAGGATGTATTTATCCCCCTTGCGTACTGCTGTTGTGCGCATTGCGGCTGCGTCTGAGCCGGAACCCGCCTCTGTCAGCCCGAAGGCTGCCAGCCATTCACCACTCGCAAGCTTCGGCAGATACTGCTGTTTCTGCTCTTCATTACCCGCCAGTATGATCGGCAGCGAGCCAAGTTGCTGCACTGCCAGCAATAAACCGGTTGTGGCACAGTAGCGGGATAGCTCCTCAATCGCCATCACTACCGCCTGCTCGCTTGCGCCGATACCGCCATACTCAACCGGGAATGGCATCGCGTAAATATCCTGCTGTGCCAGCAGTTCCTTCATATCCCAGGGAAACTCTCCCGTGTGATCAATTTCCGCCGCTCGTGGCGCGACCCGCTCGCGAGCCAGTTCGCGAATCGCCTCAATCAACGCCTGTTCGTCTTCGGTGACATGAGCCACAGCCATGATATGCTCCTTATTATATTGCTAGAAATGAACCGTTTATACACGACTATGAACGAGTATATCACAGAAGCGAGGGGCAAGCGAAGGCCCGCCCGAACGCGCGCGCGTTCGGGCGGGCCTTCGCTTGCCCCTCGCTAAACCCGTGACATCGTCTTCTGCTCTTCCGGGTCAACCGGGTGAATCATGAAATCAAGGCTCATCCAGAAGCTTTTGGCGTGGCGGAAAAAAAGCAGGGGAAGGATGACGCACATCGGGATGCCAATGATGACCAGCGGCCAGATCGAGAGACCAGAAACGGCCAGCCAGATGACCAGTGGTACCGTCACTAGAGCGATCAGCAGCTCTGTGACCACGAGGTTGAGGGCTATTGCTCCTGTCCAGTACCCCTCCTCGCGCTCGTAGCGCCAGCCACAGACGGGACACTGGTCATACATGGTATAAAACCGGCGGAACAGCTTCCCTTTGCCGCAGTACGGGCAGCGCAGGCGAAGACCGCTCCATAATAAACGAAGGAATTCACTCATCTCTATACTCTCCATTATTGGATGTGTTATCACAACGACAAAATAGAAAGGTATACACTGCCTGTACGTATATACAAACGTGAGAGAGGCGAGCAACCTTCCTGGATGAAATCGAAACAATAATTTGTTTTGTATTATAGCATGGTATAAATGCAGGCCGGTGGGGTGTTGCCCGTGAGATTACGGGTTATTTCCCACTAGCCAAACGGGAAAGAACATGGTATAATTACCCATAGCAATCGATAGAAATGTTTTTCAAGGAAAGTGGGGCGTCCCCCACTTTTCTGTTTGCCAGGGGCATTTTCTTTGCACTAGAAAAAACGACGGAATGTCTACCAGGCGCCAGCGGGAGGAAGAAGGTTTATGAGAAGCGAATTTCAAGCGGCCATCGCACAGTTGATAGCCGAGAAGGGACTACCCCGCGAAGTGGTCATGGAAACCGTAGCCAATGCCCTGCTATCTGCTTATCGCAAAAGCTTCGGCGGTGGTGAAAACGTCCGCATAGAGGTTGATAAAAACGGCGAAGTCCATGTCTGGGCCTCGAAGCGCGTGGTCGCCCAGGTTCAGGATAGCAACGAGGAGATCTCTCTGGCGGAGGCACAGCGGCTCTATCCACATGCGGCGCTGGGGCAAATGATCGACGTCGATTCGTCCAACATCTTCTCCAAAATCCCGACGCAGACGGCCAAGCAAGTCATCTTGCAGCGCATCCGTGAAGCGGAGCACGAGCATCTTTACGATCAAATCAAGAACTGGGTTGGTGAGATTCGTCTTGGTACGCTCACGCGCAAAGACCCCGTGCGCGGTTGGTCCATTGATTTTGACCTCGATAAGGCTGACAAAGTTGAAGGCGTCATGCCGCCTGCCGAGGAAGTACCAACCGAACGCTATCGTCCGGGGCAGCGCCTGCGCGTCTATGTCTACGATGTGCGCCGCGTCCAGGGTCGTATGTTGCAGATTCTGGTCTCGCGTACCCATCGCGACCTTGTGCGCCGCCTTTTCGAGTCTGAAGTACCAGAAATCTACGAGGGGACGGTCGAAATCAAGGCCATTGCACGCGAGCCGGGTAGCCGCTCCAAAGTGGCAGTTGTCGCACGCCAGGAAGGGCTTGACCCCATCGGCTCCTGCGTCGGGGTGCGGGGGTCGCGCATCAACAACATTGTGCGCGAACTCAACGATGAGAAAATAGATATCATCCAGTGGAGTCCAGACGCGGCCACCTTCGTCGCCAACTCGCTCAGTCCGGTCAAACCGCTCAGGGTGGAGCTGCGTGAGTCCGATCACACCGCGCTCGTCACCGTGCCGGAGAAGCAACTCTCGCTCGCCATCGGCAAAGATGGGCAGAACGCTCGCCTCGCCGCCAAACTGACCGGGTGGCGTGTCGATGTCACGAAACCCGCCGAGGGCGAAATCTTTGAAGAACTTCTGGATGAGGCCCGCGAACCGGTAGCATCGCACTCGCGTCGAGAGCGCGAGCGGGGCAGTGGGCGGCACGAACGAGGCGAACGTGGTGAGCGCGGCGACCGTTACGAGCGAGGCGACAGGCGCTCGCACCATCGCGGCCACTAATGCAACTACTAATATGGACCCTGTAGGCGCCGATTGATCGGCCCTGTGACCTTATTGCCAGTCAATCGACGCCTACGGGATAGGATTATCGCAGGAAAAGGGAGAGGGGAAAGATGGCGAAGACAGCAAAACAGCCAAAACGTCAGAAGCATATCCCATTGCGCACCTGCATCGCCTGCCATGAGACGAAGCCAAAACGCGAACTGCTGCGCGTCGTACGCACTCCCGATGGACATGTCGTGATGGACGCTACAGGCAAAAAGTCCGGTCGCGGCGCGTATCTGTGCGCCCGTCGCTCCTGCTGGGAAACCGCTATGAAAAAAAAGCGGCTTGAGCAGGAATTTGAAACAACCATCTCAGACGAAGATCGGGCAGCTCTGGAGGCTTTCATTGCAACCCTGCCCAGAGATGAAACTCCGTCAGAGCAGGCACAACCAGAGGGAGCACAGGCAGCTTCCAGAGATAGGAAACGGGCCGGTGTTTCTCAGGGGTAGCGCAAGAACAGAGAAACATACCCCAAAGTGTGAAAAGCTTGCAACGAAGAGTATTCTAAGCTATACTGAAGTAAATTGTAGTTCTTCCAATCCCTTCACGGGGTGCGGAACTATTTACTGTTTCCATCCGGCAAGATTGCCGGGTGAAGTGTATTCGATAGTTATTATTCTTATGCGTCATTGTATCTCGACTCTTAACAGAGACACAGCCCCTCGGCAACAGGGCAGTAGTGGTGAGTATATGTTTGCGGAGCGATCGCTATGACCAAGTAACCATAGCAACTACGCCTTAGAGCGCAGACTAAAACCATGCCTGGCACTGACCAATGAGGGACTGTCTCCCCTTCCTTTATATGTAATTGAGGGGGCGACAGTCCTTTATCGTGGCTGTGAAGTGAGATTTCCAACGCCACCTGTGGCGCATTAAATTATGAGAAGGGAGTCTTCTTCATGAGAAATATATCAGAATCTCCAGAAGGAAATGAGCAGGCAAAGGTAAGAAGCAGCCAGGCCCGTCAGAGCGCTGCCCAGCCAAAGGAGAGTGCCACGCAAGGCAGCCAGGATCAGGAAGGAAAATCTCCTAATCGCCGTCGCACTACCTCGCCGACCGCTGGTAATCAGGCACATACTACAGCAAGCACCAGAACTGATCGGCCCGCGTCGGCTTCTTCGTCACGGACGGCACCGGCAACCGGCAATTCAACCGCAACGCGCGCCGCTTCTCCTGATCGACATAGTAGCGGCCCGGCGACAGCGAGTAGGGCTGGAACAGCGAACACACCTGCTCATAGACAGCCTGCCAGCAACAGTGGAACGGCAGGCACTCAGCAGCGTCCTGCTCACGGAAACACACCCAATCGTGCAGCGACAGGTCCGGCAGCGTCTTCCAATGTAGCAGCGGCGCGACCGGCAAATCGCCCGACCAGTAGCAACATGCAGACACGGCCTGCCAGCGGCGTGAGTGGGAGTGGGCCTCGTACCGGCCAGGGATCAACTCATCCGAATGGCGGACGACAATCTACCGTGGCACATCCCACTCACGCCCGTCCGGGAACTGCTAGTCGTCCCGGCGCACCGGCGCAACGCCCGGTAGAGCGGCGCGCCGTGGCAGTCAAAGAGAAGCCAACCGGGCCGGTAGCCATTCCGCCGCAGATCATCGTCAAAGACCTGGCCGAACTCCTGCACACCACGCCCAACGAGGTCATTCGCAACCTCATCAAGCACGGCGTCTTCGCCAGCATTAACCAGGTCGTCGAGTACGAGAACGCGGCCACCGTTGCGCGCGAACTGGGCTTCGAGCCAGAGCAGAGCGCGGTCACCGCTGCGCCAGCCGTGCAGAGCGAACACGGCCTCTCGGCTAACGAGATCATGATGGCTACGCGCAACGATCACAACACGGTCGTCATCCCGCCTGTCGTCACCATTATGGGCCATGTCGACCATGGCAAAACCTCCCTGCTCGACACCATTCGTAAAACAAAGGTCGCGGCAGGTGAAGCCGGTGGCATTACGCAGCACATCGGCGCGTATCAGGTGGAGATCAACGGCAAGAAAATCACCTTCCTTGACACTCCCGGTCATGAGGCTTTTACCGCCATGCGCGCGCGTGGCGCCCAGGTCACACATATCGCTGTTATTGTGGTAGCCGCCGACGATGGCGTCATGCCACAAACGCGCGAGGCTATCGCGCACGCTCAGGCGGCGAAGGTACCGATCATTATCGCGATTAATAAGATTGACAAAGACAATGCCAATCCTGATTATGTCAAGCAGCAGCTTGCGGAAATGGGCATCGTGGTCGAGGAATACGGCGGCGATGTCGTCAGCGTCCCGGTTTCGGCACGCAAGAACATCGGCATCGATGACCTGCTGGAAATGATCCTGCTGGTCGCTGAAATGCAGGACATTCGTGCCAATCCGAACGCGCCTGCTGTTGGCACAATTATCGAAGCCAAACTGGATAAGACCAGCGGCCCGACAGCGACCGTACTGGTGCAGCAGGGCACGCTCAAGATGGGCGATAACATCGTCGTCGGCCCCATCTTCGGCAAGGTGCGCGCCATGTTCAATGACCGTGGCAAGCGCATCCAGAAAGCTCCACCGAGCACGCCGGTCAGCATTCTCGGCCTACCCGAAGTCCCCAACGCCGGTGACCGCCTCGAAGTGGTAGCTGACGAGCGCACAGCGAGACAGATGGCAGAACAGGTCGCCGAGCAGCGCCGCCGTGAAAGCGGACCGCTGGGACAGATCAGCCTCGATACCCTCTATATGCAAATGCAGGAGGGCAATGTCAAGGAACTCAACCTCGTGCTCAAAGCTGATGTACAGGGTTCTGTCGAAGCGATCAAAAACGCGCTTTCCAAGGTCAGCGAGGAGAACGAAAACATCAAGGTGCGCCTGATTCACGAAGGCGTCGGCAATATCAGCGAAACCGATGTCCACCTGGCTTCCGCCTCGAAGGCCATCATCATCGCCTTCAATGTCAAAGCCGATGGTGCCGCGTTGCGTCTGGCTCAGAAAGAGGGCGTCGACATTCGCTACTACAATGTGATCTATAAGCTGACCGATGACATCCAGGCGGCTATGATTGGTATGCTCGAACCGACGTATCGCGAAGTGGTCGAGGGTCATGCTGAGGTTGCGCAGACCTTCAAGGCCGGTCGCAACCTCGTCATCGCCGGTTGTCGCGTGACTGATGGTAAGATCACACGCTCTGCCACTGCCCGCGTCATGCGCAAGAGTGAAAAGGTCTACGAAGGCAAAATTGCCTCGCTGCGGCGCGGCAAAGATGATGTGCGCGAAGTCGCTTCTGGCTACGAATGCGGTGTCGTGCTCGAAGATTTCACCGACTATGAAATCGGCGACGTCATCGAAGCTTTCGCCCAGGAACGTGTTAAGCCCGGAATGTAATTTCCCCATTCGATGAGATAAGCGGTTGCGAGAGTGCTTGTCGGTGCTCGCGCCCCTGCGCGTCTCATCGAAATACTTTTAAAGGTGAGAGAAACGCTATGCCAAATCCGCATCGACAGGAAAAACTGGGTGAATTAATCGCGGTGGAGATCAGCGACCTGCTGCGCACGCGCGTGAAAGATCCGCGTGTTGGCTTCGCCAGTATCACCCGCGTTGAGGTGAGCGGCGACTTCCGTCATGCTAAAATCTTCATCAGCGTCATGGGCAGCCCGGAAGAGCGGCAGGAGACGATGAAGGCACTCAAACACGCTTCCGGCTTCCTGCGCCACGAACTGGCTTCCCGTCTCACCCTGCGCTATATGCCGGAACTCGCTTTCCGCCTCGATACTTCCATCGAAAAGGGAGCGCATGTGCTCAACCTCATTCGCCAGGTCGAACTGGAAGAGCAGCAACAGGCCCAACAAGCCCAACAGGAACAACGGGAACAAACGCCGGTACAACCACAAGGAGACGAGGTTAGATGAGTGTTACCCTTTACGACCTGAGCAGACAAATCAACCCTTGCCTTGTGCAGCAGGCAATGGATCTCATCAGGCCGGCACAGCGTATTGCTCTGCTGGCCCACGAACATCCTGACGGCGACTGCATCGGTTCTGCTCTCGGCCTTGCCCACATCCTGCAACAGGTGGGCAAGACCGCCGTTCCCGTTTGCGCCGACGTACCGCCGAAAACGCTGAACTTCTTGCCCGGCATCGAGATGGTGCAGCGCACGCTCGGCGATCAGGACTATGATCTGGTCTTCGCGCTCGATGCTGGCGAACTCAGTCGCTTCGGCCCCGTCTACGAGCAGGCCAAAGCCTACCTCGACACCGTCAACATCATCAATATTGATCACCATATCAGCAGCAGCGGCTGTGGCACCGTCAACATCATCGATCCTTCCGCCGCCGCAACTGCTGAACTGGTCGTGCTTTTCCAGCAGGAAGCTGGTCTGCCCCTCAACAGAGAGGCTGCTATCTGTCTGCTCACCGGCATCATTACCGATACCAGTTCGTTCCAGTACACCAACACCACCCCGCGTGTGCTGGAAGTGGCCGCAGTACTCATGCAAGCGGGAGCTATTCCAGAACCCATCGTCCAGAGCATGTATCGCACTCGCCCACTTGCTCAGGTGCGTTTTCAGGCAAAAGTTATCGATAATGCCAGCATCGCCTGTTCTGGCCGCCTCATGTGGTCCTACGCCACGGCAGCCACTCTGGCCGAGAGCAAAGCTATTCCTGAAATGGACGACGGCTTCGCGGGCATGATGCGCGACATCGAGGGCGTGCAGGTAGCAGCATTCTTCAAGAGCTACGACGAACCAGACATCACCCGCCTCAGCCTGCGCGCCGCCGCGCCCTACAACGCGGCGGAAATTTGCCAGCGTTTCGGAGGGGGTGGCCACCCCCGCGCCGCCGGTGCTACCATCCACAAGCCTATCGAGGCTGCCATGCAGGAAGTCATCTCCTACCTGAAACACATCATGGGCTGTGAGGAACCGACGAACTCACAGGGGACACAGGAATGACAGACACACATGAGGTGAGCGGCATTCTCAACATCAATAAAGCGGTTGGCATGACCTCGCATGACGTGGTGGCAAGGGTGCGTCGGCTGCTCAAACAAAAGCGGGTCGGTCATACCGGTACGCTCGATCCACTTGCCGACGGCGTGCTGCCCATCTGTACTGGTCAGGCCACGCGCGTCGCCGAATACCTGAGCGAAAGTGGCAAAGCCTACCTTGCCGAGGTCATCTTCGGTACCGTCACCGACACTTACGATGCCGAAGGAAGCATTATCCGCACCTCGGATACCTCCAACCTCACGCTGGCGCAGATCGAGCAGGCCTTGCCGCACTTTCTCGGCAAGCAGACGCAGGTTCCTCCGCGCTACTGCGCCGTCAAGCTCAAGGGCCAGCCCGCTTACAAGCTTGCCCGAGCAGGAGAGGAGATCGCGCTGGAGCCGCGCCCGGTCACCATCTATCGCCTGGCTATCCAGAACTGGCAGTCGCCGCGCCTCACCCTCGTCATCGAGTGCAGCAAAGGCACCTACATTCGCTCGCTCGCCTACGACCTCGGCGAATATCTCGGCACCGGGGCTTATCTCGCCGCGCTCACGCGCACGCGCAGCGGCCCCTTCACGCTCTCGGATAGCATCACACTCGAACAGCTTGCTGAAGCTATGGAAAGCGGCAAGCTCGCAGACTACCTGCATCCCATCGACAGCGCCCTGCAGCACCTGCCCGCGCTCTTCCTCGACACAGCCACTGCCGCCAGCGCCCTGCACGGCAATGCCTTCCACAATCCTGCCGATAACGGTGAGACACCTGAACCCGGTCAAATGGCACGTGTCTACGCCCCTGACGGCCACCTGCTCGCCATCACAGCGTGGGATGCAGGGCATGAGGTGTGGCAGCCCAGAAAAGTCTTCTCACTATGAACGATAACCTTTTTGGCTACTTCCTTACCTTGATCAAACTGCGGTTATCGAAGATGTTGATTGTGCCTGCTGGCTGCAACTGGCCGGAAAAGAGGAAAGTCTTCGTACCACATGCGAGCGGCTCCCTCTATCTGCTCGATGCACCCACCACACACCCACGGCTTCCAGTTTCGCGCGGATCTGTCCAGTTCTTCGCTCAGTATTGTATTATATCTCTTAGCTGTGGGAACCGTTTTCCCATCAGGAAAACGACCGGTACCTGGCAGAAGCGATTGATATGATAGAAGAGCCTGGATATCAGAGAAAGGGTATCCATAGTGCAAGAAGCCGCGATACCGTTATTGAGTAGCTGGCAAAGCTTTTATGTCATTATCGGCTCCTCGGCAGGGGCGCTGACAGGCTTGCAGTTTGTGGTAGTCACCTTGATCGCCGGGACTTCGGCCCACAGGTCGGAAGAGGCGCTCGGGGCATTCGGCACGCCAACAGTGGTGCATTTTTGTGTCGCGCTCCTCATCGCCGCGATTCTTAGCGCGCCGTGGCCGACTCTCTGGAATGTCAGTCTCCTGCTTGGCCTCGGCGGTATAGCGGGAGTGATATATATCATCATCGTTATACAGCGCACACACCGTCAGAACGACTATCAACCGATACTGGAAGACTGGCTGTGGTATGTAATATTTCCGCTTGTCTCCTACGCTGCGTTTGCCGTCGGAGCAATTCTGCTGCTGCTCGACGCGGAACCGGCGCTGTTTATCATCGCCGCTGCCACGCTCCTGCTCGTGTTCATCGGCATCCACAACGCGTGGGATAGCGTGCTCTATATTAGCGTCCAACATTCTAAGCCAGAGGACAAGAGCCAGGACGAATAATGTCAGAGTCAATTCCTTTTAGCGCTTCGCCTTTATCGCATTGCGACTTTCTGATCTGCCCCATTTGTGGTCAGCCCCTCTTCCCTTCTGCAAGCGGCAACGCCTTGCAATGCCCTCGTAACCACTCTTTCGACATAGCGCGGGAGCAATATGTGAACCTGCTGCTCAAAAAAGCGTCTGGTGACACGAAAGAGATGCTGCAAGCGCGCCGCCAGTTTCTCAAAAGCGGCCACTATGCTCCACTCTCCAATAAGATCGACGAACTCGTCGCTCGCTACCTCAACGAAACAAGACTGTCCAGGCTACCTGCTGCTGCCGATGTTTCTGAGCACACGCAGGGTAGCCAATCCTGTATTTCTATCCTCGACGCGGGCTGCGGCGAAGGCTACTATCTCGGGCAACTGCGGCGCTATCTGCGCATACACCAGTCGGAGCTACCCCACTGCTACCTGGGCATCGATAGCTCGAAAGAGGCCATCAGGATGGCGGCGCGTCGCTACAAAGACATCTGCTTCCTGGTTGCCAGCATCAAGGAGCCGCTTCCCATCGCCAGCGACAGCATACAGGTATTGCTCAACATTTTCGCGCCGCGCAATGTTGCGGAATTTGCTCGCGTTCTCGTACCCGACGGACTGCTACTCGCGCTCATCCCTGGTCCCAACCACCTCCAACCTTTGCGCGACCGGCTCTCCCTGCTCAGTATCGAAGAGGACAAGCAGCAGCACGTCATCCAGCAATTTGCCTCCTACTTTAGCCTGCGCGACATCATCACACTCGACTACCGGCTTCCCCTCGACCGGCAGGCGATCATCTTGCTTGTGCGCATGACCCCCAACTACTGGCATCTCTCTGAACAGGCGCGGCAAGCTATAGAAGGAATTAAGGAAGTTCAAACGAAGATATCTCTCACTTGCCTGGTGTTTGTGAAACAATGAAATCGTCCCAGCAGGCCACCCCAGGCCATCCGCGAGGGATGGCCCTATACTATACACGCTGCTGACGCGGTTCTAAGAGCCGCGAGACAGGTTTCGTCTATAGTAGGGTCATCCCTTGCGGTCGGCCTGCGATGCGATCGACCGCCACATTCAACTCGCTATGGATGCGTCCATGTGGACCAGCTTGTGTCGTACTGCAAGCCGTTTTCCTGGTAGGTGAACGAGTATTGCAGCGTCTCGCCGGAAGTCATGCCGCTGACGGCGTAGGTCCATTGCCCGGTGCCGCTGTTGTAGCTCATCTGCACATTCTGCTGGGTGTTGCTGCCTGCGATATAGTGCAGGATGACGTAGCCTGCTGTCCAGCCGCAAGGTTGGAACCAGGCCTGGGCTGTGCTGCTGCCTGTACTGGTCACACCATCAACGTAACTACCGGAGGTACAAGTCGGCGTCGGGGTTGGCGTGGGCGTGGAAGAGGTCGAATACCAGCCTGTGTCGTATTGCAGCCCGTTCTCCTGATAGGTGAACGAGTATTGCAGCGTCTCGCCGGGACTCAGCCCGTTGACGGTATACTCCCAGCGCGCCGTGCTGCTGTTGTAGGTCATATTGACATTCTGCTGCCCGCTGCTGCCGGGGATATAGTGCAGGATGACGTAGCCTGCCGTCCAGCCGCAAGGTTGGAACCAGAAGAGGTCGCTGCTCGAACTGACGGCCTGATACCCCTGCGTGTAGCTGCTGCCACTGCAACCACCGCCAGAAGTGGGAGTGGGGGTTGGCGTAGTCGCCGAGCCGTTGGCAGTGTAGACGCGCACATAGTCGACCAGCATGGGGACACCGGACTGAGTGGCGGAGGTTGGGGTGGTGCAGCCGCAGACGCCGTCAGGGAAGCCGCCGCCCATAGCTACGTCGAGGATAACGTAGAAGGGATGATCTACGGCGTTGGTCCAGGTAGAAGCCGGAACCTGGTTTGCGCTCACCGTGAAGTAGTTGACACCATCCAGATACCAGCGAATCTGTTCGGGCGAAACGCTCCTGTCGATGATCTCGGTGTAGGTGTGGAAGCCGGTCTGACAGCCCGAGCAGGGCTGCTTGCCACTGCCGATGCCGTCTGGCTCGTTACAGGGACCACCGGGATCGGTACCGCAGTGCAGCGTGCCGTAGACGGAACTCAGCCCGTTGACATCCTCCATGATATCGATCTCACCGTCGTTGGGCCAGTTGTGATCCGTGCGGTAAGGGGTGCCGAGCGTCCAGAAGGCGGGCCAGTAGCCCAGGGCCGCGTTGCCGGAGACGTTGGGCTGCTGAATCGAGGCCGTAATTTCCACTTCGCCGCCGGCGGGTGCGCCGAAGTTATCCTGCACCGTCTCGATGCGCCCGGAGGTCCAGTTGCCGCTGGAATCACGCACCGGCGTAATTCTCAGATGGCCGTTGCCGTCCAGCGAAACGTTGGTGGTGCTGTTCGTCATCGTCTCGATCTCGCCGGTTCCCCAGCCCGTTCCCGTATCATAGATCCAGGTATTTGTGTTGACGCCCGAACCGGCGGGGCCGTTGAACTCTTCGTCAAAAATCTCGTTCCAGGATGCAGCCCTGACTGTCGGCGTTCTACCCAGTTGCATAAAGCTCAGTGCTGCAATCAACAACGAAGCAACAATGAGCAAGGCTGCGCATTGAAAAGCGAGTTGTCTGTACGGCGAGCGTCCGTTGCTCGTCTCTCTGGCAGAGAAAAATCTCCGCATTGATCGCTCCTTCTCCGACCATCACATTATGTCGGAAACGCAAGTAAACAATCCAGGAAAACGTCTACAAAACATCTTGCCTGCCACGACCGGGAAGGGCTACTCCCGGCTCTGTGGCCCCCAGATCAAATAGCGCCTGCATCATCTCCTTTCGCTTTGTCTGTATAGAAAAGGACAAGAAGGTGACATGACATCAGGATGTGCTTAACGATCCACACCCTTCTACATACAAATGACTGCTTGAATATTATGAATTACAAGCCGACGGGCATCTGGCGGGATGAGCCGCTGGATGCTCTAACTACCAGGCTTGTTGGTAGCTGAATACGAACTGGATCACCTGTCTTCGCGCTCTCAAAGGTATACTCCGGTGGCTCATTGCCTGGCCGCTTCCCTGTCCCAAGACGATGATTCGGGTCGATCATCGTCAGGAGAATTTCGGTCGCCTTGTAGCCCATCTCGGCGAAAGGCTGATGTATGGTTGTCAGCGGCGGGCGCATATGAGCGGAAAGAATATTATCATCAAAGCCCAGCACTGTTATATCTTCCGGCACTCGTATCCCCTGCTGCTCGGTGTATTCGAGCACGCCATAGGCCATCTGATCGTTGGCGGCAAAGATGGCGCTGGGCCATGCAGAGCGGTCGCGGGAGAACAGCTCTTCGGCGCAGCGTCGTCCCCCGACCGGTTCAAATGTGCCCTGGAGCAGCAAATCAGGATCGGGCGTAATACCGGCATCCTGTAATGCCTGGCAGTATCCTTCGTAACGTTCAATAGCACAAAAGTAGTGGCGAGGACCCATGATATGAGCAATGCGTCTGTGACCAAGCTCAATCAGGTAGCGGGTAGCCTCATAGGCGCTGGCTTTGTTATCGATACCAACCCAGGGAATGCGCGTTGGCTCTTCCTGGTCATCGATCATCACCATCGGCAGACCATGCTGGAAGTGCTGGACAAGGTGATGCGACAATGCACCAGGGAAGATAGCCAGCAGACCGGCAGCGAGGCGCAGGGCCAGAATGCGATCAAGCACATCGGAATGGCTGCGCTCGACATTGGAGAAGTTGATGCTGTAGAGGACGATTTCATAGGCGGTGTTCTCGATATATTCGGCAACGCCGCGCATGATTTCGGGAACAGAAGGCCAGACCAGCGGCGGGGCCAGCACACCGATCAGTCGCGTGCGACCACCAGCCAGCCCAATCGCGGTAATATTGGGGACGAAGTTGTACTCTTGAACGACGCGCAGCACGCGCTCTCTCATATCCGAGTTGACAGAGGGATTGTTATTTAGCACCCGCGAGACCGTCGCCTTTGAGACACCCGCCAGGCGAGCAATGTCCTGGATGGTCAACTTCTCTTGCATACCTTCGTCCCTGCTTCTCCGCGAGGCGAAATAAAATACTGCAAAAACGCATTAACAAACAGAACAGGTGAGAAACCGCTTTCTTTGTAAAAGAATATAACCCAGAAACCGGTTTCTGTCAAGTGTGTTTTGCCTGTATAGCATAATCTTGCCTCCTCATTGCCAGGAAGAGGAGGCTGTGATACTATAACCAGAGAAAAACTTTCAGCAGCGGGATACTATGGAATTTGATACAACACTTACAGACAGCGAACCAGTAGTACTCACCATCGGTAACTTTGATGGTATACATAGAGGGCACCAGCGTTTGATGCATGAGCTGCGAGAAACGGCAGCGATGCTCAATAGTAAGCCAGTGCTTGTCACTTTTGTGCCGCATACTCTGCTGGTCGTGCGGCCAGAGATCGATCTGCAACTCCTGACCACGCTGGAGGAGAAGCTCGCTCTCACGCAGCAATACGGTGGCATCGACGATAACATCGTCATCCACTTTACGCCTGCAGTCATGGCGATGGGCGCAGATGACTTCCTCGATAGCCTGCGGGCGCGTTTCTCCATTCGCGGGCTGGTAGTGGGAGAGAATTTCAGTCTCGGTCATAACCGTATGGGTGATGTCTCCTTCTTGAAAGCATACGGACAGGGGCATGATATCGTCGTTCGTCCTATCGGCCTGGAAGCAGATGAGCATGAACGCATCAGCAGCACGCGTATTCGCAGGCTTATCGGCGCGGGAGAGATCAGCGAAGCGAATGAACTGCTGGGCCATCCCCACACCATGAGCGGCCCCGTCGTCCACGGTGACCATCGTGGGCGCTTGCTGGGCTTTCCAACAGCCAACCTCATCCCGCCACCGCACAAACTCATTCCTGCCAACGGCGTCTATGCCGTCACCGTCACTGTCCCATTTGCTCCATCTGTTCCATCAGGTGACTCAACAGCCAGTTCTCGCGTCTATAATGGTGTAGCTAATATTGGTATCCGTCCCACCTTTAATGGGAAAGAGCGCATTGTGGAGGCTCACCTGCTCGATACTGAACTTGACCTCTATGATAAACGTATTACTATTGATTTCATCGCTCGCCTGCGCGATGAGCAGCGCTTCGCGGGCATCGATGCGTTGAAAGCACAGATAGCGACTGATGCGCAGGAGGCGCGTCAGCTTTTAAGGAGAACAGGAGGATGAACCGGGTGAGTCCCCGCCAGAATCCATTCTCAAAAATCCAATCCTTTTTTGAAGGTGCGATGGATAGAATCACTGCCGCAGGTCCAGGAGAACTGGAGCCGGCAGAGATCGCGCACAAACTCGCAAACGCGATGGAAGACAACCTGCAGTTGCAGGCTGGCGGCATTCGTCTGGCTCCCAACGTCTACGACATCTATCTCAGCATCGAGGATCACCGGCGGCTCTCCGGCGGACAAACTATCCTTATCGAAGGATGGCGCAGAGGACTGGAAGACCTGGCACGCCAGCGTCACTACGTGCTGCGTACTTCACCTATTATCCGCCTGCATGCCGATAGCAAGCTGCATCGCAAGGTCGTTCACGTTACGGCGGAACTTCAAGACGCCCAGCACCTCGGCGGTTCAGATGCGGGCATTACTGCCACGAAGGTTTTCAATATCGAAGATATGAGGCGCGCACAGGCGGCTCTGCCCGATGCCGTCGCGGCGCCACCCTTTGTCGGCCCTGGTGCTGCTCCATCGTCGAGCTTTACTGCTCCTGGCACCCAGAACGTTGCCATGCCGCCCGCGTGGCTAACCATTCGCCTGCCGCAAGCCGGACAGGAAATCTACCATATCCAGAAACCCGAAATCAATATAGGGCGACAGCGCAGCAATGACATCATCGTTGAGGATAAACGGGTCTCCCGCCTTCACGCGAAAATCCTCTACCAAAACGGGCATTTCACTATCTTCGACCTCGGCAGCGTCAATGGTATCGCCGTCAACGGCATTCCACACGTCAAGCAGCATACTCTGCGCAGCGGCGACCGCTTCACCGTCGGCAGTTACGATTTCTACTTCGATGAGAGAAGGTGAGATACCGGCCATATGCTACAACTCGACGTCTTCTTATTGATCTTACGCCTGTTATTCATTGTTCTGCTCTACCTCTTTCTGATGCAGGTCGTCATCGCTATTACCCGCGACCTGAAGGTTACAGCGGCCAGCTCTGCCAGCGTACAGAAAGGCCCTCCGGTGCTCGGTCACCTGGTCGTCATCGACGGCTCCAGTACGCTACTGCCCGGCACCAGTTTCAATCTGGCACCAGAAACAACCATCGGACGCGGCCCAACCAACACCATTCAGCTTCCCGATAGCTTCATCTCCGGTGCCCACAGTCAGCTTCGCTATCACAATGGTCTCTGGTACGTCACAGATGCTGGCAGCAGGAACGGCACTTACGTGAACGGCCAGAGAACGGAACCCGGCCAGATGCTGGTCGCTAAACCCGGCGATCTTGTCCAGGTCGGCTTTATTCGTTTTAAACTTACGCAGTAATCGCCGTTCTCAATACGTCGTCTACAGGGATTATAAGCAACTAGAGGGATTAGTACGTATGCAAGTTCTCCGACGCTATAGGTGGAAAGAATTCCGTCTCTATATCATCCCGATTCTCATCCTGCTGCTGTCGATGACACAGTTGCTGCTCGTGGATAAAGACCCGCACTCTTCGTTCAGCACGAAAATTTTGCCACCCATTCAGGATCTGCTGCCTGTGCTTGGCCTCATTGCCTTCCTGCTGGTCACCAACATTCTGCTCAGCTTTTCTCCCCTCAGACGAGCCGATCAGATGTTGCTCCCACTTGTTGGCCTGATGAGCGGCATCGGCTTGCTCATGGCGATACGCCTGGGACCGGACGTAGGCGATCCAGCGCAGGGAACGCGCCAGCTTGCCTGGATTATTATTGGCATCGTTCTCTGCATGATTGTTGTCTTCGCCCTGCGCGATATGCGCTGGCTGCGCCGCTATTACTATGTCTGGGCCTTATTTGGTGTTGCTCTGGTTACCGCAACCCTCGTCAATACCTTCCGTGTTGGCTTTCACAACCTGAACAGCCCTACACACGACCAGTTGAACTTAGGACCACTTGATTTCCAGCCCTCCGAGCTTCTGAAGATCTGTGTCGTTATCTTCTTTGCCGCCATTCTCGCCGAAAATAGTGATATCTTTGCCGCAGGCAACCTGCGCATCGGGCCATTGCGCCTGCCGCCGATACGCCAGCTCATCCCTATTCTGATGATGTTAGGCATTGCCCTGCTTTTCTTCCTGGTCGTGCGCGAGCTTGGCCTTGCCCTGCTCATCTATGGCATCTATCTCTGCATGATCTACCTGGGTAGCGGCAAATTATCCTACGTTGCTGTTGGCTTCGTTCTGTTTTTCTTGCTCGGCTTTATAGGATACGCCATCTTTGGTTATGTGCGAGCGCGCTTCCAGGCTGTCACCTTCAACGTCGTCGACTGGCAGAATTGGACTGCTGCTGAAAGCAACTTCGCAGAAAACGCCGGTCTGCAGCCTGTGCAGGGCATCATCGCCCTCTCCAGCGGCGGCATTTTGGGTGCCGGCCTTGGCCTCGGCCATCCCGCGTTCGTACCTGTTGTCCAGTCAGACATGGTCTTTACCGCCCTCGGTGAAGAGTTGGGTCTTGCCGGTCTCTTTGGCATCTTCGGCCTCTACCTGCTCATCATTTATCGCGGCTATCGCATCGCCATCGAGTCCAGTGACCCCTTCAGCAAGCTGCTGGCCGCCGGTCTGACCTCGATCTTCGCCATTCAGACCTTCATTGTTGTTGCGGGCAACATGAAGTTTTTGCCCCTGACCGGCATTCCCCTGCCCTTCCTGGCCTACGGTGGCAGTTCCATCATTGCCAACTTCATCATCATCGGCATCCTGCTGCGCATTTCATACAACAACGCGCTGGAACGCGAGGGACTGGCTTATTAGCATATCTGTAGGAAGATTATTGTCATGAGGTGTTCCTACAGATATCTTCCTGTTTCATGTTGTTGTGTTTCTCTTGTCCTATCCGGCTTTTCGTGGTATACTGCCACTTGAGTTGAAAAACGTCTATACAGGATAGGAAAAAGTTACGGGAAAACGGCATGGGTCAGTATCAGCAATGGCTGCAATATCGTGAGAGAGAGCATCAGTTACGCGCCCAGCTCGAAGAACTTGAAGCGAAACTGGCTGAGCTTCAGGCCTCCGCTCTTCTCCTGCAGGAGCCGGGGGACTATGAGCAGAATCCCCTGCTCCATCTGCTTCTACAGGCAACCAGCCTGAATGACGCGCCACACGCCTCCCCCGCGCAGGCAGACCAATCTCATAATGGCGTTGAAACCTCCTCCTCTGCACAGATGGCGGTTGGGGAACACGACACAGCCGGGGCAGAGGGAGAAACGCCCGCGTTTTTTCCCTGGAACGGCCTGCTCGATTTACGCATGCCAGCCGACAGGGGAGCTGCTGTTCCCTCGACTCCACTGACTCATCCTGAGATAGAACTGCTGCCAGAAGATATGGCCCCTCTTTTCGACGAACATGCGCAGACTGCTCCGCAGCTACAGCTTCCCTGGTGGATGCGCCAGCGCATTCCCCCCGCTCCTTCCAGTCCAGTAAACCAGCGCAACACCCCTATCGATCAGGGAAGTATGCGGAACAAACGCGAAATAGAACGCTGGCTTGAACGCTGGGGACGCCAGCATGATAGCTCAGAGCAGGAGGGCGATAGCTAATATGGATGACATAAGCAACACGGGCAGCACAGGCAAGGTAAATGAGATGAACGACATGGATGAAGCAAATTGCCCGGCGCACACTCCCCCGCTTGATCTCAGCCCGTTCGACCAGGTCTTCTTGCGGTTTGCTCCCCAGGATATCGAGCAGTTTCAGCTTCTCTACCAGCGCTGGGCGCTGCAGCAGCAGATCAACGAGGTGCAGCAAGAGATTGCCGCCGTGCGGCGCGAACTGGCCGAAACCGTGCAGCTGGTTGAGCGCGTGCATCCATCCGCTATCGCTCTTGCCACGCTTGCGCGCCTGCAGGCCAGCGGCGTCGAAGATAGCGACCTGCTCGACCGCATGCTCGAACGCGGCGAGGAATGGCTCGACCACACCATCCAGCATCTCGAATACTGCGAACAACTGGACGTTATTCGCGGCGACTACGAGGAATGGTGCCGTCATGCTCTCGAAGACGCCTTCGCCTGGCTTGATTCTATGCAAAGCGATACCGACCTTACAGCTACGACCGTTGCCGACCCCGTCCATCTTCCTCAAGTCTCTACGTCCGAGGCAGAAACGCCAGCCGACGAAATGACCGAGGAACTCTTCCTGCAAAAACTCATGAGCGAAGAACCCGCTACTGGCAGTGAGGATGCAAATACGGAGACCGGCGATGAGACGAATGAAGAGATCAGCAGCGGTGAGCCTGCCGCCGACACAGGCGAGGCAGAGGCCGTGGAACAGCTTGCGCTTGAAGAGACAACGCTCAAAGTAGCCGCCGTACAACCCACTGCTGAAGCTCAGGACGAGGTCGGAGATGAGACAATAGAGGCAGATTTGCCCCCATCAACGCCCGGCGAAGCCCCGGCTTCCATACCCGTATCTTCCCCTACAAGTGGGGCGGAAATGCCAGACCCTGTGGTATTACAGACTGCCGCTGTGGAAAATACCTCACCCGACACAGATAACTCCTCACATACCCAGAAAGGGACCACCGGGCGGCAGTCTCGTTTCTTGCAACGCTTTCTGTCGGCGCTCTGGCCTTGAAAAGGGCCTATCACTGCGGCTGTGCTGGCGGCATGGAATCCGGTGGCATACCGGGCATCGGCATGGCAGTTATGCCGCCACCGGGCAAGGGAGCAGCGATTACGCTGCCGGTTGCTGCCTGCTCCAGTTGGGCAATTCTCTGCCGCAACCTCTTTATCTGCCGCCTATCATACCATGCCGAGAGCAGCGAAACAACATAGAGCAGCAAAGCGCCCAGCAAAAACGAAAACACAACGACCAGCCCTAACGGCAGCATTGGCATATGCCAGGCAAACACCGACAGCGAAACCGATGTCTCCAGATTCTGCACTGTAATGATAGTCAATAAGCTGCCAAACGCGAGAAACAATATGAGAATCACAAAAAACATAGCTATCTCCTTTTCGCCAGCGCGAACAGCAGGTATTCCATGCTCCATTCCCCCGAAAACATCTTGATACGCGAAACGCATACCTGCTTCCAGCATCAATACCTGTTCTCTATAGAATAACGAACTATAGCTATTTGTAGCATTCTACCATATGAAGGCATGAAAAAGACTCGCTTAGGATGAAGTGACCGCGCGCGATCAACCCTCAGTAATGCTACCGATATCTGCCGTTGTTGCCGTAAGATTCGTATCCAACCGAGGGGTAACTCGTTACTATAGAAAATAGTGGTTATACAACAGACATTTTCCCCAGAGAGATAGACGCATTCTCCTGCGTGACTAGAGGGTGAGAACGTAGAAAACTTGTATGGCGATCGCTACGTGGATACACACAGGATTAGAAGACGCTTCAAAGAAAAATACAATTGCAGTCCTTGATGGCGTGCGCGCATTCGCCTGCCTGATCGTGATCTGGTACCATCTCAGCAACGTGCCGCACGATCTGCATATCTGGAACTTGCGGACAGTTGTGCCACCACTGCTTGCCTCCTTCCTTTCTTTTGGCAAGTATGGCGTGACGCTCTTTTTTGTGCTCTCCGGCTTCCTGCTCTTCATGCCTTTCGCAAAGGCGCTGCTTTTCAAGCAAAGGTGGCCTTCCAGCAAGCGTTTCTACCTGCGCCGGGTCTTCCGTATTGTCCCGGCCTATTACCTGACGCTGATACTTATTGTCCTGTTTTACATGACGATGTACGAGCAGCCACGACACTGGAAAGAGCTGGGCCTGTTTTTCCTCTTCCTCATGGACTCAACCCACGCCACCTATAAACAACTCAACGCGCCGTTCTGGACACTGGCGATCGAGTGGCAATTTTATATGCTGTTGCCGCTGCTCATGCTGGCGATGCGCCTGCTCGTCTGGCGGATCAAACAAAACTCTCGTCTGCCCGCGACGTTTGCCTGCATCCTGGCTCTGATAGTCTGGGGCCTTTTCAGCCGGTACATAGGGAACTACCTCATGTACGCGCATCCAACCGCGACATGGCTGGTGCCGCGCCCCGTACTCAACGGCATCCTGTTCTTTACCTACGGCCAGAGTGGCAAGTATTTTGAAGATTTCGGCGTGGGTATGCTGCTAGCGCTCTGCTTTGTCTACGCGCAGCATCCCTCGACATTGCCCGCTATTCGCGCTACACTGCAAAAGTTGAGTCCCCTTTTCTGTGGTATCGGCTTCGCGGGCCTGATCGTCATGATTCTCTGGAATTACAACGAAGCATACAGAAATACGTGGCCGCTTTTCAACCATCCGTTCTTCATCGCGAATTACTACCTGTTCAGCGAGATCGGGTATGCGTTGTCCTTTGGCCTGTGTATCCTCGCGCTGCTCTTCGGAGCTACCCTCTTCACAGGCCCGTTCACATGGCTGCCGCTCCGCTGGCTTGGCATGATCTCCTACAGCCTCTACATGTGGCACTTCCCTCTGCTGGTCTTCCTGATGAAACACGGCCAGCCCTTCCTGAAAAATTTGCCGCTCGCGCTCAACTACGGCGTCTACTGGTTGTGGGTACTGGTCGTGATTATCCCCTTCTGCTTCCTGTTCTACATGCTGGTAGAGAGGTCCAGCATGAAGTTAGGCGAACTGCTCACCCACCAGAAGCGACGCGGCGAGACAGCGGCTGGGCAGGCCCGGGAGAGCGGTCAGACGCAGCGGGCAGTCCGATCCCACTCGTGCGCTCACGGCTCAAGGTTGCCAGGAGCGTCACGGGTGGAACATACATAAGAGGCAGTATATATTCCGGTGAAGGAATATATACTGCCTCGCTGCTGCCGATGGTACTTCGATATGCTTAAGGCTTAGAAACAGCCGGTGCCATCAGGGCTGCCAAGTCCGGTCTGGTACGCGTAGCGGACGCCGCCGACTTCGAACAGACAACCGGAAGAGTAGTTACTCCACGGCAAGCTCGCGGGATACGTAGTGCTCGACACATTGCCAGCCAGGGCAAAGACGGCGGCAATGATCGGTGAGGACTCGCTGGTACCACCAACCTCAAGCCAGCCACCCTCGCCATAGGAGTCATAGACGTAGGCACCCGTGTTGGGGTCGGCATCAGCCGAGACATCGGAAACAGCGCGCCCGCTGCAGCCCGTTACACTTGAATTCTCCCAGGAGGGTTTAGAGATGTAGGCGCTACAGCCACCACCAGCACCCTCGGTTGAACTGGTATTCCAGGCCGTTTCTGTACCGTTCGAGTTCAATGTTGTCCCACCTACTCCGATAACAGTGGAGCAGACGGCGGGGAAATTCACGCCAGGGCCACTATCGCCAGAGCTAGCAGTAACTGCCACGTTATTGTGCGCATAGTAGCTACTGCAATAGCTGCTCTCACTACTGAACTCACCTGTTCCATAGCTGTTGCTCACCGCGACTGCTCCCAGTTTCACAGCTTCATTCACCGCGGTGCCCAGATTAGCAAGGCTACTCGAAGAGGCTTCCACAAGCAGGATATGGCAGTTCTCGCAGATTGCGCTCACCATATCCAGGTCCAGTGACTCTTCGACACCCCAACTTGCATTGTTACGAGGGAGACTTGAACCACCACTCTGATTCACAATCTTCAGGCAGCCACTACTGGTTGTGCAGGCGGGCAGGCCCCATTGAGAGCGATACGTCGCCAGATCGCTTGCCAGATTCGGGTCATTGTAAGCGTCTACAATGGCTACCGTTGGAGTGCCAGAAGCTGTGGTGGGCAGATTATACGCATTATGGAAATTAGCTGGGGCATAAGGAGGGCCGCCACCGGGAGAGTTCGCATTCGGCGTGTCAACGTTCGGATTGACGTGACGATTGGCGATGAGCGCCATACAACTCGCCTGTCCTGCCCGAGGCGAAGCACACGCGCGTGTAAATGTGATGTGTGTCGAAGCTGTAGGGGTGATGGGTGCCGCGAAGGCCGTACTGGTGAAAAATACCAGGGTGAACAGTACCAGGAACAAAGAGGTCGCTGTAGTGATGAACTTTCTCAAAAGTTCCCCTCCTTTGAAATCGTAAACAGGTTACCGGCTCCATTGCTTGGAGAATCCACATTGTTTCGCTACAGTGATACTTTGTGACAGGTTCATCTGCTTCGCTAGAGAGAAAGACTCCCCCTCTAGTATTAGCTGAAGCAGAAGAGGGTGGTAAGCAAGTTCTTCTCTTACCACATGGGACAGGGGGCTTGCTTTGCTCCTTCCTGAACTGCTATTCAAACACAATACAGGCAGCGCTACAAGGACATGTGACAAGAAGACGTTCAAAAAGGGGACGGAAGTTCGCGAAAAAGTTTTTACTGCTTTAAATTTCCCATTATCGCTACTACTCCCCAAAATGAGTATAGTACATGCAGGGCTATTTTGTCAAGATTACTATTTTGTATTTTTTAAATACCAACAGTTTTTCTAAAGCAGAGGTCCTGTGTTTGATATATCGCTATGAAGACGATAAGATTTTCTCTTTTCTGGGATTGCCGGTTCTAAAAAATTGACGCCAGTACTCATTGCCTCTATACTAGGCACACAGAGCGAATAACCGCTCTTTGAGGGCCGGAAAAGAATAAATACTGTTGTAGGAGTAGTGAGCATTCTGTAGAGGCTGAGACGTGTTATTTGAAGACTACGCAAAAGAGCAGCATAGCCCGGTACGCAACCAGTATCTGGAGATCAAGCGGCAGAACCCGGACACCATTCTCTTCTTCCGCATGGGCGACTTCTATGAGATGTTTGATGAAGATGCCGAGATCGTGGCCCGCGAGCTTGAAATCGCTCTGACGCGCCGCGACTGGGGGCGCGGCGAGAAATCACCGATGGCCGGTATTCCCCATCACGCCGCCGAGAGCTACATCGCACGGCTTGTCAGCAAGGGCTATCGTGTGGCAGTCTGCGAGCAGACCAGTGACCCCGCGCTCTCGAAGGGGCTGGTCGACCGCGAGGTTATTCGTATTGTCACGCCCGGCACCGTGATTGATCCTGCCATGCTGGCGGCCAAGCGTAATAACTTCCTGGCGGGCGTCGTAGTCGGACGCGACGCGGTGGGAATCGCCTATGTCGATATCACGACCGGTGAATTCGCGGTGACGCAGTTCAGCACGCCCGAACCGGAACTCTCGCTGCAGCAGGAGATCGCCCGCGTAGGGCCTGCCGAGGTCATTGTCGAGGCGCATTACAGTCGGCTGGGCAGCCGCAAGCGGCGCTGGCTGGCGACTGTAATGAGCGAAAAACAGGTCACGAAACTTGGCAGCAACGGCAACGCCAACGCGGAAATCCCGGATATGGGGGATGAGGATGATGAGGATGAGATCGCGCCGCTCACGAAACTCCTCTCCGGCGTCGCGGGCCACGTCACACCCTACGACGCTCGCTACTTCGCCGAAGACGATGCCCGTCATCGCTTGCTCGAACACTTCGAGGTGGCTTCGCTGGAAGGCTTTGGCTGTGCCGCGCTCCCGCTCGCCATCCGCGCTGCCGGAGCTGTGCTTGCCTACTTGCAGGAGACGCAGAAGGGCCTGCTGCGCCAGCTCACTGCCCTGGAAACCTACTTCACCAATACGTTTATGACGCTCGACCCCTACACGCGGCGCAATCTGGAACTGTTTGAAAGTGGGCGCAGCGGCTCCGTCAGAGGCTCACTGCTCTGGGTGCTCGACAGGACGCGCACGCCGATGGGTGGCCGCCTCATGCGCCGCTGGATCGGCCAGCCCCTGCTCGACCTCGACATGCTCAAGCAGCGCCAGCAGACCATCGGCGAGCTGCTCGGCGACACACTCTTGCAGGCGCGCCTGGCCGAGGCGCTCAAAAAAGCGGGCGATATCGAGCGGCTTATCAACCGCGTGCGCCAGCGTATTGCCACGCCGCGCGACCTCGTCTCTCTGGCGCATGGCCTGCGTGCTGCTGCCGAGGTCAGCACCGGTCTCACGGAGACGCTCAACGACCATCCCGCGCTCGCTCAACTGGCACAGCAGCTTGCCAGTAACGACGACGTGGTCGAACTGATCGAGCAGGCCATCGTTGACGAGCCGCCGCTGAACATAAACGAGGGCGGCGTCATCCGCTCCGGCTACAGCCAGGAACTCGACCAGCTCAAAAGCGCCTCGAAGGATGGGCGGCAGTGGATGGCGGAGTTGGAGCAGCGCGAGCGCCGCCGCACCGGCATCCCCAACCTGAAAGTAGGCTACAACAAAGTCTTCGGCTACTTCATCGAGGTCACCAACTCCAACCTCAACCGCGTTCCCGGCGATTATATCCGCAAGCAGACGCTCACCAATGGCGAGCGCTTCATCACACCCGACTTGAAAGAGTACGAGACGCTGATCCTCAACGCCCAGGAGCGCATCGGCAAGCTGGAAAGCGAACTCTTCGCAGAGCTACGAGCGGATATCGCCATCAACGCCTCCGAGCGCATCCTCAACACCGCCCGCACGCTGGCCGAGATCGATGTCTACCTCAGTCTGGCCGAGGTCGCGGCTCAGAACAACTACTGCCGACCCGAACTCAACGAGGGCGATACCATCCATATCGTCGCGGGCCGCCATCCCGTCGTGGAGCAGTCGCAGGTGGACACGCCCTTTATTCCCAACGATGTCCACCTTTCCAACCACGACGCGCAGATTCTCATCGTCACCGGCCCTAACATGGCGGGAAAATCCACCTACCTGCGCCAGGTTGCCCTCATCGTCCTGCTGGCCCAGATCGGCAGCTACGTGCCCGCCGAAGCGGCCACCATCGGCCTCGTTGACCGCATCTTCACGCGTATCGGCGCGCAGGACGACCTTGCCACCGGGCAGAGCACCTTCATGGTGGAGATGGTCGAGACGGCCAATATCCTGCACCACGCCACGCCGCGCAGCCTGCTCATCCTCGATGAGATCGGGCGCGGCACCAGCACCTACGACGGCCTTAGCATCGCGCGCGCCGTTGTCGAATACCTGCACAACAACAAACGCAGCGGCGCTCGCACCCTCTTCGCCACGCATTATCACGAACTGGTCGAGGTCTCGCACCTGCTGCCCCGCGTACGCTGTATGAATGTGGCCGTCACGGAAGAGGGTGGCAAGGTCGTCTTTTTGCGCAAAATCGTTCCCGGCGGGGCCGACAAAAGCTACGGCATCCACGTGGCCCAGCTTGCAGGCATCCCGCGCCCGGTCGTTCACCGCGCCCAGGAAATTCTGGCCGAACTGGAACAGAAAGGGGAGGCGAAGGCACGCCGCAAAGCCATGAAAGACATGGTCATGCCCTCCGCCTGGCAGATGACTCTCTTCGCCGCCGAGCCGCACCCCGTCATCGAGGAACTCAAAGCCCTCGCCATCGACGAACTCACCCCCATCGAGGCGATCGGCAAGCTCTATGAGCTGCAGAAGCGTGCAAAACGAGAAAGCTGAAGAATACGATAACGGCAAAAAGCCCTGTGGCGCAACCAGGACGCCACAGGGCTTTTTGCCGTTATCGTACTCTCATGACCTATAGCCCGTTCCAGGCATAGGTCGTATCCGGCTTGACGCCCGGACTGTCGTAGGCCAGTGTAATCAGTTCGTGGGCGGTGAGTGTGATATTGTGGAAATCTCCGCTGTAGGGCTTGCCATTCACCCAGACCTGCCAGCCGCTTGTCAGGCCCAGTTCGGAGGGATAGCCCAGCGAGGAGAACTGCTGCGACCACTCGTCGAGGAAGTTCCCAAGCGTGTAGTTTTTCTGTGTTGGCGATTCGATATGGATGACGCCGCTGGTGTCATGGGTATGCAACCAGTAGTAGCAGGAGCCATCGGAAGCGATGCCGACGTACTGAGGTATCTGGCTGAGTTTGCCATTGATATAAATGGACACGTGGGCGTGGATATGGTACGCAAGCTGCTCGCCAGCCTGGCAGGCAATGCCATCGATGACCGGATAGGCAGGATTGTCAGACGTTACCGCCGTGCTACTGGCACTGTTGAGGTTGTTGTAGGCGATGATGCCGCCAATCAGGCCACCGCCAACGACGACCGCCGCGAGAATGCAGATCAGTGTAATCAGACCCGCTCGCTTATCGTCCTTTAACTGTTGCTGTCGCTGCTGCTGTTTCGCGGCTCGCTGCGCCGTCCGAGTGGGTGCCTTTCTGCCCGCTGCCTGATACTGCGCCTGCCCTGTCGTCACCTTGCGGCTATTCGCGTTCTGACTCGATTGTCTGTTGCCAGTGCCCTCTTTCGACCGGGTCGTTTGCGTCCCTTGTTTATCGCTACTCGTCTGCTTTGCCATGAACTGCTTCCTTTTAAGCTTCTTTGATCCTGCCTGGTCACAAAAGTACCAGTTAAATAAGCCATGAAACCCGTTGATGTTCTCCTGGAGAACATCTCCCCCTACCCCTGCGTACAGAAAATGCGCTTACTATTATATAGTGTGCAGATGAATAAGTCTACAGAAAAGTGTAAAATTACCTTAAAGTCCGTGGTACGGGCACAAATTAACTCCAGGGCCGTAATTGATCGGCAAAAGAGCAACAGAGGACGATAGTAAGGTTGAGCAACCCGAACGGACAACCAGGCCAGCCCGTAGGCCCTGATTTATCGCCCACAGTGTCGATAAATCAGGGCCTACGGTTTTTTGTTATTCCACTTGGATGGCGCGGGCGACGAGTTCGGCGATATCTTCGATTTGAAGCTGCTCTTCGGCCTCGACGCCTTTGACGCCGTCATCGAACATGGTGATGCAGAAAGGACAGGCGGCGGCCAGCACTTCCGCACCGGTTTCCAGCGCCTGGTTGACGCGGCTCTGGTTGACACGCTTGCCGATGCGTTCCTCCATCCAGGCGCGACCGCCCCCACCCCCACAGCAGAAGCTCTTGTTGCGGTTGCGGCGCATCTCGGTAAAGTTGCTGTCGAGCACGTTGAGGACGCGGCGCGGTTGCTCGTAGATGTCGTTGTAGCGCCCGATGTAGCACGGGTCGTGATAGGTCATCTTGCGCTTATCGAAGCCTTCGGGCAGCCTGATCTTCTCCTCTTCCACCAGTTTGTCGATGAAGACGGTGTGGTGGAGCACTTCGTAGTTCCCGCCGAGCTGCGGGTACTCGTTCTTGATAGTGTTGAAGCAGTGCGGGCAGGCAGAGATAATCGTGCGATGTTTCAGGGCATGACCGGCAACAGCGTTGCCTGGGGCATGGCCGTTCTGTGCATAGTGGTCGTTCTGCTCATCGACGTTGAAGCCATAGTTATTCAGCGTCTCGATGTTCTGCTGCGCCATCATTTGCCACAGGTACTCGTTGCCGATTCTGCGCGCCGGGTCGCCCGTGCAATTCTCTTCCGGGCCAAGAATGGCGAAGTTGACGCCTGCTGCCTGCAAGATTTTGACGACGGCAGTGGCGACCTTCTGGTTGCGCTGGTCGAAGGAACCCATGCAGCCGACCCAGTAGAGCACGTCGGCATCAGGATTCTCGGCCAGCAGCGGCACGCCGAGGCCAGCCGCCCAGTCCGCTCGTTTGTCGTTGCTGACGCCGAGCGCGTTGCCGTTGCGCTCGATGCTGTTGAAGAGCGTCGTGACTTCCGATGGAAATTCGCTCTCCTCCATCACGAGGTAGCGGCGCATATCTACGATCTTCGGAATGTGCTCGATGGAGACGGGACAGATCTCCATGCAGGCGCGACAGGTGGTGCAGGCCCACAGCGCATCGGTGCTGATGATGCCGCCAACCATTGGCCTGTGGTGAGCAGCCTTCTCTTCGGCTGTCTCATCGGCTTTGACGCCCGCGACGCCGAGCCTGCTATAGATCGTGTTCTCGCCAAGAATCTCGTTGCTATGCACGAAAAGCGCCTCTTTGACGCCCAGCACGATCTCTTTCGGCTTGAGCGGCTTATCCGTGTTGGTGGCAGGGCAGACGGTGTTGCAGCGCCCGCACTCGGTGCAGGCGTAGCCGTCGAGCAACTGCTTCCAGGTGAACTGCTCCGCCCTGGCGACGCCGTAGTCTTCGCGCTCTTCCAGATTTTCCATCAGAGGCAGCGCCCCTTTGGGCTTGTAGCTGCGGAAGAAGACGTTGAAGGGTGTAGCCATCAGATGCAGGTGCTTGGAGCGCGGCAGGTAGATCAGGAAGCCCAGCACCGTCAGAATATGCACCCACCAGAAGACGCGGTAGAGCACGATATCGGTACCCGTGCCGAGACCGCTGAACCACGGTCCGATCCAGGAGCCGATGGGCGACCAAACTGCTCCGCCTGTGGCGGCATACTCGAAGCTCTCAACGAGCGAGAGCGTGACGATGACGGCCAGGATGAGGGCCAGGATGATGAAGCCGTCCCAGGGGCCGTGTAGCTCGCTAGAAAGCTGTTTGGGGCGTACGATGCCGCGCCGGATGGCGAAGACGATCAGGGCGACAAAGACAAAGATCATGAAGGCATCCAGCAGGATGGCGAACCAGCGGGTATCGCCAACGACTGGCAGGATGACCCCGAAAGCGCCAAGCATCAGATTGAGCAGGCCAAACTGGATGATGATGAAGCCCCAGAAGGTGAAGAAGTGCGCTATGCCGGGGATGGGGTCGCGCAGCACACCGCTCTGTCCCAGCACGACCTGGAAGAATTCGCCGATACGATCCTCGATGTGATCGGTACGATCCTCACGTCGTGCCTTGACCAGCAGCGCGATCAGCTCTCCCGCCCGAACGGCGAAGATGGCGAGCGCTGCCAGAAAGATAATGACAAAGATAGCTGTGCCAATCCATCCCCCTGTTGGCGAGATGGGTGGGGATGACATATAAACCTGCCTTTCTGAGAGGAAATTATTGCGCCTTCCGTTTCTTGACTTCCTCTGTCAATTGAGGGAGGATCGTCAACACGTCGCCGACGACGCCGAAGTCGGCTATGGAGAAGATGGGGGCGTTCTCGTCTTTGTTGATGGCAACGATGTACCTGGAGCCTTTCATGCCCGCGAGATGCTGGATAGCTCCGCTGATACCGGCGGCGATGTAGAGCGTGGGCTTGACGGTTTTGCCCGTCTGACCGACCTGGTAGCTGTAGGGCAGCCATCCAGCATCGACGATGGCGCGTGTCGCTCCTGGCGCGCCGCCCAATGCGGCTGCCAGTTCCTCGACAAGGCGATAGTTCTCCGGCTTGCCGAGGCCGCGCCCTCCGCTAACAACGATGGTAGCGTCTTCCAGGGCCGGGCCTTCGCTCTGCACCTCCACGCGGTCAAGGACCTTGATCTTCTGCGCATCGGCGCTGACGGGCGTGCTGAGGTTGACGACTTCGGGCGTGATGCCCTCGTAGCGTTCGAGCGGGAAGGCTTTGGGGCGCGTGAGAATGATGCCCGTGCCTTTCGGAAAAGTGGCCGTGACGACGTTTTCGCCGCCCCACGGCACCGTGACGCGCACAGTGTCGCCGTCGAGCGAGAGATCAGTGGCGTCGGTGATGATGCCCAGATTGTTGCGAATGTTCAGCCGGGCAGCTATGTCGCGCAGGTCATACGTGGTAGCGAACATGAGCAGAGAGGGCGCGTTCTGTTCGAGCAGCTCGCTGATGGTGTCTACGGCGGGCAAGGTTAGATAAGTATCGTAGGCGGCATCAGCATGGGCGTAGACCTTCTGCGCGCCATATTCGCCGAGCGTGGGGGCGACATCGGCGGCAGCGGAGCCGAGCACAATGGCTTCTGCGCGCCCCAGTTGCGCGGCCTTGCCCAGCACTTCCAGCGATGAGCGAGCAGGCTTGCCGTTGTCAAGTTCGATCAGTACCCAGATGGTATGTGGCATGATGTGTCTTCCCTCCTGAAATTAGAGCAACTGGTAGCGCTGCAAGAAATCGGCGATGGCCTGGGCAGCGTTGCCATCGTCCTTGATAACCTGCCCGGCGGCGCGGGCTTCGACCTGCCCTATGGTGAGGATGCGCTCGCGCGCGCCCTCTTCGCCCACCTCTGAGGCGGGAATGCCGAGGTCGGAGAGAGAGAACTGACTGAAAGGCTTTTTCTTGGCGCTCATGATGCCCTTCATGGTTGGATAGATAGCCTCGAAGGTACCGCTGGCGATGGTGATAATGGCAGGCAGCGGGCTTTCTACGGTCTGGTAGCCGGTCTGCGTCACCCGTTTGATGATGGCCTTGTCGCCCTCGACATTGATTTCACGCGCAAAAGTAAGTTGTGAGATGCCAAGAAATTCGGCGATGCCGCCAGGAACCATGCCGGTATAGCCATCGGTGCTCTCGGTAGAGCAGAAGATCAAGTCTGCGCCCTCTTTTTTGAGCACGGCGGAGAGCACGCGGGCGGTGGCGACAACATCTGACCCGACGAGGGCGGGGTCGCTGACAAGGATGGCGCGGTCGACGCCCATGGCGAGGGAGCGGCGCAGCGCCTCCTGCGCGTTGGTAGGACCCATACTCACTGCCGTCAGTTCGCTATTGCCGATGGCGTCGCGCAGCTTGATGGCGGCTGAAATCGTGCTCTCGTCGCCGGGGTCGAGCACCAGTGGAACGCCGGTGCGCACGAGTCGCTTTGTGTTCGGGTCGAGCTTGCTAACAACGGTGTTAGGGTCGGGAATCTGTTTTATACAGACAAACATCTTCATCGTGTTCAGTCCTCGTTTTTTGTATATACAAACGCAGGAAAACAGGCAGGGAGCCTGCGTAGTCTCTTAGCTATCCTATTGTACCTGTCCAGAAAACAACGTGTCAATGTTGCCAGCTAACGCCTCTCCATCCCGGTGGGGGTTACTGCTCCTGCGGGTATTTCAAAAACGCCACAGAAAATTCCTTCTCATCTCAACTTTTTATTCATCACAACAAAGGGTTGCTGTCCCGGGTTGAAGACGAAGCCGGGGTGCAGGTAGCGCCATCCGAGACGCTCATAGAGACGGCGTGACCCGGCATTGCTGACTTCGGTGGAGAGCAGTGCATTGTGGTAAGGCAGGTCGGCAAGCAGGGCGTTGTGCAGGAATGTGCCGATGCCGTGCCCGCGGTACGCGGGGTCTACAGCGAGGTCGACCAGCACCCAGGCATCTTGCAGCGCGGCATGTTTGGAGCCGACATGCGCCGCCACCTTATCGTGCCACCACTGACCTGGTAGCGATTGCGTGCCGAAGCCCATCCCCACAACCTCGCTATTCAGCAGCGCCACGTAGCCGCGAAAGCCGGGATAGCCTGCGTAGCGCGTGATCAAGCGGCGAATCTCTTCCTCGTTCGCGGGCCATGTCTCGACATAGACATACACCGCACCAGCCAGATAGGGAGAACTGGCATCAAATGGCAGAAGAGAGAGTCGGTCTCTGGTAATTTTGTCGTCCATTGTAAAAGCCTCCTGTTTACATAGTATATTGTATGCCAATCAGGATTTTAATTCTACGGAAAAACGAAAGAGTGTATACCGCATACAATATGCAACGTACAGGCTACGTATTATGGAGAAAGGAAAAGCTGTCAAGGAGAGCTTGCTGACTCCTCATATTTGCCTTCAATCTGCGATGAATGTGAGGTCAACCGGGTGTCTTATGAGTGAAAGTGAGCTGCTGATGGATGATAGCTCATGCGTGTATCTCATGAAATGAGAAAGGACAGCATCTTATGCGGAAAATTATCGAATATACCCTGGTCTCAGTAGACGGCGTGTTCGCTGGTGCAGGCATCTCGGGATTTTTTGAGTACCGTGACGATGCCTATATACGGGACGGATTGGGTCAACTGCTGACGTGTGACGCAATGTTGAAACCAGGCAGGAAGAGGCGGCATGGTGAACCACGCATCATCGCGCAACAGTGCCACCAGCCCGGGTATATCCGCTTGTTGCCACAGGGCCATATAACGGTCAAGGAGGTTTTGTAATTGGGGGTAAAGTTCCGCCACTGGCGTCTCGCCTTCCCTGCGAATCTGGCGTAGAGCGCGCCGGGCACGCTGTAAGGCGCTATTGACGGCTGGAACGGAAAGGTTCAACCATTCGGCCACTTCGGCTGTCGGCCATTCCAGTACCTCGCGCAAGAGCAGAATGGCTCGCTGCATTTATACTCCCACCAGAGTCTCAAAAGCCTTCTGGTCTCCTGCCTGAGCGGCAAGCACCAGTGCTGTTTGTGTAGTTTGTGCGATCCGGGTTGGAACGTCCATCCTTACCGGGACTCCTCTTTGCCGACTTGCCTTAAATAAACTGCGGAAAGCCAGGAGTGCCTTTGCCTGTCTCCAGATAGGACTTCAGGCTGTCCAGGAAGTAGTTCCAATTCCTGGCGCCAGGTGTTCTAGGATGGCCCGACGCGTGGGGTTAGCAAGCGCGAAAAAGACAGTATCAAGTCACTCAGATAAATCGTTAACTATGTAGTTAATTATATGAGAGGCGTGAAAGTGTGTCAAGGATTCGCCCGGTCGAAAGCTGTCTGCACTTAATCCAATTTATCGCCAGCCTTTACTGTTGACTGGCTAGCGTGTACAATCTTTCTAACAACAAGAGGCCAACGGATACCAGCATGTCATGCTTCGCTGCGCTTATCCCGTTAGCGAACGCTCTGCTATGACTGTTTGCCACATAGCGGCTTGCTTTGGGTGGTTTGGCCCGGTGAGCGGCCAGACCGCTCACCGGGCCAAACCACCCTTAAACTGGTGCGAAGGGACTCAGGCGGCTCAGCAATCAAGACGGTAGGTTCGCCAACGGAATTTGCCCTCAGCATGACGTGGGGAGAGACAATATGCCAGTTGATAACGAACTGTATAACCGGATGAGCGAGCTCTGGTGGGACGAGAATGAGGTGTTCAGCACCTTACTGCTGTGGCTGAATCCGGTACGCTTCGGCTATTTCCGGCGCGTATTGCTTGAGAAGCTGAAGATAGACCCGCGTGGGTGGGGGACTCTGGATGTAGGCTGCGGCGGCGGTTTGCTGGCCGAGGAATTCGCCCGCCTGGGCTGCAAGGTGACGGGCATCGACCCATCCGAGCATTCTCTTGCCACCGCCCGCGCGCACGCCCAGCAATCCGGGCTGGACATCAACTATCTGTCGGGTATGGGCGAACACCTGCCGTTTGCCGACGCTTCCTTCGCTATTGTCTACTGCTGCGATGTGCTCGAACACGTGAGCGATCTGGAACAGGTCATCAGCGAGATCGCCCGCGTGCTCAAACCTGGCGGTATCTTTTTCTATGACACGATCAATCGCACGCTGCTGAGCAACCTCATACTCGTCAAGATGGCGCAGGAGTGGCCCGCCACGCGCTTCATGCCCCCCAACCTGCACGACTGGCGACAATTCATCAAGCCACGAGAACTGACCTCTCTCATGCGCCAGTATGGACTCACTAATCAGGGCCTGAGAGGCATGACTCCGGCAGCTAATCCCATTACCGTCCTGCGCACCCTCCTCAAACGCAATCGCGGAGAAATTTCCTACGCCGAAGCCGGAAAAATTCTGCGCTGGCAGCAAAGTAATAACCTGATGGGGTCATATATGGGCTATGCGCTGAAGTGAACAGCCCCCTCCTCTCTCCAGGGTGCCCTCTACGTTAGCGCTTCATGCCTGCCATTTCCCTCTATTGCTACACCGCTATGAGATATAGTGATTACCTGCAGAAAGCTCTGGTGTACCCTGGTGTAATCCAAAAGAGAATGGGATGCGATAAATGGAGATTTCTGGATGAGCAGCAAGCTGTATAAAAATGAGGCCTCTTTGAAGATTGAGACGCTATTTTTAGCTCAGTATCCAGCAAGATAGCTCATCCGAAACTTCACTCGAAAATGGGGCGTAGTATCAATAGACAATAACGAGTTGTGTAAAGAAAAGGAGAGACCACTTTCGGGTCAGGTAGGATGCAGGACTGGAAATTTGAACTGTGGCCGTGGGAGGTTGAAGGGGTTAGCAGAGCAGAATATAATTCAACACTTGATAGCCTCAAACGTTTCTTAAAGATAGCAGATGCCGATCAATTCCAGGTATTCGCGTTAGAAGATGTATCGGCACTGGCATCCCTGGTCGGGCATGACCTTTGTGTTATAGCGATGGCAAAAGGAGGCGAATCGCAGGAGCGGTCTTGGATCATTAATGCGGGGATGAACGACCCATTGAGCGGCTTGCAGAGGATTTATACCTTCAGAATGTTTCAGAATAACCGGGAGATGAGCGTCATTGTGAAAGACGGTCTCTCCACACTCTCAAAATCTGCTGTTGTTGGATTACAGAGCTATCAGCCTGAAGATATGAGGGTGGTACTGCCTGCTGACAGGGATATAGCTATCGGGAATGTTCCGAATGTTGATGTGGAAAGCATCTACGCGATGCACGTACAGGGAGTAAAGAGGGAGAAATTTCTTCCGGCGGCAGAGCCATATAACGTTGAGATACAACGGGGATTTATGCATATCCTGAGGGAATGTGTCGAGGATCTTGTGCGGGCGCTTCTCGCCGACTCCCCTGGATCTCCTGGTAAAGGCCAGCTCTGAAAAAAGGCAGTCTAATATGTCAGAGAGTCTGGCGATTATGAATTGACGAGGTTGAAGACGTCGGGCGTACCGATACCGGTACCCATATCATAGTACTTGCGGACCGGGTAAAAGCCATTGTTGTAGCCAGTGATATCGTGGAATTGACTGGCATAACCCACGACGGAGTCGTACTGGAAGACGATGTAATTGAACAGGCCCTGGCGTCCTCCATGATGGTTATCGTAGAGGGCCGCGATTCCCGCCCAGACCGGTGAAGAACAGGAGGTGCCCCCAACGGCAAACCATTTGGGGAATGGAGGCGCACAGCCCCCCTTATCTGTGCAATAGATAGCATAGCCGGTGACAGGGTCGGCATCCAGGGAGACATCAGGGTTCTCACGGCAAAGGACTCCAGGCTGTTGGCCGCAGTACGAACCTGCCTGGCTATAACCCTGCTCATCGAGGTCTATCTGTACTTTTCTCTGCTATTTGCCAAACGGCATCTCCCTGATAGCCGAGTATTTTGCGCCGGAGCGAGAGAGTTCGCTTTTCATGACGGCAAGGCCGTTGACGGTGTAGGGCGGCGAAGGTTTTGAGAGGTGCGCGTCGGCGAGCAGGCGCTGTAAGGTCTGCTGCTCGTCGGGAGTAAGCGGGGCTTTGACGCGGGCGAGGGTGAGGTGGGGAGAGAATGGGCGTTTGTCAATCTCAAAGCCGCGCTGTTCCAGATCCTGGTTGAGGACGCGGTGCAGCCGGGTGAGTTTGCCGACTGGCTCCTCGATGCCCATCCAGATGACGCGAGGGGAGCGTGGAGAGCCGAAGAAGCCGGGCTTTGTGAGACGATAGCTAAAAGGTTGGGTCTGGCGCGCCGCAACTGCAGCGGCGGCGGTGGCCTGCTCAAGCTGCGTGTTGTCCAGTTCACCCAGAAAGGCGAGAGTGAGATGGATGCCTGTGGGATTGACCCAGCGCAGGTCAGGCAAAGCCGACGCCATCTCGCGAATGACTTTGCTGAGATGGCGCTGCAAGGCTTCGTTTAATTCAAGCGCAATGAACGTTCTGGTCATTTTCGCTCATCATTTCATTCAAAAGAGGGGGAAATGAGGGGACATCCCCAACCCCCGGCAGAGGGACACCCTCTGCCCTCTCACTTTCAGGCGGCTTCACCGAAGAGCATGGCATCGAGTTCGTGGCCGTCGATGGTTTCGACTTCGATGAGGTGCTCGGCGATGGCGATCAGTTTGTCCTTCTTTTCGCGCAGGATGTTGAGCGCGGTCTGGTAGGACTGATCGACGAGAGTGGCGACCTCCTGGTCGATGCGGGCGGCGGTTTCCGCGCTGACGGTGGAGTTGCCCTCGTTATCCTTCTTCATCAGGATGTTTCCCAGCGGACTCATGCCGAACTCACAGACCATGCGCCGTGCGATGGTGGTCACGTACTCGATATCCTGGCTGGCCCCGGTGGTGATGTCACCAAAGATAATTTCTTCGGCGGCTCGTCCACCCATAGCCCCGGCCATCTTGGAGAGCAGTTCAGAGCGGCGCATGAGGTAGCGGTCTTCAGAAGGAGACTGCACGGTCACGCCGAGGGCCATACCCCTGGCGATGGCCTGGACCTTCTGCACCGGGTCGGAGTTGGGCATCGAGCGCATGACGATGGCATGGCCCACCTCGTGATAGGCGATGATGGCTTTTTCGGCCTCGGTAATCACGCGACTCTTGCGCTCCGGTCCAGCCATGACACGCAGGATGGCCTCTTCCAGGTCGTCCTTCTGAATGGCGCTCTTGCCACGACGGGCGGCAAGCAGCGCGCCCTCGTTGAGCATATTGGCGAGGTCGGCGCCGGAGAAACCTGCCGTCTGGCGCGCCAGGTCATGCAAGGTGACGTTCTCATCTAGCGGCTTGCCCTGCGCGTGTACCTCCAGGATGGCGAGACGCCCGCGAATGTCGGGCTTGTCAAGCATGACCTGGCGATCGAAGCGACCGGGGCGCAGCAGGGCGGGATCAAGCACATCGGGCCGATTAGTGGCGGCGAGGACGACAACGTTGGTATCTTTCTCGAAGCCGTCCATCTCGACAAGCAACTGGTTGAGCGTCTGCTCGCGCTCATCGTTGCCGCTCAGGCCGGAATTATTGCGCTGGCGGCCAACAGCGTCGATTTCGTCAATGAAGACGATGCAGGGAGCGTGCTCTTTGGCCTCCTTGAAAAGGTCGCGCACGCGGGCTGCGCCAACACCGACGAACATCTCGACAAATTCTGAGCCGCTGACGCTGTAGAAGGCGACGTTTGCCTCACCAGCGACCGCGCGGGAGATAAGCGTTTTGCCCGTGCCTGGCGCGCCGACGAGCAGCACCCCTTTGGGAATACGTGCGCCCATGTTGGTAAAACGCTCCGGGTACTTGAGGAACTCGACAATCTCCTGTAACTCGGTCTTTGCCTCTTCAACACCGGCCACATCTTTGAACAGAGTCGATGGGTGCGACTCGCTGAAGCGTTTAGCCCTGGAACGTGCAAAAGGCATGGCCTGACCGCCAATACTGCTGCGGCGAATAAAGAAGAACAGCGCCCCCGCGATGACCGCGATGAGAAGCAGATCAAGCAGTCCCTGCGTCCATTGAGAAGATTGACCATCATCTACGGTGACAGTGACACCGTCATGGCGCAACTCATCCGTTACCGTCTGCCCATCTTCTTTGACCGCGTGATACTGCTGCCCGTTCGTGCCGGTAGCATAAATATCGTTGCCGCTGATCGTCACCGACTTCAACTGGTGATGATCGGCCATGTTGAGGACGTTGCTAATAGCCATTTCCTGCACATTGCTCTGACCGACAGTGATACTCACAACATGCACCACCGCAAAGCTAATCAGCACAACCCCTAGCAGGGTGAAAAAAGCTGGCAACCCGAAACGCAGCCAGAGATTGCGTTTCTTCGTCGTTTTTTGTGGTGAGCGCGGGCCATTTGGGCCGCCTGGTGGATTTCCCTGTGGAGGAATCTGCATCTGGAACTGTGTACCCTTCTATGGTGCTAAACCAACCTGCCTTATTTACAGAGGAACTGTATCAACATTTTTCTTTCTGTACACCTCTATATCTTTATGTCTTTTCAGACTTGTGGGTAGTATATCTTAGATAGTACAGGTTATGCAATAGAATCGAGGGCAAAATTAGTACTATTGTAATATTTGCATAAGGAAATCCTGAGAGTTTCCTTAGAGAAGGGCTTTTTTTGAATCAAGATGGCGAATTTCTTCTGAAAAAACCGATTTTTCTGCTTCAAAGCCTTGTTGACGGGCAAGAACGTGCTAAAATATCGTATAGAGATATTTTGCACGGTACGCGTGCTTTCGAGTTGCTCCCAGAATAAGAGGACTTTAGCCTTGCGTCCATTTTCCTTTTTCTGTCTGTATGAAGAACGAGGAGGTTTTTTCAGTGAGAGAACATTTACCGAAGATTGAAGGAAGTAAGCAATCCCCGCCAACGGCTGCCCCCCTTCCTGGTGCCCTGCAACCTGTAGCGGAAGAGATTCTGGAGGTTGGCTCTCGTACAGAACCATTTAGCGTCGAGGCAGTTGAGAAGGCGCCGCGCATCCGTGACGCAAAGCTATTTCACAGCGTATGCCCGTACTGCGCCGTAGGATGCGGCTTAAACGTCTACGTCAAAGACGGCAAGGTCATTGACATCGAGGGCAACCCGGACAGCCCGATTAATCACGGGACGCTCTGCCCGAAGGGGGCGTCAACGTTCCAGTATGTTATCAACCCCAGCCGCCAGACGCATGTCATGTACCGTGCGCCCTATAGCGACCACTGGGAGAGGAAATCCCTTGACTGGGCGATGGAGCGCATTGCGCAGCGCATCAAAGAGACACGCGATAGTACATTTGTGGAACGCCTCCCTGATGGACGTGAGGTCAATCACACGCTGGCAATCGAATTGCTGGGCGGGGCGACGCTGGACGTTGAAGAGAACTATTTGATGAAGAAGCTTTTCAACGGCGGCCTCGGCATTATTCCTATTGAGAACCAGGCTCGTATATGACACAGCTCCACCGTGCCCGGTCTGGGCACAACGTATGGACGTGGCGGTGCCACAACCTTTCCACAGGATCTGGTCAACAGCGATTGCATTTTGATTATGGGCAGCAACATGGGCGAAGCCCATCCGGTAGGTTTTCAATACGTGGTCAAAGCGAAGGAACGGGGAGCAAAGGTCTTCCATGTCGACCCACACTACTCGCGTACATCGGCGCTGGCGAATAAGTACGTGCATATTCGTGCTGGCAGCGATATCGTTTTCCTGGGCGCGATCATCCGCTACCTGCTGGAAAACAATCTCTACTTCCACGACTACGTGGTCAACTATACCAACGCTGCCGCCCTTATTAATGATCGGTATCGTGACACGGAAGATCTGGATGGCATTTTTTCCGGCTACGACCCACGGACAGGGAACTATGTGGATCAGGGAACCTGGGATTACCAGTACGATGCCGATGGACATCCGCTGACCGACCCGACACTGCAAGACCCGCAGTGCGTCTTCCAGATTCTGCGCCGCCACTTTGCGCGTTACACACCAGAGATGGTCGAACAGGTCTGCGGCGTGCCACGCGAGGAGTGGGAACTGGTAGCGCGCACCCTGGCCGAGAACTCCGGGCGCGAGCGCACCAGCGCCATCTGTTACGCTGTCGGCTGGACGCAGCAGTCGAAAGGCGTACAGATCATCCGGTCCGCGGCTATTATGCAGCTTCTGCTGGGCAACATTGGCCGTCCGGGCGGTGGTATCATGGCGCTGCGCGGCCATGCCTCCATCCAGGGTTCGACCGACGTGCCAACACTCTACGATCTGCTCTCCGGTTACATGCCACAGCCTGCCGCGATGCTGCCGCCGGGGGTTCAGGAATCGGAAGAGCAACCCAACGTCACAACCTGGGGCGAAGCAACTGGCAAGCATGCCAGTGCTCTCCCGCAGCAGACGCTGGAGGAGTATCTGACCTCAGCCGGTCAGAAATTTGGCTGGTGGTCAAATATTCCCGCCTACATGCGCAGTCTGCTCCAGGCATGGTATGGCGAGGCCGCCAACGAGGAGAACGGCAACCGCAGCTACCGCTGGATTCCCAAGATTACGGGCGACCACTCCCACCTGGCGACGACCTACGATATGCTTGATGGCAAGGTTAAAGGCTACCTGCTTTTTGGGGAGAATCCGGCAGCAGGGAGCACCGACTCACGCCTGCAGCGCAAAGCTCTGGCGCAATTGGATTGGATGGTTGTGCTCGACCTCTATGAGACGGAGACGGCAGCCTTCTGGTATAAGGGACCGGCGCACTCACCCGAGAAGGTCGATCCGGGTCAGATTAAGACGGAGGTGTTCTTTATTCCCGCTGCTGGCTCGGTCGAAAAACCGGGGACGTTTACAAATACACAGCGCCTCTTGCAGTACAGGGATAAGGCGGTCAACCCGCCCGATGACGCGCGCTCGGACCTCTGGTTCGTCTACAATCTGGGCAAGCGTCTCAAAGCGCTGTACGCCGGTAGCCCTGAGCCGAGAGATCAGGCGATTCAGGCGCTGACCTGGGATTACGAGGAAGAGAACCCGGACATCCCGGGCGATCCGGATGTGCTGCTGGTGCTCAAAGAGATCAACGGCTATTACTTCTATCCGCCAGAGCAAACGGCAGGAGAGCAGAGACAGCCATACAGTCTGCGTGACGCGCCCCACGTCCCCGGCTTCACAGCGCTCAAAGCAGACGGCACGACAGCATGTGGCTCGTGGATTTATAGCGGCTGCTACCCGGCACCGGACAATAACCGTGCCGCTTCCCGTGTCAACGACGGCAGTTACACATTCCTGAACTGGGGGTTTTCCTGGCCCGCCAACCGGCGTATCCTCTATAACCGCGCCTCGGCTGACCCACAGGGCCGTCCGTGGTCGGAGCGCAAGAAATACATCTGGTGGGATGAGGCGGAGCGGAAATGGACGGGCTACGATATTCCCGACTTCCCGGTCAATAAGCCGCCCGATTACGTGCCGCCGCCGGGAGCTGTCGGTATCGATGCGCTCTCCGGCAAAGATCCGTTCATTATGAAGCCCGATGGCAAAGGCTGGCTCTTTGTTCCCAAGGGGCTGCGCGACGGTCCTCTCCCGGCGCATTACGAGGCTGCGGAATCGCCGGTGCATAACGCAGTCTACGCGCGGCAGAGCAATCCTGCTGCCCGATACTACAGCGGCAAGCCACTCAATACACTGGCGGGCGTGGGAGACGAACGCTATCCTATCGTCATCACCACCTATCGCCTGACGGAACACCATGTGAGCGGACAAATGACGCGCTGGATGACCTGGCTCGACGCGCTGCAACCAGCGCTGTTCGCGGAGATGAGTCCCGAACTGGCGGCGGAAAAAAAGATCAAGCACGGCGATTACGTGATCATCAGCACGCCGCGCGGCGAGATCGAGGCGCGAGCGATGGTCACGCGCCGCATGCGTCCTCTGCGCATGAACGGGCGCATCGTTCACCAGATTGGCCTGCCGTTTCACTGGGGCTATCAGGGCAGGGTAACAGGGAGCATTACCAACGACCTGGCACACATGGTGCTGGAACCGAATGTGAGTATCGAGGAGGCGAAGGCATTTACCTGCAACGTTCGCCCTGGTAGACTTCTGTAGGAAGGAGTGAGTACATGGCGGTTGAATCCACACAGAACACGGCGATCCCCCGCTACCCCCAATGGGAGCCGGCCCGCGCCATTATCTCGACGGTTGTGGGCAACAAGGTGCCACCTCCGCCGCCGCAGCCTGTCATGGGTTTCTTCACCGATACGAGCCTCTGTATCGGTTGTAAAGCCTGTGAGGTCGCCTGCAAGCAATGGAACCAGTTGCGGGCGAAGGAGCCAACCTGGACGGGAACCAGCTACGACAACACGGAGACGCTAAGCGCCATCACCTGGCGGCACGTGCAGTTCATCGAGCAGATCGGCGCACCGTCTCTGCCCCCGCCGCTGCCTTTGTTCGGCAAAATTGCCGAGGCAAAAAGCGATGGCCTGATTCCAGAGACGCCACCGGGGACGGCCCTGCCCTTCTTCAATAGCGAACGCTGGCTGATGCGCAGCGACGTATGCAAGCATTGCGCCAACGCCCCCTGCCACGAGGCCTGCCCGACGGGCGCGATCATTCGCACCGAGTACGATACGGTCTACGTGCAGCAGGATATCTGCAACGGCTGCGGCTACTGCGTGGTTGCCTGCCCCTTTGGTGTCATTGCCCGCGACGAATATGGCACGCGCACCGCCCGCAAATGTACCCTCTGCTACGATCGCATGAAGGATGGCATCGAACCTGCCTGCGCGAAAACGTGCCCCACAGACTCCATTCAGTATGGTGAGGTGGAAAAGCTCAAGCAGCACGCACGCCAGCGGCTCGGATTCCTGCACGAGCAGGGGGTGAAGGAGGCGCAACTGTACGGCGTGGATGACAACATTCTGGATGGAGGGCTGAACTCGTTCTTCCTCCTGCTGGATGAGCCGGAGGTGTATAACCTGCCCGCCGACCCGCCGCGCCCGGCGAACCACGTCGCCCCGGCCTCGTTCTGGGCCGTCGTCACCGCCGCCATCCTGGGTCTGTTTACCATCCTTTTCTTCAAGGAATAGTACCCAGGGGGTCACGATCAGGCGTGACCCCCTGGAGAGATAGTGAAACAGGGGGTTTTCCTATGCAGGAAACTCGTCTTCCCGCTCCTGTAGAGACGGCTATCACGGCTGTACGTGGCCGTCTCACATCGCCAGCGCTGATTGAGCAACTGGCTACACTGGCGACCGGCTACACTCCGAACCCGGAAAAGGAAGTGGAGGAGCCAACGTACTATGATTACCCGGCTATGAATGAGCCAACGTGGCACTGGGAAATCATCTGGTATTTCTTTTTTGGCGGCCTGGCGGCTGGCTGCTATCTGATCGCCACTGTGGCTTCCTTTTTTGGCTCGAAGGAAGACCGGGCGACGGTGCGTGCTGGCTACTATCTCTCGCTGCTGGCGCTGCTGCCCTGTCCGATACTGCTTATCAAAGACCTGGGCAGGCCGGAACGCTTTCTGCACATGCTGCGTGTCTTCAAGGTGAAGTCTCCCATGTCGATGGGGACGTGGGGGCTGACCACCTTCTCTCTGTTCAGCGGCCTGATGGCGGTGCTTCAGGCAGCTCATGATGGGCTGCTCGGCAACTGGTGGGGAACAGATTGCCTCAAAGCCCTGCCACGAAAGTTGATCGCCTTGCCGGGGGTCTTCTTCGGCCTCTTCCTCGGCAGCTACACCGGTGTTTTGCTGGCCGCGACGAGCGTTCCGGTCTGGTCGCGCAGCAAACTGCTCGGCGCGCTCTTTGCCAGCTCGGCAACCTCGACCAGCACGGCCTTGATCTCCCTGGTGCTGCGTATCTTCGGCGCGCCAGCCAGCGCGCTGCGCAAACTCGAACGCCTGGAATGGGTTGCTACGCTGCTCGAAATGACGTGGCTCTTCAGCTTCCTGCGCGGCAGCAGCCGGGCCGGTCGTGCGCTGGCGGGAGCGGGACAGGGCGAGCAGGGGCCAGCATTCTGGAACCTCGTCGTCGGCAGTGGCCTGCTTATCCCCTGGCTGCTCACCACGCTCACACTCTTGCAGGGCGGAAAAAAACACACCGGACGCGGCCTGCTCACCTCCCTGCTCGTGCTGATCGGCGGCTACTTCCTGCGTCGCACCATCGTCAAGGCCGGTCACACCTCTAGCCGCGACTCCCACGTTTTCCTCTGGAACGCGAAACGGGAGAACAGGTGAATGAAGAAAGAGGAGGCAGGATTTCCTGAAGAAAGCTTCTTAAAAGATGCCTGAGTTCTTGCGGATGGGTGAGCCAGAGACAATGTGCTGCTTCTGGAATCACAGAGAAACGCGCCTGAGGCAGCAGGTACGCAACTTGCTCAGCGGGCCAGTTCGGGCGGAGATCGTTTTCTCCCTGGATGATTACCGCGGGCAGCTCTAACGAGCGAAGGCGCTCAACCAGTTGCGGGTCTTGCAAATAGTCTGCTCGTGAGCGCTGCCCTGCTCGATAGACCTCTTCGTTGAAGGGAAAAAGGAAGACAGGAAGCGGCTCGCTTCGTTCTTGCTGCGCCTGCCGGAACTCAGGCCACCAATCCTGAGAAATACCGGTTCCAGCGAGATAGATCAGCGCCAGGACGCGGTGGGGGTAGGTCGTTGCGTAGTCGAGGGCCAGATCCGCCCCCCACGAATGCCCGCCAATGATCCAGCGCTCATAGCCAGAGTATTCGCGCAGCCTCTCAAGATCGGCCAGACACGTCGCATGGTCATAGGGCGGGATGGCTGCCGAGCGACCGCAGCCGCGCTGTTCCCAGCGATGCACCTGCACCAGATCGTCGATCATGGCGGCTACCGGGGCCAGATAATCGCAGTAACCGGGACCTCCATTGCACAGCATCACCGGCAACCCCTTTCCTTGAGTGATCGTCCAGAGTTTGACTGTATCGAACGTGACAATGCGTTCTTTCTCCAACTTTTCCCCCTTTTCCTCGTAATAATGATGATGTAAAATACACGATATCATATCTCTACATTTTCTATAAGACAAGAGGGAATTTATGGCGGAGACGAGCATTCCAGGCAGTAATGACCCGGTAAAGCAGACAACGGCAAAATTACCGGAGGACAAGCCTCTTTATAATAGAGCTTCAGGGACACCAACCACCCCGCTGAAGGCAAATGATATACCTCAACCCCCAACACAGTCAACGACATCGGGACAGGAGCAGGCAGAGGAGCAGCAACCGCAAACGGTTGATAGCCTGCAACTGGTGGTGATCGAGGGTTTTCAGGTTGGGCGCGGCGTGGCTCGCATCGACCCGGTGGATATGGCGAAGCTGGGCTGTCAGCCGGGCGATATCGTGCTGGTGACAGGCAACCGCACAACGGCGGCGAAGGTGGTGCCAAGCGCGCTGGTGGATCGCGGCCAGCAGACCATTCAGATGGATAGTCAGGTGCGACAGAACAGCGCCTCCGGCCTGGGCGAGCGCGTGACGGTGCGTAAGGCGAAGGTGCAAACGGCAGAGAAGATTACGCTGCTGCCGTTGAGCGGGGGCGCGCCGATTCAGGAGAGCGACCTGCAATATATCGCTCGCTACCTGGTGGGCCTGCCGGTGGTTATCGGTGACCTGTTGCGCGTCGGCACGCCCGGCACGGCAAACCGCGACTTCCTGATTATCGGCACGACACCTGCTACCCCCAGCTACGGGCTGCAAAAGCGGAAAACGGGTGAGCTGCCGACGCTTGAGCCACCGGTACAGCCACAACCCGTCTCGGCTGTCGAGGCGGTGCTGGTACAGGCAGGAACCATTGTCAAAGCGCAGGCACGAGGAGCGCAAAACGGTGGTCCCGGTCGTGTGAGCTACGAAGATATCGGCGGACTGGGCAAAGAGTTGCAGCGCATCCGCGAGATGATCGAACTGCCGTTGAAATATCCCGCCGTCTTCGACCGCCTGGGCGTCGAGCCGCCCAAAGGTGTGCTGCTCTATGGCCCTCCCGGCACCGGTAAAACGCTGATTGCCCGTGCGGTAGCGGCAGAGACGAACGCGACATTCTTCAACATCAATGGGCCGGAGGTCATCAACAAGTTTTATGGAGAAAGTGAGTCCCGACTGCGCTCTGTCTTCCAGGATGCTCAAAAACGCGCTCCCAGCATCATCTTCATCGACGAGATTGATGCTCTGGCCCCGCGCCGTGCGGAAACGGGCGGCGAAGTCGAGCGGCGCATCGTCGGACAGCTTCTGGCGCTGATGGATGGTATGGCCTCGCGCGGGCAGGTCATGGTTATTGGCGCAACCAACCAGCCCAACGCGCTCGATCCTGCCCTGCGCCGTCCCGGCCGCTTCGATAGAGAGATTTCCCTGCGCGTGCCGGATGTGCGCGGGCGCATGGAAATCCTGCATATCCACAGCAAGAACGCGGCCCTGGCAAACGATGTCGATTTCGCCCGGCTGGCGCAGTTGACGCCCGGCTTCGTTGGCGCTGACCTGGAGGCGCTCTGTCGCGAGGCGGCGATGATCGCCCTGCGCCGTGTGCTGCCCTATATCGACTACCAGCGCGGCTACATTCCCTATGAAACGTTGGTAAACCTGAGCATCACCATGGCCGATTTCCAGGCCGCGCTGCGCGAGGTCGAGCCTTCGACCACCCGCGAGGTCTACGTCGAGGTCAGCGAAACGTCGTGGGACGATATCGGTGGCCTGTCAAAGCCGAAGGCGACGCTGACGGAGGCTGTAGAGTGGCCGCTACGCTATCCTGAAATCTATAGCAATGCGAAGGTCGAGCCGCCCCGTGGCGTGCTGCTGGCTGGCCCTCCGGGATCGGGCAAGACGTTGATTGCCCGTGCGCTTGCCAACCAGTGCGAGGCCAGTTTCATCTCCATCAAAGGGCCGGAACTGCTCTCCAAGTGGGTTGGCGAGTCTGAGAAGGGTATTCGCGAAATCTTCAGGCGTGCAAAGCAGGCCGCGCCATGTATTGTCTTCTTCGATGAGATTGATGCGCTGGCACCACGGCGCAGTGGCGGCGAAATAGATGGTCAGGTGGGCAACCGCGTCATCGCGCAATTGCTGACCGAGATGGACGGCATCGAAGGGCGCGAGGGCGTAATCGTGCTGGCGGCGACCAATCGCCCGGAACTGATAGACCCGGCGTTGCTGCGTCCTGGCCGCTTCGATATGGTGGTAGAACTTGATTACCCCAACGAGGAGGAGCGCCGTGCCATCTTTGCCGTTCACACACGAGGACGGCCACTGGCACCAGAAATCACGATGGAGGAACTGGCGGCCCTGACACCCGGTCGCAGCGGCGCGGATATCGAGGCCATCTGCCGACGCGCCTCCCTGCTGGCGTTGCGTGAGTGGATCTCGCCCAAATTGCAGATGCAGCGCGTGCAGATTACCGAGGCAAAGGATGACGAGGAGTTGGCAAACACTATGTCGCCTGACGCTGTTGAGGCGACTACGACCGCAGAGGTTTCCGGCCAGAGTGAGCAAAATAGCCAGAATGTACCAGTTCAACCAACAACACGCTTTGAGATTCGACCGGAGCACTTCGCACAGGCCATTGATGAGCAGCGAGAGCGTTACGCTGTGCAGGAGGAGGCGGAGGCTGCAAGAGCACGTCAAGCAGCAGGTCGCCAACGTTTACTTGAATTAGCAGCAGGACAACAGGAGCAGAAGCGGCCAGGATTCTGGCAGAGATTCCGCCTCTGGCTGGCAAATCTCTTTGGCTAGTGCCCTGAAAGCACTAGCCAATTTTTCTAAAATTTTGGGGATTCGCTAACATTTGTATTGAGAAATTTTTCACATGTATGTACAATGTAAGTACGGAAAGCGTTCGTTGATGTAGGGAATGTGCAACATCACGTCTGATTGCATGTATTACGGCCTTTGGTCCACTTACAATCCGCAATTAGACTATGGTATAATAACTTACAGAGAGCGTGCATAAAAACAGTGAAGGGAGATTGACATGTCATTTGTTCCTGACAACTCCTCTTCAGTTACCCGTGAGCAGGTTACAGAGGCCTACTTGAAGGTTCTACGACTGATTGATGACCGCGTCACACCTCTTCTTGGGAAAGCTACCACCCGCGTCTTAGTACAGGTTGCAGCGAAACATATTATAGATGAATATCCGTTTCTCCAATTTTTAATGAAAATGCCTTATACTGAAGTTGTCCCATCTGTTATCCATGAGCAGCTCTCCGGTGTTTCTCCCCAGGAACTCGATGTCGGCTTGAACGCTCTGCTACAGGAGTGTTTCGCCGGGCTGAAGGAGCTGACCGGCGATATCATCGCGCCTCCGCTGCGAGATGAAGTCAGCCGTCAACTGGAACAGAAACACTGGCAGTAGGCATGGAGTGCAGTGTGCAAGCAGAACAAAAACTTACAGATAACATGTATCGTACTCCCGGTGGCGCGCAAAATGGAGATAGGATAGGCTCTCTCCTACGCGAAATGGAGTATCTCAATACTATTGGAAAACGCTTTGTCGCGGCCAACAATCGCTTTCAGGTCCATCACGCGCTGCTGGCGGCTTTGCGGGAGCAATACAGCTTCGCCGCCTGCTCCATTTTGCTCAAGGATAAACCATTTCAGCTCTCCATTATCCCTGCGTATCCGCTGAGCACGAACTTCATCGGGGCCATGGTCAACCGCATCGCCAGCGCGGCCAATGTCATCGATTTTCCGCATGTGACTCCGCAGGAACTCGCGGATGCTGCCTATCTGGATGCTCCTGAAGAACTCATCCCACCGGAATCGACAGAAACGCCGGGCGGGGCAGAGGTTGGCTCCTGCCTGAACATTCCTCTGACCGTCGAAGACCGCATCATTGGCCTGTTAAGCCTTTTCGATACCCAGATGGGTACCTTCGACACCGAGCGACTCCGCTTCACCTCGATCATCGCCGACTATGCCGCTATTGCCCTGGAAAACGTGCGCCTGCGCGAAAGCGAACGCGCTCTGTGGCGACAGGCCGAAGAGGAACGCCAGCGCCTCGAACTGATCATCAGCAGTATGGCCGAGGGTCTGCTGATTACAGATGCCAGGGGCGCGATTATCTCGCTCAATCAGTCAGCGCAGCACCTGCTCGCGCAGGCCAACATCGATATCGAGCAAGATATTCCATTAAGGAAGATGGCAACGTTAGACAGCGCGCCCTGGCTCAAGCAACTGGCGCAGATTGTTGATAAAGCCCTGACAAATCAGGTGGTGATGAATCAGGAATTGATCGCCGGGGAAAGCAGTCAGCAGGTGCCGCTGACGCTGAGCATCAGCGCCGCTCCTCTGCACAATGCGGGCGAGGAGCAGAAGCGCCCAACTGGCGTGGTAGCGGTCCTCAACGACGTGACATCGCAGAAACAGGTCGAGAGATTAAAAGACGAGTTCGTCTCAGTCGTCTCACATGAGCTACGTACGCCTCTGACAGCCATCAAGGGCTATACACAGCACCTTATGCGCCGCCTTGAACGTCGCCTGCGCGCCCTGCGACAGACCACACAGACCACACCGAACACACAGACCACACCGAACACGCAGGGCGCTCAGAAGCCGCAGAAGCAGAATATACAGGCACCAGAACCTCCAGAGACCTACGACCTGCGCAGCCTGTATATCGTGCAGAGCCAGGCAGAGCACCTGGAACGACTGGTCAACGACCTGCTCGACCTTTCACGAGTGCAGTGGGGTCACCTGGAACTACATCCCGAGACCTTTTTCCTGGTCGATCTGCTCTCAGAGAATGTTCATTCTGCCCAGGCCAGCGCCGAACAACACACCCTCTCTCTTGAGATCAATGTAGCCGATTCAAAAGTCGTGGCCGACCGCCAGCGCATCGGGCAGGTCGTGGGCAATATTCTGGACAATGCGGTGAAGTATTCTCCTCATGGTGGTCAGATCATCGTCAGTCTGCAAGAGCAGGAGGGAGACTTCCTGGTAAGCATCAGTGATCAGGGCATCGGCATCAGCCCCGAGTATCTCGACCACATCTTCGAGCGTTTCTACCGCGTGCGCAATACGGCGAGCCACCAGTACTCAGGCATCGGCCTCGGCCTCTATGTCGCCAGGGCCATTGTCGAGCGTCACGGCGGGCGCATCTGGTTCACCAACAACCCCGGCAAAGGTAGCACCTTCTCCTTCACCCTGCCACACACGCCACGGACAGAAGAGTGATCTAAAATCCTTCGATTCTCGTTTCCTCTCCGAGCAAATGGAACTGCTCAATGTAACTAACGGTGCAAAGAGAGAAAAGGAGAATATTCATGTCTACAGAAGCAAATGTGGCCGTAGCGCGCCGCGTTTTTGATGACCTCTTCAGCCAGGGCAAGCTCGACGCGGCGGACGAAATCTACGCCCCTGATCACACCAGCCATGATGCGCAGGCACCAGGCGTCAACGGTGCCGCGGCGATGAAACACTACATCGGCATGTACCGCGCCGCTTTTCCCGACCTCCATATGGCGGTAGATGACATCGTCGCGGAAGGCGACAAGGTTGTCATCCGCTGGACAGCTCGTGGCACCCACAGGGGCGAGTTGATGGGCGTTCCTCCCACCGGCAAGCAGGCCGTCGTGACCGGCATCAACATCATCCGCGTCAAAGATGGACGCGTCGCGGAAGAGTGGATCAACTGGGATACTCTCGGCCTGCTGCAACAGCTTGGCGTAGCCCCGAAGATGTAATCAGCACCACTCCTTAATGTAAACGTAGAGGCGCAATTGATTGCGCCTCTACGTTTCTAATCTTCTACGATGACAGGTCGCTAACCGTCCAGCTTCAATCACACACTGGTACATACTTGCGTGGAGAAGGTGGCAGGGGAAACGCCCAGTGAGAGGATACAGGTAATAGTGTAGTTTCATACTTCTCTTGATCTGGCACATCGAAAATGATAGAATACGTATGGCCTTTCCGTACTCTGACTATTGTTAGTTGCTCGGGCAGGAAGACAGCCATGGCAGAAAATGATCCCAGACAAGTAATCATTGATTATATCTGTCGTCCACGGGGGCCAATCATCGAAGAGCGCAGTATGCCGGTTCCGCCAGGGAAGCAAGGTAATGCCTGGCGAGCAATTACCCGCGCACCGGGAGGGATGGGAGCCAGGGTGTCAACCATCCAGTTCCTCCAGCAGCGCAGCATTTCTGACCGCCAACTGCACCTTGTGGAGTTTGAAGACGAGGAAGGAAGGCTGGATAGCTGGCTCTGCTCTGTTCTTCTAGAGCCAGATGGTCATTGGCGCTATAGCGGAGGTGCGAACGTTAGCAGGGCCGAAACGATGCCAAAGCGGGAACATCCATGGGCAAATCTGGCTGGCGGTTGGAACGTAAACCTGTTCTGGGCAGGAGGGCGCGTGCTGGACAACGGGCTAAATGTCGTGCGCGTGCGTCTGGTCGCGGAAGACGGAACTGTGCTCGAAGATACCGTTCAGGATGGCATCGTCATGTTTATCTCTAACGAGACGCTATCAATACCAGTTCGGGTAGAGTTGTACGATGACTCCGCCACGCTCGTAGGAACAGGCATATTTCCGAGGCATCTTCCTAAACCACCTCTGGAGGGATAACCTTCCGATAGATGAAGTATCAATTTACAGCAAGCGCAGCAGATCGGTGGGGCTGGAGCCGAATTGCTCACGCAGGTAGGAGGAGCCGAAGGGGGTGAAGTGGATGGTGGCCCAGCTTGCGCGCAGTGACTGGATGTTACGCAGGATGCGCGCCTCTCCCCAGAGCGGATAGCGCAGGTCGCGCAGGGCGTTGATGCCGTCACCGGTGCTGGTGATGAGGATACCGGCGGCAATTACGATAATTTCAAGCAAGATATCGTGTGGCAGCGTGATGGGGGCAATGGAGGTGAAGAGGCCAATGTAGAGGACAAGGCCGGAAACCAGGGCAGGCAGGAAGACATTGAGCAGGATAAAGAACGTAGACGGCTCGCGCAGGTAGAGGGGCGTGAAGCCAAAAGGACCAACGGCCCAGCCAATCAACGGCTCATTGCGTAAGAGCGACAGCAGCAGATGTGTTCCTTCAAACAAAATGATCCACAGACCGAAAAGACCAATCAGGCCCAGAAAATTGATCACATGTATGCTGGATTGGGTGTCGTGCATACAAACCCCCTCACAGGCTTGCATTACTGCCATGCCGCTCGAAGAGACTAACACAAAATGTTTCATTCTTTATTATACATGTTCTCTTGTTTTTTCTGCAATTCATAGTTGCCTACTCGCTCCATCCTTCCTGACCGATCAGGGGAACAAAGACGCAGCTGCCAAGAGAATACGTTTCTGGTCCCCATGGTGCCCGGTGGACAACCAGCAAATCTTGCCGCTCCTGACTGCCGACGGGTACGACGAGCATACCCCAGGTCACAAGTTGTTCAAAGAGCAGTGAAGGGATAGCTGGTGAGGCTGCCGTCACAAGAATGCGATCGTATGGCGCGGCATCGGGCCATCCGAGCGAACCGTCGCCCACGTAGAGCGAGACGTTATAGATGCCTAGCTGCAAGAGACGAACGGCAGCCTGGTATGAGAGCTGTTGATGCCGCTCGACGCTGTAAACGTGGTGTGCAAGACAGGCCAGGATGGCCGTCTGGTAGCCGGAACCTGTGCCGATTTCCAGCACGCGCTCGTCTCCGCGCAGCGTGAGCGCCTGCGTCATCGCCGCGACCATCAACGGCTGTGAGATAGTCTGCCCCAACGCGAGCGGTAGCGCGCAGTCAGCATAGGCATGCTCGCGTAGAGAGCGATCAACGAAGCGCTCGCGCTGCGTGCTGCTCATTACTGCCAGCACGCGCTCATCGTGAATGCCGTTCTTTTGCAACGACGCAATTAACTTCTGCCTCTGCTCGTCAAGCTCAAGGTCATCAATCATAGCCGCTCGTTCGACTCGCTCAGATAACACCGATATATAACACGTTTCAGGACGTGAAATGTCCTATGAGACAACGATATGTCTTAGTATCTCTAGTGTATTGTGTGAAGTTGAATTATGTCAAGGAGTTTTGGAAGAAGAAAACCCGGTAATGAAAGTACAAAGAGGAATACCGGATACATCCCTCTTTGCTGGTGGGCGCTACAGGGGTCGAACCTGTGGCCTCTTCCGTGTGAAGGAAGCGCTCTCCCACTGAGCTAAGCGCCCTTGACAGGAGCAACTATAGCATGAGAGAGCAGGATTGTCAAGCACTTTCCCGGCCTTTTCAACCTGATAGGGTAGGTAGCCAGCGCGTTACCTGTTGCCAGGCACGTTTCCAGCTACCCCCCTCCGAACCGTGCGGGCTACTTTCATAGCACACGGCTCTCCAAAGGTACGCCACTAGGAAGCCTTAATGACTACAGGTTTCCTATGAGTCGAGGTTTGAAAACAACTCCATGCCACAACGCTTCGCGTCGTTGTATGGAGTCTTACTCTTGACCTTCGACCCGTGTGGGGAGTTCTTCGGACTGCCGCGATTGCGCTTTACCTGCTTCCTGTGACTCTGCATCGCGATGACGATGGGCTAGATCGTCGGCGGGATACCTTCGCGTTAACATCCTCACGGAGTGCAGTTTGCGTAGCCGCTTTACACACAACTTCGCGCTTTTCCAGTAGTCCCTACTCTTAAGTAGGTATGGCCTTCGGCGAGTAACTCAGCGACAGACAAGGCCCGTTGAGTCTACTGGTGCGTTGCTGTATTCGGTTGTTCAGGTACCAGGTTCGCCCTTTAGGACGTTACAAGGGTTATATCAGGCTCTTGCCCTTCTGACAGCGCTAGTCTTGGAAGACCAGAAGTTATCCTGATTTTCCGCAAGTCGTATGCCAGTTCTTTCAGGCTCAAGCCGTCATACTCTCCCCTGTGTATCCTCTCGTGACATGCCTTACATACCGGTACTTGTTTCCGATTGAGCGCCGCCATAACTCTTGTGAAGCCCTTTGGCTCTCTATCGTCCATTTTCCTGATATGCCGCACGTGGTGCATCTGAACGCCGTTCGGGTTGCCGCACACCACACACGGTAGTCCTAGCTTGCTTCGCGTCCTCAGCCTCACGTTCATTCTGACCAGATCGACTTCGGGGCTGTCTTTGAAGGCATCCCGTTTGACCGTCCAGTCCGTGTTTCTGTAGAACACGACATTTCTGACCTGTCCATTCTTGGCTCTGACCTGGACGCTTATATCCCTCCCTCTCATCACGCTGGTGGTTGGAGCTTTCCTCTTCAGCGCCAGCGTTTTTGCCAGAGAGTATTTCAGTATGTACTGCACCCTTTGCAGTTCGGGCCAGTTGTCTGCGGGCCTGTAATATTCCTTATCCCTCTGTTGATCGAGGAGTACAAGCTCACTATCTGGTCTTCATCCAACACAGTCCACGCTGCTTTGTGCTGCGGGGTTCCCTTTCCATCACAGAACCCTTTCTGAGCGCACATACCTTACTCTGACAAAGTTCGGGTCGTGTGTGTCCAGCGATGGGAGATTTCGCATTTGCCTGCCCAATGCTTTGAACTCCTTCGTACCGGCCTTGCCAGCTTTCGCCAGCTTGTACCTTCTGTCGGAGACGAGTTTGTACTCATGATTGGGCCTGCGTTCCTTGCCCTGCTCCAGCTCTACCCGCATTTGCTCTACGAATTCGTCAAGCTCGTGTAGGTAGATATTGCTGAGTATCGGGCTGGCTATGCCTCCCTGCGGGGTTCCAGCCAGTGAGTCATGCCTGGCTCGCTCAAGGTCGAGGTAGCCCGCCGTCAAGAATTTCCAGATGAGCGATAAGAACCGTTCATCCTTAATCTTCTTTCTCAGAACATCGACCAATATATGATGGTCGATGTCATCGAAGCAGGACTTTATGTCGCCCTCTACCAGCCAGATCATGCCTGACCACTTTTTCTGGATTTCCCGCAACGCACTGTGACAGGATTTGGAGCGTCTGAAACCGTGACTGCAATCGGAGAAGTACGGGCCGTGAGGTGAGTCGTAGACCGCCTCAAGGATAATCCGTACCACCTCCTGCACAATCTTGTCCCTGGGGCACGGTATACCCAGTCTCCTGAGCTTCCCGTTTGCCTTTGGGATAAACGCCTCGCGAACGGGCTTGCATTGGTAGCTCTCGTCTCTCATCTGTTCGATGAGCTTGTCGATTTCTTCCTCAGAAAACCCATCCAGCGTTTCGTTGTCCGTTCCAGGAGTCATGTTCCCTGGTATGGACTTCAGACGTTCATACGCCAGGACGTACATGTCCTTTCCGAGCATCAGCCTGTAAAGATCGTCGTTAACCCACTCACGGTTCGCACCGTTGAGTTTACGGATAACTTCTAATCTTTCCAGACTTTTCAAGTTACCCGCGTTCTCTTGCATGTGGGTCTGCTTATTGATCTTTTTAACTGAGGCTCTACAAATCCTCCTAACCAAACCTACAGTCGCCAGGGCTTCCTGGCCTCCGGTCTATCGTCGGCCTTGCGCGACCTCCATCGCAACCTGGATAGATCGGCGGTGGTACCTTCTACACCCCTTCCCTTTCGTTCCGCTTTGTACAGGCGTTCCTACTCGGTACTATGGGTGTTCTGTCACCATGCCGCTCTCGCGGTTTAGGTGATCCCGTAGTCTCATGCTACCCTCTTGCGCTGTACGTAGGTTCCCCACTCTCCGGCTACCGCCCATTGCGGCATCGCTGCGACGTGGTGTCTTTCGGTACACTCACACCGTTTGTACCGAAACGTCACATACGCCCTATAGTACCGTGATGGCGTAGGACCTTCGCTAGACCGCTCGGATGGGGTTCAACCAATGCAGGCTTAACCATATACAGCTTAGCTGACCGACCTGCTTTAGGTACTTATGGCATTCGGCCTTTTCGCGACATGCTATGTCCCCCTTCCCTTTCGGGTCAAGGTGAGTCGCTGCTTTAACCACAATCTCGGAGTCACCTCCTAAGACACCAGTGGCGTCACGTTCGTCGTGACTGGGGGTAGCACGCCTCAACGGCGCACGTGTGAACGAAGCGCTCTCCCGCTGAGCTAAGCGCCCTCTGGATGCTGCAACTATAGCACTGGAGAGGCGAGATGTCAAGTATTTTTTCGTGATATCCCCGACATTTAAGGGATAGGACCGGAGCGTAGTCTCCGCTGGTCCCCAGGCCAGCCGCAAGAGGGATGGGTCTCCTATACGACGGATATTCGTGTGGCCGTGGAGCCGTCGTATAGAGTAGAGCCATCCCCTGCGGCTGGCCTGACCAGCTTGCGCTGTGCCCCTACTATTCCTCCGCCGTCTTGCGCATGGTCGGGAAAAGGATGACGTCGCGGATGGATTCCTGGTCGGTCATGAGCATGGCGAGGCGGTCGATGCCGATGCCGAGGCCACCGGTGGGCGGCATGCCGACTTCCATAGCCTCCAGGAAATCTTCGTCGAGGACCTGGGCCTCTTCGTCGCCCAGGGCGCGCTGGCGCATCTGGTCCTCGAAGCGGGCGCGCTGGTCGATGGGGTTGTTCAGCTCGGTAAAGGCATTGCCCAGTTCCAGGCCGCCAACGAAGGGCTGGAAACGCTCCGTCAGGCCAGGAAACTCCGGGTGGGGCTTGGCCAGCGGCGAGATATCGAGCGGGTAGTCGGTCAGGAAAATGGCCTGGCGCAGGGCCGGAATGCCCTTGCGGAACATCGCGCTCTTCAGGTCGTCGATCAGGCGACCGCGACTGGCTGTGGCGTCGACCTCGTAGCCCTGTGCGCGCATCACAGCGGCAAGGCTCTCCCTATCGGGGAAGCGGTTGACATCGATGCTGGTATACTCGGCGATGGCGTCGAGCAAGGGGATGCGCGGCCAGGGCGGCGTGAGATCGATTTCCGTTCCCTGGTAGGTGATGACCTGCGTTCCCTTGACCTCCTGAGCGATGGAGGAGATCATCTCTTCCACCAGCTTCATCATGTCGTTGTAGTCAGCATACGCCTGGTAGCACTCCATCATGGTGAACTCAGGGTTGTGGCTGCGATCAATGCCCTCGTTGCGGAAGTCGCGCCCGATCTCGTAGACGCGGTCAAAGCCGCCGATGATAAGCCGCTTGAGATAGAGTTCCACAGCGATACGCAGGAACAGGTCGCGCTCCAGCGTATTATGGTGCGTGACGAAAGGACGAGCCGTCGCGCCACCATAGAGCGGCTGCAAGATGGGCGTCTCGACTTCCAGGAATCCATGCTCATCGAGATAGCGGCGCATGGCGCTGATGACGCGGCTGCGCGTCACGAAGATGTTGCGTACCTCCTCACCGTTGGCAATCAGGTCAAGATAGCGCTTGCGCTGGCGCAGTTCCTTATCTTCCAGGCCGTGATACTTCTCTGGCAAGGGGCGCAGAGCCTTGGCGAGCAGGCGGTAGTTAAGGACGTGCAGGGTGCGCTCGCCCTTCTTTGTCCTGAAGAGGAAGCCGCTGGCCTGGATAAAATCGCCGATATCCAGCAGCTTGAGCATGCGATACGGCTCCTCACCGAGGTCATTGATGCGGAAGTAGACCTGGATACGCCCGGTGCCGTCTTCGATAGTAAAAAAAGCGCTCTTGCCCATGTCACGTATCAGGCGAATGCGCCCCGCGAGCGTAAAGGAGCCTTCAGGACCTTCCCAGTCATTAAAATGTTCCAGTACTTCTGCTATCGTATGCGTGCGCTCTACGCGGTTGGGATAAGGGTTAATGCCCTTTTCCTGCAAGGTACGCAGGCGTTGCAAGCGCACTTCTCGTTCGTCTGCCATAGACTTTTGTATTATCCTCCATATTCTTCGGAATCGACTTGAAGCCCATTGTAGCATTGTTTTCAAAGTGTGAGTAGATGGTGTTTCCTGATTCGGCCTGATAGTCCTGCTTCAAGACAAAAACAAACCTGCGACCCTGGGTAGGCCGCAGGTTTGTGGTGTGCTGTTCCCGACTCCTCATTTACTTGACGGAAAGGATGGTATATTCCTTCACACCGCCGGGAGTAGCGACAATCACCAGGTCGCCTACCTTATGGCCCAGCAGTGCTTTACCCACAGGCGATTCATTAGAGATGCGCCCCGCGCTCGGATTGGCCTCGTAAGCTCCCACGATGGTGTAGTGATATTCGCGATCATCGCTGGTGACGACATGCACGACCGAGCCGAGGGAGACGGCATCAGAGTTGGTTCTGGTAATCAATTTCGCTTTCGCCAGCAGTTGCTCGAGTTCGTAAATACGACCTTCGAGAGCAGCCTGCTGGTTTTTAGCATCCTCGTAGGCAGCGTTGTCTATCACATCACCCGATTCTTTGGCATCGTGAAGGTACTGGGCAACCTCAGCACGCCGAACGGTGCGCAGGAATTCTAGTTGACTCAGAGCGTTTTGTAATCCATCATTGGTGAGGAATACGTCCTGTGTCTCCATCTTTTCTTTCCCTTCATTTTATCTGGCCGGGAGGTATCCCCCGCCAATTTCTCACTTCCCGCCATCACTGGGCGGGTTACCCGGCGGATATCATCCTGATATCGCCCCAGGTAATATTCACTAACTCACCCGAATGACGGCGGAGCAACAGTTCTCCATCATCATTCACATCCTCAGCTATGCCGCTGATTACGGTTGACCCTTGCTGCACCTGGACGGCGCGGCCAAGAGTCATCAAGTGACCCCGCCAGCGCTCCCGCATCATGCGAGCGGCGGAATCGTGTGCCGGAGTATCGTGGTTCATCGCCTCCTGTTGCAGAGCAAGGTAGCCCTTTTCAAGCGAGTACAACAGGTGAGCAATAAACGCCTCGCGGCTCACCTCGTGCCCACATTCCATTTCTAACGTCGTCGCTGTCGCGCTCAGCGATGACATTTCTCTCTGCGCTGGCTCTATCCCTGCTGCTTTTCCTTCAGGATATGTTTCAGAAGTGGATGAAAACCGCCCATTCACATTCACACCGATACCGAGAACCGCTACCAGTTGACCATTGCGATCGTGGCTCGTTTCGATCAGGATACCGCAAACTTTGTGGCCTCTGATAAGCACATCATTCGGCCATTTAATCGTTGCCTGTATGCCACAGGTTCGCTCAATAGCTTCAACAACGGCAAGAGAAGCAAGCATTACCAACAAATAAGGAGGAAAGAGAGGCCGGAGTAATGTGGAAGAGAGCACATTACAGCCCGGGACATCCACCCAGCGCCGACCAAGCCTGCCCTTGCCTGCGGTCTGATTATCGGTAAGAACCACCACTCCTTCTTCTGAACGCTCATGAGCCAGCTGCATTGCCAGAGTATTCGTCGACCCTACAACCGGTATATAAAGTATACGATCCCCAACACCCAAAAATTGTGTATCGAGCCGCTTCTGTAAAGACTCAATATCAAGTCGGCGTTCCAAACTTCTTCACTTCCAACCTTTTGATGTGTTCTATGTAACTGATCTATATATCCTACAATCCTCCTGCGAGGACGAGACGCCGGGTGAGATGAAGAAAGCCCTGACAGCTATGCCGGGGCGGGCGCGAAGTGGGCAACAGACTGCTGATCAGACGAGAGAATGTGGAAAAATCCCAGAGCGACAGTAATGTCTATTTTACTATCACTCTGGGAAAAGCTGCACAGGCAGGAACACCACTCCCTACCAGCGAACAGCCATCAGCTTAACGCTGACTACCTCTCATCTGGAAGGTGTGAGAGATCATCGTGCTGCCTGTGCAGCATTTACAATCTGTCATTACACACCACCTCCTTTCATTGCGCTTATTGTAACGTGATTTTTTCATTCTGTCAAGCTTTTCCGTAAAACTCACAAACAGCAAGCTGGTTCAAAAACGTTCTCGATAAGCCTGAGAAGACGGAGGAAAGCTATCTCAGCTATGTGAAAATTTTGTGAAAGAGGGGCGGAAGAGAGTGAAAGAGGGTTCATGTAGTTGAGATATTCGTGCTGTAGAACAACTAAAATAGCAAGTGAGAGGGCCTTTGTGCCGCTTCAGCGCTTGCCCGTAAGATTTCTTAGCAACTCGTCCTATTCGGGGCCAGGCATCTCGAAAAACGTAGTTTTTTCGGCTTATTTCTTCGCATATCGCAAAATAACCTTCTCAAACCTGGAAAAATGTTTCTGTTCTACGCTATACTATATAATGTATAGTATTGTTCTGAGCGTTAATGGGGGACGCTCACTCTGAAACAGGGAAGGAGGACATTGCATATGCAGGAATATTACATGGACTTGCTTGTCGACGCCCTCCTGGATGAGGGTTTCACTGTAAAAGAGGCCGCCAAACTGATTGAATTGCGTGAAAAGTTCGAAGAGGAACAGCAAAGAGCACGCGAAATCCAGGAAACCAATTATCACCGTTTTGTGCGCTGGCTCGTCGAGCATGGACGTTTGAGCGACTGGTAAAAGTCTCATAGAGGGCGCCTTGCCGCAAGCCTGCGCAGATCAGCATATACAGAACGAACTACTCGCCAGATGAAGCAGAGTAGTTCGTTCTGTATATTTGTTTTTCGCAGAACCGTTGCGCCGCCATGAAGACGCCCGGCATCCATATGTGCCAGGTAGATTGTGTTCTAAAAATGCCTCACAATGTTGTACAATAAACTTAAGAGGAGCATTTCATTGGACGGCAGAACTGGCAAGAGGTGAAGCTACTTCTACCACACTGGCCCGTCGTTCACTTTTTGTCTGTTTTTCGTTCTTTTCGTTTTTTTGTTCCCTTTTATCTGTTGTTGTACTACTGAAAAGAATCACTCATAGGAGGCTTCTATGAAAGCAGTTGTTATGGCAGGCGGGGAAGGGTCGAGGCTGCGACCACTGACGATCAGACGTCCGAAGCCTATGGTTCCTATTGCCGGCAAACCTGTAATGGAGCATATTCTGAATTTGTTGAAGCGGAACGGCATCACAGAGATTGTTGTCACCGTGCAGTACCTCGCAAGTAACATTGAGGATTATTTTGGCAATGGTTCTCAATTTGGCATGCATATCACCTATTCACGAGAAGATGTACCACTGGGGACGGCGGGCAGCGTGAAAAATGCCGAGGAGCAGCTCACCGAGCCATTTCTGGTCATCAGTGGAGACGCGCTGACCGACTATAATTTGCGCGACATCATTCGTTATCACGAAGAGAAGCACGCGCTGGCCACGCTGACGCTGGCACATGTGCATAATCCCCTGGAGTACGGAGTGATCATCACCAACCAGGAGGGCCACATCACCCAGTTCCTGGAAAAGCCAAGCTGGGGCGAGGTATTCAGCGATACCATCAATACCGGCATCTATGTGCTCGATCCCAAGATTTTCTCGTACTTCGAGAAGGATAAGCCATTTGACTTCAGCCAGGAACTCTTCCCCATGATGCTCCGGCAGGGCGACCCCATTTATGGCTATATCGCCGATGGCTACTGGTGCGATGTGGGCAACCTTGCCGAGTATATGCGCGCCAACGCCGATGCGCTGAATGGCAAAGTCGAGATCGAGATTCCGGCGAAGAATATCGGTGGCAATATCTGGGTCGAAGAAGGTGTGCAGGTGGACGAAGATGCGCAATTGTACGGCCCCATCTACCTGGGACACGATAGCAAAGTCAGGGCGGGCGCGATCATTCACGGGCCAAGCTCGATTGGACACTACACGATTGTCGACGAACGGGCGCAGGTTGACCGCAGCATTGTATGGAACAATTCCTACATTGGTGAGCGGGCAGAACTGCGCGGCGCTATCGTGGGTTCTTCAACCAGTATCAAGAGCAAGGCGGTAATGTTTGAAGGCTCGGTCATCGGTGATAACTCCATCATTCAGGAGGGAGCTATCATCCAGCCGAACGTCAAAATCTGGCCCGATAAGGAGATCGAGGCAGGAGCGGTCGTCAATACCAGCATCATCTGGGGTTCGCAGGGACGACGCGGCCTCTTCGGTCGCTTTGGTGTCACTGGTCTGGTCAATGTCGATATCACCCCGGAGTTTGCCACGCGGCTCGGCGCGGCATATGGCGCTATTCTGCCAAAGGGTTCGACGGTGTGCATGAACCGCGATGCTCACCGCAGCTCGCGTATGATTAAACGTGCTATGGTGGCTGGTCTGCCCTCGGCTGGCATCACCGTCCACGATATCAATCAGGTTCCCATTCCAGTGGCGCGCTATTTCATCCGCAACACGGATGCTATCGGCGGCGTGCATGTGCGCACCTCCCCTTTCGATCAGCGCATCATCGACATCAAGTTTTTTGATCAGAACGGACTGGATATCAACAAGACAACCGAGCGCAAAATCGAGAACCTTTTCTTCCGCGAGGATTACCGCCGCGTCTACATCGACGATATCGGTGCGATTGAAGTGTTGCCCAACGATGAGGTGCTTAACCGCTATCTGGACGGCTTCTACAAGGTCATCGACGTCGATTTGATCCGGCAGCGCAAGTTCCAGCTCGTGGTTGATTATGCCCACAGCAGCGCGGCTCAGATGATGCCCGGCATCTTCAACCGCTTGGGCTGCGAAGTCATCGTGCTCAACACCAGCGCGAACACAGCGAGCAACTCGCTGACACTGGATGAAATCGACAAAGAGATGAACCGGCTGGCAACTATCACGGTGACCTCAAGCAATAACATGGGTATCCGTATCGATCCGGGGGGGGAGCGCATCTCGGTGGTCGATGATCGCGGGCGCATCCTGGACGGCACACAATTGCTGGCGGTGATGACCAGCCTCTTCCTGCGCAAATATCGCGGTGGCACTGTGGCCGTGCCGGTCACGGCTCCTAACGCGCTGCAACACATCGCGCAGCGTTACGAGGGCCATGTCCTGCATACGAAGGTGCTGCCGCACGCGCTTATGACGGCAGCCAGCCGTGAGGGTGTGGTGCTGGCCGGTAACGATGTGGGCAGCTTCGTCTTCCCCGCCATGCAGCCTGCTTTCGATGGCATGCTTGCCATTGCCAGTCTGCTGGAACTGCTGGCGACCTTCAATATGCGCCTCTCCGAGGTGGTGGACGACCTGCCACAGTACTATCTGAGCCGCACGACGGTCAACTGCCCGTGGGAGAACAAAGGGAAGGTCATGCGCATCCTCAGCGAGCAATATCGCGAGCGCCGTGCCAAGCCGATTGACGGCATCAAGATCGATCTCGGCAAGGAGTGGGTGCTGGTTCTGCCCGACGCCGACCGCCCGCTCTTCCACATCGTTGCCGAATCGGTCTCCCACGACCAGGCGCAGGCCCTCGCCGAAAAGTATGCCCGCGTCGTGAGCGGATTACAGCAGTAACAAAATATCTTAGGGATGAATGGCCTTGCGCTCAGCGCCATTCATCCCTAAGGTGTTTTGGGGAAAGGAAGTATTTCATGTCGCCAGTTGCGCTGGGATTGCTGGTGCTGGCAGCAGCTATGCATGCCGGTTGGAACTTGCTGGTGAAGCGGGCTGGCGAGAAGCAGATCTTTACGTGGTGGGCAATGGTTTTCGGCAGTTTCTGCTTCGCCCCATTGCTCTTGCTGGGCCAGCCATTGCCCCTGCGCGTCTGGCCTTATGTTCTCAGTAGCGCGGCGGTCGAGGCGCTCTACTACCTGGCGTTGACATGCGCCTACACTATCGGTGACTTTTCGCTGGTCTATCCACTGGCACGCGGCTCCGCGCCCGCCTTTCTGCTGCTCTGGACAACGCTCTTTCTCGGCGAACATCCCAGGCCACCGGGCTATCTGGGCCTTGCGCTGCTTATTCTGGGACTTCTCGTTGTCGGCAGCAGCACACTGTGGGCGCAACGCCACAAAACGGCGCTAAGGATGGTCAGCATAAAAGCCATTCTCATCGCGCTGGCCGTCGCCTGCTGCATCTCCATCTACACAACGATTGATGGCGCTGCCGTGCAATTCGCGCCATCAACGCCCTATACGGTCTGCGTCATTGGCCTGACCGCTATCTTCACCGCGCCCGGTGTCCTGCTCTACTACAGCAAGCGTAGCGTGGTCGCGGAGTTGCGTACCAACTGGCTGCCCATCCTCGTCGTGGGTATTGCTACGTTGCTCACCTACTTGCTCGTGCTCCACGCCTACACCCTCTCACAGGTCAACTACGCCGGGTCCGTGCGCGAGATCAGCGTCGTCTTCGCCGCCCTCGCTGGTTGGCTCTGGCTCGGCGAAAAATTTGGCCCGCTGCGTATCCTCGGCTCCGCCATCATCTTCACCGGCATCCTGATCATCGCGGTTGCCGGTTGAGAGAGCTGTCGACGGATTTGCTTTCTCAAGCAGCGAGTGGTGAACTGAGTATAGCCCGTGCCAGAGCTTCATGCACAGTAGCAACAATAGCGTTGGTGATTTTATTGAGATTCTCTGCCTGCTGAGTGAGTTCCACTTTTCGCCGCGCCAATCCCTCCAGAGAAGGGAAACGAATGTGAACGACATTTACTAACATCTCTTGAGCGTTGTCGCTTGCTCCTATCGCTTCCCCTTCCGCCAGACCCTCTTCTCTGCCCAGGGCGCGTCGCTGCGTCACACGCCTGCTAGAGCCATCTCTGGCTGCCTGGCTGTGACTGGTATCTTGACGCCCAGGTGCTCGCTGACGCGGTTGATGGTGGTCTGGATGCCTGCGGCGAAGCTGACTTGTGGATGCCAGCCGAGTTTCTGCTGGGCGAGGGAGTTGTCGAGCGTGATGGCGGTTGGCCCGGCTGGAAGGCCAAAGACGAGCGAGTTGGTGATGTAGATAGGCTCGATCTTGCTATGCAGAGCTACGGCCACTGCCTGGTAGAACTGGCTGAGTGTGTGACCTTCGCCTGTGCTGATGTTGAGTGTCTGGTTACGACCGTGTTCGAGCGCGCACAGGTTGGCCTGCACGACGTCATCAATGAAAATATGGTCGCGCAGTTCGTCAGCGCTGTGGCGGATAGTTGGGCGGTGCTCCTCTAGCAGCATACAGATCATGTAGCTGAGGGGATGGCGAATGTGCTCGCGCACCGTCTCGCCATAGACATCGGCGTAGCGGAAAATCGTGTGGGCAAGGCCGTACTGGCGGCTGTAATAGCGGATATACCACTCGGCAGCCTGCTTACTGATCTCCTGTGGCTGCAAGGGACAGAGCGTGGCATGTTCAGCCAGGGGCAGGCGTTCACAGTCCACATGGCTATACAGGTCGTTGCCCCCAGAGGCAAAGATGAGCTTCTCTACCGAGGCGCTGACACAGCTATCCAGAACATTAAGCAGGCCGCGCACCTGAATATCGGCATCCAGTAGCGATTGCTCTCTGGGCAAGTTGCCCTGGTCGCGCGGTACCGCGTGATGACTGACAAGTTCCGGACGCTCCGCCTGCATAATCGTGCGCAGTTGCGGATCGCGCAGGTCGACCTGATAGAAACGCGCGCGAGGGTCTAACGCCTGACGAGAACCGTTGAGCAGAGTATCAATAACAAATACATCGTGACCGGCGTCAAGATATGCTTTGGCGACATGAGAACCAATAAAACCCGCACCACCAATTACCGCAATTTTCATTCTGGTTATTCCCTCCTTCTAGCTGGTTCCATTGAAAGAAGATTATTTTGTAGGGGCAGCCCCGGCGAACATTTCCTCCATTTGCTTTCTGCCTGTCCCTGCCTCCTATAGACCCAGTATATTCCTCTATTAAATAGACGCTTTTCTTCCTGTCATATTAAAAACAGATAGTGCCAGGAGGAGGCCCGGCGCTGGCCGAACCTCCTCCTGGCACTATCCTCTATCCTACAAGACGCTGCAGATCAATTGACCCGCGTTCTACTCTTCTCTCTTTATGCTGGTGGAAGGGGACTTCTGAGCAAGATATCGAGCGTGGATTTCTTGATGCGATACGCCTGGCGCTTGCCTCTGTGAGGGAGCGTAATAGCCTCCAGCGCACCGCTTTTAATCCATCGCCTGACGGTAGTATCGTCTACCCTCAACCGGCGAGCGACCTCTCGCACGGTCAACAACTCCTCGATCTCCTCTGCCATATAAGCACCTCCTGCACCGTTTGAGTTGACAGTAGCATTGTTACGACGAACCATGGACTCACCTCTATTTAACTAAGAACGAACGACACTGAGCATTTCCCCCATGACGTTTGGAGAAATACGTTGTTGCGGCATGATGTGTACTAGCTTTCCCTCGTTATCTTCCTGCTACGCAAGAAACAATGGTGTTCAGCGCATCATGTACTGTATATGACGATGAAACAGCCCAAAAGGTACACGTTCCTTTGCCATTCCACTATACTATACATTTCGCCACAAACGTACTAAAATTAAGCAAATGGCTAGAAACACGGCCTTCATCTTTTATTTCCGCTTGCGTGAGATAGAAACGGAATAGGATTCAGAAAGGGTTCCTATGTCTATTATTAAATTAGTCGTGAGTGATCTTCATCTTGCCGATGGGAATACCATCCTTGACGGCTTCGGCGCATATCAGCAGGCTGCGCTGGAGGGGTTACTGCAAGCCACTAACCCCGGGCGACCATTGGGTCGGGCTGACGATATTGAACTGATTATCAACGGCGATTGCTTTGATTTTCTCGTTACGCCTCCCTACGACCTGCATGGTATCACCGGCATTCCAACGGCTCTGGGCAAATTAGAGAAGATCATCGCGGCGCATAGCCCTTTCTTTGAGGCCCTACGCCGGTTTCTTTCTTACACAGGACGCCATGTTACCTTCATTACGGGTAACCATGATGTAGAGTTGCGTTTTGAGCCGGTGAGAAAACGCATTCTCGAAGCGATTGGTGGGACAAAGGAGTCAGAAGCCATTTCCTTCTGCTCTACACGTTTTTACCGGCCTTTGCCGGACGTATATATTGAACACGGCAACACCTATGATTTCTGGAACCATGCAGGTTTGTGGAATGAGGTGGGGGAGCCGCTTACGAATAATCCAGAACAGATTATCCTGCCCGTCGGCTCGCACTATTATCAACATGCAGCCTATCTCATCAGCCTGGGCTATCCGTACTTTGATCATTTTGAACCAGCAATGGGCATCGTGCGCGTGATGGCCCTGCTCTGTGTCTTGAATCCAGAACTGGTGATCGAGGTCACGCGCCGCATCACGGAAATGATGTCGCGTCCCTATACGCCACTCGCGCAGCTTGAGCCAGGCGAGGAGCGGAATGTGGGCAAACTGTTTAGCGCGGCAATGCTCGATCTCGCTGCCTTCCAGCAGGATATGCAGCAACACAAAACCGACTGGACAGCGGTGGCAGGAGTGGATGTGGCACAGGCACAGGCGAACGCGCTGGTGGAGTTCTCTATGCTGCGCGAGACATTGGAACGGTCGCCAGCCGAGGCCATTACCGCCATCTGCACCCCTGCTACCTATCAAATGGCCGAGGAAGTGGCTGCCGGTATGCACAATGTACTGAACAACGATCCGGCTTTGCGGTATGCCATTGCTGGGCACACGCATATGGTCCGCATCGACCCGGTAAATGAGGGCAGGCAGGTTTATCTGAACACTGCCACGTGGACAACGCGACTCGCCCAACCGGCGCCGGGCGAGATTACGCCAGAGCTAATCGCGTGGTTGCGCGCGCCCGACTGGCAAAACATCCCGCTGAGGGATATGACAGCGCTCGTATTTGCAACGATTACCGCCGAAAGCAAGACAACTGCTTCCAGCGCCAGCCTGTGCGTCTGGGAGGGCGGCGCGAAGGGCAGCTATCGCGTCCTGGCCTGATTGACGAACTTGTAGAAAATACATTTTTTAAGGAAATAGAAGATGACAACGCAGGAAAAAGAGAGAAAACGGAAGAAACTTGTTTTGATTGACGGGCATGCCATGATTCACCGCGCCTTCCACGCCGTTCCCGAAGACATGTCGACGCGCAGCGGCGAGGTCGTCAACGCCACCTTCGGCTTTACCATGCTGCTCATGAGGGCTCTCAATGATGAGAAGCCCGACTATATCGCTATGACGTTTGACCGCCCCCTGCCGACTTTCCGGCACCAACAATTTGCCGAATACAAGGCACACCGTCCCACGATGCCGGACATTATGCGCCCGCAATTTGGTCGCATTCGCGAGGTAGTCGAAGCTTTTGGCATTCCCATCTATGAGAAAGATGGCTTTGAGGCCGATGACGTACTGGGAACGCTCTCCGTGCAAGCCACCAGCCAGGGTGTTGAAACGATCATCTTCACTGGCGACATGGACACACTGCAACTGGTGGATGACCATGTAACCGTCAAGGTTGCCAAGCGCGGCATCAGCGAGGTTGAGACCTATGACGTGGAAGGTGTCAGAAAACGTTACGGCATCGAGCCGCGCCAATTGCCGGATTTCAAAGGGCTGGTGGGTGACAAATCGGATAACATTCCCGGCGTTCCCGGCATTGGTGAGAAGACGGCCAGCAAACTGATTGCAGAGTACGGCAGCCTGGAAAACATTCTGGAGCATGTCGATGAACTCAAGCCAAAGGAGCAGCGCCTGCTGCGCGAAAATGCCGAACAGGCGCGGCAGAGCAAGTTCCTGGCAACAATCGTGCGCAACGTTCCCGTCCAGCTTGATCTGGAAGGAGCGCGCACAGGGCAGGCCAATCGCGAACGGGTGCTGGCAATCTTCCGCCAGCTAGAGTTCCGCTCCCTCATCGACCGCGCGCTCAAGCTCTTCCAGACAGAAGAGAGCGCAGGCGAGATGGGGACAGAGGCGCAGCCCGATATATCCGTTGAAGAAAGTGCCGGTCAGCCTACAGGGGCCTCTCAAGTGGAGGCTCACTACGCCCCCGAAACCGGGCCTTCCGCAAACGGTACTGAGATGATCTCACTTGTGGATGCTGAGGAAGAAGATCTGCTGCTGGCTCCGCCCGTTGGTATCGTGCCAATTATGACACCGCCCCTGCCGCCCGTCGCAACGGTCGCCAACGCGAGCAGCCTGCCATTTGCGGTCGCAATGGTTCAGCAGGCAGAGAGACAGCAGGCAGGCGAGGCCGCTGAAGAGGAGAGCGAAGGGCCAACGCAGTTGAGCCTGTTTGAAATGGCACTGCCAGAGCCGGAAAAAGTGCATCGCCTGCGCATGCCGGGCGTTCCCACGCCGACAGCGCCGCTCATCAGGGAACAAAGCGGGCTGCTCACCACCAACACGATGATCGTAAATAGCGAAGAAGCGCTGGACGTGCTCATCCAGAGCATGTATGGCGCGGGCGGCTTCGCGTTCGACACTGAAACCACCTCGGAGGATCCCTTCCATGCCGAACTGGTCGGCATGTCGATGGCGACTGCGCCCGGCGAGGCATACTACATCCCGCTGGGGCATGTTCCGCCGCTCAACGGGGAAGAGGTCGGTCACCAGTTGCCGCTCAGGTACGTGCTGGACGCGCTCAAGCCCATCATGGAAGACCCGAATATCAAAAAGTACATGCACAATGCCAAGTACGATATGCTCGTCCTGGCGCTCAACGGGGTCAATATACGCGGCCTTGCCTTCGATACCATGCTGGGAGCTTACCTCACCGACCCTGGACGGCGCGGACTAGGCCTCAAAGATCAGGTCTTCCAGCGACTGGGACACGTGATGACCCCAATTACGGAGTTGATCGGGACAGGCAGCAAGGCGATCAGCATGGCGCAGGTGCCCGTGCGCATGGCGGCAGATTACGCTGGAGCAGATGCGGACATGACGCTGCGCCTGGTTGAGCCGATTCGCGCCGAACTGGAAAGACACGGTCTGATGAACCTCTACAACAACATAGAACTGCCGCTTTTGCCGGTGCTGATGCAGATGGAAATGTACGGTGTCGCGCTCGATGTCAATTTCCTGCGTGAGTTCGATATGACGATCAGCGAGCAGATTAGTGAACTGGAGCACAAGATTTACGAATCTGTCGGTCACCACTTCAACATCAACTCGACAAAGCAGCTTGGGGAAATTCTCTTCGGCGAATTGAAGCTCCCAGCGGGGAAGAAGACGAAGACGGGCTACTCTGTCAGCGCCGATATCATTGAGAACCTGCGCGGCAAGCACCCCATGATCGATTACCTGCTGGAATATCGCCAGCTAGCCAGGCTCAAGTCCACCTACGTGGATGGCTTGCTGGCGCTGATGGACCCGCAGACGGGGCGCGTACATACTTCCTTCAACCAGACGGTGGCCTCCAGTGGGCGTTTGTCGTCGAGCAACCCGAATCTGCAAAACATCCCGGTGCGTACAGAGCTGGGCCGCCAGCTTCGCCGTGCCTTCATCGCCGACCCCAGTTACGTGCTGCTCACCGCCGACTATTCGCAGTTCGAGCTGCGCATCCTGGCGCATATCACGCACGAGCCGCGCCTGGTCGAAGCATTCAGCAAGGGCGAGGACATTCACACCATCACCGCCTCCACACTCTTTGGCGTCCCTGCCTCACAGGTCACCAAAGATCAGCGTCGGCTGGCGAAAACGGTTGTCTACGCCGTACTCTACGGGCAATCGGCTTTCGGACTGGCGCAAATCACAGGTATGAGCAACATGGAGGCGTCGAATTTTATCAAGCACTATCACGAGACGTTTCCATCGATCAAGAACTACGTCGATCAAACCCTCAACCAGGCACGCACGCAGGGCTATGTCAACACATTGTTCGGGCGCAAACGCTTCTTTCCCGACATGCTTTCCTTGCCGACAAGCGAACGACAGGCGCTCGAACGTGAGGCGATCAACATGCCTATCCAGGGGGCCAACGCCGACTTGATTAAGATTGCCATGATTCGCATCCAGCATGCCTTCAAGGCCAACAGGCTGAAGGCGCGCATGATCTTGCAGGTGCATGACGAACTGGTCTTCGAGGTTCCTGTCGAGGAGCTTGAACGCACCAGACGCCTCGTCACCTCTCTGATGGAAGGCGTCTACCCGCTGGATGTGCCGATTAAAGTCGAACTCAAAGTTGGCAAAAACTGGTACGAGGCCGAACCGATAGAGTAACTGGGAGAAGAAGAGTGCGTGAAACGAGGCAAGAAATTCATCGTGAATGGGCTTCCTGCCTCGTGTGTACTGGTTCGCTCCCTGTCAGCTCTCGTTGCTCACTTTTTGTGCGTGACGAGGGCGTTAATCTGCGCCTGGGTCAATGGTACCCATGGGGAGCCATTGGGATCTGATGCTGCGGCGGCTGGACTCTGTCCCGTATTCCACCATTTTGCCTGGTACGGTACCCCGTTGAACAGGACACGGTCGCCGGTGTTATAGGTGGCCGTGCCAGACCATTCAGGATAGGTGCCAGCGGGTAGCGTCGGCTGTGGAATCGGCTTCTCACCTGGCAAAACCGGGCCAATTAATTCCCATGGCGTCTGCCACTGCTGTAAAACGGGGTTATCTGGCACATCACCTTGCGTCCACCATTTTGCCTGGTAGACATTGTGGTGCCAGACAACTTTGGTCCCTTCAAGATAGGTCCCTGTGGGTGACCAGATCTGATAGGGACTGGTGGCCGGATTATCTGGTTGCTGGGCAAGTTTTGAGATAGTATCTGCCTTCGTTATCAGGCCAGCGCTCAGGAAAATACTTCCATCGAAACCGACACCAAGACGATTCGCAAAATCATTCGCATCCTGCTGCACACCGCTACAGGCATCTGAGACTACCTGCGTAAACACATAATTTGTGCCACAGGCGATATCCCGATTCGCCGACCACATCGACATGCGTCCCAACTTATGAGAGAGCGCGAACCGGTTTAACGCAGTTGCATCAGCAAGGGTGAATACTTCGCCTGGGGTGTCGTTTTGCCCGATCATAGGAGTTGCGCCCATCTTCGCCCAGAGCGTCGCATCATTTAAGTGGATACCTGCCCGCTGATACAAAATGCCGAGTTGGCGCTCTGTCTGGATCAAGGCGCTTTCCGATGCGCTGACCATAGTTGCGCCCTTCACAAGGCTGGAGCCATAATCCATGGTCATGACATTTACACCTGCCAGGTCAACATGCTGCGTCAGTAATTGACTCACTGCGTTGGTGCCATTTTCATCCAGCCCCTGTGGCGTAACAGGCAGCGTCACCCATACCGCAAGCTGCTTCCCTGCTGCTCGTCGCTGTGATTGAAGCTGCGCAATAGCAATGGCACGCCTGCTGGCTGCGGCTGCATCCGTCAAGCCTGCTCCTTCAAGGTCAAGATCGATGGTATTGATGTTATACTGATCGACTACCGACTGGTATGCATTGAAAAGCTTGCCGGGATCGGTACAATTGACCGCAAGCTCCTGGTTCTTCTGGCCTCCGAAAGATATAGCTACGCTGCCACCCTGTTGCTGCAAGCGTGCGATACGTCTATCGAGGTCCAGCGCGCCGATGGCCTGGCTCAAGGTGTATTCCCCTCCCCATGAAGGGGTACACGCATCCATAGGTGATGAGACGATGAAGGAGAGTACGACATCACGCTTTGAGGTCGCACCCAGTTCTTCAAAGGCAAATGTAGGCGTAGCTGTAACATCGACATAGCTCGCAAACCACGGCTTGTTGGATACGGTAGACTGACTTGCTTGCCATTGCTTTAGGGCAAAGACAGTCCCGACAGGCAGGCTTACGAGAATGAAGATTGCAAGCATCACGCGCCAGGGTGATAGCCTCCGCTGTGGTTCGCCCGAATAGTACTCAATTGTTGCGCTTGACTCACTCATAATACTGACCGCTTCCTATCTGACATCTAGCTGCGTCCGGTAATGCAATACCTGCTACTCCGTCAAACTCCATTGAAAAGGCGATGTCGGAGGTATGGGGGTTTCCCTGTCACCCCGGCGTAACGCCATCCTTGTATTGCTGTTTGGCCGGGTACTAAACGCATCTTCGTTCGCAGGAAGCGAACTTACGTCCGGTAATCCGATACGAACAGGCATCTCCATTGTAGGGAGCGAGCTTACGTCCGGTAATGCAGTACCTGCGCGCATCTTCATTGTAGGAAGCGCGCTTACATCGGTCTCCGGTACATGTTGCTCATTGAGCACAGATTGGTACATCCCCGTTGCCGCATGCAATGCACGCAGTGGAACCCTCTCTCTGGCATTGCCATGATAGAGTACCGCCCTCCAATCAAGCGCCAGTTGCGGCGTAGTGGCAACTGCGGATGTCCTGGGAGGCACTTCTACATAGAGCCAGTCTGTTAAGCCATGCCATATATCGGCCAATGCATTCCCTATTCCGATATAGGCGACTATAGCCCATGACGCGGTTACTGCATTAAAACCTTCGAATGCTGCATTTACCCAGTGCTGGGCTTGCTCGTCCCGCCAGAAGGTAAACGCCGAGAAGGCAACGATCACTAAGGGTATGATGATATAGATGAGTGGCGCAATAGTTCGGTTTTTGACTTTTGGCGTCCGTGCAAATGGAATCTTCTTACTCGTCAGTGCTTGCTGGAGCGATTTCAAAACTCCGGCGAGGTTGACAGGCAGCAAGATTAAGTTAAAGCCATAGATGCGCAGTACATCAGTCCGCTTGTAGCCGCAGTATTTGAGATCACTCGCCATAGAGATGAAGTATGGCAGCGCCGCAAGCACCACGAAAGGACTCAATAAATGGCCGTCGAATGGATAAGCCAGCAGGAAAATCAAGCTGAAGCTCGCCCACGTGATTGAGGCCATGTAGTTGAGGCGGAGCAGAATCTCAGTGCGAGAAACAAGTTCGCCGCGACGTTTGCGCTCCCGCGTTTGCGCCCATAATTTTGGTAAGATCAGCAGACCCCCATTTGCCCAGCGGCGGCGTTGCACAATAAGGGAGCCGAAATCTGGCGGTGTGGCACTATAACTCAGACGCTCAGGATAGTTTACCAGGGACCAGCCATGAAGCGTGAGATCAATACTCGATTCAGTATCTTCAATAACCGTGCGATCCTGGATGAAGCGGCGCACCTCGAAACCGCCGACCCATTCGGTCTCAGCAATATCATCAAGTGCTCGCTTACGAATGACCGCATTGGCGCCGACCCAGAATGTTGCACCATAATGGCTCATCCCCTGATGGAGAATGTGCTGGATGTCTGTGGTGGCACCGGCCAGACGTTCAATGCGAGTTCCCGCTCCTCGGAAGGACGAATACGGAGTTTGCGTCACCGCTACCCGCGCATTATCCGGCTGCTGCAAGAAGTAGACAAGACGCAGACAATACTCGCGGAGCAAGATGGAGTCTGCATCAAGCGTCAGGAGAAATTCGCTGTCAGGAATCGTCACATCGCCTTTCTGGCCTCTGGCAACCGGGAGCAGGATCAGCCCATCCGGAGTCTCACGCTGGAGATAGGCACCGCCCATCAGACCAATGTAGGAATTGAGATTCATGGCCTTATTGGCCTCATGGGAGAGTGAAGCGTACTTCTTCCGTTCAAAAACAGTTACCTCGGCATCAAAAATCCAGGCCAGCCGACGGTAGAGTTGCCGTACGCGTTCGACAGGTAGCCGGACACCTTCCTGGCAGGAGGTCATCAGTGCCTGACCAACGAGGCGTAATTCGTTGGCAAGGCCATTGAGCACGTGTTCAGCAAAGAATATATCTACATGGTCATCAATCTCCTCTTTATCCGCAAGAGTATGCAGCCACAGTGCTGCCCATTCGTAATGGTACGCAAGCTCGATAATCGTCGCCTGTCTGACTGGCATATCGCCCGCGTACTGTTGTTCGAACTGGTAGAGGGCACCACTGAAGCGTGTGCGTGGTTCAGCAAACAGCCTCATAATATCGTTGCCAAGCTCACGAGTAGCATTGAGGCGGGCGGCACCCGCTGGATTTGAGGGATTGGGCTTATCGTCAATCAGCAGCACGACGCGCATAGCAGGATACTCCTGCAGTGCTGCCGACATGAGGGTTTTACGAACAACTTCTGGCTCTTCACTGTATGATGGCACGAGCACTGTGATCGATGGTTGCCGCGCGGAGAAATGCCTGTCAAGCTCGGCACGCGGTACGCGCACATGCTTACTAAACCTCTGCAGTGCCCCCTGACGCGCTACCAGGTACATGAGCGCGGAGAATGTCAGCAGCGTTACTATCATCAGGTAGCCAATAGCTTGCATCGTAAATGCAAACGTCTCTGGTTCCTCGAAGAATTGACGGATAATTGTCGAGATAAAGTACATTATCCATAAAACAATTGTCAATACGATGGCGAGACGGCTGCAGGCAATTTTCAATGTAGATGGTTTCTCATGTATCATTGATAATGGCTGTGTACGGCGTTCTGTACCCCACTGCCGTTTTCGAGTGGGCTGTTTTTTCTGTTGTGTGCTTTGCATGCTACGAGCATGTCCCTTTCATTATGCCTGGAAAATTCCTTTGCGCGGCTTCTGCGTTTGCTTTAGAAAAGATTCTGGAAAGCCAGCAATAAAAGTATGTGAGATATACAGTACTAAAGGAAGGGTAAACTGGTCAAGAAGTGGTTGGAAACTGGTTATGATTTATCGAAATATATGGATATTTCGTAACGGCCATGAGCAAAATCTGGCAAGCGACGCAGGTCAAAAGGGATGTATAATAGGGTAAGAAAGTTCAAACTTTCAACATCTCTTTCAGGAGTACATGGTGCAGTTATCCAATCTGATTACGAACTTACCACCCTACCATTTTGCTGATGCCAAGCAGAAGATAGCCGGGCGTAAGGCTGCTGGCGTGGATGTGATTAGCCTTTCGATGGGCGACCCCGATCTGCCAGCGCCGCAAGCCGTGATTGAGCGCCTGTGTGAGGCGTTGCGCGACCCGGAGAATACGCGCTACCCGGAGTACCGGGGCATGCGGGCGCTGCATGAAGCGATTGCGGAATGGTTTGAAGGGCGCTTCGGCGTGCAACTGACACCGGAGCGCGACATTTTGCCGCTGCTGGGTTCTAAGGAGGGACTGGCCTACGTGGCCTCGGCAGTGCTCAACCCCGGTGATATCTCGCTCATTCCCGACCCATACTATCCTGTCTATGTTACGGGCAGCACTAGCATTGGCGCGCAGCCCTACCTGCTGCCCCTGCGCGCAGAGAATGGCTACCTGCCCGACCTGGCCTCCATCCCGACTGAGGTGCTGGCGAGGGCGCGGCTGCTCTGGCTCAATTATCCCAACAATCCGACGGCTGCCTGTGCAGAGCGCGGCTTTTTCGAGCGGGCTGTAGAGTTTGCCAGGCAGCACAACCTTGTCATCGTGCATGATATGGCCTACGCCGAGGTCTACTTCGACGATTTTCGCCCCATGAGCATTTTGCAAATTCCAGGAGCGATGGAGGTCGCGGTTGAACTACATTCGCTCAGTAAGACGTATAATATGGCAGGGTTCCGCATCGGCATGCTGGTGGGCAATCCTGAACTGGTCGATGCAGTTGGACGCTTGAAAAGCAATATCGATAGTGGCATCTTCCGGCCCATCCAGTATGCCGCCATCGAAGCTCTACGCCTGCCGCATACATGGATTGAGCAGCGCAACGCCATCTACTGTCGCCGCCGCAACCTGGTGGTTGCGGGCTGCAATGCTATTGGTATGCGCGCAGCGCCATCGAAGGCCGGGCTGTATATCTGGGCAGCCGTGCCTCGCGGTTTCCTGTCACGCACGTTCACGAACTGGCTCTTTGACAAAACCGGCGTTTTTCTCACCCCCGGCACCAACTTTGGCGACGCGGGCGAGGGCTACGTGCGTATCTCTATTACCGCGCCCGACGAGCGTCTCGAAACCGCTTTACAGCGTATGAAGGCGGCCATCGAGGCGTAGTGGCGCCCCAGGCCACTCACAAGTGGTGGGTATATTCACAAATCCAGGAGAGGAACCGGCAAAAACAGAGCGCGTTCAAACTCTAGCAGAGAAGGACAAGCAACATGATTATCGAGCAAGATGCAGCAACAACGAACCGCGCGCCCACCAATGCCTGGAATCTCTACGTTGGCCCGGAAATCTGTCAAAATCTCCGCGAGGGACTTGATCACGAGTGGCTGGTAACGAATGGTCTGGGGGGCTATGGGGCAGGAGCTATCAATGGCGCGACGACACGCAGCTATCATGGCCTGCTTGTCGCCGCGCTCCAGCCACCTGTCGACCGTACTGTACTGGTTACAAAAATCGACGAAGAGGTCACGCTACTCGATGGTCAAACCCTCAAACTGGGCGTCAACGAGTATAAAGATGGCACTATCGACCCGCAGGGAAACCAGTATCTCGAACGAGTCGGTCTCGAAGGCGACATTCCCTATTTCATCTACCGCCTCTCTGAAACACTCACGCTTGAGAAGCGTATCTGGATGGAATACGGGCAGAATACTACCTATGTACAGTACGTCCTACAAGGTTCGCTGGACGAGGAGAGTGAAAAAAATACTCAGCATGTGATGCTCAGTCTGCTGCCGTTTTGCCTCTCACGCGATTATCATGCCACGACGCAGGGTTCCCAGGACTGGCATTTCCTGGTGAATCACGAGGGCAACCGCTACTGTCTGCGCGCCTACGAGGGCGCGCCTCCTGTCTACCTTATTGCCGGGCCGACGACTACTTTCACGCCTACTGGCTACTGGTACTGGCATGTCTTCCACGTGCGCGACAGCGAACGCGGGCTGCCCGATACGGAGGATGTCTACCAGCCTGGCATTTTCCGTATCCCCATTGCGCCCGGCCAGCGCGCCACTCTGGTGTTGAGCGCCGGAAACGATCTCGTTACCGAGTTTGGCGGGCCGCAGCACGAAGAGCTTGTGGCGCAGGCGCTCACGCGCCACTCGCTGCGTGTCAAGCAGTTACTCACAGCGGCTGCTCCCTCAATTAGTAAACTGTACCTGCAAGACCCGGTGCAGGCGCGGTTGGTCGTGGCCGCGGACGAGTTCATCGTTGCCCGGCCCGATTACGCCAATGGCGGCGAGGGCAAGCAGGAACTCCGCCTCTCACCCGACCGGAAGACGATCATCGCCGGGTATCCCTGGTTCACCGACTGGGGCCGCGACAGTATGATCTCCCTGACCGGTCTCATGCTCTCTACGGGCCGTTACAGCGAGGCTCGCGGCCTGCTCAAAGCTTTCGCCTCCTTCACCCATGACGGCCTGATTCCCAATCGTTTCCCCGATAGTGGCGCGGCGCCCGAATACAATACCGTCGATGCGACACTCTGGATGTTCCACGCCATTTCCAGCTATCTCTCGGCCACCGGTGATTGGACATTGCTGAAGGAGCTTTTCCCCGTGCTGTCCAACATCATTCAATGGCATGTCAGGGGCACGGATTACGGTATTGGTGTTGATTCCGTCGATGGGCTGCTGCGGGCGGGCGCGCCAGGCGTGCAGCTTACCTGGATGGATGCTAAGGTAAACGAGCGCGTGATTACGCCGCGCCGGGGCAAGCCGGTCGAAGTCAATGCTCTCTGGTACTGTGCGTTGACATATATGGAGTCCTGGGCGGTGCATCTCTCAACCGACGCTTCACAGTACAGCCTGCTTCGCTCCCAGGTGAGCCAGAATTTCGCCTCTCGTTTCTGGTACGAGCAGGGTGGCTATCTCTATGATGTCGTGGATGTGGATGGCAATGCGGGCCAGAATGATGCCTCGCTGCGCCCCAACCAGTTGTTCGCGGCTTCGCTCACTCACAACCTGCTTTCGGAGGAGCAGACGCGCAGCATGTTCCAGAAAGTAACTGAATATCTGCTGACGCCGATGGGGTTACGCAGCCTGAGTCCCAACAATCCCGAATACCACCATCATTTCAATGGGAACCAGGTCCAGCGCGACAGTGCCTACCACCAGGGGGCTGTATGGCCCTGGCTCATTGGTCCATATATTGACGTTCATCTATATTTGAACAGCGACTGCTCCGCGCTGCTTCCCCTGCTCGAACCGCTGATCGATCACCTGTGGGTGTCCTGTCTGGGAACTATTAGCGAGGTAGCGGAGCCAGAACCGCCTTACACGCCCGGTGGCTGCTTCGCCCAGGCCTGGAGCGTCGCGGAACTCTTGCGCTGCTGGCTGCTCGCGGCGGGGTAAGGCAGGCCCCGACAGTTCCCCAGACTGTCCGCCCGCAAGGGAATGGCCCTACTCTATACGACGGCTCGTGCCGCTTGTGAGTAGTCTGTTCGTATCTGCACTCCATCGGTTCGCATTATGGAGTGCCTCATTGAACTTTTACGACAATGGCGCTCACATTTCCCTCTCCGCCCGCGAGATTGGCGGCATCAACGAAGGTGCGAGCCAGTGATTGCAGGTTGTCGTTCTGGCCCTGTACGAGCAACTCTTGCAGCCGCTCATCGCGCAGCATATGCCAGAGGCCGTCAGAGCAAAGCAGGACGAGGTCTCCGACCTTAAGCTCCTGCTGGAAGAAGTCAACTTGCACAGGGGTTGCTTGACCGAGATAGCGATAGTGCTGGTTGCGTTTCGCGCTTTTGTACAGTTCGTCGGGCGTGAAGAGTTCCGCCTCCACCAGGTTGGCGGCCAGCGTGTGATCTTTCGTGATGAGCTGCATTCCCCGATTTGCCCGGTAATGATAGACGCGGCAATCACCCACGTTGGCCACGTAGAGATGATATTTGTAGACGAGCGCCACCGCCAGCGTGCTTGCCATCTCAATGCCAAAATCGTCGTTGCAGTGGTAAATGACCTGGTTGGCGCGGCGCACGCTCTCGCGCAGCCACTGTTCCAATAGCAGCGAGTCCTGCGGCGTGCTGATTGCCGCCGCTACGGCGGGGACCTTGCTGGTCGTTCCTGAAGCGACCCTGCTGCTCTGTTGTAACGAGCCAGAGGCCAGCGGTGTGGAGAGCTGCGGCAGCAGGACATCGGCTACCGTTTCTATTGCCAGGCGGCTCGCCTCGTGTCCGCTGGCAGTCTTTCCGGTGCGGCGCAGCCCATCGGCCACGGCGAAGAGGCCATAGGGGCGAGGCGGCGGCGTGAGATTGGAGCACAATCCTTGCGCTACCAGCAGCATGTCTTCGTTCACCTCTGAGACGTGAAGTCGTCCCGGGTCACTGGCAAACCCTATCTGGCAGGCATCAACCACTACCGGCGCGGTATCGTTGAGTGAGTGACCGCAGCGGCGGCAAAAACGCGAGGCTGGCCGATTTTCCTGCCCACAAGCACTGCACGCATTCTCAGGCACGAGAAGGCGCACCATAATATTGGCGCTGTTTATGGCAGCCTGTCCCTGTGGTGCCGGGAGGACAGGTGGTGGGAGGGCAGACGAAGAGATCGGCAGCGTTGGCATATCCGAGAGCGACGGGCCCACAGAGGGCGCAGTGGTCTTGAGCGCCTCATTAACGGCATCTGCAAAGACACGTGCCGATGGATAGCGTTTCGCCGGTTCTACCTCCATCGCCCGCATGATGACCGGGTCAATGGCAGCGGGGAGAGCCGGATTGAGTGTGCTCGGCGGGGGAATCTCTGCTACGCGATTGCGCACCACGGCCTGGAAGGGCAGCAAGCCGGTAAACATCTGGTAGGCCACCACGCCCATCGAGTAAATATCGCTGGATGGCTCGGCGCTACCCGCTTCCTGTTCCGGCGCGATATAATGCTCCGTGCCGACAGCCCAGCCGCGCTGTGTTAGCGGCGATTCTTGCTGCATGGCACGCGCAATGCCAAAATCCGCCAGCACCAGGCGACCATCATCCTGGTGAATGAGCAGGTTCGAGGGTTTGATGTCGCGGTGAACAATCTGCTGCGGATGCGCGTGAACGGCGTCGATGGCCTCGGCAAGGTCGTTCAGGTAGCGCCGCGCCTGCTCGACCGGCAGCGGCTTCTCGTTCTTCAGCAGCCCCTTCAGTGTGCCGCCTGTCACGAGCGGCATGACGAGGTAGAGCAGCGTACCATCCTTGCCAAAGTTGTGCACCGGCACGATATTTCTGTGCTGAAGCTGGTGCGCGTAGCGGGCCTCGCGGCGAAAGCGCTCCTGCGCTGTCAGCTCATCCATGCTCTTGCCCCTGGTCGAAATCACCTTGAGCGCCACCTGCTGCACCTCAAACGTATCATCCGCACGGTAGACCGCACCCATGCCGCCCAACCCAAGCAGGGACTCCACGCGATAGCGACCCGCCACCATCGCACCCGGCAGCAGGCACTCACAATGCGCGCACACCACGCTCCCCGCCGGATTATCGGCCCTGCATCGTGGATTCAGACAACGCGGCATAGACATCTCCCTCGCTTCATCCAGACAGAGAAAAAATGAAGAGACAAGCTCCTTTCATCAACCAATCTCATTGTAGAGTGAGGAGGGACAACTGTCAACGTTATAAGAGTCCGGTAGCCTTGACGACAGCATCGACCTCGAGCTCGACCAGCCAGTCGGGGTCGATGAGGCGGGCAACCTGCACCATCGTGCTGGCGGGGCGAATGTAGCCGAAGTATTCGCCATGGACGAGGCCCACACGCTCCCAGTCTGCTATGTTGACGAGCATAGTGCGCGTGCGAATAACATCTTCCAGGCCCGACCCCAGTTGTTCCAGCGCGGCGCGTACAATCTCGATGCAGCGCCGCATCTGTGCTGCCGGGTCTCCCTGTCCCACCGTCTTGCCATCCGGGCCAATCGGAGCCGTTCCCGACACTGCAATAATGCTGCCGACGCGCACGGCCCGTGAAAAGCCTATCCTCGCCTCAAACGGCGAAGCGCTCGATACTCGCTGTTCTGCCATGATGAAACATTTCCTTTCGCTTGCTTGAGATTTTTTTGGTCACTCCATCTCATTATAGAGCGAAACCAGAAAAGCGTCTTCACTTTCGGAAGTGCGGAAGCAGGAAGGAGTCTCTTCATTGAGAAAGCCGCCCGTGCCTCCCAACGCGGTCAATGCGGCTGTATGTTCGTTGAGCCATTGCTCCAACTGCGGGCGCGAACGAGGAAGGAAGCGCACCGTTCTGGTCTGGTCGAGCACAAAGTGCTTGATGCCGCTCAACTGCTGGAAGTGATATCCCATCAAGGCCCAGAGTTCGTCAGGTTCACCCGCACGAACGGGGACTATTGCTCTGGCATGATGGCTGTTGCCACACCAGACAAAAAGCCTGGCATCCGGCGGCAGGGCATTGAGCGCAGCCAGAATGTTGCGCGCCTGCATCTCCTCGCGCCAGTTGTTGCGCCCACGCTCTGAAAGGTTTGCAGGCTCCTGAGAAAAATCGGCCTCGTAGGCGATGAGCGTCCAGCCCAGATCGAGCGCGCTCTGCGCGAAGGCGCGCAGTTCTGGCTGTGAAAAGTAATAACCCGCCCGCGCTCCTGCTATCAGCCGGGTCTGATTGATCTCTTCAACGGTGCGCGCGGCCAGAGCCTCCATTGCCATGTGCCTCACGCCGAGATGATGCAACGTGGGCAGCAGACGCAGCCCAATCTGGCGCGTGCGAATACAGCGCGTCTCACCATTATGGGCCTCGTTCATCATAACGACTCGCGAGCGACTGAAACCAATTTCTACGAGTTCTTCGGGTGTGAGCAGGCGATACTGCTGGGTGCTCTGATCTTGCATGGGGAAGCCTCTCTTTCTCAAAGCTTTTCAAGAAATGTAGGGTCGGTACGACTATGATTGAGAGACAAAGATGGGGGATATCCTGAAATCATAGTAGCATAAGAGGTCAAGCAATTTAGAATTTGATCTGCCTCACATTAAATTTGATAATTCGCTCACACTCACGTCATTTATGGTAGATAAGGAGTTGTGAATAGCAAAGGGTAGAGAAGCTGCCCTGAAAGGAAATGGGTGAAAGAAATGACGTGGTACCTCCTGGCATGGCTGCTCATGCTGCTGCTCGTGGCGCTGGGCGTCGTGGGAAGTATCCTCATCGCCCTGCCGCAATACCGCCACCGCATGCACCGGTTGGAGCGCAAACAGGAAGCTCCCGACCTGCAGAGCGTGATCTTCGAGAGCGGTACCTGGGATGCGTGGTAATCGTGGAAGATAGGAGTGCAGGCCTCCTGACGGAGATGTATGAGTGTCTCTGTCAGGGGGTTTTTTAATTCTCGTTATCTTGTCCCTGACTCCCTGCTTATTCTGCGGCTGGCAAAGTGACGCTGGACGCATGGCTATGTCGAGAATGTAGTGGCAGCTATCGCACTGGCAGTCACTGACAAGCGCGCCAGTGGACATATCTATACTGTCGGCGAGCAAGAGACACTGTCTGTGGCAGAGAGGGTCAGCAGTCTATCGTCTGGGTGCGGGAGCACCCACCCGCCGAAATCGACCCCTGGGCAATTCGATTATACTGCTGAGGTGCGATGCTGGCAGGATTGTAGAGAACACTGCGGCTAGCCTGGAAGGGGCATCACCACTTAAGGTAACACCTGTGGAGATACCCCTTGCGGATATCCTGGGCGAGTCGGTGGCTAGCGTGCCCGTGCTGGCTGCTTCGGTGGAATGTGGATAGGACGGCCTTCGGCGGCCATGACGGACTCGCGAATGCCCTCACTGAGTGTAGGGTGCGGGTGGATGGTCTCGATGATCTCGTCGCCGGTCAGTTCGCCATGCATGGCAACGGAGAACTCGCTGATCAGATTAGTGGCGTCTGGGCCGATGATGTGCGCGCCCAGGATTTCGTTGTATTTGCCCAGGATGACTTTGGTGAAACCCTCCGTCTCGTTGCTGGCAACGGCTTTGCCGATGGCTGTCCAGGGGAAGCGCTCGATGCGCAGTTCGTTTGCGGGATACTGTTCCTTCGCCTGCGCCTCCGTCAGGCCGACAAAAGCAACTTCGGGGAAGGTGTAGACAGGATTGGGGATGATGTTGTAGTCCATCACGGCATCGCGGCCCATCGCGTTGTCCGCCGCCACCTCACCTTCCATCGAGGCAACATGGGCGAGGCCCGCGCCGTGGACGAGGTCGCCGATACCGTAGATGCCCGGCAGGTTCGTCTCCATACGCTCGTTGACGCGCACGCGCCCGCGATCAAGGTCAAGCCCCTGCTCGATCAGGTTTTCCAGGCCGGTCGTGTTGGACTTGCGGCTGACCGCGACGAGCACGTATTCGCCCCTGAAGGTTTGCTCGCCCTTCTCGCCGCTGGCTGTGACCTTCTTCTGATCGCCCTCGTCGGAGATAGACTCGACCTTCGCATCGGTGACGATGGTGATGCCGCGCTTCGTGAGGATGCGCACGAGCAGCTTGCGCACCTCTTCATCCAGAGGAGCAAGCACGTAGGGCAGCATTTCCACGATGGTCACTCTGGAGCCGAAGGCGTTGAACATGCAGGCCAGCTCGAAGCCGATAACGCCGCCGCCCACGCAGATAATGCTCTCCGGCACCTTCTCCAGATTCCAGGTCGTGTCACTGTTGATGACGTTACGGCCATCGATGCCCGCCCACGGTGGCATGAGTGGCACAGAGCCGTTGGCGAGGATGATCTTGTCGGCGCTGAACTGCTGCTGTGAGCCATCATTTTTCATGACGGTTACAGTGTGGTCGGCGTCGACAGAGGCCTGCCCATCGAAGACATCGATGTTGTTGCCCTTCATGAGCACGCCGACACCGCCGGTCATGCGCTTAACGACCCTGTCCTTGAAGGCGACGACCTTACGCATGTCGATTTTCGGCTTCTCATCGAGAATGACACCCAGCTCCTCCGCCGATTCGAGCGTGTGGATGAGTTCGGCGATGTGGAGCATCGCCTTCGAGGGGATGCAGCCAACGTTGAGGCAGGTGCCTCCAAGATACTGTTTTTCGACGATGGCTGTCTTTGCGCCAAGCTGCGAGGCGCGAATGGCCGCGACATACCCGCCGGGGCCCGCGCCAATCACTGCTACATCGTAATGTGTGCTTGCCATATGTTTTATTCTCCTGCAATCTGAAAGTAAACTTTGAGTGCTGCACGCTCGCGCATCAGTGTGACCCCTTCTGAGAAGTGAGACAACGGCAGGCGGTGACTGATGAGGTCGTTGACCTCTACCGCCCGGCTTGTCAGCAGGTCGAGGGCGAGGCGCAGCTCCTCCGGTGATGATGAGTAGGTACTGGTAAGCGTCAATTCTTGCTGGTAAATGGTTTCCAGGTGCAAGGGAACTGTACCCGTGTGCGCAGCGAAGAGGTTGATGGTGCCGCCTTTGCGCACTGCTGCCAGCGCCTGCTGGAACGGGCGCATGCCAGAGACAGTGATGAGTACAGCATCAGCTCCACGTCCCTCGGTAAGAGGGGCGAGCAGCTCACGCAGCCCGCGCTCGTCGGCGGGGGCGAAGAAGGCTTCGTCAGCGCCGAGGACACGAGCCAGTTCGAGGCGTTCGGGCAGCAGATCAACACCGACGACACGCAGGTCCAGACCGGCCCGCGTCCCCATCGCTTTGACGGCTTGCAGCATGAGCAGGCCGACAGAGCCGAGGCCTATGATGACAATAGTGTCACCGGTCAGCAGCGGCGTGCGCCTCACAGCACGCACGCAGCAGGCCAGCGGCTCGGTGAACGATCCCTCTTCCGCGCTCAGGTTGCCGGGCAGCAGCAGCGTCGTGTGCCGCACGTGCGCGGACGGGACGCGGATGTACTCCGCGAAGCCGCACGGGTCGATATTGGAGGCTTTGAAGGCGCTGCACATCGAGTAGTTGCCGTGGCGGCAGTAATGGCATGTGCCGCAGGGAACATGGTGTGCCACGATGACACTCTGTCCTACCTCAAACTCTGAGACGGCCCGTCCCCGCTCCACGATGGTTCCCGTCAGTTCGTGTCCCAGGACGACAGGCACGGACGCCTGCTGCACAATTTTGAGGATGTCGGAACCGCAAAGCCCGCAGCCATGCACCTGCACCAGCAATTCGTGCTCAGAAATGGAGGGAATTGACCTGTTCTCCAGGCGAATATCGTCATGGGAGTAGTAAATAATCGCTTTCACTGCCCGTCCAGTTATCCCTTAATTACTGTTGGTTTCTGTCCGACCGCTTCAGTATAGCACGTTTACGCGCTGACTGCCACGTGACCCCGTTTCGTCGTCCGTCAGGACAGGGAGAGAGGTAGCTGAATCTATTACCCAACAGGGCCAGAGAAGCGAGTAATGTGATAAAAACGTAACGTATAAACGTATTTATAAATGAAGAGGCAATCAGCCGCCTCCTGATAGTATGCTCTTATGACAATAATTCTTTATCTCTATTGAGCACCCGGTACGGAATATATGTGGTGGGTACCCGGTGTATGGGTGGAAGTGGAACGAGCAATAGAGTGTCCATGTGTATAAAAAGATCAGGAGTATAACAATGGCGACAACAGGCGAACTGCAAGCAATTATTCAGGAACTCCAGCTGGTCGATGCTGGGGATGCTGCCAGCTATCTGGGGGAAGAGGCGATGGTGGAGGAGGAATCAGTCATTCCGGTAGAATCGTTATTGCTACTTTCCACCAATGCTGATCATCTTATCCCGTGTGATTGTATCGCGTGCCAGGCACAGTAGAACTATGGGAAGCCTGAAAAGGCTTCCCATCCCGTTCGGAATAGAAACACTAATATCTTGCTTCCAACAGCGTTTTGATACGCTTGTCAGGGTTGGGCATACCACTGGCTTTGATCTGCTTCACCACTGCCCTGACATCGTAAGGGACGCGGCGTATCTCGGCCTGCCAGGCACCATCTTGCCAGCTCAGAATGCCGTAGGCGGCGCGTAAATCTTCATCGCGGGGCAGGCCACAACTGGCAACATCCGCTAGCAGAAGGTGTCGCCAGCGCCGCGTGTAGGCGATGTGCAGGTGACCGAAGGCCAGCGCGCCAATAGTGGGGTCAAGCGCGCCGAGCAGGTGTTCGAGCATCGTATCGGGCGCGTTGGGGAAGATGGCATCCTCCAGGTTGAGCGGGTTGGCATGCACGACCAATAAGTCGCTCCCCTCCGGGTTCGCAACGCGGTGGGAAGTTGGCAGCGCCGCCAGGTAATCAACTCCTTTCTGTCCTATCTGCTCTCGCGTCCAGGCTGCCGTACTGCGTTTCTTCTCGCCCTTTTCCGGCGCGCTGGTGACTACCTCAACATCGACGTTCCCTTGAATAACCGGGCAATGTAGCCCCTGAACGGTCTCCAATACCTGTTTTGGCTCCGGGCCATTCAGACAGAGGTCGCCTGCAATGACCAGTTGATCGACTGGCGGTTGGTGTGACAGGTCTTCCAGTACTGCTTCAAGAGCTATCTGGTTTCCATGTATGTCCGATATAACAGCGATACGCATGTGCGGAGTATCCTTTGTTCGGTTCTTGATCGGTAGTCCCGTAAGTCTTGACTTCCAATACTATATCTCAAAAGTGGAGGATGTACCAGATAAAACGGGTGGGTCGGCAAAATATTTCTTAAAGTACGGCACTGGTGTATAATAAAAGCCGGACAGGGGTGTCAAGGTAGGTATTCGCGATATAATGCACCCAGGAGTTGCAAGATGAATTCCTATCCACTCTATTGTGATAATTGTGGAGAGATCAACAGGCCGGAGGCGAAATTTTGCTATCGCTGTGGAGAGGGCTTGCACCCAGGTTTTTCCTATACCGGGCAGTTATCAACCGATCATCTGCTCAAACAGCGCTATCGCATTATCTCCCGGCTCGGTCAGGGAGGGATGGGAGCCGTTTATAAGGCAGAGGACAGTGAGTTTCACCGGATTGTGGCGGTAAAGGAGATGAGCCAGCGCGGCCTCATGCCGGATGAGTTACGGGCTGCCACGGAGGCATTTCGTCGCGAGGCCGAAATGCTGGCCTCATTACAGCATTTCAGCCTGCCCCGTATCTTTGAGCACTTCGTCGATGAGGGACGCTGGTACCTGGTGATGGACTTTATTGAGGGTGAGACACTGGAACAGTACCTCAGTAAAATTCAGGGGGGCCGCTTGCCGGTCGAGGAAGTATTGGATATCGGCATCAAGCTATGTGACGTCCTCGATTATCTGCATACCCGCGAGTCTCCTATCATCTTCCGCGACCTCAAGCCGTCCAACATCATGCTGACCGCCGAGAAGCATCTCTACCTGATCGATTTCGGTATTGCGCGCCATTTCAAGCCTGGTCAGACGCGGGACACGCTTGTGCTGGGTTCGCCGGGCTATGCTGCTCCCGAGCAGCATGGCAATGTGCAAACCACCATCAGGGCCGATATCTACAGCCTGGGTGCCACCTTGCACCAACTGCTCTCCGGTCAGGACCCCGCCAGGACGCCTTTTCGCTTTGCTCCCTTGCAAATGCACCGCCATCCCATCCTCGCCAGCCTTGAGACGCTGGTCATGCAGATGGTGGAACTGGACCTGCAAAAGCGCCCGGAAAGTATGGCCGTGATAAAGGAGCGACTGCAACATATCGCGGAACAATTGCAGCACGGCAGATATAGTGGATATAGTCTGCCGTCGCAGAGAAAAGGGCGGGCAACTGGACCCGTTCAGCCATCTTCGGCAGGCGCCGCGACTTCTCAGCTCGGAGAAACGCTCTCTATCTATCACGGCCACAGCAGCAGCGTTGAGGCACTGGGCTGGTCACCCGACAGCGTCGCGCTCGTTTCCGGCAGCTCTGACGCAATTCACATCTGGAATGCTCTGGATGGCAGGAAGGTCTATCCCGATCACCGGCATTTCAATCTGACGGCTCTGGCCTGGTCGCCCGATGGCAGGTATATTGCCTCGGCCAGCAAAGATGAGATGGTGCAGGTCTGGGAGGTTGCTACCGGTGCTGTCCGGCTCAAGCACCGTGGGCATGCCGATCGCGTCAATGCGGTGGCCTGGTCGCCCGATGGGCGTCGTATCGCTTCGGCGGGCGGGAGTTTCATTCGCAATCAACATATCGTCCAGATCTGGGACGCCGATGAGGATCGCAGCGCGCTCACCTATCACGGGCATAAAGACGCGGTTTTCTCTGCTACCTGGTCGCCAGATGGCACTCATATCGCTTCTGCCAGTAAGGACCGGACGGTACAGGTCTGGGATGCAGCAATTGGCACGCAGTTCGTGACTTATCGCGGTCACACCGAACTGGTAAAGACGGCGGCCTGGTCGCCCGACGGTCAATATGTTGCCTCTGGTTCTGCCGACACCACTGTGCAGATATGGGAGCCATTGACCAGCAATCTCATCTATTGCTTTAAAGGCCACGCGCAGAAAGTAAACTCGCTGGCCTGGTCACCCGATAGCCAGTACATCGCCTCCGCCAGCGAGGATGGCACCGTGCAGGTCTGGGAGGCTGTCGACGGAACGCTCGTCTTCACCTATCGCGGTCACACCGGCCCGGTCAACGTCATCGCCTGGTCGCCTGATGGCGCGTATCTCGCCTCTGCCAGCAAGGACGCGACAGTGCGTGTCTGGGCTGCTCTACCCGTACAGTGAAATAAGCCCCTCTTGTAACTGTGCAACGTACTTATGTTTGGCACAAGATATCACGTCTCCTTCAACAATGCGTGCTAGCTTTTTTTCAGGGAGGTAGCTCTTTATGAGGTTTGCAGAGTGGCGTAAAGCCTGTTTCCTTACACCTGTTGTCCTGTCGGGCATTCTCACTGTCATCCTGACGACAGTACCGGCATTCGCCCAGGCTTCTGGCTCGTTTATCGGTGGTTTCAAGACCATCAGTACAGTGGCTTCAACCGTACCTGCTAATGGAGACCAGAATCCCTACGGGGTAGTCGTAGTGCCAGAATCGGTTGGGAATCTGGTTCAAGGTGATGTTCTGGTCAGCAACTTCAACAATAATGGCAGTAATGGCGGCCTGCAAGGGACGGGTACCACTATTGTGCAGATTTCCCCCACGGGAAAGGTCAGCCTCTTCGCGCGGATCAACGCTAGAAAACTGCCAGGGGCCTGTCCTGGTGGTGTTGGTCTGACCACCGCGCTCGTCGTACTCCAGAGAGGCTGGGTAATTGTGGGCAGCCTGCCCACTTCTAATGGCATGGCGGCAACCGCAAAAGCAGGTTGCTTGATCGTATTGAATAACTATGGTCAGGCAGTCGAGACGTTCTCTGGCGGTGTCATTAATGGCCCATGGGATATGACAGCGCTTGATCTCAACAAGATGGCCGTGCTCTTTGTTACCAATGTGCTGAACGGCACTGTCGCCGCGAATGGGCAGGTCGTCAATAAAGGGACGGTCGTTCGCATCGTTCTCAGCGTACCACGGCAGGGCTATGGAATGCCTGTCAGGCAAAGTACCACGGTCATTGGCTCTGGTTTCGCTGAGCGTACCGACCCGACCGCTCTCGTCGTCGGCCCAACCGGTGTAGGTCTGGCGTCTAATAATACGCTTTATGTGGCCGATAGCGCAAACAGCCGCATCGACGCTATTCCATATGCGCTTACCCGCTCTGGCAGCGCCGGTACCGGCAATAAAGTGACTTCTGGCGGTCGGATCAACGATCCTCTTGGACTCACCATTGCTCCCAAAGGCGATATCCTGACTGCTAACGGCAACGATGGCAACATCGTTGAGACCACTCCCGGCGGCAGCCAGATCGCCCACAAACTGGTTGACAACACCGGCGGAACGGGAGCAGGCTGCCTCTTTGGCATTGCTATTGCCAGCAATCCTGGCGTCTACTTCGTCGACGATTGTAGCAACACCCTCGACTTGCTGCATTGATAGGCTGATCGCGTGGAGAGATCACCGGCATCATCACTGTATAGCCGGATGATGCCGGTGATCTCTCACCTATTTTTCGCGCATGAAGCCTGCAATTGTCTTCCTGAAGCCGCACCTTGATGTATCCCCATGCTCTGCTCTGTACGCGACCATTTTTAACGAAAAAGAATTTGCTTCTCATTTTATCGGAATAGCTCTTTTAAAACTCTTGACAAAATATTATCTGATGTGGTATTTAATATTTTAGATATGTAAAACTTTTAATTTGACCAGCAGAAATTTGGATGATAGAAAGATGAGAAAAGAAATGCCTCCGGAGTTCCGTACTCTCCCAATTCGCGCCATCGATTGCTTGAAGCTTTGCTATAAGCTGCACGAGCGGGGCGAGTCTATTACGACATCTGTGATGAAGGAACGTTTGCAATCGCTGGAACCGAGCGGACAGTTAAGCGATGCAACTGTGACCCAGCTCTTCAAATGGCTGGCTGAGCGTGGCTACGTGCGCTATACCCCCTATCATGGCGTAGAACTGACTGGTTCTGGTCAGGTGCTGGCAACCGAACTTGTGCGCCGTCATCGCCTGCTTGAACTTTTTCTGGTGCGGATCATGGGTTTTCCCCTGGACGAAGTCGATGCCGAGGCTGAGCAGGTCGAGCACGCCATCTCGGATGCCTTCGTAGAACGCATGGATACTTTGTTGGGACACCCAACCGAAGACCCTCATGGTGATCCCATTCCTGACAGCGTGGGCGGAATCGTTGTGCCTGCCACTCAACCTCTCTCGACGGTGTGTGCGGGGCAACTGGTTATTGTGCAGCGGGTGAGCGATGATAACCCCGACCTGTTGCGCTATCTCGCCTCACTGGGGCTTATTCCGGGAGCGTTAGTGCGTGTGGAGTCGGTGGCTCCCTATGGGGGTGTCTATACCCTGCGTGTTGGAGAGCAGACGCACGCTGTTGGCGATGCTGTCACCCAGGCTGTTCTCGTGCGCCCTGCCTCAACCGCTGTGGCCGAAGCGGCCTCTTCCCCTGAAGCGCTGGGAGGGTATTGATGAGAACATATCCTTCTCTCCCAACTTCAGAGCCGATGGAAGGGGCACCCCTCACACGTGTCAGCGAGGAAAGCGGGACGCGAGCCGCAGCGCGTGCTGCTCTTGAGGGGCGAAGAAAAGGCTTGCTGGCTCTGCTACCGTTTCTCGGCCCTGCCTTTATTGCCAGCGTGGCCTATATCGATCCTGGTAACTATGCCACCAACATCCAGAGTGGCAGCACTTACGGCTACAACCTGCTCTGGGTGATTGTGCTGGCCAACTTGATGGCCATGTTGTTACAAACAATGTCGGCGAAACTCGGTATTGCCACGGGGCAGAACCTGGCGGAAATGTGCCGCAGCCAGTTCCGCAAGCCGGTTGTGTATGGCATGTGGGTCGTCTCGGAGGTCGCCGCGATGGCAACCGATCTTGCCGAGTTTCTTGGCGCCAGTGTTGCCCTCAATCTGCTCTTCGGTATGCCTCTGATCTATGCCACCCTCATTACCGGTGTCGCCACGTACCTGATCTTGCTGCTCGAGCGTCGCGGCTTCCGCTCTCTAGAGGCGGTTATCACCGTGCTGGTCGGTGTCATTGCTGTCTCCTATCTCGTCGAGACGTTTTTATCGCGTCCAAACTGGGGTCAGGTGGCCTTTCACTCCGTTGTTCCGTGGGTGGGCAACACGCAGAGTATCCTCTTCGCAGTCGGCATTATCGGGGCTACTGTCATGCCTCACGTTATCTACCTGCACTCATCTTTAACGCAGGAGCGCATTATCCCGCGTAATGAAAAAGAGGCCCGGCGCATCTTCCGCTGGAGCATTCCCGACGTGGTGGTTGCAATGGGGTTAGCCGGCCTTGTCAACATGGCGATGCTCTACATGGCGGCTGCCACCTTCCACGCACACGGACAAAGTAACGTCGCCGATATCAGCACGGCCTACAAGACGCTCACACCCCTGCTCGGTAGCGCCGCCAGCTTCATCTTTGCCATCTCGCTGCTGGCTTCCGGCCTTTCCAGTTCCACCGTCGGGACGATGGCCGGGCAGGTCATCATGCAGGGCTTTGTCGGCTTCACCATTCCCGTCTGGCTGCGCCGCATCGTCACCATGATTCCGGCAGTACTCGTCGCCATCATCGGTCTGAATCCCACCAATACACTGGTCATCAGCCAGGTTGTGCTCAGTTTCGCCTTGCCACTGCCGGTCATCACCCTGGTCATGTTTACGAGTCGCCGCGATATCATGGGTACTCTGGTGAATAAACGTATCACCACTCTGGCCGCCATCGCTTGCAGCGTGCTCATTCTCGGTCTCAACATCTGGCTGCTCTACTCCACCTTCGCCCCCGGCTTCGGCTGGTGGTTGCCATCTTAAATCGTGGTGTTTTTTCTGTTTGTCTGAGATTGTGCTGTTTGTACAGAGGTGTAAATCCCAAGATTCTGCGGGAGATTTCTGTACAATTCTGCGGGTCATGAGGTATACTTTGGAGAGACGAGATCGACGCCTTGCCATTGGGGAGGAGACCTGTTATGGGATCAGCACCCGTACTGCTGACCTCGCTTTCCGAAGAGCAACGAGCGGAAGCACACGCTCGCTTTGAGATGTTGCGCCCTGCGTTGGAAGAGGGAGTTTCTCAAGCACAGGTTGCTCGTACTCATCAGCTTTCAAAGAGTGCCGTGCAACGCTGGGTCAAACGGTATCGAGAGCAGGGATTGGCAGGACTCGTCACGACCGCACGAAAGGACAAAGGCAAGTCTCGTCGCCTGCCAGAACAAGCGATTACCCTGGTGGAAGGACTCGTCTTGCAGACGCCTCCGCGTTCAGCCGCTGCGATTCATCGCCAGGTGGTTGAGATTGCCAAAGCACAGGGATGGAAACCACCCAGCTATGAGCGGGTACGCCAGATTATCAAAAGCCTCGATCCCGCCCTCGTGACCCTCGCCCATCAAGGAGCAGCTGCCTATCGCGAGGAGTTTGATTTACTTTACCGGCGAGAAGCCACCCATGCCAATGCCCTGTGGCAGGCCGATCATACGCCATTGGATGTGTGGCTGTTGGACGAAACTGGCAAACCGGCCAAGCCTTACCTGACAGCCATCGAAGACGATTACAGCCGGATGATCGTCGGATATCGACTGAGCTTCCAGAAAGCCTCCGCGCTCACCACGGCACTCACCCTTCGTCAAGCCATCTGGCGCAAAGACGACCCCCGATGGTCGGCCAGTGGCATCCCCAGTGTCTTCTACACCGATCATGGCTCTGACTTCACCAGCAAACATATGGAGCAGGTCGCGGCAGATATCCGTATGGAGTTAGTCTTTTCCGAAAAAGGCGTGCCTCGTGGGCGTGGCAAGGTGGAGCGTTTTTTCCGCAGCGTCGATCAGCTCTTTCTGCAAGACGTGCCTGGCTATGCCCCAAAGGGATACCCAGAGGCAGAGGCGACGCTCACCTTACCGGATTTTGAGCAACGCTTTCGCACGTGGTTGCTGGAAGACTATCATTACCGGGTTCATAGCGAAACGCAGTGCCAGCCCAAGGAGCGATGGGAAAAGGGCGGCTTTGTGCCTCGGATGCCCATGTCCCTGGAACAACTCGACCTGTTACTGTTAACGGTGGGAAAGTCCCGCCGGGTTCAGCAAGATGGCATTCATTTTCAGAGTCATCGCTACATGGACATCAATCTGGCAGCCTTTGTCAAAGAAGAGGTTCTGATACGGTACGACCCTGCGGACATGGGAGAGGTGCATGTGTTCTACCAGGATCGCTTCCTCTGCCGTGCGATCTGTGCCGAACTCAGTGACCGAAAAGTGAGCTTGAAAGAGATCGAAAAGGCAAGGTCTGAGCGTCGCAAGCAAGTTCGAGCAGGACTCAGTACGCGGGAGGCCATGGTCAATCGGTATGTGGAGATGCATCACGCCCCGCCGCCTGCGCCAAAAACGGTGGCGGCGGAACCCGCGCCAGTCGAAGCGCGGCCACGACTCAAGAGGTATATCAATGACTAATCAGGATGGGGGAACGCCTCCCAGTTTCGTGGAGACGAAAAGCTATCGTCGCTTTGGTGAGATGTGTGATGCCTGTCGGCGGGCTCGTGTGGTCGGTCTAGGTTATGGACCTCCAGGCACGGGCAAAACCGAGTCGGCCAAACAGTACACGCGATGGAGCCTCTTCAAACCCTTCTTGCCCGAATCCTTGATCACCTTCACCGGGCGCAATGCTGTGGATGGCCTGTATCCCTACAAACCGTTTACCTTCGCCTCTGTCCCATTGGAAGCCCCGATCCAGGAGTGCCGAACGGTGTTCTATACGCCTCCGGTTTCGGCCTCGGTCGCACGCATCGAGAAGCAAGTGCTAACGTTGTTTGCGGCATTTTCTTATCTGGTAGGGGCTGCCAATCAACGCCATCAGGGCACCGAAGAGTTTCTGGTCACGCGCCGCTATACGCCTCTGATTGAGCTGTTGATCGTTGATGAAGCCAATCGGCTGAAAGATGCTGGATTGGAGCTTATCCGCGATTTTGCGGATCGTGGGGAGTTCGGCCTGGTGTTGCTCGGCATACCTGGCCTGGAAAAACGTCTGATGCGCGCACCCCAACTCTATTCACGGGTCGGTTTTGCCCATGAGATGGAGCCATTGTCCGACGACGAGACACGCGATTTTCTGGAGAAGCGCTGGAGTCATCGGGTCAAGGCGTATTCAGATGACTTCACGGACAAAGGGGCTGTTGGCACGATTCTGCGCATTACCAGAGGGAATATTCGCTTAATTGAACGTCTCATGATGCAGGTGGAGCATGTGTTAGTGGCGAACCAGCTCCAAGTGGTGACGAAAGAGGTGGTCGAAACCGCACGTCAGAATCTCATCATCGGGCCGAATTGAACAGAGACCCATTGATGAGATGTCTCAAAACCGTTGGTTTGTTGAGAGCATCGCTGGAGGACAAACGGGCCTACCATGCGAAGACGGGAGAGCGAAAAGCATTTGAGTCGACGCGCGCATGCGCATGAGAGGGAAAGAGAGCTTGATGAACGTTCCACCCCAAACCGCCCTGGTGTTCGCTGCTCAAGCGGGCGATCAGAAGGCGTTCGAGACCCTGGTGAACACATACCGGCGGGAACTGCTTGTCCATTGTTATCGGATGCTCGGCTCGCTCTCCGACGCCGAAGATCTGGTGCAGGAAACACTCCTGCGTGCCTGGGAGAAGCGTGCGACCCTGAGCAGCCCGCAATCCTACCGGGCTTGGCTCTACCGCATCGCCACCAATCTCTGCCTCAATTGGCTCAGGAGCGTTTCGCGCCGCTCCCTGCCATCAGACCTCTCTCCGCCTAGCAAACCCGGCGACATCTCTCCACTCAGCAAACTCAGCAGTTCTGTGCCGTCCCCGTTGCAGGAGCCGGTCTGGCTGGAGCCGTTCCCGGATGAACTGCTGGTCGATCCGCAGGGTGATCCCGAAGATCAGGCGCTACGGCATGAGCAGATCAGTCTGGCTTTTCTGGTCGCGTTACAGCACCTGACACCTGCCCAGCGGGCCGTTCTGCTCTTGCGCGAGGTGCTGGAGTGGCCGGCCTCTGAAGTGGCCTCCTGGCTTGACCTCTCCGTTGCCGCCGTGAACTCCGCTTTGCAGCGAGCCCGGCAGGCATTGCATCAGCGCTCTCAAGAAAATGGCAGCGAGACCCCAGTTGCGCAGCCTCGCCCCCAAGTACAACACCTGCTTGATCGCTACATGAGCCTGTGGCAGCAGGCGGATGTTCCTGGCCTGGTAGCGCTACTGCGCGAGGATGCCTGGTTGACCATGCCGCCGATTCCCGCCTGGGTTGCCGGACGAACGGACATTGCTACTCTACTCCAGCTTCGGATCTTCCCTCCCGGAAGACAATGGCGGCTGAGGCCCTCACGCGCCAATGGCAGCCCGGCTTTCGGGATGTACAGACGGGAGGCTGGGGAAGACAGCTATCAGCTCTCTAGCCTGTGGGTCCTGGGGGTGGAAGGCGAACAGATCGGCAATATCGTTGTGTTCCTGGATGTGGCCAGCTTCACGGCTTTTGGCCTCCCGTCCAGCATTGAAGGGGAAGCGGAAGGCCAATCAGCATGAAAATCGGTTTTCGCCGAGGATGCTACAGGGAAAGCGCCTCTTCGCGCACAGCGGCTGTTTCACTCTCCGCTAGCTCAACTGCTTTGACCTGCCTGCCGGGCAGCACCAGGCTGGCGATCGCTCCCAAGAGCGAGAGGGCAGCAGCGACGAAGAGCGCGCTCGCGAAGCCACTGCTGAAAGCCCCCGCTGTGCCGAGGCTGCCGGTCGCGGCAAACACCGCCGCCAGAATCGCCACACCGAATGCACCGCCAAGCTGGCGGAACATGCTGAACGCACCGGAAGCCTTGCCGATCTCGCCCGCTCTCACCGCATTGATGACGGCGCTCTGCGTCGTGGGAAGGGAGAACGAGGCGCCGCAGCCGGCGATGAACAACGACGCGATGAGCTGCCCATAGGGCACGCCGGGCGCGGCGACGAGAGCGATCCAGGCAATCCCAATTGCTTGCAGGAGCAACCCGCCAGCCACCAGAACCCGCTCGCCGATTCGGTTGACGAGCATACCGGCTAGCGGGGCAAACACGAACAGCGTCGCGGTCAAGGGCAGCAAGCGCAGCCCGGCGTCCAGCGGCCCATTGCCTTGCGCAACCTGGAAAAACTGGGCCAGAAAGAAGACGACACCGATGAGCGACGTAGCCTGCAAGAAGGTCGCCGCATTGCCTGCGGAGAAGGCGCGGGAGCGAAAGAAGTGCATCGGCACCATCGGCACGCGAGCACGCAGCTCCCAGGCAACGAAGACGACGATGAGCAGCCCACCGGCCACAAGCGAGGCTTTGATCTCAAAGCTGCTCCAGCCAGCGCTGTTCCCGCGCACCAGCCCCCACACAATGCCGAGGGAGGCACCCGAAATGCTCAGCAGGCCGCCGACGCTCCCGTGAAGAGCAGGAGGCCAGCGACGAACATGCGCCGCCGCCCGAAGCGGTCGCCCAAGGCTGCCGCCGGAATGAGCAGCACCGCGAAGCTCAAGGTGTAGGCGTTCACGGTCCACTCCAGATTCGCGATCGAGACGCCCAGGTCCCGGTGAATTGTGGTCAATGCGGTCGCGACGACCAGCGCATCGAGGGAAACCATAAATGAGGCTAGCGATGCGAGTATCAGTACCCAGATTGATCTGGCTTTTTCTTGAGAGTTTTGCATAAGAACATGATATCCTTTCACTGGTTTACGAGAGGTGTCAATCACCTTTCACTTATAGGACACCGCGCTGACCCAAAACTCATCGCAAATCAAGGGAACATATCGGAAAAAAGCACTCTAATATCGGTCTCTCAAATTCGGGGCACTCCTGCGCGAGGACGCCTGGTTCATCATGCTGCCATTCCCCGTCTGGTTCCAGGGACCGCGGCCATCACCACGGCACTCTCGACGGGCATCTTCACTCCAGGAAAGCAAAGACGCCTACTTCCGACGCACGCCAATGGCAGTCCAGCTTTTGGACTCTCTCAGCGGGAGTCTGAGGCAGACGCCTATCAGCTTCTTGACCTGATGGTTCTAGGTCTAGAAGGCGAGCAGATTGCAAGCCTCATCGCATTCCTGGAGCCATTTCTCCTCTCGTCCTTTGCCCTGCCACCTCCCCTTACTTGACGTTGGGAGGAGTTCCAGGAGTACCGTTCCCTGTCTCCAGGTAGGACTTCAGACTGTCCAGGAAGTAGCGCCAATTGCTCTGAGTCCGTTCGTAAGCCTCATCAACCTGGGTAAACCCATCATGCGTGAAGACCACATGTGTCCCGCTTTGGACAGGCTCAAGCTGCCAAGTAACGCTGGTCCCGGCCCAATGCGGAGGGCCTTGTCTGCTCATCCAGTGCATGTACCTGCCCTGGTCCACTTCGGCCACCTCAAACTGAATAGTCCCAGCGGGTGGCCTGAAGCGAAATTCAGCAAGCGTACCCATCACTGGTGTGAAGTGAGCTTCGTTTGACCACCAGCGAGTTATTTCGCCATTGTCCGTCAGGGCGGCCCAGACGCGCCCTGGCTCTACAGCAATGGTGCGCCTTTCTATCATGGCTGACGGTGTAAGATTGTGCATAAGATGGTATCCTTTCCTCTTCAACAGAGATGTGTGAGAAGTGTCAATCACCTTTCACTTATAGGACACCGGGTTGACCCAAAACTCATCGCCAAGAGCAGAGAATATGGGAGTTGGGTTGAGAGTGTTGGTGCCTCAAAAAGCAAGAGGGGAGATCCAGTGCGCTTCTCGGCGACAGGCAAGAAAATGAGTTTCAAAATCGTCCGTTTTCTGACACACTTCCTCAACCATGTGTGCATAGCGAAGTCACGTATGCTTGACCTATGTCAAAACTTATGTCAAAATCAACGTGTCAAAACCCTCGCACTTTCATAAGTAAGTGACACAAACAGCAGAGGTTGTGTAGTTCAATGAAGATTGGCTATATTCGCGTTTCCAAACACGAGCAAAATGAGGCACTCCAGAGAGATGCGCTGAAAGAAGCGGGCTGCGAAAAATATTTCAACGATGTCATGACCGGCTCAAAATTTGAGCGCAAAGGGTTGGAGCAACTCCTGGCATTTGCGCGGCCGGGGGATACCGTGATCGTCTGGAAGCTCGACCGTTTGGGACGTTCGCTCAAAGATCCCATCGAGACACTCAATCTCCTGAAAGATCGGGGAGTCGATTTTATCAGTCTAACAGAGAAAATTGACACGACCACACCAGGCGGAAAGCTGATTTTTCACCTGATGGGAGCCCTGGCTGAATTTGAGCGCGACCTGATTCGCGAGCGGACCAATGCTGGACTCGCCGCAGCAAGAGCAAGAGGGCGTGTGGGGGGTCGGCCCAAAAAACTTTCGACAAACGGAAAAGTTGCTCTGGCTCTGCGCTTGGTTGAAGACCCACATCACTCCATTGACGATATTTGCTCAACACTTGGCATCTCCCGCTCAACTTTGTACCGGTATGTCAGAGAGGCAAAGAAGGCATCGGGACCCTCCGATCCGCCCGCGTAATTATGCAGAAATCTCCCGCAGAATCTTGGGATTTACACAGAGGTGAGAAATCAATGCTCAGAAAAATAGGTGTCATTTCAGATACGCATATTCCGCATTTCAAGCAGTTGCCGGAGGTCGTCGGGCAGCATTTTGACGGCGTGGAGTTGATTATCCACGCCGGAGACTTTTCTGTACTTTCTGTCCTGCAGGAGCTTGAGACGATAGCGCCGGTCGTGGCCGTGCAGGGCAACGTCGAGAGCGACGAGGTGGTAAAGGCGTTGCCCATCAAGCGCGAAATCATGGTGGGCGCTGTGCGTATCGGCATCGTGCATATCCTGGGTGATGCGCATAATCGCCAGCGGCTGGCACGCCAGGAGTTCCCTAATGTCCGGGGAGAGATTATCCGTGTGTGAAGGAGAGAAAAGCGGATGAGCCTTGATCGTGCGCGCACGATCAAGGCTCATCCGCTTTTCTCTCCTTCACATTACCTTACACACTGGCCTTCTCGTGTGGCCGGATATACTCCTGGCCTCCCATATAGGAGCGCAGGGCCTCGGGAATGCGGATCGAGCCGTCGGGCTGCTGGTGCGTCTCGATGAGCGGGATGAGGATGCGCGGCGAGGCAATGGCGGTGTTGTTGAGCGTGTGGACGAACCTCACCTTGCCGTCGCTGTCGCGGTAGCGGATGTTGGCGCGGCGCGCCTGCCACTCGTGGAAGTACGAGCACGAATGCGTCTCGCGGTAGCGACCCTCGCTCGGTACCCAGCATTCGAGGTCGTACATGCCGACCTTGCCGTCGCCCATGTCGCCCGTGCTGACGTTGACGACCCGATAGGGCAGTTCCAGCGCCTGTACCAGTTCCTCCGCATTCTTGATCAACTGCTCGTGCCAGCGGACCGACTCTTCATGACTGGCCCGGCAGATGACATACTGCTCCACTTTGTTGAATTGATGTACGCGGAAGACACCACGTGTGTCCTTGCCGTAGGTTCCGGCCTCCTGACGGAAGCAGGGGCAGAAGGCGACGAAGGTCATGGGCAGGTCTTCGACATTGAGAATCTCATCCTTGAACATGCCCGTGATGGCTACCTCTGCCGTGCCGACGAGGAAGAGTTCCTCGTTCTCGATCTTATAGACCTGCTCGCGGCCCTTTGGGAACTGGCCGTTGCCGATGAAGGCGAATTCACGCGCCATCGCCGGAACGATCAAAGGGGTAAAACCCTTCTGAGCGATACGGTCAAGCGCGAAGTTCATCAGGGCCAGTTCGAGGCGGGCGGCATCGCCTTTGAGAATGTAGCTACGCGACCCCGCGACCTTGACCCCGCGCTCAATATCTACCAGATCGAGCGTCTGCATCAGTGAGTAGTGGTCCAGCGGCTCGAAGTTGAAGGTCGGAATCGTTCCCCAGTAGCGAATGGGAACGTTGGCGCTCTCGTCCACGCCGATGGGCGCGCTCTCATCGGGAATGTTGGGGACGAGCAGAAGCAACTGGTAGCGTTCCTCAGTCAGGGCGCTCAACTGCGGCTCCAGAGCCTTGATCTGTTCGGCCAGTTGCCGCCCCTCGGCGATCAACTGCTCGCGCAGGGCTTTGTCCTTGCCCGCCTCTTTCACGCGCCGCGATACCTGGTTCTGCTGCGCGCGCAGTTCCTCTACCTGGCGTTGCAGTTCGAGCACCCGCCGGTCGACATCGAGCAGGTAATCGATATCGATAGGATTGTTTTTGAGACGTGCAGCCTCCTTGACAACCTCAGGATTGCTGCGAATAAATGCTAAGTCTAACATACGCCATTTCCTTTCCTATAGCCATAGGACAGCTCCAATAACAACAAAAAAGCGTTGTCGTCCATTCCGTAAGGACGACAACGCTGAAGTAAACGCAAGCCGTGGTGCCACCTTGATTCGTCTCGATCTCATTGCATAGTAGAGAAGGAGACACTCGTTACACCCGCTAACGGTAGGGTACCGGAGGCGCTTGGCACGCTGGCTCCCAGGTGGATTTCTCCCTTGCCGGCTGCTGCGTTGCACCGACCCGCAGCTCTCTGCCGCTCAACCAGAGATACTTGTCCTGTTCATCGCCACTATGATATATATTTTGTTGCTCTCAGCATAGCAGTACTTTAGTGATTTGTCAAGCATTTTTCAACTGATTATCCAGACCCGGGCATTGCTGAACGTGACCTGTGAGGGGACGTTGTAATCAAGGGCGGCGACACCGATCTGGCCGCTGCTCAGCGTTCCATCCTTGAGACTGGTGATGTACTGTCCGTTGGCAAAGAGGGAGAAAGTGCTGCCCCGTGCATAGACGGCAAGCTGGTTGCTTTGATTAAGGCCGGTGGTGATAGCAGTGCTATAGCCGCTGGCGAGGGTAGCGCTGTGTTTGCTGCCATTGTAGAGATCAAAGGCGTAGGAGCCATCAGTGCCGACGCGGAAGAGATAAAACGTGCCGTTTGCGCCATCGGCGCGGAAGAGGATGCCGCCCTGATTGCCCTGAGTGATACTCAATTGCACCTGGTAGACGAGGTTGCTGAAGTCCGTAGATTCGGCAATGCAGGGCTGAAGATAGCCTTGCAACGATTCGCTGGCCTGGTAAGCATTTTTGGTGAATATACAATGGCCGGTTTTCGTTGCCCCCTCGTCCCAGTGGTTATGCTGCGTATTATCGCTTAGAGAGTCATCCAGGGCCGCAGTGCCGCTGGTGACTGTAGAAAGCATGCCTTGAAAAGCGGTTGCGGTTGCTGTGGCCTGATTCACCTGCGCCGTCGCCGTTGCTATGGCATTGGCCTGAGCAGTGGCTGTCGCGTCGATATGGGCCTGTACCGTCGCCAGTACCTGGCTGGTAGCCTGAACCTGAGCGGTGACGCTGGCGTAGACGCGCTCTGTCGCCTGTGCCTCAAGTGCGGCCTGCGTATTCAAATTAGTGCGGTACTGCTCCGTAGCGGAATAGCTAGCAAGGCTCAGGCCCCCGGCGAAAAGGAGGGTGACAAGGACGATAATGAAGGCGAGCGTTGCCGGAGAGAGCGTCTCGTGCCGTCGATACATAGGGTAGGGTGGCGGCCAGATCGCAATCGTTGGGTCGTGAGAGATGGTGCCGTTCGGGGCGGTGCTGGAACGAATTCTGAGGGGAAGATCAGGCACTGTTACATCGATATCGCCGGATGAAATACCATCTGCTGGCCGCGAGAATTGTTCATCAGCCATCACAATGCATCCTCTTTTCCAGCAAAACCCTGAGAGCATATGCCATCCGGCGGTATGGTGCGCAGTACACCATATGCTCTCAAGCTCCGTCATCGCATGAGCATTTATGAAAGCTCGACTGTAGTAAACAAATAAACATAGTTGCGAACGCTTTTATAGTATCACAGATGTCAAAGGCTCCATACCTCGGCGTTGCTGAAGGCGACATCGGCGGAATGGGTCTGGTCACCGGCGAACAGGCCGATTTCTCCCGAGCTGAAAGAACTATCCTGCGCGGTGGCGATGTAATGTTTGTTGACGTAGAAATAAAATGTGTGATTGCGCGCAATGATTGTGACCAGGTTGATCTGATTGTGGCCGCTTTTGATGCTCGGTGAGTTGCCGCTTTGCAGGGAGCGCGAGTCATCGCCGTTGTTGTTCTTCCAGACGGAGAAATCGTAGGAGCCGTCTGTGTAGATAGTGAAGTAATAGGCGCTGCCCGTCGTTTCGTTGCTGCGAATGCCAATACCGGCGAAGTCACCCACAATGATGTCGATGTTGACCTGGAAGGTGAGGTTGCTGAAGTTGCTGCCCTGCGCGGGACAGTAGAGGAAGTACCCTTTGTTGGGTTCGGTAATGTGGTACGCACCTGCTGAGAAGTTGCAGCTTCCCCCGCTCGTGCCGTATTCGGCCACCCAGTTATTGGGGTAGCTCAGGGGATCATTGAGTGTGGGTGCGCCACTCGTGGCCTGGGTATAGATGTTTGCCAGCGCTGTTGCCGTTGCCACGGCCTGTGCTGTCGCCTGAGCATTCGCTGTGGCAGTCGCGTTGGCTTCGGCAATGGCCGTACCCGTGGCCTCGGTGTTAGCGGTCGCGGTCATGTTTGCCTGCTGTGTATCGATAGCCTGGACAGTGGCCGTTGCCTCCGCGTGCAACTGGGCCGGATGATAGACAGCGGCATAATAGATGAGGCCGCTCCCGGCGAGAATGAGCAGCGCCGCGAGCACCCCGATCAGAATGATCATGCCCTTGGAGAGTCCCCGGCTGCCTGACGTGGGGACAGGTGCGAAGCCTGACGGGGGCATAGATGATAAGGGGGGCGGGGGCGGCGTATTGCCCGCAGGAAGTTGTGTCTGGGCAGGCGGAGGTGGTGGCGTTGACCACGGGGATAGCTGTGGCAGTGAAACGCTTTCCCGAAAGAGGCCGGGTTCTGCGGGCAGTGTTGCTTCGGCCCTTCCAGGCTCATTCTCGATATATGTCTGCGTTGGCAAAGAAGACTCGGCGGAGATTGGAGCGCCGCAGTTTGGACAAAAAGTGGCATCTGGCGGCAGCATCTTGCCACATGAGGGACAGTTCATACAAATAATCTCCCGTTCCAGTGATCTGTAAAAATAGATCGGCAGGACATGGCGCAAAAGCGAATAGAGACTGCCTGCTTCAGAGAAAGAACGCGAACAGTATCGATATTTAAGACAGGATGGCGAGAAAATGGAAGGTGGAGGGGATATCGGAAGTATCTCATCCCGACTCACCGCCGACCTTGCCCGGATATCCCCATATTGCTGTCCTCCCGGTATCATTTCTTCATCTGCACCCTACGCGAGGTAGAGATAGTATACAATAAAGGACAACAATATAGGAAGATATCAGGACTTTATGGAGAGGATTAAATCATGCCAAGTTCCCACTTGGCGTCTTCGGTCATGCGGTCGGGCGACCAGGGAGGGTCAAAGGTGAGATCAACCTTACAGGATTTGACATTTTCGACCTGACCCACGCGCATCTCTATCTCCTCGACTACCTCACCTGCAAGCGGGCAGCCAAGAGCGGTCAGTGTCATCGTTATATGCACATTGCCTGTCTCGTCATCGGTTTCTACCGCATAGACCAGGCCGAGGTCGACGATGTTGACCGGGATTTCCGGGTCATAGCATTCGCGCAATGCGTCCATTACTTCAGCTTCGTTAATTTTTGCCATGCCAGTGGCTCCTTTGTCTATCGTCCCTATCTCACTAATCCGAGTGAGTCAGTCGGAATTTCTTCCTGTAATATAACGTATCTGCCAGCGAATGTCAAAGTGGCAAGAGATGACTTTGAAGGCTGGACTAATTGCTCTTGACAAGGCGTACATCTACATGTACATGTAGATGGTAGCATGCGTAGGCAACCAATGACGACGAAAGTGAGAAAATAATGAGAGAGGATGCAGCAATGATCCCGATTACTAAATTAAGAGAGGAGATAATGCACCTGCCGGAGCTTTTGGATGAGAGTGAGCGGGTAACAATAACGCGTCGCGGCTCTCCCGTAGCGACTATGATGCAGGAGAATGCTAGTGCGTTCTTTTACTGAGCGTAAAAGAAAGTCATAACCCGGTACTGCTTCGTTTACTCCCTGTTGGGATTTCATACCCAACAGGGAGTAATTGCTCTATGATTTGCCTTTGTAGTAATAGGCTTCAATGCGTTTCATGAAGAGGTTAATGAACTGTTTGGAGTCGACGGAGACGGAGACCCTGGTGTTAGGCGCGGGCGCGTTGGGGCGGTGGAAGTAGCCAACAGTCTCGCCGAGGGTGAGGGTACCATTGAGTTCGACATCGACGAAACTGTTCTCCCAGGTAATGAGATCGGGCTGGAAGGAAGCTGCCAGCGCGAGCGGGTCATGCATCTGGAAAGCGCTGACACCGTAGACGGGGCCGAAGACATCGAAGTAGTAATCGAGCATACGCTGGATGAATTTCGTTACCTTGCTGTTAGAGAGAGCCAGCAGATTCACCTGTTCGCGTTGCAGGCAGGTAATATTGGTCACGTCGAGCGAGACGAGGCGAGTGGGCCAGCCGGCGTGCAAGACGATAGAGGCAGCCTGTGGGTCGGCATAAATGTTGAATTCGGCGGCAGGGGTGGTATTGCCCGGTACGCGCAGCGCACCACCCATGATGACTACCTCGCGCACGCGCTGGGCGATACGCGGCTCTGTGCGCACAGCAAGGGCCAGGTTGGTCAGCGGACCGATTGCCACAAGGGTAATCTCGCCCGGCGCGGCCATGACTCTCGCGATAATCAGGTCTACCGCATGCTGCGCGACGGGCTTGATTTTGGGGGCGGGCAGTTCAACGTCACCCAGCCCATTGTGGCCATGCACGTAGGCGGCGTCAACTGGCCTGCGTACAAGCGGGCGGGCGCTGCCGCGTGCAACGGGAATATCCGGGCTTCCGGCCAGTTCCAGCAGCGCCAGCGCGTTGCGCGTCGTCTGCTCGACAGGAACGTTCCCGCTCACTGTTGTGATGGCCTCAAGCTGTATCTCTGGCGATGCAATAGCGAGAAAGATGGCTAATGCGTCGTCAATGCCAGGGTCGGTATCAAGAATAATGCGTGGCATAGAAAAACCTCTTCATCTCCTGAATTATCTATCTTTCGGAAAGCCCTCTCGCATGCCATTAAGATAAGTACGAGGCAGGAGTGCGCTACGCTCCAATGGAGCGTTCAAATGCCTCAACTTCAGCTCGTGTGGGCAGGCCGGGTTGTGCGCCAAATTTCGTCACCTTCAGGGCGCTGGCAGAGACGGCGAATTTTAGCGCTGCTTCGGAAGTGTAGCCCTCCGTCAGCGCAACGGTGAGTGCTCCCACGAAGCAGTCACCTGCTGCGGTGGTATCCACGACCTGTACAGGCGGCGAGGACTGGTAGATGGTACGGGTGCTCCCGTTATCATTGCCTGTTGCCAGCAGTGCCCCCTGCGCGCCCAGGGTGATTGCGACCTGTTTGATGCCCTTTTCGCGCAGGACTGTTGCCACGATACGTGCGTCTTCCAGTGAGTCCACGCGCTGCCCGCTGAGCAGGCTGGCCTCGTTCTTGTTGACGATCAGCAGCGAGAGTCGGCGCAGCGTCTCCTCCGGCAGTGGCTGCGCGGGAGCCAGGTTGATGACGACCGGAACGCCTGCATGATATCCGGCGGCTGCCAGTGAGATTACTGTCTCGATGGGAATTTCTAGTTGCATCACCAGCGCCTGTGTCCCGGCGAGAGCATTATTGATGCGTGCGAGCTGGCTGCTATCCTCTCCCACGCGCATATTGGCGCCCGCCGCTACCACGATGGCGTTGTCCCCATCCGGCACCAGAAAAATAAAGGCCGTGCCACTTGCCTCCTCTTGATCAACCGCGATGAGGTCGATATTGACGCCATCGCCTTGTAACGAACTCAGGAGGCGTTCTCCAAAGGGATCATCGCCGACGCGCCCTGCCATGGCGACGCTTGCGCCGAGCCGTGCCATTGCCACGGCCTGGTTCGCTCCTTTGCCTCCCGGCGCAAGCTTGAGCGAGCCTGCTCCCAGCAGTGTTTCGCCCAGCCGGGGCAGGTGCGGGACGCGCACAATCTGATCCATGTTGAGGCTACCGACGACGAGGATTCTCTTATCTGGCATGCATGTTGGTCTCCTGCTTCCACCTTCAAATAGCAAACGAACATATTCTTGCTCAAAGGATACGACACGCGGCACAGGATTTGCAACCCGCCACGATGACGAAAAAGGCCAGGGCGAGAAAAAGACTGATGGGCAAAGGACAGATGCCCAGGGCATACAGGGCAATTTCAGCAAACGTCCGAGTATAAGCTCTACGGGAGTGGAGGGCCTTCCTGATGAAAGCTGAGGTAAATAACCCGAAAGGTTAAGATCTCAACGCTTATGTCGATGAATCTCAACCTGTATTCCATGCTTCTTCAATGAAAGTTTAACTCAAAGAGCGTATAAATGTGTCAAGACAGTGAGTAATGGTGTGAGCACGGTTGGAAGGGGATGCGGGAGCAAAAGCAGGAGAGACAGCAGCAAGAGAGGTATGGAGATGATGACGACGGTAGATTCGTCGGCGATGTTGGCAACATCGGCGCTGCATATGGCGCGCGAAGCCGAGCGGCGGCGGCTCGCCAGAGAGTTGCATGATGGTGTTGTGCAGTCATTGACCGCGCTTGTGGCTGACCTGGAGTATTTTCGCACCCGTAGCTTGCCTGCCAGCAGCGAGGTGAGCGCAGAGGTTGCTGAGAAGCTGCTGGTATGGCAGGAACTTGCCCGCGAGAGCCTGCTGTCGATGCGCCAGACCCTGGGCGGCCTGCGCGGAGGAAGTGAGCTTGAGGCCGGGCTGGAAGCGGCCATTGCGGCTCTGCTTGCCAGGTTTGAACAAAGTGGTTACGCGGTCGTCTATGAGAGCAATGATTGGCCTCGCTTCTTGCCTGACGAATACACGATCAATATCTATTATATGGTGCGCGAGGCGCTCACCAATATTCGCAAGCATGCGCAGGCGAGCAGAATCACGCTTTTCCTGTTTAAGCTCGAAGAACAGTTGCATATCGGTATCGGCGATAATGGTATAGGAATGCCCATCTCCTCCTCGTCTTCCCCATCTCCTGCTGGCTATCGGCAAGGATTGATCGGGCTGCGCGAGCGGGCAGCGCTGCTCGACGGGCTGGTGACGATTGAGAGCAGGCCGGGCGAAGGGACACAGATTGATATAGTAATACCACTGCCATAAAAATGGAAGTTGTACGTTAAACAGTGAAAAGTGTTTGTGGAGGTTAACTCGATGTCTATCCAGTTTGAAGAGAGAATGCATACTCATAGCAGCAGCCGTGCCCTCACGGAGCAGAGCAAGGCGCGTATCCGTATCGCCGTAGCCGATGACCAGCGCCTGTTCCGCGAGAGTATTGCGGGCATGCTTAATGGCGAACCCTTCATTGAGGTGGTTGGGGCCGCTGGTAATGGACTGGAAGCTGTCGAGCTGGTACGCCAGATGCGCCCGGATGTAGTCTTAATGGATGTAAAAATGCCCAACTTGAATGGGATTGAGGCGTTGCGCCAGATCAAAGCCGAACTTCCAGAGACCCGCGTCATTCTGCTCACCACTTTCACTGCTGATGGCTATGTGCTTGAAGGGTTGGCTGCCGGAGCCAATGGCTATGTCTTGAAGGATATCTCTACGGTTGGTCTTGTCTCTGCTATTCGGGCGGTTTATAATGGAGAACAGGTCACTGCTCCCGATATCGCCAGTCGTGTGATGCAGTTGTTGGATCGACAAAATCCTGAAAAGGCGCAAAGCTATGATGGTTTAACGGCACGCGAGATGGAGACGCTGGTCCTGGTTGCGAAAGGGCTGGTGGCGAAAGAGATTGCTCGTACCCTTGCCATCAGTGAGAAGACCGTTCGCAACCACATCAGCAATATCTATCGCAAGCTAGATATCTATGATCGTTCTCAGGTCGTTATCTACGCAATGAAGAAGGGATTGGTCGATATCAACGATATCTAAGCAATCGTCTCGTCGGCGCCGTTGGCGCGCTGGAATAACCACTAATTACGCCTGGAAGCAAGATGCCACAAAGTTTTTTTCTTTCCAGGACTTTTTTGACTGAGGTGCCGTAGTGACAACAATCTTTCTTGATCGGGATGGGGTGATTAATGAGAACCGATCGGATTATGTAAAAAGCTGGGATGAGTTTCGTTTTTTGCCGGGGGCGCGGGAAGCTATTGCCCGCTTAACACGATCCGGGCATCGCATTGTGGTGTGTAGCAACCAGGCCGGGATTGCGCGTGGCATCATTGCACAGGAGACGGTGGAAGAGATTCATCGACGGATGATAGCTGCGATTGGGGAGATGGGTGGGGTGATAGAGAAGGTCTATTACTGTCCGCACGCGAAGGATGCCAATTGCCCTTGCCGCAAACCACGTCCCGGCCAACTGTTGCGCGCCCGCGACGAGCTGGGAATCGACTTGAACGAAGCTATCTTTATCGGTGATAGCATAACCGATGTACGGGCCGGATTGGCTGCCGGTGTGCATCCTATCCTGGTACTGACCGGTCTGGGTATGGAACAGTTCCGCGATCATCACCACGAGGCGAACGGGCCGTTCCGTATCTTCATGAGCCTGAAAGATGCCACGGAGAGCATTCTGCAAGGTCTGTACCTGCACGCCCACGAACCATCCGCCCTGGAACGCGCCTGCTACTCCTTCCTCAACGCATCTCTCCCATTAGATGCAGCAATGCCGATACACCATCTTGCCGCGCTGCTCAGCGAGGTGTAGCCGCCAGTGCCGACATCGTATGAGGAATCAGTGCATTTCTGTATTTACAGTAGAGCAGGAGTTCCCTGAAAACTGGCAGCGTCTTCAAGGCGCTGGCATTGCCAATGAGGATCAGCTTGCGCTGCGCGCGGGTCAGGGCTACGTTAAGCCGGTTGGGGTTGGTGAGGAAGTCGCGCAACAGGCTGGGTGCGTCGGGCGTCTTGCCGGTGGCGAAGGAGATAATAATCACCTTGCGCTCACCACCCTGAAAACGATCAACTGTATCGACGGTCAGGGGAAAATCGGGCGGCAATCCCTCGCGGCCGCTCTCGCTGTTTCCGTCAAACAGATGGCGGCGCAGGCTTGCGACCTGGGCGCGGTAGGGGGCGATGATGCCGATATCCTCTCCGGCAATGCCTCGCGCTAGCAGTCCCGCCACCACATCTCGCACGGTGCGCGCCTCCGCGTCGCTCGTTTTTGCTCGTCTCTCACCTGTCTCGCGCACATCTAAGAACACTGTCGGCAGCAAGGGCAGGAGCGCCCGTGCGATAGCATCGCTTTCCCCCGGCAGTTTTACGCCTCGCTTTGTGACATCCAACTGGCGGCGCGCCACGGAAGGATGCGCGACCAACTCGCCGTCATAGAACATTCTGGAAGCAAACTCGCAGATGCCTTCATTCATGCGGTACTGAACGCGCAAAGGCACGCAGGCGCCTGTCTCCCCCGCATGAGCTTTCATGTAGTCATCGTCCAGGCGTTTGAGGTGGCCGAAGAGGGATTGGGCCAGTCCCTGTTTTGCCGCGTCCTCACTCAAGACGAGGGGCGGAAGCTGTTTCTCGTCGCCCACGAGGATGAACCGTTTCGCGAAGCGCAGCGCGCCCAGGATGGCCGGAATGGTCAATTGTCCCGCCTCGTCGATAATGGCGACATCGAACTGCCAGGGCGGGTCATCGCCGCCGGGAAAGAGAAAATCATAGGTATCTGATGACCATGTAGCCGTTGTCGAGGCTACAACGCTCATCTGTCGCAGCAGCGTGCGCACCGACTGTGTCTCTTCTTGCCGGGTCGGCTGTGCTTCCTCTGTCGGTGTATTGTTCTCCCTGTCGTTTGTTGTGTTTTTTGCCTCGTCTGTGCTCTCTGCCTGCCATTGTTGAGCGAGTTTTTTGAGCAGTCGCGGCAGAATTTCGGGGTCGACGTTGCGTTCGTGTCCCAGACGCACATAGTCATGGAAGCCCTCTTTATCCAGCCGCTTGAGCATGTTGTCCACGGCCTGATTGGTGAAGGCGGCGAGCAGGACGCGCTGGCCCTGCCCGTGCAGGCGTTTGACGATCTCTGCGATAACGGCGGTTTTGCCGGTGCCCGGTGGCCCGTGTACCAGCAAATAATCCTGCATCTGCATAGCCCGCTCGACAGCCAGATTCTGCTCTGTATTGAAATCCGCGCGCGCTGGCACGGGAATGTGCCGGAAAGCCGGACGCGTCTGGCCCGCGACAAGTGAGCGCAGGCGAGAGTCGCTTTGCAGCCAGCGCACGAGATTTTTGAGCGTGCGTACATGCACGCGGTCGGTATCATAGCTGTCGATGCGCCTGGGACGGGCAATGAGTTCGGGTGTCCAGACTGTTACCTTTTCGGCGCTGATGGCAACGACGGTTCCCGTCACCACCTCGCCCGTGACAGGGTCGCCGTCGCTGAGTAAGATTTCGTCACCGGCGCGTAGTTCAGAGGTGTTGTCGCAGCGAAAGGTCTGCCACCATTCGCCCTGCCCCGTCGGTTCCGGCTCGCCATCAGGCACGAGGCGCTGAATGGCCGCGCCGCGTGCCACGCGCTCCTCCAGCGTTTCCTGCCAGAGCAGCGCCTGGCGCTTCTCGCCCTCCAGCCCTTCGATGCGCAGCAGGCGATAAAATTTTTCAAAGAATGCGCGCTCTTCCTGCGTCACTGTGGGGTGCAGCCCCGTGGCTGTCTCGCTGATGATCGACCCGTTGCCGCCAGCGGCAAGATCGGGCTGTGGCGGCTGCCAGCCGAGCAGGGATGAAACCTGTCCACACTGAGCGAGCAGGGAGCAGCGCGTGCAGCGCGCGGGGCCGGGCGGCGCAGGTGCGATGCCGGTAATGTGACCCAGAACAAGCAGGTTGCGCACTTCGTTGACACGCTGCAAGTTGATAATGGAGAAACGCACGGGAAAGGCCGTTGCCGAGCCGGGCGTGGCGCTATAGAGCAGCGTTGCTGCCGCCTTCTTCATTCTGGAGTTGCGCCGCACGGCCAGCAGCGCGTGGTAGCCGAACACCTGCCAGCGATGCTCATGTTTGGGGCTATCCCCGCTAAACGCGCCTGTTTTCAGTTCCAGCAGGCGCTGGTGGCTGGACTGCTGCCAGAGCAGGTCAAGGCGTCCGCGCAGGCCGATTTCCGGGGCAAGCAGGAAGGTTTCGGCTCGTACTATATTCTCGCGCTCGCTGATTTCTTCGCCATCATCGTCCCCTGTTTCCTGTGTAGAGTCCGGCATATCCCACAAACTGTACCGCTCGCGGGCAAACCAGTTCGCCAGGCTGCTCAGGTGCGGCTCGACCCGTTCGCGAATGGCAGTGGGCGAAAGATCGGCGAGCGCGAGATCAAGGCTGCTGCGTTCAAGCTCTTGCTCGAAGTGACGCTGCAAGGTCGCCAGCGGCGTTTCCTCACCAGCGTATCCGGCCATGAGCGCGCCGCGATCATGCTCTTTCAGCAGTTCCTTGAAGCTGTGATGCACCAGGTTTCCACTGACGGCGGCAGCCGAGGACGATGAAGGCACCAGTTGCTTCAGCAGGTACTGGCGCGAGCAGTATTCAGATTGACTCAGATCGGTGATGTTGAGCAAAATATCAGGTTCCAGCACGGCCAGCGTATACTGGTTAGCCTGATAGTGATAGACCGGCCACTCTTTGAACTCGCCGGTGCGCACCAGCGGTGGCAGGTGGTAGACGCGCAGAGTGAGGTTATATTCACCCAAACGCTTCCGTGGGTTCTGCTCTTCCAGCCGTTTCAGTTCTTGCACCAGACTCAGGTAATAGCGCGTCAGTTGTAAAGAAATAAGCGCCGTGCCGGTATTGAGTGTGATAAATGGCGTCCATGCACCATCTATCTTACGCTGTGCCACCGCACGAATAGATCCCTCGATCCGTTTTTGCGCGCAGGGATGCTGGTCAAGTACGCAAAGAAAACAATCCTGCTGTGCCTCTGCTGTCTCTCCGGCCTCGTCCCTGTGGTCAAGATCGGGTAATGCCATCCAGCACCCCCTGTACCGTTTTTTGAGCCTTTTTTCTCCCTTACTGAAAGTGTATGAGACGAACATAATTTCGTCAAGTGAATATAGGAAAAACGTGCGTTTTGCTTGCAACCTGTTTTTGAGAGTTGAGCGAAAGAGTGTATAATACAGGATACAGGACGAAGCAACCCTTTCTTCCCTCCTTGAAACGACTGCTGAGAGCAAGCCGTGTTTATGGTAGACTTATAAAGATTGGTCAAGTCAAGTGAAGATATGTCATATTTAGAAACAGGTTCTATAATGGTTCAAGAAGAACGCCAGCTTCTGAATGTTCGTAAAGCAGCTTCTTTCCTCGGTGTGCATCCCAATACGATTCGCCGCTGGGCGCAACAAAACAAGTTACAGGGTACAAGAATTGGCACACGCGGTGACTGGCGCTTCAGCAGAGAAGCCTTACTCCAACTGATGCAGCAGCATCCCTCGCTGACAGAGCAGGGTGTGGGAGCAGAAGTCCCCATCTCTCATATGCGAAACGGCGCTACATCCATCGACTTTCTTGCCGGTGGTGGGGAGATGGGAGAGCGAATACGCGCTAAGGACTGGTCGAAGACGCCACTTGGCCCTGTCGAGTGCTGGCCGCAGAGCCTGAAAACGATTGTGCGCATTATGCTCACCTCGCGTCAACCGATCTGGATTGGCTGGGGGCCGCAATTGATCAAACTGTACAACGATCCATATAAAGCGATTGTTGGTGGCAAGCATCCCGAGGCGCTCGGTCAACCTGCATCTATCGTCTGGCACGAAATCTGGGATGTCGTGGGGCCGCGCTTGCAGACCGCGATGCAGCAAAATGTAGGAACTTACGATGAATCGCTGCTTCTTATGATGGAGCGTTATGGATACCGCGAAGAGACCTATTATACGTTTTCCTATAGTCCTGTTCCCGGCGACCATGGAGGGGTGGAGGGCATTATCTGCGCTAATACCGATGATACACAGCGTATCATCGGTGAGCGACAGGTGAAACTTCTGAGAACGCTTGCTGCCGAAACTGCTGATGCCCGTACTATTGAGGAAGCGTGCCATCTCAGTGTAGCCAGCCTGGAATATAACTCCTATGATCTGCCTTTTGCTATGTTGTATCTGCTTGATGCGGAAAAGCAAAGAGTCTATCTTGTCGATACTGCTGGTATTAGCAAAGACCACGAGGCTGTACCGGAAACTGTCGCCTTCGCTGCGCCCTCATTCTGGCCTTTTGCTGAAGTTTTGAGGGAACAAAGAGCCTGTACGATTGCTGATCCAGGCCGCGTGTTTGATAACCTGCCGACAGGCGCGTGGAAGCAGCCGCCGCACCACGCTGTTGCCGCCCCGATTGCGCCTGCCGGTCAGACAGGGAAAGCTGGTGTGCTGATTGCTGCTCTGAACCCTTTCCGGCTCTTTGATGAGAGTTATCAGGGCTTTATCAACCTTGTCGCGGGCCAGATTGCCGCAAGTATTGGCAATGCGCAGGCATACGAAGAGGAACGAAAGCGCGCCGAGGCACTGGCTGAGATTGACCGGGCGAAAACGCTTTTTTTCAGCAACATCTCCCATGAATTGCGCACTCCCCTGACACTCATGCTCGGGCCAATTGAAGACACACTGGCCGAAGACGTACTTTCACCGGAGCAGCGCGAGCGCATGGAAATCCTGCACCGCAATGCGTTGCGCCTGCTGAAGCTCGTCAACACCCTGCTGGATTTCTCGCGCATTGAAGCGGGGCGAGTGCAGGCTCTCTATCAGCCAACCGACCTGGCGGCTTTGACAACCGGTCTCGCCAGCAGCTTCCGTTCTGCCATTGAAAAAGCAGGCATGAAATTGACGGTGGATTGCCCGCCAATGAGCGAAGCGGTGTACGTTGATCATGAGATGTGGGAGAAGATTATCTTCAACCTGCTCTCCAATGCCTTTAAGTATACCCTGGCAGGGGAAATCACCGTCTCCCTGCGCCAGCGCGAAACGACTGTTGAGATTGCGGTCAAAGACACCGGCGTCGGCATTCCCGCCGAGGAATTGCCGCATATGTTTGAACGCTTCCATCGCGTCAAGGGAACGGCAGGGCGTACTTTTGAGGGAACCGGCATTGGCCTTTCCCTGGTGCAGGAACTGGTCAAGATGCATGGAGGAACGATCGGCGTTAGCAGCGCTCCCGGCAGAGGGAGCACCTTCACCGTCTCACTTCCTTTAGGCTCGGCCCATCTCCCACAGGATCGCATTGTTACTCAACAAATGGAGACTGCTTCTGCGGTGAACGCGCAGTTTTATCTGAATGAGGCGCTAGGGTTACTGCCCGGAGATGATGCGCTGGCTGGGATTCTCCCAGATGTGCCACTTTTCTCTGAAAGTGAACAGGGCGCTAACGGAGCGCGGATTCTCTTCGCGGATGATAACGCTGATATGCGTGAATATGTGAGCCGGTTGTTACAGCAGCGATATAACGTGCAAGTTGTTCCTGATGGTCAAGCCGCCCTTGCTGCCGTGAAGGAGTTTCAGCCTGACCTCGTTCTGGCGGATGTCATGATGCCGGGAATGGATGGCTTTGAGCTGCTGCAGGCGCTGCGTGCTCACCCAGAGACAAGAACCTTGCCGGTTATTCTGCTCTCCGCCCGTGCCGGTGAAGAGGCGCGGATTGAAGGAATGGAGGCGGGCGCTGACGACTACCTGGTCAAACCGTTCAGCCCGCGCGAACTGCTGGCCCGTGTGGGAGCGCATCTCGAAATGGCCCGTATCCGCAAGGAGGCCGAAGCCCGCGTGCGGGCGGAGCGGCAGCAACTGCACGACCTGTTTATGCAGGCCCCGGCGCTGATTGCCGTCCTGCGCGGCCCGGATCACGTCTTTGAGCTTGCTAACCCGCTGTATATGCGAGCGGTTGGACAATACCGGGACATCATTGGGAAACCCATTCGAGAAGCTCTTCCTGAGCTTGAAGGGCAGGGCTTTTATCAACTGCTTGACGTGGTGTATCAGACAGGCCAACCGTTTATTGGCAATGAAATTCTGGTGAATCTTGATCGGAAGGTTGATGGGACGCTGGAGGAGGTGTATTTCAATTTTGTGTATCAACCCTCGTACAATGCGACAGGGGAGATTGATGGTATCCTGGTTCACGCGGTCGATGTTACAGATCAGGTGAGAGCGCGGCAGCGTATCGAAGAACTTTCGTTGCAGAAAGACGAGTTTATTGGCGTCGCCAGCCACGAGTTAAAAACGCCGGTAACCAGCATTAAGGGATACGTACAACTATTGGAGCGCCGTTTCCGGCGAGCAGGAGATGAGCGCTCAGCAGAACTACTCCAGAAAATGGATGCGCAGCTCAATAAACTGACCGGCTTGATTGAGGATTTGCTCGATGTCACGAAGATAGAAAGCGGGAAACTGCAATTCCACTACTCTTCGTTTGATTTGAATGAGTTGATCAAGGAAATCGCCGAGGAGATGCAGCGCACGACAACGCAGCACCGTATTGTGCTGGAACTGGCTGCGCCGGTCACATTCACTGCTGATCGAGATCGCATTGGACAGATTTTGACAAACCTGCTGACAAATGCGATAAAATATTCACCACAGGCAGATGCGATTCTTGTCAGAACTGTTTACAAGGAAGGGCAGGTCATTACCTCGGTGCAAGATTATGGTATTGGTATTCCCAGAGAGAAACAGGAACACATCTTTGAGCGTTTTTTCCGGGTCGAAGGAGAGAAACAGGAGACCTATCCGGGTCTGGGGTTAGGGCTGTACATCTCTGCGGAGTTTGTCAAACGCCATAACGGTTCGATCTGGGTCGAGAGTGAAGAAGGCAGGGGAACCACGATTTCTTTCTCTTTGCCTGTGGAAAACACGGAAGCAGAGCTAGCATTGGGAGGCGCGGGAAGTAAATCGTATGGAACAGCGCAAGAAGAAAATACTGGTCGCGGATGATGACCCGGCGATCCTTGATGTCCTCCAGATATTTCTGGAGGAGGTTGGCTATGAGGTTGAAGTAACCGGCAATGGGGCTACTCTGCGCGATTTTCAGGATGGTCGTGCCGATCTTCTGCTGCTGGATATCTGGTTATCTGGCTGGAATGGGCGAGATATTTGTGCGAATTTAAAAAGCCAGGAGGCAACAAAGCGTCTTCCCATCATTCTCTTTTCTGCGAATAAAGGTATGGAAAAAAGTGCCAGAGCTGCCGGTGCGGAGGATTTCCTTGCCAAGCCATTTGAACTGGATGAATTGCTGGAAAAAATTGAACGCTATCTGTAAACGTCGCTTTCCGCAGGCACCGAGTTATCGCTCTGGCTGGCTTCTGTGACCGATAATTCGGTACCCGCGCGCTGGCGAGAAACTATATTTTGTGCAATTTACACAAGGGGGAAGAGGTATGCTGATGCCACCGATACGTACTGTGACGCTGGGGATTGCGCAGGCGCACCCGTTGCGAAGAGAGCATATCGAGCGAGCGGCCCGGATATTACAGCGGGCCGGGGAACGTGGCGCGGAGGCGGGCTATGAGGTGCAGACACTGCGCGTCTCGACCCGCCCGCTTTTTGATGATCTGCCGGACTGGTCACCCAACGCTTTGCAGGCGTATGCACGGGACCTGCAGCACATGTTAGACGATGTTGAGATTGCTTTCTGCTCGTTGGGGCCTGCGCAGGCTGCCCGGCCCGATTTTCCCCTGGAACGCATCGACGTCATTGCCGACATGCTGGCGGCCACGAGCGCGCTGAACGCGACGGTGCAGCTCGCATTGCCGGAGGCGGGCCTGCACGAAGAGGCGGCGCTGCCAACGGCGCGGGTTATCCGGCGACTGGCGCACGAGACTGAGGAAGGTTTTGGCAATTTCCGCTTCGCCATGCTGGCCTGCGTGCCGCCGGGCTGTCCATTCTTTCCCGCCGCCTACCATGCTGGTCCCGATAGCCTCACACTCGCCTTGCAAGGCGCTGGTGTGATTGCCAGGGCGGCGCGGGCGTGGAGCGAGAGTGGGCAGCAGGGAAATCTCGTGGCGGCCAGCGAGTGGGTACGAACGGCGCTGCTTGAACAGGTCGCCCCGGTAGTGGCGCTTGGGCGGGAACTGGCGGCTGAGCAGAGTATTACCTTTGGTGGCGTCGATCTTTCACCCGCGCCGATGGGCGACGATAGCATTGTGACAGGGCTGGAGGCATTTGGATACGGCGTATGCGGTACGCCCGGCTCAGTAGCCGTTTCGGCGGCGCTGACCTACGCGTTGAAGCAAACAGAACTGCCGACCTGCGGCTATTGCGGGCTGATGTTGCCGGTGCTGGAGGATGCCCTGCTGGGCAGGCGCTGGGCGGAGGGAGTGGTGAATGTACATCAGTTGCTGCTGTACTCCTCGGTCTGCGGCACGGGGTTAGATACCATACCGTTGCCGGGTGATATCACGCCGGAGGAGATTGCGCACCTCTTGCTGGATGTAGGGACGATGGCTCTGCGCCTGAATAAGCCGCTTTCGGCTCGCCTCTTTCCCGTACCGGGCAAACGCGGCGGTGAGTTCACCACGTTTACCTCGCAGTATCTGACCAATACGCTGATTCATTAGGCGGCGAAAGTAGTGGCGCGCGCTCGCTCAGGCGATCTCGACGCTGCTGCCCCAGAGGACGTCCATCACACCGTCGTAGGCGTATTTCAGGCTCTCATAGAGATTGGCGTTGGAGATGGCGAGTGCTGCGAGGCTGGCAAGGACGGAGAGAAACTGGATATCATCTTCGTGGAAGATGTGTCGCTCGCTCGTGTAGACGCGCAGGACGCCGATGGCCTCTCCGCGCACTTCGAGTGGCACGCACAGGACGGAGACGATGCCCTCACGTTTCGCCGCCTCTTTGTACTGGAAGCGCGAATCGTTCTCGATATCTTCAATAATTACAGGCGTGCCACACATAGCTTCGCTGTCGATCGGGCTGCTTGCCAGTTCGACGGGGCCTTTTGCGATATAGTCTCTGCTCAAGCCATAGGTCGCGACAATCTGGAGCCGACCGCTTCGTGTATCAAGCAGGCGAATGCCGCATCCCTTGACCTGCATGGCTTCGGTGATGCTCTTGACTATACTGGACAGCACCTCGTGGAGGTCAAGGCTGGAGGAAAACTCCAGCGCGGCCTGGTAGAGGGCAGTGTAGTAATCTCGATGGTTTTGCCCTGACTGCCTCGTGGGGCTTATGTTGGAATTGGGATCGCTCATTCGCTCTTACACCTCTGAATAATGCCTCGCCTCGCAATAAATAGAACGTACAAAGGGGAAGACGATCTCTATACTGTAATTATACCATACGAGAGTGCGCAGAGGCCAAAAAGCGAAAAGAAAAAGAGAACCCGTTGAGAGCAATAGGCAATCAGGGGGGGCGCAACAGCCTCGCAGGGAACTACAGGGAAGAAAGTATCTTTTCTTCCCTGTCTCTCTTTGTCGTTTGTCTATCTTGTTCCCTGCTATCCTTCCAATCTATACGTGTAGCGGTTTCGGACCGGATTTTTTTGGATCCTGGACGACCCATACGCGGCACGGAGCGTTATTGAGGACGTACAGGACGGTTTTGCCAAAATCGTTTTGTACCTTCTTGCTTTCTATATCACGTACCATGCCAAGCATGATAAGCGCGCAATTGTGGTCGCGAGCCTCATCTACGATAGCCGGGCCTGCATCTCGCGCTTCTACCACCTCAGCGACTGCATCGCAGCCAGTTTCGCCCGCGATATCCAGAGCGTCTTGCAGGAGTTTGTCGGCGGCTTCGGTCTCGCTGGTGCGGATGTTTGCGTGGAGGGGTAACGTGCGTGGAACTTCGATTATATGGACGATATGAACTTTGCGTTTTGCTTTTCTCGCCATGAGGCAGGCGAGACGGACTAATTCGTTATCGAGCTTCTTCCCATCAACAATGACGGCGATATCACCCGTTGCTCCTACCTCTGGAGCGGTTTTGAGTGTTCCTGCCTCATCTCTGGTTTTCGCTCGCCAGAACTGAACCATTTGACTCTCCTCCTGGTGGAGCATGATAAACAGTATCATTTGAGCTTCGTTGTTGTCAGCGATGTGCATCGATGTAATGCAGCGCATCGTTGTCAGAGCATTCCACCCAGGCTAATACTGATTCTACTCTTAAACTGCCTGAACGTCAATGGCTGAATTGTACAAGAATAGCCGGGTTATTGTAATATCTCTTACAGGCGAGACAGTTGCTTACCATACCTGTCCAACCTGTTGCAGATATGTCCTCTATTCAGGTACGTATACCAGCTAGAATAAGGATACCCTCAAGGAAAATCGGCTCGCATGGATACTGACTCCATGATTGGCAGAGGGGGAAGATCATCCTGCGGCAGAGGTTCCTAATCAGGTTCGATAGTCGCGGTAAGACCATAGCTAAGCAGCCGCTCCTGATAATATTCCGCTGTCTCTTTGGGACAGACAATGACGATGGCGTTGCCTTTCAGGTGCGCGGTCAGCATGATCCGCTCGGCCTCCTGCTGCGTCAGGCTGCTGACGGCGTGCAAGAGGGCGAACACGACATAGTTCATTTCGTTATACTCATCATTGAAAAGAATCACCCGATATGGTGGCAGCAGCCTTGAACGCAGGCGCTGCAGTTCCTCGATATCTATCTCTGGCCCTGATCGTGTGAACGAATGACCGGTCATAACAGTGCTTCTTCCCCAGAAGGAAACTCATGTCACGTATTACCAGGAAGAACTTGTTATCTTTATAAAGATATTGTAAACGAATAAGTTATATATTGCCAGCTCTCGCGCAAAATTTCTCATGGTTGTCCTGCACATTCACTCCAGTTTTAACAGAGGACGCGAAAATCTTACCCACACTTTACAGGCTGCTAAATTTTCCTTAACTTCCTGCTAATGCTTCCCGGCTACCCTTATTTTTGGAGAATAGTATGAATAACCACGTGAATTGGTGATGATGATGCGCATTGCGATTGTTACTGAAAATTTTCTGCCGAAACTGGATGGCGTCACTCGTACCCTGGCGATGCTGCTGGAGTACCTGCATGCCCGTGGTCATCAGGCGCTGCTGCTTGGCCCTGAAAGTGGAATGGAGGAATATGCCGGAGCTGAAGTCGTTGGGACCGCTGGTGTGCCGCTGCCCTTTTATCCAGAGTTGCGTTTTAACTTTTTCCGCCCGCTGTTTGTGCGCCGTCTCAGGGAATTTAACCCCGATGTTGTTCACCTGGTAGACCCGGTGGTGCTGGGAGCAGCCGGACTGGTAGCCGCGCGTTTGCTGGGCAAACCCCTCGTCTCTTCCTACCATACCAATCTCGCGCTATACTGCCAGCATTTCGGCTTTGCGCCCTTTTCAGAGCCGATGTGGCAATACAACCGTTTGATCCATAATCACTGTGATTTAACGTATTGTCCATCCCCTTCTACCGCTCGCATGCTGGAGGCGCAGGGATTTGAGCACGTGCGCATCTGGCCGCGCGGCGTCGATACCACCCTCTTTTATCCGGCACAGAGAAGCGAGACGCTGCGTTCCTCCTGGCTGCAGGAGAGAGAGCAGCCGCAGGATCAAGTGGTACTGCTATATGTCGGTCGCGTCTCATGGGAAAAGAACCTGCGCCTGCTGATTCAGGCGTATCAGGAACTGGATCACCGGCGCTGTCACCTGGTGATCGTCGGCGATGGCCCGGCGGCAAGTGAAATGCGGCAGGAACTGACCGGACTGCCTGTCACTTTCACTGGCTACCTGAGCGGCGAACCACTGGCAGAAGCCTACGCCTCGGCGGATATCTTCGCCTTTCCCTCGCGTACAGAGACCTTTGGGCAGGTTGTGCTGGAAGCAATGGCCTCTGGTCTGCCTATCGTCGGTCTGGACTCCGAAGGTGTGCGCGACCTCGTTATTGACAGCCGCACCGGTTTCCTCGATGCCCGGTTCGCCGACGAAGAGGCGCAAACCGCCAGCTATCGAGAGCGGCTGCAGCGATTGATCCAGGATCCCGCTCTTCGCCGGGAAATGGGACGGGCCGCGCTAAGTGAAGCGCAGTGCCGTTCCTGGGAAGCCGCCATGGATTGCATCATGCAAGGTTACCAGGAAGTTGCAAAGGACGCGAACAGGCTCGTTGCGGCATAGCATAATGAACATTGCCAATCTTTATCATGCTATGAAAAATCTCTCTTGCGGGCTGCATACGAGAGAGCGTAATATAAAGCCTCCATTTGAGGCTTCTTCTGAGGTCTGGCAGTCAGGATAAACGCCAGCACCATACCGTGCAAGGACCGATGAAATCATCTCCTGTTTTGGCCCGTGCTTAGAGATGACGCTCATCCTCAGAGAGGCAGTGATAGAGCGCATAGAAGTAGCATATGACGAAAAAACAAGAGAACAGCACTCAAGATATCGAACCCGGGATGGAGGTCGAAACAACTTCTGGGCCAATGTGCTGAACGGCGTGCTGGCTCCAATCCTGGTCATCTATCTGCTCTTCATTGGCAACAGCCGTTGGTATCACGCATTCCTGCTGGCAGATTGGGCAAGCCTGAAGACGTGGTTGAAGCCATGATGATGCTAGTCGGCAACTCCTACATAACCAACCAGACCATCCTGATTGATGGCGACATGTATCCTCACTGAACTGGTCACGCAAATAGTATTACAATCTGATCGGGTCAATATCCCCGAGCCGCGATTGCAGGGAGTTTTTGTGATTCGATAAAGGCTTTTCTCCCCTCTTCTGTTGAAGGCGCTTTGAGGGCGCTGGAAAGATTCAGCCCGAGCGCGGCCAGGCTGATCATGGATAGGGTGAACATAATGAGGGCCGTCAGTGGATGGGAGAAGATGAACATTGCCAGGACGCCTGTTTTGTTAAAGCCAAGCAGGCCGCCGAAGACGAGAGTGCCAATGGCCTCGTTGCTTCCTACCTGTCCCGGCGGTGTCGGTAAAATGGTAAACATATTAAAGGTGGTGTAGCCGAAGATGGCCTGCCCGAAGTTCATATAGACGCCAACTGTCCAGAAGGCGAACATGGCGAACAGCCCATCGCAACAGAGCGCAAGGCAGGTTAGCAGCAGGGCAGGTATAAATGTTTTTGGCCTGCTGGCACTTGCCAGCAGCGAATCTACGAAGCCAATGGCAAACCCTTCGATCTTCTGCCCGATCTTTTTCGGAACGAGGCGCAGCAGATTCTTGATGAAGGCCACCGCGAAGTCGCGGTTCCAGGCCGCTAAACCGACCACAACGATCACCCCGATAAGGATACTACTGACGAGCGCAAGGATGAACCAGAGCACCGGACTCATGTGGATGCCGGGAATGAAGGGTACAATCGCCAGTATCACCAGGGCTGGCATCAGGTCAAGCGACTTATCCATCGCCACCGTGGGCAGTGATTGGCTGACAGGCGTACCCGTGACTCGTTTGAGCAAGAGGCTCTTTGCCACCTCACCGCCCTGAATAGGTAAAAGCACATTGATAAATATACCGATCCAGTAAATCTGAATGGCCTTGATCGGACTGATGCTGGTAATTGGTCGCAAAAAGAGCCGCCAGCGGGTGGCACGAATACTGAAAGCTACGATAAAGGCGGCACTTGCTAGCAGCGCACAGGTAATGCCCTGCGGCGTTGTCAGGTGCTGCCGTAGGATCGCGATAGTCGCGGGGAAATTGACAAAATGTGCGACGAGAAACAACAATGCTATACCGATCAATCCGCCGAGGAGCATCTTCACCACGGGCGATTGCAAGAGCGTTTTTTTCTTTGTTGTCGTTGTGGATGAATCTGCTTTCAGGACGGGTGTAGCAGGTGGTGTTTGCGGCAGTGCTCCCCACGAGGGCAGAGGTGTCGAAACCAGTTGTCCCGGCAATGGTTGTGTTGGTAGATTTATGTATTGATCTGCTTCCCATGTCCCCCACGTTCCCCATGCTTCCTGCGTGTTCCTGCTGACAAAGCTGGTCGCAGAACCCTGGGCAGTCCTCTGCTCAGGTATGCGAACTGCTTGCAACATGCCACTTAGTTGCATGAGTTTCATTGTACCCATGCTGCTCAAATCCAGGTCAGCGGTTAGTTGCTCATCCAGTTGCTCGAAAGGAAGGAGCTCTTCGAGCGTGAGTGTGACTCGCGGCTGCTTGCGTGTAGGTAATTGTGAGACATCGAATTCGTAGGACGCTTGCCTGTTTGAACCTTGCCCTTGCGCGATTTGTTCGCGCTCTCCAGGTGGTTGCAAATGGAATGGCTGCGGCCGCTTCAAAAGTTTACCTCGTGAGATAGATGGGGTGGGAGGCTGATCAGTCTGAAGCGGAGACTGGTAATCAGGTTGCATGTATACCTCATCCAACAAAGTTTTATCTACAAAATAAAGAGATAGAAATATCTCTCTTCTTTACTCAAGTTAATAAGATCTTGCGCATGAATCCTCTTTCTGTATTCTGACGGAGCAGAACGATATATCAGAGAGGACTCTAACGTTTTCAAGAATAGCATACAAGAGCAGGCCCGGCAACAAATGCCCAAAAATACTATCCCAGACAGGTACTTTTATGGTCTCTATAAGCAATATCCTGACTTTCGTAAGTCAAACCATTTCAGCATCTGAAAATGGGAACTTGATTTTCCCCGTTCGTTTCCCTATAGTTTACATTGTTGGGTAAATTCTCCTGGAGAAGCCTTATGCCTTTACCTCTGGTGGGTATCATTGCCAACCCGGCTTCCGGGCGCGACATCCGGCGACTGGTAGCGCACGGCACCGTTTTCGACAATAACGAGAAGATGGCGATTGTGCGCCGGGCGTTGCTGGGCTTGTATGCTGTAGGGGGGCGGCGCGTTGCCTACATGCCCGAACTGGATTTCGGTATCGTCGAGCGTGCGCTCGCGGGTCAGAACATTCCCATTGAAGCGGAGCCATTGTCTATGCCCGTGCTCGGTACCGATGTGGATTCCACCCGCGCCGCGCAATTGCTGGCAGAAGCGGGAGCAGGCTGCATTATCACACTGGGAGGTGACGGCACCAATCGCGCTGCTGCCAAAGGCTGCGGCTGTGTTCCCCTTATTCCCATCTCGACCGGCACTAACAATGTTTTCCCGTCTTTCCTGGAGGGAACATTGGCGGGCATGGCAGCAGGACTGGTGGCAGCAGGGCTTGTCGGTCGGGATGTTGTGCGCAGAGCGCCCTGGTTGGAGGTGCTGGTAGACGGGCAGTCCAGAGATCGCGCCCTCGTCGATGTTGTTGTCTCCGCTGTCCCTTTCATCGGCGCTCGTGCCGTCTGGGATCTCTCGCAGGTGCGCGAAGCAGTACTTTCACAGGTCAGACCCGGCACGATTGGCCTCTCTTCTCTGGGCGGTGCGCTGCTAGACGGCGCTGTGCCGGAAGGCGAAGTGTGCGGCATGCACATTTTGCTGGGAGGAGACGGTCGGCAGGTGCTGGTCCCACTGGCTCCTGGCCTTATTTCCTGGGTAAGTGTGCGCGCTTACAGCCCACTGTGCCGGGGGGAGAGCGTGCGCCTGCAAACTGGAACCGGCACCGTCGCGCTGGATGGCGAGCGCGAAATAGAACTGGCCGCCACCTCGCTCGTCGAAGTTCGTCTGCGCGACGATGGCCCTTTTGTTGTCGATGTTCCCGCCGCTTTAGCGGCAGCAGCACGCGCCGGTCATTTTCGCCGCTAAGCTGGCAAGTGTCGGCGCGAACTGATTTCTCTGTTCCTGTCTCCGCGTAGATTGTTTATTTACCGCGTAGCGTGTTGTTTTTCCCTGTTTTCTGCAAAGAGAAGTGAAGTAAGGAGGAGAATTCATGACAACCGGACAGACTACTGGCAGCGCGCAGGCGCTGGACAAAGCCCGCCTGTTGCGCATGTATGGGCAGATGCAGACCATCCGTGAATTTGAGGAGCGCGCTGGCAAGGAGTTTGCCGCCGGGAAAGTACCAGGCTTTGTGCATCTCTATGCCGGTGAGGAGGCGGTAGCGGTCGGTGTCTGCTCCAATTTGACCAACGACGATTTCATTACCAGTCATCATCGCGGTCACGGCCACTGTATTGCGAAGGGTGTGGATATTCGCGAGATGGTGGCGGAACTGCTCGGGCGCGAGGCAGGAGCCTGTCGCGGCAAGGGCGGCTCCATGCACATAGCCGACGTACATAAGGGAATGCTCGGCGCAAATGGCATCGTCGGTGGTGGTTTTCCCCTGGCAACCGGCGCGGGTCTGACCGCAAAAACGAACGGGCGCGGCCAGGTTGCCGTCTGCTTCTTCGGCGACGGAGCGGCCAACCAGGGAACCTTCCACGAAAGCCTCAACCTCGCCGGTATCTGGAAACTGCCCGTCATCTACGTCGCCGAAAATAATGGCTATGCTGAGTCCACTCCCGTCACCTACCATATGAGCTGCCGCGATATCGCGGAACGCGCCGTCGGTTATAACATGCCGGGCGTCACCGTCGATGGCCTGGATGTGCTGGCAGTCTACGAAGCTGCCAATGAGGCGGTTGCGCGGGCGCGGCGCGACGGAGGGCCGCGCCTCATCGAATGCAAGACCTACCGCTATCACGGCCACTTCGAGGGCGATACCATCACCTACCGCACCAAAGAAGAGGTCGATTCCTACCGCGCCCGCGACCCTATCCAACGACTGCGCAACTTCATCCTCGAACGCGGCTTTGCCACCACTCAGGAACTGGATAGCATCGACCGACAGGTGCGGGATGAGATCGATGACGCCTGGCGTTTTGCCGAGGCTGCTCCCTATCCCTCTCCCGAGGAGGCGCTGACCGATGTCTATGTGAGCTATCCCTAGTGTGAGAGCGCTTATTCCCTCTCTTTTCTGAGAAACATTGAGTGGACGAGCAGAGAACCTGAACTGAACAACGAGGAGGAATATATCATGGCAGTAGCACTTCGCCAGTTGACATACGCGCAGGCTATCAACGAGGCGCTGCGTCAGGAAATGCGCCGCGATCCGCGCGTCATTTTGATGGGTGAGGATGTGGCCGGGGGTGCAACAGTGACCGGCTTTGAGGAAGACGATGCCTGGGGTGGTGTGCTGGGCGTCACCAAAGGGCTTGTACAGGAGTTTGGCCGCAGCCGTGTGCTCGATACCCCCATTACAGAAGCCGGTTTCATCGGGGCGGCAGTTGGTGCAGCCGCGACCGGCCTGCGTCCCGTTGTCGAGTTGATGTTTGTCGACTTCTTCGGCGTCTGCTGGGACCAGATCTTTGACCAGGGAGCCAAGCTGCGCTACATGTTCGGTGGCAAGGCCAGTTGCCCGCTCGTCATCCGCACGATGATTGGCGCTGGCATGGGTGCCGCGGGCCAGCACTCAGGATGCCACTATTCAGTTTTCACGCATATGCCAGGCATCAAGACAGTGCTCCCATCTACTCCGGCTGATGCTAAAGGGCTGCTTGCGGCGGCGATTCGCGATAACGATCTCGTCGTCGTCTTCGAGAACAAGATACTCTATAACACAAGCGGAGAGGTGCCTGAGGGCGAATATGTGATTCCACTGGGCAAGGCCGACATCAAGCGTGAAGGCAATGATGTCACCATTGTCGCCATCTCGCGCATGGTGCAGCAAGCTCTTGCGGCTGCGGAGGCGCTGGAAGCGGCGGGCATCTCGGCAGAGGTTGTTGATCCGCGCACCCTCTCGCCTCTGGACGAGGAGACCATTCTCAACTCGGTCGCCAAAACGCACCGGCTCATTGTTGTTGACGAGGATAACCCGCGCTGCAGTGCGGCCACCGATATAGCGGCACTGGTCGCAGATAAAGCCTTCAGCGAACTCGACGCGCCCATCAAGCTAGTCACCGCGCCACACACGCCTGTTCCCTTCAGCCCGCCGCTCGAACAGTTCTATATCCCCAGCCCCGAACGCATCGTTGCCACCGTTCAGGAAATTATGGGCTAGCTGTAGAGGAGATAGAGTGTGGCAACAATTGTAAGTATGCCCAAGTGGGGGCTGGCGATGAAGACTGGCATGGTTGTTGCATGGCTCAAACAGGCGGGGGAAACCGTGCAGCAGGGCGAGCCGATTGTAGAGATTGAGAGCGAAAAGGCCACTAACGAGGTTGAGGCTCCCGCGAGCGGCATCATGCGCTGGATTGGAATCCAGGAGGGTGACAGCGCCCCGGTCGGCGCCCCCCTGGCCGTCATTGCTGCTATGGACGAGGCGCTTACAGACGAGCAGATAGCGTCCTTGCTGCGTGAAGATGCCGAAGCAAGGCGGCAGCGGACGGAGATGCAGAAAAAGCCTGCCGCGTCTCCGTCCACGGCAAGGCCCACTGCGACTGGTACAGTGCGCGCCCCGACGACTGCCGCAGGTCGCGTCAACGCTTCCCCTGCTGCGCGCAGGCTCGCCCAGGAGCTTGGTGTTGACCTCTCAACCCTCGCCGGAACTGGCCCCGGCGGCATGATCGGGCGCGAGGATGTGCTGCACGCCGCTGAAGCAGCGAAGGTGGCACAGGCTGCTACTGAAGAGGTCGAAGAGCGGGATGTTGAAGTTGATGGAGTGACTATCCATTGCCTGATCGCGGGGCCGGTCAATGCGCCGCACGTCGTGTTCGTGCATGGACTCGGCGGCTCGCTCACCACGTGGTCCCTGAACCTGCCTGCCTTTGCCGAACAGTTTCGCATCTGCGCTCTCGATATGATGGGAGCAGGCGACAGCGCCAAACCGGCAGCGGACTACAGCGTCGCGGCCCTTACCACGTTCCTGGCGCGCTTCCTTGACACCCTCGGATCCGACTGGCAGCGCGTGAGCCTCGTCGGCCACTCCCTTGGCGGGGCTATCGCGCTCTCCTTCGCCCAACAGTATCCCCGACGCGTCGAACAACTGATCCTGGTTGACAGCGCCGGATTGGGACCTGAGATCGATGCCACTGTGCTTGATCTCATGCGCTCTCAACCAACGCTGGACAGCGTGCGCAGTGAGCTTACGAACTTCTTCGCGCAGCCCGAACTCGTCCAGCAGGCGCTGGTAGAGCAACTCTACCGGCAGCGCGCGCAACCCGGAGCGCATGAAGCCCTTGTCGCCACAGCCAACGCCGCCTTCGGCAACGGCCAGCAGCACATCGATCTGCGCGACACTCTACCGGGCCTGAACGCTCCAACTCTGTTCGTCTGGGGCGCCGCCGACACCATCATCCCTGTTACCCACGCCCAGCAGGCCACAAGCTCTCCACGGAGCCGCCTGCAAATCTTCCCCAACTGCGGCCACTGCCCCCACATCGAGCAGGCTGATGCATTTAACCAGTTAGTGCTGTCGTTTCTTCGTGAGTAAGATTAGAGCAGGAGGCAGTTCATGAGAAGTTGCCTCCTGCCCCGCTTTTACCTCGAATCAAGATAGTTCTGAATATCCGTTGTTACTATCCCAGAGCCTCCTTCAGTTGAAACACCGCACCGCTTACAAGGGAAGAAATATCGCTGGTGGCGTTGACCATCTGGAAGCCTTCGCCGATGCGCTGCGCGGCGGCCTGGCCGTTGCTGCAAAAGATACCGCTTGCCAGATCATGCCTCTTTGCCGCTGCTTTGATGGTTTCCAGCGCCTGCACAAATTCCGGTTCTGCCCCTTCAGTGCTTACAGGTAAGCCGAGCTGAGCGTGCAGGTCGTTTGGCCCCACAAAGGCCACGTCAATCCCTGGCACACTGAGAATCCCATCTACATTTGCCAGCCCCTGCACGCTCTCAATCTGGACCACTAACAGAATCTCGGAATTCGCAATCTCCCTGTAGCTTGTGGCGTCCATCAGGCCGAAGCTGTATGGGCCGAAGACGCCGCCGATGCTGCGCATCCCTTGTGGTGGATATTTTGAACAGGCAACTGCCTGCTGAGCCTCCTGCGGTGTGTTCACCATAGGCACGATGAGGCCCCATGCTCCCGCGTCCAATGCCCACTTAAACCACTCGACGCTGTTGTATGGTATTCGCACCAGTGGCGCGCTCGTTCCCGCGTCAGCGATGATACCCACCATGTCGGAGACTATGCCGGGATGCTGCGCCGCGTGCTCTCCGTCGATGAGCAGCCAGTCAAAGCCCAGCCGCGCCATGATACGCGCCGTTGCTCTGTCTGGCAGGCTTAACCATGCCCCCACGCTCGGCTTGCCCCTTTTCAACTTCGCTTTCACATGATTCGTTCGCATCTTGTCACAATCCCTTTCAAGCTCTCACAGAAAAGTCATATGATACAACATATCACGTGTGGCGGTGTAAGGTGAAGGATTAAACTTGCTATTATTTAGGAGAAAAAAAGCTTATGTCGCTCGATGTTTTTACGCTTGATGGTCGCGTTGCTCTTGTGACGGGTGGCAATCGCGGCCTGGGCTTTGCTATGGCTCGCGCCCTTGCCCAGGCGGGAGCCGATGTCGTTGTCACCAGTCGCCAGCTTGCAAGGGCGCGGGCCAGCGCTGCTTTACTGGTTGAGGCAACCGGTCGCCGCGCTCTCGGTCTGGCCGTCGATGTTACCGATGCGCAGCAGGTCAAGGGCATGGTTGATGCTGTCATGCAGGAATTTGGGCATCTCGATATCCTGGTCAATAATGCTGGCATCAACATCCGCAAGCCATTGGTGGAGTTTGACGAGGCGAGTTGGGATGCTGTGCAGAGTACCAATCTCAAGGCCCCTTTTCTCTGTGCGCGTGCCGTTGCTCCCTATATGAAGCAGCAGCGCTCTGGCCGCATCATCAACATCGCGTCCATGCTCGCGTTCGCGGGACTGTCCGAGCGCAGTGCTTACAGTTCCAGCAAAGGCGGTGTCATCCAACTCACGAAGGTGCTGGCGCTGGAACTGGCCCCCTACAACGTGACCGTAAATGCACTCTGTCCCGGTCCCTTCGCTACCGAAATGAATACCCCGGTCATCAACAACCCGCAGGCGAACCAGTTCTTTCTCGATCGTATTCCGCTGGGACGCTGGGGGCAGCCGGAAGAGATTGGCGGAGCTATCGTTTTCCTCGCCTCCAATGCATCCAGCTTCATGACCGGCGCGGCCCTCCTCTTCGATGGCGGCTGGACGGCTCAATAGCTCTATCAAACCCATTGCCAGCAGTGAAGCTGCCAGCCGCTGCCTTCTACTGCCAGCGCGCCTGCGTAGCCGGGGCCGGGGAAAAGATGCTGAAATGTCCAGCGCTGCGCTTCACGCGGGTCTTCACGGCTGGCGAGCAGCGCAGCAGGTTTTCCGGAGAGCAAGGAGACATCGAAGAGGTCGAGCGGGAGGGATAGGCCCATTCCTCTCGCTTTGATGTAGGCTTCTTTGCGCGTCCAGCAGTTGAAAAATGCCTCGTGTTTGGCTTCCTGTGGCAGCGAGCGAAGGACGGCGCGCTCATTGGGCGAAAAACTGACCCGCGCCAGCTCATCGTACTCGATCCCGTCTTTCATATACTCGATATCTACACCCACCTGTCGGTCGTTGGTAAGGGCGTAGAGGGCGATGTCACGAGAATGGGAAAGATTGAATTCCAGCCTGCTCTCATACAAAGGTGCTAATGCTGGTTTACCATACTCGTTAGAGACAAAGAGCAGCTTCTCCGGTTCCAGATGCAGGTAACGAGCAAGGAGTATTCTCAATACGCCGTGAGCCATAATCCAGCGCTGCCGGTCCCTTTCAAAGTAAAACCGACCTGCCCTTATTCTCTCCTCCTCGCTCAGGACACTCAGCATGCGATCTCTGACTTCCTGTGAAGCATGGAGAAAGTTTCTCCAGACGTGAACCTGATTTTCAGAGAGGGTGAGGTCTGCGGGAGATGTTGCCCACCGCTGCTCATTGTACTCGCTATCCGCACTAAAAACCCGGTCCGACATAGAAATAGCCTTCAATGGCAACGCAGGAGTTTGTGGTGGTGTGGCAGTACTGGCCTTTCAGGTAGGTGCCATCTGATTGTTTCTGCACGCTGCCGAAGACGTAAAGCGGTTGTTGCCCACCGAACGCCACTACGGTAAAGGTGAAGTTTCCCTGCATATCAACGGTGCCTGTAAGGGCATGGTGGTCCTGTGGCGATGCATTCAGCGTGAGCGACCCCAGAAAGGCGCCACTGCCCTGCTTTTGTGAAATGTATACTGAGATGTAGGTTGTCTGGCTGGCTGGCTGGCTGAGCATCGACCCGTTATAGGTATCTGCTATATACATGCCCGGAGGCACAGTAGCGGTCACTGTAGGAACAGGCGTTGGCGTGCCGGTGGGTTTGCTAGCGGGCGCGGTCGCCGTTTGTTGAGCCGTCGTTTTATTGGTCTGTTGTTTGTTAAAAACCTGGAAGGCGAATATGCCACCGCCAACCAGTAAGATTACTATAACGACACTGATGATGCTGAAAAGCCTGACGGGTGAGGCTGGTTCCTTCTTTTGTACGGGAAACGGCTGAGCCTCCCTCGCTGCTTTTTGACTGGAGGAGCCGGAAGCGGCAACCGTTGGCAGGTCATGGTCCGATGCGGCATCAAATAATTTTGCCGAATCGGAAACTGATAATTTCCCCAGACTGGGATCAGACAATTTTGCCATGGCAGCATTTGATGCTTGCGCTAGACCTGGATCTGATGCAGCCAGAGTTGGTAATGCGCTGATGGCCTCCGCCGAGGCGGGAGTCTGGACAGGAGTGTCGTTTGAACTGAGAAGCGTTGGCGCGCCACTGATAACCTCTGCCGGTAATGAGGCATCTTTTTGATTGAGGATGGTTGGCGCGGCGCTGATCGCCTGTGGCGATGGAGACGAGCTATCAGGCTTGATGTCGCTGACGGCCTGCTCAAGCGCGCTGGCGAAGCTGGCGATAGAGGGGAAGCGGTCCTCTGCCTTCTTTGACAGCGCGCGCAGGATAACCGCGTCAACGGTAGGAGGCAATTGCGGGTTATAAGTACTGGGCGGTGCCGGTTGGGCTGTAAAGTGCTGGTACATCAACTGTTCCATGCTGCCCGTAAAAGGTGTGCGTCCGGTCAGCATTTCATAGGCCATAACGGCCAGCGCGTACTGATCTGTAGCTGGAACCGGCTTGCTACTCCAATGTTCAGGCGCCATCGAAGCGGGCGTGCCGCGAATCGTGCGACTGGAACCCGACGTGGTTGAACTACTACGTGCCACGCCAAAATCGGCAAGCAGTACCGTAGGACGATTCGGGTCCTTTGCATTGCTGCGCAGGAGGAAGTTGGAAGGCTTGACATCCAGGTGAATGACCTTGTGATCGTGGGCGTACTGGAGACCCTCTGCTGCTTGCCCGATCAGATAGGCCGCATCTCTGGGAGAAAGCAGTCCGCTGCGTTGCCGCAGCCAGGTAGCCAGGGACCCCTCAGAGGTAAATGGCATGACCATGTAGGTAATCGTAGTATCCTCCAGCGTTTCCTCACCAAAGTCGTAGAGGGGCAGGATATTGGGATGCTCAAGGGCTGCGATAGCTCTCGCCTCTCGTTGGAAGAGGCGGGCTGCATCTTTTGCAGTGTCACTATCGGGATAAGGGGTAATCTCAGAGCGCAGGACTTTGATTGCCACCTGTCGACTGACACGGGTATCCTCCATCAAGTAAACTTCACCCATGCCCCCACTGCCAACCAGGCGCACGCGCCGATAACGCCCATTTTGTAGCTCTTCTAATGCCATCGTTTGCCTCGCGATCTGCGGATAAAATAATTCTTACTTGCAGTGCTGATAAATGCTCAGCATTAGTATAACACGAGAGATTAAGGATGGGAACCTCTTTTCCCATATTATCATACCGAGCGTAAGACCCCTGGCTTCAGCCATGGGGAGAGAAGCGAGTCCTTTCGGGGCGTGATGGGGGTAGGGGCAATGTCCCTTGACGCCTTGCTCGGTTTGTGCTGAAATCTGACTATCCATAAAAACTTTCAGTATCGCTTGTATCCTACAAAGAAGCAAGAGGCTTTGCTTAACCAGACACTTGCAGAGTGCCGATGGTTGTACAATCACTTGCTTGAGAAACGCAAGACTGCCTATGAGCAGGAAGGCAAAAGTTTGACCTGCTATGAACAAATCAATACGTTTCCGATACTGAAAGCAGAACGTCCTTCTCTCAAATCGGTTCACTCGCAAGTCCTTCAAAATGTGGCTGTCCGCATTGACCTGGCATTCAAGGCGTTTTTTCGCCGATGCAAAGCAGGTGAGAAACCTGGCTACCCCAGATTTAAGGGCTACGGACGCTATGATAGCTTCTGCTATCCTCAAAGCGGCTTCAGTCTCACCCATGATGAGCGTGTGACTCTCTCCAAAATCGGCTCCGTCAAGATGGTCTATCATCGGCCTATAAGAGGCAAAGTCAAGACGTGTACCATCCACAAGAGCAGTACTGGCAAGTGGTACGTCACCTTCTCTGTTGAGTGTGAGCCTGAAAGACTTGAACCTCTTGATACCCAGGTGGGTATTGATGTGGGTCTCAACAGTTTTGCCTCTCTCTCGACAGGGGAAGAGATAGCCAATCCGCGTTTCTTTCGCAAGGAAGAAAAAGCCCTTGCTCAGGTGCAACGGAAACACTCGAAACTTGCCAAAGGAACGCCTGAGAGGCGCAAGCACCGAAAAGTTGTAGCCCGTGTGCATGAGCGTATCAAGTTCAGGCGTGAGAATTTCACCCATCAGGAAAGCCGTCAGATTGTTGACCGTTTCGGAGTCATCTGTGTTGAAGACTTGACGGTCAACCGAATGGTTCATAATCACTGCCTTGCAAAAAGCATTGTAGATGCCTCGTGGTCTGCGTTCTTTGCTCAACTGTTTGCCAAAGCGGAAGAAGCTGGACGAACAGCAATCAAAGTCAACCCGGCCTATACGAGTCAGACATGCAGTGTCTGTGGACATCGGCAAAAGATGCCCCTCAGTGAGCGGATATTCAAATGTCCCTGCTGTCATGCTCAACTTGCTAGAGATCTCAATGCTGCGTATAACATTCGTGCTCTGGGACTACAGAGCCTCGGCTTGTCCGTAGAAGCCCCCGCCTTCCAGGCGTGGGGAGTAGTCACATCAGTGAAAGGTTTCTCTAACTCTGAATGCGTTCTCAGTGGACACCACTGAGGGAACGAGGTTACACTTTCCTGACCTCTGGTTGCAGCCAGCCAAACAGGGCGGCAGCCAGCATCATAGCCCCACTGATCGGAAAGAGTATTGCTGGTCCCAGCCGGGAAGTCAGTACGCCCGCTATAGCAACGGAGAATGGGTAGAGGCCAAGCGTTGCCACCATCAGTATGGCCATCAGACGACCGAGCAGGTGACGCGGCGCCTGCTGCTGCATCAGTGTGAATGCCAGCACCGTCAATATCCCGTTCGTGAAGCCCGCGCTGCCGATGAGGAGCGCTGCCGCGATCAATCCGCCGGAGAAGGGGACGAAAGAATACCAGACGGCAAGGGCCATGATGAGCGTCAGCATGAGCATACCCCGTTGGCGCAGATGCCCTAATGTACCGGCGATAAGGCCACCGAGCAGGGAGCCGCCGCCAAAACAGGCCAGTAGCAGACCGTAGCCGCTCGCTCCTGCCGCGAACTGGCTGCGCGCCAGCGTTGGCAGCGCTACCTCCATCATGCCATTGAAGAGGAAATTGCCAAAGATGATGACCAGCAGCGCCACCTGAAGCAGGCGCCATGTCCGCAGCAACTGCCAGAACGTAATATCAGCGGGAAACTGTCTCTCCGTTGTCGCGTCAGTGCTATCTGGGCCGGTTTTACCCGCGACGGGCGCGGCTGTTGTTCTGCGCTGGCCGCTCATGAGGAGCAGCGTGGCGGCAGAAACGACAAAGGTGAGCGCATCGATCGCCAGCGCGAAGCTCGACTGCAGGCGGCTGATAATCAGGCCAGCCGCGCCGGAACCCACTGACAGGGCCAACTGGATGCTGGCGGAATTGAGCGCGTTTCCTGCCTGCAACTCATCGTCGGATAAAATCTCCGGTAGCATGGCGTAGTAGGCGGGAAGAAACAGCCCGGCAAAAGCGCCCAGCGGTACGGTAACGGCGCAGAGTTGCCATACCGCCGTATTTCTCGTGACCACCAGCGCCACAAGAGCGCCTGTGAGCAGCGCCCGGGCTGTATCGGCCAGCAGCATGACCCGGCGGGGACGCCACTTATCGCTCAGTACGCCTCCAACCAGCAGCGCGCCCACGCGTGAGACGCCATACGCGGCGAGCACAATACCCAGTTCCTGCGGCGAATGCCCGTTGCTCAGCATCAGCCAGGGTAGCGCCACCGCGTAAAACATGTCCCCCAGTGTGGAGATCATTTGCCCGCTGAAAAGCAGGCGAAAGTTCCTCACGCGCAAGGGAGCGAGAAAACTGTCAGCTAGAGCATGGAAGCTTGCTGTCGCCTGCGCATCGGAATTTCCACGAGCCGCCGTATTTTGTTTTTCACCGGCGGGCGGAGTTTCCGGTGGCAGTGACATACCTTAGCTCTCTTTTTCCTGTCTTTCTCTTGTATTATATCCAGATATCGGAGGTGCAATCACCGCCGGGGTAACGCATCTCGTGAGCGCGGGCGGGGCCGGCTGGCTCCTTACCAAAATCAACGACGAACCTATCGTTAATTTTCAAGCCGCCGTTCTGCGTGTCACAGTCGATTTGCAGCAGGTAGGAGCCAGAGCGGGCGATATCAGGATAGAACTGGTTGTCCCAGGTGCTGTAGAGCGAATTGGTGACATACAGCCGCTTGCCGTCGAGACTCAGTTGGAGCATCTGCGGACCGCCGCCGAGCTTGTGGCCCTGCACAGTCTCGCTCTTGCCGAGCAAACCGCCGCACCAGACCTGCCCTGTCAGTCTGGGATGTGAAGGATCGCTGATATCATACTGGCGGATATCGCCGTGCAGCCAGTTGGAAAGGTAGAGATACCTGTCGTCCATCGAGATCAAGAAATCGGTGATGAGCGATGGCACCGGAATGGGCCAGCCCTCTACCTCGACGGAAGGAATATCGATCACCTTCTCCACCTGCCAGTGTCCGTTGGAGGTGTGCCAGTGCCACATGTTGCTGCTGAGCGCGGCCCCCACAAAGCCATGTGTGCTATCAGGGTTGTGGTGGAAGCGCACCTCTAGTGGAATCAAACCTTCCTCGCCCAGATCAACGCTTTGCACGAGGTCGTGTTTCTCCCAGTCCCAGAAGTGCAGGTGACGACCGTACTTTCCGGCGGCGACATCATCCAGTTCAAAGCCTTTACTATAGGTGGTGGGCGCGGCCCATTCACTGCTGACCATGACATTGTGGCGCGGCTGATACCAGAAGTCATAGTTGTAGTTCATGCCCTGAGCGTTGTGTTCCCAGCGGCCCGCGATGTTGAAATCTTCGTCGAGCAGCAGGAACCCGCCGGGCGCGTTGCCCTCTCGATCTCCCAGCATCGAGATCATCACATGCCCGTCGGCCAGACAGTGAACAGTGTGGGGCGCGCTGAGATTGGCCTTTTCCTTGACCTCTTCCGGCTCAATCACCTTGTGTAGTTTTGGCGCACGTTCGTCGGAGACATCAACGATATGAATACGGCTCGATTGATTACCCGGAAGAATGAGGTAAGTGCGCGCTTTACTCTCGTCCGCGTAGCAAGAGCTACAGGCATTCCAGCCAAAATGGTGAAGCTCATCGCCGATATTGGGCATGGGCGTCCGGTAGATCACCTGCGAGTAGGTGGGTGATGTCGGATCAACATCGATTGTAGCCAGGTAATCCGGTGCTTCAACCCCTGTTCCCCCGTAAAGGGCGATGGTGTAGAGGACTTTTTCCGGCTCGGCCTTCATGGCCTCTTCCGGTGAAGCATAGCCTGGTCCGCAATGGGAATGATCTGTGTGGTGCATTGCATGCTCGTCTGTCACGTCAGCTTATCTCCTTTGATCGTATGGATGAGAGAGCATCGCACGTTTGTTCTCTCATCTACAGGCATACTCATTGATGCAGATAAACATTTCGTTGCAACAGGGACAACTGCATTCCTTGCTCTCCTTCTTCAAGAAGAGACATTTCATTATGTCTTGCCCTCGCATATCTGTCAAATCGTATCAAAATTGTCAACATGCTGGAGCGTTATTACTCAGTAATAACGCGCAAAACTCTGAAATAGGTCAAACATCCCATGATAAATGTTGAACCGTAGAGTATGATATGCAGAGGTTCCTGCGAGAGGATATTTGTGGAGATATTCGTAGAGCGGGTTATCGTGTTCTGATCCGGGGACATATTCCCGGAAGATAGGGTGGGCATATGCTTGCGGTAAAATTAGCCGGTCTGGGATGGTATCTGCCGGAGCGGCGCGTAACGAACGCGGAGCTTGAAGAACGGCTCGATATTCCGGCACACTGGATCGAACGCGCCGCTGGTGTGCTGGAGCGACGCTATATCGGCGATGAAACGGTCGTTAGCATGGGGGCAGCAGCCGCGCGCATGGCACTCGAAGACGCCGGGCTGAGCGTGAGCGATCTGGACGCCATTGTCTGCGCTTCCACCACCCCGCAGCAGGCCATTCCCTGCACGGCTGCCTTCTTGCAGCGCGAACTGCGAGCGCCGGAAGGTGCCAGCGCCTGTTTTGACATCAATGCCACCTGCCTGAGCTTTCTTTTCGCTTTGCATACTCTCGCTCCTCTTGTCACCGCCGGTGTCTATCGCAACGTCTTGATATGCAGCAGCGAGATTGCCTCCTGCTCCCTCAACCCGCGAGAGCGTGAGAGCGCTGTTCTTTTCGGCGATGGGGCCGCCGCTGCCATTCTCACCCGCAGTCGGGAAGGTGAGGCCAGCGCTATCTGGCACGCGCGCTTTGAGACTTACAGCAGTGGAGCCGATCTGACGCAAATCCTCGGCGGTGGCTCGCTTCATCATCCCAACGATCCCACGACCACGCCGGAGATGAATATGTTCAATATGCGCGGCCCCGCCATCTTCAAGCAGGCGGCCATCCTGATGGAACCATTTCTGGAACGTTTCTTTTCGGCTCTCCACTGGGAGCGAGAGCAGGTAGACGCCGTGGTGCCACATCAGGCAAGCCGACACGCCATCGAGCAACTATCGCGGCGACTGGGTTTCAACTCTGATCAGCTCATCCTCAACCTTGCGACACGCGGCAACTGTATTTCCGCCTCCATCCCTCTGGCGCTGGCGGAAACTGTTTACGCCGGACGCATCCGGCGCGGCGACAGGCTCCTGCTCATCGGCACTGGCGCGGGCCTCACTCTCGGCGCGCTGGCCCTGACCTTTTGATTGTACGTGGTGTGGATGAAAGGGAGCATGGTATGAAGATTCTTGTCACCGGGGGCACCGGCTTTCTGGGCAGACACCTTGCCTCCGCTCTCGTGCAGCGGGGCCACAGCGTCTCTCTCATGGGCCGCAACTTCGCGCCCGTCAAATCCTTGCTTGAGCAGGGGGCGCTGCCCGTTGCCAAAGACCTGCGAGACAGAGAGGGCGTTATTGCAGCCTGCGCTGGTGTCGAGGTCGTCTTTCATGCCGGTGCGCTCTCCGCGCCGTGGGGCAGGCGCTCCGATTTCTACGCCATCAATGTTGGCGGCACGGAAGCGGTGCTGGCCGGTTGCCTTACACATGGAGTGCGCCGTTTGCTCTACGTCTCATCGCCCAGCGTCGTCTTCGATGGACGCGACCAGCACAATGCTCGCGAAGATGTTCCCTACCCGCGCCGCTTCACCTCCATCTACTCGCTCACGAAGAAACTGGGCGAGGATCGTGTCAACGCCGCGCGGGCGAACGGTCTGGAGACCGTCATTCTGCGTCCCAAAGCCATTTTCGGCCCCGGCGATCAGGCGCTGCTGCCCCGACTCGTTGCCGCCGCACGCCAGAAGCGCCTGCCCCAGATCGGTGATGGCCGCAATCTGGTTGATCTTACCTATGTCGAAAACGTTGTCCACGCTCTCATTCTTGCCAGCGAGTCGCAGGCTGCCACTGGCAAAACCTATACTATCACCGGTAACGAGCATGTGCCGCTATGGGAGATTATCCGGCTCGTGCTCAAACGGCTCGACCTCTCCACGCACCTGCGCCAGATATCTCTCTCCGTCGCCCTGGCTGCCGCCTCGCTCATGGAGATGCGCGCCGCTCTGACCGGCAGGGAGCCGCTGCTCACCCGCTACTCCGCGACCATCCTGGCGCGCACGCAGACCTATGATATCAGCGCCGCTCGACGCGACCTCTCATACGCGCCGCCGGTTTCCATTGCTGAGGCCATTGAGTGCACGCTTGTATCGTTGGAGGAGACTATATGAGCGCTATGCCGAAACTGCAATGCTACATCCTCGATACCGGCTACTGTCTTGCCTGGGAGTCGCACGTCTTGCAGGGTGGAGCGCACCGGCGCATTGCCTGTCACTCGCTGGTGGCGCTGCTGCATCATCCCGATCACGGCTGGCTGCTCTGGGATACTGGCTACGCGTCGCGCATGCTTGAGGTCACGCGCCGCCTGCCTTTCCGCCTCTATCGCTACGCCACGCCCCTGCGCCTGAACCCTTGCCTTGCCGCGAGCGCGCAACTGGCTGAGCGTGGACTCAGGCCGCGAGATATTCGCCGCGTGCTCATCTCGCATTTCCATGCCGACCATATCGCCGGTCTGCGCGACTTTCCCGATGCTGAACTCATCGCCACTCAGGCTGCCTACGACGATATTGAACATCGTCAGGGTTTCTCGGCCCTCAGCCGTGCCTATATCCCCGCCCTTTTGCCGGACGATTTTCGCGCGCGGGCCACGCTGCTCCCGGCCTTTGCCGGTTCCATCTTGCCAGGCCTCGGTCCCACGCACGATCTGTTCGGGGATGGCTCGCTCCTGCTCGTCTCCCTGCCCGGTCACGCTCGCGGGCAGATGGGTTTGCTGGTGAGCACTGAGCGCGGGTATGTGCTCTTCGCCGCCGATGGCTGCTGGCTGCGTCGCTCCGTCTACGAACGCCGCCCGCCTTCTCGCCTCACCAACCTGATCGTTGATGATCCCCGCGCCGTTCGCACCACTATCGACAAACTCCACGCTTTCGTCCAGGCATGTCCCGATGTTGTCCTCGTGCCGAGCCATTGTCCCGACGCCTTCGCGCAGGTAGTGGAGCAACACCATGCCGGATAGACTGCTGATCGCGACTCATTTTCTCCGCGCGCGCTGGCGCTGGTGCGCTCTGCGCGGCGAGGCCCTTACGCGCTACCAGGAGCAGCGCGCTCAACGTATCGTCGCCTACACCATGCAGCATTCGCCCTTCTACCGCGCCCACTGGTCGGGCTACACGCCGCGAGACTGGCGAGTTTTGCCCATAGTGGACAAACGGCTGATGATGGAGCATTTCGATACTTTCAACACTCGCGGCATCAGGCGAGAGGAAGCTATGGAGGTTGCCTTACGGGCTGAACACAGTCGCGACTTCAGCCCCACGCTCAACGGCTTCACCATCGGCCTCTCGTCCGGCACTTCTGGTCATCGCGGCCTCTTCATTGCCGCTGCCTGGGAACAGGCCGCGTGGGCCGGTACGATTCTGGCGCGCGCCCTCCATTCTTTGCCATCTCGGCCCCTGCGCGTCGCCTTCTTTCTGCGCTCGAACAGCAACCTCTATGAACAGGTTGGCAGCAGACTGATCCGCTTCCGCTACTTCGATCTTATGCAGCCCCTGGCCGAAGTGGTTCCCGCGCTCAATGCCTTTCAACCCCATATCGTCGTCGCGCCACCCTCCATGCTTGGCTTCCTGGCGCAAGAACTCAGCGGCGACCGCCTCCATATCAAACCTGAGCGCCTGATCTCGGTTGCCGAAGTGCTGGAACCGCAGGATCGCGGCCAGCTCGAAGCGGCCTTCAACGTGCCCGTGCAACAGATCTACCAGTGTACCGAGGGCCTGCTAGCCGTAAGCTGCGCCCACAACTCGCTCCACATCCAGGAAGATCTCGTCGTGCTCCAACTCGAACCCCTGCCCGCTCTTGTTTCTGCTGAGCAGGCAGAACGGCTTGAGAATGGAAATAGTGAGCAACTTCAAAAGCAGGGAGAGCGGGTACAGCCTATCGTCACAGACCTGTGGCGGCGTACCCAGCCGATCATCCGCTACCGGCTCAATGATGTGCTCCTAATGGAGACGCAGCCCTGTACCTGTGGCTCGCCCTTCCGCGTCGTTCGTGCCATCGAGGGTCGCTGTGACGATATCTGCTACTTTAAGTCGCTTGCCGGAGGTCTCAGGCCGTTTTTCCCCGATACCATCCGCCGTATGATCCTGCTGGCAAGCCCCGATATTGCCGATTACCAGGCGATACAGAATAGCCCCGGTTCTCTGTGCATTTATCTCAGCATCGTCCAGAGCGCGGCCTTCCAGGCGGTTTCAGAAGCAGTTATGGCGAGCGTCCAATCAACCGTTGCCCAATATGCCTGTTGCCCGGCCACTGTCACTATAGAGGAAGGATTGCCAGAAGCCAGACCCGGCGTTAAACGAAGGCGCGTGCAGGTGGAGAAGAATCTGTGAAGGGTACTGATGATTTATCGGAAGACCTTCTTCAGGCGTAACCATAGCACAGAACGAGAGCATTTGTCAGTAATGTGGATTACATCCTCTGCCTGCCATCGCTGCTATACTCTCAAAAGTTTCTTCAGAGACGACAGATGTGCTGGCTTCAGGAGGTTCACATGACAGTGATCTACACAACTGTGCAACGACTCTATCTTATGCAGCTTTCCATGACGACGGTGCCACTACCAACAGGTCAATCGCTCTCTATGTCATCGGGTTGCTATCTCGTTCAGACCAGCGATGGCAAGAACATTTTGATTGATAGCGGCTCTTCTGCCGATTACACATTACCAGTAGGCATGCCGCCAGCCAGGGGGCAGAAAAATGTATTGGCCATGATGGCGAGCAGTAGCAGAAGCTCAAGAAAGCGCCAGAGTATTATGGATGAGCTTTAGTCAGATGCCGGTTCACTACCTCGACCGCTCGCGCTACGCCATCTTCCGCCCGGATGCGCTCGCTCATGGCTTTAACCCGTTGCCTTAAAGCTTCATCACTCGTAGCGATTTGAATGGCGTTTGCCAGTTGCTCAACCGTTAGCCGCTTTTGTGGAATGGGCTGTGGTGTCAGGCCGAGGGCGTGGAAGCGTCTGCCCCAGAAGGATTGGTCGCCGAAGAAAGGTACGACGATGGGCGGCACACCTGCTCGCAGGCATGCCGCCATCGTTCCCGCGCCGCCGTGTTGCACAACGGCTGCCGTCTGTGGAAAGAGCCAGTCGTGCGGCACAAAGTCCACTGTGAATATGTTGGTTGACAAGCTGGTATTACCACCGATGTCACTCCAGCCAGCCGAGAGGATAGCGCGCCGCTTTGTGCGGGCCAGCGCTTCCAGCACCGTCTCCGTCAACTCTGCGGCCCGCCGCGTGTGCATGCTGCCGAAACCGACGTAGATGGGTGGTTCGCCACGGGCCAGGAAATCGATCTGAGCTTGCGATGGCTGCCAATCCGGGTAATCGTTCAGGAACCAGTAGCCGGTCACGAAATAGTGCTTGCCCCAGTCAGGCGGCTGCGGTAGGATCGAGGGGCTGTAGTAATAGAGAATAGGGAGGCGTTGTGCTTGTACCTGTTCATAGAGCCATGTCGCAGGCAGGGGTGGCAGGCTCAGTACCTCTTGCCGGGCCTGGTTGATGGGTGAGCGCAACAATTGCCAGAAGAGGCGCGCGGAGAGCGTGTAGGTCAATCGGTGATAGGCGCCGCGTATGGGAAGCCAGCCCGGCGCGTCGGGGAAGAAGGGAATGGCGAACTCACGGGTAGGTGTCAGAGGCTGACCCGCGCCAATCCAGCAGGGGATACCCAGCTTCTCGGCAATGGAGGAGATGACCACGATTGCCAGTGGCGAGCAGATGATGATATCCGTTCCACGACAGGCATGCCAGCAGTCAAGCATGGTCTGGCGTAGCAGTGGCGCGGCGATGCGCGAGAAACGGCGAAAGAACTGAAGAGCATTATTGCCGCTGCCAAGCCATGCTTTCCCCAACTCGTCTTCCACTATGGCCCGTGGATTGACCTGCACCGGGAAGAAGTCCATGCCCGGTCGGCGGATAAGCGGCTCGAAAAGCTCGTGTGTGACCAGCCTCACTTCGTGGCCTGCCGCCTGTAGTCCCGCTCCCAGCGCGATATGTGGCTGCACGTCACCTCGTGAGCCAAAGGCGACTATCGCAATTCTCATCGTTTTCTCTTGCTCCCTGTTTGCACGATTTCTGCCGTGCCGTCGCGGTGCAGGCGCAGCCGTTGCCCGCGCCACTCGACCTCATTGCCGGGCAGCGTCGTCCACAGGATATGCAACGGTGTCCACACAGCCACGACGGGGAGCAGCAGCCAGCGTTTCAACGGCATGTGCCTCCGCAAATAGCGCCGCTCGCAGTATGCATACACCGCCGCGAATATGCTCAGGCAGCTTGCCAATGATAACCATACTGGACGGCGGCGCGTAGAGAGGGCCAGCAGGGCTACGAGGCCCGGCAATGGGAGGGTGAAGCTCGCGAGGCCAGCGACCAGCTTTTGTCGCGTCGTCAGCGCTGGCATCATCGCCTGGCGCGGCATGACAAACCAGCGTTTGAACTGGCGGCTGTAGGTTCGCGCCGAATCGAGAGCGTTGTCGATATCGTAGATTAACGGCGTCTGCGCCGCTCGCAGTCCATAGGCCCGCAGGCGCTGCGGGATAGCAAATTCGTCATCGATCTGCCGCTCCATGCCGTCAAAGCCGCCGACGCGCTCAAATATCTCGCGCCGGAAGGCAAAGACGTGCCCGTTAATGCGAATCGGGGTCGTCAGGAAGGTGAGCGAAACGAAACTCAGCAGCATGTGGGCATTGATAAAGGCGCTAATCAGGCTTGACCAGACCGTTTGCCAGTTCGTAAAGCAAGGCAGCCCGAAGGCCACACCAACTCGCGGCTGAAAGAGATACGGTATCAGTACGCTCAGGCTATCGGGGCGGGGCATGACATCGTCATCAACAAAGCAGAACACACTCCCGTTCGCTCGTGGCAGCGCCGCTTGCAGCTTGTCCAGCTTGCGCGCAACTCCACCCGCGCCAGCGCTCTCCTGCTCAACCAGAACCACTTCAGCACGCAGCCCTGGAAACTCGTCCAGATACGCGGCAACAATTGCCCGCGCTTCCATGTCCTGAGCATCACAGATCAGCAAATGCTGTATAGACGCGGGATATTCGAGCATTGCCCGCGCTCTCAGAGCTTCCTGGAGGTTGCTCGCACCCCTTGTAATGGGTTGCAGAAGTGTTACGGTTGGCCACGTCTGCGGCGGAGATGGTCGCGAGCGACGGAAAAAAACGATGACTGCGAGCAACTTTAATAGACGATCAAAGGCAAAAAGCGCCGTCAGTATGTATGTCAGTCGCTCTACAAAGCTTTGCGACGTTCGTCCCATGTATGCTCCTCTGCTGAGTATTTTTTCCCATTATTAGACCACGATACTAATCTGTTGTCTATAGAGAATATTGATGGGAGTATGGACATAACGCGAAAGTATGGTAGTGCATAGTTCGTCTATGTTATACTTGTCAAGGAAAGTTCCGTTTTCTGGATTAGCGAAAGATTGGTGAAAGGCAAGCGAGCTAATGACGACAGCCTATACCCCAGGCACACTGATTGATCATTACGAAATTATTCGGATGCTGGGACATGGCGGCATGAATCGGGTATATCTTGCGCGTGATGTAGCGGATCAGCAAGAAGTTGTGCTCAAGTTTCCCAACGAAGAGCTGATCGGAGATATTGCAGTCTTTGAACGTTTCAGACGGGAGGCTGAGATCGGTAATCGTGTGCATCACCCGTATGTACAGCAACTGCTCAACGTCGATGAAAAACGCTCATCAGATTATCTGGTGGTGGAATATATCAAGGGGCAGACTCTGCGCAGTTTGCTTGAAAAGACCTCCCCTGATCCATTGCCGGTCGCGGAGGCGGTACGCATCACGGTCCAGATTTGCGAGGCGCTTGTATGCTGCCACGAGCAGGGTGTCTTCCATCGTGATATGAAGCCGGAGAATGTCATGATCCAGGAGGATGGCAGCATCAAAATCATTGATTTTGGGATTGCCCTGCTCGAAGGTGCGCGACGTGTGACATGGCGCGGCCTCTCCGGTACTGTAGGCACGCCCGACTACATGTCCCCGGAACAACTCAAAGGCGAACGCGGCGCGGCAAGCTCTGATATTTATGCCGTAGGTGTCATGCTCTATGAAATGCTCTCCGGCCATACCCCGTTCGAGGGGGAGAACATCTTTGCGATCATGAACCAGCATGTTTCGCTGGACCCGCCCTCAATTCTCCTCAAAAATCCCGACCTTTCGCCCGCACTGGCAACTGTCGTGATGCATGCCATTCGCCGTGACCGCGATAAACGCTATCACTCAATGAGAGATTTTCTCCACGACCTGCTCAACCTCGAAGAGATCAAGCCCGTTCCCTATGAGCCGGAGTCGCCCTCCATCAATAACACGGGTCGAACAATTATCACAGCAACCCTCATCATCATCGCCATCTGCCTGCTGATTATTGCGCTGGGCTTTCTTGTACAGTTTGCCCACAATATCGGTCATTAATATTTCGCATCCGTGAAGCCATAAGAAAAAGAGGATATGCATGCAGTTTTCACCAACCTGGACGACGTATATCATCGGCGATGTTCATGGTCACTTCAAAAAAGTAGTCAAACTGCTGCAAGATATGGAACTGGTAGATGCTGAGGGTGCATGGAAGGCGGGCCGCGCGACGCTCTGGTTTATGGGTGATCTGGTGGATCGCGGCCCTGACGGCCTTGCGGTACTGGACCTTGTCATGCGCCTGCAAGATGAAGCGGCTGCCGCAGGTGGCTGCGTGGCCTCCTTGCTGGGAAACCATGAGATGATGTTGCTGGCCGCCTATCGTTTTGGCAGGCGCTCAACGGGTCTGGGCAGCAATTTTCTCTCCCGCTGGAAACGCAACGGTGGGAACCGCAAGGATATCGCTGGTCTGACACAGCGCCACCTCGACTGGCTGGCCCACCTGCCTGCGATGGCCCTGGTGAACGATTCCCTCCTGCTCCACGCTGACGCTCCCTTCTACCTTAAATGCGGGCGCAGCGTCGATGAGGTCAATGCTACTCTTGACAGGCTGTTAAGCCATAGCGATGTCCTGGCCTGGGAGGAATTACTGGACGAATTTGACCGGCGCGGTGTTTTCCTGCACACAGTGAGCGGCGAAGAGTTCGCCCGACGTTTTCTTGGTATCTTTGGCGCTCGCCAACTGATACATGGTCATACTCCCATCAGTGCTATGCTCCGCTGTCATCCCAGAAAGGTACATAGCCCCTGGATATATGCGGGTGGTCAGTGTATCAATGTTGATGGCGGCATGTCTCTGGGAGGGCCTGGTTTTGTGTACCAGTTGTGAAACAGCCTCAGTTGTGCATAGTATACAAATTTACAGGGTTTCCCTTCTCCTATTTTGTATCTAGTATCCAGAACCGAATCTCTCTATACTTTTTAAGATAGCTACGCAGACACACGGACAAGGAGATAGAAGGATCAATGAGAAAATTAAGTCTCTCACTATTGCCACATCTGTATGCCGTTTGCCAGTTGCATCCAGATAAACACATTCCCTACTGGGCGCTCATCGGCAACTTTGTTTCGCTGACACGTACCGCTGAGGAACTTTCGATTGTCTGCCAGCAGGACAATGTGCCGGAAGAGATAGAGGCGGAGCGTGGGTGGCGTTGCGTCCAGGTGCAAGGAGCCTTTGATTTTTCTGTATCGGGCGTCAATGCTTCGCTGGCTGTTCCGCTGGCGGAGGCGGAGATCAGCGTGCTGGTGATCGCTACGTATGCAACTGAGTATTTGCTAATTAAAGAAAAAGATGTAGAAAGGGCATTGCAGGTGCTTAAACAATCTGGTCATACCGTCACTGCCTCCTGAAGAATAGGTGTTTGTGCAAATTGCATAAAAACATGGTTCATAGCTTCTTACATTTTGTCAGTACGAATGGGCCGTGCCGACCTTTATACTTCTAATAAATAAGGTTGGCAGGGAAAGCAACGGTTGCTCCTCAACCTTTCCTCGGAAGCTATGTGAGCTTTGAACATGGTAATGACGCCGGGATTTCTTGCATATGTAGTGCAAGTAATTTATCGTCCTTTATGTTAAGGAGGGGATTACCATGTCTGCTCGATCGGAGAACATGAGCACATCTTCTGTTGGTATGCAGCCTACACTTGGGCTTACCGGTGTAACAATCAATGCGATGGCGTTGATTGCTCCTGGCGCATTCCTCTGGACAACGTACCAGTTACAGGCTGCCCCATCCTCTGCGATGAGCATGTGGTTCTCGGTTTTTGTTGCCACGGCCATTGCCATGCTGACTGCGATAGCCTACTCCAGCCTCTCTAGACGTTATCCAGAAGGTGGAACGGGCAGTTCGTATTACTATGCTGAGGCGTCAGTCTTGCAGCAGGAGGAGCATCGCCATTTCAAATGGGCGCGTCTGGCCAAGTTTATCGTCGGTTGGGCCTCACACCTCTATTACTGGGTCTATCCAGGTGTCATGGTCGCTTTCATGGGACTGGTCATTACGTATATTATTCAGTCCTTTGACCCCAGCTTCGGCGCTGCCTGGCAGGAAGTGCTGGTCTGCATCATCTTCGCCGGAGTGGTCGGCTCTATCGCGTATATTGGCGTGCAGGGATCGACGCTGGCAAATATTGTCATCAACGTCATCCAGATCCTGGCTCTGCTGTTCTTCTCGATCCTGGCGATTATCTACCGTCTCCAGCATCCCAATGTTCATTACCTGCATCCCAACGCGCTGAGTGTGATTTTACCGCATAGCCTGGGTGGCCTGATCTTTCAGTCCACCATTGCTATTCTGCTGATCGTCGGCTTTGAATCGGCTACCGCGCTCTCTGCCGAAGCAAAGAATCCCGGTCGCGATATCCCGCGTGGTGTGCTGCTCTCGCTGGTCATCCAGGCGGTCATTTTCTACTTCTTTGAGTACTTCGCTGCGAATTTTGTCATCAACGACAGCACAAAATTCTCCGGCACCACACTCACTGGTTTCGCGGGTGCGAATGCTTCGGGCGCGCCAATCGGTGATATTGCCCGCCAGATTGGGGATGCGTTGCTTGGTGGCAACGGTGTGGCGTTCGCCATTATTCTTGCCTGTACCGTCGTGATCGCTCTGCTCGGCACTTCGCTCTCCTGCTTGAACACCGGGGTGCGTGTGACCTATGCCATGGGGAAAGATACCGAACTGCCGCTGATCTTCGGTTTCTTGCATGGGAAATACCGCACCCCGCATGTAGCCGTGATCGTGCTCACCATTCTCTCCGCCCTCATCGGCTCTTACGGCGTGTTGAACGTCGATCACCTGACGCAGGTTACGCTCATCTCCAATATCGGCACCTTCTTACTGTACGGTATGACCTGTATTATCTGCGTGGTGGCCTTCGTGGGAGTCAAAGCGCGTAACGTCTTCAGTACGGTGCTCGCGCCCATATTGGGCTTCGTCCTCAACATTGCCATGCTGATCGGCGTTCTCTACTTCGCTATCGCCGGGGGCGGCAGCGCGCAGGTCGATACAATCATCGCCGGGGCATTTTCCATCCTCTGGCTGGTAGTCGGCTTTGGCTACCTGTTTATGCGCAAAGTCGTGACCGGTGAGCCGATCCTGCACCCGCAAGATCACAAACAGAAACTCGCGGCCAGCGGCGTACTGGTTCCCGCCAGCACCTCGGTAGCCGAGATGGATTAGCGCCATGGGCAGCTAGCCCTGTACAGGGTGCCAGCACAAGGTAGTGCTTTTATTCATAGATGCGCCAGTGGCCGGAAGCTTTTCAGACTTCCGGTCACTTTTTTCGCTGCTTGACGGCCTATCATTGGTTGCCTGAGATTCTGAGCGCAGCGAAGAATCTCTTGCCTTGCCTGGTCTGCCTGCTATATACTTGAGCGCGTGATAAATTTCTTGCGATCACTCAAAAATCCTTCGTTTGCTTTGTTGTGGAGCGGACAGACTATCTCGCGGCTGGGAGATAGTTTTTATACGGTGGCGCTCGTGCTGTGGGTGCTGGAGAAAACGCACTCAGCCGCCGCTATGGGTCTCGTGCTGGTCTGTTCCAGCGCTCCTATGCTCCTGTTATTGCTGTGGGGAGGCGTCTTTGTTGATCGCCTTCCCCGTGTGCATGTCATGCTTTCCTCGGACTCACTGCGTGCTGTCGTTGTCGGCCTGATCGCCGTTCTGGCTCTCAGTGGGCGGCTGGCAGTCTGGCATGTGCTGGTGATGAGCGCCTTTGTCTTCGTGGCAGGCGGCATCATCAGCGCTCTCGTCATTGCTTCCGGGCTGCTGCATCGCTCGATTCGTGCCATTGATTAACAGGAATCGGGCTTGACACTCTCTTCTCTATCCAGGTATACTTTTCTCAGACCGATCAGTCTGGTTACAGATGGTGTTTCATATAGCCATAGAGATATGGATAGATCTCTTGTATAGGCCCTCGCTGGAGCGTGGACGTTGACAAACAGAATCGGCAAAGAGGTTCTACAGAGGCTCCCTGTGGGTTCTAGTTGTTTCCATTCTTGACCGCCATCCAGCGAAAAACATATCCGTACCAATGGAGGCTTATATGGCGACAGAGGGAAGACGGGAAACACGCGAGGAGGAGATTGCTCGCATACGGAGTTATCTGGCGAGCCAGTCCGCGAAACGTACGCCCGCGCAACTTATCGAAGCCTTGCGCGAGGCGCACCGGCAGTTTCTGCAAGCGGCGGCTGCGCTACCCGAAGCCGCTTTCTTTACATCACCGCAGGAGGGCGAGTGGTCTGCTTCCGACGTGCTGAACCACGTGTATCGCATAGCCTCGCTGGAGGAACAAACTATCTGCTCCGTACTCGAACGAGGCGAGAGGCCATCGGACGTGCTGGATATTTCCACACCTTCGCCGGACCTCACGCCAGAAGGGATGCTGATCGCCATTTCAGCCAGTCGCGAGCGGCTGTTTGCCTCGGTGCTTCAGGCCGACCCACAGGCCTATCTCGATATCACCTGGCGAGGCAGCGATTTCGGCCAGCTTAACTGGCGTGAATGGCTTCTCTTCGCCCGTGTCCACGAGCTCGACCATGCCCGGCAGTTGCAAGCGATTGTTGCCTCCCTGGTCTCGCAAGAGGGAGAGTAAGCTCTCATCAGAATCGCTATCTATTTTGCCCTTTCCGGAAATAACCGGGAGGCCGCGCGGACCAATGCCGTCGATGCTGAGTGATTAGGAGCCGCTATGGAGTAGCCGGTCGAAGTGTGGGGGTATGAGGAAAATCCTGGATGAACGCTGGTTGCAGGACAAACATCTGGAATGTTTGCCCTGCAACCACTGGAGAGGCACTGTGAGCAGAGATCAGTCGTGTTCTACTGCCATGTGCCGATCGCTAGCGTTGATCCCTCTTATTCGGCAGCCGGTACAAGCACAGAAACCCCTTCGTCTTCAGCGGCGGCCTGGCCCGCGTACTCCTTACCCAGGAGGGCTGTGGAGATGAACGAAACGACCGCCATGAAGATGATGTAGACAGCGATCAATGTGTAGGTCGGTGCGCCGGAGCCAAGCCAGCTCAGGGAGCTTGCCACGAGGGCAGTAGCGATGATGGGAGCAGGCCCACCCGCTGTGATGGAGGCAAGTTGATAGCCGAGCGATGCTCCACTGTAGCGCAACCGGGTGCCGAAACGCTCGGCGATCAGCGCTGCCTGCGGACCATATAGCCAGTCGTGGAAGAGGCTAATGGAGAGCACCATCGCAATGATGACGATCACAGGGTTCTTCGTTTGGAGCAAAAGGAAGTATGGGAAGGCCCAGACCGCCATCAGCACACAACCGATCAGGTACCACCGCTTGCGGCCAACACGGTCGGAGATGCTGCTGTAGGTCGGCATCATCACAAAGCTAAAGACGGCGGTAATGATGATACCGGCGTACAGTAAGTTGGAACTCAACTTCAAGTCCTTTACACCATAGGAAAGGATGAAGGTCGTGAAGATGTAGAAGGGGGCCTGTTCGGCTGAACGTAACAAGGCCGCCAGGATGATCTCACGCCAGTAGTGGTTGAACACTTCCACCAGCGGGACGCGGGAGATCCTTCCCTCCTGTTTCACCTGGTTAAAAGCTGGCGTCTCCAGGATGCGCAGGCGGATGTAGAGGCCGACGATAACCAGCAGGAGGCTCAGGAAGAAGGGGATGCGCCAGCCAATACTGAACCAGGCAGAACCTGCCGTTTCCCCCGGGAAGATGGCATGGAAAATCAACAGCGCCGCTGCCGAAAGGGCCAGGCCAAGCGGCACGCCTGTCTGCGGCCAGCTCATCCAGAAGCCACGACGACGATCATCGCCATACTCCTGCGACAGCAGGACGGAGCCGCCCCATTCACCACCGACACCAGCCCCTTGCAGGAAGCGCAGGACAGAGATCAGGATGGGAGCCGCCAGGCCGATGGAGTCATAGCTAGGCATGAAGCCCATCAGCGCGGTAGCGATACCCATGAGCAGCAGGGTTGCGACCAGCGTTGATTTCCGCCCGATGCGGTCGCCAAACCAGCCGAAGAAGGCGCCGCCTATGGGACGGGCAGCAAAGCCTACAAAGTAGGTCGTGAACGACGCGATGGTACCAGCGACTTGATTGAGTTCCGGGAAGAAGAGTGCCGGGAAGACAGTTGCGGCAAGGAAGCCGTACAGGAAAAAGTCATACCACTCGATGGCTGTGCCAACGGTGCTGGCAGCGAGCACGGGGAGCATGCTGCGCACAGTCAGGGAGCCTCTTTCTGCGTTAGTTGCCATAGTATCCTCCTGAATGATGATGAAAAGCCGGGTAGGTACAACAACGCCCGATGAAACACAACAGGTTCCAGTAATGATGATAGTAAGCACAACCTGACAACATCTAATGAACACGACATGTCGGCTGGACAAGTACTGCCACGCTCTCTTTTCTGGCTGCATCCCTCCTTTCTGGTTTTCAAGTTGAGCCGTGCGTTGTGCAAATCTGGTTTGCGTGCGCCCTCGAAACATCCTACCTGTCTTGAGCAGGGGCCTTACCGCTGTATTCTTTGAGAAAGAGAACCGCGAACAAAGAGACGAGGGACATACCTGCGAGATAGATTGCGATGAGCATGCTGGCGGGAATGCCCGGAACGAGGTGCGTGTGGTTCGCCAGCAGGTAGGTTGCCACAATGGGAGCCGGACCGCCCGCTGTGATTGAGGCAAGCTGATAGCCCAGCGAGGCTCCGGTGTAGCGGATGCGTGTCCCGAAGCGCTCGGCAATCAGTGCAGCTTGCGGCCCGTAGAGCCAGGCGTGACAGATGCCGAGCGAGAGGATCAGCGCGAGAATAATCAACAATGGATTGGCCGTGTTCAACAGCAGGAAATATGGGAAGACGAAGACTGCCATCACGAGCGTGCCGCACAGGTACCAGCGTTTGCGACCGACGCGGTCGGAAAGCGCGCTGAAGGTTGGCATAGAGATGATCGAGACGGAAGCTGTCAGGACTAGACCGATATAGAACAGGGTTTGATCCAGCTTCAACACTGCCACGCCGTAGGAGAGCACAAAGGTCGTGAAAATGTAGAAAGGGGCCTGTTCGCCTGAGCGCAGCAGCACCGAGAGCAGGATTTCGCACCAGTTGAAGCGCAACACCTCCAGCAGCGGATTTTTTGACTCCTGCCGCTCCATTTTCAGTTTGATGAACGGCGGCGTTTCGAGCAGGCGCAGGCGGATATACAGTCCGACCAGCAGCAGCGTAGCGCTCAGCAGGAAGGGCATACGCCAGCCTACGCTCTGGAAAGCTACGCCGGGATAGAGATTCTGGAACAGCAACACGGAGAGCGCGGCCAGCGCCAGCCCTATCGGCACGCCCAACTGCGGCCAGCTCGTCCAGAAGCCGCGATGGCGATTATCTCCGTATTCGAGGGCCAGCAGCACGGAGCCTCCCCATTCTCCTCCCACTCCCACTCCCTGCATAAAGCGCAGTGCTGCCAGCAAGATCGGGGCAACGATGCCGAGCGTGGCATAGCCTGGCAGAACGCCCATCAGCATTGTCGATATGCCGATCAGCAGCAGCGTTGTCACCAGCGTGGATTTGCGACCCGTGCGGTCGCCAAACCAGCCGAAGAAGGCCGCGCCCAGCGGGCGAGCGGCAAAACCGACAAAATTGGTCGTAAACGAGGCAATGATGCCCGCGAATGGGTTGAGCCTGGGAAAGAAAACCACCGGAAAGACGGTCGCGGCCAGGAAGCTGTAAAAGAAGAAATCATACCATTCAATGACAGTCCCGAGAGTGCTGGCGCTGATAATCGGCAGCATATATCCGAAGCTGACCTGCTTTTCCGTGCGATCCATGTCCATAGGGATGGTCGCCATTGCTCCTCCTTACGGCTTCTCACATGGTTACTGAGTGTAATTATACCTTCTCTTCCGTAAAAAATATATAAACGCGGTAGATGACGACGTAAATAAAGATATAAAAATTCCTGTCTGTTTTTGCAGCAGGCATTGCAATATCTCAATCCATGAGGCATACTATACACTGGCGAGAAAAGGCACCTTCCTTGCTGGCGAAAGGTGATGGAATGCTGAAGATACTGGAACGTCGAATCACTCTGCAATTGCTGGTCTTCTACGCCCTCTTCGTCCTGCCTCTGCTGTTGGGAGGGGTGGAACTCTATCTCTTTCAGCGTGATACAATGCAGCAGAGCGCGCAGCAGGCCGATCTCGGTCTGGCGCAGGCCATTGCTTTGCAGGTCGAAACCAATGTGCAGGCCGCCGCCGAGGAAGATAACTACCTCTCGCAAAGTGCGGCTGCTCGTCAGCTTAACCTGCCTCAACTCATCTCTATCTTCGCCACCGCCAAACTCTCCTATGCGGATATCAGCCTGTACGCCGTTTGCGACACCGCCGGAAAAATGATTCTCAACTACCCGATCAATCGGAAAACGCTCGGTCAGGATTTCAGTGGCTATGACTACTTTCAGAACGCACTGCATGGTGATAAGCCGGTCATTTCCTCCCAGCGTCTCAGCCCGACGACCAATACATATGTGGTTTCGATTGCCTCACGCATCATCGGCCCCAAAGGCAGCCCGGTCGGTGTCATAATTCTGAATCTCTCGCTGCAACAACTCACCTCTCGCCTGCTGGTGGTGCGCCAGCAATTGGCGAACAGCAGCGAGGTGCGTATCTGGGTCGTCGATGGCAATGGCAAGCCGGTGGCCGATACCGAGGGCGTCTCGCCCGATACCGACCTGCTGCGGGCGCTGCCGGGCCTCAAAAACGCGCTTGGCGGCAGCTCTGGCAACATGATCGCCTACGAGCAGAACCGCGACTGGCTCTACAGCTACGTTCCTATCAACTGGCTGCATAGCTATATCCCGATTAACGGCACGAATTGGGCTGTAGCGGTGCAAAGGCCCACCGATGTCACGTTCGCCGTCGTTATCAGTTTCCAGCACAGTCTCATCATTGCCCTTGTCATGCTCATCGTTGGGGCCAGCGTCTTCTGGTTCGTCATGCATGGCTGGGTAGTCGCCCCGCTTTCGCGCCTCGCCCAGGCTGCCACGCTCATTCGCCCTGACCAGGAAGAGAAGGTAACGGACAGCAAACTGCTGGTGCGGGAGCGCAGCCGCAGCGATGAGGTCGGCAAACTGGTCAACGCCTTCTCCAGAATGGAGGAGGAGATCCATTCCCTCTTCCGTAAGACCGACGAACGGAGCCAGGCGCGCTTGCACACACTCGATGCCATCATGAGGAGCATCGATGAGGGGGTCTTGCTGGAGCGGCCCGACGGGCAGATCATCTATGCCAACCACAACTACACCCAGTTCGTCGGCATTCCTCCGCAGGAGGTTCTGCTCGATTTCGACTCCTTTAATGACAGTCACCTGATGGAGAAGCTGCTGGCGATGGTTGTCGACCCCGATGCTTATGTGGAAGCGGTGCGTAAGGCCGAGGAGTCTGAACACCCACAGGCGATCTCGTTTCAGGTGCGCGGCTACTATAATCGTGATGGGCAGTGGCTGCCCGTGCGCCGCGATATTCACATGCGTCTCTTCGAGGTGCGCGACCTGACGGGCCAGCTCATCGGACGCGGCAAAATCTTCAACGATGTGACGCGCCAGAATCAGGCCGAGCAGGTCAAGAAAAACCTGCTTGCCATCGTCTCCCACGAATTGCGCACGCCACTGACTGCCATTAAAGGCTATGCTACCAGCATGCTGGAGACCGATATCGAACTGGACGAGGCGTTGCAGAAGCATTTCCTGAGCCGCATCGTCGAAGAGGATGATCGCATGGCCGAACTCGTCACGAGTCTGCTGGAGATGTCGCAGCTTGAGGCTGGCACGCTCAAGCTTTTCCCTGCCTGGCACCACCTGGAGACGCTGCTCGAACCGGCCATTGCCATCAGCCACCCCTGTACCATCCATACCTGCCTGCCCGATGACATCCCATTGCTCTACGTCGATCGCAAACGTATGGAGGTGGTATTCCGCAACTTGCTGGAGAACGCCCGGCGCTACGCGGGGGCCGATGCCGTTATTGAGATTTCCGCGCGTTGCGAGCAGGAGAGCGCCGAGCGTGGCCTCTACCTGGATATAGCAGATAATGGACCCGGCTTGCCATCCCATCTAACCGAGCGCATTTTTGATCGTTTCTATCAGGTCGATGGTGGTAGAGAGCGCAGCAGCAGTGGCGTTGGCCTGGGACTGGCAATCTGTCGCGGCTTCATCGAGGCGCATGGTGGCCGTATCTGGGCCGAGAACCGCAGCGACAGTGCCCGCGGTGCGATCTTCCATATCTGGCTGCCGCCGCGAGTGCTACATAAACCAGGCGAGCCGCGAGACACGTTAAAATTAAACGAGGCTATGTAGTGTAGAGAGGGGAGTATCGCGTGCCGCAGGAGAAACATATTTTAGTGGTCGATGACGAACCGAGTATTCAGGATTTCATCGGGCATAACCTGGAACTGCGCGGCTATAAAGTCTCGCTCGCCAGTAACGGGTTGGAGGCGCTGGCTCTCTTTGACCGGGGCAATTTCACGCTCATCATTCTCGATATCATGATGCCAAAAATGGATGGCCTGGAGGTTTGTCGCCGTATCCGGCAGACGAGTACTGTTCCTATCGTCGTGCTCACCGCGCTTGGAGAAGAATCCGATAAAATTGCCGCCCTCGATCTGGGGGCCGATGACTACCTGACCAAGCCTTTCGGCGTCGGCGAGCTGCTGGCCCGTATCAAGGCCGTACTGCGCCGCAGTCACTGGGTGGATACACCGCCTTCGGTCGGCATCCAGCGTTTCGGCAATCTGGAGATCGACTTTGAGCAGCGTCGCGTCTGGCGCGACGGCGACCTCGTCAAGCTCTCGCCCACCGAATTTAGCCTGCTGCAAGAGCTGGCCCTGCACCCAGGTAAAGTCTTCACTCACGAATCCCTGCTCAGGCGCGTCTGGGGCAGCGAATACCACAGTGAGTCCGAATATTTGCGCGTCTACATCGGTCGCCTGCGCCGCAAGCTGGAGGTCGACCCTTCCCGCCCCGCCCATATACTGACCGAGCCGGGTATTGGCTACTATATGGTGAAGTGAGCACGGGCCGCATGGATTTTTTCGAGGAAAATAGGCTGGTAACATGCAACTTTAAAGTATTTCTCCTGAAATTTGATTGCTTTATTGCTTACATCGGTGTTATAATGGCTGAGGCTGCTGTATTCATCCATTACCTGCTTTCTAAATATTGTTTCGGCCTCCATCAATAGCGTAGTGATTGCTCAGGCTGGCAGCCGAGAAAAGCGTCGTGGTTCTCGCTCAAGCACGGTCAAGGAGGATGACAAGATGGACTCGAATGATACCGATCTTGATTTTAGCTTTGATATGAGAGGCGTTGATCGTCAGGCGTTGCTGGCCGAAGCGGCTGAGCGGCTGGATGCCCTGAGTGGCTTCCTGGGGCCGGGAGATGAACAGCCCGCTCGTGAAAGTCCAGAGAGCGTGCTGGCGCGAGAACTGATGGAGGACGATGTAGAGTTCGCGGGTTTTCCCGTGGTCTACAGGATTAGCGATAAGGATTTTCTTACCAGGAATTTGAAGGTGCCCGTGCGCTATGAAGAGCTGGCTCGCGCCTACAGCTTCTACGGGCTGTATTTTCCCATCGCTCTTTTCCCCAGGCGTCACTGGGGTTTCAACCGGCTTGAATTCGTGGTCAGCTTTAATCCAGATGAGTCGGTGCAGCATCTGCGGCCCAAAGCATACGAGATTTTACCGGCTAAAAAATTTCAGAATTTGATCGATCTCAACGGGCAGGTCGAAGTGCGGCTCAACGAGCAATTTGAATTCAGTGCTGAGACAGAGACGCTGGCGGCGGATGTTGGCGTTGCGCGCGCCAGCGCGGGAGCGGGGGTGGGCGCGAAAGAGGCGGTTGGTCTGGGAGCGGTGATCGGACCGTTTGTGTACCATCTCAAAAAGGCCAGAATTGACCATACCCCTGTCGGTATGGAAAAGGTGCGCTGGCGTCTGGATGGTGCGGAGTTCTTTCAGGAAGATGACCCTCCTCTCATCGTCATTCTCCAGGTGCCGAAAGAGACGCAAGCCGTCACGGTGGCGGCTGCTATGCAAGCCTATCGCTACTTTAGTTTTGCCAGTGCCGGTTTGCAGCAGGCGGTAAAGCAATTGCCCGCCGCCATGCGCAATTTCTTTAATGGCGGCATGCCCGTCTACAGGGAAGCCTCGTGGGATATTACGCCGCGCTTGTAGTGCGTGATGCAGAAACGGGAGACCCTGGAGGGAACGGGGGTGCGGGGGGCAGGGCCTCCTGCCAGGGCGCAGGATGTCCCCGCTCCTTTCTCTGAAGGAGCGGCGGGTTTTACACTAACCATACATTTCAGGAGAGCCAGCTATGCCGGAGCCAGAGCCAGAAGTAGAAAATGTAGGAATATTCAAGGTGATCGTTGAAGCCAATGGTACGATTCACGCTGATCGAACGCCGAAGCCCGATGTGGATATTGGCAGTGGTATCGTGAAACATGATGATTTTCTCGAACACACCATTAAAATTTTCATCGATATGTTGCGTAATAACCGGCTCATCCGCCCTGATGAATACAGGTTTCTCGGCACCGCTCTCTATTTGGTGCTCTTCGATAATGCGATCGGTGACGCGCTCAGAGAGGCAATTTATACAGTTCCCGTAAGATACTGGAAAGTTGAGTTGCAGTTCAAGCCGGGCCAGGAGGTGCTCGCCAGTTGGCCCTGGGAATACCTGTATTGCCCTCCATCGGGCATGGGTGGAGCATTTTTCCTGGCTCAATCGGCCAACCTGGTTCTGACACGCTCACTCTCCCTTGCTTTGAAAGCTCGAGATCTGCTCGTCGACAAACTGCCGATCAAGGTACTTTTCGTAGCGGCCAGTCCCTGGAAGCTGGCGACCGGTTCTGAGAATGGCGCGAATACTTTGACTCCCGTCGAGCACGAGGCGATCCTGGAAGATTTACAGGGAATAGAGCAGCAACATCCCCAGCATATAAAACTGTTTTCTCTGACAGACCCCTATAAGAAGCCGCAGGGGGAATATAAGCCCAGGGCGACCTTCAGCAGTTTTATCAACGCGGTAGCAACGTTTCGCCCAAATGTCATTCACTTTGTCGGGCATGGGCGCTGCCGCGATGACGAGGAAGGGCAACTCGCGTTTATGAACATGGACAGCGGGGAGCCTGACTGGGTTCCTGCCAGCAAGCTGGCTTCCACATTGATGGGTGGGGATTTACGACTGGTCTTTCTGCAGGCTTGCGAAAGCGCCTTTCCCATGAATCCCTACAATTTCTACTTTTCCGGGCCGAGTCTGCCTTTTCGACATAATCCCTATGAAGCTATTTCCAGCGTGGCGATGCAACTGGCGAGACAGAATATTCCCGCGGTTGTGGCCATGCAGTATCGCATCCAGAGCCAGGTGGCTAACTTCTTTGCGCGTGCTTTCTACAGGGCGCTCATTGAATCAAAATCGGTGGACACAGCAATGCAGGAGGCGCGCCTGGAAATCCTCTCACAGATTTCAGACTGGTCAAGAGAGAGTTCTTTCGGGCTACCTATGCTTTACTTGCGGCAGTCAGGTCCCCTGTTTCCCCTCCTGTCGAGCGTGCAGCAGACTACCGCGCCTGCCGTAGGGTCGCCTTACGCGGATTATACCCGCACCACGCCCCCGGTTCAGCCCATTCCTGTGCTGACGACTCAAGCCAGTGAGATACAGCAAACGAAGTGCGCCTGGTGTGGCAGCGGTGACAACGACCCTGGCGATAACTTTTGCAGCGCGTGCAATAAGCCATTAAAGTGCGTCTATTGCGGCACACGGGTGACGAAACAACGAACGACCTGTGGCGTATGTGGCAAGAATTTACTGCCGGATGCGTTGACGGTCTCCAGGTAGTGCAGTAGAGGAGGAATCCTGCTATGAGTGGTGACGCGATCATGCCTGCTACGCAGGAGGTGCGGCCCTTGCGCCAGCTCTATTTTGAGCTTGGGCAGGCGCTGCTCGTCTACCAGCGCTATCCCGAAGCTGTCAGCCCCCTTGAGAAGGCGCTGGAGGAGAGCGGAGATACGCCTGCTGCTGGAAACATCCTTTTCCTGCTGGCTCGCGCTCAACAACAGGTTGGCGACGTACAGAAGGCTTTTCGCTCCTATTTGCAAGCTGTGCTTTCCCTGTCGGAATGGAGCGATACCATTTTCTCATCTCTGCAAGGTCTCCTCACGCCCTCTCTTGTCGTTGCTGAGAACGAGTGGCTCAAAAAGCAATGGTTGCCGCGAATCGACCCCTCCGCGTTTTCCGCTGAGGCCTGGGCCAGCTTCGCCTTCTTTCTCGGTCGCCTCTACCTCTACCTGGGAGAATATGACTCAGCGCTGAAGTATTTCGAGCAGGCGCGGCAGGTCTCAGGTGAGAATGTGTACGTGCTGGAAGGGCTGGGCATGGCTTTATGGCGGCTTGATCGTCGGGAGGAGGCGGTCGAGGTTTTCCAGCAGGCGCGCCAGCGTATCCAGGCAGGACAGCATCCCGAACGATTAGTTGCCGTCAACACGAAACTAGCTCAGGTGCTGGCCGACCTCGGTCGTTACAATGAGGCTCTTACCCTTCTCGACGAGACTCCTGTCAACCCTGATGCTAGCGCCTATGAACTGCTCCTCACTCGCGGCCTGTGTTACTTTGCCCTCAATCGTTTTGAGACGGCGTTGGAGATTGTGGAGACGGCTATCCAGCAAAAGCCGGAGCGACTTCAGGCCTATCTGCAGCGCATCCAGGTCCTCATTGCTTTGAAACGCTATGAGGACGCACTGGATAGTGTCGATCAGGCTCTGCAAATCGACCCTTCTGATCGACAGCTTTTATTTTATAAGAGTCAGGCCCTTATCGAAGGACAGGTTGATCTTGAACAGGGTCGCCAGTTATTAAAACTCTATCTTGATGGCTGCTCCAGCCAGGATGAAGCGCTCACACAGATCGATTCACCCGCGTTTACCACCCGGGGTGATGATGGCAATATGCACTACTTCCTGGCACAATGCTATGTGCTTCTGGAGCGTCCTGAAAAGGCCCTGGAAGAGGTGGGGGATGCGCTCGCGCTGGGGGGAAAGGGCGATGCAAATTCCCTGGAGGTTGCCGCCTGGGAACTGAAAGCGCAACTCCAGGAACAGCTTGGTGAAAAGGAGGCTGCCGCCGAATCTTTCTATGAGGCCGGTCGTCGACGAGGCTGGCAAAACGAATTTGCTGCCGCCGCTGCATTGCTCACGAAGTCGAAGGAACTCAATCCACAGAGTGCAGCAACGTACTGGGAACTGGCAAATACCGTGCGCATGCTCGGCTATTTACCCAATGAGCCACCTTACTTAGACCCGGAACGTATCAGGCAGAGTCGACAACTTTTCGAGGAGGGTCTGCATCTGGCCTTGCCCGACGCGAATATGTCATGGGCATATACGCTGGGGGCAATAATCTGTGAAAGTCAGGCTACGCTCGCTCCTGATTTCCAGCAGCGCTGGAATTTCTTATGGGAAGGCGTTCTCTACATCGAGCGCGCTATCATCTTACTGCAAGAAGATGCGTATCGCTGGGCCTCTCTGGCGCGCTACTACCGCACGTCCAATCTGGAATCCGCCTCACTGGCATGGTGCGAGCAGGCCCTTGCTTACGATGCTGCCAGCACCGTCGCTCTGGATGAACGAGCAGCGATTCTCGCCAATGTTGGTCGCTTTGATGAGGCTATAGCGGCCATTGAAAGGCGGCGAGAACTGGAGCCAAACGCCTGGGCTGATGTCGTCAAGGGCTATATCCTTTTACATGAAGAGCATATCAAGGAAGCGCTCGACCTGATACAACGTGCGGTTGAGGCAACATCGAAGGATATCTGGTTTCTTTCCATGCGCGCCCTCTGCTATCAATTGCTGGGTGAAACTGCGAAAGCGCGTGAGGATTATCTCGCCATCTGGCAGCAGTATAGTCCAACAGATTTGAATAATCAGTCGGCATTTGGAAACGCCGCTTACCGGCTTGAGAAATTTGAGCAATCTGCCGAAATCTATAAGCGCCTGCTCGACGATCCCTTGCAGGAGAAGGCTTCTGTCTACTCCAGCCTGGCTATCCTGGATATGATCAGGGGCGATCTGCAAGCGAGCGAGCAGGGCTTTGAACGCTCGCTTGCCCTGGCGATAAATGTTCGGCAGGTGGATGACCTGGTACGGATAGATATCGCGGACCTCGAAAAGAAGGCGGAGCGGTGGTCATATGCGGAGCAGGCGCGGGAGATTTTCCGGCGTGTGAAGGAGAAGGCTGCTGCGCGGCGGGAACAGCTTTTACACGAGCGCCCGGTCGAGCAGGAGTTAGAGGAAGCTCTTGCCGGGCTTGCCGACCCGAAAGAGAAAAATCTGCTGGCATGGCTCGGCCTGCAAGCGTCCCTTGCCCGTCTTTATCTGAAGAATGGCAGCGTAGAAGAGGCCGAGGGCGTTTACCGTCTCCTGCAACAATACCCAACCTACTTCCCGGAGGCACGCCAGATTTTAATCGCGCTTTATCAACAGCAGGGCGATCAGTTGCTCAAGGAAGACAGGCGGTCGGAGGCGCTGGCACGCTATACCAACATTCTCGACCTGGATTTGTTTGCCGGAAGTGCGAAAGGTCAGGGCCAGCTGCAGAGCAGGCTGGGCTATACCTGCTTCCTGCTGGGTGATAGCGTGCATGCGCGCCAACACTTTATCGAGGCCTTGCGTGAGTTTCGCGAGGAGGGGCTGGAACGGCCCGGTATGTCTCTGGGGAATGTTTGCCGCTCCTTGCTCCAGAATACAGTCCTCTACTGGTTTCTGGATGGACAGTGGCGGACAATGGCCGAGGAGGCAGGAGAGGATGCGACATTGCGGGATGATCTGGAGGCGGCAAGACTCGCTTTGAAACCGTATCTGAGTGAGGTGTTCGGACTCACTGCAAATAGCAGAGATTTTTCGCTGGTACTGGACCGCATCAGGTTGGAAATTGGAGAGAGCCTGGTGCCGGAAGACACGAGTGACGAAACGCCGATCGTCACATCCTACATTCCACAGATGCGGCAGCGTATTCGACAAAAGATGGGCGTCCAGATTCCCCCGGTGCGCGTAATGGACAATGCAGGCCTGGCCGACGAAGCATATGTCATCATTCTGGATGAGGTTATGGTGACCGGAGGCAAGGTGCCGCTGCACAAAGACTACTTCCCGGTCGCCCCGAACCATCTGCGGGAACTGGGTATTCCTGTCGAGGCGATCCAGGAAGAGCCACACCCGCTTACCGGCGCACCCGGAGCCTGGGTAGACCCTGCCTACAGGGAGCTTTGTATCCGTAATAAGCTGGACGTGTGGATCGATCCTTTAATCTTCATCGTCTATCGCCTGGAAGCGGTGTTGTATGAGAATCTGGCGCAATTTTTAACACTTACCGATGTCGAGGTTCTGGTTGAAAGCTGGCGACAGGAAGATGAGGGGCGTGTGAAAGCCTCCTTACCTGACGAGCAGGCTTATCTGTGCCTTGCCCGCGTACTGCGCTGCCTGATAAAAGAGCAGGTGCCCATTGTGGCCTGGGGAGATATTCTCTCCGTCTTACAGGAGCATCAATCGCCGCAGACCGGTATCGAGGTAATCGTCATGGCGGCCCGGCTGCGCCTGAAAAACTGGCTTCCTGGAAACAATCAGAAGCTGAAATTGATCAAACTTCCGGCGGACGTTGAAGACAGAATTAAACGATGGACTTTCTATGAGGATGGAAAAATACGCTTCACCGCTTCTCCACAGGAGACGAGAGAACTCCAGGCAGAAATAAAGGCGTTGCTCGAGACGACGGGAGAGGAAACGGAAGTTGCCCTGGTGACTGGCCGGACTGAACTACGCTTTTTTATCCGGCAACTGCTCGCGGATGCCTTCCCTACTCTCTTGATTATGGCACAGGGGGAATTGAGTACAGAGCTGGATGAAGAGTTTTCTTTTGCATAAGGAAAGGATTGGGTCATGAGCGATAGTAACGCTGAAATAACCATCACCCTGGAGCTTCATCCCGCGCTCTCTCGCGTTCTCGCTAGCAGTGACGCTCTTGTGACAAAGATCAATCGGGCAGTGCTGCTAAGGTGTGCTGAATTGATAGCAGCGCTGGGTATTCCGGGCGAGCTGGTGACGCAAAATGTCGAAACCCGGGATGAATCATTTTTCGATGATCAAATCATCAAGGTCGCGGTAAATGACGAGGTTTGTTCGTGCTCCGGGCAATTGCTGCGTGGTGTCTTTTGCTATGTTAGCGATAACTGGTTGGATCAGGGACTATCCATTTCTCAAATGCTCTCGTGGCTGCTTGAGGCTGATAAACAGGAAGGGCGGGCCGACTTCCAGATTGAAGGGGAACGATTGACCGAGTTTCTCAGTATGGCCTGTCAGGAAATCATCAAATGGCAGCCTTTTGTCTTGTTGGGCAGTACACAGCTTCTTGCGTACCGCGACCTGCTCATGGCAGCCGCCCGGGACCTTGCTTTACCAGCAGAGGATTGGCTTCCCGCGCCGGATCAACTCTTCCTTATCCTGCGCCGCGTCCTGCTCTTCAGAATTTCATTACTGGACAGGAGCGCTATTGTGCGGGCGCTGCAGCGAGCCTCGGGCCACTCATGGGAGGATATGGCTGAGGAACTGCTGGATACTCTTTCTCTCAATGTCATCGAGATTCACCTTTCCAGGGATTACCTCTGCCTGCTTACTATTGGCTGCACGATGAAGGAAGTAAACCTCTTTCGCGAGATGCGTACAAATTTGTTCCAGGAAGCGGGTATGCTCTATCCTGAATTACAATTTGTCACGGTAGACTCACTCAAGCCATACAGCTTCATGTTCAAGATAAATCATCTTACAACGTATCCCTGGATAGGCGCGCCTCTGCTTTTCTCCTGGATTGAGGAGCAGAATAGCGAGAATGGCAACGAGACTGCAGCCGATGGGGCGCGAGCGGCAGAGAACGATGCGTCAGGCGGCCAGCAGCCTGCGCAGCCTGCCGGTATGGAACTGTGGAATAAATACCATCCCATGGCCTCTTCTTACCTGCTTTCCTGGTTGAGAGCTACTCTGGTAGGATATAGTTACTGCTTCATTACCCGTAAGGAAGTGAAGAATCGACTCTCTCTGCTTACGGCGACCACTCCACGGTTGAATACGTTTGTCCAGCAAGGAATACTCTCGGTTGAACGAGTGACCCAGGTGCTCAGGATGCTGATTGTCAATGACGTCTCGATTCGCAACCTGAGCGCGATTCTAGAGAGAATGCTTGAATTTGATTACATGCTCACCGACCCTGCCAATCCCATCTCGTTCGAGGAGTTTTTCCCGTTTCCCACTACACCAGACATAGCACAACTCAATGACCCTCGCAATATCGCTTTCTTCGTCAAGGAAGGTCTGAAACGCTATCTCATAACGAGTTCATCGTAGTTAGCAACGGATAGAATGGGGAAGCTTGACGTGGTTGAACCATTTGCTGTGCAATTGAAACGAGAACGTCTGCGGCGCGGCTGGTCTCAGGCATATTTAGCTGAACAGTTGCGTTGCTCCCCGAAGACAGTAAATCGCTGGGAGCAGGGTATGCTGCCCAAGCCGGAGTACCGGCGTATCATCTGTGAGTTCTTTGGGAAAAATGCGGAGGAGCTTGGCCTGGTACCAGAAAGCGCTCAGCAAGAGCATGCTTTTCTGCCTGCTTCCACTGTTATGCCGGTTTCTGCCGCCCCCCGGCCTGGTGTCAACGAGCGGAAAGATGGTTCAACAAAACACCCGGTCTCTACAAACCAGGCGGAGGCCCAACATGAAGATTTGAGCGAGGCTCCTCATCTTGATCTTGAGCGTTTTTACGGACGCGACAGGGAACTTGCTGCCGCGCAGCAATGGTTGGTCGGAGAACGCTGTCATTGCGTCGCGATCCTGGGGATTGGCGGTGTTGGCAAAACTACCTTCGCAACGGCTCTGGTGCAGCGGACAAAACGTGATTTTGTCCGTGTCTTCTGGCGCTCTCTGCAACACGCCCCCTCTCTGATTGCTATTCTGCAACAGGCCATCCACTTCCTTTCTGATCAGCGTGAGGGCAATCTGCCGACGGATGTGGATGGGCAGATGCGCCTGCTCATGCAGTATTTACAGAACCAGCGCTGCCTGCTGGTGCTTGATAATGTCGAGTCGCTTTTTCAGCCGGGAAAGAAAACGGGCGTCTATCGTGAGGGGTACGAGGACTACGGCGAATTTTTCCAGCGCATCGGCGAAGGCCGCCATCGTAGTTGCCTGCTGCTTACGAGCCGCGAGACGCCAAAAGAGGTGGCCCGGCTGGAAGGGGAGGATGATCTTGTACGCTCTCTGCGCCTGAAAGGGGTAGAAGTGACTGCTGGAAAGAATATTTTAAAAGGGAAAGCCCTTTCTGGCGAGGAGGAGCACTGGCGCAGGCTGGTCGATCTCTATTCTGGCAATCCCCTCGCCTTGAAACTCGTTGCCGCGTCGATTCAGGAAATTTGCGGCGGTGATATTGCCTCTTTCCTTGAGGTCGAGCAGTCCAGCGTCGGAGATGTCAACGATCTGCTCGATCAGCAGTGCCAGCGTCTCTCGCAACAGGAGCGAGAAGTCCTCTTCTGGCTGGCAATTGAGCGCGAACCTGTCTCCTGGGAAGTCCTCCACAAAGATCAGGTGCTCTCCCTCTCCCGGGGCGAGTTGCTTGAAACCCTGCAATCGTTGCTGCGCCGTTCGCTTATTGAGCGCAGGGGCAGGTTCCATTTCACGCTTCAACCTGTCATTATGGAGTTCGTGACCAATCAACTCATCAGGCGCGCCTGTACGGAAGTTGCTTCAGATGTCTTGCCAACCTGGGCCGACTACGCCTTTGTGCAGGCGCAGACTCAGGATTATGTGCGTGAGAGCCAGCAGCGTTTCATTCTCGCGCCTCTCGTCGAGCGTCTGCTGCAGGAGGTAGACAGGGAGGGTCTGAAACGGCTCCTGCTGGAGAGGCTCGCGGGGAGGCGTCAGGCTATTTCTGATGTTTCCAACTATTTTGCTGGCAATGCGCTCAACCTGCTCATTGCTCTTGGTTGCGACCTGCGTGGCCTGGACTTCTCGCACCTGCTCATTCGCCAGGCCTCTTTGCAGGAGGCAGCTCTGCCTGCCGTCAACTTTTCCCACTCTCACTTTGTCGACACCACCTTTAGCGATACCTTCGGCAACATCGTCGCGCTTGCCTACAGTCCCGGCGGTGAATGGCTGGCAGCAGGAAGCGCCACCGGCGAGATACGCCTCTATCGCGCACAGGACAATACCCTGCTGATGACCTGCTCAGGCCATCGTGACGCGGTCTGGTCGCTTGCTTTTAGCCCGGATGGACGTTTTCTCGCCAGTAGTAGCGATGACGAAACCGTTCGACTCTGGAATACACATACTGGAGACTGCCTCCGCCTCTTCGAGGAACATTCCAATCGCGTGCGCACTGTAGCCTTCAGCCCGGATGGTCGCTTGCTTGCCAGTGGCAGCGATGATCAGACTATTCGCATCCGCGATATCGCGGATGGGAGGAGTGTTGCCCTTCTTACAGCCCATACCGAGCGTATCTGGTCAGTGGCCTTCAGCCCGGATGGGCGACTGCTGGCCAGTGGAAGCACCGATTGCACTATCCGTCTGTGGGATGTATCCACGTGGCAGTGTATCAGGATACTGGAGGGCTGTACCGACTGGGTTCGCTCCGTGCGCTTCCACCCGGGCGGCCAACTACTGGCCAGTGGCAGCGACGATCACTTTGTGCGCCTGTGGGAGGTACAGAGCGGGAACTGCCTGCGAACGCTGCGGGGGCATAGCAACCGCGTCTGGTCTGTGACCTTCAGTCACGATGGACGTTTGCTCGCCAGTGGCAGCGAAGATCAGACAGCGCGACTGTGGGATATGGAGACGGGCCGAGGTCTCCACGTTTTGCAGGCCCACAAACACGGCATCCGTGCCGTTGCCTTCAATGTCGAGGATAGCGTGCTTGCCAGTGGCGGAGACGATCAGTGCCTGCGCCTGTGGGACGTGAAAAATGGGCGCTGCCTCAGAACGTTGCAAGGATACACCAACCGTATCTGGTCGGTAGCTTTCACAGGGGATGGGCAAACACTGGTCAGCAGTGGCGAAGATCAATATATTCGCCTCTGGAACGTCAGTGCCGGGGTCTGTGTGAGGACCATTCATGAACCCTCTCATGGTATCCGCTTCGTGGCTGCCTCTCCTACGAGTCGTCTGCTCGCCAGTTGTGGCGAGGATGAGACGATACGCCTCTGGGATAGCGGCAGTGGGCGCTGCCTACACATACTGAAGGGTCATACCAACTGGATACGAGAGGTCGCCTTCAGCGCGGATGGTAACCTGCTGGCCAGTGGTGGTGAGGATCATCTCATCTGTCTGTGGGATATAAAAACCTGTCAGTGCATCCGCCGCTTCGTCGACCATACCGACTGGATTCGCTCCCTCGCCTTCAGTCCTGATGGGCGACTGCTCGCCAGCGGCAGCGACGATCAGAGCGTCCGCCTCTGGGACGTGCGGGGTGGGGAGTGCCTCAAGGTTTTGTCGGGACATCGCGGGCGCGTGCGCTCAGTGGCTTTCAGTCCAGACGGGAAGACTATTGCCAGTGGCAGCGAGGACCACAGCATTCGCCTCTGGGATGTGAAGACCGGTGCATGTCGCACTGGCTTGCATGGACATAATAGTTGGGTGTTGTCGGTCGCCTTCAGTCTTGATGGACAACTGCTCGCCAGTGGCAGTGATGATCACTTCGTGCGCCTGTGGGATATGCAGTCGGGGGATTGCTTGCAGATCCTGCGCGGCCACAATGGCCGTGTGCGCTCAATCGCTTTCCGTCCGACCGGGAACTACTTGGCAAGCGGTGGCTATGATGGCAAAATCCTGCTATGGGAGGCAGCAACGGGCAAGCAGATAGCCACCTTTCTCGGAGAACGCCCCTACGAGCGCATGGATATTACCGGCGTCGAGGGCCTCACGGATGCGCAGAAGGTTACTCTGTCTACGCTGGGTGCCATTGAGCAGGATGCGTAAATCTTTCCGTATCTTCATAGATCAAAGCAATTCAAATTGTCTCACCTGAGTCCGAAATTTGTCTCTTCTCTGGCATTCTCTTGTCGGACTTTCCCGGTTATATTTTTGTTGTGCTGTAGAGGGGTTTTTGGTGGGAACAAAAAGTACAGTGTACATGAATAGAACCGGTGAAAGGACCCACTATGCGTATAGTACAGATATGCATACGGCGCGCTGGCATATGCCTGGAGTTGCCCCTCGATGATGTTGATCGGGCGGAAGCCGTCATAGAAGACCTGGTAGGCCACATCCTGCTGGAATTTTTCGAAGAAATTCTGGTAGATGATGTCAGTATCATTTCCTGTGGAGAAGGGACACAGGAACAGGGCCATCTCATCTTTATTCGCGCTCGCTGCACGATCAAGTCTGCCTCATTTCAAAAGCACGATGATGATTTCCTGGCCTTAACCCTCGAAGGATGCGTCAGTTGCGCTCTCGCGGAACTACTGGGCGAAGTCGATGTGGAGCAGGTCTCCATCGATGCGTAGGATGACGTGCTTGAATTTTCGCGATTAAATTGGGTTTATGGAACGCCGTAGGCGCCGATTTATTGGTAAAACGGGCGAATCGGCGCCTACGGGTTTGCAAGTAAGTTTCTGTTACGACATTTCTCCTGGCACGACAGGCAGCATAGCATATGATGGGTGGTCGGAATCGTGCAAAATGGTCTGGTGGGCGACGGCCAGTGCAGCGTCGCTGCCGAATTCGTGGCCGGTGTTGGGATTGCGATCCCAGCGCGGGAAATTGCTACTGGTCACGTCGAGGCGGATGCGATGCCCGGCCTTGAAGAGGTTGCTGGTCGACCAGAGATCGATGTCGTACTCGTATACGTGGCCCGGCTCGATAAGCGAAGGTGCTTCACCCTGGTTGAAATTGCGATAGCGGGCGCGGATGATACCATCGGTCAGGTTCTGGGCGTAGCCATCGGGGTAGACATCGACCAGCCGCGCCACGAAATCGGTATCCGGTGCGCCTGAGACTGCCCAGAGATGAACAGTGATCGGGCCGGTGACCTCGATATCGTGCTCCAATGGAGGTGTGCTGTAGACCAGCACATCTTCGCGGCTCTCCGTCCCGCGCTGGTCGTATGGTCCTGCTGGATACTCTGAGGATAACAGGAGCGCGCCGCCGCGTGTCATGACGGGGTTGGCCGGATCGTAGTCGTAGTGGTCCGCCGCCTCGTTGGTAGGTGGTTCTGTGCTGAGCGTGCCGTCGCCGTGCAAGGTGTTAGCCTTACCGTTGCTGTGCAGGTAATAGCGCGTTTCGATGGCGCGGGCCAGCGGCCACTCGTATTCATCGCGCCACTTATTTGCTCCCATCACGAAGATTTTAATGGGCGCCTCGTTCAGCATGCCGGTATCGATGCCTTTGAGCCAGGTATCGAACCAGCGCAGTTGCATGCTGCCCAGATCGCCGCGCATATCGATGAAACCGGCGGTGCCCGCGAAGCCGAAGTTGCGCTCGCCAATGGGGTTCATAGTGCCGCCATGCGACCAGGGGCCGATGAGAAGCTTGCTCTGGCGCGCCTGCGGCGTGCTGCCATATTCGCGCATCGCCTTAAAGTTGCCGATGGTGTCTTGCAGGAAAATATCGTACCACCCACCCATGTTCAGGGATGGAACAGTGACCTGTTCGTGTTTGCCTCGCACCGTAATGGGGTCGAAAAACGCCCGGTCCATCGGGTGCTTGAGAATATCGAAGAACGAGGGAGCCACGTCCAGCTCCTTGAAGGGTGCGAACTCCTGGAGCGGCAGCGACCAGCCGCCCTCTGTCCCAATCGTATCCATCTCATGCACCAGCGCGGCAATATCCTGCCCCAGCCTGCCATAGTCGCCGCGATGACGGCGTATGAGCACGGCAAGACCCATCAGCAAGCTCCAGTTGGCGAGCTTGCCCAGTTCAAACGCGCCGCCCCGGTAATAGCCGCCGTTTAGAGGGTCGTTCCAGGTGATATTAGGTGCCATGACCTTGAGCGAGGGCGGCTGGTTGATCGCGGCCAGCCATTGCGTATAGCCGAAATACGAGCCTCCAAACATGCCCACCTGCCCGTTGCTGTAGGGCAGACGCGCCGCCCACTCGATGGTATCAAAACCATCCAGCGGCTCATTGCGGTAGGGATACCAGTCGCCTTCCGAGGCAAAGCGCCCGCGAGTGTCCTGGATGATCACGACGTAGCCGCGCCGTGCTGCCTGCACCGCGTCCAGAGACGCCGCAGCGATAGGCAGGTCTTTGCCATAGGGCAGGCGCGTGAGCAGTACCGGCCCGCGGCCCGCGCCCGCTGGTCTATAGACATTGGCGCGCAGCACGGTGCCATCCCGCATCGTGGCTGGAACATTAAATTCGACACTGATTGGCAGGTCTTCTTGATTTGCCATGAATCTCTCCTTAACAGTTCTGGTTGTTCAAAGTCATCATTACGCTTCTACAGATTGCAACTTTGTCAGCCGTTGCTGCACTTGAGCAAGCATGTCGTCGCTTTTGCAGAAGGCGAGGCGCACGTAGCCGTTGCCAATGTAGGCGTGTTGTGGGCTGTAGAACGACTCCGGGGGAATGCAGGCCACGCCGATCTCGCGCGTCAGGTAGCGCGTGAACTCGATGGGAGTGCCCGCGAAGAGGTGTGAGTAATCGGCCATCATAAAGTAGGTGCCTTCCGGCGCGTGGTATTTCAGCCCGCCGCTGTCGAGGGCCGCCATCATCAATTGCCGTTTGACCGCGTACATCTTCTTGAACAATATATAGTAGTCATCGGGCAGGTTGAGCGCATAGGCGATGGCCTCCTGCGAGGGATGGTGTACGGCGAAGGTAATGAACTGGTGGGCGCGGCCTACGCCCTCGATCAGCTCTGGCGGCCCATAGACCCAGCCGATCTTCCAGCCCGTCGCGCTAAAGAGTTTGCCCGCGCTGCTCACCGTCACGGTGCGCTCAAACATGCCGGGCAACGTGGCGATGGGGATATGCTGCACCCGGTCAAAGAGCAGGTGCTCGTACACCTCGTCGGAGATGACCGTCACATCGTGTTCGATGCAGAGTTCGGCGATGTGGGTCAGTTCCTCACGAGTAAAGACACGCCCGGTTGGATTCTGTGGCGTGTTCAGGATCAAGGCCCGTGTTTTCTTGCTGAAGGCGGCGCGCAGTTCGTCGAAGTCAAGCGTCCAGGTGGGAGGGTGCAGCGGCACATAGGCTGGGACCGCGCCCGCCATCAGGATGTTGGGAACATACGAGTCGTAGAATGGCTCGATCACAATCACCTCATCACCAGCATCGACCAGCCCCAGCACCGAGGCAAAAATTCCCTCCGTGGCTCCCGATGTGACCAGCACACCTTTTACCGGGTCGATATCCATATCATAAAAGCGCCCCGCGTGATCCGCGACCGCCTTACGCAACGAAGCCGTCCCCGGCCCCGGCGCATACTGGTTGTACTGGCCAGCCTGTGCAGCTTGCACAAGGTGCCGCACAATATCTGGCGGCGTATCAAAATCGGGCTTGCCCTGCCCCAGATTCAGCGCATTATATTGCTGTGCCAGCACATTTATCTCAGTGAAAATAGTTGTGCCAAAAAGCGCAACACGGGAAGCAACAGTGGGCATAAACGTACTCCATCAATCTCAAATTCTGCACATATCGGCGAGTAACACACTCAAAACGCAATTGTATTGTATCACTTGCGCCCTGGGAAACGAGCGCTACTCAGGTTGCGCCTGGCGCCAGCAGGATGATACCATGAACACAGTGTATTATTTGCAGCGAATTAAGGAGCAAGAAAGAAATATGCCCGAACTTAATCTTACACCCGATGAATTGCTGGCGACGACGCGCTCGGTGCGCAAACGCCTGGACTTCTCGCGCCCTGTGGAACCAGAAGTAATTCGTGAATGCCTGGAACTGGCGGTGCAGGCCCCCACTGGTGCCAATCGGCAGGGCTGGCAATTCGTCGTAGTCACTGATCCTGAGCAGCGCAAAAAGCTCGGCGCTATCTACCACAAGGGATATCAACTGTATCGCCAGCAGACAGCAGCAAGTTATAACGCAAGCTCGCTTACCCCCGAACAGGCGGCGACACTTATAAGAGTGAGAGAATCCTCTGATTATCTGGCCGATCACATGCAAGACGCCCCTGTCCTGCTCGTCCCCTGTATGATGGGCCGCGTCGACGGCAAGTCATCTCAGGAGCAGGCCGGTTTCTGGGGATCGATTCTTCCCGCCGTCTGGAGCTTCATGCTTGCCGCCCGCGAGCGCGGCCTGGGGACGGCATGGACAACCATCCACCTTTACTACGAGCAAGAGGCGGCTGAGGTGCTCGGTATCCCCTACGAAAAGGTCACGCAAGCTGCCCTCATCCCTGTCGCCTATACCCTGGGAACCAACTTCAAGCCCGCCCCGCGCAAACCCCTGAACGCTATTCTCCACTGGGACAGATGGTGATGGTCGCTGTTGTCTCTGAGGGGAGACAGTCAGGAAAGCCGGTATAGAGTGCGAAGGAGCGTTATGGTAGCAGTTCGGACGAGGTACGTGGCGGAGAATCTCCTCCTTTCAGTGAGACGCGCGCGTTCTGTAGGATCATTCGTTCTCAGGAGAACGAGAAAGAAAGGCGAAGAGCATGTAAGACTCGCCTGCCTTTGTGGTAAATCCTTTGACAGAGAACCTCATGCATGGTACCCTTGAGTTACATCAAAGCAATTTCGCGAGATGGGTTTTGATGAAGACAGAGAGGAGTTATGGTGGAACCTGTTGATACTTCCTCGAAAGAGGCAATCCGCCGACGTGTCTGGACGCAACTGCGGTCCGTCGCACGACCAGATTCGCGTTTTCACTGGAACTTCGCTGAATTTATTGCCGACTATGAAGGTTCTGAAGTCGGGGCTGAGCAGCTGCAGGCCCTCCCCGCCTGGCAGAGTAGTCGGCTCATGTTTATCACACCGGACAATAACCTGGAAGTGGTGCGCCGCAAAGCGATGGAAGATGGCAAGCGTTTTGTCATGTCCACCTATGGCATCGCTCGCGGCTTTCTGTTCATCGACCCCGCCCGCCTTTCCCCGCACGATTACGGCTGGGCGGCAACGCTCGATGGCATGGACCGCTTCGGCCAGCCGCTGAACCTGCTGGATATCCGCTCGCTGGGTAGTTTTGATCTGCTGGTGACCGGAGCCTCAGCCGTCAGCACCAATGGCATTCGCTTTGGTAAGGGACACGGCTACTTTGATCTGGAGTGGGCCATGTTCTCCCAGGTGCATTGCCTGACCGAGGATCCGCTGGTGGTGTGTGCTGTGCATGACTGCCAGGTTATCGACCTTGACCTGGTCGGCTCGGAATTTGATACTCGTGTGGATCTGATTATCACCCCGACGCGAACTCTTCCCATCGCCAGAGAGCAGGGACACCGGCCAGGGCGCGTGGTCTGGGATCGTCTTGAGCCGGGGACCGTCGAGCGTATTCCCTCGCTGCAGGAATTGCGGCAGTGGCAATGTGAACAGAAGGGAGCAGGGTATGAGCCAGGTCTCCAGTGATCAGCCTGGGGTTGTCGAACAGCGGGGCATCGAAGTGGTGCCGGAAAACGAACGGCACGGCAAGCCGCGTGACCTCTTCTTCATGTGGCTGGGCACCAATACCAATGTCTTTTACATCATCAACGGCGCGTTGCTGATTTCGTTGGGACTCACCTTCCTACAAAGCCTGCTCATTATTCTGGTCGGCAACATCGTGGGTTTCTTCCTGCTGGGCCTGACCAGCCTGCAAGGGCCGCGCGCGGGAACGGCCACCTTTGCCATTAACCGCGCCGCTTTTGGACCCAACGGAGGACGCTTGCTCGCCTTCTTCAACTGGCTCACGCTGGTCGGCTTTGAGGGATCAGGCCTGGCACTTGCCGTCATCGCCCTGCTCACCCTGGCACATGCGGTTGGCCTTCCAGTCGCTGATGCTCTGTGGTTTAAAGCCATCATCATTGTGCTCGTCGCCGCGGTGCAGGTCTATATTCCCACGCTGGGGCACGCCACCATCATGGTGGTGCAGAAGGTGCTGGCCTGGGTCTTCGTCGCCTTTTTCCTCCTCGTCTCCATCCTTATCGCCGGGAAAGCACAGCTCACCGGTGGTCATGCTGGAACCTTTGCTACCATGACGCTGGGCTTTGCCCTCATGGTCTCGGCAGGGGGCATCTCGTGGGCCAACACCGGCAGCGATTACTCGCGCTATCTGCCGGCCAATGCCAGTCCCGCCGCCATCTTCTGGTATTCCTCGTTTGGAGGGATGCTTCCCGCTATCCTGTTAGAGATCGTGGGGGCGGCGGTGGCGGCACAACTGCCGAGTGCGTCTGATCCCATCTCTGGTTTGCCATCAGCCTTACCGGCCTGGTTTCTGACTCCCTACCTGCTGGTGCTCTTCTTCAACCTGCTGGCGGTCAACGCCATCGATCTGTACTCCTCCGGTCTGACCTTGCAGACTATTGGCCTGAAGGTCAAACGCTGGATGGCGACCCTTATCGATATGGTCATCTGTACGGTGCTGGCAGCCATCGCCATCTTCAACTCCGATTTCAACACCTTGTACGGGCAGTTTCTCTCGCTGCTCATCATCTTCCTGGCGCCCTGGTGCGCCATCTATCTCACAGACGCCTGGCTGCGCCGCAACCGCTATGACCCGGAAGGGCTGCTGGCCCGTCTGGGGGGTCCCTACTGGTATCAGGGCGGCATTAACCCTGCGGGCTTGATCGCCATGATTGGCGGCATGGTTGCCTCCGCTCTCTGGCTCAACTCGACGCTGCTGCAAGGGCCGCTCTCCAGGCTCTTCGGCGACTCCGACATGAGCGTCTTCACCGGCTTCATCGTCGCCGCCGTGTTGTATCTCTTGCTGGCACGTGCGTTCGTTCCCTCGCTCAAACCGGCGAGGGAAGAAGTTCAGCCAGCGAGCAAGTCATGAGAGGGGGAGAGGATGGAGCGAGTGTACTGGGATGAAGACATGGAAACCATCCAGCCAGCAGCATTGCGCCGGTTGGAGCACGAGGCGCTGCAGGTACAGTTGGATTATGTCTGGTCCTCTTCCCCTTTCTATCAAATCAAATTTGCTCAGGCTGGCATCAGGCGCGAAGCCATCAACGACATAGCCGATTTGCCTCTGCTTCCTTTTACTGAGAAGGACGAATGCCGGAGCAGCCAGCAGGAACATCCTCCCTTTGGCAGCTATCTGGCCTGTCCGCCAGAGCAGCTCATCCGGATTCACAAAACCTCTGGCACCACAGGCCGGGCGCTCTATGTAGCACTCACCCGCCGGGATCGCAACCTGATGAACGAGTGTGCGGCTCGCTGTTTCTGGGCGGCGGGCCTGCGTCCGAACGATACAGTAGTTCACTGCCTCAATTATCGTCTCTGGGTGGGCGGTTACTCGGACCATGAGAACCTGGAGACCACCGGCGCGACCGTCGTCCCCTTTGGTGTGGGCCAGACCGCCTCCCTGATCCAGACGATCCGCGAGCTTGGAGTCAATGCCATCAGCGCTACGCCCTCGTATATGCTCCCTCTGGCCGAGGCGGCACAGGTTCAAGGGATCAACCCTCGTGATCTTGGCCTGCGCAAAGGCTTCTTCGGAGCCGAGCCGGGCATCAGTGAGGCGGGGGTGAGGGCACGGATGGAGGAGATATGGGGCATGCGCGCCATGGATGCCAACTTCGGCATGGCCGATGTGCTCAGTATTATGGGAGCGGAATGCGAGTACCGCCAGGGGCTGCACTTCCTGGCACAGGGAGCCGTGTTGGTAGAGTTGATCGACCCTGAAAGTGGGGAGCCTCTTCCGCTTGCTGAAGGAGCCGAGGGAGAACTTGTCTATACGCACCTGCGCAAGGAGGCCCAGCCCCTGGTGCGCTACCGTGCCCGCGATGTGGTACGCATTCTGGGGACGGGGCCTTGTGCTTGTGGGCGCTCCGGTTTTCGCTTCCGTGTCCTGGGACGCAGTGATGACATGCTTCATGTCCGTGGTGTCAATGTCTTTCCTACGGCGGTAGCCAATACACTCTCGCACTTCTCACGCGAGCTTTCAGGCGAGTTCCAGCTCGTGGTTGACCATCCTCCTCCTCATCAGTACTTGAGACTGCGTGTGGAACTGGTGCAGGGCCTGACAGCCGAGCAGGTGCCAGACCTGCCGCAGCAGATCAGGCATCTCTTAAGCCAGTACCTCAACTTCCGTGCCGAGCCTGAACTGCTTCCCTATGGAAGCCTGCCACGCAGCGAACAGAAGGCGCGACGAGTCATCAGGACGTACCAGCAGTCAGGCGGATAAGAGTCCTTAGCTACTGAAGCAAAACCAGGAAGGAGTTTGTCATGAGTACACAGCCACCAGTTCTCTCGAAGGTCACGAACAGGGTGGCCCATGTGGTGATGAACCGACCGGAAGCGATGAATGCCATGAGTCGGAGCATGATTACGCACCTGCGCCAGGCACTGGAGCAGGCGCAGAGCGACCCAGACGTCTCGCTCATTGTCCTCTCCGGTGCGGGGAACAACTTCTGTGCGGGCGATGATCTCAAGGAAGCGGAGCAGCAGAGTGCCGATACCTTCCTGTCCTTGATCCTGGACCTGCAGCGGATCACGCGCCTGCTGCTTTTGGGGGAGAAACCAACCATTGCTGTCATGGATGGCTATGCCGTGGGTGGAGGCTTTGAACTGGCTCTGGCCTGCGACTTTCGTGTCGCCAGCAGCCGTGTACGCATGGGTTGTGTGGAAACGCGAGTGGGCATGGTCATTACCGGGGGAACATCAGTGCTGTTGCCACTGCTGGTTGGACAGACGGTGGCACGAGAGATTGTTCTACTTGCCAATGTCTTTGATGCCACTGCTGCCCGGCGCATGGGCTTGCTGTACCGCCTTGTCGAGCCGGAACAACTTGAGCAGGAGGCGCAGGCTTTGACTGCTACCTTGCTCAGCCGCGCGCCTCTGGCTCTACGCGAGAGTAAGCAGTTGCTCAACCGTCCATTGGAGGCCGAACTGGAGCGAGCTTTCCAGAACGAGATCGAGGCCATCATGCGTTGCTTTGTCACTGAAGATGCCCATGAAGCCACTGTGGCCTTTCGCGAAAAACGCCCTGCCGTCTTTAAAGGAAAGTAGCCAGTTGTTTCTCCGGTCGTGCCGGATGTCCCGTTAGTTTTAGAGGAGTATGCATGCCAGGAGGAGGCCTGTCTTCCACGAGCCGCTGCATCGTTTCTCTCCTGGGCATGATCAGCGCGGCATGGCTCTTGCGCCTGCTCTGGGTGCAGTATGGGCAACAGAGCCGGGCCATTCGCCTCTTCAGCAGGAGCGTGCTCAATCCCCTCACGCTCACCTTTGCCGGGCGAGCAGGTATGCCCTATGCGATCCTCTCTCACGTTGGTCGCCATTCCGGAAAATCCTATGCCACTCCTCTACTCATGCAACCGGTAGCGCAGGGCTGGATCGTTCCTCTGACGTATGGTACCGTGACCGACTGGTATCGCAATATCGAGCGGGTCGGCCAATGCCGCATCCAGTGGCAAGGGAAAAGCTTTCTTGCCGGGCGGCCAGAGCGCGTGGATGCGACTCGCGCTTTGCCCCTGTTCCCACTTGCGCTGCGACTGGCCTTGCGCATCGCCGGGATCAGGCAGTTTGTCCGGCTGGCAAGAGCATGAGCGGCAAGACGCCGCAAGGGACTGCTACTCTGCATTCCTGTGCAAACCAGAGGCGAGAACCGCCGTGAGAGCCTCGTCGATGATGGTGATAGCGGTGTCGATCTCGCTTTCCGTGATCGAAAGGGGCGGAGCCATGCGGAAGCAGTTGAGCATCCCGCCGGTGGAGCGCACAATATTCATGGAGAGGCCGCGCCGCAGGCATTCATCCCCGACGGCGATGCCCGGCGCGTCGGCTGGCGCTCTGGTCTCGCGATCCTCAACCAGCTCGATGCCGACGAGCAGTCCCTTGCCCCGCACATCGCCGATCTGCTCATGACGTTCTTGCAGTTCATGCAGGCGCGAGAGCAGATATTCTCCCCGTTGTCGGGCCTGTTCGACCAGCCCCTCCTGCTCAATGACGTCGATGACGGCCAGCCCTGCCGCAGCCGGAAGCGGGTCGGAGACGTGGGAGGTCACGTGCATGAAGCCTTTGTGGTAGCAGTCTTCCTCAATCTCAGTAGAGGTGAGAGTGGCCCCAAGCGGGATGCCGCCGCCGAGCGTTTTGGAAACCGAGAGGATATCCGGCGCCACGCCGAAGGACTCAAAGCCGAACATCGTGCCGAGGCGACCAAAGCCGGTCTGGGCCTCGTCGAGGATCAGCAGCATCCCGCGTTCGTCGCAAAGCTGGCGCAGGCGCTGGAAATACTGCAGAAGTTCCAGAAATGACCAGGAGCCAAATTATTCGACAAACGTCAGAAAACCCGTGGCTACATAGTTGCTATATTTTACGGAAAGTGCTGAGAAACGAAATATCCCAGGCCGCCTCTATCCTGGCCTGGGATGTTCCCACCGTTTAAATGGTAGCGCATACGGGAGTCGAACCCGTGATCTCCGCCTTGAGAGGGCGGCGTCCTGGACCACTAGACGAATGCGCCGTGCTCTTACCTACGCGCTATATCATAACCTGCTTCTGAACTTTTGTCAATAGGCTTTCTGGCTGGCGCTTTTCGTCCGGGCGGGGATATAGTATTCCACACAGCCCACAGGTTGACAACAAGAGTCAGCCTGTGGGCCGCGAAGCTCCGGGTTTATTGCCCCTGTTTCTCCTCTTTGTGGAGGTCGATGGAGACGAGTTTGCCTTTGTGGAAGAACTTGAAGGCGATGCGCGTCCAGCCGTCGGGCCAGAGGGGACGGATGGTGTGATCTTCCTGGCTGAGTTGCAGACCGGCGAAACCAAAGACTACAGCCTGCCAGACTGCTCCACAGGAGGCGAGGTGGATGCCCTCCGCCGTGTTCAGGCGCAGGTTCTGCAGGTCGACCAGCGAGCCTTTCAGGAAGAGGTCGTAGGCTTGCTGCGTCAGGCCCAGCTCGCAGGCCAGGATGGTGTGCAGGGCTGGCGTCAACGACGAGCCGTAGAGGTGATCGGTAATGGGATAGTAGTAATCCCAGTTCACGCGCTTCGTTTGCAGGGAGAACTGGTCGCGCATAACAATGATTAGCATCAACACGTCTGCCTGCTTGATGATCTGGTATTTCTGCACGGCTCTGACGCCGAACAGGCCCTGGTAGGAGTCGCGGCGACTCTTGTAGCGTTCCTGGTCGAGCCGTTCGAGTTTGAAGAAGCCGTCAAACTGCTCAATCAGGCCTGTCTCCTTGTTCTGAGGGATACGCAGCTTCGCCGCCACGTCGCGCCAGTGATCCAACTTCTGCTGCGTCAGGCCAAGCTGCTGGATCAACTCCTCTGCCTTGGCCGGATCGGTGCTTTCCACCCATTGCAGCGTATCGATCCCCGTTAGAATATTCCAGCGCGCCATGTAGTTGGTGAAGGCGTTGTTGTTGACGTGCTCATGCCACTCGTCCGGGCCGATGACATTGTTGATCTCGTAATCGTCACGCGCAGGGTGATATTCGGCCCGGCTTGCCCAGAACTGGGCGGTACTGATAATCAGTTCGGCTCCGTAGTGGAGCATGAACTCGTTATCGTCCGTCACGCGCCAGTAGTTCCAGGTGGCGTAGGCGACGCTGGCGCTGATATGCAGTTCAAGCTGCCCGTTCAGCACGGGGATGATCTCGCCCGATTCAGGGTGGACAATTGCACCCGGTGTTGTTTCCTCGCCGCTCAGCGTGCTTTCCCAGGGGAATTGCGCGCCCTCGAATCCGTTGTGCGCCGCCTTTGCCCGTGCCGCTGGCAGCAGGTGATAGCGGTAGAGCAGCAGGTTGCGGGCGATAGGTGGATGCACGTAGGTGAAGAAAGGCAGGATGAAGATTTCGGTGTCGTGGAAGATGTGACCGCGATAGCCGAAGCCTGTTAGCCCCTTTGCCGGAACGCTGTAGCGGCTGTCATGCGGCGAGGTGCTGATACGCAACTGGTAGATGCTGAAACGGACGGCGATCTGCGCGGTATCGTCTCCCTCGATGACAATGTCGGATACACTCCAGTAGCGCTCCCACTCCTCTTTGCTTGGTCCCAGCAAGGTCTCGTAAGGATAGACCAACGTATGATCGATGGTTTCAGTGTCTGCTCCGATGGAAAGCGCGTAGTGGATATCCGGCTCCGTGCTGGCCGCGCTACGTTCGAGAATGGCGCGCAGGTCATTGAGCGCCGCTGTCCGAGGGTCTGCCACTTCATCCCGTGAGGTATACATCACTACCACTTTCTCCGTGGTGAGTGTTTGCCCTTTGCTCAGCTTGCCGTACAGGCGAATGCTGGGTGCAATATCCGAATCGAGCACCTCTTTATGGAAATCAGGAGTGTTAGTGGTGAAGCTCATTGCCTGTACAAGCTGCACATGTGTATGTCGTGTCTGCGAGTGCAGCCAGCTTAAATCCCCTTCGTGGCCCTGATCGACGGTCTCAAAGTGCATCACGTCATAGTTGCCGACGGCAGAGTTGATAGATGCCCAGACGGTCACATCCACTTCCTCATTGTCGTCTTCGCCAGTCGTCGGCAGCTCTTCCACCATCGCGCTGTAGCGAATCGCCCCGACGTGCTCGTCCGCCAGGCTGGCGAAGCGCTCGCTGACCACCTTGAGGCGCAAGCCGGTGGCGCTTTCCCAGCGCACAATGCGGCTAAGGACACCTGTTTGCACATCCAGCGAGCGCTGGAAATCCAGTATCTTGCCCTCGTCCAGTCGAAAGCGTTCGCCGTTCACGAAAAGCTTGATTGGCAGCCAGTCCGGCACGTTTGCCAATTCCTCTTTCGCGACCGGAATAGTATCAAAGACGCCATAGATCAAGGTGGCGGGCGCTGCTCCAGGATAGCCCTCATCAAATGTGCCACGTGTTCCAAAGTACCCATTGCCAATGCTATACACTGTCTCTTTACTATGGAGTTCTTTTGGGTCGAATGTATGTTCGGTTACTTGCCAGAGGTTCACAGTTCGCCCTTTCTTAAGATAATAAATTTTGGAGAGTTTCAGCTCCTCTTCTACTTACTGAAACTCTCCAGAGGGGTTAATTTAACAGGTCCTGTAATGTTTTATTTGCAAGGGTGGGCAGTACTTTGTCTGCTTTGCCCTGAAATCGCTCGGCTGGCCCGATGCCGATGGCTCCCATGCCTCCGGTTTTGGCTGCCTCAACCCCCGCCTCGGCATCCTCCAGTACTATCGATTGCGAGGTGGGCGAATCTACCATGCCGACAGCGAAGATGAAGATATCCGGGTGCGGTTTGCTGCGCGAGACATCATAGCCATCGGCTACAGCGTCGAGATAGCTCATGATATCCAGGCGATCCAACACCGTGCGCGCATTTTTGCTGCCGGAAGCAACGGCGATTTTGATGCCCGCATCGCGAATCTGCTGCAAGAGTTCACGACCGCCGGAAACCAGGTCTTTGGGCGACATGTTCTTAATCAGTTCGTTGTAATAGCGATTTTTGCGATCCATCATCTCCTGAATCTGGTCTTCGTTGTAATGGCGTCCCCGAATAATGTACATGAGCGATTCCCGACGACTCACCCCGCGCAGGTACTTATCGTTTTCCTCACGCGTAAATGGAATGCCGAGGTCTTCGGCCAGGTGTTTCCAGGCCTCATAGTGATATTCGGAGGTATCGGTTAGGACACCATCAAGGTCAAAGATGAAAGCCTTTGGCTTTTTCATTGTGACACACTCCCTATATTCTTGTTTGTAGTTATCATTTATATATCCTATAGAAAGCCTTCCGTAAGAGAGCCTCTCTATAGTAGACGCTCTAACATTGCAGAAAGTAGCAGCATGAGCTAGAAAAATTTTTGAATCTTTTCTCCTATGCTGCCTTGCCTCTCCCTGCCGGTTCGGCCAGGGACGAGGCGGTGACGACATTATTGCTGAAAAAGAGCATTGTATCAGAAGCCACCGGGTCTCGTTGTGGCGCTAGGTTAATGCGGCGAGAATTGTTTCTTCGGGTAGCGGAGCGTTTTCGCCGTACCACAACGGGCGGCCTTCCGGCATGGTGCGAGAATCGGCATAGATCTCCAGCCCGTTGCCGTCGGGATCATCAAAGTACATGGCCCAACTGATGAAGTGGTCGACAGGTGCAACGGGAATGCCCGCCTCTTTCAGCCTGCGATAAGCCTGCGCGAAGGAGCGGCGGTCTGGTACCTCAAACGCCACGTGATACAATCCAGTGCCATGCGCAGGTGGTCGCGGCGCGTTCGGCCCCACCCGCTGCAAGGCAATCTCGTGATGCATCGACCCGCTCGTCAAAAACGCATAGCGATTATCCACTCGCTCCGTCAGGTGCATGCCCAGGAAGCGTGTATAGAAATCAATCGCCCGGTCCAGATCACGCACCTTCAAATGCGCATGTCCAATCTTCGTCGTATAGTTATCTGCCATAAATCCGCTCTCTTGCAATAAGGTAGCACTAACTCATTATACCACCTGAGAAAGATGCTTCCAATAGAAGCTGAGTTTATGGTATACTACTGTCCATGTCTTAACCCTTCGCGTCACCCATACTTAGTGATATGGTGGCAGAAAGGAGCGGTGATTATGCACCTGGAAACGCTGGTGCAGCAATCGGACGCCAACGCGCATGCTACTCCACTGCTTTTTGTACATGGAGCCTGGCATGGTGCGTGGTGTTGGAGTGAGCACTTTCTTCCCTACTTTGCGCAACACGGCTACATATGTTATGCCTTCGACCTGCGCGGCCATGGCAAGAGCGCGGGAAGGAATGGTCTCCGCTGGACAGGAATCGAGCATTATGTCGCTGATGTGGCGCAGGTAGCCAGCAAGTTGGAGACCCCTCCTGTGCTGATTGGTCATTCGATGGGGGGACTGGTTGTCCAAAAATACCTTGAGACGCACCAGGCACCCGCCGCCGTTCTACTGGCATCTGTGCCGCCAGGCGGTGTCTTTCGCACTACCTTGAGCATTGCTCGTCGACACCCCTGGCCTTTCCTCAAGGCTAATCTCACTTTGAGGCTCTATCCCATTATCGGCACTTCACAACTCACTCACGAAGCTTTCTTTTCTCCAACAATGTCCGAAGAGCAGGTTAGAACATATTTTGCGCAGGTGCAGGACGAATCGTATCGGGCTTTCATAGATATGATGATGTTGAGCCTGCCACACCCCAAGCGCGTGAAGACCCCTATGCTGGTTCTGGGAGGCGCAAAAGACACCATTTTTACCCGGAAAGAGGTGCAGGCAACGGCTCGCGCTTATCACACACAGGCAGTAATCTTTCCTGACATGGCTCATGATTTGATGCTGGAGCCGGGTTGGCAGGCGGTAGCAGATCACATACTTAACTGGCTCGCGGAAAGGAGGATATAGTTTGCCTGCTATTTTGCTGTACTCTCTGAGTGGCCGTGCGCAAAGGCTTGAGAAGTCAACGCTCTAGATTCACCAGAGCGGCCAGGAAGCCGGATTTACTCCCACTCTGCGCGCAATCTCTGTGCATGTTGTACACTGAAGATTAGCGTTGTGCTATAATCTGCGCAACGGTCATACAGAAGATGTCAGGAATGGGGGAAGTTCTCTATGGCGCTTTCGCCGCGTTTTGAGGAGGCGTTGGTCTTTGCCGCGCAGTTGCATGGGCAACAGGTGCGCAAGGGGACGGCTGTTCCTTATATTTCTCACCTGCTGGCGGTCGCAAGTCTTGTGCTGGAATACGGGGGAAACGAGGACGAGGCTATCGCTGCCCTGCTGCATGACGCTATCGAAGATCAGGGTGGGGCCGCTACCCGTGAGGAGATTCGCCGCCGCTTTGGCAACTCCGTCGTCGCTATCGTCGATGGCTGCACCGATGCCGAAGTCATACCCAAGCCGCCCTGGCGAGAGCGCAAGGAAAATTATATCGCTAGAGTGCGACACGAACCGGCTTCCGTGCGCCTGGTCTCTGCCGCCGACAAGCTGCACAACGCCCGCTCCATCCTCGCCGACTACCGCGTCCTGGGTGATGAACTCTGGCGTCGTTTCGCGGGCGGCAAGCAAGGTACGCTCTGGTACTACCACTCCCTTGTGGATGCCTACCGCGCCGCCGCGACCAACCCTCTCGTCGAAGAACTGGCGCGCACCGTCGCCGAAATTGATGCCCTCGTGGCTCAGAATGAGCAAAACAAGTCGTACTCGCCGAATAAGACAGCGTGAAAGCTGACCTGCTGACCATAGTTGCCTTTGTGTTATCTTCTTCTGGCAGCAAAACCGGTTCCTTGAATAATTCGTGTACATATTGAGGGGTTTGTGCGTTGCTACCATGGAGCAGGGCGAAGAGAAATTGCATGCGAAAGGCAGGAAAACAGCATGACCGTACCGATTGTCTTAGGAGCACCCCAGATTATCCTGCTCATTGTTGGTCTTATCGGGCTTATCCTGCTCATCTCTTCTTTGACCTCGCTGGCACACCTGTTTCACCGCCGCCAAGAGCTAGAGGAAGGTGGAGAGAGAGAAGAATACAGGCGAAAACTGGAGCGCTATCGCCACCGGCACCGGTTCAAGTGGGGGCGGGGCATGCTAGGGCTTGTGCTGCTCGTCATAGCTATCTGCCTGCTCTGGCTGGCGACACTCACGCAAACCTACCTGGGATTGACAGGTGACATCCGTGTAGCCCAGGTGCGTGCAACCCCTGTAGCGAACGAGCAGCACGAAATGTTCGTGGAACTCATCCTCTATAATAAGGATGGTCAGCAGACCTCGGACAATACCTATCTCGTGGCGGGCGATGAATGGATGTTGCAGGGCGATATCATCAAATTTCCTTCCTGGCTCAACATCCTGGGCCTGCATTCCGGCTACAAACTGACTCGCCTGGAAGGCCGTTTTGACGACCCTAACCTTGAGCGTCATGCCACTCATACCGTCATCGTGCTCAATGGCGGCGACGACCAGTTCTTCAAGACGGTACAGGAGCAGGCGTGGTCCTCTCCTTTCATCCAGGCCGCTTACGGCAACGGCGTCTTCCTGGCTCCGGACGGCAAGACCTACAACGTCTACGTTTCTCAGACCGGCCTCTACGCTGAGCCCGCGAAGTAAGGCAGCGAGATGGCAAGCAGACAGGGAAAACATGAATCAAGGCCTATCCTGATAGATGCTTGAGGACAGGATAGGCCTTTACTACATCAGAACCTGCCCCCTTCAGGGCAGCGACTTGACTGGCTGTTGACCATGTCGTAAAGCTCCTGGGGATTGTCAGGGTATTTCTTACTCATTAAAAAAATATATTATGTATCTATTGTGGGCAGATCAATAAATAAATGATATAATTTAAATATCTAAATACTACGGCTACCATGTTGAGAAGTTACTGACAAATCAATCTCTGGCCAGTAGCTTTCAATCTCTGGCCAGTAGCTTCTCTAAAGCATCGACCGTTTTTGCCCACGCCGCCGATGTGGGATCGATGAGCGCAAAATGATCGACACCTGGCAGCTCGATGAGCGTTGCCTGATCGCCTGCAGCTTGCGCTGCCTGTGTATATGCCAGGCTCACCTGAAATGGGACACGATCATCTGCTGTGCCATGAATCATCACCTGCGGCACGTGAAGTGGCAGCAGTGCGGCGGGTGAGGCGATGGCGTAGCGCTGCGGCACCTCGTCAAAGCCGCCGCCGAGCAGTTCAGTAGCCGCGCTCTTGCCCAGCCCGAGCCGCCAGCTCATTTCCAGGTCATTGACGCCCGCCAGGCTGATGACCCCGGCGAGCGGCGTGGTCGGGGCATCGAACTGTACCCTCTCTGCCAGTTGCTTGCCAGCAAGACGGGCATAGCCAGCCAGCCACAGAGCAAGATGTCCACCGGCGGAGTGCCCGATGGCGACGATGTGTTGCTGATCCACCTGTGGAAGCTGGAGTAGAAAAGAGGCCGCGTGGGCAGCGTCGAAAAAGGTATTAGGCCAGCCTCCTCCAATATCTCCTACGCGCCGGTACTCGATATTCCACGCCGCGATGCCACGGGCGGCAAGATCCCGCGCCAGCCCGGTCATAAGGGTGTAATCATAGGGAGTGCGCCAGAAACCGCCATGAATCAGTATGACAGTTGGGAATTGCCCTGCTCCACCGGGCAGGTGCAATTCTCCAAAATGCAGAGCTTCAGGCCCATATGAAAATCTCTGCACCTTTCTTCCTCCAGCCATCTCTTGCTGCTTGCCGTCGTGTGTGCTCATTCCGTGATCTCCATTTCCTATAGCCATAAGCTCTCATATATCGAAAATCCGTCAGACCCGGCATCCAGGCCGGGGTAGGTCTGCTAACTCTTTAGTCGTATGATACGATGTAGAATAATAGAATCTCAATAGGTCTGAAGTGGCTCTCGCATCTGTCATGCCATGAGAAAGCTGGCTCAAACATGTCATCGTGAGCGAGAGCGAAGAATGACATGTTTGAGCCAGCTTTCTCAGGAGGGTACGATGTCTGAATATTTCGAGTTGTATGATTATCGCTGTCGTGTCGCGGCTATGTACCGGGAGCGCAACCAGGCTTACCTGGCGGGCGAGGACGCGGAGGCGATCTGGCGGCGGTTTCGCCAGAGCAGGGATGCTCTGTTCGCGCACCACCCGCAGTCGGCGCTTGATGAGGAGCAGCGACAAGATTTTCACGGCCTGCGCTACTTCCCGTACAATCCGGCTATGGTCTTTGCTGTTGATGTCGATACCGGCGTAGAGCCTGCGAGGCAGTCTGTGGCGATGAACGCGCAGGAGAGTATGAACATGACGACGGTGGGCCGCGTACATTTTACGGTCGAAGGGCAAGCGGTCTCACTCTCCCTCTACTGGCTCGACATCTACGGCGGTGGTCTCTTCCTGCCGTTTCGCGACGCCACCTGTCCCACTGAGAGCTACGGCGGTGGGCGTTACCTCTTCGATACTATCAAGGGCAGTGACTTTTTGCCCGTGACGGATGCCCACAGCCTGACGCGCATGGTGCTCGATTTCAACTATGCCTACAACCCCTCCTGTGCCTATAATAGCCGCTGGTTCTGTCCGCTGGCACCCGTTGAAAACCGGCTGCGCGTTTCTATTCGTGCGGGCGAGCTAAAGTATCACGAATGATGCGGCTGGAGGGTTATCACTGCTATCCTGCCATCGAGCAGCTCAAACGCTGGGTTCAGGAGGCCTCGTTTGAGCTGCAGAACCCGATCAGATATGGCTCTACAATTTTTGCCACCACGGCTTCTTTGCTTGTAGTACAAGGGCTTTGCCGCGTGCAGCTTCAGTATTTGTTGGATCGAGTTCTAGGGCCGCATCGAAGGCCATGAGGGCTTCGTCGTAACGTTGTAGTTCTTGAAGCGCAAATCCTCTTACAGTCCAGGAGGGAGCATATTTAGCATCCAGGCTTAGTGCCTTATTACCCGCGTCGAGTGCCTCTTCTATACGATTGAGCCTGAAGAGCAAAAGACCCTTTTTATACCAGGCTTCTACGAGCTTCGGATCGAGTTTCAACGCTTTCTCGTAAGCGGCTAATGCCTCTTCGTCTCTCCCTAATCTGGAGAGTGCAAACCCTTTCGAGTTCCATACTTCAGGGTTTTTGGGGCTTAATTTTTGAGCTTTTGTAAAGGTTGCCAGGGCCTCATCGTATTGTTCCAAAACTAGCTGAAGCAAACCTTTGGCAAGCCACAATTCAACATTTGAAGGTGAATCCTTCAAGGCCTTATTGAGTATTCTTATCGCTTCGTCAGTACGACCCAGTGAGAATAGTATCTGGGCTTTATTAGATAGTATGTCAGTCTTGGAAGGATCAAGTTCTAATGCTTTATCATAGGCTTCCAGCGCTTCTTCGAGCCGGTTCAAGCTACTCAATGTGCCTGCTTTCATTTCCCAGATCTCGGCTTGCCCTGGATTCAGTTTCAATGACCTCTCAAAGGCTTGTAATGCTTTATCTAACTGCTTTAGCGCAACAAGTACTATGCCCTTAATGTACCAGATAGTAGCATCCTTAGCATAGAGCCTGGTGCTTTGTTCCAGTGCCGGAAGTGCCTCTTCGTATTCTTGTAAGAGAAGAAGCGCAACTCCTTTTGCAAGCCAGGCCACATACAGCTTAGATGTGATTTTCAGTGCTTCCTCCGCTGCTGCTAAAGCATCCTCAACTTGTTTCAGGCGGCCCAGAGCAATAGACCTGAAACTCCAGTCGAGGGCACTGCGAGGTAACAATTTTGCCGCTTCCTTAAACGCGAGCAGTGCTTCATCCTCTTTATTCATATCAGAGAGGAGATTGCCTTTTACCCCCCAGGCATAGACGGAGCTAGCATCTACCTTTATGGCTTCTTCGATCCAATGGAGGGCCTCTTCTTTGCGTTGTAATTTATCGAGTGTTGCCGCTTTATTAGCTAGAGATTGGCCATAGTTGGGGTCAAGGGCGATAGCTTGCTCCTGGGCGTCCAGGGCTTCCTCATAGCGTTCGAGGCCATAGAGTGCAACACCCTTACATGTCCAGGCATAGGCATCATACGGATCAAGGCTAATTGCCTGCTCAGATGCGGCTAACCCTTCCTCGTATCGTCCCAGAATGTTGAGCGCCGCTCCCTTTGCTGCCCAGGCAGTCGCATCCTCCCGGTCAATAGCGAGCGCCCGATCACTGGCGCTGACGGCATCCTCGATGCGTCCCATCTCAATAAGAGTGGTAGCTTTTCTGGCCCAGGCTGCGGCATTGCTCCCATCAAGAGCGATAGCACGGTCACAGGCAAAAAGTGACTCGTCATAACGGTTAAGCCATTGCAGTGTGCGCCCAAGACTATACCAGGCTTCAACCAGACGAGGTTGAAGCCTGGTAGCCTGTTGCAGAAGCGGAAGCGCCTCATTGTAGCGTTTCTGGGCTAGCAGAGCGTTGCTGTGTGCCAATAGGCTCTCTGCTGTTTCTTGTGGGGCTTGATTCTCCGGTTGGGAATTATCTTGTTGCGGAACACTTTGCTGTGGCGCTAATTCCAGCAGACGCAGCGTTTCATAAACAGCTTTATCTGGTGGGTAAGGCTCCCCTTCGGCTTTCTCAACTCGTTTGAAGTCTTCGAGGAAAATCCATATGACATTTTGCCCCAATGGAGCCGCGACTACGGGTAGAATGATACGCGCCTGATCTCGCCGATACAGGCTATAGGCCCAGTTACATTCATCCTTGACCCAGGGTGATTGCAATGCTGCTGGTGAGAGAATAACTATGAAGACGGGGCGATCTCGTAACTCTCGTTCGATGGTATCCATAAGTTTATGAGGGCCCATATTGTGCTCGTCGTACCAGACATTCGCTCCTGCCTCACGGAGACCTTGAACGAGCACACTGCAAAAATCAATATCCTGACGATTATGACTGATAAAAATATGCATCTGAGCCATTGGGCACCTCTTCTCTCAAGAAACGATAATTTACAACTTACTTTAAGTTCAGTATAACATTGTCTGTCCTGAGATTCCAGTAATAACTCGCTTTGATTGTTTGAGACTATCCAGTAATCGTGAGTCCATATGGTATTGGAGAGCAGATCATTGATGCAAAAGTTGAGACGAACGCCAGGTTTCGGGCTGCCTTTATCCCTGAAAAAATTATGAGAGCATCTTGATAAGTGGAGGTAGTACGAGACCGGCTTTTTCGTGGATGACCACGTCGGCGTAGTCATCGAGCGGGGTGGGTTGCAGGTTGATGATGATGAGGGGGATGTTGCGTTTGAGGGCAAGGCGTGGCAGCGTAGCGGCTGGCACGACTTTGAGAGAGGAGCCGACGATCAGGAAGAGGTCGCATGCTTCGGCCAGCTCTTTTGCCCGCGCAAGCTCGCGCTCAGGGACGCGTTGGCCGAAGAGGATGGTAGCTGCTTTGAGGTAGCCACCGCACAGGGAGCAGGTTGGGTCGACCTCACCCGCGTCGACGCGCCGTTGCAGGGCTGTGATGGAGGAGCGAGCGCCGCAGAGGGTGCAAGCCGCCTCCCGTGACGTGCCGTGCAGTTCGATGACCCGCTCCGGCGCGTGGCCAGCATCCTGGTGCAGCCCGTCAAAATTTTGTGTGATGACGGCCTGTAAAAGCTGGCGGCGCTCCAATTCTACCATGGCATAGTGGGCCGCGTTGGGCTGAGCTGCCACCACCCGCGCTGAGAGATTACGCCGCGTCTTCCAGTAGCGCTGCCGGGCCTCCGCACTTTGCTGAAATTCTCGATAGCTTACCGGCGGTATCTGCTGCCAGATGCCGCCGGGGCTGCGAAAATCGGGAATGCCCGATTCGGTGCTGATGCCCGCGCCCGTCAGCGCCACCATGCGCCGCGCCTCCTGCATCAATTCTGCCGCGTCCCGCAATTGTTCCTGAAATGTGAGCATGCTATTATTGTACAACCAGAAGGGGTTAGCTGGAAGTCTTTTCCACGTCAGAGCATTGTGCGCAAGTGAATGCACCACTTTGACTCAGGTGATGAGAAAAGCCGCGTTCATCTTCTGGCTGAAACGCTCTGCTAAGATGTGTACTGCTGCCACTCCCCCAACAGTTCGACATTTGGCTCGAGCTGGATGCCCATCTGGGCCAGCACGTGCTGATGGGCTTCGATTATCAGGGCGGCAATGTCAGCAGCGGTGGCTCCGCCCAGATTGACAATGTAGTTCGCATTGCGGGCAGAGATCTGGGCGCCGCCTCGCGTCTTTCCTGCCAGGCCTGTTTGCTCAATGAGAGTATGGGCCGTGGTTCCCATCGGGTCTTTAAAAATCGAGCCAGCATGTCGCTGGGCGGGATCATCCTCGTTGCGCTCCTGCCTCGGCTGTTGTGCAAGCGCAAGGAGGCTGGCCGGGTCTTGCCGCTGGACGCGCAAGGCCACAGTGACAACCAGTTCGGCGGGGTCTATCAGATGGCGTTTGGGCAGTACTAATTGTCCCTGCGTATCGATATAGGTAAGTCGCTGGTTGCGGAAACGACTATGGCGATAGCCCAGGTCTAGCTCATCACGCTGGTAGCGGACGAAAGCAAGCACCGGGAACGTCATCGATTCACTGGTGTCGTTGTTACAGTTGCGCGCGTCCAGGACTTCAATCCATTCCAGCGCCTGTCCTAAATGCTGGTTGCGCGTGCCAACATTGCTAATAATGCCTGCCCCAAGCGTGCCGGGAATAGTGAGGGCGAATTCCAGACCAGCCCATCCGAGAGGGAGCAGGTCCTTGAGCAAGGACTCCCAGCGCACGCCCGCCTCAGCAACCACGAGGGCGCTTTGCTCGGACTGCTCTTCCAGGTGATAGTGCTGTGTCTGCATACTGGCGACAATGCCTCGCACGCCCGCATCTGCATACAGGATGTTGGAACCGGCTCCCACGACAAGGAGAGGCCAGCGCTGGTGCGCGCAGGTGCTCACCAGGTCGTGCAGTTCCTGTTGCTGTTCAATGGTGAGCCAGAGGTCGGCTGGACCCCCAACCCCAAAGGAGCTATGCTTTGCCAGCGGTTCGTGCAGGTGCAGCCGCTCCTGAAAATGGGGCTGTAAGGCGCTATAGGCAACGCTACTCTCAAAGGCCATAAAGTCCTTCCTTTCTTTCATATTCACCTATCACATTTGCTCCCCTCTCTGGAAGGAGGTTCTCCTATCGATAAAAAGTTCATCCTTCACTGGCCACCGGCAACGTTCTATCTGTAAAAGTATACCTTAGAGGAGGTACTTTCCATGTCACAGTTTCGTGTCAAAGTATCACAAACGCATCACAATCTGTTGATCCTCAGAAGCCCCCATGAGAAAGTATGCACTGGCCCCGATTCGGAACACTTCCCTTTTGTCCAACAGGGCTTGCCTTCGATAACTTCGCTCGGGTGGCCCATCCGAGTGAGATTCTGCTGTGTCGTAATTGTGAGGGAAATGCTTCTCTCTGTGATTTTGTTGAGAGGGAACTGACATATGCTCTATACAGAGATGGGAGGTCCCGACCGGCGAGAAAGCCGGGGCGGGCAGAAAGGAGTCCTGTTATGTTTGAGTATATTCTGGTTCCACTCGATGGCTCTACCTGCTCGGAACGCGCCCTGCCCGTCGCGGCACAGATTGCTCGCGCGACGCATGGCACACTCGTGCTGGCGAGGGTAATCTCAGCGCCGATAGAGGCTGCGTGGGGCGCGCTGGGAGTGACGCAGCCGATGGAAGAGGCAGTGGAGGCGCAATGGAAGGAAGTGGAAGCGTATCTGGCGAACGTTGCCCGGCTACCGCTTCTCAATGGCATTGAGGTAAGCAGACAGATTCTGACGGAGAGACCGGCCCCCTCCATTCTCGATGCAACACAGGCCTTGCAGGCCGACCTGATTGTGATGTGCAGTCATGGGGCAACGGGTTTCAAGCGCTGGCTGCTGGGTAGCGTGACGCAGCAAGTAATACGACACAGTCCCGTTCCCGTACTGGCTTTGCGCGATGGTTGCGAGCAGCCAGCCACTTCCTATCCAGATGCCACGCGCCCCTTGCATCCTTTTACGACGGTGGTGGCTCTGGATGGCTCCCGACTGGCCGAAGAGGTGCTGGTGCCAGCCGCCACCCTCACGGCGGCCATTGCCTGCCCGGCACGTGGAGGGTTGCATCTCACCCGGGTCGTCAAGCTTCCGCCGCCCGACGAAAGACAGACCCTTGAGCCGGAGCTGAGAGAGATGGCGCTCTATGAAGCAAAGTGTTACCTGCGCGAACTGACTGATCGGTTGCTTGAAGGTCCACTGGCACATCTGAACCTGACGGTGAGCTGGTCGATAGCGATGGGTGACAATGTCGCGAAAACCCTCATCCGGGTTGCCGAGCACGGTGAGGATGTAAGGGGAGTGCGCGTCTTCGGCGGCTATGATATGCTGGCGATGCTCACGCATGGCAGAAGCGGTTTCTCCCGCTTAATGCTCGGCAGTGTCACCGAGCAGGTGCTGAGCGCTACCAGGCTGCCTCTCTTCATCGTTCATCCATCCGAAAAGGCTCCTGACTCAACTGTGCAGTTTTTGTGGAAGAAAGAAGATCATGACAGGTCGTGTTGATACAGATCGTACAGGACAGGTACAAGGTGCTCAGAAAGCTCGACCCAGAGAGAGATCTCACCGATATCATTAGCCATATCGGTAGCCAGCAAGCTGCTGACTGCATCGATTACCTCCCGGATGAAGTGCTCCTTCGAGAAGGCATAGATTCTATGGCTTTTCTCTTTACCATAAGGCGCATCGACCACAGACCAGACGTGTTTGCCCTTTTTGATTCCCAGATATCGGATATGGTAATTATGGTAATCCAGTCCGCCAGAAGCAGGCTGAATATGCAGGTTGTAATGGCTGGCCGGTTGGCGTTGGTCGTATTCTCGTATCCCCAACCATCCCTGCTGCTGAAGCAGCAGTTCCTTGCTCTTCCAGAACCATCTTGTCCGCCGGTCAGTTCGAGTAGAATGGGTTTTCCGCCACCTGGTTCTCCGGTGCATGTTTATCACTCCTTTTCATACCGCCCGTTTGAGGGTGAAGAGCGCACTCAACGAGGCGAGGCAGGAGTGCGTGCAGAACCGAGGCCATCTGCTCTATGGAGAAAAGCGGAGAAGATGGAAGAAGGTTATACGTCTGCATTCCTGATGTTTGGCCGTGCCGCCAGTTGAGAGCGCGTGAACGAAGCAAGGACAGAAACACATATTCCATAGACTGTCACTCTTCCGCGAGCGACAGGTCAACGCGAATATTCAGGCTGTCACGCGACAGCCCTCCTCTTTCCTTGCGCTGGCATCAAGCTCTAAACTGAGAGGCTTACCGGATCACCACAGCCATGAGACGTACCTTTCCTGAGTGATAGTGTCTGAACGATAGTCTTGATGAAAACATCATATCATATGAGAGAAGAGAACACACAGAACAGTGATTAAGGACTACTCACCTGCGCCGAGGTCACGGTAAAACTTGTGTCTGGCCCGGCTACCATCAGTGCTGGTTGCCCGTCTGTATAAGATGAGTCTGTCACGGTTACAGGTGTTGCTGTTGAGGTAGAACTGGCGGGATCATAGCCATCCATATGTGTTATAACTGCTACTTGTGTGCTGTTGATTTTGAAGGAAAAACTGCTTCCCTTTACGATTGTCTGTAAGGTATTAGTCTGGTTTATTCCGTGAATAGCTGAGAGGGTGCTTTGTGTCAGGATCGCGTATTTGGATGGAGTGTTGACTCCATATTTCAGCACCTCGTAGTCGCCATTACTATTAATGACGAAGGCATAACAATAGACAGCGCTTCCATTTTCTGTCAGGCGAAAAGCCAATCCATAAAATACGCTGGTAGCGCCTGTATGCTGTTCCATCTTGACGGTGTAGGTAAAGTTCGTGGGGAGATTTCCTACATCGGGGTGAGGGAAGTAGGTATTATTATCGCTCACGCTGAGGCTATACTGATTATTACTGATATCTGCGCTCAGTCCGTTCAGGTTGCCGGTTGTCCAGTTGCGGTCGTTATTGTGGAAATTTTCAGTGAATGGCTGGAGGGTGGTGCCGGTCGTTTGAATGTTGGAGCCGATGGGAAGCCAGGAGGGGTGCGTTTGCCAGATCACGGTCCCAATGACCAGCAGGGCGAGCAGGATGCTGAAGGCAAATGTGCCGGGGCGCAGCATGGCGTTGGCAGTGGTTCTGGGCGTGGTGAGTTTGCTGGCACCCGTTATCGGGTCAGTTATGGATTGACGCGGCGGGACTGGTTGGGAAAGCTGCGTCCGGGGTTGCGCCTGGGGTTGTGAGCCATAATACGAGGCCGGTGGGGAAGCGGCCTGTATCTGTGATGGTGCGGGCTGTGTTGACCAGGCCAGGGGGCTGATCGTTGCAGCGCTGTCGAACAGGGGCGTTCCAGGCGTATAGGCGCTGGGAGAAATAGCCATTTCAAGGGCGCGAGCCATCTCTTCCGCCGTTTGGAAACGCCCCCGTGGCTCTTTCGCTAGCGCTTTCGTCGTAATCTGTGCCAGCATCTCAGGCACCTGCGCGTTAAACTGGCGCACATCGGGCGCGGGAGTATGCACGTGCTGGTAGAGCAAACCGATTTCGGTGCTGGCGAGGAATGGCACGCGTCCGGTCAGCATCTGGAAAAGGACGACGCCCAGCGCATAGACGTCTGTGCGCGCATCAACCGGCTGCCGGTTGATCTGCTCCGGGGCCATGTAATCCGGTGTGCCGATCAACTGCCCAACGTTTGTCTGCAAGGGATTATGCGTGCCGCTGCCCATGATGGGCAGCGTCGCGTCTGGCGTATCGAAGAGTTTGGCGATGCCGAAATCGGAGAGCAGGAGTTCGTCGGGGTCGCTGGACGAGACGAGCATGTTCTGTGGTTTGACATCGCGATGGACGATGCCGCGCTGGTGGGCGTGGTGCAGCGCCCGCGCCATCTGTTGTGCATAGGTGATGGCGCGGCGCAGCTCAAGCGGCTGATTCCCACGCAATTGGCTGCGCAGCGTACCTCCTCCTACGTATTGCATCACCAGATAGGTGAGGTTGCCGAACTCGCCAAAGTCATAGACCGCGACGATGTTGCGCTGTTCCAGCCGGGCGATCACCTGCGCTTCCTGCTCGAAGCGCTCTTTGAAGCCGGGCTTGTCCGCCACCTGTGGCAGAATCACCTTGATGGCGACGTCGCGCCGCAGCCGGGCATGATAAGCCTTGTAGACGCGGGCCATACCGCCCTCGCCCAGCTTTGCCTGAATCAGGTAAGCCCCCAGTTGTTTCCCAATTAATGCATTGTTGTCCATCATAAGTATTTTCCCCTGCCTGTTCTCTTTTTTCAACTGATGATGGTGCAGTACCAGCTAACGTTGTCGCTATTGGCTGGACCGCTGAAGGTGAGCGTTGCCTGCGCCGAGCAGTTATTTGAAGGCACGATGATTTGCACCCGCGTTCCCTGATTCGGCCCCAGCGTCCCACTTGCCGGTTTGAATATGATGCCTGCTATGCCACTGCTTGATGATGTCCAGTTCAGGCTCAGGCTGGTGGAGCTATTGGCGATGGAGGCAGTACACGTCCAGTATCCAGAGCTAGCATTGTAGCCGCAATCCGCGTTGGCGTCGAATGTTGGTGGGCTTGGCGCTTCCACCACCAGCGTTGGCGCGGCCTGCACGGTTAGCGTCACATTCACGACTGATTGCGTGGAACCGATGGCGAAAGTAATCTGTCCTGTGTAGGTTCCCGCGCTCAGCTTTGCCTCCACGTTCGAGGCTGTGACGGTCACATTCTGCGCTGCCTTGCCTTTCAACGTGCCGCTGCTCGGATTCACGCTCAGCCAGTTGCTGCTCCCACTGGTTGTGACCGAAGCCGACCACGTAGCCGGAAGCGAGCTACAGTTGGTGACCGAGACCGTCTGGGCTGAGGGATCGCTGACCCCGGCCTCGCCCGTGAAGCTCAATGTGGTTGGCATGGCGCTGACACAGCCTGTCTGCACTGTGAAGTTGACCGTCAGTGTCTCGCTCGTGTTGCCCTGCTGGTCGTTAAACGCCACGGTGGCCGCGTAATTGCCTGCTTTCAACCCACTGGCGTTCGCGCTCACCGTCACTTGCTGTTGCCCCGGAGCCTGAATCTGCCCGGACGTGCGATCGAGTTGCAGCCAGGGAGCTGCATTCTGGTCCCAGCTTGCTATCCAGTTCACAACACCGGAACCTTCTGTACAGAGCGTCACTACCGAAGAAGTCGCTTGATTGTACCCCTCGCTGACCGGTCCCAGCGCCAGCGTAGCCGGATTGATGCAGCTCAAGCCTGTAGCGGTTGCAGTCGGTGTAATCGATGGAGATGGCGACGGTGACGGAGATGGTGTGGATGTCACCGTTGTGGTAGCGGTGGCTGTGACTGTAGCTGTCGGCGATGGCGTGGGCGTTGTTCCGGCTGTCACGACGGTAAAGGAGAGTGCTGCGCTGCGCTGGCTGATGTTCTCGGTGGCGCGAATCGTATGTTGCCCTGGCTTCCAGCTTGTTCCGACAGGGATTGTCACCGCGAAGCTGCCATCAGCAGCGGCCCGCACCACATTGCTCCCTGTCGCAAGCGACTCACCCTGTGCGACGAGTATCCAAACTTCACCCATAGTGGCAGACGAGGCAGTCTGAAGGTGTGGGGATGAGACATAGAGGGGGGTGCTGCCGTCCAGTGTCAGAGCGATGCTGCTGCCGGGAAGAAAGTGGCTGCCGTACAGGTGCAGCGTCCCGCCTGCTGACACGCTGCCGCTGCCGCTCAGTGAGAGCGTGGGAGACAAAACGGTGAAGGCGGTAGTGATAATGCTGGTGATGATAAGTACAATGGCGCTTACTATGATGAGCCACGCTGGCGCGCAGCCTGCTGGAGGGTTGGGTGTTGGCTTAGTAGGTGGCTTTGGCTGCGCCGGGTTAGGGTTAGGATTGGTTGGATGAGCAGGGGGCGCAGGATGTTGAGGTGATGAAGTTCCCACGGGCAGAGAATAACCAGCGTTGCCGGGCGTTCCCGGCGCGAAGGGGTGGCCTGCTGTTCCAGCTAGCTGGCCCATCTGCGGCGCGCCGGAAACCGATGGCACACCGCTCACCTGCGGCGTGCCCTGTACCATTGGCACACTGCCTGGCCGCGCGTCTCCCACCAGTCCGCCGACGAAGCCCAGACCCAGCAATGCGGCTCGTCGGCGTCTCTCCTCTTCCTCCTCCTGGCTGGTCGCGGCTGGCATCTGCTCCTGGGAAGCAGGAAATGAAGGATTGCCTTGACCTGCTTCTGCATGCCCTTGAAAAGCTGGCTTGCCTTGCCCTCGATACTGTGGCAGAGACGGGTTGCTCACTGGCTGACCGGCGCTGGCGACGGGGGAGAAATCTGACTGAGATGGGCTGATGACCGTCGCAAAAGGGTCGTTTGCAGGTGCGGAGAGCGGTGGAAAGCTGTTGCGTGTGAGCGAATTGGGACTGTTGACAGGCGAAGGGGCCTGCCCGCATTGCCCGCAAAAACTGGCATGCTCGGGTATATCTGCTCCACAATATTCACAAATTGCCATATTGGTCCTCCTGCACGGAGAAAATGTATCAATGCGGGAACAGGCAAGGTGAAGGATTCACCGGCTGTCTACTGCTCCATCTAGCTGATAGAACGTTTTTCGCATGCAAAAAAGCTCTTAAACAAGCATTTATGCTTATTATAGCAACGTTCGGCGTATGGAAAAGTCGTGTTTTTCACCCACCTGTTGTGAACTGTCTCACAGTGCTCACAGCAGAATAGAAGAAAGCGGCCCTTAGAGGGTGCCAGCTCTAAGGGCTGTCCGGAGGAATTGGGGAAGTGCGTGTTGTATTCCTTCCTCATTTAGGAAGACGCAGCAGGCAATAAAGGTTAAAATATAATTGTTGACTTGCTTCCACACGGAAAGAATTTGTAGTATAGAAGGTGTGAACCGTGTTGATTGTGTGATGGAGCCAGTGCAGATGGGCACTGAGGTTTGGTCTGCCTGTTCGGCCCACCTGAAGGTGAGATCATGAAGCCGTCCATTTTAGCAGCGATAGACGAAGTATCCCTCACTGGCGATGGGAATGTCGCTGGTGCGGCGGAGGAGAGCGAGAGGCAAGGATACCCCCTCTTCGAGAACCCTTTTTCCATTGAGGATATCGAGGTTTTTGATGAGGAGACACTCCGGAGTATCCTGAGCGGGAACTTCGGGGTAGCATTGAGCGACCTTGCCGTGAGCCTGCGCGCCGCGCCGTGGTCGCTGCTTTGCTCTATAAGAGAGCACCTGTCGCCAGACCAGTGGGTGACTTTTTTGTGGGATTCGCGTCGCCCGCTGCCGCCTGACGAGGTGGAGGCTGCACGTCGGCGCGTGCTCGATGATCTTTTCTGGGAGCTGATCTACTGGAAAATGCCCGAACTCTATGAGGAGTTGACGATGGGAGAGCGTATTCATCCCGGCATTTTCCAGGCGTTGGAGCCGAACATACGTGACGCGGTGGTGCTTGACGCAGGAGCTGGCAGTGGGCGCGCCTCCTTTGAAAGCCTGCGTCACGGAGCCAGCCGGGTCTACGCGGTCGAGCCGTCTCCCGGCCTGTTGAACATTCTGCGGCGAAAGCTCAGCGCGCTGCCAGAGGAGCAGCGGCGCATCATTCCGTTGCAGGGGAGTTTCGAGCACCTCCCACTAGAGGATGACAGCGTTGATCTCGCTCTCTCGTGTTCCGCCTTCACTGCCGAAGCGGGACAGGGAGGTGAAGCGGGGCTAACGGAACTGAAGCGGGTGACGAAGCCGGGAGGCAAGATCGCTCTCATCTGGCCTCGTGTCGAAGACCGGGGCTGGTTGATGGCACACAGGTTCCATTATGTTGCCTTGCCGCTGCATGAAGAGATGTATGTGCATTTTCGCTCGTTGCAAGACGCATTATGCTGTACCAGGCTGTTCTACGCCCACAATCCGGCAGTGGCGCGTTATCTCCTCACGCGGCAGCAGCCAGACGTTCCTTTCTCTGTGCTGGGCTTTAATCCCCCGCACGATTACTGCTGGTTAATTGTGAAGTAGCTATATTGATGTATGTTTTTGTCTCTTTGTGAGGCAGGAAAGGATTGAATGAAATGGGTTCAGATGCAGTGGAGGTTGTTCCGGCACCGCAGCGTGGATGGGAAGAGACACCCCCGCTCAGTCCACCATTGCGGCACTGGATTGCAGAAATGGTGGAGCAACAAACCTGGACGGATCAGTATGCCGTCCAGGTTCAAGACTGGATTCTGAAACTATTTGGTCAGCCCGGGCAATTTGGGCGCAAGATCAAGGATATCCTGAGCGGAACATGGCTTGGTCACGCGCTTCATCCTGTTCTGACAGATCTGCCTATCGGAGCCTGGACAGGCAGCATGCTGTTTGATCTGCTCTGGCTCAACGATGAGCGGGAAGGCAACGCAAGAACCGCCGAAGACATGCTCTTATTCGGCCTGATCGCGGCGGTAGGCACGGCGATCACCGGTGTGACCGATTGGAGCGACCAGATCGATACGGACCGCCGTATTGGCTTCATCCATGGCGCGCTCAACACAGGTATCGCGCTTGTAAATACAGCCTCGTTTGGACTGCGCAAGCTAGGTCTGAAGCGAGCAGGCATTGGCCTTTCCACCGTTTCCTACGTGGCTCTGCTCTTCTCGGCCTACCTCGGCGGCGAGCTTTCTTTCGCCAAAGGCATCGGGGTCAACCACGATGCCTTTGAAGGCGGTCCCAATGATTTTGTGCCGGTGATGAACGAGAACGACCTTGTCGAGGGTAAGCTGACCCGCGTCGATGCTGATGGCATTCCCGCTGTGCTGCTGAAGCAGGGCAGCACTATCTACGCCATCGGGGCCATCTGCACCCACATGGGCGGCCCTCTGAACGAAGGGACGGTGGAAAACGACATTGTTACCTGCCCCTGGCACGGTTCCCAGTTCCGCATGACTGACGGCAGCGTCGTTACCAGTCCGGCAGTCTATGCCGAACCCAACTTCGCAGTGCGTATCCGCGACGGCAAAGTCGAACTGCGCCGCCTCGATCACGCATAAACTTGCCTCTACTCTTGTTGAAGATGATCTGTTATTCTCTCTATGAGAGGAGACCAGAAGAGGATTTCAAGATCTTCTGGTCTCCTTATTTTTGACCCGGAAGGTATCATGGCATATCAAGGCTCAACAATTCCATTATATGGAGCAAATCGACTGCAACTTTCCTGCTGACACTGGCAGACCATTGGGGAAACGCTTGCCGAAAAAAAGATACTCTCATCGTCATTACCAACAGAATACGGAGCTGTAGAGATCGGGTTTGTCGTTACACAATGCGGCGGCTCTCATCAGAATCGAACATAAGCTGAGAAATTTCATCGTTTACCACCATCAGAGCTGGTGATCCTGGCCTTCAAAGTATGGAAGTTGATATGGGAAATGTGGTGCTACTCACAGGAGATCAGGCTAAGAGTGTGTATACTCAAGTTGAAGGCGACTTTTGATCCTGTCAAGAGCCGGGGCACTTTCGGAGAACGAAGTATAGAGTAGCAGCCAGATCAGAGAACATAATCTCTCTGGTTAGGTAGGAATTGTGCAATCCAGGAGGGGTTATGCTCACCAGTCAAATCCTTGTGCAATTGATCATTGTCCTGATTGTTGTCCAGCTTTTCGGATATTTCTGTAAACGCATCGGACAACAGTGGGTGATTGGAGAAATCCTCGCGGGTCTGGCGCTTGGCCCTTCACTGCTCGGCGCGTTCTTCCCGAAACTGGAGGCGGCGGTCTTCCCCACAAGCGTTTTACCAACGCTGCAAACGTTAGGCGATATCGGCTTAATCCTCTATATGTTTTCATTAGGAGCGCGCATTGACACGCATGTCATGCTGGGACAAAGCAGGAAAGCTGCACTCATTTCGCTCAGTGGCATTGTACTCCCTCTACTGATGGGAGGGACATTGGCATTTTTCCTCTACCCCGGTCTCGCCGGTTCAAAAGCTACACTTTTCTCCTTCATGCTGATGGTTGGGACGGCGGTGGCTATCACAGCCTTTCCTGTACTGGCACGCTTGCTGACGGAGAGGAATATGCTGGGAACCAGACTTGGTACCCTCGCTCTGACCTGCGCAGCCGTCGATGACATCATCGCCTGGTGTTTGTTAGCGTTAGTGATTGCCGTCGCTCAAGCGAAAAGCGTGACTACTGGCCTGTTTGCCATAGGACTCACGCTGCTCTTTATTGTAGTGATGCTCGCTCTCGTCCGTCCGCTGCTGGTTCTTCTAGATAAGCGGGTCACATCCAGACCGCTGCTTCTGGCACTGAGCATCATTCTGCTCTTACTCTCCGCCTTTACCACGAACACGATTGGCATTCATCCCGTGTTTGGAGCGTTCCTCATGGGTATTATTCTGCCGCGCAGAACCATGTTCATTGAACTGGTACGCAGCATCGATCAGACAAATGGCTTCCTGTTTTTGCCTCTCTACTTCGTCTACACGGGGCTGCGAACGCACATTGGCCTGATCCATAGCCCTGCTTTGTGGTTGATCTGCCTGCTCGTGCTTGCCGTCGCCTGCGTGGGCAAGATCAGTGGAGGAACGCTCGTTGCTCACCTGTTCGGAGATTCGTGGAAGGAATCGCTCAGCTTAGGCGTATTGATGAACACGCGGGGCCTTGTTGAGTTAATTGTACTCAACATTGGCCTCGATCTGGGCGTCCTCTCACCCACCCTTTTTTCTATGCTGGTGATTATGGCGGTTGGGACAACCATGATGGCATCCCCGCTCCTGCCCTTACTGGGATACAGGCAGAAAGTCACACCCGTGCAAGAGAGGGCAAACGATGTCGATGGGAATATACAAGAGCAAAGGCAACCTTGACCCGGATGTCCGCACAGACCCTGTCTGTGTTGCAAACAAAAGCATTTCATCTGGAGGCAGCGAAGGATGACATGCTATAAAAAAATCCCCTTATATGTCATGCTGGGCGAAGCGAAGAATCTCGGCAGCCACTTGTGTCGTCTGATGGTCACCGAGATTCTGAGCGAAGCGAAGAATGACATGTCAAAAACCCGCTCTGATATGCCGGAGCGGGTTTTTGTTTGATGGTGGGCAAACTGCCTGCTATCCCTGTTGTCCCTGGCCCTGTGTGTTGAGTGGTTCGTACAGGTTAATCAGATTGCCTTCGGGGTCCTGGATGAAGAGGGAGCGGATACCCCAGTTGGTATAGTTGGTCGGGTTGGTGATCAATTGCACCCCCTCGCGGCGCAGCTTGTTGCTCCATGCATCAACGCTCTCGCCATCGATGCGGAACTCGATCACACAGCGATTGCCATTGACATCACTGGGCTGAACCAGGGGAATTGTCTGCTCCATCTTTTGATAATCAAAGAACGAGAGTTTCACGTTATCGCCTGCCTTCAGAGCGGCATAACCGTCCGAAGTCTCCAGCACTTGCAGACCCATGGTATCTTGATAGAATTTCAGCATGGCTTGCATGTCCTGGACGAAGAGAGAAACGTGTGTCAGGGTAAGACTCATAATCCTGTGGCCTCCTTTATGTTCTCTAGCACGTGTATGTTGTCATCAGAATCGTCTACGAAAGTGGTCTTGCCGGTTTGCCGTATCTCTCTTCTATATACGTGCGGGCTTGCGTAAGCCGTTTCAGCGATTGATCAGGCTGCGCAAGTTCGCGAAGGCGTCTTCCCACGTGCGCGCGTGCCATTGCCGGGCCTCTTCCCATGCCAGGGTGTCGCGCCAGCCTGAGTGAATCAGATAGACATCGGTGCAGGGGGTGAATATCTCGTCACAGGGGATGAAGAAGACTGTCACGTGCGTCAATGGGTCGGCGCTGTTCATAAAATATTTGAACTGCGGCGGCCCTTTCCACTCGAACGAGAGAAACTTGTCAGGTTCAATGGCGGTGATTTTACAGCCGATGGTGCTGGCGTTTTCCCAATCGGCAAGGTCCCAGAACAACTCGTATCTCCCGCCAACCTCCGGCTCAACTTCCGCCAGATTGGTCAGCCACGATTGCAGGTCTTCGTTAACAGTAAACATCTCATAGGCTCGTTGCACTCCGCAATGGAGCCTCACCTTGCAGGCAATGATCCTGTCCATGGCAGCTTCTCCTGAGCTTGAATACCTGTACGTTGTCTGGCTCATCAAGATGGTCACAAAAAATATAACCTTTGAAGAAGATATTCTTTTTGTCTGCCCAAAAAAGGTAGATTTAATGATCTTGATAAGATGTTGTCTCGTATTCTGTGCAATGGTCGGTGGGCTGAGGCCTTGCTTGCAGGGAAAAAGCCTTAGAAGCTATGACAGGTAAACTGAATCAAGAGAGAAGCAGGAGATTAATGAGTATGCAAGGGCTGGATGTGCCTGATGACGTGCGCCGCGTGCTGCGCGAATACTATACATGTGAAGTAACAACCGTGAATAGCAAGGGACAGCCTATCACCTGGCCCTCTTTGCCATATTATGATGAGAGAATGGGCCAGATTGTGCTCTCAGTTTCTATTGCCTTCCCGGTCAAAGCCTTCAATGTTCGTCGCCACCGGCAGCTCTCCTTGCTCTACTCTGATCCAACCGGGTCCGGGCTGGAGCAAGCCCCTGCTGTCCTGATCCAGGGTGAGGGGACGGTCAGTGAATTGGTGGATTTCGAGAGTCCGCGTATACGAGGGCTTTTTCAGGTAACGAGCCGTCGTCAACCGGATGTGCGCCGCTTTACCTCCAACCGGTTCGTGCGCAGGCTCTTTGCCTGGTACCTCTTCCAACGGCTGGTGATTACGGTCCAGCCCCGGCGTATCCTGGTCTGGCCCCATCGTGACTTCAGCGTCGAGCCAACAGAAATCGAGGTGACACATGTGGAATGAGCAACTGGCTGCACGAGCCTGCAACTATACGAGCGGCGTGCTCAGTATTGTAGACGACGATGGCTATCCAATGAGTGTCCGCTGCACTGCCTACGCCGATGCCGCTTGTCAGGTGTTTACGTTTCCCTCCCCTCCAGCTCTGGCAGCAGACTGGCGTGGTAAGGCCTGTCTGCTCTTCCACGAGTTTAATGAGCAGCTGGAAGGTCTAAAGCAAATGGTGATCCTGGGCGAGCTTGTCTCTGAGGACGGACTGCTCACGCTACAGGTGAGCAAGTTTGTGACCGCCAATGGTCGCTCAAACACCGACCAGATGCCGCATGCCAGTTCCCCCTTCCATATGTTACAATTTTTCTTCCTCGGCAGGCGCAATGCGCGTACCTTCCTTGCCAGACGCGGTAAGCCCTGGCCGCCTATCCCCTACGACGTCATTGAACGCTTACTGGCCGAAGAAGCATGATGCTAAGCAGGTGAGATTTTCTCTTGTGAGAGAGTAGGTCGCCCTGGCTATGCTTTAACAGACACGCTACATCTGTGCTAATGTGAGAGAGGATCCGTTTTTTCCCTTTTCAAGTCATGTGCTGTCGGAGTGAAGATGGCGGCGCGCGGTTTGGCCCTCCAGTACAGATATCAAGCTATGTGTCCGGCTACCCCCTATCGTTCACCGGCGGGCTTTGACCTGCCCTATGGTGACTACTTCCAGATGGTAGTGGATGACGGGGGTCATACGCAGGCGGCTTTTGGCGAAGGGCCGAGCTATGCCGATCGCGGCAATATCTGGGCCTCGCATAGCCTCTGAACGGGTGGTTGCTTCTATTGCGACATGCCTGTTCCATATGCTATGCTGATGTTTACCAATGTTGCTTGCGCCGGCATTCACTAATGGTGAGAACGATTGCGGGCAATACGTTCTGGTAATCATCAAGTGGTGTATTTCTTAACAGTTGTGTCGACACTTCAGGAGGTCATCCTATGGAAACACCGTTGTCCCCTCTGGATTTTCTGCACCGTGCCCGGCGTCTGTATCCTGATCGTGAGGCTGTTGTGGATGAGGAACTGCGTTTGACGTACTCGGAGTTTGCTCATCGTTGTGATCGCTGGTCGGCTGCGCTCCAGCAGATGGGCGTCAATCCGGGTGATCGCGTTGCCTATATTGCGCCCAACACGCATGCGCAACTCGAATCGTTTTACGCCATCCCTCAGATTGGAGCAGTCCTTGTCCCCATCAACTATCGCCTCATCGCTGACGATTTCTCTTACATCATCAATCATAGTGGAGCGCAGGTGGTTTGTGTCCACAGTGATTATCTGCCCGTTGTTGAAGAGATTCGCGGCGAACTGCCAGGGGTGAAGCACTTTGTGGCGCTCGAAGGTCTGACCGATGCTTTGCGTGAAACGGACTGGCTGGACTACGAGACGCTGCTGGCGTATGCTCCACAGACTTTCACTCGTCCGGTGATTGCCGAGGATGATCTGCTGACCATCAACTATACTAGCGGCACAACCTCGCGCCCCAAAGGGGTGATGATCACGCATCGCAATGCCTACATGAACGTCGTCGGTACGCTCGTCCATATCCACATGTGGCCGGGAGATCGCTACCTGTGGACGCTACCGATGTTCCATGCCAACGGCTGGACCTTTGTCTGGACGGTCACCGCTGCTGGGGCGGCGCACGTGTGCTTGCGCAAGGTAGAACCCCGTGCTGTCTTCACGTTGATCCGCGATGAAGGGGTGACGCTGCTCTGTGCCGCTCCCACCGTGCTGATTGGTATCGCTAATGCTCCCCAGGATGTGAAGGACATCTGGCTTTCGTCTGAAGCCGACAAGCCGAGACAGAGGAAGGTACGCGTGTTGACAGCGGGGGCCCCTCCAGCGGCGGCGACCATCGAGCGGGTCGAAGGCGAATTGGGATGGGAGATCACGCAGGTGTATGGCCTGACAGAGACAGCGCCTTTCATCAGCATTTGCGAGCCACGACCAGAACATGCCGCGCTCTCTCCTCAAGCACTTGCAACCCTCAAAGCCCACCAGGGAGTGGAACTGATCACTTCCGGTGAACTGCTGGTCGTCGATGCAGAGGGCAATGAGGTTCCGCACGACGGAGAGACTATCGGCGAAATTGTAGCACGCGGCAATGTCGTGATGAAGGGCTATTACAACGATCAAGAAGCTACCGCACGTGCCTTTCAAGGAGGGTGGTTTCATAGCGGCGATGCGGCGGTTGTCCATCCCGATGGCTATGTCGAAATTCGCGACCGCCTCAAGGACGTGATCATCAGTGGCGGAGAGAACATCTCCTCGGTCGAGGTTGAGGGCATTCTCCTGCGTCACCCGGCCATTCAGGAGGTCGCGGTGGTGGGTATGCCCGATGAGCAATGGGGCGAGGCTCCCCACGCCTTTGTCGTCGTCAAGGAAGGGCAGAACGTGACACCGGAGGAATTGCGCGTCTTTGCTCGCAATAACATGGCACATTTCAAGGTGCCGAAGTCATTCACCTTTATCCCTGAATTGCCCAAGACTGCCACCGGCAAGATTCAGAAATACGTCTTGCGCGGCGGCAGAGCGGCCATCTCCGCGCAGTAATTCGTCTGGGGAAAGAGAAGATGAGCCATTAGTCTCTGTCTGTTGCTTAACGCAGGCCCATATGTCGCGAGAGGAGGAAGGCGCTGAAATCGGCTACGCTGTCAACGTCGCCCTCCTCAAGCATATTGACGATCTTTTTGACCACCATGCGGCGCGGCTGACCGCCGGTTGTGGGCAGCGTAAAGCCGATGGCGCGGGTACTTTCGGGCATGCGTTCCTGGCGAATCTCTTCGGCGAACAGTTCTAGCAGTTCGGCAATGTCCATGTCAAGCGCCTGCGCCAGGCTTTCCAGCACCTTCGCCGAGGGATATTTCTGCCCGCGCTCGATCTCTCCGACGTAAATTTCTGATAGGCCCGCTTTATCGCCCAGTTCTTTGATGGTGAGGTGGCGATCCTGCCGTTCTCGCCGCACGACGCGTCCGATGGTCTCCTGCAAATCCGCCATAATGTTGTGCTCCTGTATGATTGCCGACGAAACATCCGTTGGCCGATAAATCGGAACCTACGGCTTAGTTGGCCTATGCTCTTAGCATATCTGCCGAGTGAGCTATGCTGTCAGCATAGATGTTCTCTATCATCATATGCTATTCGCATGCTATATTCAAGTCACAGGTAGGTGTTACCTTACAAGGCTTTCTTAAGCAGAAGGAGGATAGAGTTGTTTACGATGAAGCCGCTTCGACAGTATATGTCCGGGCAGCCGGACGTACAGCCAGCATTACATGTACCGACGGTGTATGAAAGTGTGCCGGTCGAACTGCCTGAGTGGGAGTATCAAACGATTACGGTAGATGCGCGAGAGGAGGGGCTGCTTCCGGCTGAGCGATTGAACGAACTAGGCCAGGAGGGCTGGCTGCTGATCAGCGTGCTGGATCAGGGTACTACGGGACGCAGTTCGCAGGTACATTACTACTTTGTGCGCCAGCGTCTTACTGAATCTAAATAGTCAAGAATGAGAGGTGAAAGGTATGGCAACGAGTTTAGTAGTTCCAACCGTGATTGAGTCGACGGGGCGCGGCGAGAGAGCCTATGACATCTTCTCGCGTCTGCTGCGTGAAAACATTATCATGGTCAACGGGCCGATTGAGGAGAATATGGCGAGCCTGATCGTAGCGCAGTTGCTCTTCCTGGATGCCCAGGACAGCGACCGCGAGATCAACATGTACATCAATTCCCCTGGTGGAACGGTCACAGCGGGACTGGCGATTTATGACACGATGCGTATTCTGAGGCGTCCGGTGGCGACTACCTGTGTGGGGCTGGCCGCCAGCTTCGGTACGATCCTGCTCATGGGAGGTGATCGCGGACGGCGTCGTTCCCTGCCACATGCGCGTATTCACATGCACCAGCCACTGACGGGCGGCATCAGCGGACAGGCGACGGACATCGATATCGCGGCCCGCGAAATCCTTCATACCCGCGAGGTGCTGAACGAGATCATTCATCACCACACGGGACAGCCACTGGAGCGTATCAAGAAGGATACCGAGCGCGACTTCTACATGAGTGCGCAGGAGGCGGTCGAGTACGGTATAGTTGACGAAGTGCTGCCCCTGGCGGAGAAATAAGCAGCGTTAGAGTGGTTCGATCCTGATGTAGTCGAGTTCGAGCCACTCCGGCGTGCTGGCGACGGTGCCGAAACGGAGCGTGCCGCGTGGCGTGGCAACGGCGTACTGGTTGTCGATCCAGGCGACGAAACCGAGCGGGCGCGTGGGGGGGGACGCGGCGCGCAGGACGAGCCTGTCATCCGCCCAGAAGAGCGCGTCGCCGCTGCGCCATTCGAGGCGATAGGTATGCCAGTCCGCCAGATCGACGTTGAGCAGCGCCTCTTGCGCCCCGCTGAGGCGCTGCATCCAGCGAGACGCCACTTTGTCGTCGCCCGTCAGTCTGGCCCATACCGCGCTTAAGGCCAGCGGTGCGGTGGAGATCATTGACTCGACGCGCATGCTGTGTACCACCTGTGCCTTCCAGCCCCAGCCGGGCAGGCCGGGAACGAGCGCCATGTTCGAGGGTGGTGAGGCATAGAAAAACCAGACCGCTTCGGGGAGCATGAGAATGTCGCCGCGCACGGAGAAAGGGTAGTTCCAGAAGCCGAAGCCCGCCGTGCCGCGCAGGATGCCGCCTGTTTCGGCGCTGCTGGTTGCTGCCGGGTGTGAGGAGCGCGCTCGCGTCTCCATACACAGCGGAGGGCGCCAGGGAAAGGACGAGCGGGGCAGGGAATCATAGTCGTCGATCTGCGCGTCGGCGTATTGCCCTTGCTGCACGGCTGCCAGGCTCAGGCGCAGCTTCGCACCAACAAGCTCGATTGAGCCGGGCCCAAGACAGGTTTGTGTCCAATGTTGAGCTATGCCCTGGCTGAAATCTTCAAACATAGGGAGCTGCTATGAGACTGTAGTCAGCAGCAGCAATTCCTCCTCTAGCTCTCGCCATACGATCTGTTCCGCTTCGTTGTTGTTGACTGGCTGGTGTCTCTGGGCTGCCTGTATCATCGTCCTGGCGACACGCTGGCGGTAATTCGCGAAATGCTTGCGCTGGATTGGATGCGGCGGCATGACGTGTAGCTCGATGTTCTGAGGACTGTAGAAGTCCTGCGGCTCAAATGCCAGAGCGAGCAGGTCGGCGTAGTGTTGAACGAGCGTAGCCCGGGTTTGTGAGAGGAAATAGTTCACCTCGACACTGGAAACGAGCAGGCAACCCGCAACGCGTCCGGCATAGAGGATAGGATGGGCGAGGGCGCTTTTCTCGTATTCGCCCGGTGTGGTCGGCACAAAGGTATTGTCTGAGGCAACGTCCTGGTTGGCTGCCGGATGACACAGGGAGACGGCGTAGCCCGCGAGCGATTCCGCGCCCAGGAAGAGGGCTTGCTGCTCCAGGTCATTGGGCCAGGGGGGAGTGCCCACACCAATGCTTTCACGCAGGCTGCGTACCTTTGTGTTGCCCGGCTGGGGTGGCATGCAGCGCACGACGACGACTGACATACCCAGGCGGTCTGGATCGAGCTGGCTTATTGCCTGCTGCAAGATCAGGTTGCCGACGGACCAGAAACGCAGGCTTTCTACGGAAGAGGCGCGCGCGTTTAACACGCGGAGGTAGAATGCTGAAGGGATTTCTTTCGCGCTTTCGTCTTCAAATGAGGTGAGGTCTTCAAATCCCCTTTCAAAGCGTAAAAGGTCGAGGAACTGATCGCGGTACTGGGGCAGCGCGTTGAGCAAGTGCTGCATATTTTGCGGGCGCGGCTTCGTTTCTCCGCTGATCCAGCGGTTTAATGTGATAAGACGTATCCCCAGGTCTTCGGCGAGACGCTGCCGCTCGCGTGAGTCACTCAGAATATAATTCAATAATTCTCGCCATGTTTTTGCCTGCTGCATTGCTCTGACCCTGCTACTGAAAATGCCGCTGAAAATATACACACATGATACCAGTGAAGCCACGTACCCGTCAACGGCTTTGCCAGGCAAATAAACGAGGAATCGCGGGTTATTTACACATTTTTAATGGGAAAGGCGCTGGTTATGGATAAAAGTATATTACCTGCACCTGTTTTTGAATTCTTGTATAATCAACAAAATATGCAAAAACGTGAGCAGGCTAGCCGGGTTGCGTCTCTGCGTGCTCATTGTACCTGTTGCCCGCTTCCTGGCTCAACCCGGTCAGGAAAGTTTCGGCCACAGGCCTCTTGCTCTCTTTTCCGTTGTGACGATTTCTCCCTCGAAGCTCGGCGGCTGGGGGTGCCGCGCCAGCTTTCCCGCCGCCATCAGCAAATCCACTCCTGCCCCTATTATTGCTAACGGCCCCGGTTTATTTGCCATGATTTCTCCTTTTCATTGTGCCCATGACTTCTGAAGACTATCTAACCCTTCCCTAAATAAAATAAGCTATACTTTTAAATTTGTGCAAATAAATGAATTTATACTATAAACTCAGGTAGACGTACTGGCGCTGAGATATATGCTTGCAAAAAAAGCCAGAGTCAGGCATACTCTAATGAGAACAAAACAAAAAGTATTCTCTGTATGAAGGAGTAGAAATTATGCCTTATCGCGCTACCTGTGTTGCAGGTGACCCGCTGGAGTATTTCCAGCAGATGAGTGATGAAGGCCCACGTTTACGCGTGGGCGATGTTATTCTGCGTGTCAATCACAATCCAAAAGAGGTTTTTTCCCGCCTGATCCGTTTTGCTACCAATAGTGTATGGAGTCATTCCGCCATTTTCTATCTTCTCAATGATCCGACAAAGGGATTTGATAACATCTTTCTGGTAGAGGCCACGACGAAGGGCGTGCGCGTCGCGAGCTGGCGTCACGAGGTGTACCCGTTCAAGGAGTTCACGGTTGGCATCAAGCGCCTGCCGCTCGGCTGGTACGCGGAGACGGCATATGAAAAATCCCGTCACGACGCGCAGGACCATGAGGATAATCACGGCATCTTCTACATGCGTCACGTGCGCGGCATGGCGCTCGATCAGGTCAACCAGCTCTATGATCACAAGGTAGTCTATGAACTGAGCGCCCTGTATGTCGAGCGTGTCGCGCAAAAGCACCTGCCGGACATTCCAGGTGTTGCTGACGCTGCCGAGAAAATCGCGGCACTATTTGAAAAATGGGATGAGGAGGGCGATACAAAGCAAAGCATGCTGCGTTTCATTTGCAGCGGCCTTGTGCAGTACAGCTACTTCGAGGCGCTGCGCAGGCGTATCATCAATGATCTGGCAGTTCCAGAGAATCAAGAAGCGGCCTTGAGCAACATGAGCAATATGGAGCGTATTCTCTTTCGTGAAGATCCTGAAGGTGTCTTCGCGGAGTATGTCGCCCAACTGCGTTCAGGAAAACTCAATATTGCCGACCCCGTTCCCGATGAGGTACTGAATTTGCTCAAGACCGCAACGCCTGCCGATTTTAACAATAGCGACAAGTTGGAGTGGAAATATCTTATTCGCGAGGGCGTTGTCTGGCAAATCGACGAGGCCCCTGAGGGCTACGAACCGCGTGACAGGGATGAAGCAACCGTACTGGCAATGTTGCTGCCGGAGCATCGCAGCAGCAAGAGCAGTGATAAAAGTGACAATACAGAGCAGGAACAGAAACAAAGTTAGAAGAAGGTGAGATGCGGATTCTGGTCTCTAAGGACGAATTGACTGAATCTGTTAGCCAGCAACATCGCTTTTCAAGCTGAAATATCCTACTCTTGCTGATAGATGTTTTCTTTGCGTGTAAAGGACTTGTTTTCGCCCTGGAGCATTTCAGGAGGAGATACGACATGACTACTGGCAATGAATCAGAGCAGCAGACGATGGATGGTTTGAAAACCGGGCGGGACGGGGCGGTCTTCATTGTGACCATGAATCGCCCACAGGCGCGCAATGCTATTCATTTCCCTATGGCGCAAGCGCTGGCACGGGCTTTTCGTGAGTTCGATGCCGACCCATCGCTTGCGGTGGCTGTACTCACGGGCGCGGGGGGCACCTTCTGCGCCGGGTTCGATCTCAAAGCGGTTGCCGATGACCGGCAAAACCTTGTTGTTTCGACGGAGGGGGACGCGCCGTTAGGTATTTCGCGCATGCTGCTCAGCAAGCCTGTTATCGCGGCGGTGGAGGGCTATGCCGTGGCGGGTGGCTTGGAAGTTGCGCTCTGGTGCGATCTGCGTGTCGCTGCCGAGAATGCAGTCTTCGGCGTCTACAATCGCCGCTGGGGTGTGCCACTCATCGATGGTGGCACCATTCGCCTGCCGCGTCTCATCGGTCAGAGCCACGCGCTCGACATGATTCTCACCGGACGCGGCGTTTCCGGCCAGGAGGCGCTGACGATGGGTCTGGCTAATCGCCTCGTACCACCCGGCGAAGCCCTTGCGGCTGCCCTCGCCCTGGCAAATGAGCTGGCGCGTTTCCCGCAGCTCTGCATGCGCTCCGACCGGCTCTCTGTCTACGAGCAATGGTCGCTTTCCCTCGGTGAGGCCCTGCGCAATGAGACCCTGCACGGCCTCGAAGTGATGCAATCCGGTGAAGCACGGGTGGGTGCGCAGCGTTTCAGAGAAGGCCGCGGGCGACACGGGCGCACCGACGATATCTAGTCGTCAGGATGACTTGATGATCCCATATTGCAGCCTCATCAGCAGCTCACCCATGCGAAACTGCGTCTATAATAGTTTTCGCACAGGTGGGGTCTCCGGTATCGTGATTAGTGGTAATTGGTTGTTTGCGTGCTGCCTTACAAGGCCCAATCTGGCTACTGGCTTTATAGCAGGCTCTTTTCCCCTCCGTCCAGCAAGAAGCTCTGCTGTGAACTTGCGCCTTGTATAGAACGTACAATAAGATGTGCTATAATAGTGCAGGTATTTTCCCTCTCGTGGCCTTTTGCAATCTGAAATAGCTGCATATACCGTCGTGTGATCGAGAAAGAGGGCCGGGAATGGCTGACTTTATGGGTCTGCGGCTTGGGAACTATCAGTTGGAGCGCGTGCTGGGTCAGGGTGGTTTTGCCGATGTCTACCTCGGCAAGCATATCTACCTCAATACGCAGGTCGCGATCAAAGTGCTGCAAGCCCGGCTCACCAGCGAGGATACAGAGGCCTTTCTCAATGAAGCCCGCACGATTGCCAGCCTGATGCATCCCAATATCGTGCGCGTCTTCGATTTTGGCATTGAAAAAGACTTACCTTATCTGGTGATGGATTACGCCCCGCATGGCACGCTGCGCCGTCTCTTTCCCAGGGGCGTTGCGCAGCCTGCGGCGAAACTGGTTCCTTACGTCAAACAGCTCGCCTCCGCTTTGCAATATGCGCATGATCGCAACCTTGTGCATCGTGATATCAAGCCGGAGAATATGCTGGTAGGACGCGACAACGACGTCTTGCTCTCGGATTTTGGGATTGCCACCATCGCCAAAAGTTCGCAATCGCAGCACGTCGAGACAGCCGGAACCGTCATCTATATGGCTCCCGAACAACTGAAAGGCAGGCCTCGACCAGCCAGCGATCAATATGCTCTGGGCATTGTCGTCTATGAATGGCTGAGCGGCAGCCCGCCATTTCAGGGGACTTTCACCGAGGTAGCCAGCCAGCATTTATTTGCCGAACTGCCGCCGCTGCATCAAAAGGTGCCATCAATTCCTCCGGCGCTTGAGACAGTAGTCAGGCAGGCGCTGGCGAAAGAGTTTCACGAGCGTTTCGTCACGGTTGCGGAGTTTGCCAGCGCCTTTGAAAGAGCATGCTCGCTCCCACCGGCCAATCCTGCCTCGCCTGTTCCGCTCTCCGCCCATGATGCTTACATGACGGTTTCCACGCTATCGCAGGCGACAATTCCCACCGTTTTGAATACTCCCCCAGAGTCGGCGTCGCAGGCTTCTGCCTCTGTCGCTCCCCTTGCTCCGGCAGCATTACAGGCATCGCCTGCTATAACACCACATAATGTAACGCCGGGTTCGCCTCCCCTTGCTCCAGGTATTGAGAGGCAGCAGGGAGTTTCGCGGCGGAGAGCTTTGTTTGGCATCGTTGGGGGACTGGTCATCGTTGCCGCCGGTGCGCTGGGAGGATATGAGTTTATTCATACACAGGGTACACCGAAAAGCCCCGGTATTCCTCCAAACTCCACGCCGGGTACGCCTGTACCCGACCCTTCGCCCGCGCCAGCACAGGGAACAACTCTGCTGACCTATCGCGGGCATCGCGGCTATGTTTATTCTGTCACCTGGTCGCCTGATGCGAAGAACATAGCTTCCGCCAGCTACGATCAATCAGTGCAGGTGTGGAAGGCTGCGACCGGAACGCTTATCTTCAGCTACAGCCATAATGGAGCAGCCAATTCCGTCGCCTGGTCACCGGATGGTTCGTTTATCGCTTCCAGCGGTGAAGATGCTGTTGTGCGGGTCGTCAACGCGAAGACGGGAGGCAGTGTCCTCGTCTATCAGGGTCATACAGCTTCTGTCTACGAAGTAAAATTCTCCCCGGATAGCAGTCGCGTTTCTTCTGTCAGCGCGGATAAAACGGTGCGTGTCTGGGATGCGCAAACGGGAAACACTGACATGATTTACACAGGCCACAGCGATGTTGTCTGGGCAGCGGTCTGGTCGCCAGACGGCTCAAAAATCGTCTCCGGGGGTGCGGATAAGACCGTTCAGATCTGGAATGTCTCAACCGGCACGCCACTGTTGACCTACAAAGGTCACAGTGCCGCTGTAAGGACGGTGGCCTGGTCACCCGATGGGCGCTATATTGCCTCCGGTGGCGACGACAATACTGTTCAGGTCTGGGATGCGCAGACGGGCAAAATGCTGTTCACCTTCCAGGGCCACACCGATCGCGTCTGGGCTGTGAATTGGTCGCCCTCCTTCATTCGTCTTGTCTCCGGCAGCAAAGATGCCACAGCCCAGGTCTGGGATGCCCTCAGCGGCAACCACCTCTACGTCTATCGTGGCCACAGCGATACCGTCTTCGACGCCGCCTGGTCACCCGCCGACGGTACACGCATCGCCACCGGCAGCAGCGATTCCACAGTGCAAATCTGGGAAGCAGTGTAGGCCTCGCCTGTGGCTTACTCACCCGTCTCATAAGATGAGGTGACAGAGAAGGATTTACTATCTATATCAGTTCCGGCAGGTATCTGGGCACGTATACCTGCCAATCCCAGAATAAATGTGAATTGGGGATCGCTACTTGTGACATCCCTTGTGCTGGCTCGGCCTCGTTGGAAAGTATCTGCTGCATATGTTGCGCTTGTAGCAGGCGTTGTTGTCCCTCTGACTTGAGGCGAAGATGTGCTTCGGACTTTGGGGCCAGCGATAGCGTGAGTAGCTGATAGCAGTTTGTCGGCAATGCCAGGAGCCGCTGATATCTCAGTTTGCCCGGCGTTTACGGCGCACCCGGTAGACAATATCCTGCCATGTGAACTATACTATGCCGGACGACTCAATAAGCAATTTAGACGCTTTCTGTCAGGAGAGATTTTGTATAGTCAGAGAGGGTTGATATGTCGAACGATTGTGATGTATTAATTGTAGGTGGGGGGCCTGCGGGCCTTGCCGCTGCCGAAGCCGCCGCGCGGGGCGGGGCAAAAACGCTCGTGTTGGAGCGGCAGAACGAGATTGGCTATCCTGTGCATACGAGCGGGGGAAGCTGGGTCAGCGATATGAAGGCACTGGGCATTCCAGAACATCTCTATCACCCCATCAACAAGGTATTTTTCCTCTCGCCCAGCCGCGAGGTGCCTCTTTTCTATAATCCCGCCGTTGCCTGCGTCATCGATGTGCGCGGTGTCTACCAGCATCTTGCCGGGTGTGCCGTTGCCGCCGGGGCAACGCTGCGCGTGCGCCATACCGTTGAGCAGACTTTGCTGGAAGAGGGGCGTGTCGTGGGAGTTACGGCGAAAAATCATATCAGCGAGCGGATCACGCTGCGCGCGCCGGTAACAATCGATGCCAGCGGCTTCTCGCGCCATGTCGGTGTGCGCACAGAGATGGGAAATGCCTTCCATCGCTATGGCTACGGGGCGGAATATGACCTGTACGCGCCGAACTACCCGCAGGATGAGCTGTATCTCATTATGGGCAGCAAATACGCGCCGAATGGGTATGCCTGGGTCTTTCCGAGAGGGAATGGACGCGTGCGCCTGGGCGTAGGCGTGCTGCATCCCGACAGTGAAGAAGACGCACGGCTCTACCTGGACAGCATTATACGCGACATCCCCCGGCTTGCCGAAAAGTTCAGAGGTGCCAGTCCCGTTGAATATCACACGGGCCTCTTCCCTTCCGAGGGGCCGCTTGAGCGTTTCTCTCGTGATGGCTTGCTGCTGGCTGGCGACGCTGCTGGTCATGGCTCGACCCTTGTGGGTGAGGGGATTCGCTTTGCCATTTATGCGGGCCATATGGCGGGTCAGGTCGCAGCCGAGGCGATCAAGGCGGGCGATACCTCCGCTGGCTTCCTCTCGCGCTTTGACAGGAGATGGCGGGCGCGTTTCGGGCGCGATATGGACATTGCCTACATGATTAACAAACACATCGCGCAATACAGCGATGAGAAGTGGGATGACGCGCTCGACTTGATGCAGCGGCTCACGCCCGCTCAGGTGGCGCAGACGCTGCGTGGTGATTTCAGCGCGGGCCTCGTCATGGGCATCCTGGCGCGCAACCCTGGTCTGGTTGCCAGCGGTGGCAAAAGGTTCCTCGACCGTATGTTGGAACGCATCAACAGGCCAACTCTGCAAGCGGTTGAGGGGTGATATGTTCTGGAGGGGAATATGCTGCGGGCAGTGGGTGTTTCAGTAGGTAGGAAGGAATATCTAGTCCTAGCTACTGAAGGAGTATTTGCGCCAAACATGCAAACAACAGGTACCTCAGCCGAGACACAGGAAATCATCAGGATGTATGCCACTACCTGGTGCGGTGATTGCCGCCGGGCCAAACGTTGGTTTGATACGCAGGGCATCCCCTACGAATATATCAATATTGAAGAGGATCCCGAGGCGGCGGCATTTGTCATGAAGGTTAATGGTGGCATGCGCAGCGTCCCGACTATTATCTTTCCCGATGGTTCCGTTCTCGTCGAGCCTGGCACGCGCGAGCTGGCCGCAAAGTTTGCAAAATAGTCTCATACGTGCCATAATGATGACGCCTCCACGGTTGTTGGAGGCGTCGTCTTCTTTTTGGATTTTATACGCGTCACCCTGTGCTTCAGGAGCATTTCACGTCATGCAAGAATATACACCACTTGATAACGCGCAGCAAGCGGCGGCAACAGGCGATATGCGGCCCGAAGATTTTCGCCGTTACGGACACCAGATCGTAGATTGGATCGCCGATTACCTGGCCGATGTAGGCAGCTATCCCGTTCTGTCTCAGGTTGCTCCCGGCGATATTCGTCACGCCCTGCCTGCTCAGCCGCCGGAGCAGCCGGAGGCGATGGAGGCTATTCTCGCCGATTTTGACCGTGTGCTCATGCCCGGCATTACTCACTGGAACTCGCCGGGTTTCATGGCCTATTTTGGCATTACCGGCTCCGGCCCCGGCATTCTGGGCGAGATGCTTTCTGGCGCGCTCAACGTCAATGCCATGCTCTGGCGCACCTCTCCGGCTGCGACGGAACTGGAACAGGTGACGCTGGACTGGCTGCGCCAGATGCTTGGCCTGCCGCATCCGCTTTTTGGCGTCATCAACGATACCGCTTCCTCTGGCGTCCTCTATGCCCTGGCGGCTGCGCGTGAGGCCATCCCTGACCTGCACATTCGCCAGCAAGGCATGTCTGGTCGGCCTGATGTGCCCCGCCTGCGCTACTATGCCTCGCAGGAGGCGCATTCATCGGTTGAAAAGGCGGGCATCGTGCTGGGTGTTGGTCAGGAGGGCCTGCGCAAGATTGGCGTGGATAGCGAGTTTTGTATGGATGTTGCCCGGCTTGAGTGTGCCATTCAGGAAGATAGCGCCGCTGGTATTCGGCCATTCGCCGTCGTTGCCACCGTTGGCACCACTTCCACTACCAGCGTTGACCCGGTGCCGGAGATTGCCGATGTCTGCGAGCGTTATGGCCTCTGGCTGCATGTGGATGGAGCTTATGGCGGCTCCGCTGCCGTTGCTCCTGAGATGCGCTACGTCCTGGCGGGCTGCGAGCGTGCTGATAGCCTGATCGTCAACCCGCACAAATGGCTCTTTACTCCCATCGATTGCAGCGTCTTCTACACGCGCAAGCCCGACGTAGTCAAGGCCGCCTTCAGCCTGGTCCCCGAATACCTGCGCAACGCCGAAAGCACAGGCGACGAAGTTCCCAACCTGATGGACTATGGAACCTCGCTAGGTCGCCGCTTCCGCTCGCTCAAGCTGTGGATGATTATGCGCTACTTCGGTGCGGAGGGCCTGGCTGCCCGCATTCGCGAGCATATGCGCCTGGCTCACCTCATCGCGCAATGGGTCGACGAAGCGTCGGCTTTTGAGCGTATGGCCCCCACCCCCTTCAGCACCGTCTGCTTCCGTGCGCATCCACAGGGGATGGACGACGAGGCCGCGCTGGAAAGTCTGAACGAGCGTATTATGAACCGCATCAATGCAACGGGCCGCTTTTTCCTTTCGCATACCAAACTGCATGGCAAGTACACCATTCGTATCGCCATTGGCAACATCCGCACCACGGAGCAGGATGTGCGCGCTCTCTGGGAAGAGTTGCAGGTCGCTCTGGCTGCTGAACTGGTGGCATGACATTGGAGGAGCCTCTCTATGGGACAGAAGCCGGGACACCTCAGGCTGATGCATGCGGCCCGTTTCCAGGAGGAGGAGGTCGCGAATACCTATCACCTGCGGCCCTCGTATCCAGCCGAAACCTTTGATATACTCTTGAGTTTAATGCGCGGGCAATCGGGTGCTGTGCTTGATGTTGGCGCTGGCACCGGCGATGTGGCCCGTCACATGGCACCTCGCGTTGAGCGGGTTGACGCGGTTGATTTCTCACGGGCGATGATTGCCAGAGGCAAGCAGTTGCCCAATGGCGACCACCCTCATCTCAACTGGATTTATAGCCGCGCCGAGGAGGCTCCACTCTCTCCACCCTATGCCCTTGTCACGGCGGGCCAGAGCCTGCACTGGATGGATTGGGAGGTGGTGCTGCCCCGTTTTCGTGAGGCGCTCACTGCGGCGGGCTTTCTGGCTATCGTGAATGTAGAGATACTTGCTACATGCTGGAACGACGAGCTAATCAAGATCATCCGCCGTTTCTCGACCAACCCTCATTACAAGCCGCTCGATCTCATCAAAGAATTGGAGGAGCGCGGTCTCTACCGGCGTGAGGGAGAGCAGCGTACCGCGTCCGTTCCCTTCACGCGGTCCCTCGAGGATTACGTCGAATCGTTTCATGCCAGAAGTAGCCTCTCGCGTGGCGGTATGGGACAGGAAAACGCCGCCGCCTTTGATCGCGCTGTCGCGAGCCTGGTAGCCCCCTTTACCACAGAGGGACAGGTCACATTGGAGATAAACGGCCATGTTGTCTGGGGGAGACCGTGCTGATGTTAGAATAGATAGAAGAATACATTCTGAGAGAGGAAAGAGATCATGTCGCTGCATCCCGGGCTTGTAGGAGGCCCAATCTATCTCGATTACAACGCGACAACCCCGGTTGACCCGGTGGTGGTCGATGCCATGCTGCCGTACCTCGCGTACCAGTTTGGCAATCCGTCAAGCACGCATCGTTATGGGCAAACAGCCCATCAGAGGGTTGATATGGCGCGCCAGCAGGTGGCCGCGCTGTTGAGTTGCCAGCCGGGCGAGGTGACGTTTACCGGCGGCGGCTCGGAAAGCGATAATCTCTCCATTCGCGGCGCTGCGCTCGCCGCATTGGCGCGGGGACGAGGCAAGCATATCATTACGCAGGTGACCGAGCACCCGGCGGTCATCAATACCTGTCGTGCCCTGGAACGGCTGCACGATTTTCGCGTCACCTATCTGCCTGTCGATGGTTATGGGCGCGTCAATCCTGCCGATGTTGAGGCTGCTATTGATGAGCAGACGGTTCTTGTCACCATTATGCATGCCAATAACGAGACCGGTACGCTGCAACCTATCGCGGAAATCGCGCAGATTGCGCACGAGCATGGCGCGCTCATGCATACAGACGCCGCGCAGTCGGTGGGCAAAATTCCTGTGCATGTAGCCGAGCTGGGAGTTGATCTGCTCACGGTTGCCGGGCATAAGGTGTATGCGCCCAAAGGGATTGGCGCGTTATATATCCGGCAGGGGTTGCAACTTGAGCCGGTGATCTATGGTGGTGGGCAGGAAGGCGGTCGGCGCGCTGGTACGGAGAATGTACCCTATATGGTCGCGCTGGGAACCGCCTGCCGGCTGGCGCAGGAACAACTCGCCGAGAGCATGCCGCGCATCCAGCGCCTGCGCGACCGGTTGCAGCAGGCCTTAGAGGAGCGCCTGCCTGGTCGCATCTCGCTCAACGGCCATCCTACCGCGCGCCTGCCCAATACACTCAACGTCAGCATCTCCGGCGTTGTGGGCGAGAGCGTGCTGGCGGCGACGCCGGACATCGCCAGTTCCACCGGCTCTGCCTGCCATGAGGGCAGCACCGAGCCTTCCGCCGTCCTCATGGCGATGGGCTTCACCCGCGAACGTGCGCTTGGTGCCTTGCGCCTGACACTGGGCCGCTGGACAAAAGAGGAAGATGTAGATCGAGTCGCGAATTTGCTTACGCAAACAGTGGACTCTCTGACCCGAAAACGGTAAAATAGAATAGAATGTGGCATCTTACCTGATTGCTAGAGAGTCAATAAAGCTGGGTCAGACCTTTGAAGGAGCAAAAAAATGACTTTGAGTGAGTCCAGGACGCCGAAATCCGCTCCTGCCGCTGTGGAGAATCCCGAATTGCTGGCCTACCGGGCTGAATTTCCCATCCTGCAAAAGAAGACGTATCTGAATAGCTGCTCGCTGGGGGCGCTGTCAGATCGCTCTATGCGTGGAATGGAAGAGTTTATGCAGATGTGGAACGAATGGGGGGCGCATGCATGGTACGATATCTGGCTGGGTGAGATTGCGAAGGTCAAGCAGAAGTTCGCGAAAATCATTGGCGCGCAGCCGCATGAAATTGCCATTGCTCCCAATGTTTCCACCGCCCTAAGCTCCATTGCCGCCTCTCTTGACTATAGCAGCCGTAACAAAGTCGTTATAGGCGATATGGATTTCCCCACGGTTCCTTATCAATGGTTGGTTAAGCAGCGCCTGGGTGTCGAGGTCGGCTTTGTGGAGAGCCCAGACCATATCTATACGCCACCGGAGCTGTTTGAAAACGCCGTGGATGATAAGACTGTCCTGGTAGCGACCTCGCGTGTCTTTTATACGAGCGGTTATATTCAAGATGTGCGCGCTGTAGCGGACATTGCCCACAAGCATGGCGCGTATATTCTGATCGATGATTACCAGGGAACAGGCCAGATTCCCATCGATGTCAACGCCCTCGATATCGATTTCCTCGTCTCCGGCGCCCTGAAATGGCTGATGGGTGGTCCCGGCCTGGCTTTCGTCTATGTACGCGAGGGGTTGATTCCGAAGTTGGAGCCAACCATCACGGGCTGGTTTGGTCACAGGGATCAGTTCCAGTTTAAGCCGCGAGAATTCGAATATCGGAATGACGCCTCGCGTGTCGAGCTTGGCACGCCTGCCATGCCGACCATTTACACAGCGAACGGGGGTCTGGATATTGTGCTGGAAATCAGCGTCGAACGCATCTGCGAGCGCACGCGCTACCTGACCAATGACCTGATTGCTCGCCTGCGCGAGCGCGGGTGGAAGGTGCGCTCCCCGCAGGAGCCGGAGCGGCGCAGTTCGATTGTAATGTTGGAAATGGAGCATCCCCATGATGTAGTCGAAGCCCTCATCAACCGGAATATCGTCACCGATTCGCGGCCCGGGTTGTTGCGTATCTCGCCGTATTTTTACAATACTATAGAGGAAAACGCGCTTGTAGTTGATGCCATTGCCGAGATACTCGAAGGTAAAAAGTAATGTCGTGGCCTTTAGTTTGTATATCTGGAGGAGGAATTGCATGTACTGTCCGAACTGCCATGCAGAAGGCCTGGATGATGAACTGTACTGCCGTTTTTGCGGAGCCGAACTGATAGAACATTCGACGAGCCTGGTTCCCAGCCGCTCATATATTCCTGCTGTATTTCAGAATTCGCAGGTGTCTCGCGTGGCAGCGGGCGTGGGGGCATTAGCAGTAGGAGTTGGCATCGAACTGCTGCGCCGCAGTCTGCTGGCACGTTTTGCGCAGCCGTCCGCCCCCGTGGCAAACGCCCTTCCCACGCTCAACGGCCTGAAGGAGATTCTGATGCCACTGGAGACAAAGACGAAGACGATGAAAGCAGAGAAACTACCAAAGGGCTATGAGATTGAGGAGACGGTAGTTTACATGCGTCGCGTGATTCGGCGCGAGCGCTAGATCCAATTAGTTTAACGTGAGAGTATGTCTCATGGCGCTGATATTGCGTGAAGCCGATGTGCGCCGCCTGCTGACCATGCCTGATACGATAAAGGTACTGGAGCAGGCTTTTGGGGCGTTGGCTGAAGAGATGGCGGTTAACCGTCCGCGCAGCCGGTTGGTCATTACACATGGTGTCATGCACCTGTTGGCCGCAGCAGTGCCTACCTTTGGTGCCATGGGCTTTAAAACCTACACCACGTTTCACGAAGGCGTGCGCTACGTGGTGATGCTCTTTAGCTCGCATAATGGTAAATTGCTTGCCATTATTGAAGCGGACTGGCTGGGCCGTATGCGCACTGGTGGAACCAGCGGCGTGGCCACCAAGTATCTGGCGCGACCTGATGCGGCAACTGTTGGCATGATCGGTGCGGGCAATCAAGCGGCAATGCAGCTGATGGGTATCTGCACGGTGCGTTCTATCACCTCTATCTCTGTCTACTGCCGACATCCCCAGCGGTGTGTGGTTTTCGCCGAAGAGATGTCTCGCCTGCTTCATATTCCTGTACAGCCTGTCGCCTCTGCTCGCCAGGCGGTTGAGAACGCCGATATCGTTATTACCGCAACAACCTCAGCCGAGCCGGTCTTGCACGGTGAGTGGCTCAAACCCGGCTGCCATATCAACGCCATTGGCTCCAACTGGCCCAACAGGCGGGAAGTTGACGATACGACGTTACAACGCAGCTACCTCATCGTTACAGATTCAAAAGAACAGGCCCATGCTGAAGCCGGAGACCTGATCATCCCCGCTAGCGAGGGATGGCTTGACTGGAATCGCGTCTATGAATTAGCGCATGTTGTGAGTGAGCAGGGGCCGCAGCGCGAATTGCCTGACGATATTACGCTCTATAAAGGTCTAGGCATCGCTCTGGAAGACGTTGCTACGGCGGCGCACGTCTATAACCAGGCGCTAGAGAAAGGCATAGGCCAGGAAATTCCTTTACTCCCTTAAAATACTTGAGGCAAACTATGGATACGCCGTTACTACAAAAGCGGAGCGTGGGGTATCACTTCCCGTTCTCCTCTTTCATCTTTCTGCTCTGCCTGCTCCTGACCTTACTGGTGGGGCTGTCGGCCTGCGCGCCCGATACGGGCATTTTTGCCGGTAACTGGCAGGCAACCAGCCTGCAACACGTGCATATCCGCTCGCTGGAAGTCGACCCCAATAACCCGCAGGTACTCTATGCAGGTGATGAGCAGAGCGGCGTCTATACCTCATCTGATGGCGGTACACGCTGGACGCAGAGCAGTGTCGGCCTGCCCTCTCCCGTTTTTGTCCATGCCCTCTCGTTCGATACCTCCGGCAAAAAACTCTACGCCGCGACCGATCATGGCATCTATGTCAGCAGCGATGGCGCGCGACACTGGAGGGCCGCAGGCAAAACCGGCACTGCAAGCGGCTACCTGCCTGCCGATACCTACACCTCTCTCGCCTTCGGTGATAAAGCACCGTATCCCATCTATGCCGGTACGCTCCAGCACGGCGTGCTCGTCAGCGGAGATGGCGGCTCGACCTGGACCACCGTCGGAACCGGCCTGCCCGCAGGCGATGCCATCAACGGTCTTGACTTCGACAGTGTGACGAACCAGCTCTGGGCCGCTACAGCGCAGGGTACCTATCGCTCCGATGATGGGGGGACAATATGGCACGCCTTCAACAACGGCCTGCCTGCCAGCCTCGGCATCAATGATATACAGACTGCTGACGTGGCGGGTGGTCTCAGCGGCCTTGTCTATGCCGCGACCAATCACGGCTTCTTTCTCTCACAGGACGACGGAGCGCACTGGGCATCTAGCCGGGAATCGCTCACGGCTATCAGTGTCTACACTGTCCTGCCCGATTTCCGCAGCACTAATGGCACCACTGCCTACATCGGCACCAACATAGGCGCGTTTCGCAGCGACGATAGTGGTGAAGACTGGGGCGCCATCGCTACCGGTATCCCACGCGGCGAGGCTGTCTACGCCCTGATCATCGGTGGCTCCAATAACTCCCAGCTCTACGCGGCTACCAACGTCGACGGTGTCTACATCTTTCCCGGCACCAGCAGCGGTGTCACCTTTGATCGCCTCTGGCCTCTCTTGCTCATCGCTGCCCTCTTCATCGTCCTCTACGTCCTCATCAGCCGCACGCGCAGGCGCACTATGCTCCAGGTCAACAGCCAGTTCGAGCCGGAAGAACCAGAGGAACCGCAAGAAGATGAGGAGGACGAAGCTGAGCAGGAGTCACCAATCAGACATGCACCAACGAATCCATCGTCGAACCAGGAACCGCGTGAGGAGATAGAGGTTGACTCTCCAGGGGAGATGCCATGAACGATCAGATCATCAACAATTTGCGTGAATATTACGATCACGATGCTCCCCGACGCGACACAGATACTTATGCGGATTGGAAAAGGGAAGAGCGGCAGAGATTTCTGGAGCTATTGCAACTTTTCTCCTATCACACCGATGAATATGTGCGCCAGGTCGTTCAACGATACTTTGAGATCGTCTCCTTCAAGGTCATTCCGTTTGGGTGGGAGCACAAGACGCATTTCCAGTCGATGATATTGCGGCGGAAAGAAGCGGGTTAGTCGCTTTGTTCAGTGTCTGATCCAGGGAAAGTAATCCGCGCACCATTATTCCCTCTGCGAGTTCTTCAGTCCATAGAGGAGGAGTCTCGCAATGCGTTCGGGCAGTCGCTCATCCAGGGGTTGATCTGTTGCATTGGCTCGGACCAGGATTGGCCCTATCGCAGCCTCCACCAGAAATTCCGCATCGACCTCCTCAGGCAGTTCGCCCCGCGCCTTCGCTCGCTGGACAATAGTCGCTGCTCTGGCGAAGCGATCTCTCCAATAAGCCCGGCGCACCTCTTCCAACTCCGGCTGTAGATGGTGGCCCACCACAATCTGGGAAACGACCTTTCCCAATGGGGTCTGGATGCGCGTGATAATGCCATGTAGTAGTTCTATGAGATCGGTCTGGAGATTTCCTGTGTCCGGCGTGGGTGTCTCTGTGGCGCTATAGTCTTGTAACGCCTCTGCCACAATGGCCGCTTTCGTCCCCCAGCGACGAAACAGAGAGACTTCATTGACACCTGCTTTGGAAGCAATCTCTTTAGTCGTCATGCCTTCATAGCCTCGCTGGCTTAAGAGATCGAGGGTGGCTGCCAGCACTGCCTTTCGCATAGACGCGCCTCGCACCCTCCGACGAGACCCGGAGCGAGAGAATGTACCTTCATCTTTCGTGCTTGTTTGGTAGAGCGTTTTCTCCATGTTCAGAGTATACCAGTTCTCTGAAGAAGATGCAAGCATCACTTGCATTTCTCAAGAAATTATGTTATGCTTATATGCAAGTGATACTTGCTTTGGTAAAGAAAGGAATAACAACATGCCATCTCTTTCCGAGAACGTGGAGAAACGAATGCGCCGCTGGCAGGAGCAGCGCTGGATTCTCGACGCCATTATTCAGACTGTTGGCATCGAGTGGGATCAGAACCGTATTGGCTATACTCTTGGTCCCTGTGGGCCTCAGGCTAGCGCCGACTTTATGGGTGTGCGCCATCGCGTGCAGAAGTTCAACGATATTAGCAGGGAATTTGCTCGTGCCGCTGCGCGCAGGGAAGCGATAGCTCAACGCTTCGCCGAGGAAGGGCGAAGCGTTGCTGCGCGCGAAAGTTTCTTTATTGCCGCACTGCTCTATGGCAGTGCGCAGTGGCCGATCTTCGAGAACTCTGCTGAGAATGTGCGGCTCAATGAGAAAAAGACGGCCTGTTATATGGCCTATGCCCGGCTGGCCGATCACGCTGTCCGGCGTGTCGAGATTCCCTTTGGAGACAGGGCGATGCCGGGCTATCTACACCTTCCACCTCGCAGCCAGGGCGCACAGAAACCGCTCCCCTGTGTCCTTACCATTGGCGGGATGGATTCGTTTAAGGAAATGGCTGTTGCGCTCTATGGCGACAAGCTTCTTGAGCGTGGCATCGCCGTTCTCGCTATGGATGGACCAGGACAGGGGGAGTGTACAGTGCGCGACATTCATGTGACGGCTACCAATTTCATGGACGCGGGACGGGCGATGATCGACTGGCTGCGCGCGCAACCAGAAATTGCTGCTGATCGCCTGGCGATTCGGGCTGCTAGCTTCGGGTCGTTCTGGGGAACACAGGTCGCCTCCGTTGATGACCGCCTGCTAGGATGCGCCGTCGCCTATGTCTGTCATGAGCCAGGGGCCAATACCCTGTTCAATATGTCCTCGCCCACCTTCAAGTTGCGCTATATGTATATGGCCGGCTATGAGGATGAGGAAGCGTTCGACGCCTTCACTCAAACCCTTACGCTCCGTGGGGTGGGTGCCACCATTACCTGTCCCTTCCTGGTAGTGGCTGGTGAGGATGATGAACTCAGCCCGATTGAGTATACCTATGAGCTTCTTGAGGAGATCAAGGCACCGAAAGAGCTGCTCCTCTACCAGGGCGAGCGTCACGGTTTGAACACAACAACGTCAAGCTCGCTTGGCCCTGATGCCCAGACCTACATCGCGGACTGGCTTGTTGATCGACTCCAGGGAAAGCCCGCGCCCTCCCAGCATCTCTTTGTCGATATGCAAGGACAGGTGCATGCGAGAGCGTGGTATAAAGATGGGGCGTCCAGCTCGAATCCTGACGAAAGATAAGGGCTGTGTATGGTGTTCGTGGTTCGAGAAGCCAATCAAGGTCTCTGGCTTCTCGAACCGTTCTGAGAGAGACAAGGAGCAGATATGGATGGTTGGCAAAATTTCTTCTTGGGAGAATTAGGGGCCTCGGCTGCTTTGACCGGACTCATCTTTGTTGGAATCTCAATCAATCTCGGAAAGATCATGAAGTCGTCGTACTTACCCAACAGGGCATTGGAAGCATTGGTGATGCTGGTCATTGTCATCTTCCTCACTTCGCTCCTGCTCATTCCTGGACAATCTACTACAGCCGTCGGCCTCGAAGTTCTGCTTCTTGGCTGCTGTGACTGGGGAATCACTCTCTATCTTCAGATCGACAGCCTGCGCAAAATGAATGCCGAGTATCGCCTTGCATATGCACGGGTTATTCTCGTCTCTCAAATAGCAGCTCTCTCGTTTATTGTTGCAGGCATTATCTTTTTAACAGGAGCAACAACCGGTTTCTATTTGATCGTTGCTGCGACATTGTTCTCTTTCCTCTCTGCTTTTATTGATACCTGGGTTCTGGTTGTTGAGATTAATCGATAGATGGGCTTCCGGCCTGCATCAGCCATTCTATGATGCTGCGAATATTGTGGTCGTGCGCCCAGGTGTAAAAGGTGCGATCTACATCTTCTTCTGGTGGCACAAGCTCGTCGAAGAGGTAGCCAATCAGTTGGGAGGGGTGGTCGAGTTCTGCGCTGGTGAGGGTATGGTGCGAGAGCAGGGCGCGGCTGCGGCGCTCGATTTCGCGCAGGTAGGCCAGGTTCGCGTTGACCAGCGCGGGTTCGCTGCTGTTGCCATGCGAACAGAGGACGCGCTGCGGCTGCAAGGTCAGAAAGCGTTGCAGCGTGTCGAACATGGGCTGTACGCCTGTGGCGTCTTCGAGCGTGGGCAGTGGCTTCTCCACGGCGTCAAAAGCCAGCAGGAGGCGCAGTTCGGGAATCCAGGCAGCTATATGGTCGGCATGGTGTCCCGGCGCTGGCAGCAGTTGGATGGTCAAATCTCCGCCGTGAATCGTGAAGGTTCGGTGGAAGGTGAGCGTGGGTGGGACGAGTTTGACTGAGGAAAAGAGCGGGTAACGCTGCTGGTAATCGGCCAGCTCGGCTTTTGCTTCGTCTGAAAGCATGCGTATCCGGCAGTAATCCTGGGCAAGAATGGGGGAGGCATGTTCGGCTGTAAAGTAGGCGTTGCCCCAGCTATGGTCCCAGTCGGCGTGGCTGTTGACTACCAGCGCCTGCCGTCCCGCCAGCGCGTTCCGCACGCCCTCTTCCTGCATCATTGCCGCCGCATCTTCGGGGCGCAGCAGCGTATCGAGGACGACCACGTAGCGGTCGGTAATCACCACGTAGGCGTCCACCTGCATGCTGTCAAACTCGCCTTCCGCGGCGAAAAAACTGCGGAAGACACGGACGCGGCTATCGCTGCTCAACTCAGGAACATACGTTATACCTTCTATTGGCGACATATATTGTCTCACTTTCTTTGTTTGCATTCTTCAAGGGTGATGCGTACCCAGGTAGGCGACGATCAAGTAGAGAGCGAAGAGGAATATGCAGAGCAGGACAATGGCCCCGTAGCAGGTGAGGGCCCAGGCACGGCGATTATTGAGGGCCTGGCGTAATTGTTCCGCCATGTCCGGTGGCTCCAATTCCAGATCGGGAATCAGTTCGACGAGATGAGGGATCATGGCCCGGAAGTCGCGGGCGTTGGTCATGCCTTCTGCCAGAATAATGGTCGTATTATCGGTCAGGTCTGCCATCAGGATAAGCCTGGAAGGCGCAGGCTCGCCCGGCATCAGGGTGAGCCGCTTAATTTCTTGCAGTGGAACTTGTAGCTCTTGCCCTGCTTCTCTGCTGGTGACGACAATTTCATCGAGGTAGAGCCGTATCTCTTTCCCTATCCCAAAGCGCACGGTACTGATCGGGACTTTTTTCTCAGGTTCTTGTTCGCTCATAGGCTTACTTCTAATCTTCCTGCAAACGGTATGTTGGCCTCTTGATTGTAGCGCATTTTGTCTCTTGAGTCGAGATGTCTTGACAGTTGGATTGACAGACATTACAATTTGGGAACAGGCGGAGAAAGTAACAGCGAAGGATTGCGCGAACGTATGGTTCAAGTAGGATTGCTAGAAGATAATGCACGCATCGCAAATCTGTGTGCAACCATGCTCCAACATCTTGGGCATGAAGTGATCGTCTACAAGTATGCCCGGGACTGTTTGCAGGCGCTTGCACCGCTGGATACTGCTCAGCAGCAAGGCGCAAAAGCGCAAGGAACAGCGTTTCCTTTCCACTTACCCGTTCAAGTGCTCATTCTCGATCTGCACCTGCCCGATATCGATGGAGTAGAAGTCTTGAAACGCCTGCGCGCTCATCCTTTTACAAAATCGCTGCCGTTGATTTTCTGTACCGCCGCGACTGCTGAGGAGATTGCGAAGGCGCTGCGCATTGCCCCGGATGCCGTCCTGATTGAAAAACCGTTCAAGCTTGCGACGCTCACCTCTGCCATTAGTAATGCATTGGACGCTGCATCGAATTAGTTGCCTCTAGCTATCTTTGTCTCATGCTAGTCACCAAGTGTTGCTACCAGTACCGCTTTGATGGTATGCAGGCGGTTCTCGGCCTGGTCGAAGACGATGGAGGCGTCGGACTCGAATACCTCGTCGGTGACCTCTAAGGCTTCAAGGCCGTAGCGTTCGTAGATTTCCCGGCCCAGTTTGGTCTCTGTGTTGTGCAGGGCGGGCAGGCAGTGCATGAATTTGGCGTGCGGATTGTGAGTCAGCGCCATCAAGGCGCTGTTGACCTGGTAGGGTAACATCAACTGGATGCGTTCTCCCCACAGGCTGGCAGGTTCGCCCATCGAGACCCAGACATCGGTGTAGACGAAATCGCAGCCTCGTACCGCCGTTTCCACGTCTTCAGTGAGGGTGAGGCGCGCACCTGTTTTCCTGGCAATCTCGCGTGCCAATTCGACTCTCTCTGCTTCGGGCCAGCACGGCTCTGGCCCGGCCAGGCGCACGTCCATTCCCATCTTTGCGGCTCCGATCATCAGCGAATCGCCTACGTTATGGCCGACATCGCCGAGGAAGCAGAAGGTGACTTCGTCCAGCGGCTTATGGCTGTGTTCCTGCATGGTCAGCAGATCGCCCAGCACCTGCGTCGGGTGGGCCTCGTTCGTTAGCCCGTTCCAGACCGGCACACCGGCGTGGCGCGCCAGTTCTTCCACCTGTTCCTGCTCAAAACCCCGGTACTGGATGCCGTCATACATGCGGCCCAGCACACGAGCGGTATCCTTCATGCTCTCCTTTGTGCCGATATGCGAACCGCTTGGTCCGATATAGGTCACGTGCGCTCCCTGATCGTAAGCTGCTACCTCGAAGCCGCTGCGCGTGCGTGTCGAATCTTTCTCGAAGATGAGCGCGATCTCCTTGCCTTTCAGGCGCTGAACCTCTCTTCCCGCCGCCTTCGCCGCCTTCAAATCGGCAGCCAGTTGCAGCAGAAAGTGCAGCTCCTGCTGCGTAAAATCGTCCAGCTTCAAAAAATGTCTGTTTCTCAAGTTTAAGGGCACGGTCTTTCTCTCTCCTGATGTAGAGGTGTAATATAGTGATGTTATTATATCATGTTAGAGCATGGCATGGTGGACTTTGATCAAATGAATCAGGAGAAATCTGGTAATGTACACTGCACCCGAAGAACGTCCTTCTGTGTCCTCCTCGGCTACGGAACCGTTGACGCCGGTTTCGTGGAAAAATGTGAGCATTGACGATGCCTTCTGGTCGCCGCGCCTGCGGGCCAATCGCGAGCACACACTGCCGCATATCTATCGTATGAGTCAAGAGACGGGGCGTATCGATGCCCTGCGGCTGAACTGGAAGCCGGGTGAGGTGCCGGTGCCGCATGTCTTCTGGGATTCGGATATCGCTAAGTGGCTTGAGGCAGCGAGTTATAGCCTGGGGACGCATCCCGACCCGATACTGGAAGAGCAGGTTGACGAGGTGGTTGGCCTGCTGGCGGCGGCTCAACAGCCCGATGGCTATCTCAACTCCCATTTCATCGCCGTCGAGCCTGCGAAGCGCTGGACGAACTTGCGCGACCTGCACGAGCTGTACTGCGCCGGTCATCTCATCGAAGCTGCTGTTGCCCATTTCCAGGCCACCGGCAAACGGAACTTACTGGATATCCTCATCCGCTACGCCGACCATATTGACAGCGTCTTCGGCCCCGAACCCGGCAAGAAGTGCGGTTATCCCGGCCACGAGGAGATCGAACTGGCGCTGGTAAAGCTCTACCGCGTCACCGGAGAGCAGCGCTATCTGCGTCTTAGCCAGTATTTCGTGGAGGAACGTGGTCGCGAACCCCATTATTATGATGAGGAGGCGCGCCTGCGCGGTGAAGACCCGGCAACGTACTGGGCGGGAACCTACGAGTATAATCAGTCCCATCTTCCTGTACGCGAGCAACGGGAGGTTACGGGCCATGCTGTGCGCGCCATGTATCTCTACAGCGCCATGACCGACCTTGCCCGTGAACTCGGCGATGACAGCCTGCTTGCAGCCTGCGAACGGCTCTGGCAGCACCTTTGTACAAGACGCACCTATATCACCGGCGGTATTGGCTCATCACCATATAACGAGGGCTTCTCCGCCGATTATGACCTGCCAAATGAGACGGCCTACGCGGAGACGTGCGCCGCCATCGGCCTCGTTTTCTGGAATCATCGCCTGCTCCAGCTTGAGTGTGATGGGCGCTATGCCGACATGCTGGAAGCCGCGCTCTACAACAGCGTTCTCAGCGGCGTCTCGCTTGATGGCGAAACCTTCTTTTATGATAATCCTCTTGCCAGCCGGGGCGCGCATCATCGTCAAGGCTGGTTTGAGTGCGCCTGCTGTCCTCCCAATATCGCCCGCCTGCTCGCTTCACTCGGCCTGTACATCTACGCAGCTAACGAGCGCGATCTTGCTGTCCACCTCTATATCCGGTCTGCGGCACGGGTGAGGGTGGGCGGGCAGGTCTTTACTCTGCGGCAGGAGACAGACTATCCCTGGAATGGCACGATCACATTCCGGTTCGCTATGGATGAGCCTGCCGCTTTTGGGCTGAAGTTGCGTATTCCCGGCTGGTGTCATGAGGCGCATCTCAGCGTCAATGGCGAGGCAATTGATATTGCCGCCAACGTGCAACAGGGCTATGTACGTGTTGAACGTCTCTGGCAACAGGGTGATTGTGTGGAACTCGTACTGGCAATGCCCGTTGCGCGCATGCATGCGCACCCTGATGTGCTTCAGGACGTCGGACGTGTGGCCCTTAAGCGCGGCCCGCTCGTCTACTGCCTGGAAGGGGTTGATCAGGCCGACCGGCGCGTGCCGTTGCAGCGTATTCTTTTGCCACAGGACGCGGAACTGAGCGCCCGGTTTCAGCCGGAGCTGCTGGGCGGCGTTGAGGTGATACACGGCCCTGCGCTGGTCGAGGATGACAGCGATTGGGGAGTAGCACTCTATCGCTCGCAGCCTCCTACGCAACATCCCACGCCGATTACCGCTATCCCGTATTACGCCTGGGATAACCGGCAATCGGGTGAGATGCTCGTCTGGCTGCGAGAGAGGTAGGACGAGATTCCATACTGTTAAGAAAGCAATACGGTCATGTCATGCTGAGCGCAGCGAAGGATGACACGTCCGACTCCTATGGAGTTGTTGCGCGTATTTCCTGTAATTGCCGGGCCTCTGCTCGTTTGAAGACGAAGACGAGCAGGCTGATACCGATGATGCTTAGCACGATGATGGTGACGGAAATGGGAATGCCGGGCGGAATAACGAAAAAGATGGTTTGGGGAAGGCCGTCCCAGAATCCGTGTAAGAGGGAGACAGCGATATAGGTCACGATGACCAGAGGGGTGATGCGATAGTGGTTGGTCTTGCTGCTTTCGCGAAACAGGACGGCACCGAGAACGCCGGTCCAGACACCGTGGCCAAAGGGTGCCAGCAGGCCGCGAATCACTGTTTCCACAACCGAGGCCCCCACGACGCCGTGGCTGAGCAGAAAGACTGTGAAGGCGTAGCCCGTGCTTTCCAGGGCGGCAAAGCCCATTCCGACAGCGCCGCCCAGCAGCAACCCATCCATCTCCGAAGTGTGGCGCATGCGTCGTGCCAGAATCATTAAGGCCGCAATCTTACAGCCTTCCTCGATGAAGCCGACAAGCAGTCCGCTGCCCAGAGGTATGCCCTGATTGGGGTTTGCTGAATGAGGCAGCAGCAGCGATTCCAGGATCGAGGCACCAAGCACACCCAGAATACCGCCGACGACAAAGCAAATAGCCACACTTTCCAGGCGCAGCGTGCTCAGGTGCCGGTGGTTGTACAGGAATGCGACAAAGGTGACCGGTACGAGAAAGTTTCCAATCAGGATAACTGTGGGATAGAGATTGGAATTGTTGGTCCAGAACATGACAATAGTAGTGACGATAAAAAGTACAATGCCAATGAGCAGAACTCTGAGCCAGGTCGTTCTCCTCTGCGGTGGATTTTGGGCTGGCTGCATGCCGGGTGGGGCAAAATTTGGCTGATACATACACATTCTCCCTTCTCTTCAAGACTGAGCATGTCTCTCCTAGTACATACGAATAGAGCTGTCAGAAAGTATAAGGGTACCTCCTCGAAGAGGAAATCATAACCAGATTGAGCCATTTGCAACCGTTTCTCTATGATATTGTAACTCCATTCGTCTCATTTCTCAGCTATAATCAGGAATGGTAAATTCTTCAGTAGTACCTTCACTGTATGCAAATCGCCAGCTATTTTTAGAGAAAGGTGCAAAGAATTGAAACGCATTTGGATCTTCAAATCCTGGTGGCGCGTTGCTCTCTCATTTCTCGTCCTGGCCCTCGTCCTCGGCCTGAGCTTCGTGCATTTTGCCGGTGCTTCCACAAAGGCTGCTGGCGTCTCCCCTCGTATGGGGGTAACTCCCTGGAACTTCCGGGGCCAGCCATATAGTTTTGTGCAAGGCAGCGTAACGCCGCCACCAACAGATAAACAGTGTCGTAAGGCCGATGGCGTCCCCTGTTACAATCCATTCGAGTTGCGCAAGGCCTATAATGTCGATGGCCTGCTCAATATGGGCGATGATGGCAGCGGCCAGACCATCATCATCATTGACTCGTTTGGCAGTCCCACTATTCAAAGTGACCTCCACTCTTTCGATTCGGCCTTTGGCATTCCTGATCCCCCCTCGTTCAAGATTTACGCGCCTCTCGGTACGAAGCCATTCAATCCCAACAATGGCAACATGATCGGCTGGGCCGTCGAAACCACGCTCGATGTCGAGTGGGCCCATGCAATGGCTCCCGGCGCGAATATTGCCTTGATGACCAGTCCTGTGCCTGAGACAGAAGGTATGCAGGGCATGCCGCAGTTTCTGTTCCTGGAGCAATACGCTCTAGACAAGAATATCGGCAAGATCATCTCCCAGAGCTGGGCCGCGACCGAAAATACCTTGTTCTATCCTGGTGGTCGGCAAGTGCTCGCCAGCTTCAACGACTTCTACAAGCAGGCGGCTGCCGATCACGTGACCGTTTTTGGGTCAAGCGGTGATGGAGGCGATGCCAACCCGAATGATAGTGGGAAGATCTATCCCTTCCCCACGGTTAATTTTCCTGCCTCCTCACCCTATGTCACTGCCGTTGGTGGCACGAACCTCTACGCGACGACGGATGGACGCTATCAGGCCGAAACCGCCTGGAGTGGTTCCGGCGGTGGCGTCAGCCAGTACTGGGCAGAGCCTGATTATCAGGTAAAGAATCTCAATAGCTCGGATCAGGCAATTCTCAAGGGCTATCGCGGCGTACCCGATATCTCCTACAATGCTTCCGGCGGTACACCTATCCTCTTCTACCTGAGCTTCATCCCAGGTCAAGCCGGTTGGTATCTCGTCGCGGGAACGAGCGAAGGTTCGCCGCAGTGGGCTGGTATCATTGCGGACGGCAACCAGTATGCCGGTCATCCCCTCGGCTTCATCAACCCCGCGCTCTACGCTATTGGCAACAGCAGCCAGCGCTCATTCACCTACCACGACGTAACCATTGGCAACAACAGCCAGGACGGTATCCCCGGCTATCACGCGGCCCCCGGCTGGGATCCCGTCACTGGCTGGGGTTCTCCCAACGCTACGAACCTGATCCAGGATATCACTCAATTTGAGGGATAAGAGCCTGGCTTTATCGACTAAGGCTATTGACCTATAATGGCAGCGGGAGCGCATTCCAATGAATGCGCTCCCGCCTTACTCTGCTTGCATCAACGTGAAAAATATTCACTCTCTGATGGTGGAGTCCAGTTTAACGCCACTTCGATTTCGCTTCGCCCGCGATATACGGTGTCAATTTGTCGCCGCTTCTTGCCGGTTGGCCCATCTTTAAACCAGCATTTCTGAACCGAAAAGGTCTGAGGGTTCCAGATAAGCATTCTCCCAACTGGACGGCCAATGCTCATTCTATCGTCTCCAGTTGAGACTTACCCTTCTTCCTGCCCATTTTTCATAGCGGTTTTTCCATCCTTGTGAGGAATTCCTTAAAACCGGCGAAACTCGGTGGTTCAGCTCTTGAAAATTTATTAGCAATATGTTATATTGCTAATAGCAAATAGCAATAACAGAACGAATATTGAAGAGGTGAACGAGGAAGGATTCTCCGAGCAGGGGGAAAGTTGCGTTCCAGGCTGATGTAGCGTTTTCAGTGGGAGGCGGCTTGCCTGTAAGGCTCCTCTAGAAGAGCTTCTTCTTTCTGGCAGAGTATGGAGGTAGCCATGAGTCACAGCGGAACCTGGAGTCCCTATACAGGGGGCAGCGCCATCGTGTTGGCAGTAGCATTGTTTATCGTCACGGGTGTTCTGGTGTACTTAGCCTTTCGATTACGTCATCCTGTAGAAGTCAAAAGACCGGGAAAGTTTGTCGGCGTTTTGCTCGTCGTGATCTTGATGGTATCTGTGCTCGCATTCCTGGTTGCAGCAGGCACATATGCACTTGCGCTCACTCAACAGGAGGGGCATATCATAGAACCGGGAGATCCTATCACTCCCGTTACCCTGGCCTCAGCGGCGCTTGCCTTTTTCGTGATCATTGCCATGTCGGGGCGGAGTAGCTTCCGGGTCGCGGTTGGCAGTGCCATTGTCGGAACCATCGCTGCCCCGATGATCTTTGAACTGCCATTCGATCTCATCGTAATGGGGCACACGTATCCTCCCACTCCTGGAGCGCTGTTTACCTTGCTCTTCTTTTTACCACTCTTCCTCATCGAGCTCACCAGTTTTGCGATGCTCGCGTTATCCCCTTTAATGAGGCTGTCGAGATATACCCTGTTCTGCCTGGCGGGAATGTTTTTGATCTTCGCGGTCTGGGCATGGTTTGGCTTTGCGTATCCGTTGGCTCCCCTCCCGATTGTCCTGAACATGATCTCAAAAGTGCTGGCGTTTGCCACTGCCGTCTCGCTCTTCCTTCCGCTTGTGAACAAGAGCGTCTCCCCTTCACAAGGGGGTGCCCTCGACGAAGCAACAATCAGTGCTCTGTAGAGCTGTTAAAGCTATTTCTCTTCTTACCTGGCATTACTACAATGATGTGGTATGAGCCAGGAGCAGGGTAAAAGACAACTTATTGCCCGTGCTACGACCTCTAGCGCCTGTTGCCCTGACTGTCAACAGGCTTCATCACGGGTGCATAGCTATTACATCCGTCGCCCGATGGATCTGCCCTCAAGCGGGCGACGGATTTCGCTGCAGCTCCGCATGCGCCATTTTCGCTGCTCCAATGGCGCATGCCCACGCAAGACGTTTGCAGAACCCTTACCTGGCTTCCTCTTGCCTTACGCGTAGCGGACGTCTCGCTTAGGCGAGAATCTACGACAACTCGGAGAGGAGGGAGGTGGTGAAGCCGGTGCGCGCCTCAGCAAAAAGCTGGCCATGACGTGTAGTGCTTCGACCCTCTTGCGTCTGCTTTCGTCATGGTCCCTTGCCCACCCCCCCTCCAGTCAAAGTGTTAGGAGTCGATGCATGGGCCTGGCGCAAGGGACAGAGCTAGAGCTCATCAGTCGGGACCGTGGCACGACCTTTGCTGATGGGGCCACTCGTGGAGCTCCTCAGGCGCTTCAGGTCGCTGATCGCTGGCACATCCTCCACAATGTGGGCGAGGCATTGGAGAAAGTCCTGGCGCGGCACCATACCGATTTGAAACGTGCGTCCGCATCGCTGCTCTCTACCAGGCTATCCGTGCCCAGGGCTACTCTGGCTCGGAAACCGCTGTGCGCAATTACCTGAGAGGATGCATAGTCGCGAGTTTAAATGAGAGGTGGTGCGCCAAATCGCCAGCGGACAGAAACGACCAGCGCAAGTTTGCCGCGAATATGACCTGGCAGAGAGCCTGTTGTCATGTTGGCGCAAGGAGTATCAAGAGCGCGGAGAAGCCGCTTTTCAGTCGACGAGCGAAGCGACGACCTCACCGTCGGAGCAGCGGGTGGCTGAACTTGAACGCTTCTGTGGGCAATTGGCTCTGGAAAATGCCGTGTTAAAAAAGCACTTCAGCGCATGGAATCGCAGAAAGACACACGATGATCACTGCTGCCTATCAAGAACATCCCGACCTGTCAGTTCAGCGACTCTGTGAGCTGTTTGGAATCAGCCGCAGTTGGTACTATGAGCAGATGGCTGCACCGACTGAAGATGAAAAGGAGATTGCCTTGCGAGATGAGATCGAGGGCATCATCCTGCAATTTCCCGGCTATGGCTATCGACGAGTGACCCATGAGTCGGGGCGACAGGGACAGATGATCAATCACAAGCGAGTCTTGCGCGTCATGCGGCAAGAGAGCTTGCTGTGTCATCTGAAAAAACGTTTTGTGGTTCAGACGACCGATTCGCGGCATGGCTTTCCCGTCTCTCCCAACGAACTGGCCGGTCTGGTGCTAACGGCTCCTGATCAAGCGTGGGGAGCCGACCTGACCTCTATCCGCTTGAGGCAAGCATTTGTGTATCTGGCTTGCATTCTCGATGCTTTCTCCCGTCGCTATGTGGGCTGGCATCTCTCCCACGAGATGACCACCTCGCTCACGCTCACCGCCTTTTGCTCTTCTGGGCATTATTCGCGTCATACATTATTCACCTTCTTGACGAAACACTTATCAACGGTGGGTTCGTGCAGTGGATCGCAGAGAACTTCTGGCCTGTCTATACCATGCGAATGTTCTTTTGGTTTAACGCAGGGGCCATTGCTCTGATTGCGGTCAGCAATTTGCTCTTTGACAGTCTTGGTGGCCATTGGATCACCCTCCCACTCCTCTGGGTAGCAGGGTTTGTCACCCATGTTGCTACCGTCCACCTCTATTGGACCATTCGACGGAACACCTACTCACCGGGCCTGGTCTCAAGTCTACTCTATGTGGTTGTCTATTATCTCTTGATCCGATATGGCCTCGGCCAGCACCTCATGACCAGCGCAGACTTCGCCATCGGAACGATAGTAGGTATTGTGACAGTAGGTGCCTTCTTGACTGTAGGACCAACTTTTCTCTTTCCTAGACTCATGAGGTCGCAGAGCGAAGCCCCCTCGTGAATCTCACATGTGCTGCTTTGTCGTCATGCCCAGCATCGGTGAGCTACCGAAAGCCAACTATCCCATCAATTGGAGTGGGTAGCTTGATTAACTGTGGGGAGCCTGGGAGATGAACACTTTGAGGATTTCTTTGCGTTCCTGGGTAGAGTCAAGCTTAACAAAAGGGTAGTTTGCACGTTAGCGTAAACAGGTGGTGCATGCCGCCGGGCGCGTGCCGGAGATCGACGACCTCGACCTGGAGGCTGCAGGCGTCGCACGCGAGCAGGACGGCGTCTCCGTCAACGACTACCTGCAAAGCGTGAGCAATCCGGCGGGTTCCCCCTGACACCGGTGGCGGGGATGCAGGGAGGCATCGTGGCCAGCAACCTGCTGGAGGGCAACCGGCACACGCCGAACTACAGGGGGATCCCCAGCGTAGTCTTTACGACGCCGCCTCTGGCCCGTGTGGG
>DATGLM010000083.1:0-3288 GCA_035294125.1 Ktedonobacteraceae bacterium | reverse complement strand
CTCGCACCTGCGCGACATGCAGATCCAAGCCCGGCCTGCCATCCGGCAACAGGATCTGGCCTGGCAGTCCTGCTTGCCAGTGGGCCTGGACCTGTTACAACAGTGGGTCAAGCTGCCGAGCAATGTTGGCTCGACGTTTCTTCCGGGTGCAAGCGGGACTGTGGGTACTCCAACGAGCGTGTTCCTGGGTTACACGGGAAGTGGCTTCACGCGCCGGCCAGTCTACCTAGATCCCTGGAAACTTCCCAACCCGCATATCGTGGTCGTAGGAGACACAGGGCAGGGAAAATCCTGGCTTGCTGAACTCATCGCCACCGGCCTGCTGGGATTGGCTCTTGCCGACGTGGCTGTGCTCGACCGGGACGACGACTATTTGCGATATCATCAGGCGTTACGAGGCGAGAGCCAGCGCTACAATCTGGCTCGTAGTTGCCCGATTAATCTGTTTGATATCCCCTTTGGTCCACACCATGTCGATCCAGATGACCCGGCGGACCTGCTCGCAGAATTTGTTGATAACCAGCTCCTTGTCGGCCTCGCGCTGCTCGTCACCGATGAAGAGACAAAGCTTTCCAAAGGTGAAGAGGCGGATCTTGTGCAGGTTGCGCGCGCAACCTATGCCGCAAAAGGAATCACAAGTGAGGCTATTCGGGGTAATCCCCACACGCTTCTCCTGCCAGCGCCGACACTCGCCGATTTCATCGAGATGATGAAACATATTCCCGCTTCCTCAGAAAGCATGCGGCAGTCGCTTTTAGAGCGGCTGGAGAAAGCTGCGTATCTCTTCCAGGCGGGCCAGACAAGTATCTCGCTTGACAAGCCTCTCACCATCTTCAGTATTAAGGAACTCGATGAAAAATGGTACGCGCTTATGACGTACGTGGTTCAGAACTTTTTGATGCGGCATCGCGCGCTCAAGCGCGATGATCGCTATCTCGCGTATGTGGTGGAAGAAGCCTCGTATCTGCTCAAGCATCCGGCAGGCCGGCGTTATCTTGAATCTGGATCAAGAGGCTTCCGCAAGCTGGGCATTGCTCAAATTACCCTCTCCCAGCATCCGCGCGATTTTTTGGAGGCTGGCCAGGTTGTGCTCTCGAACGCGGGAACAGCCTTTTTCCTGGGCATGCAACGCGAGGCAGCAGCAAAGCTTCATTTCCCGGAGGAACTGGAACGTGTCATTGTGGATAGCACCCCGGGGCAATGCGTGATGCGCATCGGCAACGAATACGCCCCGCTGACAATCTGGACGAATCCCATCCATAAGGCCCTGTTCACGACCAACCCGGATGAACGCAAGGCACTGCAACGCAAAGAAAAGACACGTCAACGGTAGCATCAGTACTCACCCCTGAAGAAGGGATGAGAAAAGGAAGCAGAACAATGCGCAAGAGGATACCAATCGCCGACGTACCAACCGTTCCACTCGCTGCTGCGAGTATGGAGGTGATCGATGCGCCCCATGGAGGGGAGTATGTTGTGCTGATCGTGCCAGGCGAGGAGGGCGAGCGGCAGGCCAGCGCGATGGAGAACTGGTTTCAGGCATGCGCCGATGATCGCGTCTTCAGCCTGGAACTGGTGGGTACGCGGCGGGAACAGGGCTTTGTGCTACGCGCGTCCTCACGGGATCAGCTCGTGCTGCTCTTGAAGCAATTTGCTGCCCAATACCCGCAGGCTGAGTTCCTGCGGATTGCTCCCATAGCTGATCCGCTTGTGCTCCACCCTGGCGAGCACGCGCTCATCGGCGAGTTCGCACTGGCGCAGCCATCTTGGATGCCCTTAAAGACATTTACCGGGAAGATGCTCGCGGAACCTGGCGCCGATCCCCTGGCGGGTCTCCTCGCTGCTATGGAACCCATGGGATCGGGAGAACGCATTGTTTGCCAGCTGGCGCTGGTGCGTGCCCCGGAGCGCTGGATCTCGCGCTATCTCCGCAAATCTGTTGAGCATCCGCTCCAGCCCGAACGTGACGCGGCGGTTCAAAAGATACGGCCAACCTCTGATACGCGAGAGGGAATCAAAACGATCCTTCTGATGATAGGGCTGTTTGGAGCACTTGTAGGGTACCATTGGTACCCTGTGCACGCGTGGCTTTCCCTTGCGCTGCTGCTGGTGGGCATCCCTGTCGGCGGGATTGGCCTCTTCTGGTGGTGGGTCAAGCACGCGCGCCAGGATATCTACGATATGAAGTTGGTTTCCGAAAAGCTTTCCCGTGCGGCATTTTATACCAGTTTGCGTGTCATGGTCATCGGTCAGCAAGCGACTTCCGGCGAACAGCAGTTACGTACCCATCTCAATCGTCTGGAAGTCGCGTACCGTCAGTTCACCCTGGCCTCAGCGAATAGCCTCTATCTCAAGCGCATTCGCCGGCTTTCCCCCGATCAGAAGCGAGCGATGGTGCTTCCCCGCCCCGAGTATGCTTTTTCCTATCGCCAGCCTTTCTTCCGTCTGCTGCATGGCGGCGCGTGGAGTACTGACATCTGGAACAGCCTGGAGCTATCGGGTGCTTTTCACTTGCCGCAGGCGTTGACCGATGTACCTCTGGTCCGCCGGCTGTCGGTCAAACATCTCCTGGCATCACCGGAAATTGCCCGCCAGATCGAGCAGGCACCATCTCCTTTTCCTCCTGCTTTGATTGGTTATTCGCGGCAGCGCGGCTATTCCGTACCCGTTTATGTCCCCTATCCTACCTTGTTCAGCCACACGTTGCTTGTAGCGCGATCACGGTATGGGAAATCGACGCTCATTCAGCTCCTCGCGCGCGCTGCGCTGCAGGAGGTCACGGACAGTTCCTTGCAGCCGGGCATGTTTATCATTGATCCCCACAAGGATCTCATTGATGATCTCTTCTTCCTCATTCCGGCCAATCGCGCCAGGGATGTCGTCCTGCTGGATCTGACCGATACGCAGCACGTGGTTGCACTCAACCCGCTTGACGCTACCATGGGATTTAGCAGAGATCAGGCCATCGCGAATCTCATGTCCAGCTTTGAGCGGATCTGGAGCGACTTCTGGGGGCCGAGAATGGCATATTTTCTCAAGGCCGTGTGCCTGCTTTTATATACCCTCAATCAGAAGAAGGTCCAGCATGGGCAAGCAGATGAACAGTATACTTTATTAGACATCAATCCCTTGCTGCAATACCCTGATTATGCCATTCGGGTGCTTGCCGAGCTTGACGTGACAGAGATGTGGCATCAGGAACTCCTTGCATGGTGGCAAAACGTGTATTTTGCGCTGCCGAGGAATAGTTCGTTCCGTAGCGAAGTGATCATGCCCATCATTAGCAAA
>DATGLM010000082.1:0-14354 GCA_035294125.1 Ktedonobacteraceae bacterium | reverse complement strand
TTAGAGCATTCCTTTCATTACCTTGTGAAGGTCATGTTAGAGGAGCAAGATCACACTGCCTGCTTGTTCTTGCTCCTCCAACATGCTCTTTACGTGTATCTTTGGCTTACAACGGGCGCGCAGCACAGCGTTGATAGGTTTCATGCCAGGGTCGCAGCCGTTCGAATGTGGCGCTCGCTGCGAGTACATCTCCATCCGCGTAGCGTCGCCCAATGATCTGCATCCCAACCGGGAGTTTGCCCTCGGCAAGACCCGCAGGAATTGAGGCCGCCGGGTGCCCGGAGAAGTTGATGAAGTACGTCAGGCACCAGCCGATCAGGGGATCGACCTGTTCTCCATTGATCTGAGTGGGACCCAGAGTATTCCCATCACTGGCGTTCTCGACAGGCAGACACGCAAGGGTTGGCGTAATCAAGAGATCATACCTCTCCAGGATGTTTTGAATGGCATCGTAGACCTCTGTCCGTATCTCTTGATTATGCCAGTAGTCGAGAGCCGACATCTTGCTGCCCTTGTCTAGCCAGTCCAGGTACTGTGGAGGGAAGTCCTCCCGGTGGTCCTTGAGCAGATCCAGCCCCTGCTGCTTAAAGGTCTCGAAGGTGGCGAGATTGGTCGGCATGATGAGACGACACCAGACATCACTCAACTCACGTTGGCTGCGCTCAATACCGACCCGCACCTCTTCGATCTCGGCTCCTGCCTCCTCAAAGGCTTTCACCGCTTGTCCCACGACATCAGTGACTCGCTTGTCAATAGGGAAAACATCAAAATTGGGGCTGTAGGCAATCTTCCAGCCATGGATGGAGCGCCGGGTCGCGGCGAGGAAGTCCACCTGGTCAGCCAGACTAAACGGGTCACGGGGGTCATAGCCCGCGAGCGCCGTCAGGGCCAGGGCGGCATCTTCGACGGTTCTGGTGAGCGTTCCTTCAAAGAGAAATGGGGCATCGCCGCCAAACGCGTTCGGGCGGCTTATAAAAGGCACCCGGCCAAAGGAGGCTTTGTAACCGTAGACTCCACACCAGGAGGCGGGAATACGAATGGAACCTCCCCCATCGGTTCCCTCAGCGATAGGCACCAGGCCATCGGCGACAGCGGCGGCACTGCCCCCGGACGATCCTCCCGTGTTTCGAGAAAGGTCGAAAGGATTATGGGCTGGACCAAAAAGATAGTTGTCACAGGTTCCCCGGAAGCCCATTATCGGGCTATTGGTTTTGCCTAGGAGAATCGCCCCGGCCTGCTCCATCCGCTCAGCATAGGCACAGTAAGCATCGACAACGTTGTCTTTGAGCGCCCGGATACCCCCGAAGGTGCTTATCCAGCCTGGTTTGAAGTCAAACAAATCCTTCATTGCAGTGGGTATTCCGTGGAGAACTCCCAGCGTAGATCCAGACAGCAGGGCTTGCTCAGCCTCTCTGGCACGCGCACGGGCATCATCAAATCCGAAATAGACGAAGGCATTCAGGCTCTTGTTCCGCTGCTCGATGCGAGTGATGCAGGCATCCACCACCTCGACCGGCGAGATCTGACGGCGTCGGATGTGCATCGCCAACTCTGTTGCGGGCATGTACGCCAGTTCATCCAAAAGTGCCATAGGTTTCTCCTTTCCCTCGACATCGAGGGAGAAGCTACTGATCCAGTATCTCTCCAGAACAACATCGTTGCCCTATTCTATCATGCATGCTGCGAACAGTTCTAACCCGGATGGGAGGGAGATGAAAGCAGGGAGCTAGATTGAGTGCTTTTCTTACACGGATGAGGTAGAATACGACAATTGAGGAAAGAAACTCGATATTTCTCCCGGCTCAATGGCAGATTGGTAGTTTGAAAACGTAAGCATATTGAAGGAGCTATATGTCATGACGGATCTGACATCCTCTCAATCCCCGCTCTCCGAGGAGGGGCAGAACGATATAGCTTATGAAGGTAGCTTGAAGCATGAGGCAACAGAACGCATTTTGCACCTGTTACAATTTCTGACTATTAATGAATGTACACGTCAGGAGATATTAGAGCATTTAGCCACATATTACAGAATTGACCCGGTAGCACCTGTGGAACATACTTCTTCCCGAAGCGCTGCTCGCATGCTGGAGCGGGATCTCCAATTTCTGAAAGATCAGGGATTCGAGATCAAGAAGAGGCGTGTAGGGCGACGGGTACACTACAGCCTGGCGAAAGCATCGGGCCTGCGGGTGCCTTTTCTTTTTACACAGAGGGAGGTCGATGGTCTGGTGCTTCTTTACAATATTTTTGCTGATCCTGCTAAATATGCCCGTGCTGATCCATCTCATCCTTTGCCCCAACCACTGCCGCAAAACCCATTCGCCGAGGAGATTTTAAGTTTCATCGAGCGGCTGGTTGCGACGCTGCCGCCTGCCCAAAAACGCCATTTTGATGAGTGGGTTCGCAAGCCCTATGTGTACTTTCATCTTTCAACAGTGACTGATTATCTTCCGCATCGTGACACGATCAACACGATTGTCCAGGCAATCTCTGCTCATCAGCAAATTCAGTTCGAGTATAAGCCCACCCATCGCGAGCAAGAGGTAATCTTCCATGAGCATATTGATCCCTATTACATTATCTACCAGGATGGGCACTTTTACCTGATCGCCTATAGCCACAAAGTCAACCGCTTTCTGGAGTACCGTGTAGATCGCATCAAGAACGAGAGTCTCAGACCTGGACACGATCCCATTGACGTAGAGCGGCGACGGCGCCCGGTCACGTTCCGCTTCTGGATCGATGGCGACATTGTGAAAGGTGGCCTGAGCCAGCGCTGGCTGACGCAGACGTTGGAGCGAGAAGAGGTCTATCTGGATGAGCACGGCCGGGAGCGTCGCCGTGTACTCGTCCATGCCACCGCTTATAGTGAGTGGCGCATAATCCAGCAATTGCTCCGCTACGGCGATAAAGCGGAGCTGGTCGAGCCAGCTCACCTGCGCGACCAGATGCGCCAGGTGGTCAAACGTATGTATCACTTCTATGAGGTATAGAACTTCAGTGCCCTCTCCCCGGACTCAAATGCTTCGAGAAAAAAAGACCTGGTGCCATTCATGCAGGCAACAAGCAGCTATGATAGCCGCGTTTATACACCCGATCAGGCTTATCTTATGTTCAGAGGCAGAGTATTCTAGTATTATGAAAATAATTTCATTTAGTTATAGTACTTTAAGTATAAACGTTGGATTTTAGGCTATGCTGTGATATGCTAGCGCCATAAAATACAGAAAAGCATCTATAGCCTTAAAAATACCTGACCAACCACCTCAGCACTTTATGGCCGATTGGTTGCTCTATAACGGTGCTCACTATGGAACGCCTGTCTATCTGCGCCATCTCAAGCGGAGAGATTTTTTGGACTCGGGTTCAGTTCCTTTGAAAGAGTGAGTAAACATTCCTTACCTCCGTGCATACTTCCATGCATCGCCATTGGCAAGACGAGTTTTTCTTTGTCCAGAAAAACTCGTCTTTATGCGACACCACCCGTCGCATATTCCATCTATCATTGGATTATACAGATCGGGTAGACACACATGGATCTGGCATAACCGGGGGGAACGCCGTTTCTCCTTCTAATCATTCTTGATGATAAAGGCAAAGGAGGCCACGAACCTGATGACTCAAGCCCCGAAGCTGGGAGGGAGCATTTTCGGCTTAACCTACCATGGTGGAGATAGCTCCCGTGTCCTGGAAGATTACGTCGCTTATCTTGCGAACGACAAACTCCTCAGCTACAAAACCGTGGTGCATACAGGTGGCAAGGCGGGAGAGAGTCTATGGACGCATGTGATGAACCTCGTGACCACGGTAGAGAAGTTGCGCCCGCTCTTTCGGTTGACGGCTAATGAGATGCGCTGCCTGCTGCTGGCCCTCACCGTTCATGACATCAATAAGCTCGATGAGTATGGTAAGCGCTCAGATGGAAAGGGGAGGAGCTACGCGAATGCTGCCACACATGAGCATATCGAGGACCTGCTAGCCCGTTTGGAGGCGCAGACCTTTTTCCCCGCCTGGAAAGAGTATCGGCTGGACATCAAATTTCTGGCCGACGCCCACCAGGAAATGTCGCAGCAGGCCACGCAATTCGATCAGCGCTACATTGACCGCTGCCGGCTCGAAGGCAGAAGACTCAAAGGGCCATTGAAGGCCCTCATGAAGCTGGCCGATGTCTCGGATAATTCTCACTCCGGCGCCTACGCTGCGCCGGGAGAGATCCATGTTCGCGATAAGTTGATCAAGCATCTGAATGCAGCGCTCAATTCGATAGGACATCCCCGTCGCTACCGCTTTGTGGGGCACCGGCTGGCGGAACTGCGTGGCATCCAGACCAACATTATCCATAACCAGTTCGTCGCTCTGATGAAAGCCACGTATGGAGAGGAAGCCTGTATTGATCTGCTCTATCACCCGGAGGGCGTGGACTACCTGCTCGACACGCGCATCAGCCTTGATTGGACGCCCGAGATGCAGCGAACCTTTGCCAGACAACTGGGCAAGAAGTTCGCGGCGATGCAGGCTGACCAGCTCGCCCAGTTTATCAAGGCCAAACCCTCTGGGATCAGCGTGGATGATGCTGCCATCGAAAGCGGAGCATCGCCCCAGGAGATTTTTACCTGTATTGGCAATATTGTTCTCGGCAAACAATATACGCAGGAATGGCGTGAGCAGCGCAACACGTTTGCCCGCCGGGATGTGGAGACGTTCCTGGCAGGTGAGCAAGGAGAAGCCGAACTCAAGGCGGCTGCCCGGCGCTGGCTGGAGGAGGGCGATCTGGTGCCAGCCGGCGAAGACGCCCTCAAGCGGGGCGAACTCCTCATGGCCTACCGCAACTTCTTAAAAGATCATTGTGTCGAGCAACTGAAAGCGCTCAAACAGGAGGCATGGGTGCGTGTCTCGCGGCTCTTTCAGCTTCCGCCGGACCGCGATGCGCTCTATAGCCTCATCGATCCGTACCGCCGGGGCTACGTTATGGCGCGCGACCTGCCGGAGCAGTCAATTGATGACATGATCGAGGCTGCGCTTGCCGATCTTGAGCAGCTAGAGCAGCAGGCACAAACGATAGCAGAGCAGCGCAGAGCGGTGAAGGCAGCGCAGGCCGGCAATATTGATTCAGAAACGGAGCCAGCTACACAGGAAGCCTCACCCGCCGGGGAAGACTTCCTGCTGGACTATATCCAGCGTCACCTGGAGGTGTGGGACAGCCAGGCGCCGGTACCAATCCAGACCGTTCAGTTTGTGGATAGCCTGCGCCGCTACGCTGATCAAAAGCGGCCCGATGCGCAGTGCTGCTACTGTGGCAGTCCCCTCAAGGCGGAAGAGTGGATGGCGCTCCAGGTGCCAACCAGCATTGGCGTACAGAGCTTCTCGAATCGCCTGGAAGGAGGCAGTGCCCGCGAGCCGAAGCGCAATGTCTGTGCGGTCTGCCGCACCCAGTTTATCCTTGAAAAGCTCGCCTGGTCGTCGCATCGTGATAAGCAGGGCCATGAACTGGCGACCTTTTACGTTCATCTCTTTCCCTATTCCTATTTTACCCAGCCCATGCTCCACGCCTGGTGGGAGAGTGTGAAGCGTGTGCGTGATGGCAACTACCGGGCGTTATTCCTCTACACGAGAGATCATGAGCAGTGGGAGCAGCTCTATCACGGATTCCAGGTGCCTTTGGTACGCTATCAGCCATCAAAGCTCGAAGGGGTGGGCATCCCGGTATATGCGGAGGCGCTCAGCAATACGCCGGTCTTACCGCTTATCCTGAGCGGCAACGGGTATGGCAAGAAGTTTCTACGTGCGGTCGAAATAACCCTCTTGCTTGCCGCCTGGTTTGACTGCCGGGTGCTGCTCTCACGCTTGCCAACACCACTGCTCAACCTGACGAATGAATATCTCGCCAGGAAGCCCTCTGAGAGAGAGGGAGAGAAACGAGATCAGAAGGAGCCGGTTGCGCTCTTCATTGAGGGTATTCCGCAAGCCATGAGCTGGCTCTTGCCTCGCCCGGCGCTTACCCGGCCCCAGGTCAGCATGCTCTGTGGGAAAATCAGCGCGCTGCATCATCTTGTGGAACTGCTGACCAGCGCGGACGATCAGTTCGATACCGTCCTCTACGACCTGATTTCGGCTGCCGCGCATGATCCACTGGCCCTTTACCATGAAGCAGATCGACTGATCGAGGCGAAAGTCGCACAGAGGAAGATCAAAGGAACAGCGATCACTCTGAGCCACCAGGTAGCACCACTTCTCGAACAGCTATTACAAGGAGAAGAAAACGAATGAAAGAACTCAAAAAGCTGGCCGTGTATGCCGCTCGTCATCGTATCCGTGGCCGGTCCTACAAGCGCAACTCGTTACTCAAGCCGCTGGATTTCATTCTGGGCGAGTTAACGCGCTATCCTACCGAAGTCGATTTTGCCTGCGACAGCAGCAAGGGCCTGATCTACGATCACGTCAAACGGGTAGCGCGCGGGGTGCATGAGGAAGCCATCTACGAGTATGTAGACCTCTTCAAGCAGGAGGTGCTTGGCAAGGCGCTGCATGGCAATGTGAACAAGCTCTCGCAGCGAGAGCGCTCCCTGCGCAGCGCCTATCTCGTCTACATGCGAGAGGAGTTAGCGGAAATCTTCATTGCCAGGGGCAAGGCGACAACACCTGATGAGGCGCTCGCGCAAATCGAGCAGGCAGCAGCAGAAGAGGCTGACTTAGAAGCTCAAGACGAATTACTCTCCACCGCGAACGAATAAGCTCACACCATTGAAGGAAAGGAAGCAGTCCAATGAGTATTATGCAAACATTATCGGCACTGAGCCAGTATCGTGAGTATCTCCTGCCGAAGTATAGTAACTTTCCGCAGGGCACCTATGTCAGTCTCATCCTGATCCGTAAGACCGAATCCGAAACGATCTTTCGGACCGAGGGCAGCGGGGAAGGACTCTCGAAGGAAATCGTGACAGCGGGAGTGACGCATGCTACTCCGATTCAGCGCGTGGTCATCAGCAAACGCAAGCAGACCGCCGTCGAACGACGTACCGGCAGGGAACTGCTGCGCATCCATGACTTGCTCAAGACGGTGACAGTGAATAAGGAAGTGCGCCCGTGCGCGCTTAACACCAATGCCCCCTGTGGAAAATGCATTGATTGTATGCTCTATGGCTATGCGGTGGGAGGCGGCGGCGCGCAAAAAAGCCGGGTCATGACCGATGACGCCTATTCCATCGGGGCGGTGGCGCAGGTGACGGGCAAACGTACCTTTAATGCCACCTTCGACAATGGCACGATGCGCAATCCCTTTACCAACGAGCCTTCCACCTCCATCAATGAAGATGAGTATATCTTGCCTGAGACGCATTTTCTGGATATTGAGACGCTCAAAGATGTCACGGTGGGGGAGCTGCAATACGTCATCGGTAATATTTTGCGCAGCAGTCGCTATGGAGCCATCAGCAGCCGGCTGGGACGCGTGCGCAATACCATCGCGGCGATGATCTTCAGCGATACCGAGATCTTCTCCAATCTCGAATTGACACAGTATGTGTACGATGCGCTGCTAGATCGCCAAAGGGGGCAGCAGGAAGAACTGGATGTCCCCCTTGCCGATCAGGCCGTCCTGGAGACGGTGCAGCAAGCCACCGGTACGCTGCTCACCCAGATCGTCGGGCGTCTGCCGCTGGTGGTGCAGGGAGAAGCGCTGGAGCGTGTGATCGATGAGACGATTGCCCTTTATCGTGAACCCGAGCGGGTGAAAGCGCTCTTGCAGGAGATCGAGCAAGGGTATTCGCAAGCATAGCAGGAGGAGCAGCGCTATGGCTCTCGTCATTTATCGCGCCAATCTCACCCTTATGGAGCATACCTACTTTACCAGTCGCGAGATCGGCACCCTCTATGAAAGCGAGCCACTCATCGGCAACTATGCGCTGACCTACGCGCTGGGGCTGTGTGCCTCGCCTTATGATTGGGACGGCCCGCCACGCTACAAACAGGACCTGCAACCACTGAATGAGCGCGGGATCTACGTCACGCCGGCCACGTTTCTGGAAGGAAAACTTCACTTCGCTTTCAGTCAGTTTAATGCGCAGTCCGACAGCTATTACTTCCGCTTCGATCAAAATGCTATCGCGACGGATCGCGAGCGCAAAGCGCGGGCTGCCAACTTTCCCCAGGCCGGCAAAATTCGCATGCTCGGCCTCTCTAGCCAGGCAGCGTTTTATCTCCTGGCCCAGGATGAAGCGCCGGCGCGCCTGCCACGCTATATCCGGCTCGGAAAGTTCAATAGCAAAGCTCGTATTGAGTGGGAGCCGCTGCGCCTGCTGGCGATGCAGCCGGAGACAAGGGAAGAAGATCTCTTCTTTTTCCTCAATGCCGCGGATCTTCCGCCTGCACTGCTGGCGGGACTCCGCGCCTTCTCGGTCTACAATATCGCCCCGGCTCCACTGCTCAAACAATGTCGTTTGCGCGGAGCTTTCTGGCTGGCCGCGCGCGAGAACGGACAACGCATCGTGCTCCCGGCAGGGATGCGGTACGGCGTGGAAGATTTGTAACGTGAGCATGAGGAGGTAGCACGATGCTCTCAATAACCCTTTTGCCGCACGACGAATATCGCTGGAAAGGAGAGAATCCCTCGCCAGCGACCTTCCCTCGTGAGAAGGGCATCTATCCACTTTATCATCAGTGGCGCACCTATCACGCCGAGCAGCCCATCATTGTCAATACCTATAATACTGGCACCGGGAAAACGAAGGGAGCCTTGCTCCGGCTCCTCAAACGGGTGCGGCAGAAAGGCACAGAGAATCTCAATCCCACCGAGGACAATGTGTTATTCATTGTCCCCACTAACGAGCTGATCCGCCAGCATGTGAAAGATGCTCAGGACTTTTGCGACGAGAACGAGCTTCCTTATCGCGTTGTGCCCATCACGAAAGAATGGTTAGATACCTATGGCGCACGACCTCACACAAGCGAAGGTCAGTTACGCAGACCGTATCTGCTCCATAGTATCCTCAACGACGCCAGCCTGATCGACGAGAATACCGAGAAGAAAGCCACGATCTTCGTTGTCAACCCGGACATCTTTTACTACGCCATCTACTGGTGCTACAACCGCTTTGACCGGGGATCGCTCTTCGTTGACTTCTTCGGCGGTTTCAACTATATCATTATCGACGAGCTTCATTACTATACGCCCAGGCAGCTTGCTGCTTTCCTCTTCTGTATCAAGTTCTCTATCGAGCGGGGCTATGTGAGTAGTCCTTCAACACAGCGGCAATTTTGCCTGCTGACGGCCACTCCGCGCCCACAGGTCAAACAGTATCTCAATACGTTGGGGGCAGGCATCGACTGGATCGAACCTGATACACGCTCATCAGGTGAGGTATTCCCACAGGATATTGAGCCAGTATGTGCGCTCTCGGAGGTTGAACTGCGTGTCTATAGCACGGAGGATCTGCGCGAAGGTGAGCAATCTGGCGGATTACTGGAACTCATTCGCCAGGAGCGTTCGACCATCAGTAATTGGCTGCATACGAGTCATGACGGCTATCGGATGGAAGGCGCGATTATTTCCAGTTCGCTTGGGATGATCAGCCGCATTCGTCAACAGCTCCTTGCGGTGATCCCGGAAGATCTGATCGGGCGGATTACCGGGCCGGAAGATCAAGCAGGCAGAGGTGCGGCCAGAGATAAGCCGCTCATCCTGGCAACCCCCACCGTGGATCTGGGCTATAACTTCACGCGGTCTTATGACAAGCCACGTCAGACTATTGATTTTCTCTTCCTGGATGCCTATAGCGGCGATGAACTGATCCAACGCATCGGACGCGCAGGCCGGATACTTGCTCTGCGAGAAGAGGATAAACACCACCCCAGTGTCGTCTATGCAGTCGTTGATCCAGCCTGCTATGAGCTACTGCGCCCCTTTGATGGAAAAACGCTGGAACGCGCTCGCCTGGCGGAGCTATCACAGGAGATGGCCCAGAAGCATGATCTGTATGCCTATCTCAAGACCGGAGCGTTAGCCGAGCTATTCCGCCCGCTGATGTTTCTCAAGCAGGGGATGTCCGGCCAGGATGGCGTGGAGTTTGACCGATTTCTCGGCGATCTCCAGCGCTTTTTTGCCGGGGAACAGAGCCAGCGGCAGAGGCTATTTACCTCTCAGCATATCCGGGCCATCGTGCATACCTTTGAAACCCGGCAGCAAGACTATAGCAAGCTGCGCGCCATCCCCCCGGAAGCATTCACAATGCTTGAGCGCCATCTCGACGGCGTAGCAGTTGATTGGGAAAAGAATGCGATGCTCAAAGTGTGTATAGAAGCCTTCGAGAGCCGGCTGCAAAAAGCATTACAGGAACGAGAGGATATCGGACGCACTGCGCCAGAGATCGTTGCCTGGCTCCAGAAGGACCTGAGCCTCTATTTCAAAGAGAAAGCGCGCATGAGCTTTCGCGAGAGCTTCCAGCCGCCGCTGGCCCTGGTGAGTGATCCAGAGAAGTTGCACTCCGGGAAGGAGGTCACGGCCTATAGCGCGCTGCATTTCCTCAGATATTACGATGCCGTGTTCTATGATACCCAGGAAGAATGGGAACGCAAGACCGGGCAATCGGCGGAGGGAATAGATATCGGTGATGTGCTCACCTACTGCCATCTGAGGAAGCTCCTCGATGCGCCGCTCAGGATTGGTCTGAAGCTGGACGCCAGGACCTTTTCCAGAGCGCAGTGGGAAGAGAGCTACGCCTATCAGGTGACAGCGCTCTACGGACTGGAGATCGTGAGCATCACCGATCAGGGCCGGCTCAAACACAGTGTGCAGGACCTTTTGCGCTCGCATTTTGTGCCAGCTTTTGTTGCTGAGCAGGGGAGTCGCAGCCACATGGAGACACTCCAGTTACGGAGGCGAGCACGTTTTTATTCGCTTCCGCTCGAAGTGACCTTCGCTGATGGAAGCCACCGCCGGTATGCAGCGATCTTAGGGACGATGGCATTCCTGGTATGCGCAGAGATGCCGCCCTGGATGCTGCGAAAGGCCCACCTGGAAACGCAACGCGAAGACGATTCGCCCATCATTTGTTAATGGAGAAGGTTCGGCGATGGTATCTGAACCTTGAAGGAGAAGGGAATTATATGCTAACTGATGCGACACAGCAGCGGGAGGAAGGCGAACTGTTCTCGCTGCTGCTCCGGCTCCATCCTCTTGAGGCAGGCTGTGTTTTGCCAGGTGCAGGGAACCAGATCCAGGCGGCCTTTCTGGAGATCGTCCGAGAGAGTGATCCTGCGCTAGCTGCATGGCTGCATGCGCCTCATCAGCGCCGTCCCTATACCCTGAGTTTGCTTCAGGGCTTTAACCATCTGACCAACTCCCAACTCTCGGAAGCTATGAGCAAACAAGTGCCCCTCGAAGTGATGCCTGGACAGGTCTACTGGCTGCGCATCACGATGCTGGACGCCGCCGTCTTCGGCTCATTCGTCCAATACCTGATTATGAAAGGACGCGCGCTTACCGTGCGCATCGGAAATACCCACTTTGAGATCAGCCGCGTGCTGGCAGCACCTGAGACACAGCAGGGAGCTCCGTCATGGGTGGCATATGCCTCCTTTGCTCAGCTTGCGACTGATGATCCCGCACTTACTCATTATCATTTTGAATTCGCCAGCCCCACTGCTTTCAGTAAAGGTCAGCAGTCCTGGGGTAAACGGCTGGACCTTTTCCCCGACCCTGCCACGGTCTTCGATGGTCTGGCGTGTCAGTGGGAATGTTTCGCGCCAGCGCATCTGCGTATTGCTGAGCACGGCCTGACGCCGGGCGAGCTGGCAACCTGGTGCAAAGCGAACGTGATTGTGGCGAAATATGCGCTGCAGACGCGCTACCTGCCTTCCAGTAAATTTGGGCAAACCGGCTTTCAGGGAGAAATCACCTACGAGGTCAAAGGGGATCGCACTGCTCGTGAAGCGCGCTGGCTGACGCCACTGGCCCGGCTGGCACTCTTTAGCGGCATCGGGTACAAAACGGCAATGGGTATGGGGCAGGCGCGCTGTATCAATGTGGCGATAGCTCCTCAATCACAGCTAATCGAGCAGGAGGTGAAGGCATGAGCGGGTGGAATAAAACGTCCCGGCCACTGCCCGAGTCCATTCCGATCTCCTTCCTCAATGCGCTGGAATATTGTCCCCGCCGCTTCTACTATGAGTTTGTTCAGGGCGATATGCTGGTCAATGCCTTTGTGCTGGAAGGCAGCTATGTCCACCGGCACGTCGATCAGCCCGGGCACCAGGCATCCCAGGAAGGTGCTATCAGCATTCGTCGTCTCTATCTCGCAAGCGAAACACTGCATCTTTCGGGTTTTGCAGATATAGTCGAAGAAGAAGAGGGCCGGCTCATTCCTATTGAATACAAGCATGGCAAAGAGGGGAAGTGGCTTAATGACCATATCCAGCTCTGTGCCCAGGCACTCTGCCTGGAAGAGCGACAGCCGGAGCGAGCGCCCATCCCCTATGGCTTCATCTTCTATTTCGGCTCGCGCAAGCGCATCCAGGTCCCTTTCACGCCAGCTCTTCGTGAGAAAACACGCGCAGCAATAGAGTTGGCGCTCCACACGGCTATCCTTGATGCGCCACCACCGCCGCTGGATGGCAAAGCAGCGGTACGGTGTCGAGATTGTAGCCTGCGCCCACTCTGCTTGCCAGACGAGGTGAAGCTGCTCCTGTCGCAGCAAGAGAGGCGAGAAGGAGGGCATGCAACGCATGCATAACGCCATGAGATCTCTTCAATACGTTAAGGAGGTGCTTGGTGCCCACATTGTATCTGACCGAAGATCGCGCCCTTGTCCGTCGTGATTCGGAAGACTGCTTACTTGTCCAGGTGCCTGAACAGCGGGGAGCCGGCGGTCTTGTGCTCACCCCGGCCTACAAGAAGCATATTCCCCTGATCAAAGTGGAGGCCGTCGTGGTCACGGGAGATGTGACCTTCACGGCTTCTGCTATTCGCATGCTGCTAGAGAAGCAGGTCGAAATTCACTTTATGAGTCATGCTGGCGCGTTTCAAGGCTCTCTTTCACCCGGCCTCTCGAAAAATGCCCTCTTGCGGATCGCACAGCACTGTGCCCATCACGCTCTTGCCCGGCGGTGCGCTCTGGCAAAGCAATTCGTGATCGGGAAACTCACCAATCAGCGCACGATGCTGCAACGGGTGAATCGCCGCCTGACCGATTCGTTCTTTCAGCAGCAGATCGATCAGATGGCCGTCATCCTACGCCAGCTTGCGGCCCTTCCCATTGAAGATGAGAGCGCTCCCAGGCTGGTGAGTGGTGATAGCGGTGTACAGGGGACACGTCTGGAGCAGATCCTCGGGCTGGAGGGCACTGGAAGCGCCGTGTACTTTGGCTGCTTCGGACGTATGCTTTCGGACCAGCAGCAATGGCCGTTTGCCGGCCGAGTCAAACGTCCGCCCACCGATCCGGTCAACGCGCTCCTCAGCTATGGCTACACCCTATTGACCAATCGAGTGATGAGCGCCGTGCAGATCGTTGGCTTTGATCCTTACATCGGCTATTTGCATAGCTCTGCCTATGGACGCCCGGCGCTAGCGCTGGATCTCATGGAAGAGTTCAGGGCGCTCATCGTCGATTCAGTCGTCTTAACCCTGCTCAACAAACGCATGCTTAGCCGCGAAGATTTTGAGGTCGAAGTCGGAGCCTATCGTCTCAAGAAGGAACCCAGAAAACTGTTCCTGACCAGGTTTGAGGAGCGGTTACATGAGCAGATCACGCATCCGATGTTTGGCTATAAAACAACCTATAAGCAGTGCCTGGAACTCCAGGCCAGGCTCCTCGCCAAATATCTGACAGGAGAGATCGAAAGCTATCCGCCATTGGTAATGAGATAGGAGGGCAGATGACAACGAAGGCAGGACCAGCCAGTTCTACGACGTGCTATATCGTCGCCTACGATATTTCTGACGATCGGAGGCGTACAAAGGTGCATAAGGTTCTTTCGGGTTTTGGCACCTGGACCCAATATTCGCTCTTTGAGTGCTTCCTTTCAAAGAAGGAACTGGTGATGCTCAAGGTCAAATTAGCCAGGCACCTCGATGATACCCAGGATAGTGTCCGCTTCTATCCCCTCTGCGCCAGTTGTGTCGAGAAAGTTGAGACCGTAGGGGGATCGCCACCGACAGAGGAACGGATCTTCGTGATCTAGCGAGAAGAGATCGCGAGCATCTGCTGTGATGACGGCGTTGAGCAGAGATGCTCGCAAGGCTCTGGAGGCGGATCGAGTCCACAATGGCCCATAAAAGACGTTCCGAAAAGAACCTGAAAAATCGAGAAAGAGGAGATGCTCGCAAAGAAGTGATTGTCTCCGCTTGTCAGGCTCACTGA
>DATGLM010000081.1:0-9512 GCA_035294125.1 Ktedonobacteraceae bacterium | reverse complement strand
TTGCAACAGGAAATCGCTGCGGACGACGAACATAATTTGATAGTGCTGGGGATTTTCAAGGCCAAAGCGAACGTAGGCGTGGCCGAGCGCCTCCAGACGTGCCAGCGGCTCATCAGAGCTTTCGTAGGCCCGGCGGAGCGCGACCTCGAAGCGGTCGAAAGCTTCATCCAGCAGAGCGAAAAGCAGGGCATCCTTGTTGGCAAAGTACAGGTAGATTGTTGTCGGAGTGTAGCCAATAAGCTCGGCTACCTGGCGCAACGAAAACCCCTCGTAACCCTGCTCCAGGAACAACTTACCAGCAGCCTCCAGGATCGCCTGCCGCAGTTCTTTTTTCTCGGCCTCGCGCCGCCGGCGGCTTGCCTGGCTAAGCCGTTGCTCACGCGTTCTAGCTTGTGCTTTGGAAGAAGTCATCTAGAAAACTCCCATACTTTACTTTACACTGTTATTTTAATATGAGAATAACGAGATGTCAAGGGGAGACCTTTCAGCCACCCAATTATGGTATGCTTACGGTAAAAAGGTAGAAGATATCCATGAGCACACCAGCGACTCCCATAGCAATTGTCAGGGCGACCATCGAGGATGTCTCGCTGATCGCGCCACTGTTTGATGGATACCGCCTGTTTTACAAGCAGCCCTCTAATCTGGAAGCAGCGCGGCTCTTCCTTAGCGAGCGTTTAGAGGAGAATAGTTCGGTGATTTTCCTGGCCTTGCGAATTGGCGAAAAGGGCGAACGGCAGCCCTGCGGCTTTACACAATTGTATCCGTCGTTCTCCTCTGTCTCAATGAAACGGCTGTGGATCTTGAATGACCTGTTTGTGGCTCCCGAAGCGCGGCATTTGGGCGCGGGCCGTGCCTTGTTAGAGCATGCCAGGACGTTTGCCGTTGAGACAGGGGCCAAAGGCTTAACGCTGTCAACCGCCGTCGATAACTACACCGCGCAGGCGCTCTACGAAGCCGCCGGCTGGACGCGCGATGAGGAATTCTATATGTACCATCTGTATTTCCAGGGTTGAGGTAGAACTTGAGCCGCCTTATGCGCTGATCACGGCGGGCGAGAGCCTGCACTGGATGGAGTGGGATATAGTTTTGCCTCGCCTCTCATGGCTGAGGAAGAGAAGAGAGAACAGGTGGAGCCTGAGGATGACTTCGTCTTCTCATTCGCAATGAGGGGAGCATTAAGCGGGCAACGTGCTGGGTCGTTTGGTTAGACCAATGCTGATGAGAGGTGCTTCAAGCCCTGTGTCTCCGCAGTATTCACTGGGGGCCAGAGCAGTTGGGGTCAGGTCGGGGGCAAGATGCCTCGTTCCAAGGCGACGACCACTGCGGCAGTGCGGGAATCCACCCCCAGCTTGGTGTAAATCGTGGTCAAATAGGTTTCCACCGTGCGCGGCGTGAGGCCGAGGCGGCGGGCGATTTCTTTAGTGCGTTCGCCCTGGGCGACGCCTAACAACACCTCTTGTTCCCGCTCAGTTAACACGCCCTGGCGCGGCATGCTTTGGGAGCGCTCAAGCCCGCGAGCGGCATGCGCCAGCAAGCGCTCCTTGACTTCTGGTGGCAGCACGGTTTCTCCTTGTGCGGCCTGCCGGATGGCGTGCAGCAGAGCGTCGAGATCGACATCTTTGAGGAGGTAGCCGCAAGCGCCAGCTTGCAAGCCCTGAATCATCAGCTCATCCTCGTTGTAGGTCGTTAAAATCAGGATAGCGATGGTCGGCCACTGCTGGCAAATCTGCCGGATTGCTTCCAAGCCATCCATCCCTGGCATGCGCAGGTCCATCATGATCACATCGGGCTGTAATTCGCCAGCTAGGCGAATAGCCATCGCGCCATCGGCGGCTTCTCCGACCAGCACAAATTCGTCGCCGCCTTCAGCCAACATCGTGCGCACGCCCCGACGAATGACCTGGTGGTCGTCCACTACGAGCAGGCGAATGGCGCTCATCAGTGCCTCTGGCTCCTTTCCAACGCCAGTGGGCTATGGCCGCTGGCATCCAGTGGCAGGAAGAGGCGCAGGGTGGTTCCCTGCCGGGGCGCGCTTTCGATCTCCAGATGCCCACCGGCTAAGCGAGCACGTTCCCGTAGGCCCACCAACCCGAAATGCCCTACTTGCGTAAAAGCTTCGGCGGGGTCGAAGCCTCTACCGTCGTCGCCGATGGCAAGGATATAGCGGCCATCTTTGCATTGACCACTGATCGTGACCTGCCTCGCCTGGGCATGGCGGGCCACATTGCTCACCCCCTCGGTGGTGACCCGCTGCACCGGCTCATAGAGGGCAGCGGGAAGCTGTTCGATGCCATCGAGGATAACCGTGCAGGCGAGGCCAGTGGCGGCGGTAAAGCGCTGCGCCACGGCCTGAATTGCCTCCTGGAGATCACTCACTGATGCTGGCATTGTGCGCAGATCGGTGATCGCACTGCGGGCTTCGGTCAGCGCGACGCGCACCTCCGCCATCGCCTGCTGGATCGCCTCCTGTGCCTGGGGGTAACGTTGATGCGTCAGGCGTGCATTGGCCGCCTGCAATTGCATCATGATGCCCGCCAGCCCCTGTACCAGCGTATCGTGCAGCTCGCGCGCCATGCGCTGGCGCTCGGCGAGCCTGGTCAGCGCTTCAATGCGCGCTGCCGCCGCGCGCAGTTGCTGGTGCGCATCCTCAAGCTGCGCGTGAGCGCGGCCCTGCCAGACATACAAGATCAGATAGCCCCCGCCAAAGAGCAGCAGCGACAGAAAGACCGGCTCGCCATTGAGCAACGCAAAAACGCTTTGCCAAGAGGACACTTTTCCCCAACTTGACAGCAGCCACCAGAGCATGGTGAGCAGGAAATAGCCGCCGCCGAGGATGGCAATGGAGCGTACCTGTTTGAGTGCCAGGAGTGCCTCTAACGCGAAGGCCAGGGACAAATTGGCAACGACCAGCCCTTGCCCCGTGAGGTCCCCGATGATAAATACGAGCGCGCCCTGGATCAGAAAATAGCTCCAGCGCCCGCGCGCTGGTACGCGCTCTGAAATGGATGCTGCCAGCAAGGAAAAGCTTACAAGGGCCAGCCCCAGCAAGCCCACAAAAGCGAGCGGCAGTGTGCTGCCAGGATGCGCGGGCATAGTTGCCAGCTTTTGCGCACAGCCGGGCGCTGGAGCGGAACACCCTGGTTGGATCAACCAGAGGGTCCCCAGCGTCCACAGGTCGATCAGACCGACCCATACTAGTAAAAAGCCTCGCAGCAGCGAGCGGGGGAGCATGCTGCTCTGAGCATCATCAGGACCAGGCATTGCCCTCTTCCTCTGTCTTGGTTGCCTTGCTTCTTTCACTCTCAGTATACCACCAGGCACAAGCGCTGCCTATCGGGAAATCCCTATCGGGAAATTACGAGGGGGATTTCCACGAGCCATCGGCTGGGGTTTCCACGATGGCAAACGCTGCCACACCAGCTAGACTCTCACCAGAACCATCTTGTACATGAAGGAGTCGTGCTGATGATACCCCTTTCTGATCTTCCAGCAGTCCTGGTGGAGGCTGCCGGGATACGCAAAACCTATGTCTCCGGTGCGCTCCACGTAGAGGCGCTGGCTGGCGTGAGCCTTCAGATTTGGCGCGGCGAAGTGGTCGCCATTATGGGACCAAGCGGCTGTGGTAAGACCACCTTGCTCAACTGCTTGAGTGGCCTGGACAGCATTACGGCTGGTTCGATCAAGATTGCCGGACAAGAACTACATCACCTGTCTGATCGCAAGCTTACAGCCTTTCGCGCCCGCGCGATGGGCTTTATCTTCCAGACGTACAACCTGTTGCCGGTACTGAACGCCGTCGAGAACGTCGAATTACCGCTGCTGGTGAGCGGCGTTCGCCCCAAAGAGGCGCGGCGCCGTGCCCTGGTGGGCATCGAGCAGGTTGGGCTGGCGGCTTGGGCGAAGCATCGCCCGGCGGAGATGAGCGGCGGCCAGCAGCAGCGCATCGCCATCGCGCGCGCCCTGGCAACCCAGCCCGCCATTGTCTGGGCCGATGAGCCAACCGGCGCGCTGGACAGCCAGACCAGCGAGGACATTCTTACCCTGATGCTGCGTCTGAATCGAGAGCTTGGCCTGACCTTCGTCTGGGTGACACACGCGCCCGATGTGGCCCGGCACGCGCAGCGACTCATCACTATGCGCGACGGCCAGATTGTTGAGGATCATCCGCTGGCAGGGACGCAGCTTCCTGAAGCGCAGCGTGCCGTGCCGCGTGGACTGGTCGAATAACCACGAAGGAGGTATGTGATGCTCACCAATTTAGAACCGCCTACCCTGACACTCGTCGTGGGGACCAGCGCCACCCTGCTCCTGTTGGTAGGACTGGGGATACGGACACCCCTGTTGCTGCGGATGGGACTGCGCAATAGCCTCCGCCGACCCGGCTTGACCGTGATCGGGCTTTCGGGCCTCATCCTGGCTTCTATCTTTCTGACCGCTTCTTTTGTGCTTCAAGACAGCTTCAACGCCTCTGAGGAAGCCAGCCGCCAGGTGAAGCTGGGTCTGGTCGATGAGTCCATCAGCGGCACCTGGACCCAGAGCCAATTTACAGACTTGCTGAGCCGCACACAGCAGACCCCTGGCGTTCAGCGCGCCACGGGTATCCTGATTCAGCCTGCCGCTGTTGCTGATGACATCGCGGCGGGCGATGCGTTTGTCTACGCCGTCCCGCCGACCTTCGACGCGGTGTACGGCCCACTCACCGACATCACCGGGCATCCGCTCTCCTTCGCCGCGCTCGGACCGGATGAGGTCTTGCTCAGCCAGGCCAGCGCAGCGCTGCTGGATGCCCACTCTGGCGATCATATTCAGGTGACAACGGACGAAGGCACGCTGCGGCTCGTGGTGCGCGGCATTCTGATGCACGATCTGGCGGTGACGACGGGGGAAGTGACCTTTGATGACGCACTCAACGAGGTGCTGATGCCACTCGCTACGCTCCAGACAACAGCAGCGCAGCTTGGGCATCCGCCGCTGGTGCCCAACGTGATCTGCGTCAGGAATCAGGCACAGGAGGTTGACGCGCACAGCCAGCCGGTCGTGCAGGAGCTGCAACACCTCGTTGGCGTGGCGCCTATCAATCCCGATACACATGGCAGCACGCACTTTCCCACCGATTTTGGCACCGTACAGCTGCACCCCTTAACGCTACTGGTTGTCTCCTTTACTAGCTTTCCACCGATTAATAATAAAGGAGAATTGACGGCTTCTCCCGCCGCACGCCAATTCTTCACCCTATTGCCCGCCTTTACCGGGCTGCTGATCAGCGCGAGTGTGCTGTTGCTGGTCTTGCTCTGCTTGCTGCTGGCACTGGAACGCCGCGCGGAGCTGGGTCTGAGCCGCGCCCTTGGCTTGCAGCGCAGCCAGCTTCTCCAGACGCTGCTGCTCGAAGGCGGGTGCTATGGGCTGATCGCTGCCAGCGCGGGCGTTGCGCTGGGCATCGGAGCCACCGCGCTGGAATTGATGGCCCTGGGACGCCTGCACCCGCAGGGCAATCCGGTTCCCCTGCACCTGGCGGTGCAGGCGCCCACCGTGATGCAGGTCTGGTGTTTGAGCCTGCTGGGCATTTTCCTCGTGATCCTGGCGGCGGCCATCTGGATGAGCCGTCTGAACATCGTGGTCGCCATCCGCAACCTCGACGCGCCGCAGACCCCACTACCAGCGTTTGGCGCCATCTTCCAGATGCTGGCATGCACGCTGCGCCCGCGCAAGGATGGGCAAGCGGCACCAACAGGGACAGAAGCCACGCCGCGCACCCGCGTCCTCCTGGGGCAACTGCTGTGGGGACTGGTGGTGCGGGGTCCGGCTTGCCTCGCCCTCGGTGCGCTGCTGTGGATGCAGCAGGGCTCCTATGGAACCGTGGATAATGGGCTGCATGTCTGTGGAGCAGCGCTGCTCATTGGCGGAACCGGGCTGCTCGTGATCTGGCTCATGACACTGGCCCGTTTCCCTCGCGCGCTGGCACAGCGCATCGGCTTCACCCTGATGGGGATTGGCTGGATACTCGCCGGGTTACAGATGGGGAACACCCTCTTCCTGAGTGCCTTTGCTCCCACCAGCGGTGCTGCCGGATTGCCATTTCTTCAGCCACCATCGCTGCTCGAAAGTTTCGGGATGCTACTGATGCCGCTGACAGGCGCAGTGGTCATCGTCATGAGCAATCTGGACCTGCTGATGGCTGCCCTGACCTGGCTCCTGCGCCGTATCCGGCCCCTGGCTTCGATTGCGCGCATCAGCCTGGTCTACCCGCTCACCTCGCGCTTCCGCACCACCACGACGGTGACGCTGCTCAGCCTGATTACCTTTCTCATCATGCTCACAGTGCTGACCAATTCGACGACCATTCAGCAGGGGCAGATTCAAACGATTACCGGCGATTTCCACCTGGAAGTGGCGCTCACCCAGGACCAGGAGGCACGTCTGGGGCAGGCGATGTACGAGACTCCCACCACCCTGTCGCGTGATATTGCGGCAGCGGTGCGGTTCCAGTCGCTCTATAACCCGAACAGCCGTTCCCTGGAACCGATACGCTTTCAGCTTCCGGGGCATCCCACCTATCCCCCTGTACCCGCGCCCTATGTAGTGGATGACACCTTTCTAACGCAGACCACCATGCCTCTGGCGGCGCGCGCCGAGGGCTATACCACCGACCGGCAGGTGTGGAATGCCGTGCGTGATCACGTGGGCTATGCGACCTTGCGGTACAGTGGAGGGCTGGGACTGCCCACGACCAACGGCTTTACGCCCTTCGTGGCAGAGATGCCCACCAGCAGCGATGCCCACGCGCCCTACTATGCGGTTACGGTGATTGGCATCGAACCCAGCACCACTTATTGGCCCTCGTTCCTGCTCTCGACGAGGACTGCTGCGGCTATAGTCGGCCAGCCCTATCAGCGCTATTTCGCTTACTACCTGCGTCTCCAGCCTGGTGTCAGCGTGGCGCAAGCCAGCCTGGATGTCGGGCGGGCACTGCATTTAGGGCGATTTAGCGTCGCCATCACCTCCCTGGTACCCGACACCCTCGACACCTTTACCGCCAATCTGACGCTGTTCTTAACAGGCTACCTGGCGCTGGGGCTGCTCTTTGGCGCGTTTGCCATCGGCGTGATCGCCACTCGTGCCGTCATCGAGCGACGGCAGCAGATCGGCATGGTGCGCGCGCTTGGCTTCTCACGGGCGCTGGTGCGGCTCGCCTTCTTGCTGGAAACGGGCTTTCTCATCCTCGTCAGCCTGCTGGTCGGAAGCCTGCTCGCGTGGTGGCTGGTCTCCTCGATGGCTCGCCAGTTCGCGCAGGCGCTGACCGTTCCCGTGCTCCCGGTTGCCGCGCTGCTGCTGGGCAGCTTTATCGTCGTCGTGCTCTGCACACTGGCGCCCGCGCAGCGCGCGGCACGGATTCCTCCGGCTGAGGCGCTGCGCTATGAATAACATTGGTCGCGCTCTGCGACCCTCACACAGATGAAAGGTGATTGTATGTTTTGCCAACATCGTCTGTCCTGGTCTTTACGTTGCGTCGTCACAGGCATGAGTCTGTGCTCGTTGTTCGTCAGCCTGGGCACACTGCTGGTGAGCTGCCAGGGAGGATCATCCGCACCCGGCGCAGTTGCCACCAGCACGCCAGCCAAAGGCAACGGCAGCTTACCGGGGGATGGTGATCCCCAGATCTATTGGGATACGATCAAGCAGCAGGTGGCCCAGGGATTACATCGCTCTGTCGCTGATCTAACGGCACTCTGGGGTGCGACTCCTGGCGGTGGTCAGAAAGGCAGCAATCCTCCGGCAGTAGTGACCATCTCGGATGTCGCCACGCAAGAAGGCTTGACGCGGGACCAGTTAACCTCGCTGGAACTCAATGCGATTCAGACCGCTTGTACTCAACTGGTTCACCAGGGGGCGCTGACCCAGGCTCAGGCTGATGCGCGAATGCAGGAGATACGCGGTTGGAGCCTTTCCGATCTGGATGGATACACCATGTATGCGTTTAATGCTCATTGAGGGTATGGCGTGTTGATCGGGGGTGGGGACGCGTCAGAGAGCATGTGATGGCGCGTCTCCCCCACATCCCTCACCAGGAGTCCGGTATGCCTGAAATGCCCTCAGATCAGTTGCTCTTACCTCCATGTCCTCCTGCGAGCTTGACCTGATAAAGGGAATTACCTGGCTTGCTTTGTTAAAAGTCCACCATATCATGAGACATGATCCGTTATTAAGCGGGCAGATTAGCTGGCTCTTGCTCCTGGCCCTTTTCGGCCTGATTGCGGCGTGGCGCTGGAAATGGCCGCGCCAGCCCTGGACACCGGAACAGCAAGGATTGTTGCTCTGGGGAATCTGGTTTCTGACGCTGCTGCTGTTCTTTAGCTTTGCTCTGTTTGACCATCCATATTATATGGTAACGTTCGCACCCGCTATCTGCGCGCTGGTAGGGATTGGGTGTGTGACCATGTATCGTGCGTATCGCGATCAGGCAGGATGGCGAAGCTGGCTGCTCCCAATCGCTCTCTTTGTGACCGCGCTGGTGCAAGGGGTGATTCTTGGGACTTATCCGGCCTGGAAACCTGTTCTGACTCCACTGATCGTCGTGGTGAGTTTGCTGATCACTCTGTTGCTGGTTGTAGCTCGTCTGGCGCCGCGCTGGCCTGGAAGAGCACTGACCGGCCCATGCGTGACGGCAGGTCTATTGATCCTGTTGCTTGCTCCTACCATCTGGGCGGCAATTCCATTGTGGTCAGGGACCGACACGATTAATCCCGTGGCCGGGCCACAGCGCCCGGCTGGCGCTCTGGCGCTCCTGGCGCATGCCTTCATTCCAGAAAGCATTCATGCTCAACCTGAGTTGGAACACTATCTGCTAGATCAGCAAGGGCAGGCGCGTTATCTGGTGGCGACGATCAACGCGTCCACAGCTGCTCCGTTTATCCTCGATACCGGCAAATCGGCTCTGGCGCTGGGTGGCTACGATAGCTTCGATCAGATACTCTCAGTGCGGCAGGTTGCGGCGATGGTTCAGCAAGGTCAACTGCGGTTCTTCTTATTGCCCACTCTCGCGCAATTCCAGCTCCCTAATGTATCGCCACGCGAGCTTAAAGCCATCAAAGGCATCTTGCAGCCCGCCAGTTTGCATGGAGCATCGATCATTCAGCCTGCAATTTCGCTATGGGTCGCGGCCCATTGTAGCGTTGTTCCGCGCAATGTCGCCGAGCCGGGAATACCAGGGCCGGCAACTACTGTGGACCTGGGAGAGGGCTTTACGTTGCCAACGCAATTATTCGACTGCACTTCTGGCCATTCATAACCTTTTCGCGCCTTTTATATCCAGCGCTAAATAAGGATTCCACATGGCGCCGGTCGCGCTCATAACAAGATCGGCGCCTGCCTCCCTGTACTCTCGGTAATCGTGAGGATACGTAACTCCGCCGACGCCAATAATCGTGAATGACAGGCCGGATTGCTGCCTCAGAGCGAAGAGTTTCCGCGTCATATCCAGGCCCGCCCATTTTACCGGAACGCCGCACACG
>DATGLM010000080.1:0-43084 GCA_035294125.1 Ktedonobacteraceae bacterium | reverse complement strand
GCTTGCAGATACGCCTTTGCCCAGGCACAGACCCTTGCCTGTCGCCTGCGATGGCGAAGCTGCTGCCAGCAGGCGGGGCAATAGCCCGCTCTCACCCCGGAGCGGGAGCGGCCATGACCGGCATCAAAATAGCCGCAGCCCCGGCAGGTGTACCTCTCGACAAGGGCAGCACGCATCTTCGTGATGGCCTCGCGTTGCCGCTCAGTTGGCACGCGGCGTGGCGTGGCCTTCCTGATGTCGTAGAGGAAGCGGCGGTAGGGAGCTTTGACGAGCGAGTAGTAGCCATCCGGCTCGTCAGGTGCCTTGAGATGCATGCGGCGCAGTTGCGTGGCCGTATACAGGTGTTGCGGCCAGCATCCGTACTCGTAGCAGGGGACACCCACGCAGGACGAGCGCGGCTTGGCGCGCCAGCGCCGTTGGCAGAGCGCGCAGGTGTATTGCCCATCGGACAGTTGAGATAGCTGGTGATCCATGACATGTTCTCCTGAAAGCAAAGAGGACAACAAAAAACGCGCACTGTGGCGCGTCAACAGATGGGGTGTCCGATTGCCTCAAACGCATTCGGACACCCGTCGTGGTAGTTGACAGTTTATGGCGTTGACAGTTTATTGACAGTTTATGACGTGGACAAATCTGGATGGTTCTGGATAAAACTGGACAGGTGGAGCAAGGAAAAAAGGCACTTCGGCTGGTTGCAGAGGGGGAAAAAGAGGTGAGGTGCCGGTGGAGGGATTCGAACCCTCAACCCCTCGCGGGGACTTGTTTTTGAGACAAGCGCGTATACCGTTCCGCCACGCCGGCTGGTTGATTGGTGTTTGCAAATACTGGTGAATGTTTCCTGCGTTCGCAAGGTGTATGATAACGCATCTGGCCTGAGAAGTCAATAGTCTCGCAGAATTGGGCAATTATTGGGCTTCGCCAGTTGCTTCGTCTGGCACTTCTTCCATGAGATCAAATACGCTTACTCCTAAGAACTTTGCTACCTTGCCTGCGGCGCGCACGCGCTGGCAACGAATGCTAACTGCTGTCCCTACGATGAGACAGCCGTCACGCCGCATGCCTCATTCCTCGTGCCCGGTGTCGACCCGCAGGACGCTTTCGCCAATATTCAGGCTCTGCGTTCGCGCTACAACATCTATGACCGTTACGGGTTTTTCGATGCCGTCAATCCGCTTACCGGTCAGGTTGGACATCGCTACCTGGTGCTTGACCAGTCAATGATTATGGCCGCGCTGGACAACGCGCTGCGCGGAAATCTGATGCAGCAGCACTTTGCCGCTGACCCGGTGATTGCGGCGGCACGGCCATACCTGTCCATGGAGCCAGTTCTCTATCCAGTAGCGCGCTATGCTTCCACCATGTCGAAGACGCCGATGGTGCGGAACTTGTGGTAGCGTAGGTCGAGCAGTTCGTCGGTGGGGAGCTGCTGGAGGTCGCGCAGGTTGCGCGCCAGGGCAGCTTTGAGGTTGTCCGCGGCCAGGCGATAGTTGTGGTGCGCGCCGCCGAGAGGTTCGGGAATAAGTTCGTCGATCAGGCCAAGCGCTTTGAGCTGGCGGGCGCTGATGCGCATGGCCTCGGCTGCCTGTGGCGCGAAGGCTTTGTCGCGCCACAGGATGTTGGCGGCGGCCTCCGGTGAAGCGACGGCATAGATGGTGTATTCCATCATTAAAATGCGATCGGCGACGCTGATGGCGAGCGCGCCGCCGCTGCCGCCCTCGCCAATGACGGTGGCGACGATGGGAACGCGCAGGTTTGACATCAGGTAGAGATTCTCTGCAATGGCGGTAGCCTGCCCGCGTTCCTCGTCTCCCAGCGCCGGAAAAGCGCCGGAGGTGTCGATCAGGCAGATGATGGGCAGGCCAAACTTCTCCGCCTGTTTCATCAGGCGGGCGGTCTTACGGTAGCCTTCGGGATGTGGCATACCCAGGTTGCGGAACTGTTTCTCCTTCGTGTCACGCCCCTTTTGATGCCCGATCAACATTATGCTCTGCCCATCCAGCTTCGCCACTCCTGCTACGATAGAATGGTCATCGGCGTAGGCGCGATCACCGTGCAGTTCAAAGAAGTCATCGCAGATCAGGGGGATGTAGTCCAGGGTGTAGGGACGATCTTTGTGGCGTGCGACCTGTACCGTCTGCCATTCGCTGAGATGGTTATAGATATCCTCTGTCTGGCGGCGCAGTTCGCGCTCCATCTCCTGTAACTGCTGATATTCTTCCGGCTTGAGACGATCACCCTTACGCTGCAGGTTAATGATGCGCTTTTCTAGCTCGGCCAGCGGTTTCTCAAATTCAAGATCGTAAGCCATTCCTCTTTTCTTCCCCTCTCCTACTGATAGCGCTTTGTTTCTCGCTCAGGTGCCGCGAGCCTGCTGCTCTCGCCTTGTGGGTTGGTGTACAGGCGAAGCAGCTTCGCGAGTGTCTGGCGCAGGTCGCGGCGATGGACAATCGCGTCAATCATGCCGTGCTGAAGGACAAATTCGGAGGTGACAGCGCCTTCGGGCAGTTTGATGTGCATGAAGCCCTCAATGACACGCGGCCCGGCAAAGCAGATGAGCGCGCCCGGCTCGGCGAGAATGACGTCGCCGAGCATGGCAAAACTCGCGGTCACGCCGCCGGTTGTCGGGTCGGTCAGCAGGCTGAAGAATGGGATGCGCGCCTCACCAAGCCTGGCAAGCGCGGCGGACGTTTTCGCCATTTGCATGAGCGAGTAGAAGCTTTCCTGCATGCGCGCGCCGCCGGAGGCCGAGGCGATGAGCAAGGGAATCCTCTTCTCGATGGCTGCCTCGATGGCGCGGGTGATCTTTTCGCCCACGGCTGAACTCATGCTGCCGCCGATGAAACGGAAATCCATGATTGCCAGCTCAATCGGCTGACCTTCGATAGTGGCATGACCGATGACAACGGCCTCGTTCAGTTGCGAATCTTTTCGCTCTTCGTCCACCTTTTGTGCGTAGACCTGTAGCGGACTGACAAATTGAAGAGGGTCGGAAGCCGTGATCTCCCTGTCCGTCTCCACAAAGCTATCCTGGTCCACCAGCCAGGCGATACGTTCGTAGGCGGAGAGCCTGAAATGGTAGTTGCAGCGGGGGCAGACTTTCATATTCTTTTCCCAGTCGCGCCCGACCAGAAGCTCCTTACACTTCGGACATTTGACCGCCAGATTTCCGCCGATGGGCAACCCTGGCCCCAGCTTCTTCGTAGGGTTAGATGTCTGGGTCGAGGGTGGATCAGCCTCTTTGACCATGCATATGCCTCCTTATTCATCTTGCGCGATCAGCGCATTGACGAAACTTTGTGGTTCAAACGGGGCCAGGTTCTCGACTTTTTCGCCCGTGCCAACAAATTTGATTGGTACGCCCAGATCGTCAGCGACCTCGAAGGCAAAGCCCCCTTTGGCAGTACTATCCAGTTTGGTGATAATCACGCCCGTCAGACCGATATCTTCGGCGAATTTACGTGCCTGCAGCAGAGCATTCTGACCGGTAGTGGCATCAATCACAATTAATAGCTCATGCGGACCATCAGGAATGAATTTCTGGATTACTTTATTAATCTTTTTTAATTCTTCCATCAGATTATATTTTGTATGCAGGCGGCCTGCTGTATCAACGATGAGGACATCGGCCCCACGCGTCATGGCTGCCTGGATGGCGTCGTAGACAACAGCACCCGGATCAGAGCCTTGATTCTGGCTGATGACGGGAACGCCGATGCGCTCTCCCCATACCTTGAGCTGCTCGATAGCGCCGGCGCGGAAGGTATCGGCGGCGGCAAGCACAACACGATGTCCGCCGCGTGTCAGCCGGTAGGCCAGTTTGGCGATGCTGGTGGTTTTGCCGGAGCCATTGACTCCAATCACCAGCACAACGGTGAGCGGCGATTTCTGTGAGAAGTTGAGGGAAGCAGGTTTCCCCAGCAAATTTGCCAGTTCCTCGCGCATCGCTTCCTGGAGCTGTCTGGTGTTACGCATGCTCTCCGTGGCTGCACGGGCGCGCAGGTGCTCCATAAGCCACATTGTGGTTCCCGGCCCCACGTCGGCGCTCAACAGGGCCTCTTCCAGCTCATCCCATGTATCTTCAGTAATTGGTTTTTCTTGATGAAGTGTCTCGCCCCCCCTTCGGTTAAAAAACTGGCGGGTGCGATTCAGACTGGCTTTGAATGGATTAAAACGTTCAGGCATAATAATTCCTCCCTTCCCTCTTCGCCCATATACTACCACTTCTCTGCTCATTATAGCAACACATCTGGATGCAATGTAGGACGGTGGAGAGGAGTTCGGTGAGAAAGGTAGAGCGTGGAGCAGAACAGAAGGCAAAAGGACCTTCTCCCTTTGCCTTCTGTTCTGCTCCATTTCGTCATTCTTCCGGGCGCGGCTCGGTTTCCACTGAGGGCAATGGAAAACTTATGAGCGGCTGCCGCGATACGAATGAAGAGACCCGTCGCTGATAGGTTCGTTGATGATGATATCACCGTTACGGATCTTGATGTTGTACAGGCACGCGGGGTTTGTGCAAACCCATGCCTTGTACTCGATAGAGGCTCCCTGGCTGCCGAAGTCCGAGAGCGGGACTAGATCACCTTCACTACACTTGCGACACCGGGGAAACGCATTTTCCACGAAATCGCCTCCTTCCTTCACTATGGAGGGTTATACTCGCCAACACAACTCAGCACCGTATCTCATGCTGCGAGAACGGCGAAGAAGTTAGCCGAGGGGGAGCCTCCGCCTCTGCATCCGCATCCCCACTATATGCAGTCATCTGCCATACTACTGCTATCATAGCACATACTACCTCTTCTGTCAGCAGAGAAATGAAGGTTTTTTCATCTCTTTTGCCAATATCCCTCAACATCCCTCTTCCGGCTCAGCCGCGTGGAAACCCGCTATTGGCCCGCTGCAGCGCAGGCGATTGCTATTCACAGGCAGCCTGGCTATGCCTGCTTTATACTCTTAGCATAGCAGGTGATACAAGATACGTCAAGCGTTCGGTGACAGTTTTTTCATGAGTTTTCCCTCTCTTTCTTACATTGCTTTGGCGTCGCCCTCTGTTGCCTGTTGCTGTTCGCCGTTGCTCCCTACCCGATTGCGGAATTTTCCCTATGCCTGGAAATCTCTTCCTCCCACCTCTATGTCATGCCATAAAAAAAGCTTCTCGTATGTCATGATGAGCGAGAGCGAAGAGCTATGTCGACCATCTGGTTGCTGAGCTTCTTCGCTCTCGCTCACCATGACATGTCTGGCTCAACCCCTATAGAAACGGGCGCAAATGCCGATTACCATAGCGTGACGGTGTATGCACAATTCTGATTTGACGCACATGAAGAATGAGCCAGTGTGCGATACGCTGCCTGTTTTGCCCTCTGGCATGATTCTTGCCTTCTAGAAAAGTGGGAAGCACTGCCAGGGTATAAGGTACTCCCGAGCTTACAAGTGATGCTGTTTGAATGGATGATTCGCTTCTATCAAGGACTGATAAACAAGGAGAATGAAAATGGCAACAAAAAGGACGAGGGCTTCTATTGTTGATAGCGAAACGGCTGTTCTGCGTAAGAAGGAGAATACAAAGCAGGGAAGCGTGTATGATGCCGACCTGGATGTGGAGATAGACGTGGACCTGGACCTGGACGATGGGTGCGGAGAGGAGTTTGAGGAAGACGAGCAGGATGAACAGAATGAACGGAGGGCCTGCGCGGTTGATGATTCGGTGAAACTTTATCTCAAAGAGATTGGTTCGTTTCCGCTGCTCACCGCCGAGCAAGAGCTGGCACTGGGTGAGCGTATAGCGCGTGGCGATTTGCGGGCCCGCCAGAAGCTGATTGAGGCGAACTTGCGGCTGGTGGTCAGTGTGGCAAAACGCTACGCAGGTCAGGGGTTGTCAATGCAGGACATGATTCAGGAGGGCAATATTGGCTTAATGCGGGCGGCGCAAAAGTTCGATTACCGGCGCTGCCTTCGCTTCAGTACCTACGCCACGTGGTGGATTCGTCAGGCGATTACTCGCGCGATTGCCGAGCACTCGCGTACCATCCATATTCCGGTTCACGTCGTGGAGGTTATTTACAGGATCAAACGTGTGGCCCGCCGCATCTATCAGGAACAGGGAATGGAAGCGCTGCCGGAGCAGATCGCCGCCGAGCTGGGACTGTCGAAGGAGAAGGTGCTGGAACTGCTCAGCGTTGCCGAGCAGCCAATGTCACTGGATGCGCCCGTGGCTGATGACGAACTCTACCTGATTGCGGATACGCTGGAAGATAGCAGTATGACTCCTCCCATTGATCAGGCGGCGCAGCGCGTGCGGCGCGAGTATATCCAGAAGGCCATGATGATCCTGAACGAGCGCGAACGCGACGTCCTCGAATTGCGCTACGGCCTCGTGGATGGCTGCGCCATGACGCTGGACGAGGTAAGCGCCCGCTACAGACTTACCCGCGAACGCATCCGGCAGATCGAGGTCAAAGCTCTGCGCAAACTCCGCTATCCTGAACGCTACGAGTCTCCTGTCAGCCTGCGTGAGGCCGCGCGCGTATAGGTATAGGTACGTCAACACTGTACAACCAGAAAAAGCGCTGGAGGCCTCCAGCGCTTTTTCTGGTTGTACAGTTTATGCCTCTGCCGCTACGCCTCCCGCCTGAGCTTGCAGGTAGGCATAGATGAACTGGTCGACATCACCGTCCAGATAGCCAGCGGTATCACTTGTCTCGTAGTTGGTGCGATGATCCTTCACGATGTTGTATGGGTGGATCGTCACAGAACGAATCTGGGTGCCAAAATCAGCCTGCACATTCTCGCCTTTGAGCCGTGCAGTTTCCTCTTCGCGTTTCCTCTGCTCCAGCTCATAGAGCCGCGCCCGCAGCAGGCGCATCGCAACCTCGCGGTTCTGAATCTGCGAGCGTTCATTCTGGCAGGTGACGACGATGCCCGTTGGAATATGGCGAATGCGCACCGCCGAATCGGTTTTGTTCACGTGCTGTCCGCCCGCGCCAGTCGAACGATAGGTGTCCACCTCGATATCTTCGGGACGAATGTTGATCTCGATAGTATCTTCGATATCGGGCATGACCTCGACCTTCGCAAAGGAGGTGTGTCGCCGGTGCGCGGCATCGAAGGGTGATAGGCGGATGAGCCGGTGGGTGCCGATCTCCGAACGCAGGTAGCCATAGGCGTACCGCCCGGTGATGCCTACGGTGACGCTTTTGATGCCTGCCTCTTCACCTTCCATATACTCGTAGATTTCAGTGCGGAAGTTGTGCCGTTCGGCCCAGCGCAGGTACATTCGCAGCAGCATAGAAACCCAGTCTTGCGCGTCCACACCGCCACTGCCCGCGTGAATGCTGAGGATGGCGTTGCGCTCATCGTGCTCGCCGCTCAACATCAGGGCAAATTGCAACTTCTCGACCTCTTGCTCGATGCTGGCCAGCGATTGCGCAACCTCCGCTTGCAACTCTTCATCTGGTTCCTCTTCCAGCAATTGCGCTAAGCCGAGCAGGTCATCGAGCTGTGCCGCGATATTTTCCCATGTCGTCACCTCTTCACGCAGGGCATTCAACTGCTGCATCTGCGCCTGTGCTCTGCGGTTATCCGACCAGAAGTCCTCCGCTATGCTCTCTTCTTCCAGTTTTTGAATACGTTCTCGTTTGTTCGCCAGGTCAAAGACGCACCATCGTCTTCCCGACGCGGTCTTGCAGGCGTTCAATTTGATTCGTTAGTTCACTCATGGCGCTTATTGTAACATGTTTTTGGACTCAGGCCAAGTCTTGATCAATGTGCCGCCCGGCGCTGTTTTTCTCTCGCAGCTCTGCCAGAACTACGCTGCTTTCCACTTGCTTTTCGATCATCCCTCGATTTGTGAGGCCATTCTTGTGCGGGAATGTTCTCTGATTCTTCCAGAATCTCTGGCCTTGCCTGCGCAGGCATGGGGGAGACCTCTCTGTTGATGGCGAGCCGCTGCACTGGCACGATGTGACCCAGGCTGCGTGTCATGCGCTTCCACTGGGGAAGGTCTGTCGGGGCCAGCAGGGTAATGGCCTTGCCCTGACGCCCCATTCTGCCCGTGCGTCCGATGCGGTGCGTGAACAGTTCGCTCGATTCCGGCAGTTCGTAGTTGATGACCTGGTAGATGCCTTGAATATCCAGGCCGCGTGCGGCGACATTGGTGGCAAGCAGCGTTTGTAACTCTCCCCGGCGGAACGCGCTGAGTACCTCTTCACGCGCCCGCTGACTCTTGTCCCCATGCAGTGTTCCCACCGTAAAGCCGAGCTTGCTGAGCTGCTTTCCTAACTTCTCGACACCGTGTTTCGTCTTGCCAAAGATGAGACTGCTTTCGCCTTCTGTTGAATGCAAGAGGGTGCAGAGCGCCTCGATTTTCCGTTCCTGCGGTATCTGATACGCAATCTGTTCAATGGTGCTTTGCTCACCCGCGCCCGCTGTAATCTCAATCTTCACCGCGTCACTGAAAAATCGTTGCTGGATTTTCGCAACCCAGTCTGGTATGGTCGCTGAGAAGAGGGCCATCTGCCGTTTCTCAGGTGTGCTCGCCAGTATAGCCTCGACTTCCGGCGCGAAGCCGCTGTCCAGCATCTGGTCCGCCTCGTCCAGCACACATATGCGCAGTTGGTCGAGCGCTAACGCGCCGCGATCCAGGTGGTCCTTCACCCGTCCCGGCGTACCTACGACAATTTGCGCCCCATAGCGCAGGGCCGCGAGTTGGCTGCCATAGGCGCGTCCGCCTACCAGTAGAGCAGTCGAGAGTCGCCGACTCGCGGCCAGTTTGCCCAGTACCGCGTTGACCTGAATCGCCAGTTCGCGGGTTGGCACCATTACCAGTGCCTGCACGACGCGCTGATTTTTCGCTAACCGTTCCACCAGAGGGATGCCATAAGCCAGCGTCTTGCCCGATCCGGTAGCCGATTGTCCCACAACATTATGCCCGGCCATGAGCGCCGGAATCGCCTCGGCCTGAACAGGCGTTGGCTCGCTAATCTCCATATTTGCGAGAGCCGCCTGCGTCGCGGGCTGCAAAGAAAAGTCTTGAAAAGTTGGCATGAAAAAGAATCCTTTCGGCCATTACGCCCATGTGCGGGCGTGCTACAGCTCCCGGAAGGCACAGCGCCAATAGGGAGTACCAGAAGCAGGCCGTAAGGATACGGAAGCAATGCCGCTAGCTGATATCAAGGAGAACATGCGTGCAGGAAACGAATAGTCTAAGAGGATTGCTTCTGTGCTCTTTAGCGTCCTAACGGGGAACAATCTGTTCCACACCATGCAAACAGTTCCAACAGGCGCATTATACAGCTTGAGAAGCCTGTTGTCAAGCATTCTTGCTTGACATCCCCTCATAATTCTTCTGTCAGGCCTGTGGTCTGTGAGGAGGTGAGGGGGAGGAGGCGGGGACACCCACTGCCCGGCAGGGACTCTGCCCCTGCACCCCACTTTCTGAGGGGATGTCAGAGAATGCTTACGCTAGCAACACACTTGCCAGCAATAGCCGCTCCATCTCGTGACTCCCTGCTGGCGGCAGCGATTGGATGAGAAGCAGACCCTGCTGGTTGGCGAGATTGGCGGGATAGGAGAGCGAGCTGGTGTAGTTGCCGCTGGCGTCGACGCTGATAGCTGAGGCGTTCACCTGTGGCAGTGGAGAAAGCGTGTGGTCGAAGAGGGTGACGCTGATCTGCCCATCGGGTAGCGCGCCACTACCCTTGAGCAAGATGGGTGAGGCAACAGGGGCATTGAGACGCGATTCATCCAGGGTGATACCCTGCGTAGAGGCTGCGGTGACGAACCAGAGTCCTTGATTGTTGTGCTGGATGAGGCGTTGGAGCGTGACGGTAAGTTGTACGTGGGACGCGACAAGCTGTACCTGTGCTGTAATGCCATTGTCGCTCAGGAAACGATCTTGTGGTTCGGCTGTGGGCCAGTGCAGGATGTCTTTTGCCATTTGCTCTGCCGTTGCAAGGGGATCACTCCATATGAAAGGTTGGCCGTTGTTGGCTTCTTGCTGCAATTGTTCTGCCTCGTAGCGGCTGGCGACGGGATAGAGGCCGGGAAAGGCGACCTGTACCAGCGAACCGTTGTGCCAGGCATATTCGCGATAGATGTTCTGTTGCAGTGGCTGCTCGACGACGACGGCCTGGGCGGGCAATAAAGTGTCCTGCTCGCCAATGATGAGCGTGTTGGCCGCGCTGATACTGGCGCTGCCCTGGATAAGCCCCTGCTGGGAAAACAGCGTTGTCAGCGTGGGGGTGTGGTTGCGCAGGGTGCAGCCGAAGACATAAACGTCAAGTCTGGACTGTGTGCCGATGTTCGAGATCTGTACCAGTGCAGACGGCTGTCCGCCGGTTAGCTGGCTCACGAATTGCCCCGCCTCCATTTGCTGCTTGCCGGATTGCAGGTGGACAACTGAGGTATAATCGGTTGTTGCCAGCAGTTGCTGGCAGGGATTGGGAGCACTCTTGCCCATGTGCATGACGATGACGAAGTGCAGCAGGGCGATCAAAAGGAAGGCTGAGCAAAGAACGGTGAGCAGTCGCGGCTTCTGGAAACGCACGCGTGTTGTATAGGTTGCCGGGATGACTTCCTTCACGATGAAGATATGTTTTGTTGCCCTGTTTGTCTTTGTTGTATGCGCCATAGGCTCTCCGCCTCCTTTTCCTCAAGGACAGGTCTCTTCTCCTTTCATTCTACAGGGGAGGCGGAAGTCCTCTCGTTGATGCTGTTACTCTTTCACATGGTAGCTGCGCAAAGGTGGCGAGGTTAAGCTTGTCGTCGGCAATAGCATGGGCAACGCCAATAATGTATTCGGCCTTACGCGTAGTGAATTGCAGGGCGCGGATCTCCTCTACGCTTGCCGCCGCCAATCGCTCAGCGTTGAGGGTGTAGACGAAGTGCGGGCCGATGGTGTGCCACTCACCGAGGACTTCAGCCAGCCTGCGACCCTCAGAAGACAATCAAGGGTTCACATTCGTCTGGTAGTACCACAGCAGTTTTCCGTTACTGGCGGAAAGCGCGTAGACCATGCCATTCTCAGCGCCGACGTAGAGGATGTTGCCAACCAGGATGGGCGCGTTCGTGCTGGTAGCGGCGATGGGATAGTTCCAGAGCAGGGAGCCATCGCTTTCGCGCAGGGCATAGAGCGTCGTCTGATCTTGCAGGCTGTTGCCGCTGGTGACGTAGATGACGCCGTTGGCGAGCTGCGCGGTGCCTGAGGAGACATCTGTCTCGTCCTGCCAGAGCAGCTTGCTATCGCTGCCACGCATGGCATAGACATAGTTGTGGTTGGTGAGGTTGGTGTTGACGTTTTCAGTGCCGTAGATAATGCCGTTATCGACGACGAAATAGCTTGCGAAGCTATCCGTGCCGTTGTTCAGTTCGTTGCGCCACAGCGTCGTGCCATCGCTAACGCGCAAGGCGTACAGGTCGGTCAATATCTGTTTGTGCGGCATGGTTCTGCTGAGTGGCGCTATTGCCTGTAGGAACGAATTGACCGCCAGCGCCTCTACAGGAGCGGTAGCATTGGATGCTGTCGGGTAGGTGATTTTTTGCGTGGCAACATACAGTACATCATTGGCCCGCTGCATCCAGAGTGATGGGCCGGAGAGTGCGGCATGCCAGAGCAGGCTGCCATCGCTGGCGCGCAGCGCGAAGAGCGTGCCATCCCATGCCCCCACGTAGGCCACGCCGTTGATCACTTCCGGTGGATCAAGCGTTTTGCTCGATTTGTACTGCCAGAGCAGGCTGCCATCGTCGGCGTGCAGGGCGTAGGCTGTTCCCGGCCCGCTATCTCCCTGATGCGAACTCAGGTAGAGGATGCCGTTGACGACGGTGGCAATGGAGGTGTTGTCTCCGGCGGCAAAGTGCCATGCCTGCGTACCATTGTTTGCGTGCAGCGCCACCACGCCATTGGACGCATTGAGGTAGACCAGGCCGTTTGCCACTACCGGCGTGGAGACGTAGGTATAGTTCCCATGATATTCCCAGAGTTGCGCGCCATCACTGGCCCGCAATGCGTACACGTTAGCTGGGCCTGCCTGACCGACAAACGTGGAGAAGTAGACGACGCCATCTGTGACAACCGGTGGCTCTTCGACGGAGCCGTCAATTTTCGTGTGCCAGAGCAAGGCCCCATCGCTGGCACGCAGGGCATAGAAGGCGTTATTGACTGTGCCAACATAGGCGACATCACTGGCAATCACCAGATTCGTGCTGTACTCGTTTGTTGCGGCGGCATTGACAGGCCGCGCTGATGGAGTAGGAAGCACGCGAACCTCGACTGTAGATGCTGTCGAGTTCGTGGCTCTGGAAGCGGGGGACGAAGGTTTGCCTGCACTGCCTGTTTGCTCAGGCATGCCGCAAGAGAGCAAGAAACCCGTAAAGAAGAGGGCGAGCACCAGCAAAGCCGCTCCTCTGTAAGCTCGTGTATCCATAGGATGCCTCCGTTGCTTTGCAATGTCTCTCGCATGCCATTCTAATGGGCAGCAAAGGATCTCGCATGCACTGTACCAACCTGCTGGTTTGAGATTCTTCGCTCCACTTCAGAATGACATGATCGGACCTGTTTGTATAGTGCTGGCGATACAAATGATTTGATTCGTATCTGCGCGTAGTATAGGTCACAGAACTGAAATGAATCTGAAATAGGGTTGAAAGAGGCTAAAAAGTTTGAACTTTTGAAAACGGGTATCAGGCTACAAGACAAAAGCCTGTGCGAGCAGGACATTCTGAAATTTTTCCTCTTAATATAGAACATATATACAAGTAATTTGAAATGAAGATAGAATCCTTTTTACGAACATTTGTACGCTATAGATTATAGAGCCATTGCGTTATAAAATAGAAGCAAGTTGTCTCTACAAAGGTGAACTAATCTTATACTTTTTACATGGTGCTGGGAAACCTTTTGTGGTACTGGGGCACAGCGTGATGCAACTCAGAAATATCATAGGGGAAATCGACAGTAAACAGGAAATGCACGATCTCCTATCTACAGCAAACGTGATCCTCTTGCTTGTCAGCACAGATTTTTTACACTCCGACTTTTGTTATGAGATCGAGATGAAGGAGGCAATGAGAAGGCATGAAAGAGGGGAGGCTTATGTTATTCCTGTTATCTTGCGCCCCTGTGATTGGCAGGAAGAGCCATTTGGTATTTTGAAACCTCTACCAACAAAAGGAAAAGCCGTGACTAAATGGCATAACCGTGATGATGCTTTCTTAGACATCAACCGGGGTATCCGAAAAGCCATCGAGGATCTGCCTTTAAGCTCAACATCCCAGGATCCATCATACTTCAGTAAGAAAACTTACTTGAGTCCAGGCGGCTTTCGTGATATAGTTGGCTGGCATAGGCTGAACTACAGAGAGCCGATCTGGTATAACGTATTGAGGCGTGGCCGGTCAAGGGATGGGGAGACCTGAAGAGACTTGTGGTTGTACTGCCACGCGCCTTGTGGAGTATGCATATGACAGGACTGGAAGGGAAATCCCTCAATCATTACGAGTTGCGCAGGCTGGTTGGTAGAGGGGGCATGGCAGATGTCTACGAAGGCGTAGACCTTGAGAACCGGAGCGAGGTAGCGGTCAAAGTCTTCAAGCGCGAAGACGAAGAGATGCTGCAACGCTTCATTCGCGAGGCGCGGTTGATGCGCTCGCTGCATAACCCTCACCTCGTCCCTGTCATCGATTCAGGCTCGTGCCAGCTTGATGGTATGACCTACTACTACATCGTCATGCCATTTTTCACCGGTGGGACGCTGCGCTCGCGCATTCGCCGTCATGGTGGGCTGCCCCTGGAAGAGGTCTGTCGCGACCTGCGCGATATCGCCTCCGCCCTGGATTATATTCACAGCCAGGGCATTATCCATCGCGACATCAAGGCTTCCAATGTGTTGATCGGGGCTGATGGTCGCTGCTATCTCTCGGATTTTGGCATTGCGCGCCGCACTGCCGACGCCACGCAGTTGACCAGCACCGGCAATGTGCTCGGCACCGTCGATTATGTCGCGCCGGAACTCTTTGAGACCAATCGCAAAGCCGATGCGCTCAGCGACCTCTACTCGCTGGGCGTTTTGCTCTACGAGATGGTCACGGGCCAGCTTCCCTTCACCGCCGAAAACCAGATCGCCCTTGTCACGATGCATATGACTAAACGCCCGCCTTCGCCGCGCAGCATTGTTCCCCACGTGCCAGCGCAGGTCGAGCGCGTGATGATGAAGGCGCTGGAAAAGAAGCCCGAACAACGTTATGGCAGCGCCATCGATCTGGCAAATGCCTTTTGTCGCGCCGTCGCCGTCAGCAAAAATGGCGCGAAGGCGGCGCTGGCAACAGAGGAAGAACAGGCTCCTCTCGTGCTCCCATCCCTGGAACCCTTGCAGCCCGCACCTGTTCCGGGGCAGCACGAGGTCTCTCCATACTATGATTACCAGGACTACCAGACGGTGGCCGCGCCAGAGCAGTTTCTCCCCGCCAGGGCCGGTGCTGCTCCCTCCACGCCTGTCGAGGCTGCACAGAGTTATCATGCGCCTCCCCTGGCTCCGGCGCGCTCTCCCGCCTATCCTGCGCCTGTTCCTGCTAGAACGCGCCGCTCGCGCTCATCTCATAAAGACCGCAGTCGTGGCATTATCGTCGCCGTGCTGGCTCTTGTCACCATTCTGGCCGTAACTGCTCTCAGCTTCCTGGCTTTGAACTATCATCCCGGCCCCGGTGTCAATGTTGCTGCGACGCAGACAGCCTCGGCTCAGTCCTCAATCACGACCTCACCCGGAGTGACACCTTCGCCCACGCCGAATCTGACGGCAACGGCCCAGGCAGAGGCGGCAATGACCGCGACGGCGCAGGTCCAGGCAACGCAAACAGCCATTGCCAGGGCTACGGCGACCGCACAGGCACAGGCCAGTGCTACAGCCGGAGTAATCCAGACCGCAACCGCCGGAACGCCATCCTACCAGGACCCACTGAACGATGCCAGCAGTCCGACGACGCAGGCCGCCAACTGGGATGGCGCCAGTAGCAGTGATGATCACTGCCAGTTTCTCTCGGATGGCTACCAGGTCACAGAGAACAATAGCCTGCATGGCTGCAGCGAGCAGGCGTACAACTATGCGAATGCGACCATCACCGTCGATATGGACATCGTCAGTGGCGACTCCGGTGGCCTCTTCTTTCGTATCAATACCAATATCTTCGGCGCTTACGCGGGCTATCTCTTCCAGGTCAACAGTCAGGGGCAGTATAAAATCTGGCGTTCTAATGACTATAGCCTGGATACTGACGTCCAGGTATTCCAGGATTGGACGACTTCGCCCGCTCTCAAAAAAGGATATAATGTAAAGAACACCCTTGAGGTGATTATGAACGGCAGTACCATGTTATTCTACGCCAACGGCGTGTATCTGACGCAGGTGCAGGACGCAGCATATACGTCGGGCTTCGTTGCGCTCGGGGCGTTTAGTAGCAGTACCACCACCAAAGTGGTGTACAGCAACATCAAAATTTATCCCATATCCTGAGCAATCAGCTTGAAGGAGCATATTGTGACCACTCTGATTACCAACGGCTACATCGTCACAGCCGACGATGCTTTTCAGGGAGATATTCTCATCGAGGGCGAGCGCATCGCCGCAGTCGGCGCGCCGGGCGCTTTTATCGACATCCGGGCAGATACCGTGCTGGATGCGCAGGGAAAATACGTCTTTCCCGCTGGCATCGATGTGCATACGCATATGGAATTGCCTTTGCCCACTACCGTTGGCAGCGACGATTTTGAGACGGGAACCATTGCCGCCGCCTGTGGTGGCACCACCACCATTCTCGATTTTGCCAATCAGAAGCGCGGCCAACCCCTGACGGAGGCGATAGAGGCATGGCATAAGAAGGCCGATGGCAGAGCTTCCATCGACTACGGCTTCCACGCCTGCATTACTGACCTTGCTGCTGCGCCGGAAGAGGCGATGGACGAGATGATCGCGTCGGGTATAACGACCTTTAAGCTGCTTATGGCCTATCCCAACACCTTCATGGTCGATGATGAGACTATTTACCGCGTGCTGCGCCGCTCGGCCCGTCTCGGTGGGCTGGTGATGGTTCACGCGGAGAACGGCATTGCCATCGATTTCATCGTGCGTGAGGCTGTCGCTGCCGGGCATACCGCTCCGATCTATCATCCTCTAACGCGCCCGGCTATCCTTGAGGGCGAGGCCACGCAGCGCGCCATTACGCTGGCTACCCTGACCGAAGCCCCACTCTACGTTGTCCATGTCAGTTGTGCGTACTCGCTGCAGGCCGTCGCCGCCGCTCGTGTCAAAGGTTTGCCCGTCTGGGGTGAGACCTGCCCGCAATATCTCTATCTCAACGACAGTTGCTATGCCGCGCCCGGTTTCGAGGCGGCCAAGTTCGTCTGCACTCCTCCCATGCGCAGCGATGCCGACAACGAGGCGCTCTGGCTTGGCCTGCAGCGGCGCGAGCTTTCCGTCGTCGCCACCGACCACGCCGCCTTCAACTATAAAGGGCAGAAAGAGCTTGGCCGTGACGACTTCACCAAAATTCCCAACGGCATCCCCGGCGTCGAGCATCGCGTCATGCTGCTCTACCAGGGCGTGCGCACGGGCAAAATCTCGCTCTCACACTTCGTCGACCTCATCTCGACCATGCCCGCTAAACTCTTCGGACTCTTCCCGCGCAAAGGTGCCATCGCCCCCGGCAGCGACGCCGACGTCGTGATCTTCGATCCCGACCGCACCATGATCATCAGCGCCGCCAATCAGCACCAGCGTGTCGACTACACCCCCTACGAGGGCATGCAGGTGCAGGGCGTTCCCGATACCGTCCTCCAGCGCGGGCGCGTGCTCGTCCAGAACGGCCAGTTTGTTGGGCCGAAAGGCGAGGGTCAGTTTCTCCATCGCAAGACGTTTACGGAGCCGTAAAGAAGGGAAAGGGATCGCACAATGCATTTTGCCATCATCTATACACAGGGTCCGGCCTGGAACGAGGGGAAACCGTTAGAGGAGCAGCAGGGGATAACCGACCACCTGGAATACTTGCAAGGGCTGTTTGATGTAAGCACGCTGCTCCTGGGAGGTCCTTTCACAGACAGCATTCTGAAAAAACGATTATCGATAATCACAGTGTCAGGACAGACAAAGTTTCTTTTATTTTTCTGGGGGTACCAGTTTGTGCTCGACAGCGAAGGCAGCAGCCTGACTGCGACGGGAGAGGCCGAGCTTTTCGAGGATGTGGCTGACGTGGTTGCGGGCCGTCTTTTCGCTCACAAAGAGCTTCTCGGCAATCTGCTTATTCGTATAGCCACGGGCGACCAGCGCCAGCACCTCGCGCTCGCGCGCCGTCAGTTCGCTGCCTGGACCCGTCGCCAGGGCATCCATTGCCCGCTGAGCGGTTGCGGCATCGATCAGGGTCTGCCCTGCCGCCACCCGGCGGATGGCGCGCAGGAGTTCTGCCCGGCTCACGTTCTTCAACAGGTAGCCGCTAGCTCCAGCCAGGACGGAGGAGACAACAGCATCGGTATCACTATATGAGGTAAGCATCACAATAGCAATATGCGGGTGGCGGCTTTTAATCTCGCGGCATGCCTCGATGCCGCCCATCTTTTCCATACGGACATCCATCAAAATAATCTGAGGTGCGAGCACATTCACTTTTGCCAGCGCCTCCGCTCCGTTGCTGGCCTCGCCCACCACACTCATATCGGCCTCCAGTTCAAAGGCGGCACGCATGCCGAGTCGCACAACCTCGTGATCGTCAACGATCATCAACCGTATCTTTGTCATGGTCTCTTCTCCTTATGCTCCTCATGTCATTGTGAGCGAGAGCGAAGAATCTCGGTTCTTTTCCGGCTGAGCTACACTGGTATCCTGGCCTTCACGCGCAGACCGCCGTCGGCTGGCTGGGACAGTTCGAGGGTTCCGCCCAGTTCTTCTGCTCGTTCGCGCATGCCGCGTATGCCGTGACCTGAATAGATGCGCGCTGCGCTGCCTCCTGCGATGAGGGTCGGCTCTCTTGCCTGCCCGTCCTGTCCCTCGCTAATTTTGCTGCTTGCTTCGTCGCTGCTCGTGTCATTGCGCAGTCCGCGCCCATTATCACAGATTTCGACTTCGACGGCACCCGGCAGGTGGCGCAGAGTGACGCGAAGGCGGGAGGCGCTGGCGTGTTTGTAGGCATTGGTCAGCGCCTCCTGCGTAATGCGGAAGATGGCAGTGCCCACCAGTGCCATCTTCCGCGCTCGCTGCTGATCTCCGTTCGCGCTCTCCTCGTATCCCGCGAACTCCAGGTCGACCGGCAGGCCGCTGATGGCCTCAAATTCGTGTACCTGATTCGTCACCATCTGCGCCAACGTCACTGTTCCACTTATCAGTGGTTTCAGAGTGAACATGTAGTGGCGCGTCTCCCACAGCGCCTGCTTGGAGATCGTCACCAGCCGGTCGAGGCGCTCGGTCAGGGGAGCGAGCAGTTCCTGTTCTGTCTCGTTGGCGGCGATGCGTTGGGCCAGCGCCAGGCAAGTTTCGGTGTTCAGGCTCAGCATGTAGATCAACTGGGCGACGCCATCGTGAATCTCGCGGGCAATGCGCCCGCGCTCGGCAGCGGCGGCAAGTTCGGCTGCCTGCTCCGTCAGGCGCAAATTCTCAAGCGCCACCACCAGTTGCGGCCCGACGATGCGCAGAAATTCTTCCTGCCTGGCCTCAAAGGGAGTCTGGCGCATGCTTTCCGCCCCCAGCACCAGGTATACCTGTCCCTCTGAAAAGCATGGCAGGTAGAGCCGGGCGATACCATAACCTTCGCTGCCCATCTCTCCCGACAATGGCTCGAAGGTAACGAGCTTTTGTCCGGACTGCGCCGCCTGTGTCAGCAAACATTCGCTTGCGTCTGCCGCGATAGTCTCGACCACGCCCGCTTCAACCCGGCTGCTGATAGAGACTGCCTGCCCTTCAGCGCTGTTGGCAAGGGCAATGATCAACCGGGCAAAATGGCCTCCTTTGCGTATCTGCTCCGCGCTGCTTTGCAGCAGGTGCTCGCGGTCGCTTGCTCCGGCCACCAGCGTCTCGCCGACGCGGCGCAGCGCTCTTTGCCGCCGTCCATCATCCTGCACCAGTCGTTTGCTGCGAATATAGCTGTTGAGCAGGGTTGCCAGGTACGCCGCGAGAATGGCGACGATGGGCGCATCGATCAACGACCCTTCGAGGTCGGAGATCTGGGGTGTGAAATGGATGGCACCGGGCGGGAAGTATGCTCCCAGCAACATAAACAGATCGTAGCCCAGAGCCGCCGACAGTCCACCACCGTAGCCATAGCTGAAAGCGGCAACCAGCGCGGTTGAGAGTCCATAGCGATAGAAGGGTGAGGAAGCGCCAAAGGGAGGGTAGGTCCAGTAGCCACTGAAGTATACGACCAGCCCGCAGATCACCACGTCCAGTGTGTAGAAAGCGATGTTCCAGTACGGGTTGCGCGTGCTATGCAGGAGGGCAGGTGTATTCGTATCTGTCTCTTCCTCCTCGTTCTCACCGTCCTCAGCGGGGGCCTGCCTCTCCGGCCTTCTTCGCGCAATATGCCTCCGCCTCGCTTTGTCTCGTCCGGGCCAGCGCAGCAGATTTCTGCCGGGCAGTCGAGGCAGCAAAATGGAGAAGAGAGGGGCATACAGCGTTACCACCAGCGATTGGAGGAAGGTAATCACCAGCAGGACTGTCTCCAGACTGGTATTTGCGGGATGGAGGGCTAAGATCCAGACGAGAGCATAAAGCCACGTGCCCCAGCGCCAGATGAGGAAAAAGTAGCCCGGCGTATTGCGCAGGCGGCGCAGTGTTGTCTGCGGAAAGATCCGCAGTGGATGTGTCAGGTGTTTTGAATGCTCCCGCCCTGGCTGGCTCATCTCCGCCCTCGTTTCTCACCAAATAACGACCTGCAACAAACAGTACCATTTTCCGTAAGCAGTATGCATGCTTTTGCTTCACCTGTCAATGCGTGAGAACCTGCTTCTTCATCCTGACTTTCCCTTTAGAAAGGTGTGATCTGACGATGTTATTTCTCGTATATGATAGTGAGGTGTAATGAACTCCTATGATGAACCCGTATGTGATAGTGAATGATGAAAATTTGCAGGTTGTTCCAGCATCCAGAAATCGCAACCATTTTCCCTGGCGAATGGCCTGGGTTATGTGATATCGTATGTAATAAGCATTCGGTTTCCTTTTAACGGATACACAGAAAGAATGAATCTCTAAAAAGGGTGGTTCTTCTCATTGCGTATGTGCTAAAGGGCAAAGCGAGGCGTAAAGAGCGTTGTTTTGATGTAAGAAAGGGACGGTTCACTGCCGTGAAAAAAGCCGATAAGAAACGCACGTCGTTACTGGCTAATCTGGGCGATCTCAACCGGCCTTTGCGTGTTCGACCTGTACGTGTGATGGGGCGCGAATGGTGGGCTGTCGATTCAGAAGACACGTGGCCCGGCATGGTTATGGACCTGCGCCGACTTGGCTTCGAGTCGATGGCATGGGAAGATGAAGTGCTGGTGCGCGAGGCGCCAGCTTACGAACCGCAGATGGAGGGTCCGGCTGCGCCGGGAGGGCTGAAGCCTTTTCCACCCGTCCATCCAACCATCCAGATCCGTAGGGAGTACTCACCTGGGTACGATGAGGAGTTTCGTTATCTGGACGAGTACGACGATGACGATGACGAGTATCTGGAGGAAGAAGACGAGTTTGAGCCTGACGACCTGCAATATGAGTAGTTGATCCGGGTCGTTTTCATAAAACAGCACAAAACCTCTTCGGGCTTCGGGCCGGGGAGGTTTTGTGCTTCTCCTGCTATCCTAACGCCCGTCTTGCGTGACTTGCTCTGCTCCCTGCCGGGCCGCGTTTGCGGCAGTCTCCATCGCCTGCCTTGTCGCGTCTTGCGCGTATTTGACGCCTTGCTGCACTGCATTCTGTGTGCTATCTCCGATGGAGCGGTAGAACGAGAAGAGGGTGTGCCAGTAGCCAGCATACATATCCATTGTCGCGTTTACCAGCTTCTCGAAGGCGCTTTGCTGCCTTAGGCCTTGTTGCTGCAATCCTTGCGTCAGATTGCTCATGATCTCTTCCTGTCGTTCAAGTACCTCCACTCCGTTCAAGAAGATATTTTGCGCGAACTTCAGGTCGAAATCCTGTATAGCGACCATGCTATTGGCAGCCAGTTGGTTGGTTTCCCGCCAGGAATTGATCAGGTCCCACGAAGCCTCGGTAATTCTGTTGTCTGCCATTGTTTCCCTCCTGTCTTTCTCACTGTCTCAAAGCGAGCAGTAGAAAGCTGAACTATCTCTCACAAACCTGCACTAACAATGAGCAGAAAGGGCAATGCATACGGCACTGTACACATTGACAATACAGGTGAAGAGCGCTTCCGCGCCCTCAAACCCTGCCGGTTCATCCTCCTTCTCGTGCTCATAACCGGGTCAATCAGAGAAAAGCTGAGCTTTCCCGATTGCCAGGACACCTCTAAGTTCACGTGTGACTTTTGAAAAAAGTTGCAGCATCAGCATGACATTGAACTTCCAGAGTGCGTATAGCCGGGGCAGAAAGAAATGCAGGCGAGGATATCGAACCGACCACTGAGCTTATGGGAGCAATTCTTCATAGAACGGGTTGAAATAGTTTTCGCTGCGTTCAATCACGCCTTCCAGGCCGCGCCCGCCTTCGGGGGAGCGTTTGATGTCGGCGAAGAGACCGGTGGCAAGGCCATTAAAGAGGCCGAGTTCGTCCATTTTGCCCAGGAGTTCAACGGCAGCTTGCAGAATCTCGTCTGCTCGCCGCGCCACAAAGCTGTCCTCGCGCCATTCGAACTGCTCGCCGAGATCACGGGCCGCGTTAAAGACGTAGAGAGCATTGCGGATGGCGAGGAAGCGGTCCTGCAGGAGGGGAGTGTGAATGGCCTCGGTGGGCATGCCGAGCAACTGGATGCCCTGGCCCGTCAGGACGCCCACGAGATTGAAGAAAGCGTCGAGCACATGCCCGCGAAAGATATCACCCGTCATATGCTTTGTCGGCGGCATATACTTGATCGGATAGCCGGGGAAGAGGTCGCGGATCAACTGCGCCGAAGCAATCTCGTGTAGCAGGTGATTGGGTGTGGTGGGGTCGATCTCAAAGGCGTGGCCCAGTCCCATCTGTCCGGGTGGCAGACCGGCAGCGAGCGCAAACTGTTCGTTGATGAACTGCGAAGCCACGACGGTATGCTCAGACTCCAGGGCGTTGGCAGTTGTCAGGTAGTTATCTTCGCCTGTGTTGATGATGATGCCCGCGGCGGCATTGATGCGGCGCGAGAAAAGCTGGTCGATCAACGTACGTTTCATGTTGATGTCGCGGAAAATGATGCCGTAGAGAGCATCGTTGAGCATCATGTCCAGCCGTTCCAGCGCGCCCATCGCCGCGATTTCGGGCATACAGAGGCCGGAGCAGTAGTTGGTCAGGCGAATGTAGCGTCCCACCTCGCGGCTGATCTCGTCCAGGGCCTCGCGCATCAACTGGAAATTGGCCTGTGTGGCGTAGGTGCCCCCGAAACCCTCCGTCGTCGCACCATACGGCACGTAATCAAGCAGGCTTTGCGCCGTCGAGCGAATTACCGCGATGACATCCGCGCCTTGCCGCGCTGCCGCCTGCGCCTGCACGATATCCTCATAAATATTGCCCGTCGCCACAATCAGGTAGAGCCAGGGCGTTGGGGGATTGCCCAGTTCCTCGATCATCGCCTCGCGCTCTGCCCGGCGGGCGCGAATGCGCTCCACACCCTCGCGCACCAGCCGCAGCGCTTCCATGTCAGCCGCTTCCTGCGTGTCGTCCGGCACAGCTTGCAGCGCCAGCTTACGCTTCCCGATGGCCTCCGCCGTCTCCTGCGCATCCAGTCCGTGCGCCAGCATGGCCGCGACAAACGGGCGCAGGATGCCTCCCGGCAGCAGCGAAAATGCCCGCTCCACCACGCGATTCGGTAGTGGCACCCCCTCCTCATCAATGCCGTCAACGCCGATCAAGCGCAGCGTCGTCCGTTCAATAGCCACCGTCGTATGCGCGCCACTGTATGTAAGCACCGGCTCGACAATATGCCGGGCCAGTGCGCGAGCCTCGTCTACCAGCGCTTCATCCAGTTTCAGGTGGGGCATGTTCAGGAAGTCTCCTTTGCTTGTTCTCAGCGTTGAGTATCACATGTTTGCTGGCTGAAAGTCAATAATATCTCTGGCCTCTTCAGGCATTTATCCATCTGGCACCTGAATCAGAATGTTCCAGGCGGCCAATGGCAGGAATATGTGCGGCAATGAGCAGCGCATGTTCTGTTAATGCTGCTTTGGCGAGGGCCTGGCGGCTGGCGATATTGGGGCCGGGGTCATCCCACTGAGACATCCAGGAGGGGTGCTCGACTTCGATAGGGTGGTGGTAGAGGTCGCCGAGGCAGTAGAGCGTCTGGCCCTGCGATGTGACGCGGACGATCTGGTGACCGGGTGATTCGCCGGGGGCGGGAATGATCGTCACCTCCGGTGTGGGTGCTTGCTCGCCCTCGACCAGTTCGAGCAGGCCCACTTTGTGAAGGACGCCGAAGGTGTGGCTATCTGCTGAGTCGGGGTCGCGCAGGGCCTCCTGGGTTTCTGGATAGTCCCAGTCCGGTTTGCCGAGGTAGTGGCGGGCGTTGGGAAAGCTCGGCACGAAGACCCCATCCTGCTCTGTTGTAACACCTGCATAGTGGTCGAAGTGGGCGTGAGTGATTACTACGTGTGTGATCTCTTCTGGCTGGATGCCGCGTTCGCGCAGTTGTGCAAGCAGATCAGGCGGTGGCTGGTAGCCTTCAGGCATGGCATAGGGGTAGCCGGGCGGGGCGGAGAGCGCGTAGTTGTTGGCGTCGACCAGTACTGACGCGTCGGGGAGCGCGATATGGATGCAGTAGCTGGGAAAGACTCCTGGTTTGCCTAAAATATCCTCGTAGCGCGGTCGCCACTCGCTCTCAGGTACGTTCATTATTTCTGAGAGCGTGATGGTCAGGTCTCCTATGTTAAGAATGGAGATTTTTGCCACGCCAAGTTCAAGCGTGTTTGTATCAATGCTCATGATGATCCTCTTTTTCAAATTTATATCCAGGTCCTTTGGTAATGCCAGTCTAGCACAGGAGGAGAAGGTGCGTCCAGAATTTTCTTTGAATGTGTCTCACTGCTTTTTACTGTGATACAATAAAAACACCTGCGTTGGTCTAAGCTTTCCAGAGCCTGTACCGGCAGGTTTCAAACTTTGTCCGCTTCATCTATCCGCTTCGCTCATGAAACAGAACGAGCATCTAGAAAAGAGAAAGTGTTTTTATGGAACACGAGCAAGGATCATCAACACGTCCCCGCAGTAACGATGCTGTCAATCCGCAGAGTCAGCAAATGGGTAACATGCCTTTGCTGAATGCGCTGGAGTGGCGTTTGATTGGCCCGTTTCGCGGTGGGCGTGTCGTCGCGGTAGCCGCCGACCCCGAAGACTCACAGGTCTTTTATTTCGGTTCGACGGGTGGCGGCGTCTGGAAAACAACGGATGGCGGGCTAATCTGGGAGAATGTCTCGGATGGCTTCTTCCAGCGCGCCTCCGTCGGCGCAATCGCGGTCGCTCCCTCTGATCCCAATGTGATCTACGTCGGCATGGGTGAGAGCACCATTCGCGGCAACGTCTCGCATGGTGATGGTGTCTATAAGTCGACCGATAAGGGAAAGACGTGGATACACCTCGGCCTGACAGATACGCGCCATATCGCGAAGGTGCGCGTCCATCCCCAGAATCCTGATATCGTCTATGTGGCCGCACTGGGACACGCGCACGGGCCGAATGCTGAGCGCGGCGTTTACCGCTCGGAAGATGGAGGCAAGACCTGGGCGCGCGTACTGTTCCGCAGCGAGACCGCGGGGGCTTGCGATCTGGCGATGGACCCCAACAATCCGCGCATCCTCTACGCCGCGTTCTGGGAAGCCATTCGTCGCCCTCATGAACTGGTCAGCGGCGGTGAGGGCAGCGGCATCTTCAAATCTGTGGATGGCGGCGACACGTGGAGCGAGATTACACGCAGCAGCGGCCTGCCCGAAGGTATGCTTGGCAAGATTGGCCTCGCCGTCTCGCCAGCCAGAGAGGGGCGCGTGTGGGCAATCATCGAAGCCGAGGATGGCGCGCTGTTCCGTTCGGATAATGGCGGCGAGACGTGGCAGCGACTCAGCGAGGAGGGTGGTCTGCGGGCGCGAGCCTGGTACTATATGCATATCTACGCCGACCCGCAGGATGAGAACACGCTCTGGATACTCAACGTGCGCTGCTGGAAATCGGTTGACGGTGGGCAGAACTTCTTTGAAGTCTTCTTTCCGCATGGCGACCACCACGATCTGTGGATCGACCCGCGCAACCCACAGCGCATGATCGAGGGCAGTGACGGCGGCGCCTGTATTACCTTCAACGGCGGCCAGAGCTGGTCATCCATCTACAATCAGCCAACTGCCGAGTTCTACCACGTCACCACCGATACCCGGGTTCCCTATCGCGTCTACGGCGCGCAGCAGGATAACACTACCATCTGCGTTCCCAGCCGTTCCGCCCTCGCGGGCATCACGTTCAACGACATTTATGCGGTTGGCGGCGGTGAAAGTGGTTACATCGCGGTGCGGCCCGATAACCCCAACATTGTCTTCGCGGGCAACTACCAGGGCTATCTCACTCGCTACGACCATCGCAGTCGGCAGGAGCAGCGCATCGATGTCTGGCCCGAACTGGCTTCCGGCTGGGGCGCGAAAGATCAGAAATATCGCTTCCAGTGGACGTACCCCATTCTGCTCTCGCCGCATGATCCCAATGTGCTCTACATCACCGGCAACCATGTCTTCCGCTCGTCTGATGACGGCAATAGCTGGCAGCTCATCAGTCCCGATCTCACGCGCAACGATGTGAGCAAGATGGAGCCATCCGGTGGTCCCATCAGCAAGGACAATACGGGCGCGGAATATTATGGCACCATCTTCGCCTTCGCCGAATCCTCGCTCACGCCCGGCCTCTTCTGGGCTGGTTCCGATGATGGCCTGGTGCATGTCTCTCGGGATAACGGCAAGTCCTGGCAGAACGTTACCCCGCGTGAGTTGCCGGAATGGGCGCTCATCAGCATCATTGAACCTTCCCCGCACGACCCCGCTACAGCCTACGTCGCCGCCACCTGTTACAAGCTGGACGACTTCAGGCCCTATCTCTTCAAAACCAACGATTACGGCGAGTCCTGGACGAAGATCACCAACGGCTTCGCCGAAAATGAGTTCACACGGGCGATTCGCGAGGACCCGGCGCGGCGCGGCCTGCTCTACGCCGGTACCGAGACCGGTATCTATGTCTCCTTTGATGAGGGCGCAAACTGGCAATCACTGCGCTCCAACCTGCCCGTCGTGCCGATCCATGATCTGGTGGTCAAGGACGACGATCTTGTTGTCGCCACACATGGCCGCTCCTTCTGGATACTCGATGATATCACTCCCCTGCGCCAGCTTGATGGAGAGGAACAGGAATCTGCGGCCTTTCTTTTCAAGCCGCGCCGCACCATTCAATTCAAAACTAACTGGGGTTTTACGCAGGCTCCCGAATCCGGCAAGTTCTATGTCTCCACCGGAGGCATGGTCATCACCGCCCGGAGCGAGCAGAAGCCCAACGGCGAGAAGGTTATTCACAACCTGGATGCCGGGCAGAATCCCCCCAACGGCGTGATTGTCTACTATGGCTTCAACGAGGAGCCGGAAGGCGAGGTCAGGCTGACCTTCCTGGATATGGAGGGGCACGAAATTCGCTCGTTCTCCAGCGAAGCGGCTGAGGAGGAAAATGCGGGACAGAATGGGAAAAATGGCAAGAAGGGAAGGAAAGCGAAGGAACCGAGAGTCGAGAAGGACGCAGGCGCGCACCGTTTTGTCTGGAACATGCGCTATCCCGACACGCCGAAGATCGATGGCTTCGTCGGTAACGATGCCGCTCTCGCGGGTCCGATGGTTGCGCCTGGCACCTATCAGGTGCAGTTGAAGGTTGGGGACCAGACCTTGAGCGAGAGCTTCGAAATTGCCGGAGACCCCAATGCTCCGGCGACGCAGCCGGATATGGAGGCCCAGTTTGAACTGCGCCGCAAAATCTGGGAGAAGCTCACGGAGACGCACAATGCGATCAACATGATTCGCAGCATCCGGCGGCAGGTCGAAGAGTGGGAGCAGCGCACGAAGAGGCAAAAGGACTACGAGGCGGTTGAGCAGGCTGCCGGATCGTTGAAAGAGCAGCTCAGCGCCGTCGAGGAGGAGCTTATCCAGACAAAAGCGAAGACGCGGCAGGATACGCTCAACCATCCTGCCAAACTCAACGCCAAGCTGGCTGCCCTTGCCCTTGCCGTTGGCAGCGCGCAGGCCGCGCCCACAAAGCAGGAGTACGAACTCTTCGACGATCTCTCCGCCCGTGTCGATGCGCAGCTGCAGCGTTTGCAGGAGGTCATCAACACCTCAGTGGTCTCCTTCAATGCGCTCATCCGCGACTCCAGCGTACCGGCGATCATTCCAACTGCGGAGTTGAATAACAGATAGCTGGGGTAGGGTCATGATTTTCTGATTCAGGAAGAATGTTCAGGAGTTGCCAGCAATGCTGGCAACTCCTGCCGTCTGAGGCCTGTCCTCGGTTGGCTTCGTTGCGTGCGTTTCCGCCCTCGCCCTATGATTTACACCTTTGCTCTCCCCTTCTTGAGCTTTCTACCAGTTCTGGTTGCCAGCCACCTGTCTGCTAGGGACACGGACAAGTGACCATTACCTCGCGCAGAGTGTTTCCAGCGACCCCATATCCACGAAATTATGTCCATTGTGTGTTCGACGATCTGCAAGATGTGGCGCTGGCGATTGAGGCATTACAAAGCGCTGGCTACAATACCGGCGATATTCATGTGATGTCTGGCCAGGATTTCTCTACGGCGATTGAACAACGCTCCTTGCAGCAAGGCAGCCTCTTGCAGTCGCTCACGCACCTGTTCTTTGATTATGGCTTCGACGGTATGTACCTGCACGAAGCGCGGCGCGGACACCATATTGTCTCGGTTCGCCCTGTCGGCTACGAACAGGTGGCGAGGGTAGCCGCTGTGCTTGCTCGTCACCATGCTCGCGTCGTGAAATATATCGATACCTGGACAATTGCCCAATTCGTTCCGTAACCGGTCCTTTGCAGCCCTCTCCCGACCCGGGTTGGGACGAAAGCCGCGAATACCTTCCCGGGTCGGGGAAGATCAGGCTGGCGCAAGGTCGACCTATGTGTTAGAGCCTGGAGGTGGGGCGGAGAGGAGGTAGCCGACGCCCACTCTGGTGAGCAGGTAGCGCGGGCTGCCGGGTTCCGGTTCCAGCTTGCGGCGCAGGCGGTTCACGTTGACCTGAAGCATGTGGCTTTCGCCGATATACTCTGAACCCCAGACGTGTTCGAGCAGCATGTCCTGGGTGACGACGCGTCCAGCGTTCTGCGCAAGATAGGCCAGAATGCGATATTCGATGGGAGTGAGAGGGATTTCCTGGCCCTTCATCGTTGCGAGGTGCTGGGTGTAGTCGATGGTCAGGTCGCCAATGGTGACGGTTTTGCGCATGTTCTGTGATTGCTCGCTGGCTGAGAATTGCGAGCGGCGCAGGACAGCGCGCACACGCGCCAGTAGTTCATCGACGCTGAAGGGCTTGGTCAGGTAGTCATCGGCTCCCAGGTCTAAGCCGCGTATCTTGTCCTGATCCTGACCGCGTGCCGTGACAATGATGATGGGCACCGTCGAAAATTCGCGCACACGCTGGCAGACGGTGAAGCCATCCATTTTTGGCATCATCACGTCTAGCAGCACGACATCGGGTGAATGGCTTTCAATTTGCTCTAACGCCTGCTGCCCGTCGCTGACCGCGAGGACGTCGTAGCCCTCAAACTGCAGATTGCGCGCGATCAATCGCAGCAACTGTGGATCATCATCGGCAGTTAAAACTGTCGTCTTCTTTGCTGGCATTGCTCTTTATCCTTCACTCAAGTCTCGTCTTTATTATAAAACCTGAACCGGTCTCATTTCTATCCTGGTAGCCCGCTCAGGAGATGGCATCTTCATCTGCCTTATTTTCATCGTACAGGGGCAGCAATACGTGGAAGGCGCTTCCTCCAGCCGGACAACTTTCGGCCCAGATGGTACCCCCATGCATTTCGATAATACGCCTGCTGACCGTCAGCCCGAGTCCCAGACCATTCGCGGTGCGTGTCAGCCCGGTTTCTACCCGATGAAAGCGCTCAAAGATACGCTCAAGATGGTCGGAGGGGATACCCTGCCCATTATCGCAGACAACGATGTCGATCATGCGGGGAGTTACTGAAACTGCCTTGCCCTCATTTTCTCCTTCTGGCTTATTCTCTCCTGTTGCTGGCCGCCCTGCCGCACCTCCCCGCAACTGGACGGGGCGTATCACAATATCGATTCTTCCTCCATCCGGCGAATAGATGATAGCATTCTCAAGCAGGTTGTCCAGCACCTCGCGCAAAAGACGCCGGTCTGCCCACACCAGCGGCACCTGCTGAATGAGCTGGCCGCGTTCATCTTTGAGGAGCAGGTGGAAGGAGAATGTGTTCGGCAGGTGTTCGCTGGCGCGCAATTCCGCATTCAGAAGAGCCTCCCCGGCGATGCGGGCAGCATCAACTGGAGCGCGTCTCAATTTGATGTTGCCGGTCTCCAGCGCGGACACTTCTAAAAAACGGTCAACAATGGCTTGCAGGCGTTCGCTGGCATCGCGGATGGCAAGCAGGAATTCACGTCGCTCCTCACGTGAGATGCGGCGTTCCTGTCGCAGGAGCGTGGCAGTATATCCTATAATGGCGGTCAGTGGGCTGCGCAGTTCGTGGCCGACTGTTGCCAGAACTTCCGCGTTCAACGTCCCTTCCGCCCTCTGCTTCTCCTGCGCTATCCTGTCTTCTTCCTGTAGTTCCATGATGCCTCCTAAGTTTCACAAAATTTCTTCTCCACCCGCTTTGTATCTACTTGTGAAATCTCTGTTTGTGTTTTATTATAGGGGTTAGACGCTCACAATATAATCACGGAACAGAGCACAATATCACAAACACGTCACAATTGTTCGCGGTTCTGTAAAGAGAAGGTATTGTTTACTTCCTCAATGAAAAGTTTACGGCATTTCACATACAGTACCTGGGAATCCGCACCGGTCAAGGCCTGGCGTTCGCGGATTTCCAGTTTGGCGCACCATCAGATTGCTGGCATAGCCCTTATGCTGGCTGGCACCCTCTGTGTTACCCTGCTGATTGCCCTTATCGATTCTGTGGGCGTTATCCTGCCCAATCCGGGGCTGATCTATCTTCCGCTGGTTGCAATGCTCGGCTATCACTGGGGCATTCGACAGGGTATTGTGGCCGCGCTGCTGGAATTATGCTGTGTCTATTTTTTCTTTATTGCTCCCCGCAATACCTTCAAGTCTTTAACGGCGCAGGGTAGCGCGCAACTGGTGACGCTGGCAGCCGTTACCGTTTTTATGCTGGCAATTGTACAACTTGCCCGTCATCGCCGCAAGCAGGCCGAGCAGGAAGCGACCCGGCTGGCGGCACTCAATAAGATTGGCACCGCGCTGGCAAGCGAGTTGAACGAGCAGCGCCTGCTGCGCCTGATTGCCGAAACGGCTCGTGAGATCACCGGCGCGGGCTTCGCGGCCTTTACCTTGCGCCCGCTCGATGCTTTCGGGCAGCCGCTTGTCCCTTCGGAAGGAAATCTGTTCCGGCTTGCCGCCGTTGTAGGCGTCTCTCCTGAAGAGGAGGAGAGGCTGCGGCGCATGGCGCTCGGCGGTGAAGGGTTACTCGCCCCCATCTTCCGCTACGGCGTTCCGGTGCGCGTCTCCGATGCCCTGGAACATGCATATCCCCGGCAGGGAAGTCGCGCCGGGCATGCCAGAGCCTTTTCGCCAGAGGCCAGAGAAGAGGCCAGGCGTGTGGCCTTTGAATACGCGCATGAGTATACACGCGGGCAGGCTGGCAGGGCAAGGCTGCGTTACATGGGTATTCCTCGCGGCCATCCGCTTGTGCGCAGTTTCCTGGGCGCGCCTTTATTAGACCGTGATGGGCAGGTGCGTGGTGGTCTCCTGCTGGGGCATGCGGAGCCGAATCGCTTCACAGTCCAGGATGAGGCGTTGCTGGTTGGCCTGGCGACGCAGGCGGCGGTTGCCCTGGAAAATGCGCGTCTCTACCATGCCGCTCGCACGCAGGCTCAAGAATTAGACACCATTTTTGAGAGCATTGCGGATGGTGTGACGCTGGTGGACGAACAGGGCAGGGTGCTGCGCGAGAACCGCACAGCGCGCCGCCTGCGCGATATGCTGGGCGAGAGTGCTGAAGAGAGTCCAACGGCTGTCAGCCTGCTCGGCGCCTCCTCTGGCGAACAGGGACAGGGAACGACTGTGGAGGTGAGTGCGCTGCAGAATGAGCAGCGCGAATACTTTGTGAGCGTTGCTCCTTTGCGCCAGTCGGATCAGATATCGGGTCCATTGCACAAGCGCGAAGGTGAGGAGGGAGAGACCAGCAAAGGACAGGAGCCGCAAGTCGGCGCGGTCGTTGTCTGGCACGATGTGACCGAGGTGCGCCGTTTGCTGACGGAGCGGCGCGCTCATGCCGAAACGGAGGCGCGGCGGGCGCTGCTGCAAACGGTCATGGATGAACTGCCCAGCGGCGTCTACCTTGTACGTGGCCGTGATGCGCGCCTGGTGATGGCAAATCGTACTGCCGCCGCTCTGTGGGGCGCTGTCTGGAAAACAGACCAGCCAATGGCCGCATTTCTCGAAGAGCATCATATTCGCGTCTTTCATGAAGATGGGCACCCGCTGGCTCTCGACGAATTTGCCACCATGCGCGCCCTCTCCGGTGAGTCTGTGCGCCACTACCTGGAGATCATTCGTCAGCCGTATGGCACCACGCTGCCTGTGCTGGTCAACGCTATTGGCCTTGACGCCCGTATGCTTGGCCTGACTGCAATGGTAGGCACGGAGCCGCAACCGGCGGCTATCGTCGTACACCAGGATGTGACCGCGCTCAAGGAGGCCGAGCGGCTCAAAGACGAATTTATTGGCATAGCAGCGCATGAGCTGCGCACTCCATTATCTGTGCTGAAGGGCTTTGTGCAAATGCTACTGCTTCAGACCGCACGCGGCAACGGCCCACAGTTGGCCGACTGGCAGATGGAGGCCATACAGGATATCGACCGCGCAACGGCCCGCCTGGTCGAACTGACCGAAGACCTGCTGGACGTGACGCGCCTGCAGGCCGGACGGTTAAACCTGCACCTGGAGCCGCACGATCTGGTGGCGCTCACACGCCGCGTCGTCGCACGCCTGCAAATTACCAGCGAGCGTCATTCTATCGTTATTCGCTCCCATCCTGAGTACGTGGTTGCCAATGTCGATGTTCAGCGCTTCGAGCAGGTGCTTACCAACATCGTCAATAACGCGATCAAGTACAGTCCAGAGGGCGGCGAGATCGATATTCTGGTACGCGCCGAACTCGGCAACAATACGGCTGTCATCTCTGTTCAAGATCACGGCATTGGCATACCGGCCTCGCAGCAGGGGCGCATCTTCGGACGTTTCATGCGCGCCGACAATGCGCGAGAGATCGGCGGAACGGGCCTCGGCCTCTATCTCTGCCGCGAGCTTGTCGAACGTCACGGCGGGCGTATCTGGTTCGAGTCCAGCGAAGGCCAGGGTTCCACCTTCTACATCTCGCTACCCCTCGTCGTCGAATCAACCGAACAGGACAATGCTCCTGGAACTATCGAGACTGCGGAACAGCAGAGGCTTTAAGCCGCGCTTGTCAAGGTCCTGGTGGGCGATACGCCTCTACGAGCTGATGCGCGGCGGTCGCGGACTGCTACTCGATCTGCCCGGTCGGCTTTCGGTGGCGCTTTGGGCAGAGCGAATCGACCACATCGTCGATGAAAGTTCGCAACTGGACATGCCTGCGGTGCCTGGGTGGCCCAGCCCAGGCACTGGGATCGCAAGAAGCATCGCGTCGTTTTTGGCCTTTCCAGTGAGGCTTGCCCTATTAAGCGTCACACCCGACTGATGGGCAGGTGGGCGTTGGCGCGCAAGTAGAGGGGAATGCGCGCCAGTGGTGCCTCTGCCTGCACGTATTGACCACCCTCAAACGTCTGCCCTGTCCAGCCATCTGTCCAGATTGTACCACCTGGGAGGTAGACGTTGCGGCTGCGCGCGCCCTCTTGCAAGACCGGCGTGACCAGCAGGTCAGGGCCAAAGAGAAATTCGTCATCTATCCCGGCGCTCTCTGTATCGTCAGGAAAGTCGAAAAAGAGTGGACGCATGGGGGGAATGCCCTTCTCATGGGCAAGGCGCATCTGTTCGTCGATGTAGGGGCGCAGGCGCTCGCGCAGCAAGAGCAAGTCTTTGATGATGTGGTAAGCCTCTTCTCCGAACGACCAGGCTTCATTAGCGTTGCCCGTGCCGATCATGGCGGCGGAATTGCGGTCGGGGTTGCGGTAGCCGTGCAGGCGGAAGAGCGGGCAGAAGGCGCTGTACTGGAACCAGCGCACCACCAGTTCGCGGAACGTCGGGGAGGTGATCTCACCGCCATAGAAGCCACCGATATCGGTTGTCCACCAGGGAATGCCGCTCATGCTCATATTCAGCCCGGCGCGCACCTGTGCCTGCAGCGCCTCGAAGGTGCTATCAATGTCGCCCGACCAGACGGCGGCGCCGTAACGCTGGCTGCCAGCCCAGGCCGAACGGCACAGATTCAGCGTGGGGCCGCTCTCTAGCTCGTGCTGCTGCTCGTAGAAGCCCTGTTCGTGCAGCATGGGGTAGGCGTTGGCGACGGCCAGCCCATTGCCGAGGTGGAAGCGTAGATTATCCGGGTCCATCGGGAACATCTCCGGCTCGCAGGCATCCAGCCACCAGCTTGTGATGCCATACTCGTAGTAGTGCTTGCGTACCTGCTCCCAGATGAACTGGCGCGCTTCGGGGTTGGTCGCGTCGTAGTAACTGAGGGAGACGGGGCCTTCGGGGCGATTATCCTGGAAAACCATCAGGGCCGGCAGGCCGCGCTCTGTGCGCACAAGCAGCCCGCCTTCCTTCATCGCCTGGTAGTTCTCGCTCATCGGGTTGACGGTGGGCCAGATGGAAACCATCAATTCGACGCCCATCTCCTTCAGCTCGCGCACCATTGCCGCCGGGTCGGGCCATGCCTGCGGGTCAAACCGCCAGTCACCCTGCATCGTCCAGTGAAAGAAGTCGATGACGATGACCGAGAGCGGGAGGCCGCGCTGCTTGTATTCACGCGCCACCGCCAGCAGTTCGTCCTGCGTGCGGTAGCGCAGCTTCGATTGCCAGAAACCGGAGGCCCAGGCGGGAAATTCCGGCGCGTGTCCGGTGGCGTCGGCATAGTGTTCCATGATCTCGGCTGGCGTTACGCCAGTAGTGATCCAGTAATCAAGCTGCGGCGTGGCCCCGGCAACCCAGCGCGTCTCCGTATTGCCGAGTTCGACGCGTCCAATGGCGGGATTATGCCAGAGCAGGCCATAGCCGCGACTGGAAAAGAGAAAGGGGATCGAGACCTCCGTATTGCGCTGGATGAGATCGATAACGCAGCCTTTCTGGTTGAGCTGCCCGTGCTGGTGCTGGCCCAGCCCGTAGAAACGTTCGCCATCATAGGCACGGAAGCGTGCTTCGAGGTGGAACAGGTCGCTGTGCAGGGCCTTAAAATAACGGGGCGGAATGCGACTGGCCCGCGTCGGCTGCGCCTCCGCCAGCAACTCAACGCCGCTATCTGTCTTGAAAAAACGGATAAGCCCCTGCGCGGAGACGCGGGCCGTGATTGCTCCGTTGGTGATGCTCGCCCCTTGCTCCCCTATGCTGATGTGCGCCTCCATCGGAGCGGGTGGGAGCAGCGCGTGTACCACGCTCTCTGCAATGCGTGCATTGGCCGTTGCGCGCACGCGCAGGCTATCGCGTCCCCACGGCTCAATCCGCAACGTCTCGTGTTCTCTTGACCACAAAAACGTATGTTCTTGCTGGTAAAACCCTTCCATGAAACGCCTTTCTTTCTTACTGGACAATAATTCCTCGCTATTATTATATGCCTGAAATCTGGTGTGCTGTTTTGTCTTCCAGGCAGTAAAGGGCATATAATAACAGTACATATTTGCGTAATTGTAAGCAATTGAAGGAGAATGCGTTATGGCAGCTACGATTGAGGAAGGGACTCTGCTGTGGGAGCCGTCGGAGGAATTGAAGCGGCAGGCCAATGTCACGCGCTATATGCAGTGGCTGGAGCAGGAGAAGGGGCTGAAATTCGCGCATCCGAACGATCTCTGGCGATGGTCTGTCCATAAGCTGGAAGATTTCTGGGCCTCTATCTGGGATTTCTTCCACATCCAGGCTTCCAGACCCTATACGACCGTGCTGGTCGAGCGCAAGATGCCGGGCGCGCAGTGGTTTCCCGGCGCGGAATTAAATTATGCCGAGCATGTCTTTAGAAACGCCACACCCGACCGGCCCGCTGCTATCTTTCGCTCCGAGCGGCACGCGCTACGCGAAGTTTCCTGGGATGAGTTGCGCCAGAAAGTGTCCTCGGTAGCGCAATCACTGCGCGGGATGGGAGTGCAGCGCGGTGATCGTGTGGTTTCCTACATGCCCAATATTCCAGAGACATTGATCGCCTTTCTTGCCACCGCCAGCATTGGCGCCATCTGGTCAAGCTGCTCGCCTGATTTCGGCACCAGCAGCGTCATCGACCGTTTCAAGCAGATCGAGCCAAAGGTGCTGTTCGCCGTCGATGGCTACCAGTATAACGGCAAGCCCATTGAGCGGCATATCATCGTCTCTGAAATACAGTCCTTTCTGCCCACGCTGGAAAAGACCGTCCTGGTCCCCTATCTCTCGCCTGATGCCACGCCTGAGGGGCTGAAGGATGCCGTTCTCTGGCAGGATGTTGTTGACAGGCAGGCAGAATTGACCTTTGAACAGGTTCCCTTCAGCCATCCACTCTGGGTACTCTACTCGTCCGGCACCACCGGCCTGCCAAAGGCCATTGTGCAGGGGCAGGGCGGCATCGTGCTGGAACACATGAAAGCTTTGAGCCTCGGCCTCGATATGCACGTGGGAGACCGCTTCTTCTGGTATACCAGCACCGGCTGGATGATGTGGAACCTGCTCATTGGTGGCCTGCTGGTCGGCACCACCGTTCTGCTCTACGATGGCAGCCCGGCCTATCCCGATATCGGCACGCTCTGGAAATTCGCCCAGGATACACAGATGACCTTTTTCGGAGCCAGCGCGGCCTACATTGGCAGTTGCATGAAAGCTGGCATAGAGCCAAATAAGGAATATGACCTGCACACGCTCAAAGGGCTTGGCTCAACCGGCTCGCCGCTGCCGCCAGAAGGCTTCAAGTGGGTCTATGATAATGTCAAAAAAGATATCTGGCTGGCCTCCATTAGCGGCGGCACGGATGTCTGTTCCGGCTTCGTGGGCGGCTCCGTCCTTCATCCCGTTTACGCCGGCGAACTGCAGTGCCTCAACCTCGGCGCGAATGTGCAATCCTTCGACGAGCAGGGCCAACCACTCATTGATGAAGTCGGCGAACTGGTTATCACGGAGCCGATGCCCTCCATGCCCCTCTTCTTCTGGAATGATGCCGAAGGCAAACGCTATCGTGAGAGCTACTTCGACATGTACCCCGGCGTCTGGCGACATGGCGACTGGATCAAGATCACGCCGCGCGGCAGCGCCATCATCTATGGCCGCTCCGACTCGACTATCAACCGTCAGGGCATTCGTATGGGCAGCAGCGAGATTTACCGCGTGGTCGAAGACATCCCCGAAGTGCTTGACAGCCTGGTCGTCGGTGTCGAACAGCCGGGCGGCAAATACTACATGCCGCTTTTCGTCGTCCTGCGCGAAGGCGTTGTGCTGGATGATGCGCTCAAGACGAAAATCAAGCAGAGCCTGCGCGAACGTATCTCTCCCCATCACGTCCCGGATGAAGTGGTGGCAATTAAAGAGGTGCCACGCACGCTGAGCGGCAAGAAGATGGAAGTACCCGTCAAAAAGCTCTTCCTCGGCCTCCCCGTCGAGAAAGCCGTCAGCGTCGACGCGATGGCGAACCCGCAATCCATCGAGTTTTTCATCGATTTCGCGGAACAGGCGGGGTTCCGCAAAGCGGGGTAGCAAGCTTTGCTATAACGTATTAGTGGAGTGCATCTCTCCTTTGACGGACTGAGGGGGCAGCACCATTGTTTTTAAGAGGTGGTCGAGCGCGGCCTGCGGGTCAGTACAGAGGCCGCTATGTACCGGCGAGGTCTGGATGATGGTGCTGCGCGGGGAGACGAGCCAGTGGAAGCGTTCTGAAGGCGAGAGGGAGCCGATAGGGCCGGCTTCTTTCCCGCCTTTTGCGATGCGCTGCATGTTGGCAAGCTCGCGCCGCACATCCTCAATGTCGATGTCAGGGGCGAGGGCTTGCAAGCGGTTGGTATCCAGGGAGAAGAGCATGCCGAGAAAGCGGCGCGTGCGACAGAACAGGATCACGCCGACGTTGATGAACTCGCCCCGTTCGACGTATGGGACAATGCGAATGATTGCGTAATCATACGAGCTGGGCGCGGGCATGCAGGGCCTCCTCCACAAAGATTTGCGAAGCCTCCAGGCGACTCAGCAGGTAATCAACATAGGCCGCGCGGTGCGCCTCAGCATCAGGGAACAACTCCTCATCGTCCTCAAGCCACGCTTCGGGAATCTGCGCGACAATCTCGCGTATCATAGCCGGGGTCAGCCGGTCTTTGAGCAGGGCGTCGGCCTCCTTCAATGCAGTGGCGTAGGGCAGCAACACGTGATCCTTGATGGGTTTGAACGGGCTGCGACTGCGTTCCAGGTAATCGGCCCAGGTATGGTGAAAGTAGAGCGACGCGCCATGATCGAAAAGCATCAGGTGTCTATGCCAGAACAACATGTTGGGATTGCGTGCCGTGCGGTCAACATTGGTCACGAAGGCATCGAACCAGACGATGGATGAGGCCAGCAGGGGATTGAGTTCTTCCCCGTCCAGCGTGTGGAAAGGCAGCGCCCCCGGCAGGTAATCCATGGCGAGGTTGAGTCCGACGCTTCCCTTAATCAGGGCCTGGATTTCAAAATCCGGTTCGCTGCGGCCCAGCATGGCGTCAAGTTCGGCGAAGACGATTTCAGGCACAGGCAACCCCAATGCACGCGCAAGTTCGCCCGCGACCAGTTCCGCGATGAGCGCCTTTGCGCCCTGCCCGGCCCCACGAAATTTAAGGACATAAAGTCCCTCGTCATTGGCCTCAACGATGGCGGGCAGGGAGCCGCCCTCTCGTAGCGGCGCCACATAGCGCGTAGCAGTAATTGTTCTCAGCATGGCGCTATTATAGCACATCCCACCTCAAATCACCGCAAACCCCACCGCAGGCCAAACCACAACCACCAACCGCAAAAAAGCAGTCTAGAGACAGCGAAATACCAACTCTCCCTCTACTGTAAATCCCAGCATTCTGATGGTGCAAATTGCAAATCTGATTCGTACCAATAACCGATGTTCACAAAAAATTCACACAGTCAATACGTCACCACATATTCCTGCTCTGCTCCCAGAGCACTCCCAGTATCCAGCGTCACTGTGTACGTGATATTGGTCGCATTCGGATCTGTGTTGCTTTGCCCACTCGCATCAGTGGTATCGAGCAGGATGCGCCCGGCGGTATAGCCATTGCCAGCGTTGTAATCCGCCTTGCTGTAGTAGACGAAGAGCACCGAGCCACAGGGCGTATCCATGTTCTGACGGTAAAAGTAGGCCAGCATATCTTTGGCCAACTGCTCGCCCGTGATAGTTGTGCTAACAACCGCATCGACGCGTGGCTGTGGGCAAACTCCAGTCAGTCCTGTGCTCTGGCTGTCCAGCACTGACAGTGCGCTCGCATCGCCCTTTGCAGCAAGCCCCTGTAGATCGGCCTTTGTTTTGGGCGGATAGTGAACGACTTGAGGTGTTGGCGTTGCCGTAGGTTTCTGCGCTGGTGCTGTTGTCGCCTGCGCCTGCTGCTGTGTATTGCTGTTGCTGGTATTTGTATTGCCACTCCCGTGCGTCACTGCGTTCAGCGCGGCGACGATCAGGAGAAACACCACAAGTCCGATGATGATGTTGCGCAGTGCATGTTTCTTTTTCGGTGGCTTTTGTGAATGAAATGGCAGCAAACAAGCCGTGTAATAAGAAGCGCCTTTGCCCAAAAGTACAGCCGTTTTACTTTGATAAGTGAATGATAAGACTTGATATTCACCGGCTTAGCTTTATTCAGGCATATTAATTATAGATAGCAATTGTATCCACAACTCGTGGATGCCTGGATGGAGATACAAGCCATGATGTGTGTTATTATCAGCGGCAGGAAACAGCAGTATAAGGTTATGGGGCAGGTGCTGCATATTTGCTCACAATGTAACCGGCAGGCCTATCACACGCTGGTGCGTTCACAGCGCTGGTTTACCCTCTACTTCGTACCCATTATTCCGCTCAGGAAGACAACCACCTTACGCTGTAATCTGTGTGGCTTTCAGAGCATGATCAATAACAAAGAGGCCGACGCCTGGCTCCAACAACAAGCCAGAACAGGCACTCCTGCCTCCGATGTAACAGGCAGAGGAGCCGATATCCGGTATGATCTGACGATTTCCTTCGAGGAAGCTGTCTTTGGCTGCCAGAAAGAGATCGAGTTGCCGCGTTGGGAGCTTTGTCCTACCTGTAGAGGCACCGGGATGCTACCTGATATGCCGGCTTCATCCTGTAAACAATGTGCCGGTCAAGGTCACATCAATCTTCATCGTCGCCTTCTAGTCAATATTCCTGCTGGGGTTGATAACGGCATAAATGTGCGTGTAATTGGTGAAGGCCATGCCTCTCCACGCGGGGGCCCTTCCGGGAATCTCTACGTAGTACTCACAGTGCAACCACATCCCTTCTTCAAGCGCTCTGGCTACGATATCATTTATGAACTGCCTGTGAACAGGACGCAAGCGACTCTTGGCGCTGAGGTAGCAGTCCCCCTCCTGGATGGTAAGGCGGCCATGCTCAAGATCCCTCCGAACACGCAAGATGGGCGAACCTTCCGACTCAAAGGCATGGGGGTTCCCAGTGTTCATAGTGATGCTCGTGGTGACCAACAAGTTATCGTCAAAGTGGTCTGAGGAGGTCTCCTATGAAAAAGTTCCGTATCATGGGAACTATGCCAGGGGCAGCTCTTCTCTCGTCGGCCTGGGCTACCCCGACATTTGCCGCACACGCATCTGCGGACATTTGTGTCAACCCCTACAACGATGAGTGTTACTCAACTATTCAGGCTGCGGTCAATGCGGTGCCCAATGGCGCAATGATTAACGTCGCCCGTGCTACTTATCCAGAGCAGTTCACGATGAGCGGCAAAGCTCTGACACTCATCGGCCACGATGCCACCATCGACGCCACCGGCCAGCCTCACGGCATGTACGTGGTGGGAGCCGCGACAGTCGGCACGGTGATCTCCGGTTTTACCGTGCGCCTTGGCCGGTTCGAAGGCGTCCTGCTGCAAAGTACCTCCGACCTGACGGTACGCGACATAGTGATTGAGGATAACGATGCGAATTACAATCCCTCCACCTTCAGAAGGTGAGCGGCCTGTTGTTAGGGCAACCTGTCTCAGCAGGGATGAGCCTGGAAGAGGGCATGAGGCAGCAGTTGCCAGCATTGGAACTTTCGCGCTGGCTGCGCATCGAGTACAAAGCTCTTCCCGTGCTGCGGGCGCTGCCACTTCTGGGACTTCCCGCCGGAGGCATGCGCCCCTATGCCGACATGATGCCCAACGTGATTCCCATCAGTCTCTATGTGCGGCAGTGGCAGCAGGGCGAGGTGGCCGGGCTAATCGCCCACTACGCTCCCCTGGCGTTTGGGCAACAGAGGAACTATTCATGAACGCGCTTCCCTTGCTGCTCGTCCACGCCTTTTTTCCCCTCAGCCTGGCTGCTGCCATTGCCACTACCATCTTTGTATGGGTAAAGCGCAGGAGATTCCCACGTTCCTATGGCCTGCTGATCGTCGCTGTCCTTCTCATCTCGTCTTCTGCGCTCTTCTTCCTCTTTATGCAGAGTCAAACGCGGGTTAAACTAGCTAGCGGGATAGAGGCAATCGAAGTGAAAGAAACAGACGTCGCAAACCTGGCTATTCAGACGCTGGTGTCCATTCCCGCAGATACCGATCAGCCGGTGCAAGTGGACACCGATCTTACTTCCCCGTCAGGCCTATCGCAGCCGACTCCTGTTGGAACTCCTGGAGTGCCTATTATCAAAGCATTTGGTTCGGGCTACGATCTCTTCGTCACAGCCCGGCTCAATGCCGACGCCTTTGACGTGGTTCCCCAGAAGCAACCAGAGCAAGCCTTTGGCCAGCCTGGAGCTTTTACCTGGACGCTCACTCCCAAATCCCCAGGGTACCAGTCTCTAGAGGTGATGGTGACAGGGAGATGGGTCCCCAGGAGTGGCGGGTCGGCGATAGAGCGCCTGCTCGCCGATCAATCCTTCTCTTTCTATGTTGCAACACCCCCAGGGCCCACCTTCTCCTCTGAAAAATTCTTCGGCCTGCTGGCTCAGCCCTTTCTAGTTCTCTTTGTAACTCTCCTGAGCTTGCTACTCAATGTTCCGTGGATAGCCGAGCTTCTCAAGAAGAGGCCAGAGACAAAAAAGGGATAAATGCCTTTTATCGTCTCTCGAGGCTACATAAAGCAAGCGCGCGCCAGGCTCAAACAGCACTGACTCCTGGGCGCTAAATGTGCAAGGCTTGCTGGAAAGCGCGAGAAAACTCAGCAATCGAGGCGAAACGATCTTCAGGACGTTTTGCCAATGCGTGCAAAAGCACCTCGTCGACCCCTTTGGAGAGCTGAGGATTGAAAGTGCTGGGCGGCTCCGGTGTGGTGGAGAGGAGCTGGTATATCAGTTCTTCCACATTCTTGCCCAGAAAAGGGATACGATCGGTCAGCATCTCGTAGATCATCGTGGCCACTACATATTGATCACTTGCCGGGACGGAAATCCCTTTCAGTCGTTCAGGTGCAATATAGAGGGGGGTCCCCAGGAATTGCTGCGTACGGCTGGATAGCAGCAGTTTCTCATATTCAGCCGCCACGAAATCAGTCAGCAGCACGTCTGGAAGTTGGGAGCTGTTTGTATTGGTGCGTACCAGGAAATTGGACCAGCGAATATGCTGGTGGATGATGTAGCGATCATGCGCGTGCTGGAGCGCATCAGCAGCCTGCTCTATCAGGTGAGCTACCTCTTGAGGGGAGACCTGTTCAGTCCTGCTATCTCGTCGCCACCGCCACTCTTTAAGGGACCCTTCCGGGAAAAACGGCATGGTGAGATAGAAATACTCTTCGTCACCAAACGTTACCTTGCCATAGTCGTAGATGGGCACAATAGACGGATGTTGAAGCTGAGAGATAGCCTCAACCTGGCGGAAGAAGTACTGTTCTGCTGCCGCAATAACCGGGGTGGAGGAAAGATGATGGGGCCAGGGAAGCACCTTACTTGCTAGCGGGTGAGATGGAGCGCTCATTGTTTCTGCGAGATAGGTATCGCTCAGTCCTCCCGTTGCCAGGAGATGAAGAAGACGGCATTGGCCAAGCTGCTGTCCTTCTAGTTTCATCGTTTCCTCCTTCTCTTGGTGACTTCAACTTTTGAGGCGTCTGCTATGATATGCCCGGTATGCTCCTGAGGAGCCTCCAACTGCGCTACATATTCAGCACAATTCAAAGCGTACCTCAACACTGCCAAAGCGAAGCACGTCGCCATCTTTGAGCGCATGCTCTTATAGATCTCTCTATGAGCTGTCCCTCCCAGAGAAGAAATCAAGACACCGACACCAGCGACCGCGGTGCCTAACCCCATTTAGGAAACCAGGGCAAGTGTGAGATATACTGAAGCAACAAGGAGGTATATCTCATGGGAAAGCAGCTCAAGAGCCATCCAGCGTCCTTTAAATTCAAGGTGGTACTCGAATCGTTTACTACCAAC
>DATGLM010000079.1:0-16795 GCA_035294125.1 Ktedonobacteraceae bacterium | reverse complement strand
TTCTAGCATATGATTGGCATAGCAGGACAAGTAACCTCTATATTATACAACGCTTCTACCGCTTCCATTTATGCCCTTACCGGTATTACGCACTTTCAAGGATGAAAATATTCGCTTGACCTCCTGAGCATGCCGCCATTCTAGCTCCTTTGCTCAGTATCCCCAATCGCCGCCTCCTTCGTGATAGATACGAAGCACATTGCTGACGTATTTCAGGAGGCGGTGATTGGCCTGTTTTGGAGAGTAAATGATTTCTGGCAAGTGGTCACACGGCTCTTCAGCAGTGGCAGAGGACGCGACGAAGTCGCCCGGGATCTCAAAAACCTGGGTATCCCTGATGATAAGATTGAGTACTACGAAAACGAATACAATGTTGGACACGACATCGTTGCAGTCAATGCTCCCGGTCGCGAGGAAAACGCGTCCGCCATTCTACGCGAAAATGGCGGACATGATTAGAGCGGGGAATGCAGCGCGCTAGACCTGGGATTTCATCACCGACTTCGCAACCGGCCTTGTATGTTCCTCTACGGCTACAAGCGGCAACGTGAAGAAGATGGAGGTGCCAGCGCCGGGCGTGCTTTCGGCGCGCGCGCTGCCGCCATGCGCGCTGATAATGGCTTTGACGATGGAGAGGCCGAGGCCGGAGCCGCCCGTTGAACCGGTGCGCGAGCGGTCGGCGCGGTAAAAACGCTCGAAGATGTAGGGCAAGTCTTCGGGATTGATACCAACGCCAGTATCTTTCACCTCAATCTCAAGCACCCTGCCTATCGGTCTCGCTCTTACCGCGATCGTACCACCCGCTGGAGTATGGCGACGAGCGTTATCGAGCAGGTTCAGCAGCACCTGCGTGATACGGTCGCTGTCGGCCAGCACGGGGGGAGTCGATGGCGCAATCTCATTCCGAAGGCGGATACCCGCCTGCTCGCATTCCGGCTCGATCACCGCCAGCGTCTCGTCTACCAGCGAACGGAGGTCCAGCGGCGCAAACTCAAGGTGAGCGCGGCCCGATTCAAGCGAGGTCATTTGCTGAATCTCGCCCACGAGGCGGCGCAGGCGCTGCACCTCGCGTCCAATCAGTTGGGCGGTCTCCTGGCGCGCCCCTGTGTCCGTAATCACATCATCGGCCAGCGCCTCACTGAAGCCCTGAATCGCTGTGAGAGGGGTCGCCAGATCATGAGCGATATTCGCGATCAGGTCGCGGCGCAACTCTTCCTGATGGCGCAGTTCGTTTATGTCTGACTCGATCCGTTCCGCCATCGCATTGAAGGAAAGCGCCAGGCGTTCGAGTTCATCTCTGCCCTTTGGTGGCTCGACACGCTGCGCATAGTTCCCCTGGCCCATTTGCTCCGCCGCCTCAGTCAGCCGTTCTAGAGGACGAGTCAGGCGGCGTGCCAGAAACAAGCTGAAGACAACCACTCCCAGCGTGAGAATAATACCGGCGATAAAAATGGCCTGATTGACATTGGTAAGAAAATCGTAAGGAGAAAAGCCCTGATAGTGCTGTGGCACTGCATAGAACATCGCACCAATAATCTTCCCGGATGACTGCCCATTGTAGCGCACAGGAAGACATGCATAATAGCCAGAGAATACTGCACTACCTCCGGCCTGCAACTGGCCATAGGTCGTCTGCCCCTGAAGCGCCTGCTGCAAAGCGGTATTGATAGTTGTGAACTCATCTTCGCTGACCGGTATGTATTTGCTGGAAATGAGCGGATTACCCTGACTATCGACAAGGACCAGCAGGGCAGGCTCAGGAAGACGCAGTTGCACACCAATCCAGCTTCCACCATTACTGCGATAGGATATGCCCAACGACTGCGCCAGATTGGTCGCGTTGACCCTGACCTGTTGCTGCTGCCAGTTAAAAAAGTAGTTCTGGACCACCAGCGTGACGACTACGGCCAGCAGGATAATAGCACCGAGCGCCACTCCCAGGAAGCTGAGGAGCAGTTGAACGCGCAGGCTCGCCACCGGCTTATTCGAGAATACTGACGTCTTCATTCCTGTCCTTCTGCCACCGGCACAAACTTGTAGCCAACGCCCCACACCGTCTTGATATGGTGCGGCGCGCCCTCTACCGCTTCCAGCTTCTTGCGCAGCGTACCGATATGCACATCGACGGTGCGGCCATCTCCCAGGTAGGTATAGCCCCAGACATTGTTCAGCAGCGCCTCGCGGGTAAAGACGCGCTCAGGCGAGGAGGCCAGCGTCACCAGCAGATCAAATTCTTTGGCTGTCAATGCCACGCTTTTCCCATTGACCTCGACATGGCGACCTGGAATATTCACAACCAGCCCATCGAAGCGCAAGATTTCCCTGTCATCGCCATCCTTGCCCGTCGCCGTATTTTCACTTGCCTGAGCCACTTCACCCTCTCTGGTTACAATCTGGGCTGCTGCCGCCGTACGACGCAAGATGGCTTTGACCCGGCTCACGACCTCACGCGGACTGAAAGGTTTGACCAGGTAATCATCCGCGCCCATATCCAGCCCTGCGATACGGTCTTCCTCGCTCTGACGCGCCGTGAGCATCAGAATAGGCGTGTTGGCCCACGCCCGGATGCGGCGGCAGACCTCCATGCCATCCAGCGCGGGCAGCATCAGATCGAGAATCACCAGGTCTGGATGCTCACGGGCATGCATTTCCAGGCCCGCCACGCCATCACTGGCGACCATCACACTGTATCCCGCCTGCTCTAGATAGAGACGGATTAACTGCGCAATATTTGTTTCGTCTTCAATAACCAGTATTTTCATAGCTTTTTCGTCGTGATAATAACTCTAAAAACGCCCTGTATCTTCCTTTACCAACATATTACAGCATATAGTCAAAAGGTCAAGAATGCGCAAGTAATTTGTAAAAAATGTATAAAGTTGTCGTCTGCTACGGTGCGGAATTTCCCGCAAGCCCCTTACAAACTCTTTACATTTTCTTGCGGTTTTTCTGATGAAACTACGTTACAGTCTAGACAGAGAACAAATAAGGGTGTATACCCGTGTATAAAGTAGCTATTACACGAGCGAGAGCGAAGATTAATGCGAGACAATGATGGAGGGTCTTATAATGTCAAATCCATATGTTGATGACAATCAGCCAACGCCATATCAGAATAATCAGGCGTATCAGGCACCGAAACAAGACACAGAGCCTGAAGATGATTTGACCGCTCCTTATACCCTATATCAGAGCGGGACAGCACCGCAACAGAACACAGCGTATCCGTCCTATACGGCACCTGCTCCACCGACAGGGAACCGGAAGCGAGGTGGTGGCATACGCACAGGAGCGATTCTCTTGCTTGCGCTGGTGCTGGCGGTCGTCTTTGGCACGGGCCTGTTCGCCGGCTGGGAATTTGGACACAGCAGTGCGGCGACTGCTACCGACACACCAGGCCCCACTGCAACTCTAGAGCCGGGTACCGCGACTACCACGCCGGTACCTCCATTGACGAGCAATAACATTAATGCCGTCTTTGAGGCGGTGGTTGCCAAAGTGCGCCCGACCGTTGTGCAGGTCAATGTCACCCTGGCGAATGGGTCGGGCATCGGCTCCGGCGTTATCATCGACAAGCGCGGCTACATTGTGACCAACAACCACGTGGTAGAAGGCGCGCAAAGCATCAACGTGGTACTCTATGACGGCACAAAGGTGAGCGCGCAGGTGACCGGTACTGACCCGGCGGACGATCTTGCTATCATCAAGATCAACCCACCCAGATCGAACATCGCCGTGGCGACGCTGGGCAACTCTTCCAATCTGCAGGTCGGCGAGATGGTGCTGGCCATCGGCAACCCTCTGGGTAATACGCAGACCGTTACCAACGGCATCATCAGCGCCCTGAACCGCACGGTGACAGAGGGACCGGGTGGAGCAATCATCCCCGATGCCATCCAGACCGATGCTCCCATCAATCCGGGCAATAGTGGTGGCGCGCTGGTCGATTTGCAGGGCAATGTGATTGGTATTCCCACGCTGTCGGCCATTGACCCTGAGTTCAATACTCCGGCCAATGGCGTCGGCTTCGCCATCCCATCGAACCGCGTCGCCTCCATCGCCAGCCAGATCATCGCGACCGGCAAAGTTGAGCACACCGGGCGAGCGGAACTCGGTGTGGAAGTCGCGGACGTTGACCCGACGCTGGCGGCACAGGATAATCTTGCCGTCACTTCCGGCGCGCTCATTGAGAGCGTCGTGGCTGGCGGTCCCGCCGCGCAGGCCGGATTGCAGCCCGGTGATGTCATCGTTCAGGTTGGCAACCAGGCCGTACAGGATACCGCCTCTCTCGGCGATGCCCTGGCATCATACAACCCCGGACAAACTGTTCCTGTCACGGTCTACCGGGGCAGCCAGCAACTGACCGTCAACGTCAAGCTCGGCGAACTTCCATCGCAGGCTGGCTAATTACTCCAGAGTAATTACAAGAACGCGGGCAGTTCAGTCGCCCGCGTTCTTGTAATTACTCTGGACACCTCGCCGTATGATGCTTGAAAGGTGGCAGTCGAAGCGGACAAAAAAAGCCCGGTGGCAGTTCCAACATTCCGCCGCTTACGCGCCCTCTTCGTGAGAGCTTCGGGAAGAGCATGCGCACTGGCGCCTCCTGGATAACTGTACCGATTTCTCCCGCAGAATCCTGGGATTTACGCCTGACCGACTCCGACGGTCAGGTCTTTGTCTTCCATTTCCCAGGCGTGATCCAGCGTGTGATAGGCAGTGTGCCGAATCAGATACCGCAGCGGCCAGGTTCGGGCCAATTTGCCCCGGACATGGAGCGCCCGAATGGCATTGCAGTAGGCCTCGCGATGCGCTTGCAGACCCTCGTCGATCAACATCGCTCCCTGAGGAGTGGGTATCCCGACCTTCTTTGCCCACTCTTGCTCCGCGCGAATCGTATGACGGACGATTTGATCCCGATCACGTCCTCCCCCTCGCGAACCTTTCCGCATCTGGGCCGACACGCGCAAACGCACGTCGTCGAAAAACGCCCAGCACGCTTGCATCAGGGTGAGTTCCCGTTCCAATTCTGCGCTCGATATGTCTTGTCTGTCGATGCTTGAAAACGCGAACGAGATGCCCCAGAAGTCGGTCGAGCCTGTGCCCGCATAGTGCTCGACCACGTCAACCGTGGTGATAGCGGCAAACTCGACATCCATCCCGGCCAGCTTCGCCACCTGGGTATAGCGTGGAAGGTAGGATTGCAACCTTTCAATCGCGGCTTCCCCGGTCTTCGCACCACGCTCCAGACCGGGCCAATCCGGTGCTACTGCCACCACCTTCTTGCCTCTCGGGCCGATTTCGAGCGTCACCCGAAGTTGATTAGCCATCTCTGCTCCCCTTACGACCAGGAGGTCATGTTTTTGTCCTCCTGCCTTTCTGCTTCTTTTCTCATAGATTACCACCAAAAGCGGTCAGAACCTACCCTCATATCGACGGCTTCATCTTCCAGGGTGACGTTTTTTGCCCGATCCGAGCGCGCCCCCCTTTCAAGCATCATGTGGCGAGATGCCTTACTCAGCTACCACCTCAAAGCCCGCCTGCTTCCAGGCATCCATGCCGCCTACAATATTTGCCAGTTCTGTAAAGCCATGTCGTTGCAGCAAGGAGCAGGCAATCGTGCTGCGCTGGCCGCTGGCGCACAGCACCGCCGTTTTCTGCGCGGGATCGAGTTCCTGCACGCGCTCTTCAATGAAGTAGTATGGAAGATGCTTTGCCTCCGCGATATGGCCTTCGTTCCACTCACCCCGATCGCGCACGTCCAGCACCAGGAGATGGCCGTTATTGCCAGCTTGCAGCAGAGCGTGCAGATACTCGACGGGCATCTGGGCCAGTTCCTGCACCGGGAAGCCAGCCTCCTGCCATGCCGCCATGCCGCCTGCCAGGTAGCCTACGACCCGGTCATAGCCCACGACCGCCAGTTGCGTCGTTGCTGCAGGCACATCCTGCTCATGCTCTGCTACGAGCAACAAACGGCTATCGGGTGAGGCAACGAAGCCGACACGGGTGGGAAACGATGAGCCATGCTGGTAGACATCCAGCGCCTGGGGAATATGCCCCTCGCCAAAATGGCGGGGCGAGCGCGTATCAATCACGACCGCTCCATCTGCCATTGCCTGCCTGAAGGCTGGAGCTTCGAGCGGCAAAGGTTCAAGGGGAGAGGGGTGATGTCGGTAATCCTCGCGGTTGCGTTCGACAATGTTGTACATATTGGGAGGGCGCTGCGGCAAGTCTTCATTCATATCGACAATGAAGGCGGGACGCGGACGCGGCGCAATGGCGGGGTTATGCTTGCGCTCAAAGCCGATGGTCGAGCTGGTCTTGGCGTTCATGCCACGCCCACAGAGCGAGCCTGCTACGTGCGCCGGGTAGACCTCGACGCCATCATCGAGCTTGAGCAGGCGCTCAAAGATGCTCTCGTAGAGCGCATCGGCCCCCTCTTCGCCCGCCACGGCCAGGTCAGGCCGCGCTACATCGCCGATAAAGAGCGAATCGCCCGTCAGGACAAGCCAGGGATCATCGCCGCGACTCGTATCCGCGACGACGAGGGCGATATGTTCCGGGCGATGGCCGGGTGTGTGAATGACACGCAGGCGCACCACGCCGAGCTGTAATTCGTCTCCATCGCGCAAATCCTCATGTGGATACGCGACACCCGCCAGTTCGTGAACATAGACCGTCGCGCCCGTGCGGCGAGCAAGCTCACCATGCCCAGAGACATGGTCGGCATGATTGTGCGTCTCAATCACCGCCGTCACCCGCATATCCTTCTGCGCCGCCAGTTCCAGGATATCATCCACCATATCCAGCCGGGGATCAACAACGGCACAAACCCCCGCGTTGGGACATCCTACAATGTAACTTGCACAACCCAAATCCTCTTTGACCAGTTGCTTAAAGTACATATGGCCCTCCTGCTTTCCCCCGCCTCAAAGTCGAAGCGAGGGAGCAATGCTCACGTCGTTGTGTCTCATTACAAACTTCAGTTTCAACAAGAAAAAATGGGCTTAACAAGAGTGTAAACGGAAAAAGGAATCTTTGTCCAGGCTAACAGACTCCGTTCTAAAGACTTGCATACGCTTACGTGTCATTATCCTCTTTTCGCTAACCAGGCAAACGTTCCTTTTGTAACTCTGCCCCATTTTTCAGCCAGTCAATCGGAGTTTCCTGACATCCCCTCATAATTCTTCTGTCAGGCCTGCGGCCCGTGAGGAGGAGAAGAGGGAGAGAGGTGGGGACACCCACTCCCCGGCAGGGACTGTGCCCCTGCACCCCGCTTTCTGAGGGGATGTCAGGAGTTTCCTTATCTTTTTTGAAGAGCATAGCAGAAGCAGGAGTGAGAGACAACAGAGTTCGATCTGGTGGAAACAGCTCATCAAAGATCAATCAGGTGATAGAATAATCATAGAGGAGCCCGGAAATCCAATTGAAGCGAGGTAACTATGCAGCAAGATCAGTATGAGATAGATGCGTTGCGGGTGGATCTGGCGGAGTTGGCGGCTTTGCACGCGCCTTCGGGGGCGGAGCAACCGGTGATCGCGCGGCTACGTGAACTGTTTGCGCCGCTGGTCGACAGTGTCCATGTCGACCACATGGGCAATCTGACGGCGACGCGAGAAGGACCGGTTGGCGCGCCGCATATCGTCGTGTCAGCACATGCCGATGAGATCGGGGCGATGGTAGCAAGCATTGAGCCGGAGGGATTCCTGCGCCTGTCTCCGCTGGGTGGTGTGCAGCCGCGCCTGCTTGAAGGGCGGGCAGTCTGGGTCAACGGGCTGCCGGGGGTAATCGGGGCGCGCTCAGGGCATCTGACGCCGCGCTCAGAGCAGGGACAGGGCGTTTCGATCGCCGATTTGTATGTCGATCTCGGTGTCGACAGCGCGGCAGAGGTGGGGGCAATGGGAGTGCGCGTGGGCGATCCCGTGGTGGTGCTGTCCGAGCTGCGCAGCCTGGCTGGAACGCGAGTAGCAGGCAAAGGTGTCGATAACCGTGCAAGCTGCGTGCTCCTGCTGCATTTGCTGCGCCGCCTGAAGGGGCGCGAACTGCCATGTCGTCTGACGGCCCTTGTGGCGGTGCAGGAAGAGGTTGGTCTGCGCGGCGCGAAGGCCGCTTTCGCGCGGCTCAAGCCAGATCTTGCCATCGTGGTTGATACGTTCCCGGCGGCAGGCACGCCCGACACGCGGCAGTTTCACTACGCCGCTCGCATCGGCAAGGGCGCGCTCATCACTCCCGCTTCCGGTGGGGGCGATAGCGGCTTCCTCATGCCAAAGGCTGCCCGTGACGCGATCATCGCGACGGCGGAACGGGTCGGAGCGCCCTACCAGCTTGCCATTGCCAGTGGAGGCGTCACCGACGCGGCCGCCGCTCATCTCGCGGCTGGCGGGATCGCCACATTGGAAATCAAACTCCCGCGCCGCTATTCGCACTCGCCCGTCGAACTGCTCGACCTGCGCGACCTCGCGGCGGCGCTCGCCATTGTTGAAGAACTCGTCGCACACCCACCCAGCGCAGCCCAGCTTTCATTTCTGGGCGAGGCTGAGGAGTGAGGGGCTAGATAGAGAAGGAGCAGGCCGTGTACCAACCGCAGGTGGGGAACTCGTTAGATACCCTGGATACGCCAGCGATGATTGTTGATCTTGATCTCATGGAGGGGAATATCGCGCGTTTGATGGCGCGTTTCCGCGAGTTGAACGTGCATGTCAGGCCGCATCTCAAGACGGTCAAGAGTCCTGACCTGGCGCGTATATTGCTGAGGGCGGGAGCCAGCGGCGGCTGTGTTGCCAAAGTGAGCGAGGCCGAGGTGATGGCTCAGGCTGGCATCGAAGACCTGCTGATTACCAGCGAAATCGTGGGCAAGCCCAAAGTGGCCCGGCTGGTCGCGCTGCTACGCGAGCACCGGCGGATTAAATCCGTGGTGGACAGTTTCGCCGGAGCGCAGGCGCTGAACGAGGCGATGCGAGAGGCGGGTTTGACGCTCGATGTCCTGCTTGACCTGAACGTGGGACAGAACCGTACCGGCGTGCGGCCCGGCGAAGAGGCGCTTACGCTGGCCCGCCAGATTGGTAATATGAGCAATCTGCGTCTCATCGGTGTGCAAGGCTACGAGGGCCACCTGCAACATGTTCATGACGCGGAGGAGCGCGCCGCTCGCTGCCGCCAGGCCATGCAACTGCTTACCGCGATGGCGGCGCAACTGCGGACGGAGGGCTTTCCTATCGAAATTGTCACGACGGGCGGCACGGGAACCGGTGAAATCTGTGCCACCTGCCAGGGCGTTACCGAGGTGCAGCCCGGTTCCTTCATCTTCATGGATACTGACTATCGCAACGCTATCGGCCCCGTCTATGCCAACGCGCTGACTATCCTCTCCACCGTCATCAGCCGTGCCCCGGAGCGAGCGGTGGTCGATGCCGGTCTCAAATCGCTCTCCATCGATAGCGGCATGCCTGAAGCAAAAAGCCTCCCCGGCGTCCGCTATCGTCCCGGCGGAGACGAGCACGGCGTCCTTACCTGGGACGAGAACATCACCCTCCCACCCGACGCGCTCTCCATCGGTGACCGCATCGAGTTCATCCCCAGCCACATCGACACCACCATCAACCTCCACGATACCTACTACGCCTATCGCGACGGCAAGATTGTCGCCATCTGGCCCGTATCGGCGCGAGGCAAGGTACAGTGAAGGTTCTCCACCTTACGAGACGTACACCACGGCTACGACAAGGCCGCAGATGATGTGGTTGAGGAGAATGCCAATGATGGCGGGGCCGGGCTTGATCTGGTCGGAGAGTTGGGGGAAGGAAAAACTACGTAGGAATAAATAGCTCTAGCAACTGTATTATATCATAGCTTACAGAGAGAGACTGGTACAAGTGAACAATGAGCTACATCCCTCACTTGTGTAGATGAGGGATGTAGCTCATTGTTGTCTGCGTCTCTCTTAAGAGAGGCAAGTAATCCTATGCGTGTTCGGGCTGTTCGAGGTGGCCCCCGAAGCCGTAGCGCATGGCGGAAAGCAGCTTATCGGCATAATCGGCCTCGCCACGCGAACTGAAACGCTCGTAGAGGGCGCAGCTCAGCACAGACGCGGGAACGGACTCGTCGATAGCGGCAGCGATAGTCCAGCGGCCTTCACCGGAGTCGGAGACACGGCCCTCGAATTTGGAGAGATCGGGATTCTCCAGTAAAGCCTGGGCTGTGAGATCAAGCAGCCAGGAGGCGATGACACTGCCACGCCGCCAGAGTTCGGCGATATCAGGAATATTGAGGTTGTACTGGTAATATTCCGGGTTGCGCAATGGAGCGGTCTCGGCATTGATGAGCTGCTGGTTCAAACCGATATTGGCATGGTGCAGAATGTTCAGCCCTTCGGCGTAGGCAGCCATGAGGCCATACTCGATGCCGTTGTGAACCATTTTCACGAAGTGACCGGCACCATGCGGGCCACAGAGCAGGTAGCCGTACTGGGCAGTGCCCGGTACTTTATCGCGACCGGGGGTTGGCGATGCGCCTTCCTGACCGGGAGCCAGCGCGGCAAATATCGGATCGAGATATTTCGCTGTCTCCTCCTCGCCGCCGATCATCAGGCAGTAGCCGCGTGTGAGTCCCCAGACGCCGCCGCTAGTTCCGACATCAAGATAGTGAATGCCCTTCGGCTGAAGCTCCTTCGCACGGCGGATATCATCGACGTAGAAGGAATTACCACCATCAATGACGATATCCCCCTTGTCGATCAGGGGGAGTAACTGATCCAGCGTGGCATCAACCGAGGCAGCAGGTACCATCATCCAGAGAATGCGCGGCTGGGGTAGCTTTTTCACCATATCCGCCAGTGAGGTCGCGCCCTCGCTGATAGAGCCATCCTCCAGGTTCTTCTGTACCGTAGTGGCATGGCGGGCGTAGCCGATCACCTTATGTCCTGCTCGCTGGAGCCGCAGCGACATATTCGCTCCCATGCGGCCCAGGCCAATCATTCCAAGTTCCATACAATTTTCCTTTCTCTAAGATTTCCATTTTCTCTGGCAAGAACGGATTTTTTCCAAAGCTCCTTCTTGCCACATCATAGCAGAAATAGCAGTCGTCTTTGCTGTTGGTATTATACGGTAAATTCGCTTTCTGTGCTCTCCTTAAGTAATACGATGAGAAAGAAGATTGCGTGGAACTTGGAAAGAGAGGGGTTGCTGCTATCTCTGCAGGTGCTTGATGAGGCGTTCCAGGGCCGCCTTGAGGGCGTCAGTGAGGTTTCTGTCGGTGCCGACGTAGAGGCCCCAGGGCTGTTGAGGGGTTGACTCACCGATAAACCAGACGTAGTAGGGCAGGCCGTCGTCGTCGGTTTCGACGCGCACGGTGATGGGGATGGAGAGTGTAGATAGCACCTCGATAAGCGCCTGTTCCTGCGTGGGAGAGGTGATGACTGGCTCCATCCCCTGTTTATACGCCTCATCTATCAGAATATTACAGGAAGATATCAGTTCTAGCTCATTGGGCCTGGCATCTGGACGGACAACGTAGCGTACCGGTTGTTGCCGGGTGGAGCAGATCGCGGGCGCACAGATCCAGAGGACAACGCCGGAACAGGTTTGCCCATCTCGTAAATAGAGAATGCGGTCATGGACGCGGTGTTCCGCGTAACTGGCGGCTACTCCCCAGCTTTCTTCCATATTGTCGTGATGTGCGGCCATCTCTTCTCCTCCAGCGAATGTACAAACTTCCTCTACCGGGTCCCCTGCGCCTGGATACATAGTACCATCGTACCGTATTGTCTGGAATTACGAAACAAATTTTACTTTAGATCATGAACGTCCCCCCAGCCCCTTTTTTGCTGATCGGGTAAGCGAGATGGATAACCGGGAGGTTCTGCCTTAGCAAAAGCGACAAACAGCGCTTACGGCAAGGCAAGAAAGCCTGTATCAAGAATGCTCCACAGCAAGCGAAGCGCATTGTGAAGAGAGTAAGCGCGAAAGACACCAGTACCTGATGCTCTGTCCATCAAACAGGGAGTTCTGTTCCTGAATAGAGAGCAGATGTTATTGACTTGCCTGATCGAAGCTGGCTCCGTTGAGGGCAGCGTGGACGTAATCAGCGACATAGTGCCGCTCTTCGACGCCATCTAAGATCATGCATTCGGCAACCGAGACCATCTGGGGCAGAACCTCGTGCAGGACGCTAATAATTGCGCGCTCATTGCGATTATCCGCGCTGGGATCGGTGATGAACGCGAAGAGTTCATCCGTCAATTTTTCCTCATCAGCCAGAAAGCGGAAGACATTGGACATCTGTTGTTCCTTTCATACGACACAGATTGACTCCATTATCATCACAGTTTTCAGTACAGGCCATCTTACATCACCGGATATCATTGTTATTACGATACCTTGCAACTCGCCTCCCTGTCAAGCAAGCGAGCAGGGAGGCGAGTTGCAAGATGCAACGCCAGTTATAATGTGTTATAGCGGCAGGAGTGAGGAGATTTGTCACGATTATTCCTGGGCGAGGTGCGTGCCGGGTCCGTCGCCGAGAAAGCGGGCGAGCTGGGCGAACCGGGTGTAGGGCATACCGGCGGTTGTCCCGCTCCACATTTTCTGGCCGAGGGTTGACATGGCCGGCTTGACCCTGTTGTAGACATCGGCGTCGCTGATGACGCTGCCCGCGTCGTTCCATTCACAGAACATGCCACCTAGCAGGCGCGGGTCATTGGGCGAGAGGTCAAGAGATGGATTGGTAAGGCTGAAAATGTTCGGCTCCCATGCATTGTAGAGAGTCTGCGTGTCGAGATAATCATGGTAATAGCCAGCTTTGGGGACGATGTAGAGCAGGCTGTCGTTCGCGTTGATAATCGAGTAACCCTGATGCACCATATCAACCGGGTTGGACCATGTGTTATTCCAGTCATCAATGACAATATCGGTATTGACCTTGATGTTGCTCTGCATTTCGCTGAGCGACCCCCACATTCTGACGGTTTTCCCCTTGCTCCTCAGATAGTCATCATAGGTGTTGATAAATTCTCTGTAATGGTCGGCATCGCTCGTGGTGTATTCATCCGCGCCGATGTCGACCTGTCTGGCGGTGAACCAGGGCAGAAACGTGCTCCAGAGCGCATTTAAGAAGGTATAGGTAGCAGGATTGCTGAGATCGAGAAACTCTTTTGAGCCGTTGGGATCGGCAAGGTTGGGACGATACTGGGTGAGGGCGAGGTCGTGGGCAGGGGTGTCGATTTCCGGCGTGATGGTAACGTTATATTCCGCCGCGACAGCCTCCAACTGGAGAATATCCTGCTCGCTGTATGATCCACTCTGAGCGGCAAGGCCGGGAAAGGCCGGGCTATTGAGCCGGAAGGCGGCAAACTGCTGCATCCAATCAGGGCTGTTGCCCGCGTTGGGAGCATTATCGTTGAAATGCAATTGAAAATCGTCCATCTTGAACCATGCCATGAATTTCACGTAGTCTTCCAGTACGCTGATGGGGAAAAATTTGCGTCCGACGTCAAGCATGAAGCCCCGTTCCGGGTACTCTGGATAGTCTGTGGCATTACCTCTGGGAATATGCTCCTTCTCCGGGTCTTGCAGGAGGATTTGCAAAGCCGTGCGCGTGCCGTAGAAGATGCCGCCAGCGGTGTGCGCGCTAATCACGACAGCGTCGCCCACCTGAAAGAGATAACCCTGGCTGCCGATGACGGAGTCGGAGGTGCGTAAAGTGAGGAAGAAATCACCGCTCTGCGGAGCGTCCTCTATGGCTATAGGAAAGATACGACCGGTTTCCGAAAAAAGGTCGTCGCGGAAGACCTGGGCCGTCGTTCTCAACAGCGAGACATAGGAGGAATCGATGACGATGCGCGAATCCGCATCCAGAGTAAAGGAGCCGTGGCCGCCCTGCCATTCACGCAGGCTGGGGATGACCTGCGGCACGGGATTGGTCATCTCCTGAGGAGCCAGTACCAGCAGCCCAACAAGAGAGGGATCGAGCACGCGCAGGGGCGATAACACCAGGCAGATGATAATCAGGCCAAGCAGCATGCCCAGACAAAATGCCCCGGTCTTCTTGCTCAAGGATACCCTCCACACGAAAATAGCGGGATATTCATTGTTGTTCGATCCCCTGACCGGTCCGGCAGAAGACCATCCTGCGCAATTTTACTATATCAAATAGTGCCAGATGGGTTTATTGTATGCCAGATAGATTAATAAGGGCAAGGATCGGTCGGTGTGATATGACCAAATGGCTAGCCACCAAAAAAGGTCGCTCCATGTCATTCTGAGGCAATTTTCTGGTATGAGATATTATTTGATTCGCTCAACCCCAGACACGAGATGCCGTTTCAAGCATGACGTCCAGTTTGCGCCACTGGTCATCTTCGCTCAACAAGTTGCCACCGATTTCTGAGGCAAAGCCACATTGGGGGCTGAGAGCAAGCTGGTCAATGGAAATGTAGCGCGCAGCTTCTTCGATACGGCGCGTGAGTTCATCAACCGTTTCCAGTCGCCCGGTCTTCGTAGTGATTAAGCCGAGCACGATGATTTTGTCTTTCGGGACAAAGCGCAGGGGTGCGAACGTTCCAGCGCGGTCGGTATCATATTCAAGCAGGAAACGCTGGTAGTTCAGGCGGGTGAAGAGCTGTTCAGCTATGGCGTCATACACACCTTCACGCAGCCAGTAGCTGCGGCGATTGCCACGACAGATATGCACGCCGAACGTGATGCTGGAAAAAGGGGCAATTATCTCGTTATTGGCCTGTATAGAGCGTTCCATGTTGGCGAGTGGGTCTTCGCCACGCGCACGCATCTCCGCCTGCTCCCGCTCATCGACATAGGCAGTGTAGCCCGGTTCGTCGATCTGAATATAATGGCACCCCGCCTCGATCAACCCGGCAATCATGCGGCGCTCGATGGCGATAACGTCGGTGACGAACTCCTCAATACTACCATAGCTAGCTTGCGATTGTTGGAGATCGAAGCGTTGAGTAATGCGATCAGGCCCGATCAAGGTTATCTTGACGGGAGTAGTCGTAAGCTGTTGCGCAAAACGAAATTCTTCTAAGGGGCGGTTATGCAGCAGGCGTAAGCGCTCTGTCGCTGGCTGGCGTACCGAGTGCATCGGGTCGCGGCCTCGCCCTCCCTGTTGCGCAATTGCCTGCCTCTGTTCTGCCCGGTTGATGAATGCCAGTTCCTCAGCAGAAGGCAACGGCTCCCAGTGGCTTCTCCATAGCTCATAGCCAGCAACGTCGGCAAAACTTGCCATAAAGTTGATGCGGCGAAACTCTCCATCGGTAATAACAGGCAGGTGGTGTGCCTCCTGCTGAGCAATAACCTGCTGGATAGCTTCATCCTGCGCCTGAGTCAGCGCCTCATCTGTGACCATCCCCTGCTCATGCCGCAAGAACGCGTCCTTGAGCGCGGCAGGCCGGAGCAGGCTGCCAACCTGATCAACACGCATGGAACGCAACTGAGAAGGATGAGAAACAGTCATACAACATACCCCTTTCTGCGCCACTCGCTAGCGTGAAGTGCGGCGCCCATAGGCCAGCACGGCGAGTGGGATGAAGACGACAAGGATACCGATGCACCAGGCGATGGCCTGCCAGATGGTCGAGGCATCGGGCTGGTTGAGCAGGAGGCCGCGCACGGCGTCGACGATCAGCGAGACGGGCCGGTGCTGGGCGAAAACGCGCAGCCTGCGTCGGAACGAAGGCACTGCTGGCGAAAGTCAGAGGGAAGAGCCAGATGAAGCCCGCCGACTGTGCCGCTTCGACGCTTCTCACCGCAAGGCCGATGGTGGCCGAAATCCACGAGAAGGAAAAACTGGTCAGCAGAAGCAGCCCGGCTGCGGCAACCTGGCCAATGGGGCTGCCTTGCGGGCGGAAGCCGACGATCAGGCCAACCGTCCACATGACCGCGACGACGAACAGGTTGCGCGTGAGGTCGGAGATGGTGCGGGTAATGGTGTTGTTCATTGCGCGCTCCTTACCGGCTCCATTTGGACCCAACGCGCCGAGAACGGTCCCCTCTTCCGCCACGAGATCAAGGCCACGCAACGCGTGCGTCTTGCCATACCATTTCTCCAATCTTTCAGCCAGAATAGCTGGCTTGCTTTGTGTCATAAAATTTCGCTAACCTTTCGTAAGTGAGCCTGTCTTCTTTCCCTTATACGTCTTGAACGGACGCAGTGTTACAAGCGCCATGAAAAGCAGGCCTGCGCGTGTCATTCTGAAGCTTTGACAAAGGAAGGCATCCGTTTCTTACGGCAAGCACACGTAATCCTGGCAGCGCTCACGCTGGATGTGTTCGCGGTTCTGCCGGGTGGAGCTACAACAGCGATGAGTACCCGTTTGAGCGGGCATAGGGCTTGTAGCCCTATCCCGCCTTTGCTACAGGCCAGGGGAAGAAGGGATTGCTCACGCTGGCGAGCATGGGCGCGAGGGCGGGGAAATGGCGCTGCAGGACGGTCGTCATGTCGTTGTCGCGCACCCAGTCGAAACCTGCCTGTGAGTAGACCTGAGGGGTGTAGGAGGTGGTGAAAAAGCGGTCGCTGTTCAGGCGACGCGAGGCCATGAGAATGAAGATGCGGAAGGCGGTGTCGCTGAAGCCGAAGCCCTGTGGCGTCTGGAAGCTGGCCCATTCGGCGTAGAGGCCAACCATCAGGTCAACCAGGTTGATGTCGTTGTTGTAGATGCGGCGCAGTTCCTCTCTCCATTTGGGATTGAAGGTCAGTTCTTCGAAGCTGGTGATGGGGGGGCGATGCACGAGCTGGCGGAACTGGTTGTAGCGGGGAACGCCGCGCTCGCGGTCGCGCAAGATCTCGG
>DATGLM010000078.1:0-217479 GCA_035294125.1 Ktedonobacteraceae bacterium | reverse complement strand
TAACGAGGTCGCAGCCCTGGTGCAGACATGGCAGACCGTGCTGGGCGTCAGTGTCAAAGCGGCTCCCACCGACTTCAACAAGCTGCTCGATGACATCACCGCTGCCACCAACAACCCGCACGGCTTGCAGTTCTGGGGCATCGCCTGGATCGCTGACTATCCTGACCCGCAGGACTGGACCACCTTGCAGTTCGACGCTGGCGTTCCCAACAACAACATGAACTACGGCCAGAACAACTCTTCTGACGCCGCCACCCAGCAGGCCACCCAGAAGTTGCTTGAGCAGGCCGATGGCATGCCCAACGGGCCGGATCGCTACGCGCAGTACAACAAGGCCGAGCAGCAGTTGGTCAACGACGTCGCCTGGCTGCCCATGGAGCAGGTCACTGCTGCCTTCGTCCTCAAACCCTATGTCCAGGGCCTCGTCTTCAATCCACAAAGTTTGACGCCTCCCAATGACTGGGGCAGCGTCTACATCTCAACCCACTAGACAGTGAGTCGGGATGGATGTCCAACGTATCGAGAAGAACGTGCTCTTTGCGATGCGAACAGACAACGGGGGAATGATCAGTTGATCATTCCCCTTTTTTGCGGCTCCCCTCGTTTATTGTTAGGAGATCAGATGCACTCTTCCCTGTCAGCTCCTGTATCTCCAGATATAGTTGTAAAAGCGCAGGAGGAAGGAAAGAAGAAGGAGGGAAAAGCAGACAAAGGTTAGAAACGTATGAGCTACCAGAACGTGATATTTTAGAATGAATGGGCGTAGTAATATAAGGCTAGCTTGACAATATCGAGTAACGTCAATTACAATACTTCTAATTAGATTATGTCACGCTCGTTGTTCGTGCCTGTCAAATGTGTCTATGAAAACGTGCCATTTCATAGGCAACATGCTGGATTACTAACAAAGCGGAAGAGCTAATCGGTAGAGCGAGGACTCTCTATAGCCTTACTCTACACAATTGTAACCTCGACAAGGGAGTAGGGGGCGACATTATGGTTCAGTTCCTGGTCAAAAGGTTTATCGGCCTGATATTTGTGGTAGTCGGTGTAACCTTTATCACATTTGTCCTGGGGCTTAATGCGCCAGGAGACCCGATCCGAGACATGCTGGGCGAGCATTTTAACAAGATTATCTACGCGGAACTCAGGCATGCCTACGGCCTGGATTTGCCCTGGTACCAGCAGTACTGGAATTTCTTAGTGAACATGTTCCACCTTAATTTCGGATACTCGTACAAGTATCAGGGTCGCCCGGTGATGTCCATTCTTGCGCAGGGAGTACCCGTCTCGGCGGAGCTGGCATTCTGGGCACTGGTTTTGCAGGTAGCTATAGGCGTTCCGCTGGGCATCTTCTCGGCGCTTAAGGCCAACACCTGGATCGATACGACCAATATGGGGATTATCCTGGTACTCTATTCTATCCCCGTCTTCGTGCTGGGAGTCTTCGTTCAGGTGTTTATCGTCTGGTTCGACCAGCATACAGGTGCGAGCTGGCCTGTCTCAAACTGGGGCACGCCCTGGGAGTATTCGCCGGCGGATCTCTCGTATAAAATAGCGCCGATTCTCGTTTTCGCGGCAGGAGGCGTCGCCTACATTGCGCGTCTCTCGCGCGCCAGCATGCTGGAGGTCCTGCGCCAGGACTATGTGCGTACCGCGCGCGCCAAAGGATTGAGAGAGCGCGCGGTGATCTATCGACACGCGCTGCGCAACGCTTTGATTCCCCTGCTAACAGTTGTCGGCCTCCTGCTCGGCCTGCTGGTCACAGGCGCGTTCTTCATTGAGAACATCTTCAATATTCCGGGTATTGGCTATGAGACGATCCAGTCGATTAGCGACCGCGACTACCCGGTCATTCAGGCAACCGTAGTCTTACTGGCAGTAGGCGTCGTAATAGGCAATATGTTGGCGGATATCTTCTATTCGGTGGCCGACCCTCGCATTAAGGTCCAGTAGCAGGAGGCAGAGACAAGATGGATACGAAAGATAAGAACACGAACATTGATCTGTCCTCTTCAGGAGTGATGTTTCCCGACTCCAGCGTATCGCCCGGCGAGATCGTCGAAGTAATGAGGCCGCAAGGCGGCAGGGAAACGGTCGAAACGCCTCCTATTGTAGCCGAAGGGGGCAAGGGCCAGCCGAAAAAATCGCCCACTCCTTTGCAGGAGTCGCTGCGGCGGCTCTGGCGCGATAAGAGGGCGGTCGCAAGTATCGGCGTGATTATATTCTTCATTCTGCTCGCCCTGATCGGCCCACCGATCTACCAGCATATTGGCGGGATCTATAACAGTCCGACTAACGGACCGATCGGCCCAAGCAAATATCACAATCCCTACTGGCAGGAACTCACCAACCAGGATCAATTCATCTCAGGTATGTACTGGCTCGGGACCGATGATCTTGGCCGCGACATGCTGGCACGTCTGATGCAGGGCGTGCTCATCTCGCTGACGGTAGCGGTGCTGGTCGAGATTGTCGATATCGTTATGGGTGTGCTGATAGGAGTACTTGCCGGTTACTATGGAGGCTGGATCGACCAGGTTTTAGCGCGTGTGACCGACATCGTGTTCGCCTTCCCCGGTCTGCTGTTCGTCATCCTGCTCACGGGTATCTTTGGTCCCCAGGCAGACATAGTATTCAGTAAGATACCCGTCATCGGGCCAAACGGGAACGCGCGTCTCATCCTGGTGTCAATCGCCCTGGCCTTCGTCGCGTGGCCGTTGATGGCGCGCTTCGTGCGGGGCCAGACGTTGCAGTTGAAAGAGCAGCAGTTTGTCGAAGCAGCGCGTACAGCCGGTACGACCGATACGCAGATCATCTTGCGACACATCATCCCCAACCTCCTCAGCATTGTGATTGTCGCCTCTACACTGGACATTTCCAACACGATCATCGGTGAGGCAGGTATCAGTTTGCTTGGTCTGGGCGTGCAACCCCCTGGTTCCAGTATTGGCCTCATGATTGTCCAGGGCCAGGCTATGATCGATAGCAATCCCTGGGAAGTCTTGCTTCCCTCCATCGTGCTGGCCATTATCGTACTGGCCTTCTCATTCCTGGGCGACGGCTTGAACGACGCCTTCAACCCACGATCCAAAGATTAGTAAGCGGAGAGAGAATATGGCAGAAAATCTGCTAGAAGTAAATAACCTGAAAACCTACTTTTTCACCCGTGGCGGCGTCGTCAAAGCTGTGGACGATGTTTCGTTTACCATCAAGCCGGGTGAAACACTGGGAGTGGTAGGAGAAAGCGGCTGTGGCAAAAGTGTGACCGCTCTCTCCGTGATGCGCCTCGTCGCCTCACCACCTGGCAAAATCGTTGATGGAGAGATCATTTTCAACGGCGAGAACATCCTGGAAAAGAACCAGGAAGAGTTGACGAACCTGCGCGGCAGCAAGATCTCCATGATCTTCCAGGACCCGATGACCTCGCTCAATCCGGTCTTTACCGTCGGCTATCAGATTGCAGAGACGGTCAAGCGGCACCGCAAAGACGTGAACAACGACCAGGCCTGGAAACGCGCCGTAGAAATGCTCGACCTCGTCCGCATTCCTGATGCGCGGCGGCGCGCCAAGAACTATCCCCACGAGTTCAGCGGCGGCATGCGCCAGCGCGTGATGATCGCTATCGCCCTGGCCTGCAATCCGCAGTTGCTCATTGCCGACGAGCCAACCACCGCGCTCGACGTGACTATTCAGGCCCAGATTCTCGAGCTGATGAAGGGCCTCTCCAAAGAGTTCGGCACGGCGGTTATGCTCATCACACACGATCTGGGCGTCGTGGCGGGTACTTGCGAACATGTTAATGTGATGTACGCGGGCCATGTTGTAGAATCTGCTCCCGTTAAGCAAATTTTTGAGACACCGGCCCATCCTTATACTGTCGGCCTGCTCAATTCTATTCCGCGCCTGAACGAAAGCCGTGGAAGCAGATTGACGCCGATTCAGGGGCAGCCACCCGACCTGACCAACCCACCTCCCGGTTGTCCGTATGCTCCTCGCTGTCCCAAAGTGCAGGAACGCTGCCGTCGCGAACGCCCCGAACTGCGGCCTGTAGGACGTGGTGAGCAGGTCGCGGCCTGCTTCTACCCGGATTAAAGGGGAAAGAAATATGGCACAAGAAGTTACAACAGCACAGACGCAGGAAACAGGAACGACGCTGGTCGATGTCAAAGGCTTAAAAGTCCACTTCCCGGTGAAGGGAGGCATCCTGGGCCGAACTGTTGCGAAAGTGAAAGCGGTCGACGGCGTGGATCTGTTCATCAAACGCGGCGAGACGCTTGGACTGGTGGGTGAAAGCGGCTGCGGCAAATCAACAACGGGCCGCGCCATTCTGCAACTCATCAAGCCGACGGCGGGCAGCGTCAAGCTGAACGGCGTCGAACTCACGAAACTTTCGCCCGGCGAAGTCCGCAAGAAGCGCGCAGACATGCAGATGGTCTTCCAGGACCCCTATGGATCGCTTGACCCGCGCTACACCATCGGACAGATTATTGCCGAGCCGCTGATCAATTTCAATCGCGGCAACAAAAAGGAAATCGAGGAACAGGTCGCGCACCTGCTCGAAGTGGTGGGCCTCAACCCCTACTTCGTGAACCGTTTCGCGCACGAATTCAGCGGTGGCCAACGCCAGCGTATTGGTATTGCACGCGCCCTCGCCTTGAACCCATCCTTCGTTGTTGCCGACGAGCCGGTCTCCGCGCTCGATGTCTCGATTCAGGCTCAGGTGCTCAACCTCTTGCAGGACTTGCAGGGACAGTTCGGCCTGACCTACCTCTTCGTCGCGCACAACCTGTCCGTGGTGAAGCATATCAGTAACCGGGTAGCGGTTATGTACCTGGGGCGCGTCGCGGAACTGGCGGACAGCGAGGAACTTTATGAGTTGCCCCTGCATCCGTACACCCAGGCGCTGCTTTCGGCCATTCCCGTCCCCAATCCAGAGATTGAGGCCAAACGCAGGCGTATCATTCTCGAAGGTGATGTGCCAAGCCCGGTTAATCCTCCCAGCGGCTGCAATTTTCACCCACGCTGCTGGAAGGCCCAGGCGATTTGCCGCGAGGTCATTCCACCCCTGGAAGAGAAGAAGCCGCACCACTACGCGGCCTGCCACTTCCCAGGATAGTCCCTGGCAAGCGTGTGGCCCTGCTCATTGCGTTCCGCAATGAGCAGGGCCACACGCTTGCCAGGGTTTCTTATTCATATATCACTTTGTTCGATGTGTTTGATACGCGCCAGCAAATGAATACGCGCAAGGAGATGGCGCGCATCAACCGGTTTTACCACGTAATCATCGGCGCCCGCGTCAAATCCAGCAATTTTGTCTTGCAACGCCGCCTGAGAGGTCAGCAGCATGATGGGCAGATGGCGCAGCGCGGATTGATGGCGGATAAAGCGACATAAATCCAATCCGGTTTCAGAAGCCAGCGACACCTCCGTGATCAAAATATCAGGAAGGTGCGTGTCGAGGTAGCTTTTCGCCGCAGAGAGTGAAGAGACACAGACAAGTTCACAACTGTCGGCCAGGAATTGTTGCAATCGGTCGCATGTACTTTGATCGGTATCTACTAAAAGAATGTGTAACCTGCGCAATGCCCGTTGTTCATGCACCAATGTCGGTCACCCCCCCTCTGGCCTTTCCCACATCCCAAAAAAAGCCAGACTGCAACACTTCTACTGTAGAAGACAGCGTTGTATGCATTGCTAACACCAGCATCTATTCACCCAAATGTACAGAAGCCGGATAGCTGTCTTGTCTCGTTCGCGCTGTTCTTTCTGCTCTCTCCGTCCAGCCGAGCCTCGTCGACAAAGAACCTATTCCCTGTCAGCCAGACTCTGCACCAGTTGATCCATCCGGCGCTGCCGGTCATCGGGAGTCAGACGCAGAACCCGCTCAATAGCAGCATTGAGCGCGCTTGGCTTGAACGGTTTTGTCAGGTACTCATCCACCCCTGAGAGCAACCCCGTCATCTGATCTTCCTCTCGCGTCATGGCGCTGAGGATAATCAGCGGAGTATCCATCGTGCGCGGGTCGCCCCGCAGGCAACGCACAAGCTGGTAGCCATCCATGCGCGGCATTTTCACATCGATAATCACGCAATCTGGCCGCTCATCATAGACGCGCTCCAGCCCCTGCACGCCGTCGTAAGCGACGACCACATGGTAGGCCCCATGCAGGTTGACCGCGTATTTAATCAGTTCAACGATCGTCGGGTTGTCATCGATAACCAATACTTTTTTCATCGGTTCCCATCATTTCAAGGCTGCCTTACACAACGTACTGGTTACTGGTTCTCCAGGAAGGGTTCACCTCCCTCATTGTAACATAGTTGTGCCCTGCTGCCAACTAATAATCTTCAAGTACTACTCTATGAGCAGTATACACATCCTCTCTATAGGTATCGGCTAATTCCCTCATTTTGTGTAGAGACGAATCTGCCCAAGACCGGGTTACAGAAGAAAATGTAGGAATTTCTCAGCCAGAGCGTGCTACAATTAAGAAAGATAGTACGTAAGCATCGTCGATCGAGTCTCAGAGGAGTTTATCGTGGCTACACAGACCGAAACCATTTCAAGCCACTACAAAACGTTGCATTTCACCAGCGGACACCCGCTTGTCGGGAACATCCCGGAATTTAATCATAATCGGCTTGGCTTCATGGCACGCATGGCGCGCGAAGCAGATGTCTGCGGCATGCGTTTCGGGCCGTTCCCGGTCATTCAGTTCAACAGACCGGAGCATGTTCACAGCATCCTGGTTGAACACGCCTACGATTTTGATAAAGGGATAGCAGTCCACAATACCTTTCGCCCGGCCATAGGCGACGGCATTTTCAGCAGCGAAGGGGAACTGCACCGCCGCCAGCGCAAGATTATGGCCCCTTCCTTCCAGCCACGCCACATCGCCAGCTATGCGGATATCATCGGCCATTACGGCGAGCAAATCCAGCGGAGCTGGGCCGACGGCAGCGTTATCAATGTCAATCAGCAAATGACCAATCTGACCATGAGCATTATCGGCAAAGCTCTCTTTGACGCCGACGTGTTCAGCGAGGCCGACGAACTGGGCGAGGCTATGAGCATCACGCTGGAGTACATCTCGCATAACCTTTCGACGCTGCTGGCACCCCCGTACAGTTGGCCGACGCCGCGCAATCGCCGCACGCACAAAGCCGCCAGCATCCTGCGCAATCGCATTCAAAGTTTCATCGACGAACGGCGTGCAAGGCCGATGGAGCGCAACGACTTCCTGAGCATCTTGCTGGAGGCCAGAGACGACGAGGGCAATCCGATGAGCGATGAGCAAGTCATGGCCGAGTGCCTGACCCTCTTCGGCGCGGGCCATGAGACGACCGCAACCGCCCTGACGTGGACCTGGTACCTGCTCTGCCAGCATTCACAGATGTACGAGAAGGTGCGGCAGGAAGTCGATAGGGTATTGCAGGGACGCACCCCCACCTATGCCGACCTGGCGCGCCTGCCCTACTGCCTGCAGGTTTTCAAGGAGTCAATGCGCCTCTACCCACCGGCCTACGGCTTCTCGCGGCGTGCCTTGAAAGATGTTGAGATCGACGGCTATCTTGTGCGCAAGGACTGGGTTGTCATCCTCGCGCCCTATACCATGCACCGGCGCGAGGATTACTTCCCGCAGCCGGAGCGGTTCGATCCTGAACGCTTCGCGCCCGAACGGGAGAAGCTGCTACCCCGCTATGCGTATATGCCTTTCGGCGCGGGGCCGCGCATCTGCATCGGCATGCACCTTGCCATGATGGAAGGCCACCTGCTACTCGCCACACTCGCCCAGCGCGTCAACTTTTCCCTGCTTCCCGGCCAGACCATTAAAATAGACCCGGTTCATCACCTGACCTTGCGCCCAGCCGGGCCAGTCAATGTGGAAGTGAAGAAGCGATGACCAGCTATCCAACCGATCGCGCCTCGTTAGAGCGAGAGAGCGATGTGGAATTTTTCATAGCCAGCGGGCCGGGCGGGCAGCACCGCAACAAGGTCGAGACCGGAGTGCGGCTCGTCCACCGGCCAAGCGGCACCGTCGTGACGGCAACGGAACGGCGCTCGCAGGCGGCCAATCGCGAAATGGCTTTCGAGCGACTGGCAAGACGCCTGCGAGAGATGCAACGCACCTTACCGCCACGCAAGCCCACACGCCCTACACACGCCAGTCGCCAGCGCCGTCTGGAAACCAAGCGGCGTGTGAGTTTGCTTAAGCAACAACGCTCTACTCTGCCTGATAGCTAGCGCTCTCGCTCCTCGTCAGGCTCTATACCTCTTAAGCCCTGCCAGCTCGCTTCACTACTGGCAAGCATACTGCCGATGCCCGCGATAACGAGACAGATGGCCGTCAGGCCACCTATGATATACCACCACTGGTTGTTGCTGATCAGCGACGGTATCCAGGAGAAGAACAGCGTCCCGACGATAGCAAGCAAACAGGAAACAGAGCCAAGCACAATACTGACCCAGAGCACCGGCATGGGGAAGATGAGCTGCTTGCGAAATACCTCCCGGTCGCGCAAGTAGAAGCGGGTAATGTTGACAAAGAGGAAGGCAGTGGAGATTGCCCAGACCAGCGTTGAGGAGGCCAGCATGACATTATAAACCTCGATCGAGAGGTTAACCGGATTACCAAACTGCCCCACCAGCGGAACAACCAGGAAGACAAGCAGTGTCAGAGCAATTGCGACCATTGTCTGGAAGATGATCGCATTTCCGGGAACGCGGTGCTTGTTGAGCCTGCCCACCCTGGCAGGCAGGCGCTGGTCAATACCTCCAACCAGCAGGAGGCGGGCATAGGTGAAGTTATAGACGATGCCCGTCACAACAAAGAAACTCATGATGCAGACGGCAGTAATACCACCCATAAATTTGCCCAGCGCCGTATCGACCGTGCTGACCAGCGCAAAGGGAACTGCGCCATTCGTTGGCCCCATGACCACGAGTGTGGAAAAGGTAGCGATGAAGTAGCCGACAAACACCAGAACAGTTCCTATGAGGAGGTGACGGGTGATAGTTCTACGCTCCCTTATCTCGCCACCCATATTCAACGGTGCCTCCATGCCCAGGTAAGCCAGCGTGATGAGGCCAAAAAGGCTCAGGTTTGCCGACGGACCATTCCATTGCACGCTCCAATCGTTGAAACTGTTAAAGCTGGTGGCGGAATGATGTCCCTGCAGCAGCCAGACAACCCCGGCTAACCCGATGATCGCGACACCTAAAAAGGTAAGACAGGCGGCTACATTCACCACGTTCTGCACAGTGCGGTATCGTTGCACGGCAAGCACGCCATAAAATATAATGATCAGGCAGATAACCAGACCCTGCTGCCAGGGTTGTGTCAGCCAGTTGCCGTTGAGTCCCTGTATAAAGGCGACAAGCGCATCTCCGGCGCTGATCATTACCAGCACGCCAGGGAACCAGGCGCAGAAGGCAACAAAGAAGCTCCAGTAACCACCCAGAGCCTTATGCGTCCAGTTGTAAAGCGACCCCTCGTAGGGGAACATAACGCCGAGCTGGGCGGTGGCAATGACGCAGGGAATATAAAAGGTAATGCCACCGAGAATCAGATAGGTGAAGGCCGCTGCTCCTCCTGAGACAGCGACGGTGGCGTTGGTAATAAAGAAGATAATCAGCAGGTACGTCGAAGTCATATCGAAGGTACCGAGGATAGCAGGCATGGCTTGAACGACGTATTCCTCCGACAGAAGTACGTCACGCCTGGATTCGGCCTCACTCACACTCACGGACGGCTTTGCCCAATCGACAGTAGCCATAGGTACATTCCCTTCTCTCTGCCCTACGACTGCGGCAGAGTCAAATAGTAGCTGTTTTTTGCGATGTTGGAAAGGGACAGACCATACAGGATAACCAGGAAACGCCAGGAATAAGTATACACAAAATTATGAGGTTAATACTATATAACAGGAATGAGTAGCAAAAATTGACTACTTGCCCGGCAAGAAGGCATAATAAAGAGAGAGGGATAGGCCCGTGATATCGGTAGACAAAATATCCATGTGCGTAGCTCAGGTCTGGTTAGAATACCCCTTGAATATGTACATTTTTTCCACTATAGTACCTGTACGGGGATAGTAGCTGAACCAACTTAAGGAGGTTTTTACCGATGTGCGGTATCGCCGGCATCCTCTTCAAGCAACAGGCAGGGCCGCTGGGGCAGCTTCTCATCAAGATGCTCGCCGATCTCAACCGGCGCGGTCCCGATTCAACGGGCCTGGCATTGTATAGCGACCTGCCCACGGGCAACCTGGTGATAAGCGTCAAGATCGAGGAAGAGGCACAAAAAGAAACGCTCGACTGGCAAGAACTGATTACCAGAACGGCGCAGGAATTTGGCAGAGTAAGAGAGAGTAGCCGTGTTGGCTACTATGTACGACTGGTCATGGACTATGAGGACTCTCTCGAAGAGTTGACGGCAGCTATCGAGTCAAGCGGGCCGGGCGTCGAGGTGTTCAGTATGGGCGAACACCTGGAGATCATCAAGCAGATGGGTGGCGCTAAAGCCCTGGATGCCACCTACGGCATCTCCTCGTTCCGTGGCACGCACGGCATTTCCCACACCCGGCTGGCAACCGAGAGCCGTGTCGATATCAGCCACTCCCACCCCTTCTGGGCGCGCCCATTCTCCGACATCGCGGTTGTCCACAACGGGCATATCACCAATTACCACAAGCTGCGCCGTCGTCTGGAGACCAAAGGACATCGCTTCAACACTGAAAACGACTCCGAAGTGATTGCTGTCTATATCGCTGACATGATGCAGCAGGGAGCGACACTGGAAGAGGCGGTCAGAGACACCATTACCGCCCTCGATGGCACTTTCACCTACCTCGTAGCCACGGCTGATAGCATCGGTTTCGCCCGCGATCAATTCGCCACTAAGCCTTTGATTATCACAGAAACAGATGAGTTCGTCGCGCTTGCCTCAGAAGAGACCGCGTTACGCAAAGCTTTCCCCTTTGAGCTGGAAACACGCGAGGCGGGCGCGCGCGAGGTACGAACCTGGCACCTGAGGCGGGAAGGGAGTACAAAGGCAAAAATAAAGGCACCCTCCGCATCAGTTGTCTAGAGGAAAATTCAGACCTGTGCAGCGAGAACGATATTTTACGCACGAGGATACAAGAATAGGCAGGCAAAGAGGAGAAACAGCATCCTCTTCTTTCCTCTTTGCCTTCTCTCAGAAGGAGCGTGTTTGTATGCCTGTAACCCTGGATTGCGCCAAAATGACCACCCGCGAGATCAATACCTCGCTTAGAAAGCTGGCTGCCGAGGGTGAAACCGAGATACACCTGATCAATCCTGAAGCTCGTCATAACCTGGGAGTCGCTCTCTTCTACCCGGTCAAGGTCGTTGTCGAGGGCACAGCGGGCTATTACTGCGGCGGCATGAACGATGGAGCCACATTCCACATCCTGGGCAACACTGGCTGGTCAGTCGGCGAATGCATGATGTCGGGCGAAATTGTGGTCGAGAAGAACTCGGCGAGCAGCACCGGTGCCTCGATTCGAGGCGGTACGGTGGTTGTCAAAGGACACGCGGGCGCTCGCACCGGTATAGCCCAGAAAGGCGGACTCATCGTCATCGGCGGCGATACCGGCTACATGACAGGCTTCATGATGCAACGCGGGACGATGATTATTTGCGGCAACGCCGCCGAAGGGTTGGGCGATTCCATGTACGCCGGGACCATCTACCTCGGTGGAGAAGCCAACCAGCTAGGAAATGATGCCGTCATCAAAGAGATGAGCAATGAGGACTGGCGCTTCCTGGAGGAGACGCTGGCTCGCTACGGACTGAGCGGCAGACGCCCGCTTTCCGAGTTCAAGAAGATCGGCTCAGGCGGTCGCCTGCATAATTTCTCAAAAGCGGATTTCGAGCTGTGGCGCGTCGCTATGTAGTGTTTCCAACCCAAACGGGAGGCCGGGAAAGGATATGAATGCTGCCGCTTCTGCTTGAGGGAACGCATACTATCAACACCTGAAAAGCTCTTGTATGAAGGCATCAGAGCAAGGAAACGAGGTTATTTTATGGAGAGCGAAAATCCCCTGGTACGCTACGGGCAACTCTGGTCGCCTGAGATCATGGAAGATGTGCATGTCAAAGCACAGCTTGGGCGCTACCGCATTCGCGGCTTCAGCACGCTGAAAAAATTTGTCTCATTCGACGAGCTTACCTTTGTCCCCTGCACGCTCAGTCGCGTCCCCCTGGAGGGCTACCGCGAGCAATGTGTCACCGAGACGGTGCTGGGAACGCGCTTCGCGAAAAAACCCATTCGTCTAAAAACCCCGATTACCATTGCCGGTATGAGCTTTGGCGCGCTTTCGCGCAATGCGAAGGTCGCCCTGGGCCGCGCCGCGACCCGCCTGGGCACCTCCACCACCACTGGCGACGGTGGCATGCTGATGGCGGAGCGCGAGGCATCCGAGCAACTGGTCTACCAGGTACTGCCAAGCCGCTACGGCTTCAATCCCCATCACCTGCGCATGGCGAACGCCATTGAAATCTGTGTGGGGCAGGGAGCCAAGCCGGGTACAGGCGGCGTCCTGCTCGGCCAGAAGGTATCAGAAGAGATTGCCGCCATGAGAGAACTTCCGGCGGGCGTTGACCAGCGCAGCCCTGTGCGTCACCCGGATTGGACGGGGCCGGACGATATGGTCGCCAAAGTCGAAGAACTGCGCGAGGCCACCGACTGGGAGCTTCCTATCTACATCAAGATCGGCGCGTCCCGCGTGGCAGATGACGTGAAGCTGGCCTGCAAAGCAGGCGTGGATGTCATCGTACTGGACGGAGCAGAGGGTGGAACAGCGGCCTCGCCCGATATTCTCATGGAACACACCGGCATCCCGACGCTGGCGGCTGTCGTTGAGGCAAAAGCGGCCCTGCGCGAAATCGGCATGGATGGCGTGGTGCAGCTCGTCATCTCCGGCGGTATTCGCGGCGGTGTGGATGCCGCCAAGGCGCTGGCCCTCGGCGCTGATGCCGTCTCGATTGGCACGGGCGCGCTGATCGCCCTCAACTGCAATCGCCCCATTTATGTCGAAGATTATCATAAATTAGGGACAGAGCCTTACGCCTGTCACCACTGCCATACCGGCCTTTGCCCCGTTGGCATTACCACGCAGAACCCCGAACTGATGAGCCGGTTGGACGTCGACGAGGCGGCGGAGCGCGTGGTCAATTTCATCAACTCTATGACGATGGAGATACAGATGCTGGCACGAGCCTGTGGCAAGAGCAATGTGCACGACCTGGAGCCAGAGGACCTGCGCGCCCTCACGCTGGAAGCCTCTTTTATCACCGGTATTCCCGTCGTGGGCACCAACATCGTTTACGGTCGCCCCGATCTCCAGCCTCACCTCTACGGCTATACGAACGAGGCCAGCAACGGGCATGCACAACAGCAAAAGCCAGAGTTCAATCATACAAATAGCAAGCGAGCGAACGGCAAACAGGAGAAGCGGAAGAGTAAGAAACATTCCTGAAAGGCTCCCTTACTTCCATGCATGAAACTGCTGATATCGTCATCATCGGTGCGGGCGTCAATGGGGCCAGCCTGGCCTTTCACCTGGCACGTGCGGGAGAGCGCAGGGTGGTTATCCTCGAAAAGCAGGTAGCAGCTTCCGGGGCCACGGGCCTTTCGAGCGGACTGGTACGCATGCATTACACCAATGAGCTTGAGGCGCGGCTGGCCCTGAGCAGCTATGCCTATTTCCGCAACTGGGACGAGATCGTTGGCGGCAATTGTGGTTTTACTGAAACGGGCTTCATCCGCACAGTAGCGCCGAAGAACAACGAGAAGTTACGTGCCAATGTCGCCATGCTGCGGCGCATTGGCGTAGAAACCTGCCTGATCGGCGCCGACGAGCTGCGCCAACTGGCCCCTACTATCTGGACGGAGGACCTGGAACTGGCGGCTTACGAACCCCACTCCGGCTACGCCGACCCCACGGCAACGACCCTTTCCCTGCTGCAAGCTGCCCGTCGCAACGGCGTAGAACTGCGCCAGCAAGTCGAGGTGCAGGATTTCCTGCTGCAAGGCGAACGTGTGGTGGCTGTCCAGACGAGTCAGGGTGTGCTGCAAGCGGGCATCGTGGTGTGCGCAACCGGAGCCTGGACAGCGCGCCTGCTGGCAAAGCTGGGTCTCACCTTCCCCGTCTGGAATGTACGCCACCAGGTGATTATCCTGCAAAGGCCGCCAGCGGCACAGCAGGAGCACATGACCTACATCGATGGCATCCTCGACGTCTACTATCGCCCTGATAGCCCCGGCTTAACGCTCGTGGGCGGCGGCGCGATGGAGCCGGGTATCGACCCTGATCGCTTTAAGCCAGATGCCGATGTCAGCTTTGTCGAGGAGGTAGCGCAGAAGGTTTCGTATCGCATGCCGGTCATGGAGCAGGCAAGCTATAGAAGGGGCTGGGCGGGAGTTTTTGCCGTCAGCGCCGACCTGCATCCCCTGCTCGGACCTGTGCCCGGCTTTGAAAATCTCTACGCCATTTTCGGCTGCAACGGTACAGGCTTCAAAACAGCGCCTGCCATAGGAAAAGCGATGGCCGAACACATTCTGGCTGTTAGCGACGCCGAAATCTCGCTTGCGGCCTTTCGCCCTGCCCGTTATTTCGAGCAGGCGGCCATCCACGACCCCTATGCCTACGCGGACCGGCCACAGGAACATACTCAACCTCCGCAGTAAATGGTACAATCAAAAGAGTCTAGACAGGAGCAATTCCTGTTTTTGATGGAAGGAGCGAGGAAAGCATCTATGTCCGGACGATTCACCATTCAGGTGGGAGACACACAGGTCAGTGCGCAACTGCTGGAAGAGGAGGCGCCGCAACTCTCACAGTGCATGTGGGAGAATTTGCCCATAGAAGGTTTCAGCGTGCATGCCAAATTCGCAGGCCGCGAGATCATCGTGATGGTGCCGTTCTACGCTGAACCGGAAAATGAAATACTGAACGTGCAGCCAGGCGATATCGGCTATTACCCCGGCAGGCAGACAATCTGTATTTTCTACGGAGATACCCAACCTTTCGGCTACGTCAGCGTCTTCGCTCGCATCGTCGATGGATTGGATAGGCTTATGGCGGCAGGCGATCAATTACTGCGCGAGGGGATGCTGCCGGTGAATTTGACAAGGGAGGAAGACGAGCGCGACGAAGCTGGCCATCAGACGCAACACGGTCTCAAGGCCGAATCTGGCTCAACCGGAACGGCCTTTACCCACCTGCTCTGTGGCTCCTCTCTAGAACCCGACATTTATTACGAACGCGCCCTCGGCGAACAGGAGTCCAGCACAGCACACACTCTGAGCGAACTACGAGCATTCCTCACCCGCAACTGGCGAGATGAACCGGCGGATATCGCCGCCTTGCGCCCGGTCTCTCGCCCGCCCATGGGTAATCTGCCTTGCAGCTTTTATGCCAACTTCAATCTCTTCTGGCTCGGTGAAGAGTTGCAGGTATGCAGGCAACAGGTGAAAGATGGTATCATCCCATTACAGATGGTATGTCAGGTAATTGCAGGGTTATTAGAACGGCATGCCGCTCGTTTAGAAAAGTGGTCAATGACCGAAACGGTTGCGCTGGTGCGCACGCTGGCTCGGTATTTCAAGGGAAATAGCCCTGCTACCACAGAGGAATTTCTGGCCGCCGCTGAGCTTGCCATGCTCGCTCTAGACAGAGTCCAGAGCTGGATCGACGGCCTGCTTCCCTGGAACGAACTGGATAGCCACCTGTCGCTACACCGCCCTATTAATAATTGAATGGAGGTTATGTCTCATGACAACAACCCAGGTCAGCCCAGGTTTCACACTCGATGAACTGCTCGAAAGGTGGAGCAGCGAAGGAATTACCAACGTCCTTTTTGAACTGCCCGATATGCATGGTATCGCCCGTTCCAAGATTGTCCCGCTGATCAAAGCACGCAGCTTCGCGGAAAAGGGCTTGAACATGTACGGCGGCACCGTCGCCCTCGACAGCCGGTCATTTGTTGTCTCCGGCACACAGTACAACGAGGAAAAGAACTACGCCGATCAGGTGCTCATTCCCGACCTCTCAACGGCAGCAGTTGTGCCCTGGATGAACAGGACAGCGCGTCTGATCTGCGATACCTACTGGGCGGATGGCACCCCCCTGCATGCCGCGCCGCGCCACGTGCTGCGCAATGCGGTCGCCGAACTGGATAAGCTCGGTTATCAGGCCGTAGTTGGGTTGGAATACGAGTTTTATCTGCTCAACCCCTCCACCATGACACCTATTTTCGATGGCTTGCATATCTTCAACACGATGCGCAACGTGGCAGTTCCCGTCACGGAACGCATCGTCGAACTGATGCCGCAGATCGGCATCGATATCATCACCGCCAACTGCGAGTATGGCCCCGGACAGTTCGAGATCAACTACGGGCCGCACGAGGCACTGAGAGCGGGTGACCTCGGCTTTACCTTCAAGAATGGTATTAAGTTCATTGCCGGCCAGCTCGGCTATCATGCCACCTTCATGACCAAGCCATTCACCGACCAGTCGGCCAGTGGCGCTCACACGCATGTCAGCCTGGTTGGGAAGGAGAGCGGCGAGAATGCGTTCCTGGACACGAACAACGAGCATGGGCTGTCAAAGACAGCGTATTACTTCATGCAGGGCATGTTGAAACATGCCAACGCAGCGATGGCGCTGATGGCCCCGACGCCGAATTGCTACCATCGCTTCGTGCCACACCATTTCGCCCCTTCGAACATTAGCTGGGGCCTGGAAGACCGCTCGGCCATGATTCGCGCCAAGAATAGCCGCGATCAGCGCACACACCTGGAGAACCGCCTGCCCACAGCTTTGAGCAATCCCTACCTGTCGGTCGCGGCGGTCATCGCGGCTGGCACACTTGGCCTGAAGGACGCGGAGATGCCGCCCGCTCCGGTCGAAGGGTTGGCTGAGAGCAGCAGTGATTTCTCACCACTGCCCACCACGCTCGACGAGGCGCTGGACGCGCTGGAGCAAGATGAGGCATTCCGTGGCATTCTGGGCGACGAGTTCGTGCAGGTCTTCACCACTATGAAGCGCAGCGAACTGGCACGTCTCAAGGCGCACGTCACCGATTGGGAACGCGACGAGTACCTGGAGATTTTCTAACGTTCCCAATCCAAATGGGAGAGCAGGAAAAAATCCTGCTCCTGTCGCTTCACTCTCAGGGAAGTCTACCTATCAAACCCGTAAGAAGCAAGCGCTTTTGCACTGGACCAGGGCTTTTTGGTTGACCCGTGGAACTGGTCACGCTCGCTGAACGTGCATCACGTGTAAGAAGAGGAAATCAAAAAGCCCTGGCACTGGTCATCAGGGAAAGCAGCAAAACAGGAGAGTGGAGACCATCCGGTTCTCCACTCTCCTGTTACTGCGAGGGAAATCTACATCACGCTTTTTCAGCCGAGCCTATGGCTGTAGCAATAGCCTGCTCATCTGTCACATCATCTTTGATTCTGACATGGCCGATGAAGTAGATGGTTGCTGCAGCGATCAGCGACACGACGACGATAGCCGCGATCCAGATATCCCAGCCCTGCGCATCAATCAAACTGGGAACCCAGGGCGCGGACACAGTCGCGTAGAGGCCAACGCCGCTGGCCAGCAGACCCAGCACTGAGCAGAGGTAAAAGACCCAGTCTGGAGCCAGCCGGACATCTTTGAAGGTCTCGTGGTACTTATAGCGAATGACGATGATGTCGATGAACTGGAAGATCATCGAGAAACACCAGATGACCGTGATCGAGGCAAACAAAATGTAGTACATGAGATTCGCCAGGTTGGCAGGATTGGTCCCCGCAATGTAGGGAATAATCATGTAGACTGCTATAGCGATCACTGCCACGATGATGCTTTGCACCAGCACAGCTACCCACGGCACACGAGCGGCGTTTACTTTGCTCATGACAGGGGGAAGACGGCGATCCAGGCCGGAGACAAAGAGCAAACGGCCAAACGAATAGTTGTAGACGATGGAGGCGTAGAGGCCGAAACCGATCATGATCAGATCGACGATTACCGCCAGCACCAGACCGGCAGGACCAAACCCGTTGCGTACAACATCTACCATCGCCCAGACGTTCGTTTGAGGATCCGAATTCACATAGGCAGACGGGCAGGTGGCGGTCACATGCGGGCATGCCGCGGGCACAGCGGTCATAATGCCAAACGTGGTGATGAGATACGCCACCATGACCACAATCGGACCCCAGATCAGGTAGCGGGTAACGGCCCGCTCGCTGGTAACCTCAACGCCCATGTTCAGCGGAACCTCGATACCCAGCAGGGCCAGAATGACAAAACCGAAGATGGTGAAGTTGCCGCTGCTGCCGAAGGTGATGGCCCAGCCGCCGCCATTAAACGCCATATCCGTGAAGCCCGGATGACCGGCCAGAAGCCATACAGCTCCACCGATGCCGATTAACAAAATGGCAGCACCATAGAGCACAAACATGATGTTGACCAGGTTCTGTGCGGCGCGGAAACGCACGGCAGAGAGGCCGAAGGAAATAGCCGTGACCACGAGGATCACCAGGCCCAGTTGCCAGGGTTGGGTCAGAATGCTCAGGCCGAACAGGCTTCCCAGTTCGCTAATAAAGGTACTGACGAGGCTCCCGCACACTACAACGACGAAGATGCCGGGCCACCAGGCACAGAAGCCCGCAAAAAAGCCCCAGAATGGGCCAAAGGCTTTGTTCGTCCAGACGTAGATCGAGCCTTCCTTGGGGAACATGCGCCCAAGCTGGCCGGTCACAATAGCACCTGGAATCAGGAAAGTCAGGAAACCCGCCACCAGGTAAATATAGGCAACAGGGCCAGCAGCAGCAATACCGGGGGAGTTGGTGATAAAAAGTACGATGGCGATGAAGATAGCCACCATGTCGAAGGTGTTCAGAACCTTGTAGAGAATGCCTCCTGCAATACGCTCTGAACGCAATACCTCCTCAGTACTTTCGACTGTCGTTTCTGTCGTGTCCATAAAGTGTGTCCCCTCCAAAAAAAAGATAATAGATTCAGGTCTGACATCACAACAACGAACAACGGAGTCCGGCATGCTTACATCCAAGCATGCAGATGTATCGAATCACAGCAAAGAATACCCCTTTTCTCAAAAGGCACAATGTCACACTTTTACCAGAACCCTGAGATCAAGAGGAAACGAAGCTGCGCGAACATCTTATGAGCAAAGCGCCTTATTTTACAGCAACCACACTGCTCACAAGAAGTATAGTGATAATTCTTCAGCTTGTCAAGTTGTTTTCTGCTTATATACGCATCTTTGATGAGGAAGTCCGTAGGGACAATGCCTTGTTCGCCCATCTGGTTGCTGGCAGACCCCTGCCTCCATGGATGGGCACAAAGCATCGCCCTCAGGAACAGGTGATTTCCCCTGCAAAAACAGGCTCACGCCGTTTCCGCGTATACATCACCGCGAATGATGCGGCCCATACTATCGTAACGCTCTGGACGGCTAGCGGACAGATAGAAGGAATAGGCCAGCCCGATAATGATCCAGGCAATCACGAAGAGATAGAGGATATTGAGAGGGAACGGTGTAGCGGCAAAGCCCAGATTGGTGAAGAAAGTTCCCACGCCCGGCAGCGCTGGCCCGATGAAGGAGAGCGGCGGGACGATCAGCACAAGGGTGCTCAGGATGGGAGCAACGATGTGAGCAAACCAGTTGAAACTCTTCCTGTCGTAGTGGAGCGCAAAAACGGGTGAGGCAATATTGACCATGATGTAGACGACGACGAAGGCAATCGTCCCGATGATAGCCAGCCAGGTGTAGGGATAGATGCCGTCCGTCTGTACCCAGACCTTGCCATCGGCAATGCCCAGCGCATAGGAGTAGGTGCCATCTGCATTCGCCTTTTGAATGACAAAGGCGAAGAAGATGATCAGCAGCACAGTGAAGAGAGACTGGGCGATGATGGCGATATGCGGGCTGTGGTAGCGGGGATGGGTGCGCCCAAAAACCCTGCCCAGGATATGTTCGCGGCCCATCGCGTAGAGGTAGCGCACCATGCCGTTATGGAAAGCCAGTCCGCAGGCCAGCGCGCTCGTGCTGATAGCAATAATCATCAGCGCCTGCAGGAAACCACCGACATAGGTGCTTGCCAGCGGATAGTACGGGGTGGGATTATTGACGAGGTTGCCGAACTGGCTCACCGCAAACTGCCAGCCATAGCCGATCGTCGCCGAATACGAGGTCCAGGTGTAAAGGAAGGTCAGGAAAGCGACTACCGAGAAGATGGCAACGGGTACCGCCCGGCGGGGGTTGCGCGCCTCCTCGCCATAGACCGCACCGGCCTCGAAGCCGACCCACGACCAGACACCGAGAGCCATTGCCACTCCGATGCCAAGCAGGCCACCGGGTGCTGCTGTCAGTGTTTTTGTGTTCGGCGCGTTGACATACGGATGCCCGCCTGGAACAGGGTTGGCGCCGGCAAGCGTGAAGGTATGGACGAAATCGTGGCCAAAGGCACCGCCGTGAATGGTGATCGCGAGGTCGAGGACAACCAGCACCCCGACTTCCAGGATGAGGAAGGGGGCCATCGCAAAAACGGACCATTTGACATCAAAATACGAAAGCAGGAAGATTATAAGGGCGCCAATCAGGGCAAACGTGACCCAGCCGCCCGGCACCGTGATGTGCAGATAGTTGATAAACGAGCTGTTGGTGTACGAACCAAACGCTCCCAGCAATGAGGCCTCGAAGAGCGCATATCCGCCCATCATCAACCAGCCTGCCTGGAAAGCGGTGCGCTTCCCCAGACTATGGCGCACCCAGGTGTAGAAACCGCCAGCCGAAGTCAGACGACGCGACAGGTAGACAATCGAGATGCCGAGTAGAAGCAGGCCGATGCCGGAGAGCAGGAAGACCAGGGGCGTTGTTGCTCCTGCCTGCGAGGCCATGGAGGGGACGTTGAACAGCATGGCCGAGATAGGAGCAGAACCTGCCAGACAGAAATAGAGGACACCGGGAAGACCGATAGCGTTCTTGTGAAGCTTATCGACGTTCGCCTTATCAACATCGATATCTCCAGCCATGGCGCCGGAGCCTGTTTGGATGATTTCATCCTGCGATGCCATTTTTTACCTCCGTGATGAGTAAACTTGTTTGAACGAAGATTACTTATTGTACAAGGTAGAGCGGAACGCGCCACCATAATACACGGACGGATACCACAGGTCATTAAACAAGGGATAGCAAAGTGCGGTACTGAAAACTTCTCAGCAATACCAAGTGAATACCATCCTGATGGATGAAAGTCAACAGCAGAATGATACATATTCCCGGCTGCTGTATGGTCAATTTATCCATGAACGTAGTTTAACTGATTGACATGGCCGGGCTTGTTTTTAGAGCATGCTCGTGCGCATTCACAAGCAGATAAACAGCACATTGACGCGGACTGGCCCTGCTGATTATACTTGAAGCTGAGTCTATCCATTCCACTGCTTGCAAGAGAGGAGCGTTTGATGAACCTCGGAAAAACGATGCGCCTGAAACGGGTGATTGAACCACGTTATGGTTCCTGCATTATTTGCGCTCTCGATCATGGGATGACCTCACCTCGCTTTCTGGATGGCCTGTACGATACACGACAGCGCACGCGGGAGGCCATCGCGGGGGGAGCCAACGTTTTTATGCTGGGTCGCGGCATGGCAAGACAGGTGATCGAAGAATTTACGCCCGCGACCTCGCTGGCGCTCATGCTTTCCGCCTCCGCTGCCGGCAGGCCACAGGGAGCCGTAGTAACGCCCATCGGCTCGGTCGACGAGGCGCTGCGACTGGGGGCCGACGCGGTCGTTGTCTACGTGGCGCTGGCCGGTGAAAATGAAGCCGAGATGATCCAGTACGCTTCGCAAATCGGGGAGGCCTGCGCTGCACTGGGTATGCCTTTCATCGCCGAAGCTGAATTTCCCAACGCCTACCAGACACTCAACGAGGCGGGTGCTACCTACGGTGCCGAGTATTTATTACGCAACGCTCGCCTGTGCGCCGAACTGGGGGCCGATATCGTCAAAGTCAACTGGAGCGGTGATCAGGCTTCGTTTGAGAAAATTGTGCGCGCCGCCAATGTCCCGGTTGTAGTAGCCGGGGGAACGCTGGTATCAGACGAGGAGCTGCTATCACGCATGGAGCAGGCAGTAGCCGTGGGAGCCATTGGCTGCTCGGTGGGACGCAATATCTTCCAACACCAGAATCCTGAAGCGATCACGCGCGCCCTCTGTCGCGTCATACAGGAGAAGTGGAGGGCCCGCGACGCGCTGGCCGAACTGGCAGAGAAGGTTGCAAACGCATGAACACACGCGCCAATCGCTATGTGATCGGGGCTGATGTGGGTTCGCAAGGCATGAAAACCGTGCTGCTGGCTGCCGATGGGGCAGTAATTGCCAGCGCCTACGCCGCCTATGACCCGCGCTATCCCGCTCCAAACTGGGCGGAAGAGAATCCCGCCGACTGGGAACAGGCGCTGGCAACCACCGTGCGGCAGGTTATGCAGAGCGCGAACATCCATCCGGCAGACGTGGCGGCGCTGGCGCTGGGCAGCCAGGTAGATGGGCTGGTCTGTGTTGGGCCGCAGGACGAGGTGCTGCTCCCGGCGATTATCTGGCTCGACCGGCGCGCAACGGAGCAATGCAGCGCCCTCGAAGAGCGCATCAACCCCACCGACCTTTTCCATCTGACGGGGGCAAATCTCGATTCCTCGCATGTCGCGCCGAAAATGCTCTGGGTACGCGATAACGAGCCGCGTGTCTTTGAGCGCGCCCGTTACCTGCTGCTGCCCGGCAGCTACATGGCCTATCGCCTGACAGGAGAGGCGGTGGTAGATTATTCCAACGCCTCTTCAACACTGCTGCTGGACGTGCGGCAAAAGGCGTGGTCACAACGTCTGCTCCAGGCCACCGGCATAGATGAGCAACGCCTGGGCCGCGTTGCCGGGGCCACGGAGGTAATCGGGCCGCTCACGCACCAGGCGGCAGAGCGGCTGGGCCTGACAGAGCACACGCTGGTGGCTGTGGGCAGCGGCGACGAGCACGCCGCTTGCGTTGGCGCAGGTGTGACTGATAGCCACATCGTCTGTGACATCAATGGCACTGCCGAGCCGGTCTGTGCCGTAGCTCAGACCCCGATTTTCGACGAGGGAGGGCTGCTGGAGACACACTGCCATGCCGATCCCGCCGCCTGGCTGATCGAGAATCCCGGCTTCGTTTCCGGCGGCAGCTATCGCTGGTTCCTCGATGCCTTTGCCCCTCACCTGCGGGCTGAAGCAGCGCAAAGAGGAGTCAGCCCTTACGATCTACTGAACGCCGAAGCTACAGGGGTTCCGGCGGCGGCGGGCGGTCTGATCTTTCTCCCCTGCCTGAGTGGAGCGATGACGCCGACCTGGAATGCCGATGCTAGCGGCGTTTTCTTCGGCCTCAGCCTCGCTCATGGACGCGGGCATATGGTACGCGCCATCCTGGAGGGTACAGCTTACGGGCTGAAGGACAACGTTGATCGCATGGCCGCCATCGGGCTGAATCCGCAGGAGATTCGCGCCGTGGCCGGTGGAGCAAGAGGTCGGCTGTGGCTGCAAATCAAGGCTGATGTGACAGGCAAGCCCATCAGCGTGCCACAAGAACTGGAGACAACCGCTCTGGGGGCAGCCATGCTGGCGGGAGTCGCTGGCGGACTCTTCGCCGATTTACGCGAAGCGGCCAGCGCAGCCGTAGAGGTCACGACATATATAGAGCCGGACCCGGCACAGCGGCAAGTTTACGACGAAGCCTACAGTCTCTACCGTGATGTATACAATGCCTTGCAGGACTCCTTCAGAAAGGCAGCGCAAAGATGAGCAACCCCACGTTCCCTCTCGACCCGGCAGATATCCCCGCGCTGAAACGCTGGCTGGCGGCACAGGACGATCCATCCGCGTCCTTGCGTCCCATCGACATTGATGAAATCCTCATCGGGCCAGATGTTTTGCTGGAGCTGCCCGCTGCGCTGCGACGAGCTGGCGTCGCCCCTGGTGCGCGGGTGCTGCTGGTGGTAGACGAGGTGCCAATGCGACGCGAGCAGCAAGATTTGAAGCCATTCGTACAGGCGCTGCTGCGTGACGCCGGATACGAAGTCAAACCGCTCCGGCTCAAAGGCGATCAAAACGGGCTGGTACACGCGGATTTTGGGCAGGTTGAGCGGGTACACAGGGCTATCGAGCCGGGCAGCGCGCTGGTTGCCCTGGGTTCGGGAACTGTCACAGATATCGTCAAACACGCCGCATATCTGTACGACCAGCAGCACCCCGGTCAGCCGCGAGTAGCCTATATCTGCTGTCCAACCGCCAACTCGGTAACAGCCTATGCCGCCAGTATGGCCGTTCTGCTCAAAGATGGTGTCAAGCGCACCATTCCGTCACGCTATCCCACTGCCATTCTGGCGGACCTGCGCGTGCTGGCTTCCGCTCCCACGGCTATGACACTCGCGGGGCTGGGTGACTGCTGCGCCCGCTTCGTGGCCTATGGCGACTGGTACCTCGCCAGCGCGCTGGGACTGGTCGATTTCTACAGCGAGGTGCCTCTGGCCCTGCTTGAGAACCTGGATGCGATCCTGCTGGAATACGCCAGCAGGATCGGCCAGCGCACGCACGATGGCGAGGCGGTGGTGATGCAGGCGCTGCTGCTGGCAGGCATTGCCCAATCTATCGTCAACATGTCAGCCCCCATTTCCGGCACCGAACACGTTACTTCACACGTGCTCGATATGATCGCCGAACACTATCATCGTCCGCTGGCCCTGCATGGAGCGCAGGTTGGCGTAGCCACCATCACAGCGGCAGACCTCTACCAGCACTTTCTGGATCATTTTGACCCCGCTCTCGTCGATATCGATGCCTGCTATCCCGCCAACGAGCCATTACAGGCGCATATCCTTCACCTGTTTGAGCGCATCGACCCATCCGGGGCGATGGCACGGGAATGTTGGAGCGATTACAGCCAGAAACTGGCCCTATGGCGTCAGCAGCGCCCGCGTTTCGCGCAGTTTTGCGCGGGCTGGCAGGCACAGTACCGACCAAAGCTCGCCTCGCTGGTACGCAGCCCCCGGATTGTCCAGCGTATCCTCGCGGAGGCGGGCGCGCCGCTCACCTGCCAGCAACTGGACCCACCCGTCAGCGAGGAAGAGTACCATTTCGCGGTGCAGAACGGTCATTTTATCCGCGTGCGCTTTGTTCTGGGCGATTTGCTCTATTTCCTGGGCTGGCATTGAAAACAGGAATCACCATCCTCACAAACCAGCATTGAACGAGGGCCAGGGTTCGTGTTCCGGGATTTCAAAGGCGAGGGGGCGATAGAGGGAAGAGACGGCGTCGACGCGCAACGTCGAGCAAGGCATTCAGGCCCTGCAAAACCGCCAGATCAAGGGGAAGGTAGTGTTTGACGTGGATTCACAAGCTAGAGATCACGCTCTTTTCTTTCCTGAGCGGCGTGTTGTATCCTACTGTTGAGGGTTACGTGTTGGCTTAGAAGACAAAGGAGTATGCAGTGAGTAATTCGCTCTCCTCTGCACGGTTCGCCGATCATGTTGTGCTGATCGGTGGCGGCGCTTCGGGTGCGTTAACGGCGGTCAGGTTGGCCGAACGCGGGTTTCGGGTGACAGTGGTCGAGAAGGCAAAGATTGGCAATGGTTCGTCAAGTCGTTCGGCGGCGGGCATTCGCGCCCAGTTCAGCGTGGAAGAGACTGTGATCGGAATGCAGTACTCCAAATGGTGGTACAGGCAGTTTCACGAGCGGCTGGCAACTCCCGAAGAGGGCAGGCAGCCGGTCTTCAGGCAAAACGGCTACCTCTTTCTGTACGAAGACCCGCAACAGGCCGCGCCTGCCTGGAAGACAGAGCGCAGGAAAGAGGCGGCTCAGGCCTGGCAGCTCGCCCAGCGCAACGTGGCGATGCAGCAGCGGCTTGGCGAACCTGTCGAAATTCTGACGCCGCAGCAGGTGCAGAGCAACTGGCCTCATATCGACCCTGAGCGCCTGATAGGCGCGACATGGGGACCAAGCGATGGCTTTCTCTATCCACAGATGATCTACATGGAAGGATTTCGCCGCGCGCGAGAGCTGGGCGTCACCGTCATGCAGGATACCGAAGTCATCGGCGCGACGCTACGTTATGGACGCATTGTCGCCCTTGAGACGACAAAAGGCCCCATTGAAGCCGACTGGTTTGTCAATGAAACGAATGCCTGGGCTGCGCGAGTGAGTCGCCGCATCGGCGGCATGCCCCTGCCTGTTGCACCGCTCAAACGCTACCACTATTTTATGAAGCCGCACAGGCAGATTATGAGCAGTGAGGCATGGCATAGCTTACCGATGACGATTTACGGCGTTGGCAGTGGACGAGGGGCGCATTCCCGACCCGAGGGCGACCTGTTGATGCTGGCATGGGCGCATGAGACCGAGCCTGAATTCGGTTTTCGCGACGAAGATCAGGATCGCATCGACCCTCCCTTCAACTGCCAGCACGGCATCGATAACTACGGATACGCCATCCTTGAGCAAATGATGGATTTTTCTCCCCTGCTGGCCGAATGCGGCGGCTTAACAGCAACCAGCAGCGGTTTCTACGGCACGACGCCAGACGCCAATCCCCTGATTGGTTTCGATAGCAACCAGGAAAACCTTGTCCATGCCGTTGGCTTCTCCGGTCACGGCCTGATGCACGCCCCCATCACCGCTCTCTTAGTCGAAGCACTGCTCACCGGCGCGGCTGAAGAGGGAAAGGTGCGCCTGCCCCAGCCATTTTCCGAGCATCTGCTCGATCTGCAAACCTTTGATCCTTCCCGATCATTCGCGCAATCAAGCAAGGAAGCAATGGTGCTGTGAAAACAAGGAGTCAGAAACCATATGGTTTTGCCCTGGCGTATAATAGTATATTGACCACTACAAACCCATCAGCTAAGGAATGGAGAGCATACTGTTATGGAATACAGACGACTGGGACGTGCCGGATTGAAGGTCAGCACGATTGCGCTGGGAAGCTGGCTCACTTACGGCGGTTCCATTGGAGAAGAAACCGCGATCCGGTGTATTCGCACCGCCTACGACCTCGGCATCATCTTCTTTGATACTGCTAACGTCTATAATCGTGGCGCAGCCGAGCAGGTAGTAGGCCGCGCATTGAAAGACTATCCACGCGATTCCTATGTGCTGGCAACGAAAGTCTTCTTCCCGATGGGCGAGGGACCGAACCAGCGCGGGCTTTCGCGCAAACATATTATGGAGCAGTGCCATGCCAGCTTGCGCCGCCTGGGAACAGACTATATCGATCTCTACCAGTGCCATCGTTATGATCACGAAGCGCCCCTGGAAGAGACCCTGCGTGCGCTCGATGACCTTGTCTCACAGGGCAAAGTCCTCTATACGGGTGTTTCGGAGTGGTCGGCGGTAGAGATTGACGACGCGCTCTGCATCGCCCGCGAGCACAATCTGGACAGAATCGTCTCGAACCAGCCCGTTTACAACATGCTTGAGCGCTACGCTGAGCGGGAAGTTTTCCCACTGTGCGAGCGTGAGGGCATCGGCCAGGTTGTCTTCTCCCCACTTGCCGAGGGCGTTCTGACCGGAAAATACAAACCAGGGCAGCCGCCGCCGCAGGGGACACGCGCCGCCAATCCCCAGATCAACATGTTTATGCAAAACACGATGAATGACAGGACGCTGACCGCCGTGCAGAACCTGCAAAAGCTGGCGCAGGAGGGAGGCTACACACTGGCACAAATGGCGCTGGCCTGGGTGCTGCGCCAGTCCATCGTCAGCTCGGCCATCATCGGAGCCTCGCGCCCCCAGCAGATCGAAGAGAACGCGAAAGCCAGCGAGATCACCCTGAGCAACGATATGCTTGAACGCATCGACGAGATACTGGGTGATGTCGTCTCGCATTACCGGTAATGCATACGCGTACATTTTATGGCATGCATTACTTCTCCAATACATACGTACCCGGTGCGGGAGTGATTGGCGGGTAGGTGGCGTTGCCCATCGAAGGTGGCGCGACCATCGCGCCGGAACGCGGTTTGAGCCACCCCAGCCAGTTGTTCCACCAGCTACCGTCGTGATGGACCGCCGTCTCAAGCCATTCCTGGGCGCTTGAGACGAGCTTATCGTTGGTCCAGTAGCCACGGCCTTTGCTGGGGGGGTTGATGATACCGGCAATGTGGCCGCTGGCGGCGAGCACGAACTCGGAATGGCCCCCGGCAAGCTGCGTGATGCGCCAGGCGGACTGCCAGGGAACGATGTGATCCTGGATGGCCCCGACGGCGTAGACATCCTGCCCAATCCGCTTCAGGTCGATGGGAACGCCGGCGATGACAATCTTGTCGGGCTTGATCAGGTTGTTCTCTAGATAGGTGTTGCGCAGGTAGAAAGAGTGGGCGGCGCGAGCCATGCGCGTACCATCGTTGTTCCAGTAGAGCAGGTCGAAGGCGGGCGGCTCCTTGCCCAACAGATAGTTGTTGACCACATTGCTCCAGATCAGATCGTTGGCGCGCAGCATGTTGAACATCGCCGCCATCGAGCGGGCATCCAGGTAGCCGCGCTCCATCATCTGCGCCTCGATATAGTTTATCTGTGGCTCGTCGATGAAGACCGAGGTTTCGCCCACCTCGCTGAAATCTTGCAGGGAGACGAAGAAGCTGGCGGCGTTGACTGTTTCGTTCTTTTTGGCTTTCAGATAGGGCAGCGCCATCGAGAGCAGCGTGCCGCCGATGCAGTAGCCCACAACATTCACCTTATTTGAGTCGGTAATTTTCTTGATAACACTGAGAGACTCCAGAGGCCCCAGCTTCAGGTAGTCCTCGAAGGTGGTCTCTTCCATAGAGGGATCGGGATTCTTCCAACTGATGACGAAGACGGTGAAACCCTTATCGACCAGGAACCTGATCATGCTATTTTGCGGCTGCATGTCGAGGATGTAATACTTATTGATCCAGGGCGGGATGAAGAACAAGGGAATGGCGTAGACCTGCTCTGTAGCAGGAGCATACTGGATCAGTTCGATCAGTTTGTTGCGATGGATGACCTGTCCGGGCGTGATTGCCAGGTTGCGACCGGGCTGGAAAGCCCCGGTATCGGTCATCTTGATCTGCCCTTCCTTGATATCGCGCAGCAGATTTTCTGTCCCCTTCACCAGATTTTCGCCGCCGGTGCGGATAATCTCCTCAAGCACCTGCGGATTGGTAAAGGCGAAGTTGGTCGGGCTGATGGCATCCAGAAATTGACGCAGGTAGAACTGCATTTTGCGTTTCTGGTGCTCGTCCAGGTCCTCCACATCGGCAGCCATCTTGAGCAGCGACGTGGCAACGAGCAGATATGTCTGTTTGAGCACGTCAAAGACGGGATTTTCCGTCCATTCAGGAGCGCTGAAGCGCTTATCTCCCTTTTCCGGCTTGATGACCGGCTCCGTATCCTGCCTGGCCCCCATAAGCCGCTGCGTTGTCTCCGCCATCAATTGATTGTAGCGCTGGACGAAATCCACGTAGCTGCTCCAGGCACGCTCAGGATGAAGCATCGTATTGAGCCAGACGCGCTGCAAGGAAAGGACCGTCTCGCCAGGGTCAACAGGCATTAATTGACGATAGGGATTGAGCTGCCAGAGCTGATCTATCAACTTGATCCAGGGGTCCTCCATCTTCTCAAGTGCCTGCTCAACATCCTTTGCCTGGGCTGGAGCGCTCTTCATATTCCAGGTCTTCTCAACCAGTTCGTTCCATGCCTCAAGCGGATTCTGTTCAACAGCCATATCAATCTTCCTTTCGCTCTCTTCGCTGCCTGCCATCCGCTTCTCTACAGCCGCAAAGTGGTGTGAGAAATACGCCAGGCATTACAATCTTTGTGATACTCTCTGCTTCCAGAAGCCATTATATTTTCTCGTAATGAGCGATGTAAAGTTTTGCAGTAGCCGTTCTTCCCATGAATCAGCGAGTGGCTGCTATTACGCTCAGAACACAGGCAAAAAGGTTGACATTCATACAGTTGTCTATTACTATTTTATAATAGACATGAAACTCATTCTTAAGAGTTTTTCTTGTCGTTCGTTTTCTCTACAGAACGGAGGTAAAGACCATGCCATTTCCATGAGTGTAGGAAAGACGACATGATTCCACCGGTTGGGGTCAAACAGGATGTATCTTCGCTCGATGAGCAAGCCTGATCAAAACCTCTCTGTGAAAGAAAGATCTTTACATGCAGTTTCCCCTTTATAGCGGCAAGCCAGAAGCAACCCTCACAGGAGAAAGGAAAGTGCTCTCATGGGAACGCTGGAAGGTGCAGTAGTAGTTGTTACCGGTGCGGGCAGAGGCATAGGACGCGCAATAGCAGAGGAACTCGGGCAGGGTAAGGCAAGAATAGTGGTCAACTACTCACAGAGTAGGGGACCGGCGGAGGAACTGGTAGAGGAACTCGAGAGGCTAGGGTCGCCAGACAGCATAGCGATTCAGGCGGATGTATCCGACGCAGAGCAGGCAGCCACGCTGATCGAGGCAACGATTCGTCAGTTTGGCCGCATCGATGTGCTGGTCAATAACGCGGGCATCAATATTGACCGCACAATGAAGAAATTGACGGTGGAAGACTGGAACAAGGTGATTCAGGTCAACCTGAACGGTTATTTCTACACGATCAAAGCTGCGCAAAACCATTTCATGCAGCAAAGAAGCGGGCGCATTATCAATATCAGTTCCTTTGTCGGGCAGATGGGCAATTTCGGTCAGGCCAACTACTCGGCAGCGAAAGGCGGTATTATCGCCCTTACCAAAACCGCCGCGCTGGAACTTGCCCGCTATAATGTCACCGTGAATGCGATCTGCCCCGGCTTTATCGAAACAGACATGTACTCTTCAGTGCCTGAGAATGTGAAGGAGACAATTCTCAAGAGGATTCCTCTCGGTCGAGTTGGCACACCCCAGGAAGTTGCTAAAGGAGTGCGCTACCTCATCGTAGATGGTGACTATATCACCGGTCAGACCCTCAATATCAATGGGGGCATTTACATGTAGTTGTCTTAGCGGCAACAAGCTTCAATGTTGAAGGAAGGAGTAGCTTGTACTATGAGTAGCAACCTCGGCTTCGAGAACACAGATACGGTCTTGATGGAAAACCGTATCTTCGTACCCACTCCTGAAGAGGTCAACAACGCAAACATCACGGCTTACATGAAATCCAAGGGCTTCGAGCACGCAGATTACCCGGCCTTCTTCCAGTGGTCGCTGGAACATCGTGAGGAGTTCTGGAATGATCAGGCCAAAGAACTGCACTGGTTCCAACCCTGGCAGACCACGTTCCAGTGGACCAACTTCCCCTTCTTCCAGTGGTATGTAGGTGGCAAAATGAATATTTGCTACAACTGCCTCGACAGGCACATGGACACCCCCGTGCGTGACAAGGTGGCCTACCACTGGGAAGACGATACCGGCAAGAAGCAGCGCACCCTCACCTATCACGACCTCTACGTCATGACCAACCGCCTTGCGAAAGGCCTGCAAGACCTCGGGGTGAAGAAAGGCGACCGCGTAGGTATCTACATGCCGATGGTTCCCGAACTGCCGGTTGCGCTGCTGGCTTGCGCGCGACTGGGAGCAGTCCATAGCGTCGTATTCGGAGGCTTTGCCGCCACCGCCCTCTCAGAGCGCATGAACGACTGCCAGGCAAGCGTCCTTATCACTGCTGATGGCAGTATTCGCGGCGGTAAGCTTGTCGACCTCAAGAAAATTGCCGACGAAGCGGTTGCTAATTCGCCCAGTGTGAAACACGTCGTCGTCCTGCAGAACACAGGTGACAATGTTCCCATGCAAGAGGGCCGCGATATCTACTGGCATGATCTGGTGAAGGATATTCCCGAAGATACGGTTGTTCCCTGCGAAGAGATGGACAGTGAAGACATGCTCTATATCCTGTACACCAGCGGCAGTACAGGCAAGCCCAAAGGCGTTGTCCACGTGCAGGGAGGCTATGCCGTTGGCGTCTACGCCACCACCAAGTACGTCTTTGATATCAAGCCGGATGATATCTACTGGTGTACCGCCGACATTGGCTGGGTGACGGGCCATAGCTACATCGTCTACGGACCGCTGCAGAACGGCGTGACCAGCGTCATGTTCGAGGGTACTCCGACCTATCCCGCCCCTGATCGCTGGTGGCAGATTGTTGAAAGATACAAGGTAACGATCATCTACACAGCCCCGACTGCTATCCGCAGCCTGATGCGCCTGGGCGAGCAATGGCCCGCCAAACATGATCTCACCAGCCTGCGTATGCTCGGCACAGTGGGCGAGCCAATCAACCCTGAAGCCTGGATCTGGTATCGCAATACCATCGGGCGCGGCCAACTACCGATTATGGACACGTGGTGGCAGACCGAGACGGGCGCTATCATGATCAGTCCGACGATCATGCTGCCGCTCAAACCGGGAAGCGCGACCTGGCCACTGCCAACCATCGATGCAGCCGTCGTGGATAAGAACGGCAACCCGGTCGGTTCCGATAAGGGTGGCTTCCTGATCGTCCGTCATCCCTGGCCGAGCCTGATGCGCACCATCTACGGCGACCCGGCCCGCTACGAAACTTACTTCAAGACCATAGAAGGCGTCTACTTCGCTGGTGATGCTGCGACGAAAGACCAGGATGGCTACTTCCGTATCCAGGGGCGCGTTGACGACGTGATCAAAGTTAGTGGTCACCGCCTGGGTTCGATGGAGATCGAATCGGCCCTTGTCAGCCACCCGTCGGTAGCGGAGGCGGCGGCCATCGGCAAGCCCGACGAGATCAAGGGCGAGCGTGTCAAGGTCTTTGTTATTCTGAAGAATACCGTCGAGCCTTCGGACGCGCTGGCACAGGAACTGAGGCAACATGTTCGTAACGTAGTCGGTCCTCTGGCTACACCCGACGAACTGGAGTTCGTCCCCAGCCTGCCCAAGACACGTTCCGGTAAGATCATGCGCCGCGTCGTGCGCGCCCGAGAGCTGGGCGAGCCTGTCGGCGACATCAGTACGCTGGACGCATAAAAGACTGGACAGACCCGAATATGTCATTCTGAGCGCGGCGAAGAATCTGCGGCAGCCATCTGATCGATAGGGGAGTGGGAGATTCTTCGCCGCGCTCAGAATGACAGGCGAGAGGCTCGATCTCAATGGCGAGAAAGAGTCTCTCCGGCGCAAAACGCTGGAAAAGCGCGCTTTGACGCTTTTCCAGCGCATTCATGATTACATCATCAACTACTGATAAAGGAGCAGAGGTTATGGCCGAATTACAAGATGCGGTTATTGTGAGTGGAGTGCGTACTGCGATTGGCACATATGGAGGTGGATTAGCGGAAGTACCGGCAGTAAAGCTGGGTGAGATTTGTATTCGTGCAGCTCTGCAACGGGCAGACCTTCAGGCAGATCAGATCGATGAGGTAATCATGGGCAACGTGCTTCAGGCGGGCCTGGGCCAGAACCCTGCCCGTCAGGCCGCCGTCAATGCCGGATTGCCGGTCGAGATTCCCGCGATGACGATCAACAAAGTCTGCGGGAGCGGCCTTGAGTCCGTTATCCTGGCGGCCCAGGCTATCAGGCTGGGAGATGACGAGATCGTCGTCGCGGGCGGCATGGAAAACATGAGCCGCGCCCCGTATCTGGTCAATCAGGCTCGCTTTGGCTATCGCATGGGCAATGGCGAACTGGTGGATGAGATGATTAAGGATGGCCTGGAGGACGCTTTTGAAGGCATTCATATGGGCATTACCGCCGAGAATATCTGCTCGGCCTGCAATCTGACCCGCGAGGAGCTGGATGAGTTCGCGCTGCGCAGCCAGCAACGGGCCGCGCAAGCCATTAAGAACGGAGTGTTCCGCGACGAAATCGTGCCGGTAGAAGTGCCGGGCAGAAAAGGCCCGACGGTCTTCGAGGTCGACCAGCAACCGCGAGAGAGCACGATGGAAGGTCTCGCCAAACTGCGCCCCGCCTTCAAGCAGGGTGGTATGGTCACGGCAGGCAACTCTTCCGGCCTCAACGATGGCGCCGCCGCGCTCATCGTGATGAGCCGCAAGAAAGCCAATGAACTGGGCTTGCAGCCGATGGCGACCGTGAAAAGCTACGCCTCCGCCGGTGTCGAACCTCGCGTTATGGGCCTGGGGCCTATACCCGCTTCGAGAAAGGCGCTGGCAAAGGCCGGACTCAGGATAGCCGACATCGACCTGATCGAAGCAAACGAGGCCTTTGCCGCGCAATCGGTCGCGGTGGGCAAAGAACTGGGTTTCCCGGCGGAGAAGCTTAACGTGAACGGTGGTGCCATCGCCCTCGGCCATCCCATCGGAGCCAGCGGCGCGCGCATCCTGGTCACCTTGCTCTACGAGATGCAGCGACGTGATGCCCGCTATGGCCTCGCCACCCTCTGCATCGGCGGTGGTCAGGGCGTGGCAATGATCGTGGAACGGTGAGGTATCCACTTTAACCGAGCAGCCGGACAATATATCCACGGCCAGGGTGTCCACAAGAGGTACCCCACTATATACGCTTTGTCTGCTCATACCCGAATGTATATAGTAGGGGCACCCCTTGCGGGTACTCTGATGCCTGAATGAGCAGGATAGAAGGGAGGTATTCTATGGCAGACACTACCGGCAATCAGAAGCAGGAAAAGGCAACCAGCGTCCAGGATCAATACCAGCAGCTCTGGTCACAGTCGCTGGAACAATTCCAGAAGGCACTGGAGACAGGCGCGTCCTACCAGAAAAACTGGCTGGAAACGATGGAGCTCTTTCAGAAGACGCTGGCGGCCAGCGCAACCTATATGAAAGAGTGGATGGATTCGCTGGCCCAGTTCCAGAAGATGATGGAAGCCAGCGCCCCCTATCTCAAGGTCTGGGCGCAGGCACTGGAACAATACCAGAAAACGATGCAGGCCAGCCAGAGCTATATGAAACCCTGGACTGACTTTCTTGAGCAGTATCAGAAAATGATGGCGAGTTTTATGCCGCCTCCTGATCGCTCATAGAGAGTGTTGAGCCGCGCGCAAGACACGCACAAAATCAGGCAGGGCCACTTCGGGCGTTTCGATCTCGGGGTGCCAGCGTTTCTCCCATTCAAAGGAGAGCCACCCTGCATAGCTACCTGAGCGCAAGAGTCGCAGCACTTCTGCGAGGGGGATAATGCCCTGTCCCATCAGACAGTAACGAACGCCGTCATTCGCGGTTATCGAATCCTTCAGGTGAACATGTCTGATATAGCTCTTGAGGCTGTTGTAGGTCTCTGCCAGCGGCTCAGAGAAAAAGCGGTAGGGATGATGCACGTCCCAGAGCACGCCGACGTGAGGATGCTGAATCGCCTGCATCACAGGCAGCATGTTCTGTAAATCTGCAAAATCACCGTGGGATTCGAGCAGCACCTGCACAGCAGTTCCTTCCGCATGTTGAGCGAGGGCGTTCAATCCCGCGATGACCTGCGCGAGAATCGTCTCTCGCGACCGGTTGTCTGAAACGCGATCGCCGAATACGCGAATATAAGACGCTTCCAATACAGCAGCCAGATCGATGTGCCGCTTTCCCTCGTCAATGTTACCATCGAGGGCAGCGGCCTGATCAAAGCGGCACGAGGTATCCAGGCATGGAATGGCTAAGCCGCGCTCCTGCAATTCGCGCTTCGTAGTTGCCAACCGGCTGCCTGTAAACGGGGCAGACTTTGTCAGATCCATTTCACCCTCGACGCCGCGCAGTTCGATACCCTGGTAGCCGTATTCAACGGCTTTCTGAACAATATGTTCCCACGACCAATCTGGACACGCCAGGGTAGAAAATGCCAGAGGATGCTGCGTTATTCTCGTTGTGCTCGCTTCTTGCATGCTGTCTCTTTCTTGTTTTCTATTCCACTCAACATAGACATAGCGATGAAGGCTTCAATAGGGTAGCTCACCTGACTGCCTCAGCTCTTCGTCTATCTTCTGCCGCTGTACACGATGCTTATACGCCCGCTCGATGATCGCCTTCTCCTCGTCGTTGGCAGGTACAAGCGGGGGCACGGGCGTTGGTTTGCCATCCTCATCCAGGGCAACGTAGATGACGTAGCTGCTGGCAATATGGCGCACCTCTCCACTTACCAGGTCTTCGGCCATGACCTCGACACCCACCTCCATACTCGTCCTGCCAACGTAGCGCATTTCGCAATCGACGGAAACGACGTTGCCGATATAGGCAGGAGCCAGAAAATCAAACCTCGCCACCCTGGCCGTCACCACTCGCGGGTTATGGCTGTGTTTGATGGCGACGATAGCGGCCGCCTCATCAACCATACGCATAATCACGCCACCATGCACATGCCCATGCGCGTTCGCATCAATCAACTCCATCAGTCGCCGCGTCACGCTGCGCGAGTAGGCGATGCTACGCCCCTGCGTCACATCCCCAGCAGGCGGAGTTCGCCTGCTCCTGGCTATTCTCTCGAAAGGGTCCATACCGGCTCTCCTTACCACAAAAGATTTGCATCTCTAACCTTAATTATAAGATACAATGTTCCTCTTTTCTTTCTCTGTGAGAAAATACCTCCATTGCAGCCGCTTGACAGTCAGAAGCAGGCATGGTAGCATCAATTTGTGAAGAATCAACTATTCCAGACTAAGAGTGTCGTCTTTGATGCCTTCGCCGCATAGCTCTGGCGCATTTGCTTGTGCGGCGGATAATGGCGCCACCGGACGGAACCTACGCACGAAGACATGCAGAGGCTTTATCTTCCTCTACGGCATATCAGAGCATCGCAAGAATGCCATTGCTGCCTGCGCCGCGACCCTGAACTTTTTTGGAGGCATCATCGTCGTGGGCGCATTACTCTTTGGCATCTCAAACACGCTTTTTAACGTCAACGAGCTGAGTCTGCGCCAGCAGGTCACGCCCGATCGGCTGCTGGGACGTGTGGGGGCTGGCATGCAGTTTATCGGCGTGGGCACGTTGCCGCCTGGCGCGCTTCTGGGTGGGCTGCCTGGCGAACATATCGGCGGGCTGCGCTTGACCTTCCTGATCGGCTACTGCGACTTCTTCCTGGCATTTCTCTGGACGCTCTTCTCACCTGTGCGGAAGCCGCGCATGGTGACAAGCGAAGCGTAAATTGAGCGGTCAGGGCGTTCTCATACTTCCTTCTTGCTCAGCTTTCTAGCATGAGAATACCCTGAATCGCCGCATACTCTATAGCCAACCAGACAGGTATCGGATATAATAGGGCTGGTTTTCGAAGTGATATTTCATGAAGAGGAGTCACCTACGCCAATGGAAGAAGGGAGTTTCACAGCCTTAGAACAGACGATGGGAGAATCCTGACCTGTTGCCCAACTCCTGAGAAGAACGACTCCCAGGAAATTGGCATATCGTGACCGGTGTATATGAGATTCGTTCTGGATATAGAGTACATTTCTTGTTGACAGGAGAGACGACACAACGTATGAGCAGAATGATACCACCGCATCAGCTAAACCCGGATATCAGTAACGCCAACACGCTGCCGATGCAAAGCATAAAGCGGATGATGTTGAAGGTTCCGGAAGTTACGGTCTATTTCTGGATTGTGAAATTGTTGACTACTGCGATGGGTGAGTCAACTTCGGATTACCTGGTCTATCATATCAACCCGTATATTGCGGTAATGCTAGGAGGCATAGGACTGGTAGCCGCGCTGATACTACAGTTCGCAGTGCACCGCTATATCGCCTGGGTATACTGGCTAACCGCCCTCATGGTCGCTATTTTCGGCACGATGGCAGCCGACGTGGTGCATATCGTGTTGGGCGTTCCATACCTGATGTCAACCATCTTCTTCGCGGTCGTACTCGCCATCATTTTCGCAGTCTGGTACGCGAGCGAGAAAACCCTCTCTATCCACAGTATCTTTACGCGGCGGCGCGAGCTGTTTTACTGGGCAACGGTTATGGCGACATTTGCGCTTGGTACGGCTCTGGGGGATATGACAGCATCAACCCTGAAGCTGGGTTACTTTGTATCGATTATACTGTTCGCCGTATTGATCTCCCTACCGGCTCTGGGCTACTATCTGCTTCGCCTGAACGCAATTGCGGCCTTCTGGTTCGCATACATCCTGACACGCCCTCTTGGAGCATCAATTGCCGACTGGATAAGCAAGCCGTATCTCGGCGGTCTTGGCATGGGAGATGGGATTGTGAGCCTCGTCCTCGGCATTCTGATTGTCGTCTTCGTTGGCTATCTGACAATCTCCCGCATAGATGTTCAGGGCCATCAACGCTAGCTTCTTCTGCTGCTCTGGCCTCATTAGCGAAACGAGCTAATGAGGCCAGAGCAGCAATCAATGCTGCCTGATCGCTTACGACGATGTATCCGACTGTCGTGTAAGAACCTGTATGAGCAAGTCTTTAAGACCTGAGATTTCAACACGCATCTCCGCCATTTCTTGCCGCACACCTGCTATCTGCTGATCCACTCGTGTTTTCAGGTCTGAGAATCTTCGGTCAACCCTTTGACCAGGATGAGTTCCATTGCCATCTCACCATAAGCTTTAATTGTTTCGGTTTTGAACTGATTGAGGCCGTATTTTTCTGTTCTCATCGCTCTGCTTCTCGTTCGAGAGACAGGCGCTAGTTACGCCTCACGGTTTGATCGCTATTGCCAGACTGTGGGAACCAGGGCTGGCCGGGCTGGAATTGAGGCTGCCCCCAGCCGGATTGCGCTGGCTGCTGAGGTGGTACTGGTGTGGGCTGGCCCCAACCCGGCTGCGTCTGAAATGGCTGAACAGGCTGCTGGGGAGCAGGCGCTTGCCCCCAACCCTGCTGTGGAGACTGCGGAGGTTGTTGCGACTGATCCCAACCTGTCTGAGGGGGCTGCTGGCCCCATTGCGGTTGCTGAAATGGCTGCGGGGATTGAGGCGCGGGCTGGCCCCAGCCCGGCTGTGCCTGCCAGGGCGCCTGTTGCGCCGACCCCTGAGGTTGTGATTGCCCCCAGCCAGCTTGCCCCTGTGACTGCCCCCAGCCCGACTGGGTCTGCTGGCTCCACTGCTGCGCCTGATTCCAGGCATCAGCACTCGACATTTGAGCCTGAGTAGGATTGCCGACACTCCCGGCGGCTGCATGAGCGGCACGCGCCTTGCGATCATTGCGAATGTGCCGCCAGACATAGAGCACGACCAGCACAACAACAACGAGGACAATCACAACATCCAGGCCGTGGAAGACGGAAGCGAGCGTACTCAGATGATTGCCCAGTTGATAGCCGACATAGGTCAGCACCAGGCACCAGGGCAGCGAACCCAGGAAGGTGTAAACAACGAACTTCCCGAAGGGCATCTTTGTGATACCGGCTGGCAACGAGATGTAGGTGCGCACAACAGGCAGCAGGCGCGAGAAGAAAACAGTCGCGCTTCCCCACCTCTGGAAGAAATAGTCTGCCCTATCGGCATCGTGCTGTGAAATCAGCACATAGCGACCATATTGCAACAAGAGTGGACGCCCCCCGGAATAGCCGATGGCATAGGCGACCGTCGAGCCGAGCAGGCAGCCAAAAGAACCGGCCAGCGCGACCAGGATCAGGCTCACTCCAAAACTCGTCCCATGTAAAAGCTTGCCACTGGCAATCATCACACCAGCCAGCGGCATGACGATCTCACTTGGTAAAGGAATACAACAACTTTCTATTGCCATAGCCAGCAGAATACCCACCAGCCCCGTAGTTACATACAAATTTGTAATCAGTACAGTCAATGTATCCGTCAAATGCGTTAACAATGCGCTATCCTCCTGCTTTTTCAAAAATGTACCGCTCAATCCTAACACATTTCAAGAAAAGAGGCCAGTTATTTTAGCAAAAATGAGAAAAAGGGGATGAAATTCTCATTTACTCGATACTGTAAACGAGACTTTCATCCCCTTCGTTACGTCAGATATTACTCCTCTTCGTCGTCCTCGTATTGTTGTGATTCATAGCGCGAGAAACGGCGTACTGTTGGAGGGTCAATCATCTGGCTCAATTCTTCGCGCAGCGCATCGTCCTCGTACATATAGGGGGCGCGCCTTACCATCGGGTTGCGCAGGCTGCCAGTAACAATATCGGGGTCGCGGCGCTGCCCCTCAAGATTGGGATTGCGCCGTATTTGCCCGGTTTGTCCTGTCTGCTGACGAAGCTGCCCTGTTCCCCCAATCTGACCTGTCTGTCTTTGCTGCTGGTGAAGCTGCCCCGTCTGCCGGTACACCGGATCCGTCTGCTGCCGTGAAAAACGCTCCTGCAGGTATTCTGTATCTGGCTCATCATGGCGAGATGGGGGCCGTCGTGTTTGACGACTTGCGCTTGTCTCACCGGCGGCAGGCAGAGAACGATGGACAGCGGAATCTGCCAGTAGCCCGGAAGTACTATCCACGATACGGCGAGGGCGATTCTGACGAGCGGCCTGGCGGGGTAGAGCACGGGTTGGCGGCTGGTCTTCGTAATCGGGCTGCTGAAAAGAGGTCGTGGGCCGGGCAGCAGAGAGCCTCCTGGTGGATGCGCTGCGCGTCATGCCAGCGCGGCCTTGCGCTTCCTCAAGAGCCGCTCTGCGAGCTTCCATCTGCTGGCTGCGGAAAGATCGCTGCTGATAACCGATAAAACCCGGGAAATACTCCGCATCGGCAGATGAGGCGCGACGAGGCACCGGCATTTTCCCGCCACCGGGCTGCCCAACTCCTCGACGCTTACGAGCTGCTGGCTGTGCAGGAAGACGGGGCTGTGAGAGAACTGGAAGATAGCGTTCCGTCTGCATGGATTGCGCGTGGTACTGGTGCTCATCTTCTTCCTCGTACCACGCCTCTCCTTCGGGCAGCAAATAGCTTTCGGCCTCGTACACCTCAACCTGCTCTTCCTGGTATGCATACCCCCGCCCACGCCCGTATCCATGTGCCTGGGCCAGGACTACAGCTTCCTCATCGCGTACCCGCTGCTGCTCTTCGTGTCTCCGGGAAAGGTGAAAAAATAAGGTAACAGAGATCGGAATGCTGATAAGCAAAGCTGCAAGACCACCTATTAGACCGCCTAAGACCCAGGAATTCAACGTGTTACCAAACCAGAGAACCACCCCAGCTCCAACCACGAGCACTAACGCCACCAGGGCCATTCTCATAAGCTCGTGCATCCTTTCTGACCGCCCAAGCAGGCGTGTACTCCACATCATGGGCAAGCTATGCTATAGTGAACTTGTTTGGTTAGAGTATAACAGGATTGGAAGAAAAGCACAAGGGGATTTTTCCCATCATCGAGGTAAGAAAAAATGTAGCAGGAGAATTAACGAGAAGATGAAGAAAGCTCCTTCTCTACGCTTATTTGTTGTTTATGGCCGGGTAAGCTGCTCTTGCTGCTTCCTACCCGGCACACGCTTCTCTGAGGCTGGCGACACCCGGCTAGGCAACGCGGCTGGAGGGGGACATGGAACGGAAAATCGCGACAACCTTGCCCTGAATCTGCCATTCGCGGTCCCACTCGCTTTTGGGAATGTAAATGGGATCAAGTTCGGAGTTCGCGGGCTGCAAACGAATACGATTGTGCTCCTTTTCCTGATAAAAACGCTTGAGCGTTGCGCTGCCAGTTGTTCCCTCCTGCAGATGAACGGCAACGACGATATCGCCGCTCTCAGGATTGGGCTGTGGTTTCACGACAACATAGTCACCATCGCAGATATGATCTTCGATCATCGAGCTTCCTCTGACGATCAGAGCATAATGGTCTTCTTGCTCCAGTTCGCGGCCCATATCGACGTGCTGATCCGGTTCAGAGAAAATTTCGAGGGGTTTACCGGCGGCAATCGCCCCCATCACCGGCACACCTCGCACGGTTTTGGTGAGTTTAATGCCCCTGCTCTTTTTTTGCTGCCGGGTGATGAGTCCCTTCTTCTCAAGCATGGTGAGATGATAGTCAACGTGCCCGGTGCTGGCGATGTTCATTTCACGGCCAATCTCGCGGTTCGTCGGCGGCATCCCTTCCGTCTTGATGTAGTTGACGATAAACTCATACATCCTGCGCTGAATATCGCTGGCCTGTTCAGTAGCCATAGAACATCAACCGCCTTTCTGTATATGCCTGTCCAATGCCGTGGGCCATTTCCAGCGGCATGGAAATAGAAAATTTATTCAAAACTATCATACCATACCAATCTCTCCAATACAAGCCTTTTATCGAACGTTTTTTCCGAATTTTTTTCCTAAAGCCTTTTTTCCAAATTTCCCATTTTCTTATGGGGTGCCATTCAGATTTTTGCACGAGACAAAAATGGTAAAATGGAAGGCGAGGTGAAAAGCCAGCAGAGAAGAAAGCAGAGGAAGCAGCGTGAACCGACAAGAGATGAGCCAGCAGTGGCAGCAGAGCAGCCAGCAAGCCAGTCAGGCCATGGCCCAGTGGCGTAGCGCCCATCCCGAGGCGACCTTAGCCGAAATCGAAGCCGCCGTTGATGAGCAGATGAACCGCTTGCGGGCCCGAATGATCGAGGAGGTCGCCCAGGCCAGCCCGCTTGAACAAGAAGGTGAGAGTCAGCAAGCCAGGAAGTGTCCCCACTGCGGAGAACGCATGCAGGCCCGGGGCAAGCACCAGCGCCGCCTGCAAACGCAAGGAGGTCAACAGGTGCGCCTGACTCGTCAGTATCTGAGCTGTCCAGCGTGCGGCTACAGCTTTTTTCCCCCTCGATGAGCAATTAGCCTTGCCGTCAACGGCGCTCTTACCTCATGCCCATCAGAGTCTGGTGCGCTTGTGCGCCTGGATGCCCTTTGAGCGAGCGGTCAAGCAACTGCAGGATCTGCTCGGAGTCCAGGTCAGTGACTCGACTGCACGGCGGCAGGCTCTGGCAGCAGGAGCGGTTTGGGAGCAGATCCAAAGCGAGCAAGCTGGGCCAAGAGGCAGTAAGGACTTCCCTTTGCCGCAAGAAGAGCCTGCCGAGCGCATGCTCATGAGCAGCGATGGGGGGCTGGTGCCTCTGCGAGGGGGAGTGTGGGCCGAAGTCAAAACCGTGGTGATTGGAGAGGTGGTCTGCCCCAAAGACAAGGCCAGCACGGTCCGTAGTCAGAACCATAGCTACTTTTCGCGTTTGACCGATGCGGCCACCTTTGCCGATTTGGCTTCGGTGGAGGTGAGTCGACGAGGGGTGGAGCGGGCCAAAGAGGTGTGTGCCGTGCAAGATGGAGCTGAATGGCTGCAAGGCTTTGTCGATGGTCATCGCCCTGATGCGGTGCGTATTCTGGATTTTGCCCATGCCGCAGGCTATCTCGGCCAGATCGAAGAGCAGGCCCAATTGCTGGGCTATCACCTGCCCAAGGGCTGGCTGCGGGTGCTGCTGCACCAACTCAAGCATCATGGTCCCAAGCGGGTGCTCTCCCATCTGGAGTGCTTAGAGCAGCGCTGGTCGCTCTCGAGCATCAGCGATGCCCTGCGGTACTTGCGCAAGCGGGAGTCGCAGATGCAGTATCCCCAGTTCCAGGCTGACGGCTGGCCCATCGGCTCAGGCAGTGTGGAAAGTGGCAACAAAGTCGTCATGCAAGCCCGTCTCAAGGGAGCAGGCATGCGCTGGCGGGCCAGTAACGTCAATCCCATGTTGGCCTTGCGCAACATGGTCTACAATGATCGTTGGAGTGAGGGTTGGCAGCAACAGCAGCAATGGCGTAAACAAAGCCAGAACCGGCGACGCCAACAACGCTCCCAGCTGCGTTACCAGCACCTGCTTGAGCAGTTCCAGCAGCAACTCGTGCGCCTGTACTTGCTTCTGCCTTCTTCCAAGGCTGCCGCGCCTGCTGTCCCAAAGGGACGAACAGAGGGACAAAAGCGTTGGGGAAGACAAACCTTTTCTCCCAAAGCTCTTCATTTGCGTCACGCAAAAATCTGAATGGCACCCTTTCTTATGAGAGGACTTGGAATAGTCGTCAGGTTTTGTTATACTCCTGTTAAGGAGATAGAGAGAGACTAATCCTGGTCGTAACGTAATGCTTATTGATTTATTGATTGGCTGGTTGATGGATTGATTGTAAGTGCCAACCGATCAGTCCGGCCACGTAATTTGCGCTTAACAGTAAAAAGGGTATACAATAGAGGCGTCAGGAATTCGACGGACCCGGATTTCAGAAAGAGGGAACAAAGCATGATTGAGATGACAGTTGAAAGCGTGCGTATTAATCTTGCCACGCAGCAGCGAGTAGTCATCTTAAAAGCGACGAAGCAGGAACGCTACTTGTTCATCTGGATAGCGCATGCAGAGGCATATGCCATTGCCGTCGAACTCCAGGGTACGACCTCACCGCGACCACTGACACATGACCTTCTCAAGAATGTCATAAATGATCTGGGTGCCACAATCGTGAGTGTGGTCATCTCCGACCTGATCGAAGACATTTTCTATGCGCGCATTGTTCTGGATGTTGCAGGCCGACACGTCGAGGTAGATTCGCGTCCCAGCGATGCCATTGCCCTGGCAGTGCGCGCTAAGACACCGATTTACGTCGATGACAGTGTACTGGAGCGAGCCGGAGTAGCCCTGGAAACCACCGATGAACAATCTGTACCTAAAGCTGAGCCGAAAAAAGACATAGAGCCGGATAACCTCGACGCATATCGAGATTTCATCAATAGCCTGGATGTGCTGGATGAGTTTGGAAAAGACTGATCTTTCCCAAGGATTTTAACGGGGATTTCCGGCAACCTTTTTCCAGAAAGATAAATAGCGCCAGGGGCAATCGATCAGTCTGCCCCTGGTGCTATGCATGCAGGTGGAGGATATTTATTGCTCCGGATAGCGGGCAAGCAGGTCGTCATATGTCTCTCGCCGCTCCATTACCCGCGCGTCCTGTTCATCCACCAGCAGGGCAGCCGGGCGGGGAACCAGGTTATAGTTGCTCGCCATCGGCAGACAATACGCGCCCACCGTGGGCAGAGCCAGCAATTCTCCTTCCCGCATGCGCGGCAACATGACCTTTTCAATCAGCAGATCACCCGATTCACAGTAACGCCCGGAGACACACACCTCCTCCTCCGGCGTGGCTGTCACGCGCTCGGCTGCAATCGCTGTGTAAACCGCACCATAGAGCGCGGGCCGGATATTGTCGGCCATGCCGCCATCAACAAATATATAAGTCACACCACCCGCCGTCGGCTTGCGCGCCCCGACACGATAGACAGCTACGCCCGCCCTCGCGATAATCGAGCGCCCCGGCTCCACGATCAACTCCGGCGCGGGCAGCGCCTCGCCAACAGCACCGATAGCCTCCATGCCCCGCACCATCGTCTGCTGTAACGTCCGTGCCAGCACCTCAACACCGGGTGTTGTCACGTTATCAGGCGTGTCAATCGCCCATCCACCGCCGGGGCTGATCTCCACGGGCCACCAGCCAGTCTGCTCATGCAGTTCGCCAGCAAGCTCCAGCAAGCGCTGCAACGTCTCCTGATGGGGACGCGTCTCGCGCAACATCGTTCCTGAATGCGCGTGCAGGCCGAGCAGGCGTAGTTGTCCCTCGTTCAGGATGCGCAGCGCCGCAGCCTTTGCCTCTCCATCTAACAGCGGGAAACCGAATTTCGAGGCGGCATGCCCGGTTTGCAGGTAGCGGTGCGTATCCGCGTACACACCAGGAGCCACACGCAGCAGCACACCCGGTTGCTTGCCCTCCGCTTCGCCCTCACGCACGATGCGCGTGAGCCGCTCCAGGTCGCTCCAGTTATCCAGTACAATGCGACCCACGCCCAGGCGCAGCGCCAACCGCAATTCATCCTCCGATTTATTGTTGCCATGAAACGAGACGCGCTCCATCGGCACGCCCGCCCGCCGCGCTACCAGCAGCTCGCCGCCCGAAACCACGTCCAGCCCCAGCCCCTGCTCCGCTACTAAAGCGGCCACCAGAGGCGAAAGATACGCCTTCGAGGCATATAGCACCCGCACGGCAGAGGCATGGTATTGCTCCCGGAAGGCGCGCAGGTAGCTCTGACAGGCATTGACAATGGTGGCGCGGTCAAATACATAGAGGGGCGTCCCATATGTTTGCGCCAAATTTTTGATGGAGTAGCCGCAAATGTGTAACATTCCCTCAGGGGAAACGGTAGCGGTATCGGGCAAGAGTTTTTTCAGCAAAAAATCCATGTAAGCTCCTTAAAAAGAGGACGCGATAAGTTAGAGATAACAGTTTCCCAAATTGCTTTCTTGCGGTGAGTTCTGGAGATGAGTCTGTTCCCTCTTGCAATTCCGCTTGTTTGCAAATGATACAGATCATGTGTTTTTACTCACTCGATGTTTGTTATTAGTTTGCAATCGATTATATCCATTTCTGCTGAGGTGGGTCAATAGTCTGGCACAGGGCATGTTGCCCTCCTATGATAAAATAAGGTGAATCCCCATAGTGCTATTGAGGAGGAATGATTTTTTTATGACACAGACAGAGCATTCATTAGAGGAGCAGCAGGCGGAGAAGGTAGAGAAGAGGCCGCGCCTGCGCTTCGCGCCAAGTCCGACGGGATTTCAGCACATTGGCGGCTATCGTACCGCCCTCTTTAGCTGGCTGTTTGCGCGCCACACCGGCGGCGATTTTATCCTGCGCATCGAAGATACTGATACTGCCCGCACCGTTGAAGGCGCGGTTGAATACTTGCTGGATGGTCTAAAATGGCTGGGCATGGATTATGATGAGGGACCTGTCGTTGGTGGCCCCTATGGCCCCTACTACCAGACGGAGCGCAAAGCGCTTTACCTGTACTACACCGATCAGTTGATCGAGTCGGGCCATGCCTACTACTGCTACTGCACGCCGGAGCGATTGGAGCAGATGCGCAAGGCGCAGGAGGCGCAGAAATTGCCCCCGCGCTATGATCGCCACTGCCGCTACCTGACGGCGGAGCAGCGCGCCGAGTACGAGGCGGCGGGCATCAGGCCGACGGTACGTTTCGCCATGCCGCTTGAGGGCCAGACCGTCGTGCATGACGAGTTGCATGGTGATATCACTTTCAACAACGCCGACATCGACGATTTCATCATACTCAAATCCGATGGACTGCCCACCTATCACCTGGCGCACATCGTCGACGATCACCTGATGGGCATTACACATGTCCTGCGCGGTGAGGAGTGGATTTCCAGCGCCCCGCGTCACGTCCACATCTACAAGGCGCTGGGCTGGGAGATTCCCAAACTCTACCACGTACCAAGCGTACTGGGCAAAGACAAGAAAAAGCTCAGCAAGCGGCATGGCGCGCCCTCGTGGATCGATTTGCAGCGGCAGGGCTACCTGCCCGAAGCTGTCTTCAACTTCCTGGCTCTACTGGGCTGGTCGTATGATGACAAGACCGAGATCATGACGCGCGACGAGTTGATCGAACGGTTTACGCTCGACCGCGTCGGTATCTCCGGCGGCATCTACGACGCCGACAAGCTGACCTGGATGAACGGCTACTACATCCGGCAGTTGCCGCTTGAGGAGTTCACGCGCCGCGCTATCCCCTACATGGAGCGCCCGGAGGCCGAGGAAGGTCTGCCCGATATCGTCCAGCGCCCGCTCGACTTCGCCTATACGATGCGTGTACTCAGTCTTGAGCAGGAACGACTCAAGACGCTGGGCGAGGCCGCGCACGCCGTCTCGTTCTTCTATACCGACACACTGGACTACGAGACGCCGCTGCTCATCCAGAAAGGCATGGATGCCGGGCGCACGGCGATGGCTCTGACTCGCGCCCGCGATCTGCTCAACGGCATAGAGCAGTGGGAGCACAGCGTCATGGAGCCACCCATGCGTGCCCTTGCCACGGAACTGGGGCTGAAAACCGGCCAGCTTTTCGGCTCGATTCGTACCGCCGTAAGTGGCCGAACCGCTACGCCGCCGCTCTTCCAGATGATGGAGGTGCTGGGCCGCGAACGCTCCATGCAGCGCATCAACGAGGCCATTGCCCGCTTATCGTAGATTGTGCAGGCATCATACTCGCCTCTTAAGAAGCTACTGGATTGATGCCCGTCTCAAATGCCGAGAAACATATGGTAAACAAAGACTATATCCTTCGCCTGGCGGAACGGCTGGGGAGATTTCTCGCCCGGATCATCTTCCTGCAAGAGGCCAACCAGCAGGAGGAAGCACTCATCCTCATCGATGAGGCTTTTCGCCAGGCTACCGGGCTCACTACCGGCCTGATTAACTCGCTCTCTGAGGAAACGCTGCTTGGCATGCTCTCCCCACATGGCGTGCTGAACGTCGAACTCGCCTTCTATGTCGCGGCGCTGCTCAAGGCGGAGGGTGATGTTTACGCCAGCCTGGATAAGCAGAACGAGAGCTACTACCGCCACCTCAAGGCGCTGAATCTCTTCTTAGAGCTGTTCCTGCGCGGCAAGAGCATCGACGGATTCGACCTCTTTTCCAACATCGATGACCTTGTGCAGCGACTGGCAGAATACGAATTGCCGCTTGCAACCAATCAGAGGCTTTTCCAGTACAATGAAAAGGCCGGGCGCTTTGCCAGAGCGGAGGATGTGCTCTTTGAGATGCTCGGAGCAGACGAGGTAGCATCCGATCTGATACAGGAAGGCATGGCTTTCTACCATCGGCTGATGGCGAAAAGTGACGACGAACTCCTGCTCGGCAACCTATCACGGGAAGAGGTGCAGGAGAGCCTGGCACAGGTAGAAAGGATGCAAAGGCAACGCTAGACAGGACAGCCAATATTGTTTTACACTTACTTAATGCATAGTTAATATTACTCGTCCGGGAAGGTAAGTGTAAAACAATGGCTGCTCATTCCGCAAAAGATATTTTTTTACCCAGAAGGGGTTCTAATGTGTCCTCGATGAAATCTCCAGAATATGCTCGTTCGACCATTGCCGATACCTGGCGCTGGCTCTGGCCTGATGTGTTGATGCGTATTCTCCCCCTGAGCATTATCCCTTTTCTGTATATCATTATTTTCCACCTGCCGCTCTCGTTTCTCGGCCTGACGCTCAATAACCTGCACGAGCAGCTTCTGGTAGGCTTCCTCGTTGGCATCCCTATGGCCGTGTTTGCCGCCGCCTATCGTATGAATATCGTGGGTCCCTGGTTTCGCCGTCCCACCATCGGCGACCACACCCTGCAAGCCTTTTTCTACCTGATTATCAACGCGCCAGCCGAAGAACTCTTCTTTCGCGGCTTCCTGCTAACCGCTGTTGCGCAGTGGACAGGCTGGATCGGCTGGGGCTGGCTGGTCAGCACCGTACTGTACACGCTATACCATCGCCTGGGCAAATGGAGCTGGCGCAGCGTTGCCGGTGTTGGCCTCGCCGGTATTGTCTTCAGCATCGTCTACCTCGCGCAGCCACAGCCCTACTCGCTGCCTGGTGTCGTCATCGTCCACGGTCTCACCACCTGGGGTTTTCTCAGTCTCGGCGACGAAGTCATGTATCACTTCTGGCGGCGCCAGCGGCATTAAATCTCAACCTCGATACCTACGCCCAGTTGACGCGCATTACGATACACCTGCGCGGCCACAGCGAGATCCTGCACGGCAAGGCCAACCGACTTGAAGAGCGTCACCTCATCCTCATTCTGGCGGCCCGGCTTTGCCCCGGCCACCAGCTCGCCCAATTCGCTCCACGTTTCGGAACCGGAGATGCGACCCGCCGCCAGTGGCTGCAATAGATCGCCCGCCTCTGCCAGCGCCGCCTCGCGCTGATCCACGACGATGCGAGCATGAGCAACGGTTTCAGGATCGACCTCGCACATTTCAGGGGTGAACGCGCCAACAGCATTGATATGCGTCCCTGGCTCAATGTCGCGCCGGGTAAAGAGGGGAGTTGTTGTCGTGGTGGCACAGGCGACAAGCGAGGCACCCTCAAGAGCTTCAGTGGCAGAAGCGGCACGGCGAATAGCCGGGCTTTGCTCGCCAAGCATCGAATGCACCGTTTTCACCAGTTGATCGTAATGCGCATCGCTGCGGTTGACCACACGCACCTCGCGCAGCGGGCGAACGGCGTCGATGGCAATGAGCTGTGTCGGGGCCTGAGCGCCCGCGCCAAAGAGCGCCAGCACATTCGCATCCTCGCGAGCCAGCAGATCGGTAGCCAGACCGGAGACAGCGCCGGTACGCATAGCAGTCAGCCAGCCGCCCTCTAAAATAGCCTCTGTCCTGCCTGTAGTGGCATCCAGCAGGAGCACGGAGGCATGGAGGGCTGGCAGGCCGCGAAGCGAATTATGCGGCATCACCGTGATTACTTTGAGGCTAAAAGCTTCATCTTCTGCCGTTTGTAATAACGAGGGCATCAATAGTGCTGTTCCTTGTTCTGGAAGCCCGACAGCCAGCCGCTGCGGCATCTGCGCCTGTCTCCTGTGCAGCGCGCCGAAAGCTTCGCGCATCGCCTGAATAGCTTCCGGCATGGTGAGACAACGTTGTACGTCACTACGTGAGAGAATAAGAGCCATTGATCTCCTCCTGAAAAGGTAGTGTTTCATTTTTCATCTCATCCGTACGAAGGGAGTCCCGTCCTGTTACCTATCAACACCCGATTCGTCTAGCCAATAAGAAAGATTATGCCAAAAGACAGCGCCTGGCAAGTCCCATACTCTATTTGCTTGCTGCTGGCGCTCAGGGAAACAGCCTGTGCAAATAGATGTTTCCATAGGCCCCATCCCTGCAAACAAAAGTTTCATCTCTTGCACGATATGATATGCTGCAAAGGGGTATATCTTTTTCGAGAAATTGGAGGTAGCGTTTGAAAGTCGTAGTAACCGGGGGAGCGGGTTTCATCGGCTCCCATCTATGTGCCCGGCTGCTGGAAGAAGGCCACGAGGTTCTGTGCGTGGACAACTTGCTGACCGGTTCGTTGCAAAATATAGCCCCACTGCGTTCTCATCCATCTTTTACCTTCATCGAACACGACGTGACCCGGCCCTTCGAGTTTGAGGCCGAGGCGATCTTCCACCTGGCAAGCCCGGCCAGTCCGGTTGGTTACATGGAACACCCTATCGAAACTATCCTGGTCAACAGCCAGGGTACCTATCATATGCTGGAACAGGCGCGGCGGCAGAAGGCACACTTTCTGGTCTCATCCACCTCGGAGGTCTACGGCGACCCACTGGTTCATCCACAATACGAAGGCTACTGGGGCAACGTCAACCCGGTCGGCCCGCGTGCCTGTTACGATGAGAGCAAGCGACTGGGCGAGACGCTGACGATGGAGTATGTGCGCCAGTACGACCTCGACGCCCGCATTGTGCGCATCTTTAACACCTATGGTCCCAATAGCCAGTTTAGTGATGGCCGCATGATCCCCAATTTCATCACACAGGCCCTCAAGAACGAGCCGCTGACCATCTACGGAGATGGCTCCAGAACACGAAGCATCTGCTACGTCAGCGACCTCATCGAAGGTCTGTTACTCGCCATGTTCACCCCCGGTACCACGGGCGAGGTTTTCAATCTGGGTAACCCCGAAGAGCACACTGTCCTGGAGTTTGCTCACACGATCATTCGTCTCTGTAATGCCTCTTCGGATATTCTCTTCGAGGACAGCCGCATCGATGATCCTGAACGCCGCCGTCCCGATATTTCTAAAGCGCGACAGGTGCTCGGCTGGGACCTGAAGGTTCCTATGGAGGAAGGTCTGCGCCGCACTATTGCATGGTTCAGTAATCAGAGTACGAAGTTATCGACTGTCTCATAGCAGGGGTCAGCCCCCTTATATAGATAGAAACAGAACATCATGAATATTCCCGGCGTTGGTGAATGGGAGAGCATTCGCCACGATTCATGGCTTGACACAATAGCCGCAGTGTTCCATTCGTATCGTTCGCGTATTTCGCCAGCAAATCTGGTTGGTTTGATCGGGGCCTTGCTTGCCCTTTTCATGCTGCTCGCGTTACCAGAACCCTGGAATGTTCGCCTGCCGCTCTATTTACTCGCGCTGGTGCTCTGCATGGTGCGTCCGCGTGTCGCCCTCTACCTTATGCCGCTCGCAGTGCCCTGGGGGTCGCTGGATTCCATTGCCATCGGCACGGCCAATCTGAACAGCGCGGATTTTCTCGTTGCTTTCCTGGCCGCCGGTTGGCTGCTGAGTTTCGTGCTCTATCCAACACCCACCCAACCACTATCAGGGCCACGCGACCACGATCGTTTGCAGGTGCCGCGCTACTTCGTTCTCGCCACCGTCGTCCTGCTAGGCGTCATGCTGATCTCCATGCTTGTCGCCATCAACCTCGCTTCGAGCCTCAAAGAGATCGTCAAATGGACGGAATTCCTGGTCATCATCCTGATTGGATCGCAATATCTGCGCACGCGCAAACAGATCTGGGCGCTTATCGTCTTGACCTTCCTGGCAGCCATCACGCAGGCATTTTATGGCTACGCCCAGTACTTTCTCAATCTGGGGCCTGCCAACTTCTTACGCGATGCCAGCCTGCGCGTCTACGGCACCTTCGGCCAGCCCAATCCCTTTGCCGGCTACATCAATATGACGCTGGTCGTCGCGCTGGCCCTCGCGCTGCTTGGTCGCGGCTGGCTGCTGCGCAGCTTTGCCGGAGTGACCACGCTCATACTGCTCTATGTGGAGTTGCTTACACAGTCACGGGGCGGCGAAATCGCCCTGGCCGCCGCCATCGTCTTCATCGTCTTCATTGGCATGCCGCGCCTGCGCTCCGTCTTCGGCCTGCTGGCAATCGGCTTCCTCGGCATGGTGGGCCTTTTCCTTGCCAGTGTGCTGCCAACTTCCTTGCTGCTTCCCATTGCCCATATCCTGGGCACCTATCAGTTTTCCTTCACCAACCCCAGCGCCCAGGATTACTCGACAGCCGAACGCCTCGCCCACTGGATCGCGGGCATCAATATGTTTCTCACCCATCCCATCCTGGGTGTCGGCATCGGCAACTATCCCGACGCCTACCCCCAGTACTACATCACAATCTTCGTGAACTCTCTGGGCCACGCCCACAACTACTACATCAACATCGCAGCGGAAACCGGCATCATCGGCCTGTTCGCCTTCTTAACTTTCCTGGCAACTATGTTTATCATGGGTGGCTCCGCTTACCGGGCAATTCATCACAAATACAGGCAGGTAAAAGCGCAACAGGGCATGGAGAGAAGAATGGTAGTTCCACCCGTCGGAACACGTCAAAAGCTCTACCTGCTTCTGCACCCACCGCAGTTGACGCAGTATTACCGTTCTCAGAGTGGGCAAGCTACGCTGTTTGAGCTTACCAACGATCGGGCGCTGGCAATAGGGCTGCTGGCTTCCCTGCTCACCGTCTGTGTGCATAACCTGGTCGATGACCTCTATGTCCACAGTATGACCAACCTGATCGCGTTACTCCTGATCGCCCTGATCCGTTTAGAGGCAGTGAAAGCAAGGCCAGACGATGATGCAACAGAATAGAGAGTATCCAGACGCGACCTGGGAGTACATTTCCTCCCCGGAAGACGTAGGATGGTCGACGCAGCAACTACATATCGCACGGGAGCGGGCGCAGGCTGCAAGCTCGGCGGCTGTCCTCGTGATCACAGATGGTAAGATTCTGTTCGAATGGGGGGATAGTGCGCGCCGCCTTCCCTGCCACTCCATACGTAAGAGCCTTCTGAGCAGCCTTTTCGGTCAAGCTCTTCACGAGGGCAAGTTCCATCTCACGCAGACACTGGAAGAGCCGGGTATCGATGACAACGAGCCGATATTGACGAGTCGGGAAAAACAGGCAACGATTGCCGATCTGCTCAAAGCTCGTTCTGGTGTCTATCATCATGCCGCCGGTCAATCAAACAAGCACCTTCCAGAACGCGGAAGCCACGAGCCGGGAAGCTTCTGGCATTACAATAATTGGGATTGCAATATGTCTGTAATGAACTTCTGGTAAACTATGGGATATGGACAACGAGCCGATTAACACCTCTCTTTCAGAGGCTGAAACAACGAAAGATGAGCAGGAAATCACACTGCTCCAGGCAGGCAGCATTGAGCACGAGGCGCTAGAGAGCGCGACAGGAGACGCGGAAATTACCCGCGAGCAGCTTTCGCTCGGCAGGCGGCTCCTCAACTGGCGCACGCTCGTGCCATTGCTGATCGTGCTGGCACTGCTGATCTACTCAGCGCAAAAGCTCAACATCAACCCGGCAAAGACCTGGGCAGCCATCTTTGCTGCCAACCTGCTGCTTTTCCTGACAGCCTTTCTCATCTACTATCTCTCGTTTCCCCTACGCGCCCTGCGCTGGCGCTTGCTGCTGGAAAATGCAGGCTTTACGCCGTCCAATGGCATCCGGTTGCCCGGCCTGCCGAAGCTGACGGAGATCGTCTATATCTCCTTCTTTGCGAACGGGGTCGTTCCGGCTAAACTGGGCGACCTCTACCGCGCCTATTTACTGCGCCAGGACATAGGAGTATCAACGGCACGCGGCTTCGGCACCGTGCTGGCAGAGCGACTGCTGGATCTGATCGTCCTGCTGCTGCTCTTTGTCTCCGCCATTATCATCAGCCTGCACGCCAACCTGCCCGCGCAGTTGCGTCTCGCCCTGTTCGTGACGCTGGGACTGGTGATCGCTGGCATCATCGGCCTCTTCCTGTTGCGCCTGTTGCGCCGCTACATCGCCCGCATCATCCCGGCGCGCCTGCGGAGTCACTACACGAATTTCCAGGAAGGTACTCTGGGTTCATTTCAACGCCTGCCCCTGCTGGCAGCGCTCACGGTTGGCGTCTGGGCCTGTGAAGGGCTGCGTTTTTTCTTTGTCGCCCTCTCTCTCAGTCTGATCGGCGGCAACGTATTGCACATTCTGACGGCTGCCTGCTTCATCGCCCTCGGCGAGGCCCTGCTGACCATCGTTCCCTTTACAGGCGGCGGAGTAGGGCTGGTGGAGGCCGGCATGTTTGCTATGATTGCCCTCTTTGCGCCCACTAACCAGAGCCTCGCGGCTGCCGCCATCCTGCTTGACCGCACCATTAGCCTGCTCAGCGTCCTGGCAATCGGCTTCGTCGTCTTCCTTATCGCCTTTGGTCGGCAGACGACAAAGCAATCCCGGCGGCGAGAAAACGAACAAAAAACCTTGACACAGTAAAAGGGCTGGACTATAATTTTTGCGCAGGTCAACAAGATAGGGCCAATGCCTCTCTTGAAAACAGGCCGCGAGGGGAGGGAATCTGGTGTCGGAAGTCAAAATCGGCGAGAACGATTCATTTGAGACCGCTTTGAAGCGGTTCAACCGCAAAATCCAGCAGGACGGCATTCTCGCCGAAGCTCGGCGTCGTGAACACTATGAGAAGCCGAGCGTCAAACGCAAGAAGAAAGAGGCGGCGAAGCGCCGCAAGACCGCGAAAGCACGATAAGAGAGCAGCTTTAGCCTCCGTGAAGAGGTGCTGAGATCTCCGAACAGGAAAACAGCACCTCGACAGGCGGAGGTATTCTTTTTTGATAGGTTTTTTGAGATGACAGAGAAACAAGACAACCATCCCGAACTCGAACTGTACATCGATACCGGCAACGATGAGGCAAATGCCAGGGTGCAGGAACTGCTGGACGCTCTCCCACTGGATCAGACCATTGAGCGCACGCTGCAAGAGGCGGGAATACACAAGCCCGTCATGCTGACACTGCTCATTACCAGCGACGAGACAATCAAGGATATGAATAAGCAGTACCGTCAGATGAACAAGCCCACCGACGTCCTCTCGTTTCCCCTCTTAGAGAGGCCGCTGGTCAACGCCCCCGCCGAGCAACTCTGGCAGCCACAGGAAGGCGCGGAAGCCGCCCAGAGCACGACACCCTTTGTAACCCCTCCAGAACTGATGACAAACCTGGGCGATGTCGTCATCTCCTGGCCCACTGTGCAACAACAGGCCGCCGAAGCCGGGCATTCCGCAGGCTACGAACTGCTCTACCTGCTCTCACATGGTGTGCTCCATCTCGTCGGCTATGACGACATGAGCGAGGCTGGCTACCAGGCAATGGTCGGCATCCAGCAGGCCGTCTTGCAATTCCTGGGGCAGAAAGCGTAACCGGACATGAGTCTCCCGCCGGTGGCCCCGGAACCAGAACAGCCGGAGAAGGCGAAAAACCGCAGCGAGTGGGCCAGATTCATCGCGAGCTTTGGGTATGCCTTCAGCGGCCTCTGGTATACCCTGCGCACGCAGCGCAATATGCGCGTCCACCTCACCATTGCGCTGCTCGCCCTCCTGGTAGGGCTTCTCCTGCACATCTCTCTCGTTGAGTTCGCTATCATCTTCCTCACCATCATGGCCGTCTTCACTGCTGAAATGTTCAACACTGTGCTCGAACTCTGTGTCGATCTCGCCTCGCCCGAATACAACCCTCTCGCTAAAGCCGCCAAAGACGTGGCTGCCGGGGCCGTACTCTTCAGCGCCATCATCTCCGTCATCATCGGTCTCCTCATTTTCCTGCCACCGATTATTGCTCTTTTCCACCGATAGACAGCCAACAAGGAGGCTTACATGTTCAACATCTGCCAGTCCTGCGGCCTCTGGTCAGACGAGCAGGCCATAGAAAGCGCCGGGCCTTACGCCATCTGCCCCCACTGCGGCCACAAACATCCGTTTCGCCAGCTTCCCCTCTTCATCGTCACCGGCCCCAGCGGCGTCGGCAAATCTACCCTCTCCATCGAACTCGCGCCAAAGCTGCCCCAGTACGTCTGCCTGGACAGCGACATCCTCTGGGGCCATGTCCCCGCCACGGCTGCGGACGATTACCGAAGCTACTGGAACGTCTGGCTTAACCTGGCTGTCGCCATCAACCAGAGCGGGCATCCCATCCTCCTCTTCGGCACCACATTGCCCGATAAGCTGGAAGCCAGCCCCTACCGCCGCTATTTCACTGACATCCACTATCTCGCCCTCGTCTGCTCCGACGAAGAACTTGCCCAACGCCTGCGTGACCGTCCCGCCTGGCGTCATTCCAGTAACGAGCCATTCATCACCGACATGCTCAACTTCACCCACTTGCTCCAGGAACACGCCAGCAGCACTAACCCACCTATGACCTTGCTGGATCTCACAGGTTTGTCGATAGGCCAGACCGCTGAAAAGATAGCAGAGTGGCTCGAGGAAAGCACGAGCCATAAATAACCCACCTTTAACCATTGACATTGATCTGAAAATACGTTACATTTTACTTGTAGCCTGTAAATATTTTACACATTACAAGACAATATACTTACAGACTGTGCAAGGGAGGCGATCATGAGCAAAGCGGAGAATATAACGCACACGACCACCAAGACCGCTATTGCATTCAAGAGCTTTACAGAGCAGGCGAAGAACGTGCTGGCACAGGCCGAAGAGGAGGCGAGACAACTCAATCACAACTATATTGGAACCGAACATCTCCTGCTTGGCCTGTTAAATGAAGGAGATAATCAGGCGGCAAAGGTCCTCAATGACCTGGGTATCGACCTCGCATCTGTTCGGGCGGCTGTTGAAGGCATCGTTGGGCGCGGAGAAGAACCCGTCGTTGGCGAAATGAGCCTCACTCCTCGCACATTAAAGGTCATTGGCATTGCTGGGAGCGAGGCACACAAACTCAACGCTGGCAGCAAAGTTGCGCCGGAACACCTCCTGCTGGGCCTTGTTCTAGAGGGACAGGGAATGGCAGCCAGAATACTTGAAACGCTGGGCGCGCCGCTGCAGAAGATACGAGCGCAGACGTACATTTCCATCATCAGCGCCGGGCGCGCCCATCAGCCGCCTGCCCCCAAAAGCAACGTGGTCACCTGCCGCATCGACGACCGCGACCTCGACGCCATCGATGCTTTGATCGAGGCAGGTATTCGCAACAATCGCAGCGATGCCGCTTCCTGGCTCATCCACGTCGGCCTCGAAGCCAACAAAGAACTGATCGAGAAAGTGTACGGCACAGTGGCTGAAATTCGCCGTCTGCGCGCCACGGCCCAGACCCTCGCACAGGAGGTGACAGAAGGTAAATCGTCAACAACAGAGCAGAATGAGAAAGAGGCAGGCGACGAAAAGTGAGAAAGAAAGAGCATGGCAGAAACCAGTGAAATCTGGACGGGTAAAGCCAGCAGCTACGACCGGGCGCGTCCGGCACCCCCACCGGCTTTGCTCGATCTGCTGACGCAGTTGATTGATATACCGCATCCAACCCTGGTAGTGGACCTGGGCAGCGGGACAGGACTGTCAACCGCACTCTGGAGCGAGCAGGCCGAGCGGGTAATCGGGATCGAACCCAATGCCGATATGCGCCAGGAGGCCCTATACAAAATCGAAACTCATCCTCACGCAGCCCATATCGAATATCGTGAAGGGCTTGCGCATCAGACGGGCCTATCTGACGGGTGTGCTGACATCGTCACGGCTGCCCAATCCTTCCACTGGATGGAGCCGACTGCGACCCTGGCCGAGATTGTTCGTATTCTGCGACCCGGTGGACTCTTTGCCGCATACGACTATGATACACCGCCAGCAATCCATTGGGAGCTTGATCGGCTCGCTCAGGAGGGGACTTCGCGCCTGATGGAGCTGGTCCGGGAGCGCGGGCTGGCTCAGAACTTCAAGATCTGGCCGAAGAACAAATCTCTCGATCCCCTGCGCGAAAGCGGCCACTTCCGCTTCACTCGCGAGGTGTTGCTTCATCACATCGAGCAGGGAGACGCGACACGGTTTCTCGCGATGATGCAGAGCAGTGCGTTCAGCAGCCAGTTCCAGTTCACCGATCAAGAACTCGGTTTGGATCGCCTCAGAGACGCTGCTTTCCAGTATATTGGGTCCAAACCTATCCCCTGGTACTGGAGTTATCGCGTCCGCATCGGGATAAAGTGAGCGTGGGGAAAGACAGTCCGCTCCGCAAGCCGACCGCAAGGGTCGGCCTGCGGAGGAGCCAGGGCAAGGCACGGTTTCCCGTTATTTCACACGCTCAACATATTGGCCGGTGCGGGTATCGACGCGAATGCGGTCGCCGGGGTTGACGAAGAGGGGGACATTGATGGTGGCTCCTGTCTCAAGCGTGGCGGGCTTGGTGACGTTGTTGGCCGTGTCGCCGCGCACGCCCGGCTCGGCGCTGACCACCTCAAGCTCCACAAAGTTGGGTAGTTCGGCGGCAACGATGGTTTCTCCATCGACCAGCAGTTCCACGACATCTTGTTCTTTCAGGAACTGCACAGCATCGCCCAGCATCTCTTTCGGAATGGGCTGCTGATCAAATGTCTCGGTATTCATGAACACATACTCGTCGCCATCGACATAGAGGAACTGCCAGGGCTGGTGCTCGACACGCACCTCCTCAATCTCCTCACCCGCACGGAAACGCTGCTCAATCACGCGCCCGGTACGCACATTCTTCAGGCGCGTGCGCACGAAAGCACGCCAGTTTCCAGGACTGACATGGTGAAACTCTGTAATCGTATACAATTCGCCGTTATAGCGGATTACCATACCATTGCGAAAATCCGCTGTCGTTGTCGTAGCCAATGGACTATTCTCCTTTTAAAAAATGTATAATATGCTTCTGCAACTTACGCACGTGCGGCAACAAAGATACTGGCGGGCTGGCCCAGAATCACCAGCACCACTTTTTTGCTGATGCGCCAGCCGCTATCACGCAAGACCGCTTCCCAGAGCCGATCTTCGCTGGTAAGCGTCACCAGTATACCATCCTCCGCAAGCACACGTCGAAACCCCAGCGCGAGTTTCGCGTAGAGCCTGGTGTTTGCCTCGTGCGTGCCGATCTGCTTGCCAAACGGTAAATTCGTCAGGATTCGGGTCACACTCCCGGCCTCAAGGGGTAGCTCGCGCGCATCCCAGACGCGCCAGTGCGCTCGTATTCCGGCAGCCTGCGCGTTGCGCCGTGCCATCGTCACCGCCTCCTTGCGAATATCGCCGCCCAACTCCTCCCTCACCGGCGCGAGCAGCGCCCGCTCGATGAGCAGTGTTCCTGCGCCGCAGAGCGGGTCGAGCACGATATCCTCCGCCGTTGGTCGTGACAGCAAGCTCATCGCCGCCGCTACCGTGGGACGCAAGGAAGCGGGCAGGTGCTCCTGCTTATAGGTACGGTGGCGCATCGTAGCATCGCTCAGGCGCAGGCCGAGCAGTGCCTCGCCGCCGTTGAGCCAGAGCCAGAACTCGATATCCGCCTCATCCTTTACCGGGTGTATCCCTCGCGGTAGAGCCTCCTTCAGCGCATCGATCACTGTGTTGCCCGCGTCCACACGGCGAAACTCATGCGCCCCCTGCTTCTGACTGACGACTCGCCAGGTGGCAGGTCGCCTGCCATGATGCGCTCGCCGCCACAAAGCAAGCGTATGCTCAAGGTTGGAATGCAGAGTCGCACTATGTAATACACGCAGCGCATCGCGTCTATGTCCCAGCCCGCTAATATAGGCGAGCGTGATAAACACATCCTCAACCGCGCGCAACGCAAGCAGTCCGGCTGGAGGCTCCGCGCTGCGAAACTGCGCCACACCCCGCGAGAACTTGACCAGTTCAGCGTCCGGCACCCGCTCGCGTATCTCGCTGAAGGCCACCGTCTCCAGACCTGGCATCGTCATTACATAATAGTCTACAGGAGTACTCATCACTAAAGCAACGTCTTCTATGCCAGAAGGCGCATCAAGGCTTCCATATCTTCAGGGAATTTTGCCAGGCGCTTCTTTTTGATATTTTCTCGCAACACCCAGGTAACATCGGGGTCTCCCCAGCCCGCGCACTCGCGCATCAGGGCAAAGCCTCTTTCGGGGGCAGCAGCCGTTACCACACTCAGCGTATAGCCTAGCGCCTGCCGCAACGTGCGGAACGGTTCGCGTCTGCGGCTCTCAGAAGGTGCGCAACGCAAGCGTTCCAGGACGGTACGCTGGATAGCCAGCGCGGCGTCAACCAGTTCGTCCGTCTTTAAAAGGGGTGGCTCGGCAATAGCCGCGATAGCAGCGCGCTGACGCAGGTCATTTCCTCTCGCCGCCATAGTCTTCAAGTAGCGAATAGTGTCCTGGGGAGCGGCGATCAGCAATCGCTGGAAACCCATGACGGCCCCTTCACGGACACGCCACGAGGCATGCTCAGCATACTCGCCCATCACTTCAAATGCCTCAGTGCGCCACGTTGGCTGCGTCTCGGCGCAGGCACCGTAAGCAACCACGCCGCAGAGTAAGACAAACTCTTCCGGAGTGTTTGTCTTCGCAGCCGTATGCGTCCCGTTGATGAGATATTTCAATAGGCCCCGTGTCTGCTCCGGCTGTTCCGCCGCCACCGTTGCAAGAAGATCGCTAAAATCACTGACCAGTTCCAGATTTGCTCGTGGCCCCGGCAGACGGCTCTGATCGCGCAAGTAAAATTCAAGAGGACGCTGGTTGCCCGTAATCGCCCTCTCCACCAGGGACCCCAGGGTAGTATACATCTCGATACTTCCTTGTATGACATGTCCTTGACGAAACTACAATTCGCTGCTACCCGGACGGCTCTCCACTCACCTGAAGAACGGCCCATCCGATACTATGCAATTGTATCACAACTGCCAACTATCCGGGCAGTCATACAGACATCTTATCCACACTTCTGCATACATATCGACGATTAACATTGACGTAAACGTTAATCTTTGGTATACTATAGACAAAGCTTGTGAGCGGAGAAATAAGATGGCCGCTTTTGCAAAGGAGGCACAAGATGATGGTCGGCGCGGACTCAGTTCGTTCTGATCCTTCCGGTTTGTTTACGATTGAGCAGGTGGCGACACGCACGGGGTTGACCAAACGCACGCTGCGTTATTATGAAGAGCTTGGGCTGCTCCCTCCTACCGAACGTACAGAAGGGAATTACCGGCTTTATAGTGAGGCAGATGTCCAGCGCATCGAACGCATAAAAAAAATGCGCGACCTGCTCGGCTTCTCCCTCAATGACATTCGTGAGATGCTGGAGGCCGATGATGAGCGTGTGCAGATCAAAGAAGCCTATCAACATGAAACCGAGGTCGAGGCGAAACTGGCACAACTCGATCGCTCGGATGAATTACTCCATAACCAGCTTCGCCTCATCGAACAGAAAATCGATGGACTGGAGCAGATGCGCCAACCCCTGCTGGAGAAGCTGGAGCGTCACGAGCACACACGTCAGCAACTTTTAGCCCTCAAAGAGTCTGCTGAAAAAGAGAAGTAAATATTGTTTTTTATCTTGAAATGAGATTGGATTTCTGACCTTATGCAAACATTACCTGGAAATCAACAAGGAACTTCATCATCGATTGTAGTGAGCAACGAGACGCAGCAGGCAAGGGGCCTGCTGCGGGCCTTTGTGGCCCTGCGCCATCGCAATTTTCGCCTTTTCTGGTTCGGTCAGCTTATTTCACTGATTGGCACGTGGATGCAGACAACTGCGCAATCCTGGCTGGTGCTGGAGCTGACGCACAGCGCGTGGTGGCTTGGCCTCGTTGGCGCGCTGCAATTCCTGCCTGTTATGTTTTTCGCGCTCTTCGGCGGCGTGCTGGCAGATCGCTTACCCAAGCGTACCGTCTTAATCTTTACCCAGTCATCGGCCATGATCCAGGCCTTCATCTTGTGGCTACTCGTAGCCACAGGCGAGGTGCGTATCTGGCAGGTGCTGATCCTTGCCCTGATGCTGGGCATCACCAACGCTCTCGACATGCCCACGCGGCAGGCGTTCGTTGTTGAAATGGTGGGCCGTTCCGACCTACCCAACGCCATTGCTCTGAACTCGTCGCTATTCAACATGGCTCGTATCATCGGCCCCGGCATCGGGGGCATCCTCATCGCGTGGCTTGGCGTTGCCCCGCTTTTCCTGCTCAACGCCATCAGCTTTATCGCGGTCATCATCGGCCTCGCCATGATCGACTTGAGACAACTGCACCTCCATCCCGGCAATCTGAAAGCAGTGGTGGGCGGAGCTATTGCAAAGCCGCGCACGTGGGAGAGCCTGCGCGAGGGGCTGGTTTATTCCTGGCGCACTCCCTCGATCCTGCTCATCATCGCGGTCATGGGCGTTATCTCGCTCTTCGGCATCAATTTCAATGTTGTGCTGCCGCTCTTTGCAACCGAGGTGTTGAATGTCGGCGCCATCGGCTTCGGCTTTATCTCGTCGGCCTTTGGTGTTGGTTCGCTGATCGCGGCGCTCTGGCTGGCGTGGGGCAATAACAGGCCCAGCATCTCGCAGTTGCTCACGGGCGCAACGGCCTTCTGCATCTTTGAAGCCCTGTTCGCCATCTCGCACTGGTATCTCCTGTCACTCGCGCTGATTGCGGTGGTGGGTTTCGCGCAGATTGTCTTCTCCGCGCTCTCCAACACCACCCTGCAAACTGTCGCGCCCGACCATCTGCGCGGTCGGGTGATGAGCGCCTATATGCTGGTCTTTGCCGGAACGACCCCATTGGGCAACCTCTTTACCGGCGGGCTGGCGCACTTCCTCGGCTCGCCTATCGCCTTGCTTATCGATGCCTTGATCAGCCTGGCGGCTGCCATCGGCGGCTGGATATATCGCAAACCCGCGGAGAAAAGCCTTGCAGAAGCCAATCTTCTCGCCGACTAGCTGGCGCATCTACCCGCTCAGCATTGCGGACCAGCAGCTTCACATCGACATGAGTGAAATGCTGCTGGCCTCAACCGCGTCAGGAGACCCAGCGACGCTCTACTGGTCGCAGGCGGAACGTCCGGGTCTGGTGCTGGGCTTTTCACAGAAACATAGCGTTCTCAATGCTCAGGCGCTGGAGGCATACCGGCTGCCCATCTATCACCGTAAGGCGGGAGGCACCGCCGTCCTGGTAGGCTCTCACCTGCTCAGCCTGGATGTCATCCTGCCAGCAGGCCATCCCCTGATTCTGCCCGACATTGTGGAATCCTATCGCTGGTTTGGGGAAGCCTGGGCAGCCGCGTTGCGAGAACTGGGCATAGAGACGCGCAGCGTGCCGGTGGCTGAGGCACACGAGCAGCGCGCCTTGCTCAAGCGCCCGGAAACAGCTCAACGCGAGGCCATCCTGCGCCGCGCCTGCTACGGCTCGCTCTCCCCATATGAGGTCGTGGCCGGACAGGGACAGCGCAAAGTGGTCGGGCTGGACATGGTGCGTCGTCGCACGGGCAGCTTGCTGCAAGCCGGGGTCCTGCTCCAGTGGGAAACCGGGACGCTGTCCCAACTGCTGGGCCACACCCCCGAAGAGCAAGCCATCCTGCGCGAAGGGCTACGCGAACGTGCCGTTGGCCTGGACAGCCTGGCAGGCCGTGCCGTCCCGGCGCACGAGGTAATAACGGCCCTTGAAAGAGTGCTGCACACTTGACAGCCGCCAATTTTTCGTCCTATCCTATAATGAACGAACTTTCTATATCGCACCTTTGCGACGTAATTCTATTGACGAGAGGTTTTAGTATATGGCTTATAAAGAAGCGCCCGGCGCGGTACAAATGGTTACTGAACCCGATTTTGAGGCAATGGTCGTGGGGGCGCATCCCGATGATGCTGATTTTGCCGCAGCCGCGACCAGCGCGCTCTGGGCAAAGCAAGGGAAAAAAATTGTCTGGGTTATCATGACCGATGGCGCGGAAGGCAGCGAGGTTCCCAGCCTGGTTGATACCGACCTCATGCTGCAACGCGAACAAGAGCAGCGAGCCGCCGCCGAAGTGCTGGGCGTGCAGGCAGTCGAATTCTTGCGCTTTCACGATGGACACCTGACGAACAGCGAGGAGGCGCGCAAGGCCGTGGCCCGGCTCATCCGCAAATATCGCCCACGCGTCGTCTTCACCCACGACCCCGAGCGGCACATCTTCGCCCCCGATCCTGAAGAGGAGCCTGAAGCAACGGCCTACCTCAATCACCCCGACCATCGCGCCACAGGCAATATCGTGCTGGACGCCATTTTCCCCGCCGCCGGCAACCCTCGCTCCTATCGCGAACTGCTAACCGAGGGCTTCCTGCCCTATCGCCCCCACGAACTCTACCTCTGGGGCACCGATAAAGTGAACACGTATATCGATGTGAGCGAGACGATTGATCTGAAAGCAAAGGGTCTGAAATGCCACATCTCCCAGTTCGGGCCAGAGGCGGATATGACCGAGCGCCTGCGCAGATGGAGCGAAGGCACAGCAAAAGAGGCCAAAGAGAAAAAAGGTCTCGATATGAAACATGCCGAGGGCTTCCGCCGCATCAAACTCTACATCCCCAAAAAGGAAGAGGCCAAAGACGAAAAGACCGAAGAGGCAGAGGCGTAAGACGGCTCCTCCATGCCCCGGGCCGACCGCACGTTGCAAGCGACCCCCAGGCCGATCACCAGAGTCGGCCCCCTCAGGCGTTAACTGAAGGGGTGATGTCGCTTCCAGGCCACCCGCAAGGGGTGGCCCTACTATATATGCTCGCTTCCCAGGCCGCTTCGTAGAGAGTAGGGCCACCCCTTGCGGGTGGCCTGCGCAGGCTTCAGTTAACGCCTCTGAGGTGGACAACCGTCTCTGCTTCAACCTACAGTGTCAAGCGGGTGGCCTGCGCAGGCTTCAGTTAACGCCTCTGAGGGTCACCCCTTGCGGGGCGGACGGTCCGGGGGACTGTCGGAGCCTGCCCTGCTTCAGTTGTCGCCTATGGGGTGAACCTGCGGGCGGGGATGGCACGATTGTTGAACCCTGCATACCGATCCTTCTGTGCTATTTACCCTGTGGAATGAGGATCGCGGCAAAGCCGCCCCACCAGGTGAGAAACTGCGCATGCGTCAGCGTGTGGCGGTCGTATAATGATGAATCGGCGATATAAACGGAGTTACTGTTTCCACCGGTAACGACTACCAGGTGACCACCTGGATACTTAGCTGGCGGCCAACTGACGATGACGGGACGTCCCTTGTTGGCAATGTCAATGATCTGATTGAGCGAGAATTGATAGCCCCAGATGGTTGTAAAGCCGAAATGGGAGGCTGTGTGGGCGATACCGGCGTCTTCCAGCAGGCCCAACTGCGGCGTGATTTCTCCTATCTGCGATTCAACCTTCAAGATATCTGTGATGCGGTAATTATGCCCGTAGGAGTTAATCACCTCAGTCATCGCGGCAGCCGAACAGGCAGAATAGGCCCAGGTATTATACTCCTGGGTGGAATTGTATTGCGCCGGATCAAGCTGACTGAGGCGCACAAGTTTCTGCGAGGCGGTCGAAGCCTCTTGCAGGGGATTGGGAGTTGGCTGGGCGGTAGCCACGGGCTGCGTGAACGATAGAGTAGCAGCAATCGTGGAAATGCCGGGCAGCAAGGTTCTTAAAATCAACATGCCAAACAACAAAAGCGTGATGAGCACCAATCCAAGCCCCATGAGCGAAGTCGGATTATTCAATTTAGGACGCACGATACCATCGACTAGCGCGGAGAGCGAGAAAGTGCTTTCCGTCTCCAACGCACTTTCATACCTGCGGCGCAGGCGCGAAGATATCATGGAAGGCGGCAGACTGCGATCAGCAGAATAGGCCGTGTATTGATTACGCTGCTGGAGCTGGGCGCGAAGCGAAAGCAGATAACCAAGTACAATGACAGCAAGGGAAATAACCAGCAGTGCGAGCAGGAGAGTGCCGCCCATGAGTACAGACTCCTAGCGCAAGGGGAGCACCGCCGGTTTCACGCGTTCCGTCCCTGCTCCCGATAAATCATCCACCATATAAACAAATAACCGCAAAACGCATTAATCTGGTGCATATTGTATCATTACCATCTCTATCAATCAAGCTTTTTCCCCCATTTTTGCCATTAACGTGAACATAAGTTCAAAATATTTTATTGCTATCGAGAAGAGTACTGCCCACCCCCTGTCTCTACAGGACGAGACGACGTCTCAGGCAGAGCTTTCTGGTTATTCGGTTTACCCGTGGTGCATGTCTTCTCGCGACCCGCAGGTGGACCGCTCGTATGACAGGTTATACGGGTAAACCAGAAAGCCTGCCAGTGAGGGGACTTGCTATCTGTCGGCTAGAGACATAGAATAGGGGCGATATCACAACAACGAGAGGAAGAATCGCGCATGCCAGTACTCGCAGGATGGCTCACGGGGGAGCAGGTTCCACAGGAAATGGTCGCACAGGTGCTGCTGAACATGGGAAACGTACTCGCTCAGCATGCCGGGCAAGCGGGGCAACAGGCGCGCACAACTCATCCAGGAGCCGGTCTGCTGGCTTTTGCCGAACCGGCCTACGCGACACTGCAGCGCATCGAGCCACCCATCCTTGACTGGTCTCCCGACCGGCGCACGCTCGTCTATCGCCGCCCGCTCGCCGGCGCGCATCCGCTCTACTACATCGAGAACTGGCCCGCGCAGGGCAACCTGCTCTTCGCCAGTGAGATCAAGGCCCTCTTCGCGGTTGGCGCGCCGCGCCGCCTGCACCTGCCCGCCCTGGCCGCCTTGCTGCGCTACGGCTTCATTCCCGCGCCCTGGACAGCCTTTCAGGACATCCACGTTGTCCCCGCCGGTTCCAGCCTGCGCTGGCAGCGTTCTAAAATCATCGTCAACCCCTCCACGGACTATATCTTCGACAAATCTCCCTCATCAACTCAACACCTTGATATTCTCGACCAGTTTTCCACCATACTTGACAACACTATTGCTGCCCTGCTACCCGCGCACGAGCAACTGGTCGCCCTTTCACGAGGAAACAGCGCCTCCGCTCTCACCTGCGCCCTCGCCGCTCAACATGCCGCATCGCCATTTACTGTAGCCTCTCTTGGCTATAGGAAACCTTCGCGTAAAGCAGAGCAACTTGCCGGTGTCCATCAACTGCCATTCTTAGCCATCACCAGCGTTGACCGCCCGGAGTTCTGGATAGCAACACTGCTGGGGCTGGAAGCGCCTTGCATCGACAGCCATCAACTCGCCTGGCATCAATTGTTGCACACCGTCTCGGTCGAGACCGGCGCAAGGGTCGCGCTCACCGGGCAAGGAGCAACATCTCTGCTTGCTGCAACAGAACAATTCACACAAAAGCCAGTTGAACCCGACGATGCATCTCAGGAGCAAACACTGTTTCATTCCTATGTGCAAATAATCTCACCACCAGCTATACAGCCAGCCTCACCCATCTGGTCAGCGGAGGCGGCGCAACTGCTGCGCGAGGCAGAGCCCTGGGAAGAGACGCATCACGCGCGCAAACTGGCCCGTCAGGCAGAGAAACTACCGCCGGAGCAGCGATGGCGCTACCTCGACCTGCACCTGCGCCTGCCCGACCGGCAAATCGGCCCTGCCCATCAGCTTGCCGCCCAGGAACGCGTCGCCTTGCGCTCTCCCTATCTCATCCCCGAAGTCACGCGCCTGCTCACCAGCCTGCCTCCTACCCTGGCAGATGGCACACCCGGACAAACCATCCTCACCACGCTGGCAAAACACTACTTCCCTGCTGATTCAGTAATGGAACAACTTAAGCAAGCGCCAGAGATCATCCCCACGCAATCGCTGCTAGATATCGAACAATCCGCGCTGCTACAACAAACCATCTCAGAAGAGGCGCTGCGAGCTACGGGGATATTTGATGTAGAGGCGGTGCAGGAGCTATTGAGAACGGGCAAGCAGACGGGAGTAGTTGCCAGGGAGTTGGTGCTGGTGTTTACGACGCAGTTGCTGTGTCGGCTGTTTGAGGTGGGGTTATAAGCCCTACCTGTTCTCGCTCTCCTTCTCTTGTGGCACAACCAGAAGAAACATCCATTGCTCTTTCGTTATGTCTATCGGGTCTTTCCAGTAATGCGTTTCATCTATGCTTTCGTCAAACATAGGTACTCTCCTACAGTTTTGAGTAGCTTTAAGGACTGTAAAAAGCCCTGTAATGCAGACAATGGATGGTTCCGCGCTTCTCTATGCAAGCTCTGGAACCATCCATTGTCCTTCTCAGCTCTCTACCCTATGCTTCCGAAGGCGTGTACATCGCGTAGCGGCTGCGCAGGACTTTTTTGTCGAATTTGCCAACGCTGGTTTTGGGGACAGCGTCGATGAAGAAGACATCATCGGGGAGCCACCATTTGGCGACGCGGGGGCGCAGGTAGTCGAGAATTTCCTCTTTTGTAATCTGCCCCTCGTAGTCGGGTTTGGCAACAACGCAGGCGACGGGACGCTCGGACCATTTCGGGTGCGGGACGCCGATGACGCAGGCCTCCAGCACTTTGGGATGACCCATAATCAGGCTCTCCAGTTCGACGGAGGAGATCCATTCGCCGCCGGACTTGACCAGGTCTTTGGTGCGATCGACAAGCTGGATGATGCCGTCTTCGTCGACGACGGCCACGTCGCCGGTACGCAGCCAGCCTTCGGCAAATTTGGCGCTCGATTCACTGTCGGCATAGTAGGCGCGGGCAATCCAGGGGCCGCGCACCTGTAGCTCACCGAAGCTCTTGTTGTCCCACGGCACCTCCTGCCCCGTTTCCACGTCTACCACGCGGAACTCGACGCCCGGTATCACCGTTCCCTGCCGCGCCCGGATGCGGAATTGCTCCTCCGGCGGCAGGTCCTTCTGGTAGCTGCGCAGCCTGGAGACGGAGGCCAGTGGCGAGGTTTCGGTCATGCCCCAGGCCTGCACGATGTTGATATTGTGCTTTTGCAGACCCTCGATCAACGCTTGCGGCACGGCAGAGCCCCCGCAGTAGATGGCGCGCAGCGACGAGAAATCAAAGTCGTTTTTGCCAAGCAGGTTCAACAGGCCAATCCAGATTGTCGGCACACCGGCAGCCACGGTCACATGCTCATCCGACATCAGTTGCCCCACCTTCAGCGGGTCCATGAAGCGGCCCGGCAGGACGAGCTTCGCGCCCATCATCACACTGGCATGCGGAAAGCCCCAGGCGTTGGCGTGGAACATCGGCACCACCGGGAAGACGACATCCTGCTCGCTCAAGCCGGGACCGTCGGCGAGGCCGACGCCCATCGAGTGCAGGAAGATGGAGCGATGGCTGTAGACGACACCTTTGGGGTTACCCGTCGTGCCGGATGTATAGCACATGGCGGCGGCTGCGTTCTCATCGAGCTTCGGCCATTCAATGCTTTCCGGCTGACTGCCGATGAAGGTTTCATAATCCACCGAGGGTTGGAGCTTGCCCGTCGCGTTGGGAGCCTCGCCCATGATGACGTAGAGATTCACACTCTTGAGCTGGTCGGCCAGCTTCTCCAGCAGCGGCACGAGGTCGCCATCGACAAAGATGATCCTGTCTTCGGCATTGTTGATGATGTACTCAAGCTGGTCGGCAAAGAGGCGAATGTTGAGGGTGTGCAGGACAGCACCCATGTTGGGGATAGCGAAATACAACTCCAGGTGACGATACGTGTTCCAGGCAAACGTGGCGATGCGATCTCCCGGCTCAACGCCAGCACTTTTCAGCGCGTTCGCCAGTTGGATCGTGCGCTTTCCCCACTCTCCATAGCTATAGCGGTGCGGCACACCACTATCGGTCTGGGTCACAACCTCTTTTTTGGGAAACAGGCGCACGGCGCGATCAAACGCATGCTGCAACGTCAACGGATAATCCATCATTAGACCTTGCATGCAGTTACCTCCTCGATGAAGCTATGCACTTACATGTTGAGTATCCCTGTGCCAGATGGCTTTGTCCTATTGTACTCGCTCGCTGACTCAAACTCAAGTAAATTATTCCAAATTTAAGCCGATGCGCGGATAATGAGCGAAAGTTGATCCGGGCAGCTTCTGGCTGCGCAATCCTGGTGAAGGCATCACAGGCGAACTGCTCTATCTACAGAGTTCCCTGCTGGCTCTGCACGAAAGTTTTCCCATCTCCTCTTTCCTGGCGCTCGTTGCTGTGACGGCGATGTGCTTTGTGCCTGGAAGGAGAGCGAGCAGGCAAAAGGGAGTACACTTTCTTCCAGAAACAGCCCAACAACTTAAGAAAAATAAGCCCTACCTTAAAGAAGGCTGAGAATTTTCCCACATTCTTAAGCTTCCCTTGCTGATTGCTCTCAAATCTGTTACTCTTGTTGTGACGGGAAAATGCGCGCTGAGGCACTATGGCATATAGACAATCAGAGCCAACGCGCGTTGTGCTATCAGGAAGTTGCAAGAGAGGAGTTAGAGATGATTATTCGTCAGGGAACAGGAAGAGCACGAGGTCTGGCTGCAATGAGTCCAGAGAAACGCAGAGAAATCGCCAGCAAAGGAGGGCGCACCTCTCAGGCTCGCGGCACTGCACACCAGTGGACGCCAGAAGAAGCTTCGGCAGCCGGAAAGAAAGGCAGTGCCCGCTACGCATTGAGACGCCAGCAAGAAACAAAGTAAGCAGGCGAGAGGCTTCGTGCTTGTGGCCGCGAGGTCAGGCTACACAGGCTATTTCTACTAATCGAAGCTACAGGTATGGGGAACATTCTCTATAGCCTGCGATAAGGATGTTTTCGGGGCAAGGTCACCACAACAGGTGCTCCTGCCCTTTTATTTTCATCTCACCAGGAAGTCGCGAGCCATGTACAATGCCGCGATGACCCTGGCATCGAGCAGGCTCCCTTCTGCTGCCTGATTCTGCCTCCATCACGTCCGCCTTACTCCGTAATCAGTGATCGACGCTTTCAATGGTCGCGGCAGCCGTTTTATCGCCACGCGCCGCCGCCCAGCGCAGAGCTTCTGCCGCGAGATAGAGTGAGCCGGTCGCACAGATCAGATCATCGCTCTCCACCAGTTCCAGCGCGCGATTCATAGCCGCGCCGGTATCTTTTGCCGTATCTATCTGGACGTGGGGAGCAATGCGCGCGAACAGTTCCTGTAATTGCTCGATTGAGGCGGCGCGGGGATTCATCATGCGCGTCAGCACAGCACCATCGACATCTGCCAGGGCCTGTACAATCCCTGGCAGATCTTTATCCGCATTGACGCTCAAGACGACGAGCAGGCGCCGGAAGGAAAACGACTCGCGCAGAGCGCGCATCAATTTCTGCATAGAATCGGCATTGTGCGCCCCATCTACCACGATGGTCGGATGCTGCCCGACGACATCGAGGCGAGCAGGCCAGCGCACTGCCGCCATCCCTGCCCGCAGGGCAGTTTCATCCCAGGCAACGCCACGTTCGCGCAGCATCTCAAGTGCTGCCAGAGCGGCAGTCGCGTTTTCAAGCTGGTGCGCTCCAGCCAGAGGTATCTCCAAACCGGCATACACGCGCTGCGGCGTCCAGACCGCGAAGCGCTGCCGCTCTCCGTCGCGCTCTTCCAACTGGTAGCGATAGTGCAGCGGAGGAAGCTGCCCGGCTTTAACCGCCTCCTGCGCGAGGTCAATCTCTGCCGGACCGACACGCACCAATCGCGCCTGCTGTCTCCGCGCCACGGCGGCGATGGTAAGCAATGCCTCCGGTGCCTGCGCCGAGGTCACGACCACCGCACGCGGCTTGATGATACCCGCTTTCTCACCCGCGATTTCGGTCAGGGTATTGCCCAGTATCTGCATGTGGTCGTAGCTGATGGAGGTGATGACAGAGACCAGCGGTTGCGTCACATTCGTCGCGTCAAGCCGACCGCCGAGACCCACTTCCAGCACAGCATGATCGACATGCTGCCTGCTAAAGTACAGCAGCGCCAGCGCGGTGGCCACTTCATAGGTAATAAACGGGCTGAATTCCTGCCGCTGCTCGATGCGCTCAACGGCGGCACGCACCTGCTGTATCAACTGCGCCACTTCCTGCTCGCTAATGAGATGACCATTGACGCGCATGCGCTCTCGAAAAGTGTGCAGGTCGGGCTGCGTATAGAGACCGGTGCGCAATCCGGCCTCGCGCAGCACGCGCTCAATTATAGCCGCCGTTGAGCCTTTCCCTTTCGTCCCGGCAATCAACGTGCTACTGTAATCCTGCTGCGGATTGCCAAGCTCCTCCAGCAACCGCGCCTCACGAGGCAGATTCTCCTCTGGATTGCGCGAAAACGGGCCACCCCGCTCAAAATCACTCAGACTATACAGATAGGCAAGAGCTTCCTGGTAATTCATCTTGTATCATCCTTCCCCAAATCATTCCAGGCCGGGCATGCCGCGCACGATGGCATCGCTCATCTTGGCCACGCGCGCCATCTCATGGACATCATGCACGCGCACGATATCCACTCCCTGCTCGATGCCCAGCGCTACCGTCGCCGCCGTTCCCTCGACCCGCTCAGCGGGCGGCAGACCACCCAGCACGCGCCCGATCGTCGATTTGCGCGAGGAGCCGAGCAGGATAGGACGCGCCAGCGCCCGCAATTCTCCCAAACGACGCAGCAGAGTCAGATTCTCCTGTGGCGTCGTACCAAAGCCAATGCCAGGGTCAATGATGATACGCTCCCAGGCAACGCCTGCCGCCAGTGCCAGATCGATACTGCCGGAGAGAAAACGAATCACGTCACTGACAATCTCGTGTTTCTGATAGCCGCGCATATTTGCCATCACCACCACCGGCACTCCCCGCTCGCTTGCCAGCGCCGCCATCTGCGAGTCGCGCCGCAGCCCCCAGATATCGTTGATGATACAGGCTCCGGCATCCAGCGCCTGCCGCGCCACCTCGGCCTTATAGGTATCGATAGAGAGCAGCACTTCCCCCGGCAAGGTCGCGTGCAGCGCCCGCAGCACCGGCAAAACGCGCTCCAATTCCAACTCCGCCGAGATAGGGGCGAAATTCGGCCTCGTCGACTCCCCACCCACGTCGATGAGCGTTGCGCCCTCGACCGCAAACCTCTGTGCCTTCTCCACAGCACGCTGCACCACCTCGTCCTGTGATAGCGTCTCCATTACAATGCCATCGCCCGCAAACGAATCAGGCGTGACATTGATAATCCCCATTACATGGGTCTTTTCACCCCAGTCTAAACGGTGCTCTCCCCAGATAGTTGGTGGTAGTCTGCTTTCCATACACGCTATCCTGCACTCAGAATCAAGGCAGAGGAGTTAGGCAGCGTCTTATCGAACGCTGTTTTATGACCCCGTCAACCCTGTAGCCCTCATCACTGGCAAAATCTCATATACCCATGATACTTTCTTCATTGTCTTCATGCAAGCAATAATGTTATAGTTCCAAAAAGGGAAAGAAAAGCGAATATCTGGTTACATTTCCCAATATTTTTTAAAATATGTATGTTATACTACTGAGTAGATACGGAATCCTGTTGCTCATACGTTATACAGAGTATAAGAATTACGGGAGTTACAAACCACCATGCAAGATATAAACGAGGGAAAAAGACATGTGTATACGCTCAGCGCGGCTCGTCGCTGTCGTGAATGCGATGAGGAAGCGTTGGGGCGCTGTCCAGATTGCCACAATGGTTTTTGCCAGGAGCACTTTCCCAAACAACAACACTCGCCCTGCGCGGAAAAGCAGATGAAGCTGGCCCACACGCAGGCATGCTATGTCTGTGGAACGCAGGTCTACCCTGATCAGTGGTCTATTTCGCGCACCTCACACTTCATCGACCAGTTTCGCTGTCAGGGCTGCGGTCGCTATATCTGCGACGAGCTGCACACACAGAGCAAAACCGAAGATGTGGTGATCGTGCGCGAAGGTGTGCGCGGCCACCGCTACCAGTATGTGAACCGCTACTGCGACCTGTGCGCGCCCTTTGCCCGCGTCGGTGGCATACGCGGCCTGACACGCTGGGTCGTGGCTGTCGGCACGGTAGTAGCTACGGCATTCTTCTACATCCACCATTAGAGTTCAGAAGAGAAAGGACGCGAGCGAGGGGACATCATCCGGGCGGTCTCAGCATGACCGTCCACGTTTTGCAATGCAGCACACCTGCAGATGGCAGCATGACCCTCATATCGCCGGTCAAGTCAAATGACCTTACCATCGACCATACAATCCGCCATGACCCGGTACCGGGCGGAGATAGAGACGACGTTGCACAGGGCGGTGCAGCGCGCCAGCGTTGTAGCCGAACAATCAACCCTGTCCAACGATCTACGGCCCTTTTACGGGCAAATAGCCTACCACTTTGGCTGGGTCGATACCAATTTCCTACCGCTGCCAGGCCAATCCGGCAAGCTCCTGCGCCCGACCTTGCTTTTGTTAGCCTATGAAGCCACCGGAGCCGACAATACGAACGCTTGCGAGGATAGCGGCGAAAAAGAGTATCTGCGGCGCGCGCTTCCAGCTGCAGCGGCTATCGAAATGACGCATAACTTTACCTTGATTCACGACGACATCGAGGATAGTGACACGCAGCGACATCATCGTCCGACACTGTGGAACATCTGGGGTGTTCCTCACGCCATCAATACCGGCGACGGTCTGTTCGCGCTCAGCCGCCTGACATTGTGGGATGTGCTGAATGAGGGCGTTGAGAGCGATGTCGCCGTAAGGCTCGGCGCGGTTCTCGATAAAGCTTGCCTGGTGCTGTCCGAAGGGCAGTATCTCGATATCAGCTTCGAACAGCAGCAGGACATTTCCGTCGCGATGTACGTGGATATGATCGGGCGCAAGACGGGGACCCTGATGGGCTGCGCGACAGAGATGGGCGCGCTACTGGGAACACACGACCAGAAGACGATCGAGCGCCTGAGACGCTTCGGCTATGCGATAGGGATCGCCTTCCAGGTGCGTGACGATCTGCTCGGTGTCTGGGCCAGCACAGAAGAACTGGGCAAAACACCCGCTGGTGATATTTATCGCCGCAAGAAAAGCCTGCCCATCCTGCACGCGCTGGAACACGCCGACGAACGCGACCGGCAATACCTGTGCCAGGTCTATACACAGCAACCCCCCGTCAGCGATGAGCAGGTAGAGGCTGTGCTGGCTATATTCGAGCGCACAGAGACGAAAGCTTACTGCCGCGCCTTCCTGGCCGATCAGTGCCGCCTGGCGTATGAAGCCTTAGACAGTGTACCGCGCAGCGGTAGCACAATAGCAGCTCGCGCTATCGAAAACATGGAGATGCTGGTACGCTTCGTCGAAGAGGCCAGCAAACAATGACTCATACAATTCTTCGCTGTGCTCAGAATGACATATCTTATTGCAGCTGCCAGAGCGTGACCGTATTACTGGCAGCTGCAGCGACCATCTTCCCATCCGGTGACCATGTCAGTGAGTGGATGGCATCACCTTGATTCACTGTTAACAGGGGCATATGGCTCTGTGCGGGATACCAGACCACCAGCCTGCCGTCATCTCCGCCTGTCGCCAGGAAACGCCCATCAGGCGACCACGCTACAGTGCGGAGCGTTTTTGCGCTCGCCTGCAAGCGCTGCGGCGTGTCCAGACAGCGAGTGCCAAAGGGACCTGCCGCCTGCTGCTGGCAGACCGTCCCGTTCCAGAGACGTACAATGCCATCATCTCCACCAACTGCCAGCATCGTGCCTGTCGGCGCAAAGGCCAGCGCACGCAGCGGCACCTGACCATCAAAATAGTAGCCATGAACTTCCTGGCCGCTCAACGCACTCCAGACGCGCACTACGCCGCCATGCGAACTGGAGGCGATAGTCTGCCCGTCAGCAGCCCAGGAAACCGCCTCCACACCGGTAGTATGGCGCGCAAATACTGTCTGCGGGCGAAAGGTCGCGCTATTCCAGACGATATCTTTCTCGTCTAACGCCCCCGAAACCAGCAACTGCGGCTCCTGCGCTGACCACGAGAGCGCGGTCACCGTATTGGTATGCCCATTGCCCTGTGCTAGCAACGCCCCTGAGAGCGGATTGAGAAAATTCACCCGGTTGGTCGCGGCAACAGCTATGAGAGGAGTTCCCTGCATGGGCGACCAGGCGATGGCTCGAATCGCGCCTCCCTGCCCGGCACGCACATGGACGTTCCCTTTCGTATCCCAGAGCAGAAGCTGGGCATCTACCGATCCACTGGCCAGCATTGCGCCATCCGGCGACCAACTGACTGCGCGTACCTGCTGGCGATGCTGCGTGAAGACAAGTTGCGCCTTTGCCATCGTTGGCAGCGCAGGTTGAGTCGGGGCCCGGGTAGGCTGCACAGGCACATGCACACTGGTTTGCTTCACTGACAGTGCCAGAGGGTGCGCCAGCAGCAAACGATAGATTGTATAGCCCAGGCTTACACTGCCAACGCCCAGTGCAGCCCCACTCAGCGCCAGAAAGGCCCGCCGTGTCGCCTTCCGTTCTCTCCTCACAGCGGGCATCATCGCCGACGTGTCTCTGCTCAGCACGGGAAAGGCCTGGACGTCGGGCATTGTGTTGTCTGTATAGAATGTAGAATCTCTGCCGCTCGGAGGGCCATTAAACAACCGGGCCGCCGAACCGCCCATCACGTATGAATCCAGGATAAGCCGTGCTCCCGGCACAACGCCAGCGGCCAGCAGGCTTTCATCCCCGGTCAGCATCCGACCGTCGGGAGCCACGCGCAGCAGATAGAGCAGGCGATTGCCCGCTCTATCTATCTGTGGAAGACGCAGCTCCTCCACCAGCGCGAGAATAAGCGCCGCAACCGGCACATCCACCGCAACCTCCATCGGGCGTATCGCGCCGGAGACCTTTTCCTCTATAAAGACCTCAAACTTGCGAACCATTTGCATATCTTCTTCCCCCGACAATCATAAAAATCACCAATAGTGTATCATGCCGCCTCATTTTCATTCATCACTCACCAGATTATTGCCCAGGTTGGCTAGTACTTGTTGGAATCAAAAAGAGCCTTTTGTATTACAGGAGGCTCTTTTTTCTTGCTGTGCTCGGCGAGCAGAGACAAAGTTGTGGCATAATAGATAACAAGAGATAGGAAGAATGAAGTACAGGAGAGGGATTTAGAGGAGAGGACCATGAAGAACAGACTTGACATAGAGGCTCAATCCCACACGATTGACCTGCCCGCCGGTCGTTTTCATTACTTAACGTGGGGTGCCGAACAAACCGGGTTGCCGCCTGCTGTGCTGCTGCATGGTATTACGAGTTCCGCCCGGAGTTGGGCGCGCGTCGGCCCCGTGCTGGCGGACCGCTACCGCGTCTACGCGCTCGATATGCGTGGGCATGGAGACAGCGTCAAACCCGCGCCGGGCGCGTATAGCCTGCGTCACAGCGCCGACGATGCCGCCGCATTTATAGAGGCTCTCGACCTGAAACGACCTCTGCTGGGCGGGCATTCCTGGGGCGGCGCTACAGCTATCGTGCTGGCAAGCGGCGCATGGTCACAGCAGCCCGCGCCAGAACTGTCTTGCGTCATCCTTGAAGACCCTGCCCATAACATCGGGTCCGGCAAAGGGAGCGCCGAAGAACAGGCCGCCACCTTTCTAAAAGATATCGGGCGACCCGCCGAGGAGCTGCACCCCGAAATCCAGGCCAGCAGTCCCGGTTGGACGGAGGCCGATATCGAGGGCAAGATCGATGCGCTGCAGAAAGTGACTCGCGAGGCGGTAATAAGCGTCTTCGCCGACTGCGAGCAGCATGGCAACCTTCTTCCGCTGCTCAGCACTATTGCTGCGCCCATTCTCCTGATGCGCGCCGACCCTGCCCTGGGATCAACACTGGATGAGGCAGCCTGGGAACAGGCGATAAACTACTTGCCGGGGCATAGCTGGGCCGTCCAGCTCAACGGAGCCACCCATAATATTCACCGCAGCCAGTTCGATGAATTCATGCGCGTGGTCAACACATTTCTGAACCAGGAATAAGAAAAAGCTGAAAGCGAGTCTCATCATGGTGCGTCGGATCATGCAGGCCTGTTGCTCACTGCTACTGGCAACGAGCTTTTTGCTGCCTGCCATCTCTCCAGCGACAACTTCCGCCAGCACGCTTTTACCGCCGCGACTGCAGGCGGATTTCCCGACGGTTGATCCTGATTACATCTACAACCAGCTTTTCTACATGGTGACGCATTACCTGCACCGCGAGGCAGGCTACGATACCAACTTGCCGCCCAATGTGAATGGACACGATGAGTTCGCTGCGTACTGGGCGCAGGAAATGGTACGCGATTTACAGGGCTTTGACCCGCAGGTCGTGCATGACTCTTTTCCCATTCAGGGCTGGGAGGGACGCCCGGCTAAAGTACCGGCCTTCAATGTCGAAGTGAGCGTACCCGGCGCCCTGCACCCTGAGCAGGTGGTCGTCATCGGCTGCCATTACGACGCGGAAGCAGACTCCACACAATCGGCCAATGACGATGGCAGCGGCTGCGCCATCGAGTTGGGGGTGGCACAGGCTCTGGGCAATTACTGGCGCAGCCATCACCTCTACCCGGCCCGCACTCTGCGCTTCGTCATCTTCGACGCCGAGGAACAGGGGCTATTTGGCTCCTTCCACTACGTCAACAGCACTGTCAACGGCGATTTGAGCAATATTGTCGCCATGTTCAACGAGGAGCAGAGCGGCATTGCCTATCCCCTACGCTATCTCGGCAAGCTCTCAAACCCTTTACTGCCCTCCTACATCGATATGTCACCGCTGCAAAACAATTCCTTCTACCCGCACCAGAACCAGCTCTCCACGCTGCAACGGGCAAACATCACCCGGTTTCGCTCGCTGATGCAGCAGGCAATACCTGCAGTATTCCAGCAGTTTCAGGTCATGGGCTACAAGACCCTGACCTATCGTGGCAGCAACGGTCAGCCGGTCTCGCAACCGGTTTTCAGCAGCGACCAGATCAGCAACATGAAACCGGAGGATGATACGCTGGGCGGCAGCGATCAGATTCCCTTTACCCTCGCCGGCATCCCCTGCGCCACCTTCGCCGGAAACTCCACCTACTATGACAGGAACCCTCCCCCCTGGTCATACCCTTTCGACCAGCCGCAGGATACTATCCAGTTGATGAACACCTTCGCCAGTGGCAGTTCGCAGAAAGCCCCCGCCCTCGTCCTGGCGCTGGCTTTGCCGGGAATGCTCACCACCTGGATGCTGCAGCAACCGCAAATTCTGGGAGAGGTTCCCGCAACCTCAATCACCGTGCAGAACGCGCCTGTCGCCGCCATTGCTGATATCGGGCAAACACAGGTGGGAAAAAGCCTCACATTCAGCACACAGGTCAATGGCAACAGCAGCGCCTATAGCTACGCCTGGAATTTCGGCGATGGCAGCACAGGCAGCGGCCCCACCGTCAGCCATACCTACAAGGCCACAGGCGCCTACACCCTCGCCCTCACCATCACCTCTGCAACCGGGTCGCGCCGCATAGTGAAAACGCTTAACATCGTCCAGCAGCCAACCACGTACCCGAACCCCTACGCCGCCTATCCCTCGGACGGCTATCCTCCTCACAATCCACAGGTCATCCTACCAACACCCGATAACAGTAGCAGCGTAGGCTCTACCACGCCGGTCACACCGCCAGCAGCCAGCAGCGCAGCCTCACCGCCGGTCGGATGGTTCATTGCCCTGGGTCTTTTGATCGTTTTGCTAGCCGGAGGAGTAGTCGTCTTCATAGGAAGAAGACAGCCGCGAGTTTGACAGCGTCAGGCCCGCCGCAGGTCGACGCTTGTGGTCGACCTGCGGCGGGCGGGACAATTTACGAGATACCATCTGATAGCAAGCTCTGGAAGAGAAAGGATTTTCGTTCAATGGAACGGGTACGAGACGGACAGAAAACCTTCTTCGTGGTATACTTAACAGAGACCCTGAAAGGACACAGAGGTGCAGTATGCCAAGACCCATTTATGTTATTGGACACAAAAACTCCGATCTAGATTCCGTCGCCTCGGCATACGCTTATGCGTGTTTACAGCATTTACTGGGGCATCCAGAAGCCGTTGCCGCCCGCAATGGCATCCTCAAACCGGAAGTGAGCTTTGTCCTGGAACGCTTCGGGGTCGAACCCCCGCTCGTCATTGACGATGTCTATCTCCAGGTGCAGGACGTGATGAGGCGCGGCGTGATCTCCGCCTATCTCGACCAGCCTATCTTGGAAGCTGGCAAGCTGCTCCAGGAACACAACCGGCGTTCCATGCCCGTCGTGGATGCAGAAAATAAAGTACATGGCATCATCGCCACAGAGGATTTCGCCAAACTCTTCTTTAAGGACCTCAATCCCGAGGCCGTGAATCGCGTTCCCCTGGTACGGGATAATCTGGTAAAGGTGCTGCAAGGGCGCGTGCTGGTGGAGGGGCGACGCAGACTGGGTGATCGGATCATCGTCGGCGCGATGGAGGCGGAAACGATGGCCGACTACATCGAGCCGGGCTGCCTGGTCGTGCTGGGAGACCGCGAAGACGCGCAACTGAAGGCCATCGAATGCGGCGCCGCCGCCCTTGTCATTACCGGTGACCTCCTTGTCTCGCAGAAAGTAAAAACCGCCGCGCAAAAACAGGGTGTGCTTATCATCAGCACCGCCTACCATACCTTCACCGCTGTGCGCCTGATTAACCTGAGCATCAACACACAGGATATCATGAACCGCGAGTTTGACTACTGCCACCCCGAAACGCTGATCAGCGAGGTGCAGCAGACGCTGGCCCGCCGCCGCTCTATGCCTGTCGTTGATGAAGATGGCAAACTGGTTGGCTATCTCTCGCGTACCGACCTGATCAATGCCAGGCCCAAGCAGGTGGTGCTGGTCGATCACAACGAACGCTCGCAGGCGGTGGACGGCATCGACGAAGCGGAACTGCTCGGCATTATCGACCACCACCGCATTGCCGATGTCCTGACAAGCAAACCCATCATGTTCCGTGCCGAGCCTGTCGGCTGCACCGGCACCATCATCGCCAGCATGTATCACGAGGCGGGTCTGGACATTCCCCGCGACGTGGCAGGTCTTCTGCTCGGCGGCCTGCTCTATGATACCCTGATCCTGCGCTCTCCCACCTGCACGGAACGCGACGAACTGGTCGCCAGCGAACTGGCAAAGATAACGGGCGAGGATATTGAGCAGTACGGCCATGAAATCTTCAACGCCGCCGCCAGCGACCTGGCACGGCGCTCAGCTGAAGCCCTGCTCACGGCTGACTTCAAAGAGTTCGCTGTACGCGACACAAAATTTGCCATTGGCACCGTTGAGACCGCCAGCCCGGAAACCATCGAGAAACGCATTCCCGAATTGCTGGACACCATGCAAATCCTGTCGCAGCAGCGCGGCTACGAAGTCTTCCTTTTCATGATCGTCGATATTATTGAGATGCGCTGCCACCTTCTCATCTGGGGGGGAGAGCAGGCTGTAGCCGAGGTGCTGGGTACTCGTCTCAGCCTTGATGGGCACACAACAGTGGTAGAAGGGCTGGTCTCGCGCAAGAAACAACTCGTCCCGCTGCTGCCGCGTATCCAGTCCGCGCTCTCCGGCAAAGCCAGCGCATTGTAACAACAGTTCCATAGCTACAGACAGCTACAAACACCAATTCTTCGTTTCAGCAGTAATTCTGTTACGGAAATACTTGTCAGGAAACAAACACTATGTTAAACTAAGTTGCGATTTAAACACCTCTTTATCGAGGTGTGGGGATGGTTGGTCGACAGTGTTACCTCTCGCTTCTTACGAAAGAGAGTTTCCTGGCAGGCAAGGAAGGGAGAAGTGGCGTGAGGGAATGATGTGGCTTCATCCCTAATGGCAGATATTGATAACGATGCGCTCGCATTCCGGCGGTCGCTGTTGACCTGCTATCTTTTCTTGTGCCTGAAGGAGGGCGTTTTCTAAAGTGAGTTACTATCTTTTAGTACCCATTATTGTGGGGCTGCTCGCAGTAGGCTTCGCAGGACTACTTGCGCGCTACGTCCTGAGTAAAGACACCGGCACACCCGCCATGCAGAAGGTCGCTGGCGCCATCTTCAAGGGCGCGATGGCCTTCCTCAACCGTCAGTATCGTACTATCGCTACCCTCGCAATCTTCGCTGCCATCATCGTTGCTGCTGTTCTCGCCTTGCTGGGCCAGGGAACTTCAGCCGATAAGTGGAACCTGGCATGGCATACCGCTGTTGCTTTCTTGATCGGCGCTGCCTGCTCAGGCCTCTCTGGCTACATTGGCATGTACGTGGCGGTGCAATCTAACAGTCGCACAGCCGCGGCGGCAACACGCAGTCTGGGAGAGGCTCTCATGGTCTCCCTACGTGGTGGTGCGGTCTCCGGCTTCCTGGTCGTCGCGCTCTCGCTGCTGGGAGTCTCACTTGTCTTCTGGTCCTATGGTGGTCTGACAAGCCCGACGTTGGCCCCTTCCCTGATCGTTGGCTTTGGCTTCGGCGCAAGCTTTGTGGCGCTCTTCGCCCAGCTTGGCGGTGGTATCTACACAAAGGCCGCTGACGTGGGAGCCGACCTTGTCGGTAAAGTAGAGGCCAACATCCCTGAAGATGACCCGCGCAACCCCGCTGTGATTGCCGACCTCGTGGGCGACAATGTCGGTGACTGCGCCGGTCGTGGTGCCGACCTCTTCGAGTCCACCGCCGCCGAGAACATCGGCGCGATGATCCTGGGCGTTGCTCTCTACGCCGCAACCGCCAACATCGGCTGGATTCTCTTCCCCCTCGTTGTGCGCGCCTTCGGCCTGATCGCTTCGGCTCTTGGCCTGCTCTGGATTCGCCCCTCGGTCGTTACTGAGCCTGACAAGGCGGCGGGCAAAGACCCCGGTGAGATCGCGATGAACCAGCTCAACATCGGCTACTTCATCACCTGCGGCCTCTCCGTCATCGGTGTCTTCCTGGCCAGCTATCTGCTGCTAAACAACAGCTCCGTCACCGGCAGCGCTGGCATTCCTGCCTGGGTCTGGTTCGGCTTTGCCGGTACAACTGGCATTCTGCTCAGTATCGCCTTCGTCTATATCACGCAGTACTACACTGCTGGTACGTGGCGTCCTGTGCGTGAAATCGCCGCCGCCACGCTGACTGGCCCCGCGACGACGATCATCACTGGTATCGCCGTCGGCTTCGAGTGCGTGGCACTGCCTGTCCTGGCAATCTGTGTGGCGCTAGGTCTCTCTTTCTTCTTCGGCAGCCAGGTTCACTTCAACAATCTTGGTACGCTTAGCGTCATTACAGTTACCGCTGGCGTCATCAATGTGGGTGGTATCTTCGGTACTGCCGTTGCCACAATGGGCATGCTGATGAGCTGCGCCTACATCCTGGCAATGGACACTTTCGGTCCCATCACCGACAACGCCGGTGGTATCACCGAGATGGGCGGTCAGGCTGAGTCCGTGCGTGACATCACTGATGCGCTGGACGGCGTAGGTAACACGACGAAGGCCCTGACAAAGGGCTACGGTATCGGCTCAGCAGCTCTGGCAGCCTTCCTGCTCTTCAGCGCGTACCTAGATGTTCTCTACCAGTACAAATTCCGGGCTGCCTGCCAAAATTCGCATCTCGCTTGCAATACCATAGCAGGCGCAACGGCGGCATTGAACCAATCCAAGGGAGCATACAGCGTCGATCTGACACAAATCGTCGTCTTCATCGCGGCCCTGATCGGCATTACGCTGATCTTCTTCTTCAGCGCGCTGGCCATTCGTGCTGTGGGTGCTGCCGCCAAGCGCATGATCGAAGAGGTGCGCCGCCAGTTCCGCGAGAACCCGAAAATCATGGCCGAAAATCCCGCCGACCGCGTCGACCCCGACTATGCCCGCTGCGTTGACATCAGCACTCGCGGCGCGCTGCGTGCGATGGTACTGCCCGGCCTCGTCGCCGTGCTCACCCCCATTGCTGTCGGCGTCATCCTTGGCCCGGAGGCCGAGGCTGGTATGCTCATGGTTGGAACGATGGGCGGTATCGTGCTCGCCCTCTTCCTGAATAATGGTGGCGGCGCGTGGGACAATGCGAAGAAGTACATCGAAGCTGGCTACCTGCGCGTCAATGCCGAGGGTGAGATGCTTGATCGCCTCGATCCCAACGGCACGGTGCTCGGTAAGAAGAGCGATCCCCACAAGGCTGGCGTGGTAGGCGATACCGTCGGCGATCCATTCAAAGACACCGCCGGTCCTTCGCTGCACGTCTTGATCAAGCTGCTCAGCACGATCACCCTGGTGCTTGCTCCACTCTACATCTTCCTGCATCCCTAATTCGCTGTCAGGCAAAGACATGAAAAACACTCGGCTCAAGCAATGATTTGAGTCGAGTGTTTTTTGTTAGATATCTCTGTACTCTTCTGATACTGCTAGCTCGTTACGTGTATGAGGAGGATTTCGCCCCTGATTTATCGTTTCAGGAAGGGTTTCCTGCCTTACAGGGAAACAGAAGGAGTCAATTTATGCATCGATCGCTATCATCCTCTAGAAAGGGATTCATTCCTCTCACACTCGTTCTCATACTCACCCTCTGCCTTGTGCTGGCCGGTTGCGATATCAATATCTCAACCAACGGACTTCCCACCGGCTCTTCCCCATCCAGCAGTACAGGCTGCCAGGGCAATTGCACGACCGGCTCCGGCGTCAAGGGCGTCAGTGTTTTCGTCGAACCGAACGCGGGCGATTCCCCCATCGTCGACGCTATTGACGGCGCTAAAAAATCTGTCTGGCTCGAAATGTACATATTGAGCGACACAACTGTCATTCGCGCCCTGGAAGAGACAGCCAACCGGGGCATCGACGTGCGCGTCATGCTGGAACCTCACCCTGTGGGTACATCGGCACCGACGAGCACAATGGACAAATTGCGCGCAGCCGGTGCTCAAGTCGAGGATACCGACCCGGCTTTCGCGCTGACGCACGAGAAGGGCATGATTGTCGATGGCTCGACCGCTTATATCATGACCTCGAACTTCAGTCGTGCCGCCCTCGGCGGCTATGGCAGCTCCAGCAGGTACAGCAGCTCTGACAACCGCGAATACGATATCATCGACACCAATCCCCAGGATGTGCAGGCCGTCACCGCCATCTTCAACGCCGACTGGAACCGCAGCACAGCCCAGTTCAACGACCCGAACCTGGTCGTCAGTCCCATCAACTCGCGCAACGATTTTATGACCTTTATCAATAGCGCGCATCATACGCTGATCATCGAGGCTGAAGAAATGCAGGACAGTAGCATCGAACAGGCGCTTGTCAGCGCCGCCCACCGGGGCGTACAGGTACAGGTTATCCTGCCTTCCTCCGGCACCAGCAACGATCAGGGCATCCAGACGATCAAGCAGGGGGGAGTGCAGGTGAAGGAGGATGCGCAGCTCTATATGCATGCTAAGATGATGGTGGCCGACGGCCATGAAGCCTTCGTCGGCTCCGAGAACATCTCTGCCGAATCACTCGACCATAACCGCGAGCTAGGCATACTCATCTCCGATTCCAGTGTGATCGGTACGCTCCAGCAGACATTCCAGCAAGACTGGGGAGTTTCCCATAGCGTCTAGAACCCTGTATAATACGATAAAGATACAAGAACACAGTTTGGAGGTAATTCGTTTTGATTACAGAAATTGCGCTCTTCACCGCCGCCCCTGGCAAAGAGGAGGCGCTGGGACAGGGCATACTCAAGGGCCTGGATGTCATTCGCCAGCATCCAGGTTGTGTCTCCGCACGCGTGCAGCGCTGCATCGAGCATCCGAACCAGTTTATGGTCACCAACGTCTGGACCTCGCTCGACGCGCACATGAAAGATTTCCGCAGCGGCCCACTCTTCCCCCAGTGGCGCGGCCACATCAACGGACTCTTCGAGGGCACCCCCACCGTCTTGCACTACGAACCGTTTTAACGAACTGTATAAAAAACGGAAAGTGATGCTCGCCATTCCGGGCGAGCATCACTTTCTCTTCAAAAATCTCGTGACAACTGCTGAACTTCCAGGTATAATGCTTTTTAGCGCACTTAGAGATGTGTATAGCAGGAGGAGAGCATGGCTTACGATGCGTTTATCTCGTATTCGCACAAAGATCGCGCATTGCGCGCCGAATTGGACACTCACCTGAGCAACCTCAAACGCCAGGGGCTCATCGATGTCTGGCATGATGGACATATCTTGCCAGGAAGTGAGTGGGAAAAAGGGATCATGGATCACCTGAGTAGCGCGAAAGTCATCCTCCTGCTCATCAGCGCCGATTTCATGGCCTCAGACTTCTGCTATAGTACTGAGATGAAACAGGCAATTGCAAGGCACGATGCGGGCGATGCCTGCGTTATTCCCATCATATTACGCCCCTGTGATTGGGAAGGCGCACCTTTCTCAAAGCTTCTGGCACTGCCAACCGACGGACGAGCTGTAACCCAGTGGCCCTCACATGATGAGGCTTTCCGCGATGTAGTCAGAGGCATCCGCCGCAAGATAGAAGCCCTGGAGACAGCTACGAAAAAAGAGGAAAATCTTCCACCACCTGGAGCAAACGCTAAGGGCACCGAGCCGCTCTTTTTAGATATTGCTTTAAGGCCGCAGGACCTGGAGGCAGACCTCTCCAATCTCAGGGATACGAGATGGTATCGCTATGACTCGAACAGGCTACAAGTTCGTATTAACAATCAGGATTTTTGTACAAAGGTGATAGAAATCGCGCAGAAAACTGCGCACCTTATCGAGACTGATGAGAACGCAGCACCCGCAAATATACGTCCCGCCCTTCTCAGGCAGATCAAACAATGCTCAGGACTTTTTCCGCTTTGCCTTCCCCTCTACTGGGAAAATTTTTCAGAGTTGCTGACGAGGCTGCTTAGAGAGAGTTTCTCCTCTTTCGGACAGAAACTCTCTACAGTAGACGTAGTTGAGAAGTCTCTGAAGCATACTTTTGAGTATGCCCACTACGAGTTAGCATCTTATCTCTGTTCAGCAATTTTCCCAGACTTTGCCAGAAAGTTTGGCTATCCTGCTATCGCCTCATACATCGAGAAATACCTGGACTACTATAGAGAGGGAGACAATGAGACAGTCTTAGCGAAGATATTTAACGAACAACAGCCCCTTATCGCGGTTGAAATTAGAGGACGGCGGGATCATAAGGTAAGAGGGGAAAGACTCTATCTACCAGGTTCTCTTTGTATAGACCGAACTGAACTTTACTTCCAACCAGAGGTGAGCCAGATTATTGACCTCTATAGCTGGTTCGTGTATTGTGCTCCGCAAATCCTGGTTTCTACCCTGATGTCGGCAACCTTTGCCGACGGCATAATCATAGCCGAGCTGGATTACACACCAGGGCTGAGCCGGGACGACTATGATATCATTGGCAATCCATAAAATACCAATTTTCCGTCACTTCATCACGCCAGGCAAATTGACACTGTCCACGTTCTGTAGTACAGTGGCTCCTGACATGAAACAGCCACAAAAGTCGTTGTGCTACAAGTTACCGTCATAGATACAGAAGAATAGAATAGACAAGAGAGCAGAGCACAATAAAAATCTTTTTCTGGGAGTTTTTTCTATGGACGAATCACGAGATAAAAATAAGCAAGCTGAACAGCTTGAGATGCCAGTAGAAGACGCGCAACAACCACAGCAGGAACAGATAGAGGGAGACGGCGGCAGCGAGGAAGAACAACTTGCCGCCCGCGTCGAGGAACTACGCCATAAGATCGAGGAAGCCAATTACGAATACTATATCCTTGATAACCCAACGCTGACCGACGCGGAATATGATCAGTTGATGCTGGAACTGCAGCGTATCGAACGCGAGCACCCGGAACTGGTCACGCCCGAATCGCCGACGCAGAGGGTTGGTGCCGCGCCCACCCAGGAAGTGCAGCAGCACCGGCATCCGGTACCCATGCTGAGCCTGGCGAATGCGCGTAGCGAGGAAGAACTGCTGGCCTGGTATCGACGCGCCCAGAACATCCTGCCCAACGCGCACTTTGAGTACGTGTGCGAACTGAAAATCGATGGGCTGGCAATGGCACTGACGTATGACAATGGCAGGCTCGTCATAGGGGCTTCGCGCGGTGACGGGCTGATCGGTGAGAACTGGACTCCCAATGTACGCACCATTCGCGACATTCCACACGAACTGCATGGAGAGCATATTCCCACACGGGTTGAGGTACGCGGCGAAATCTATATGCCCATTAAGGGCTTTGAAAAGCTCAATGAAGAGATGAAGGACGAGAGGATATTCGCCAACCCGCGCAACGCTGCCGCCGGTTCCCTGCGCCAGAAAGACTGGCACATCACCGCGACACGCCCGCTCAACTTCTTTGCCTACCAGATTGGCTATATGCAGGGCATGGAGATTCAGACACAGTGGGAGGCGCTGCAACTGCTCAAGGAATGGGGCTTCGTCGTCAATCCCGATATCAAGCTGGCAAAGAACCTGGAGCAGGTCATGCAGTACATCAAGAAGTGGGAGACAGAACGCTTCAACCTGCCCTATGAGATCGACGGCGTCGTCATCAAGATCAATAGCATCGCGCAACAGGAGGAACTGGGAGCGGTCGGGCGTGACCCACGCTGGGCCATCGCCTTCAAGTACCCGCCCATCCAGGTCGCAACGCGCCTGCTCGGCATCGGCATCAATATCGGGCGCACGGGGGCCGTCAATCCCTGGGCGGAACTGGAGCCGGTCAACATTCGCGGCGTGACGGTCTCGCGCGCAACCCTGCATAACGAGGGCGATATCCAGCGCAAAGACCTGCGCATCGGCGATTGGGTGCTGGTACAGCGCGCGGGCGAGGTGATCCCGCAGGTAGTCAAGCCCATCATCGAACGTCGCACAGGCCAGGAGCAGATTTACCACCTGCCAGAGCGCTGCCCACTCTGCGGCACGCCCATTGCGCGCAGCGAGGATATCGCCATGGCCTACTGTCCGAACGAGGAGTGCCCTGGCCGCAACGCCGAAGGCATCATCCACTTCGCCTCAAAAGGCGCTATGGACATCGAAACTATCGGCGAGAAAATGGCTATCCAGCTCATCAATGCCGGACTGGTCAAGGATGTGGCTGACTTCTACTCCCTGACGAAGGAGCAACTGCTGGAACTGGAAGGTGTGAAGGAAAAAAGCGCGGAAAACATGCTCGCTGCCATCGAGGCCAGCAAGCACCAGCCCCTCTGGCGCTTACTCTTCGGCCTGAACATTCGCTATGTTGGTGAGAAAACCGCCCAGATTCTCGCCGACGCCTTCGGCAGCATGGATCGCCTGCTCAATGCAACTGAAGAGGAGATCAATGCGGTGCCGGGCATTGGCCCCAAAATCGGCCACAGCCTGTACACCTGGCTGCAAAGCGAGCGCAACCGTGCCCTCATCGAACGACTGCGCAAAGCTGGCGTAAATATGGAGGAAGAGCGAAAGGCTACCACCGGTCCCTTGTCCGGTCAGAGCTTCCTGCTCACCGGTCGCCTGCAAAGTATGACACGCCCGGTGGCCGAAGAGGCCATCCAGAAACTGGGTGGCACTATCGCCTCCGGCGTCAGCAAATCGCTCGATCACCTGATCGTCGGTGAAGATGCAGGCTCCAAGCTCACCAAAGCCCGGAAAGCCGGGGTCCCCATCCACGACGAGCAGTGGCTGCTGGATTTGCTGAAACAATATCAAGGCGCGGAACAAGTCAGGTAGAATCTCCACAGGCCATCCCCTTGTGGGTGGCCTGCCCGGCGAGCGAACAAGAATCTAAAGGACGTCGCTACTTGCTCCGTTTCTCCACTCACACGGTACTGGCAACGACGCCCCTACAACCGGCGCAATCTGTCATCCTGGCAGGTCAGAAGAGGCAGAGCCGCATAAAACGGGTACCCACTAAGACAGCTCTGTCTCGCTCAAAAAACCTTCCTGCCAATGTTTCCACAGACCTGCCGGGAACTCCGGCCACGCACTACGCTAAATCCTACGACGTGGCATGCCTGCGATGGCGCGCAGGATAATGATGAAAATGACTGCGCCAATGAAGGCGGTAATGATGCTGCCCAGCAAACCACCACCCGCGCTGATGCCGAGCACACCAAACAGCCAGCCTCCAATAAAGGCTCCTACGATACCGGCGATGATATCACCGAGCATTCCATAGCCCGCGCCACGCACTACATGGCTGGCGAGAAAACCCGCAATCAAACCAATGACAATCCACCATAACAGGCTTTCGAGACTGATGTCCGCCAATACAACAGTAGCTAATGTCATCATAAGAACACTCCTTTCATTTCGTTGCTGTTATCTTGATTCTTCTTTCAGGCAAACAATATTATTGAACTACGATCATGTCTGTTCTACTCTTTCCCTGAGAAAGAGCCTTGATTATATATCCGTTTGCCTGTTTATACAGTAGCTACTTGCTACAGCGAAGGCAAGTGAACAATAAAAAGACTAAGTTATCTTTAACTGTCTGCTAATAATCCTAATATTCCCTAAATATCCATTCCGCCAAAGCGAAACGGCAATGGGGCAAATACGAGGGTTATCTTCGTATTTGCCCCATTGCCGTTTCGCTTTGGCGTTTTGCCTCGTCCCCAAAATCAGGCATACTGCATTTCCAGATAGCGACTCCGCAAGGTGTGGACCTGCTCCTTGACGTTTTTGCCACGAATGGCATCGTGGATCAGTTGTGCCAGTTCGCCCATGGCACGCTCGTTCATGCCGAAGCGGGTCATTTCGGGAACGCCGATGCGCAAGCCGGAGGGATGGCGCGGGTTCGTGTCGCCGGGCAGCATGTTGTAGTTGACGATGATATCGTTCTCTTCCAGACGTTTTGCCACGTCAACGCCGCCGCCCCACCCCGCCACGTTCACAGCGATCATATGGCTCTGTGTGTAGCCAAATTCACGCGCCTCCACAGGTGTGCCAAGCTCATCGAGCGCGCGCCCCAGCGCCTGGGCGTTGCGTACAATCTGCGCCGCGTACTCGCGCCCGTACTTCTTCATCTCGCGGGTAGCGACGACGAGCGCGGGCAGCGTGTTCAGGTGGTGGTTGCTGGAGGAGCCGGGGAAGACGCCGCGATCGGCGGCAGGCCAGTATGTTTTCTCGCCCTCCTCATCCAGATTCGCCAGGATGATGCCACGCTGCGGGCCGGGGAAGGTCTTGTGCGTGCTGCCCGTCATCCACGTCGCACCCTCCTCTAAAGGCGACTGGAACTGGCCGCCCGCGATGAGGCCCAGCACGTGAGCAGCATCGTAGAGCAGGGGAATATTCTTCGTCTTCAGGAACGCCGCCACTTCCGAAACGGGTTCGGGGAAGAGAAACAGACTCTTCCCCATCACCACTAACTGCGGCGAAATCTGATCGATCAGCTCAATCGTTTTCTGCGCATCAACATGGTAATGGTCTGGCGTCAGCGGCAGATAGTGCAGGTTAATCGAGTTCTGCGCTCCTATCCTCAACGACTGGCCGCGCACCTGGATACGCCGTCCCAGGACACCTACCGGCCCATGGCTGATATGCCCACCCGCGTCCGTCGAGTTGGCAACAACGGTATCGCCGCCGCGCAGCCAGCCCAGCACGATAGCCGTATTGGCCGCGTTGCCGCTGATCGGGCGCACATCGGCCTGCCTCGCGTGAAACAGGTCCAGAACCTCCCGCTCGGCCATGCTCTCGATCTCATCAATGTAGCGCGTCCCCTGATAGTAGCGGTTAACCTGCTCGCCCACGTTGGGATGTCCCTCGGCATAGCGCCCCATAAAGTCGGAGATCTGCACACTGCGCACCGCCTCGCTCGGCGTATTCTCGCTGGCGATCAAATTAATCGTCTGCGTCTGCCGCCACCTGTTCGCCTGCTCAATAATACTCTCAATATCACTAATATCTACCGGCATATATCTGCCCCCTTCTGATCTAATTTTTCGCGTTATGAAATACCAGTCTCAGTATACCAGCAGAGAGGGCTAAGGACAATATCCCCTGAGCACGATGGACAGGCAGTGCTTGCTCGGATATACTTTGTTGCATGATAAAGCAGCATATTTTTGAAAGCCAGTCAGCCAGATCGTTTTTCTATCTTGGCTTATGCATTCTCTCCTGGGGATTAATCCCTGTTGTCTCGAAAAATATCCTGGTCGAGTTAGACAATCTGCAAATGCTTTTTTACTCGACTATTTTCTCCTGCCTTGTGATGGGTTGCATTGTCCTCTTTGAGAAAAAGATGTACGTGCTGAAAACCTATGGCATAAGCGACTATGCAAAAATAGGGGGATTAGGATTCCTGGGAACATATCTCTATTATGTTCTGCTCTATGGAGCGTTAGCACTTACAGCGCCTCAGAGGGCTTTATCTTAGCCTATACGTGGCCGATGCTCGTCATCATTCTCGCCTTTCCTCTGCTTAGAGAGAGGCTGACGGTGAAAAAGATATGTTCCATTCTCATCAGCTTCGTGGGCATTGTGGTTATTGTGACACATGGCCGTATTTTTACGCTTAGCTTCACCAGTCTAAAGAGAGATATACTAGCTCTAGCAGGGGTTTTTGCCCTTTTCTCTGTCCTGGGGAAGAAATACCACTACGACCAGACGGTCAGTGTCTTCATCCACTTTGTGACTGCCCTCATTTTTATCACTCCAACCCTTTTTCTCTTTTCCTCGCTGAAAATGCCCTCCCTTCACGTCTGGTTCTGGCTCCTTCTCAACGGCTTTCTCGTGAACGGCATTTCCTATGTGTTCTGGTTCAAGGCGCTGGAATATGGAGATACATCCGTGACCTCCAATGCCTTGTATTTAACCCCTTTTCTCTCGCTCGTGTACATCGCGCTTTTTTTAGGTGAGAAGATACTGATTAGCTCAATTATCGGGCTGGTCATCATTGTTTGCGGCATCGTCTTGCAATCGGTCAAACTGCGTAAAAAAATAGCTGTGAGTCAAGAAAGTGTATAGTCAATGCTGGTCGAGCAAGGCGAAACAAATAGCCCTCAACTGGTTTACTATCTCCTCTTTCATTCCATCCTCATCTAGCCTTCAGGACTGTCTCAAGCGTATGGCTCTCACCAGGAAGAAAGCAGCAAGCGCAACAAGTACAGGCCACGCTGGAATATTGAGGATGGTACGTCCATCCTTCTCTTCGATAGCGAACAAAGAGAAGGAATTTATTGTGCTGAAGAAATCCTGCTTCTCGCTCCGCAGAGTGCCAAGTATTAAGATAACAGTTTGATCTTTGTTCGGATTTTCCCGTACCATGACTCCCCCTATTTCCTATGTTTCTTCCTCTTGTCAGGTTTTACCGAGTATACCATAATTTACCTGTCGAGTCATCAGACTGCCTGAGACAAGCAGCGAGACAAAAAGAGGCTGAGAGTTAAGACCTGGTACTACACAAGCTGTTATGAAGTGCAAAGTAATGAAAGGTAAAAGGGGAGCGGCGAGGAGAGTATAGCCAGGCATCAATCGTATCAGAGCAGTTCTGGACTGAACCCGAGAATCAGTATACTGCTCTAGTTGACATTTAACGAGTATCATCGTTATATAACAAACTCGCCGTTTTTGCAGAAAAGCTCACCATCTACACGCACCTCGCCGCCCTTACGCAGGTCACAGACCATATCCCAGTGAACTGCTGAATGATTAGTTCCTCCCGCCTGAGGGAAACTGGCACCAAGAGCCAGGTGAACAGTTCCCCCCATCTTCTCATCGAAGAGAATATTCTTCGTGCAGCGATCGACATTGCGGTTATTGCCAAAGGCGAACTCACCTAGACGACATGCTCCTTCGTCTGTAGCAAGCATCTTCTCGAGATAGTCCTGACCCTGAGCTGCCCTGGCTTCTACCACCACGCCGTTTTCGAAGCGAAGAGAGATATCTTCCAGCATCCTGCCACGATAGGAGGCAGGAAAGCTGAAACGAATAGTGCCGTTGGCAGAGTTTTCAACCGGACTCGTATAGATTTCGCCCGCTGGAAAATTAATATGTCCGTCATCATTTAGCCAGGTACGACCTGTAACGGAGAGAGTCAGATCAGTGTCCTGACCACACAGATGAATAGTGTGCTTTCCCCGAAGCCAGGATATCAAATGCTCCTGCTTCAGAGAGATTGCCTTCCAGCAGGCAACTGGATCTTCTTCATTCAAGAAACAGGCACGATAAACAAAGTCTTCGAAATCGCTCAGGGACATGTTGGTGTCCTGTGCATAGGCGTTGGTGGGAAACATCGTGAGAGAATAGCGGAGCGAACCATCAGCAATACGCCTCATCATGACTTCGCTCAGGTCTTTATTCGCTTGCCTTGAGAGGGCCAGGCGAGCTGGATCGATGCCATTCATTGATTGAGTATTCTCATCAGCGAGAATCTGAAGTATCGTCTCATATTCTTGTATCATTGTGGCCTGATATTTTGGCATGTGCATTATCTGTTCGTCAGTGCCTTCTCGTAAAGTAATCTCGCGTACTTCAGAGTGCAAATCAAAGACTTCGGGATAGCCTCCAGCTTGCAGCGCCACACGGACTACTTCCTTCACCAATGGCATTGCTGCTGTATTTGTCATAATCAACAACCCCTCTCCTTTCTGTAAGGCGAGTGAGTAGTTGACCAGAACTTTTGCCATACGCTGTAATTGTAAATCCATATATACTGAATCCTTTACTCTTTATCTGTTGGACATGTGCTGCGCGGGCTATTACCGAAGGCGAAGAGCAATTCCAGACAAGTGAGAGAGTATTTGCCTGAAACTGCTCTTTGCTCTCGCTCCTTTTGGGGTTTGGTTGATAAGGGTACTCTCGTATTCCTTAAGGATATGGGTAGCAATAATGAACAGCGTCACCCATATCGCAGTCGGACTACAAGCCTATCCCTCCAGCGACGTCGGCCTGGCCGATAACTTCATGCACCTCTTCCATCTGCCTGCGTACTTTGATTAATACCCTCACTTCTTCCTCGGTGAGTTTCTTGAGCGCTTCCCGCTCAGCGTCGGAGACGCGGTCAAAGGAAAGGCCCGCATCCTCCAAAGCCTTAATGGGATCAAAATTAGTGGACATTGCTCGGTTCCTCCTTTTTGTTGCCAATACCGCTAAGTACAACTCGCCTAAGAGTCAGGCTACTCGCTCCGCCACCTCGACGGAGAGCGATCTACCTGCTGGTAGTGTACTGTAGCAAACCATCTGACACAATAAAATGTTAAACAAAGTCAACTTTTGTACGAAAAACATCCTAAATGAGCAGTAGCTTTTATCGCCGTGTCAACCCTAATTGCGCTCGACCGACCTGCTGTTGTTGTACACCCCCTGCTAAGAGATGGATTTCCATCCCCTCATAAGCGGAACGGGTAGGGGCAAACTGTTTGCGCGCCTGCGACTCCAACCAATCCAGCTTATCGTCATCGTATGACGGGTCGTGGTGAAACAGAATGAGTTCACTAACTCCTGCGGTGCGGGCCATGCCGATCGCCATTTCGACACTACTGTGGCCGAAACCACGCCTGGATCTCTCGTAATCCTCGCCTGTATACTGGGCATCATGGATTAACAGATCAGCACCACTTATAAAGGCGACGCAGGCAGGAGGGTAATTATCTCTCCATTCGACATCAGTGCAGTAGACCAGGCTATGGTCGGCATACTCGACACGATACATCATGATTCCGTCAGGCCCATGATTGGAGGTATAGTGCGTCAATACGCGCACCTCTATTTCAGACCCATCATAGGTATGCAGAGCGCCAGTCATCGGGGTGTGCTGCCCGCATGACCAGATAATGGATTCTCCGTGGGCAAGTGTATGAAACTTACGAGTTGAAGGGAGCGTCTGTAAATCCACAGGGAAATAGGGGGAGGCCATGAGGGGAGTAATAAGCTGCTCAACTGTCTTGCCCGCGAGCGAGGGGCCAAACAGGTGAACAGTCGTACGGTTCTCAAATAAGGGAACGAAGAAGGGAAAACCTGAGAGATGGTCTCCATGACCATGAGAGAGCAATAAGGAGATCGTGAGATCCCCCGGTGAGCGCTGCATGAGATCGTTTCCCAAACGAATAATACCGCTTCCGGCGTCAAAGATGAGAATATGCTCCCCTGCCTGTACCTCGACACAAGAGGTATTCCCTCCATACCGAACCGTCTGGAAGCCCGGAGTTGGATAGCTTCCACGTACTCCCCAAAAACGGACGAGAAAATGCTCTCGTTGTTCTGCAGTGTTCATTCTGCGTTCCTGCTGCATAACATCTCCACGTTTCTGCACTCCCTGGCGCGCTTTTACGAAACGTCACCACTCAGACCAGATTGCTCCTGAAGAAAAGTGATTGCCTCCTCCAATGTCATGCGGCTTCCTGTGTCCCATGCGCCCTTAGCCGATTCTTCTCCCAGAGTAGACCAGGCATGGTCGAGCCGCTGCTTTCTGCCTGCTTCCCACCAATCGGGTATTACAGTGAAACCGAGATCTGCCCGTTGCGCAATCACGGCACCAGCAAGGCAAAGCGCGCTTCGCATCTGGCCCTGACCGACCAGGACCATCGCAAGACCTTCGAGCGAGGACATGATATTGGCCACCTCCCCAAGCTCTTGGGCAAGCCTGAGAGCGCGCCTATAATAGGAGATAGCAACGGCGTATTCTTCGTTCCAGAGTGCTGTATCAGCTAAACCATGGTAAGTGAATATCTGGAGATAGGGAATATTCAATGAGAGAGCAATAGCATGCGCTCTCTCGTACACTTCACGAGCGGCCTTGAAATCATGCTGCCCACAGGATGCCTGCCCGATGTTGACTAAGGTGAGGCACACCTGTTCCTCATCCTTCACTTCCTGCTTCATGTGCAAGGCAAGAAGCTCTTCAGCTCGTTGCCTTGCACTCGCGTAATTTCCCTGCAAGCGTTCTGCTGCGATCAGGCTCTGTAGAGCGCGCATGACTGTGGACGTATCCCCCAGTTCCTGCCAGATTTCCAGGCCCTGCTCGATGAATGCCATGCCAGCCTTGAAGTCACTTTGCAGCAAAGCAAAATTTCCAGCGCTTATTAACGCCCGCGCTCGATATATACTTCGGCTGGATGGTTTAGCAAGAGCAGCTCCCAGGTGCTCCTGTCCCTCTCTTATGTGCAGACGCGTCACCCAGAAATCAGCAAGGGCACCAGCCAACTGCAAATACCTCTCGTCAGACGAGCTGCTTCTGTGAGTGCGTATGTAGCTGATGGCAGCGCGCAAGTTATCATGCTCTACATCCAACTGCTTGAACCACATCGCCTGCTCTTCGAGTCCCGCAGAAAAAGCAGCTTCTGCCAATGAGAGAAAGTAGGTGAGATGCTTCTCCTGAATTGCCTCCAACTCCCCGCGTTCAATCAGGCGTTCGCCAGCATACTCACGTAGTGTCTCAAAGAGGCGGTAGCGTACTGCACCATGATCTTCCTCCACCTTCACTACCAGCGACTTATCCACCAACTGGATAAGCACGTCGAGGACATCGATGTCTATTACCACAGCATCGTCAACGCATACAGCTTCCATGGCCTCTAGAGTCCAGCCGCAAGCAAAGACGGAGAGACGCGCAAAGAGTGCTTGTTCTACCTCGTTGAGCAGATTATAGCTCCAGTCTATCAAAGCTCGTAGCGTTTGTTGCCGTGGAAGCGCTGTACGGCTCCCCCCTCTTAGCAGATCGAGCCGCCTCTCAATTCGGCTCAGAAGCTGTTCGACGCTCAGCACCCTCAGCCGCGCCACTGCTAACTCGATGGCGAGTGGAATACCGTCGAGCCTCAAGCACAGTTGGGCCACTGCCGGAGCATTCTCGTTGGTCACCTGGAAATCGGGTTGGACGGTCACAGCGCGCTCAATGAAAAGCTTGACCGCCTCGTAATGCGTAAGCTGCTCTGGCGGGGGCAGGTGTTGCATATCTGGAAGTGAGAGCGGTGGAACCGGCCAGATCATTTCTCCCGCGATGCCGAGCGCTTCGCGGCTGGAGGCGAGAATACGCAGGAGGGGACAGGCACGTAACAGAGTATCCGCAAGCCTGGCACTTGCCTCTACGAGATGCTCACAGTTATCCAGGATAAGGAGCAAGTTTTTGGTCCGCAAGGTGTTTACGAGTGTATCCTGTAGCGAGCGTCTTGGCTCCTCATGCACACGCAGGGCCGTGGCAACGGCCTGCGGCAAGAGCGCAGCATCGCTCACGGAAGCCAGCTCTACAAACCACACACCATCCTTGAACTGCGGCAACATTTCTGCTGCTGCTTGCAGCGAGAGGCGAGTCTTGCCGGTTCCCCCTGGCCCAACGAGCGTCAGCAGGCGTGGCCCCGCAGCCCCTAATAAGCGCATAATCTCCTCCAGCTCCCGTTTGCGCCCTATGAAGCTGGTCAACTGGATGGGTAGATTGTGGAGATAGGCGTCCAGGGCTTTGAGTGGAGGAAATTCGGTAGATAGCCCGCTGATGTCGAGCTGGTAGACATGTTCAGCGTGCTGCAAGTCTTTAAGCCGGTACTCTCCTAAGTCACGGAGGCTGACGCCTTCCGGCAGGTCATATTCTACCAGCACCCGCGTGGCCTCCGAAATTACTACCTGCCCGCCGTGTCCAGCAGCACCGATGCGCGCTGCCCGGTGTACATCCAGCCCGACGTAATCATCTCCTGCGAGGGTAGGTTCACCGGTATGTATCCCCATACGCACATAAACCTTTAAGTCATCTGACCAGGGACGTTCCAACAGAGAGCGCTGTGCTTCAACGGCAGCAGCCAGGGCATCCGAAGCACGGGCGAAGGCGACAAAAAAGGAATCTCCCTGCGTATTCACCTCATAACCGTTCCATCTTGCAATTGCCTCGCGTAATATCTGGTGATGGTGAGAGAGTACATCGGAGTAGCGCGGACCTAATTGTTGGAGGAGGTGAGTGGAACCCTCGATGTCTGTATAAAGAAACGTGACTGTACCCGTTGGCAGCTCAGGCATGACGAGATACCCCCTCCTAATATATTATCTATTTCCTGGACTTGTTTCTCAGCGATTCAGCGCCGTCAGGCGGTCCATTCATGAAGAGGCGTCAACCTTGATCGCAAATAGAGTCCCATGCTTTGCAGCACTGTGCGACAGAGAGTTCGTTCATCATCTCCAGACCAGACGATGTCCTGTAAAAACGTTGCAAATTCCACGGCCCGCTTCACGCTCGTATCTTCTTCCATACGTTCACAGAACGAACGAGCGCGTTGCAATATCTGCTCATGAGAGTGGGCCACCCCTTGATCGTTCGACTGAAACAAGTCGCTGAACAGTCTCATCAGATAGTGATGTGTGTGTGAGAGTTCGATAGCTATCGCCGCCTGATTTGCAAAGAAGCCCACCAGATTCATGTCACGCTCATCAAATGGTGTACCATTCTCTTTATCGAGCAGCTCTAGCACCCCTATAACCTGATCCTGATAAAACAGTGGTACGCACAGAATGTTTTCAGGGACGTATCCGATACTCCTGGAGATATCGCTGGCATGCAAGGGATTATTGCCAACATTTGTAATGGCTATCGGCTGACCACTCACCGCCACAAATCCTGCTATCCCATGGCCCAGAGGCAGCCGATATTGCGAGACTTCTGCTGCCTTGGGGCCGGTAGCAACCTCAAAGACCAGTTCCTGCGCCTTTGTGTCAATAATGAAGAGTGAAGCTGCTCGTGCCGACATGACGGTTGCAGCAGTTTGAACAATCATATCGAGCAGACGATGATGTGTAATGGGGTCAGCGATGGTCTTGGCAGATACAGCGAGACTATATATATCGCGGAGTGTATCCAGGTGCCGGGCATCTTCAAGGCGGCGCTCGAGTCCCTCGATGATTTGCTTCTGATGTTCGATAACGTTGTGTGCCTGCGCCAAGTCATCATCAGAAAACGCCTCCTGGCTCATAGTATGTCTCCTTACTTCGTCACTGCCACGAGTATGTGGCGGGCCTTCTTCAAGCAAATATTCGATCGATCGTATGGCTTAAGGGCCTCATCTGAGAATCCTCTCCAGGCAACCTCAGATGAGGTTGCCCTTTGTCTTCTCTGAAAAAGCTGGTATAGAGACGTTAGCAGCTACTATGCCACGGGTACGAGTTGTTCAACAACCTCCTTTAACGCTTGAGCAGCGAGGTGGACCGTCTGGATCGCACTCACGGTAATCAACGCTGTATGCGTGGGGGTGAGCGGCAGACTGTCTATCATTTCGTTCAGGTCGTCTCGATGACGAATGTCGAGATGGGCATGCTTGATGAGCGTTCGGAACGCTTCACGAGGGAAACCTGTCTTCGCACGGATATCGTCGATCATTTCAAGGGTATTAGGATATCCCTCCATTACCGCAATATACCCAAGCAAAGCGATGGGATGGTAGTGGTACATCCAGTAGTATTGAGAACCGGCCATTTCCGCGACGGTCGAAGAGGGTATCCTGGCCAGCATCTGCGCACGATCCACACCCAGTACCTCTAAATCGTCCAACAACCAGTCATCGTGATGCATCTCTTCCCGGATATGCTTCGAGAGATAGGCCGCAAAGCCCGCTGCAGCAGGGTCCTCATCTGCCAGAGCAGAAGCGCGTTCAAGTGCAGTCCGCATCAACGGAACACTCGCTCGCATCATAGAGTGAAGCATAAAAAGATAATCGGTGTAGAGATCGGCAATACGCGGATGAGTCAATAGTGTCATTGCTGACGACTGCAATTCGCCGAGTATCAACCTGATCTTATAGCGCAATTGCTGGCTGTTACTAAACGTGTTCACTCACTTTCTCCTCTCTAAACAGATGCGTATGACAGTCCAATGATGAAGGCAGGTTCTGTTCGATCTTCTCCCTGCCCTGAAAGCAAGCCAGGAGCAGGGTCACTCTGATGCGTACATCTCCTGACCTTTGTACCCCAGCTTTACCAAGTGTCCGTACATGGCAATGTCGGAGTAGGCAGCGTGCCGTTGTTGCTGAATCACCGTGAGCTGTCGCTCAAGATAAGCAGCAGCCGGGCGAGCCATTACCTCTTCTACACGATCTACAAGGACGGAATCGGCTGATAATTTGTGGCAGGTGGGACAGTATCCATCGCAGGAAACTTTCTCGCTTCCATACTGCTTATTCACATAAATCGGACCGAAGGTACGCAGGATACGTACCATTTTCGATTGCAAGTGACGATCTCGTACCGTCTGCCAATCCTCTGTCGCGATATGACCCAGACGCAGATGGGGGGCATCGATGCCATCAACGACATCCTCATTGCAACAGGCTACAATCGTCCCGTTCCATGTGATGACAGGCCACGATGTCATTACGCATGGAGCAGGTTCTGTCTGTGAGATAGGATCTGGGGGCCTGAACATTTGTAACTGCTGCAACTGTTTGGCCCGGCCCAGGCACTTCAGCGTTTCCACGAGCATCGGTACACGATCATCCAGGTATTCCCTCACACTGGTCGTTACCTCCCGTAAATAGGGGTCCCGCTCATTCCACCCGGCAATTTGAATGCTCACATCCTTGCCACTATCGACAAGTTTACGGACCACCCGCAAAACATTTTCCCGGGGAACCTGGCGTTCGTGAAAGATGTCCAGGCTGGTCATGATATGATCCGGTTCAGCCAGTGCCTCCTCGATGAGGCGTGGTATCTTCGCCTGACGGGCGAAAAACATTCCGGTAATCATGACAACTCTGGCCCCGCAGGAATGAGCTTTTTCAGCAATCTGGCGCACCAGGCGAGGCCGTAATAGAGGCTCCCCACCCGAAAGAAATATAATTTCTGGTCTGCAGTCCGGAGTAAGTGTATTGACAAAGCGGAGCAGATCTTCCTCTGCTACCTCTTCACTGTCGAGGGTGGAACTGGTTGAGCAATGGGCGCATAACAACGGGCAACGCCGCGTGAGTAAGAGATACAGCCCGGCTGCTGGCCTCGAACGTAGGGTAAGCAATTCTATCAGATGCATGCTCTTTCCTCCCGGCGAATTTTTCGTATGTAGTGTTCATGGTGGATGAAAGTCCAGTCTCTAAGGATATTGTAGTGATCCCCTTTTCACAACGCTATAAAACTTTGAACAAACCGCATGTATTTGCAGAGCGGCTCTCCATCATGCGAACGTGATCGGCAGACGCTTGATGCTACGAAAGGCAATACTAGGTATATGCTCTGGCTCCTCAATCATCAACTCTGGCTGGTTGAGGCGCCGGAGCAGGGTGTTGAAGGCGATCTCGGCTTCGAGCCGGGCCAGGGAGGCACCCAGGCAGAAATGGATACCATGGCCGAAGGCCATATGCCGGTTATCAGTGCGTTTGAGGTCCAGCTGGTCGGGGTTGTGGAATTGTGCAGGATCACGGTTGGCCGCACCAAGGCAGAGTAATACTGACTGGTTTCGTTTGATATGCCTGCCGCCAATCTCGAGATCGACACTCGGCAAGCGCTCAGTGCTCTGGGTAGGACTATCATAGCGTAAAAATTCAACGACGGCTGATGAAACCAGGCTGGGATCTTCTTTGAGTTGCCGGTACTGCTCGCGATTGCGCAAAAGAGCGAACAAGCCGTTACCGATCAGGTGGGTGGTTGTAATGTGGCCCGCCGATAGTAAAAGCACGAGATTCCCTAGCAGTTCGTCCTCACTCAGACAGTCTCCCCGTTCCTCAGCAGCGATCATTGCCTGCGTGAGATCATCTCTAGGATCTCTGCTGTGTTGCCTGACAATCTCGCGGAAATAATCCAGAAACTCTGAGATGCTCTGGAGCAAGTGGATTACGTCCTCGATTACCGATTTAGTACCATCGATCAGCGAGCCGAAATCATCCGACCACTTTAAGAAGCGAGCACGATCATCCAGCGGTATGCCCAGGAGATTTGCGATTACTGTGCTCGCGAGCGGGCGGGCAAAATCAGCGATTACCTCCATGTGGCCACGAGGGATAAGGGCATCCAACAACTCATCGACTTCGTGCTGGATGGAATGGCGCATATTTTCCACAACACGTGGGGTAAAAGCTCCAGCGACGAGGCCGCGCAGTCTCGTGTGATCGGGCTGATCCAGAAAAAGCATCTGGCAACTGAGCGCACGTACTGGCTTGCTGATCGAATCGAGAAACTCTTCCGGAACCCAGGATGTGTCTTTGAACGCACGTCTAGCCGTGAATCGAGGATCGTGCAACACGGCTACTACATCAGCATGACGAGTCAGCACCCAACTCTGGAAGCGTTCATCCCAGTAGATGGGATCATGCTCACGCAGCTGGTGGTAGAGCGGGTAGGGGTCCCGTGTGTATCGAGGCTGGAGCAGATCAAGAATGCTCAATTGGCTGACGCGGTTATTCTGCATTACTCTTGATTTCCTGGTAGATAACCACTAAGATGCGCAAACAGGCGCTGCTCTGCATCCAATATACAGAACACTCATCTCGCTGCAAATTATGGACACAAGCCGGTTTAGGTGCGGCGACCTTCCTTTCTCGTTAACTCAAGTATAAAGAAAAATCAATCTCTGGTGTTGTTGGGATCAAAATAGTGGATAGGATGCGCTTCCTCCTTTTTGTTGTGGATACTGCCCACCAGGCTCATCTTCGAGCTTGACCGTTTGCTCCTCCCAATAAAGTTGGTGAGAGCTACTCAACACAAGTATACCTAATCAGATCTGTATACTACAATAAAATGTTAAACAGAAGGATTTTTTCTCGGCACGGAAGACTGAAGAGTCCTGCTCGCCCTCCCCGCCTTTTGTCTAGATGCCCTCACCCTCCAAAACCCTCCACTGAAGAAATTATCGTTTTCCAGACAAAAGCGGTATAAACTCAAATTAGATCGTATAAGCCCTTGAAATTCTAAAGTTTATGTATTATGATTTTTAAGGGGTCACATAGTGAATAGGCTGCGTGTCTTCTTCCTGAACTACTCGGAGCATGCCTCACCCGTTTATGTTCTGAAAAAAGGGCCTTGAGTGCCAGTCAGGCAGAGTAGTAAGAAATCAGGAGGAGTCAGTGAATTCTTCATGGAGTAAACCTTTTACTTCTGCTCATCTACAGTACTTTCAGGCCGTTCCCCCGCTAGAGGATATTACGCCGGAATGGGCCTGGGGAGGAAGTACAGGCAAAGGCATCAAAGTTGCTGTAATTGACAGCGGTGTAGACGCGAGCCATCCAGCGCTGGGCAGCGGAGTCAATGGGTATCTGTCTCTTCAGGAGGGACCTGAAGGCCTCACCTATGACAGCGAACCTCATAAGGATGATTATGGACATGGAACTGCTTGCGCCGGTATCATTCGCAGCATCGCTCCTGAATGCGAAATCTACAGTATCAAGGTGCTTGGCTCATCGCTGGTAGGACGAGGGAATATTTTCATTGTTGGGTTGAACTGGGCTATAGAGAATGGCATGCACGTCTGCAATTTAAGCCTCGGTACGGTGAAAAGGGACTTCCTGGCACCACTGCATGAGCTAGCTGATCTTGCCTACTTCCGCAATATCATGCTCATAGCCTCTGCCAACAATCTGACGCTCCCTCTCTTCCCCTCGGTCTTCTCCTCTGTTATCTCAGTCGCCTCTCATGACATCAAAGACCCGTATCTGTTCTACTACAACTCGAAGCCGCCGGTTGAATTCGGTGCCTTTGGGATTAATGTACGGGTTCCGTGGTTGAATGGAGGTTGGACGACCACGACAGGGAACAGCTTCGCTACTCCCCATATTACCGGGATAGTAACCCTGATTCTCAGCAAGCATAAGGGACTCACCCCTTTTCAGGTGAAAACTATCCTTCACGCTCTATCCAGTAATGCCGCTCGTCCAACCGACTCAGATCAACCACAAACGCAGCGAGAGAGGAGGGTCGAGGAGATGGAGTAGTGATACTACCAGGACGAAGAGCAAGAATCTACCATGACGGTTCGTTCAAACTCATAGCCTAAATGCAGTTTCCAAAGCAGAAGGAGACGAAAACCCATGCATGGTATATCCACCTCTAACCTCTTGAAGCTCCCCCTCTTTCAAGGGCTAACTGCCGAGGAGCTTTCAAAGTTGAATCGTCACCTCCGTCTGAAGACTGTTTTAGCAGGTGGGAGCATCATCCTGGCCGGGCAAAGCATTCAGGAAGTCTACATCATCCTCAAAGGTGTTGTTCATATCCAACTGGACCAGGCCAGTGGTCTACCTGTAGTCCTGGCCATCCTGGAGCCTGGCGAACTGATCAACACAACAGGCCGCGTCGGTCAGATAGTGTATCTGACGAGCGCCGTTGCGAAGGAAGATACGACCCTGCTGTGGATAGACTATGTCGTCTTTCAAGAGTATCTTCGAACCGTACCTATACTGGCCATCAATCTCGTGGACATTCTCACCAATCGCTTGCAACTCATGTACAAGAAGCTCCAGTTGCTTTCAGCGAAGGAGGTCCACGAGCGGGTAGCAGGCCACTTGATTGCTCTGGCGGAAAAGTACGGCCAGCAGCAGACTAACGGGGAGGTGTATATCTCACGTCGCTTCACGCAGAGCGAACTGGCTGATCTTGTAGGCGCTTCTCGCGTCCGCGTCAATCAGGCCATAGCTCTCTTCAAGAGCCACGGCTACATCTCAATCGATCAACATCACTACATCACGATTCGCGACTCTGCCGCGCTGATCGCAATAGCCGGGTTATGCTGGTATCCCTTTGTATAACTTTTAGCTGCGAACCAGATTTCCTTCGAGTACAATTGGAGGAGTTGGTGCAGCTTGAAGGAGTTATCCAGAACCGGGGGACCGCACAGGCCTATAGGTCACTATAGTCGGCAGCCATTTCTGCGAAACACCCCGCCGGGATGCTTTTTCACTCGTGCTGGCCAGCACGCGCTTATTGAGCAGCGTGAGTTCATCAGCTTGACTGCTAACAGGGGGCGTAAACAACCTATGGATATACGACAAGAGGCTGCGGCTGCCATAAGGCATAAGGAGCTGTGGAAAGCGACCGATGTCGTTCTCGTGAGCATGCCCTTTGGCCCTCTCCGGCAGCCCTCTATTGGTTTAAGTCTCCTCAAGGCAACACTCACGCCAAACCACGTTTCTACGAAAATCTTGTATTTTACTTTGCAGTTTGCGAAACAGATTGGCCCGTCTCTCTACGACTATATCGCCGCCGGCCATCCTAACACCACTGATCTGGTAGGAGAATGGATTTTCTCCGACACCCTCTTTGGTGCCAACGGGAGTAAAAGAGAAGAGTATATCGAGCAGGTCTTGCGTAAGGAGGCCCAAACATATCAGGAATTGTTCGGGAGGCGGGTACGGAATGCGGAAGAATTTGTTGACGACGTTCTTATGGCACACGATAAGGCAGAGGATTTTATAAGAGCATGCGTTCAGCAAGTACAGGACCTCAGACCTCGCATTGTCGGCTTTACCAGTGTCTTCCAGCAGCATGTTTCCTCACTCGCCCTCGCCAAGCGTCTGAAAGAGGACACACCCGAACTGCTTGTTGTTTTTGGGGGCGCGAATTGCGAGGGGGTCATGGGTATCGAGCTGATACGCCAGTTTCCCTTTATCGACGCGGTTGTCTCGGGAGAAGGGGAGCTGATCTTCCCCTTGCTCGTAAAGAGAGGTCTTCTGGGTGAACGCTTCGACGACCTGCAAGGAGTGTATACCCGCGGGAACATAGGAGTGAATGGCTACCACTCGAATGCACCCTCTGTACGTAATATGGATGCTCTCCCGTTCCCGGAATTCGATGATTTCTTTAAACAGTGGGAATGCGCTGGTCTTGAAGCAGGTTCGCCTAAGCTCCTCTTTGAAACCTCACGTGGTTGCTGGTGGGGCGAAAAGCATCATTGTACCTTTTGCGGACTCAATGGTTTGACGATGAGCTTTCGCAGTAAGTCTGCACAGCGGGCCATCGAGGAGATAGAATACCTGACTAGAAAATATCCCTACTCTTCCGTTGCCGTTGTTGATAACATTCTGGATATGAAATATTTCAAACAGTTTCTTCCAGAACTTGCCAGGAGACAGCCAGGCCTGGAACTCTTTTATGAGGTGAAGGCGAATCTGCGAAAGGATCAACTCCAATTGCTCCGTGACGCGGGGGTGCTGCATATTCAACCTGGCATTGAAAGCTTGAGCAGCCGGGTGCTTGAGATTATGAACAAGGGAGTGAAGGGGCTGCAAAACATTCAATTGCTCAAATGGTGCAAAGAGCTGGGTATCACTCCGCACTGGAGTATTATCTGGGGCTTTCCCGGAGAGCCTCCAGAGGAATATGCGAGAATGGCCGAGCTTATTCCTCTCTTGAGCCACCTGACACCCCCTATAATGGCAGGAACTATTCGTCTCGACCGCTTCAGCCCGAACTATGACAAGGCTGAACAGTTCGGTTTCCTCAATGTCACTCCCTATCCCGCCTATAGCTACATTTATCCCTTTTCAGAGCAGAGCCTCGCCAATCTCGCCTACTTCTTCACCTACCGTTATAAAGATGGGCGCGACATTGTCAGGTATGCTCGCCCAGTTCATGAGAGGGTGCTCGAGTGGCAAAATAACCATGCGCAAAGCGAACTGTTTTCGATAGATAAAGAAACCCATCTGCTGGTACGTGATCAACGCCCCGCAGCATTGAAGCCTCTCACAGTCCTTTCGGGCATGCAGCGTGTCCTCTACAATGCCTGTGAGAGTATTCGGAGCATTGAACAACTCCAGCAGGTCGCTATAGATACCTTAAAGGAGGACATCCCGTTTCAACAGGTTGAAACGGCTCTGCAAACCCTTGTGGAGCAGAAACTGCTGATACGCGAAAGGGATCTCTACCTGGGGCTGGCAATTCCTTATTCAGTCCCGCACCGGGACAACAGGGAGACGGTATGATAGGCGTTTATCTTCAAGTTCTTACCCATCAGAAACCAACCGGAGGACCAGCATGAATTCGCACGATGTTCGTTATTTACTCATTAACTTGCCGCTGACCGACCCGACCGTTCCCTACCATTCGATCTCCTACCTGGTCGGCTCAACTTCCAGCGCGGGATATACGAATTTCTCCTGCTTAGATGCTAATATCGAGGCATTGAACTATCTAGCCCGCAAAGAACATCTTGCCAGCCTGCTTAGCTATTGTGAGGAAATCAGGACACAATTAGAAAAAAAAGGTCGGTTGACTCGATGGGAACAAATTCTCTATCGTTATGCGCTGGGAGGTGTTGGCTTAACGCCAGAAACAGCCAGTCGAGCAATAGAGATTATGAAAGCTCCTGAACGCTTTTACGAATATGGAACCTACCGCCAGGCAGTGATGGCGATTATTCGCTGGTTAAATCTGCTCTCAGTGCAGGGATTTCCAGGGCAGTTCAACGGTTTTAGCCTGCTTCCCAGTTCCATCGGCAACCTGGCCAGCATTGACGACCTGACTAATCCTTCCTACTTGAACAGGCTTATCAATCCCTTTTCCACTTATTTCAACGGCCCTTTTACCGAGTTGCTGCTGAGTTCTCCATGGAATCTTGTTGGTTTGTCCGTCAATTATGCCAGCCAATTACCGTTTGCTATTTTCATGTCCAGGCTCATTAGAAAACACTGCCCTCACAGTATCATTTGCATGGGCGGTACAGAGATTAGTGACGATATCAAGTTCATGCATGACCCGACACGCATATGGGAACTGTTTCCAGATTGCGATGCGTTGGTCGTCGGGGAAGGAGAGACGGCTCTTATCGAAATTCTCGATGCGATTGCTCGTGAGGAGCCTTTACCAGAGCAGCGACCGGGAATACTCTTACCGGGCGCTCCTGAAGCGTTGAGGCAGCCCCAGGTAAGGTATGAAAACTTATCGACACTCGCCGACCCCAGATATGATATCTGGGATTGGAGTCAGTATTGGATTCCTGAGCCGGTGGTGCTTTACTCTCCGACGCGCGGCTGTTACTGGAATAAGTGTACGTTTTGCGATTATGGTCTGAATACGACATCCCCAACATCCCCTTCACGTGTCAGACCTTTAGAACGTGCTATTCAAGAAATACAAAACCTCACGCGTTTCGCAAGAACAGTTTATTTCTCTGTTGATGCGATAGCACCTTCATATTTACGCAAACTTTCCAGGGCCATCCAGGAAAACAACATCTCTATTCGGTGGGGTGCCGAACTTCGGCTAGAGCGCACTTTTATGAAAGATTTAGCTTATGAATTGAAAAAAGCAGGATGTGTGGCCATTTCCTTCGGCTATGAATCTGGATCTCAGCGCGTCCTCAATCTGATCAATAAAGGGATTAACTTGCAACAGGTTCCGGGTGTCCTTCAAGAACTTTCCAATGCTGGCATTGGCGTGCAGATGATGGGCTTTATCGGATTCCCCGGGGAGACTCCTGAAGAGGCTTACGACACCTTTGAGTTTCTTCGTCAACACAGAGATTATTGGACGTTAGCCGGCATCGGAAATTTCGTACTCACTAGAGGCTCTATCGTCGCGAAGAGATTTCAGGACTTTGGTATACAACAAATTCACGCCTATAGTGGAGACGACATTGCCCGCGAACTCTACTGGATCGATAACAATGGCCAAACACGGCTGTTCGGAGACATGCGAAATCCCGACATTGATGATATAGCTAAAGTGGCGAAGCCATTTGTTGACGATCGCCCTTTCGTTGGAGGCATAGATAGCAGTCACAGTATGCTCTATTTCTCTAAATATGGCCCATCGCTCGTTCCGCCTCATGTGTATGCTCAACAACCATCACAGGTGCTTGTTGAAACAGCTCGTTATCAAACGCCGCTCAGACAAATTGATTCATTTTTAGATAAGGAAGATATACACGCTTATTACGATCAATACCGCTCTCAGGGACGGCCTCTGGGATTCGCGCAACTCATGGATTGGTTGATGGAATACCCGCAAGAGCAAATTGCAAACGAGGAGGCGGGGGAAACGGAATATGAGCTGTTAGAAATCTATCCGGGCGGCCACTATATCACTTGTAGCCCTCAGATGATTGACGTAGAAAACAGTGCAAGTGGAGCATATCAAACAGTTAAAGCATTGCTCCTCCGAACAGCGGGTGCTCTTTGAAAGAGATGAAAAAAAGAGGTAACTACCAGGGTCTGCTAGACTTGTCAAAGAGGCTAAAAACCTGTAGAGTAAAGGCATGAGAGCAAAAGAGGAGTTGGTCCAGCTTCGAGAAGAGAATCGCTTGCTGCGAGAGCAGCTCGACTTACAAAGGCCACGAGAGCTTACAGTGCAAGCTCTCCGTTGACCTGGAATTGGGAAGTGTAGACATATGGAAACAACAACTACTGATACTTCTCCCGCACCGAGACCTTTTTTTCTCATCAATCGGAACTTTAGCCTGCTCTGGGTTGGTCAGGCTATTTCAGCGCTGGGTGATATGATCTACCTTGTTACCTTGAACCTCTGGATTGCAACCGTCATTGCAAAAAATCAGCCCTGGGCTCCTGCCGCAGTGAGCGGGGTAATGATTGCTATGGCGCTTCCGCCTCTTACTCTAGGTCCTCTCGCTGGTGTCTTTGTAGATCGCTGGGATAAACGTTTGACGATGATGCGTATGGACATGATTCGTGCAATTTTGCTTCTGCTTCTGATCCCCCTCACTGGACTCATACCGTTGCCATTCGTAACCGAACCACTTCCTATGTTCTGGCGCATTGGATCAATCTATGGCGTCGTCCTTGCAGCCAGCATCTGCGAACAATTCTTCACCCCGGCACGTTTCACGATCCTGAGCGAGATCCTCCCTGAGGCTCAAAGAGCGCACGCCAGCGCTCTGGAACAGTCTTCCAGCAGTATCGTCAAGATTATTGGTCCCTTTGTTGCCGCACCACTGTTATTTATTGTCGGTGTCCAGTGGGCATTGGTGGTGAACGCTCTTTCCTTTGTAGTTTCTTTTGTGGCGATTTTTGCTGTGCGTGTAGAGGCCGACAGGGAAAGAAGTGAAAAGACACAGCAGGTAAACTTCTTTCGTGAGTTGAAAGAAGGAATGGTCTTCTACCGTAAAAGTCGACTGATGCTTACTATGCTCATTTCCATCCTCATTGTCACGCTTGGTGTAGGCGCATTCGATGCCCTGCTGGTTTTCTTCTTTCAGAAGAACCTGCATGCGCCGACCAGCTTGTTCGGAACCCTGCCGATGGCAGTCGGAGTCGGCTCTGTACTGGGCGCTGTCTTGTCAGCAGGGTTGGTGAAACGTCTGGGATCAGCTCGCCTCTTGTGGCTCAATTTGTATATCGTCGGATTTTTATTGATACTTTTCTCCCGCCAAAGCACCCTCGCACTTGCGCTCCTCCTCTTATGCCTGATAGGCTTCCCGTTGGGAGCGCTCAATACAGCTATGGGACCTTTGCTCATGCATGCTATTCCGCATGAGATTATGGGGCGCGTGATGAGTGTCCTTGCTACCAGCCAGACGCTCAGCAACCTGGTCTCAGTCTCACTGGCTGGCTTTCTCGGCACGCTTCTCGTTGGTCTGCGAGTCGATGTGTTGGGGATGACCTTTGGCACCTACGATACGATCTACATCGGAACCGGCCTCCTCTTCCTGTTAGGCGCGTTCTATGCAATGGTCAACCTGCGAGATTTGAAACTGTCCTCAAAGGAATAACAGACCAGAACCAGTTTTCTGAGACCATTATACCTCATGGATATGAAACCGCTACAAAGCACAATGGACAGAGAAGAACTTGTTTTGAAAACGAGCCTGTGTATGTGAGCGAAACCATCTGGTAAACTACACAGAAGCCGCAACCCCCTTTACCATATAGGCCAGCGTTTGCATATCGCCCACCATAAATGTTTCCTGCACTCTGCCAGGACGGGCTTGCCTCTGCCGGTTCACCCAGACCGTCGTATAGCCGAGCTTCTTCGCGGGGACAATATCATACTTGAAGCCAAAACCCGCGTGCCATATCTCCTTGACCTTCAAGCCCAGACGTTCCTTTGCCAGCAGAAACCCTTTCTGATCCGGCTTATAGGCACCCAAATGAAATCACAGAAAACCTCCTCTCAAGCAGGCGAAAATATCTCAAATCTGGCACGAGGCCGTCGAAATACCACTTGCGTTTCCTGAGAACATTATAGATGCATCTCCTGACCTCAGCAAATCGCTTTTCAATCAGAACCGATACAAATTGTTCACAAATTTCAACCTGAACAGTTATTTATAACCAGATCTCAACTTCTTCATCCTTAGCAAGCGGGCGTATTTTGACTATACTTTCTGTAGTAGTAACTTAGTGGTGTTCTACCCTCCGAAAGGAAACAGAAGAATCAGATGAAATTACTGATTGTCGATAGTGACCGTTACTGGAATGAAATGTTAACTAGCTGGCTGAAAACGATGGGATTTGAAGTACGTCGTGCTTATACCGTTGAGCAGGCAAGGCTCGAATGGATAGAACAACAACCTGATTTAGTCATTCTAGACCCTGCATTCAAGGATGCCGATGGGCTGATATTGTGTCGGCAATTGCAGGCTAAACATGACGCACTGGTCTTGATCACGACAGCAGATAAAGGGGTCGAGGATGAGATTCGCTGCCTGGAATCGGGAGTCGACGATTACCTGCGCAAGCCGTTTTTTCCGGGACAGCTTCTAGCGCGGATTCGTACCCTGAGTCGGAGAGGGCGCTCTACTTTGAAACAGCGGCCCGCCTCCATTCTCACCATAGGACCGTTACAGGTTGATTCATTGCATAATACGGCCAGCATCTCTGGCAAAACGACGCACTTAACGCCGATCCAGAGTAAACTCCTGCACTTTCTAGCCATCAACGTCAACCAGGTTTGTACAGCTGACCAGATTGTTTCATACGTCTGGGGCTATCAGGGAGATGCGACCTTAATCAAAGCCCATATCCATCAATTGCGTTTGAAAATTGAACCGGACCCGGCTCACCCGCGCTTCATTCATACCGTGCCAGGAGTGGGCTACAAGCTGACATACGTCCCGGCTGCCTCAGCGCTTGCATGTTAATGACGAGATCACTTAGCCCGTTCCACTAACCGATCAACCTGTATCAGGAACAATGGGAGCAATAGAGCTTCTTCTCGTCCTGTTGTGCCAGACCTTCTTCTGGAAGATGCCTTTCACCCTTGCATTATGTTGAACAAAACGCCCATAACTGCTATACTACACGATACCAACTACACATGATAGGTGTATTGCACAGTTTGCACTGGTCCGAACCACCCACTTACGCGGGAATACAGGCAATCTTCGAGTCTGAAAGGGCTTGCCATCCTATTTGTTTGGGATTGAAATGACGAGGAGAAGGAGATTGCCTCTCGCATAGAAACTCAGGAGGATTTAGGGTTTATGAAAGTTTACAGGGCGGAACAGATTCGTAACGTGGCATTGATTTCCCATGTTGGAGCAGGCAAAACATCGCTGGTAGACGCGGCGCTCTACGATAGTGGCGCGGTAACTCGCCAGGGCAAGGTAGATGACGGCAGCTCGGTCTCCGACTTCGATCCCGATGAATTGAAACGGCACATGTCGCTCAATGTGAAAGTGCTGCCGGTCGAATGGAAGAATACGAAGATTAATCTCATCGATACTCCCGGATACGCCGATTTCGTGGGCGAAGTCAAAGCGGGCCTGCGTGTGGCCGATGCCGCGCTGGTGGTTGTTACGGCGGAAAAGGGCGTCGAGGTTGGCACCGAATTGACCTGGCAATACGCCGACGAGCGCGACCTGCCGCGTATGGTCGTCGTCAACAAGCTTGATCGTGAAAATACCTCGTTTGACCAGGCCCTCGATTCGCTGCGCAAGCAGTTTGGCCTCAAGGTCGTTCCACTGCAAATTCCCATCGGCGAGCAGACCGCTTTTCGCGGCGTCGTCGATCTCGTCACCCGAAAAGGCTACATCTTCGAGGGCAACAAAGTCCAGGAAATTCCCGTTCCCGCTGAGCTACAAGACAGCATCAACTCCTATCGCGAGCAACTGATCGAGTCCGCCGTCGAAAGCGACGACACGATCATGGAGAAATTTCTGGAAGGCGAAGAACTCAGCGACGACGAAATTCTCTCGGTCGTCAAGCTCGGCACGCGCAGCGGCCAGCTCGTACCAGTCCTCTGCGCAGCGGGCAGCAAGAATATCGGCGTCCAGACCCTGCTCGATGCTATCGTCGATTACCTGCCCAGCGCGGCGGAGACTGTGCCGGAAGATGTGAAAGCCTTCGGCGATAATCTCTCACTCTTCGTCTTCAAGACAGCAGCGCAGCAAGTCGGCACCATCTCGACCTTCCGCGTCTACAGCGGCGCGCTCAAACCGGATACGCACGTCTTCAATGTCCAGACACACGCCGACGAACGCATGGGCCAGTTGATTACGCCTCGCGGCAAGACACAGGAACCGGCGACAGAGATTCCAGCCGGTGATATCGGTGCCGTAGCCAAGCTCTCCAACACCCACACCGGCGATACCCTCACCAGCAACAAAGAGATCACGACCCCGCTGGAGCCGATCAACTTCCCGCAACCCGCCTATACCGTAGCCGTCTTCCCGAAGAGTCAGGCAGACCTGGATAAAATGAGCAATGCCCTGGCGCGTGTGGTTGAGGAAGATCGCACGCTGCGCGTGACCCGTGACCCGGAGACTGGCGATGTCCTGCTCTCCGGCATGGGCGAATCGCACCTGCAAATCGTGGTCGAGGGCATCAAGCGCAAGTATGGCGTTGATCTTGAGATACGCGAGCCACGCATCTCTTATCGTGAGACCATTCGCAAGAAGGCTAAAGCGCAGGGCCGCCACAAGCGGCAAAGCGGTGGACACGGCCAGTTCGGCGATGTCTGGTTGGAGATCGAGCCACTGCCACGCGAGGGCGAAGAGACCTTCGTCTTCGAGGATAAAATCGTCGGCGGCGTCGTCCCCGGCCAGTTCATTCCAGGCGTTGAAAAAGGCGTGCGCGAGGCGTTGAAGCGCGGCTTCATCTCCGGCAACCCGATGGTCTACGTCAAGGTCGCCCTCGTGGATGGCAAATATCACCCGGTCGACTCCTCGGCGCAGTCCTTTGAAATTGCGGCCTCGCTTGGCATGCAAGAGGCAGTGCCGCAGGCCAGCCCGACCATCCTGGAACCGGTCATGACCGTCACCATCACCGTCCCTGAAGCGAACATGGGCGACGTGATGAGCGATATCAACACCAGGCGCGGGCGCGTGCTCGGCATGACCCCCGTCGGCAACGGCATGCAGCAGATCACCGCCAACGTCCCGCAGGCAGAAATGCTGCACTACGCTACCGACCTGCGCTCCATCACTCAGGGTCGCGGCTCCTTCACCATGGAGTTCTACCAGTACGAAGAAGTTCCTGCCAACATCCAGCAGGAAATCATCAGCAAATACAAGAAGGAAAGCGAGAAGTAAGTTTTCGTTGCGCTGGAATGCTGATCGCAGCCACGCTGCGATCAGCATTCCAGCGCAACGAGTACAATCGTCATGGCGCAAGATTACAGGGAACAGATCAAACGCCTCGTGCTGGACGAGGCGTCGTTTGTGCGACTCACCGCAAAGGGTAAGATACGCGAGGGCATTCTCCTCTGGCGACAGGTGATGGTGCGCCCGATCCTGCTCAAAGGCGAACGCTACCTGCAATTCTCCTACTTCACTGAGCGGCAGGACATTACCAGAAACTACCGGGGAGCCGAGGCCGAGGCAAAGCTGGATGAACTGCTGGCCTTGCCCTTCACCAGCATACGCGTACAGGCAACGGGCGAGGAAATAGTGGTACAGATCAAGAAAAATGGCTTTCCCCTCGTGCATCGCACCACCACTGCCTCAAAATTCGAGCCTGAACTGACCCACGACCTCAGCAAGAATATGCCGCTGCCAGCCGATAGGCCAGACACCTTTCTACAGGCTATCGGTGTGATGGACGAGCAGGGAAAGATTTTGCCCAGCATGCAGGACAAGTTTTCCCAGGTCAACGAATTTCTGAAGCTGCTGATTCACACCGGCGAACTCGAACGCTTCCAGAAATCCTCCTCGCCGGTAAATATCCTCGACTGCGGCTGCGGTTCGGCCTACCTCTCGCTGGCAACCTATCACTACCTGCGCGACATTCGCGGCATTCCCACCCACCTTGAAGGCGTGGATGTCAACGGCACTCTGATCGAGAAAGACAACATACACAGCGAGCAACTCGGCTTCAGCGACGCCTGTTTCTGCCAGTCCTCCATCATCGACTACCAGCCAGGCGCCCACCCCGATATCGTGATGGCCCTCCATGCCTGCGATACCGCCACCGACGAGGCCATCGCGCAGGGCATTCGCTGGCGCTCCCGCGTCATCCTCTGCGCTCCCTGCTGCCACCACCACCTCAACCACCAGCTTCACGCCGTTCCACCCTTCGGCCCCGTCATGCAGCACGGCATCCTCAAGCAGCGCATGGCCGACATGCTCACCGATACCTTCCGCGCCCTCGCCCTGCGCATCATGGGCTACAAAACCGACATCATCGAGTTCATCTCCCCCGAACACACCGACAAAAACCTCATGATCCGCGCCCTCAAACGCGAACAAGTCACCAGAGAACGCGATAGATACGTGCAAGAATACCTCGACCTCAAACGCTTCTGGTCCGTTATGCCTTATATTGAGACGCTGCTGGGGGAAGCTTTTACCAGTTTGCTTGCAGAGAGACAGACAGCGCAGAAGTGAGCGATGATTGAGAAGATGTATACATCTTCCGGTAAGAGGAAGATGCAATCTTTGAAATTCACTATCAAGATAGTCTCCATACTCTCAGCGTTGTCGTACTACCCGTAATAGCCAGAGTTTATGTTTCTAAGCTGAGATCAATAAGGAAGTGATCCTTGCTTATGAGAACGTATAAGCATCCGAAGACAAGCAATAGTATCTTCGACATCCTCAAAGGTAGGGAGTTCGTATGTTTCGAGCTTTTCTTCGTAGTCTAGCGGTTGCGAACGAATAGTAGCATTTACTGCTTTACCATCACAGATGCGCAATTGGAAGCTCTGAGTACGATAGGCATGCTCACTTCCGTCATCGTCAGTAAAAATGTCTTGCTCATCCTCTGTCGTAACAGCCACAACATCTGCAAAGAAGTATTCGTGCGTCTTTACACGAAGGTCTCTCTGGTTAACTGCGTTGATATCAATGGTGATTACGACTAACTGATGCCTCAGTGCGAGAAAGTACCGAAAGACATTGATACTATAGCGCTGAAGGCGATCCTTCCCTCGTTTCCAAAAGAGATCTTGTGAACGATAATATTTTGCATTGCTTGTTCCTTTGAGAACAAAACCATGGATGAAAACTATCTGGTCAAGTTCATCCTCTGAGAAGTCCTGGTTCAATTTACGAAGCTCCCCGATTAGCGCTCTTCTCGCCCTTACTTCCACCCATACGTCATATTCCTTGTCAGTAGGAGGATGAACGCCAAATTTTATACTTAGCCAAGCGATGCAAGCAATCAAGGAGAAAACACATCCTGCATAAAAACAAAGTAGGCTATAGCTGGGCAAAAAGAAAATGAGGGTGAGACTAAAAAGGCCTAATATAGTGGATGACCACATTACCATTTTTCGAGGTGCCTCATTCTTCGTGAAGTAGGCTCGCATTTGTTTCTCAGAAAACTCTTGACGAAAAACTGCTCTGCGTATCTTCTTTAGTCTCTTCATGTTAGCTTACCTCCTTGAGTAAACTACCTCATTCACACCTCAACTAGAGAAAACAAATTTGACAACTTACTCTCCTGCAGCTTCCCATTCCTGTATTAACCTGGCCTGGCACTTTCGTAACAAGTCAATATTTTCTTCATCTGATACAAGTCGTGGCAAATTATTTGCCTCTTGTATCAGTTGTCTCGTTTCATGAACATACTGCGCTTTCTTCCAACCATTACGAGCAAAGTCATGCTTGAAAAGCGCGAATACGTAGAGATAAGAATAGCAGCGGTTGAGCTGGAGAACTGTTTGCATGAGTTCCTCAACTTGCTCCCACACCTCGATAGTGACCCCAAAAGGCCGCTCTTTACCAAGATAGGCCAATGCTAAAAAGTATCTGGCCTGTGCATTTTGTTCAGGTACTTGCTCTTCAGAAAGAAGCTTTACGGCCTCGGTAAGATGTCGCCTTCCAGTGGTATAATCTCCAAATAAAAGGGCCGTTTTCCCCTGCTTTAGATGTGTAACACCTTCTTGTATCTCATCTTTTGGAGTGAAAAAGGTATTGATGGTATTGCTATTGCCAATTTGAACTGGAGCATGTATTGCTCCCGCGTTTTGAAAAGTGGTATAAGATTCTCCTAATCTTGATCCAGGTAATAACGAAGAACTTTCTAAACTCAAATTCTCTTCAGGGCGAAGATTAGCTAACACTTCGAAAGCAAAGGCGCTAGCATGGCGTGCTGCAACTTCCTGGTAGTTTGCAGCATCCGTCTTTCTCTTATTGGCAATAAGATCAGAAATGCCTCGCACAACCAGAGCATCAACCTGGGGATTGCTATGTACAGCTTTCAGGAAACCATAGCCTTCCATCTCAACGGCCAACGCGTCACTATATGCTGAAATCAGAAAGCTATAAGTAGCTGAACGAGTTGAAGCGAGTACCTTTTCCCCCGTGGCGATAGGCCCAACGAAAGCACGTGGAAGAGGATCAGGAAGCGGTCGTCCTAATCGTTGCAGCCACCTATTCTTGATTGCTTCTATTTTTGCCCGTTGCTCCAAGCGATATGTTGATATGCTCACTTCTGGCCTTACCTGGAAAGACAATCCTGCCTTACCAGACTCATAGTTATACACTTTCGTGGCCGCAACCACATCTCCGAGTCGTAAATCCTTAAGGCCACCCGCAACGCCAACAAACAGTACAACTCGCGGATGAAAATAAGCAATTGCTCTTTCTGCTTCAGTAGCTGCTGAGCCACTCCCTACTCCTACCTGTACTATTCCTACCTGCCAGTTACCTGCTTCAGCCAGGAAGATACCTCGTTCATAGACAGTTCCTTTATGAACTTCCTCCTTAATACTTCTAAGATGATGACGGACTGCTCTATATTCTACAGAAAGAGCAGTCAAGATAGCTGCACAGGGAGGCTTTGCCAGTTTCGCCAATTTACTTAACTCCTTCCATCAGTTAGGCACAGATACCTATGCCTGTCTTCTCGTCCAAGATAGTCCATAGAACGAACCACTTAAACCCCAAACCCTAGACAAAAACAGAACAGAGCAAGGACACAGGTTCATCTTAGTTCCATTTGAAAAACTGGAGTATTATCTCTTGCTAACAACACTTTCTTTCCATACATTGAAAATGCGGTAACTCAATCACATCATGTTTTAGTCAACATAGACAATCTTGCACAAGAAACTGTGTTCTAAATACATAGCTTGATCGATAAATACAGTCTGATCTCAACCGTTTTCATTATGAAAAACTCGCATTCATGAAATGAGGATGAGAAAGGAGTTTTGTTGATTAATTCCTGTCGAGAACTATGGTCATGACCACAGGCATGGGTCAGAACTCAACTTCCCTCTGCCAGGCTTTGTTCCCTACTTATTAGAGAAAGCTGCCAGGGACGCAGTTTGCATCCCTGGCATTCCTCAATCATATTCGGAATAATCTGCACGATAGATTGAAGGATCTCTGTCCCAAATCTGAGGTATACAATGCAGCATATAGCTCGGTATCGCCTCAACAGAGGTCAATGCTACATTGACGTACTCGCTGAGCTTGCTTGCTGCTCCAGCAGAACCTTTTTGAGTTGGCGCACGGCCTGCCATGATTCGGCTTCGATACGGCGTCGGATAAAGACGCGGTTGAGCACGCTGTAAAAAAGGCTCCCCATCGAGTAGGTAAATTCGCGGCCAAAAAGAGTGCCTCCATCCTGCGATTGAAGAACATATCTCACCTGGCCTTGACCGCTGCTGCCAGCGATCTTCCCTTCGATAGTCCACAGTCGGGGGAAGATACGCTCGATGACGGTCCAGGTTACATTTCCGCGCCTGCCAGCTACCAGATATTCTTCCGTTACCTGCTCGCCTATTTCCAGAGAATGGCCTACCGCGCCACTTACGCTCAGTGATGAGGGATGCCATTGCGGCCAGTTGCCGGGGTCGGTTACGTAGTTAAATACTGTTTCTATGGGCAAAGGGATGGAGATCGGGGTGTAAATGCGTGTCATAGCGCTATCTTCCTTTCCTCTCGTAGATCGGCAGTTTCTCAATCTCGCACACTGTACGGAAACCGGTTGGTTGTGGATTACTCTTTCTCAGCTCCGTTTCTTCCCCTTCGGGAATGGGACGCGTCGCTGCGGACGCGAACCAGAACCGGACTTCCCTCTGCCGGGCTTTGTTCTCTGCTTGTTGCCGCGATTGAGCACTGCTTTCGCCTCCGCCTCGTAACCATGCGAAACCAGCCACTCGCGGGCCTGGGGGTGCAGGTCGCTGAGGGTGGGGCTGCCTGCAATCATCATCCACATGGCGTATTCGGGGTTGGCGGGTTGGCCGGGTTGCCATTGATGTTGGGCTATAAGAAATTCCTGTACCTGCTTCACATCGCGGGTGCGCAGGACGGTATCGAGATGCTGGCGGAAGTTTGCGTATTCGGTCATATATTGCTCCTTCCTGTCGATAGTCCTTAAGGACTGCTGAGAATTCCTGTTGTTCATCATCTGATAATAGCTATTCTGTCTGTTTACTTGTATAGACTCTTGACTCTTGTGTTACCAATTGCGTACAATGCCAGATACAGCAGACCGGCAGAATTTGTCACAACCGGTTACATGACGTGATTTTACATCTGTAAGAGGTATGTTTTGCAAAACAATCGCATTTATTCGGCGGCCTCCATCACAGACGTTATCAATATGTTGAAGCAGTATCGCCTCAGCGGTGTGCTTACTATCAGGCAGGCCTCTGCTCCCTATGGAGCAGAGGCACAGATCAATGTTGAGCTTGGACAACCGGCGCAAATACGCCAGGGAGCGCACGAAGAGCCTGTTACCAATGCCATCCTCTCCCGGCTCCTTGGCTGGGGTATGATCTATTTCACGTTCTACGCAATCGAACCAACCTTAAAGCTTCCCCCACCACACAGTTCACAACCTGCACAACAGCCACACCCTCCGGTTCCAACAACTACAGCGCAATCGCCGACCGTCACGCGCCCGCTCCCTGTACTCCCATCCCAGATGGTACGCGACCGGACAGAAAACTATAATATACGGCCTTCAAGCAACAACCATACAGGAGGGACTCCAAATACTCCATTTCCCGATACGCAAACGGGCCAGAAGCCACCACCCGATTATAGTAGTATGCTGCTCTTTAACGAACCTGTACCCAGGCTTGCGCTCGAAATGGCTATTGCCTCACTCACCCCCACAGGTAAGAATTACCCCATCGCGCAAATTCCTCGCTACGACCGCGTCATTTACCTGCTGATTAACGGGCGACGTACCATCGCAGACCTGGCTCAGCTTACCAAACGTACTGTAGATGAGGTCTGCAACTCGCTTTACCGGCTCAAACAGCAAGAGCTGATTATCATTCGTCTCTAGTTCAGGATGCTGCGGCTCTTTGACACCTGTTTTGAGAGGATATGCCGCAGAAACGGCACTTCACGGTGCAGAATAGCAATCTCCTCTTTCAGGCGTTGCAAGGTCGAGGTCAGCTCTAAAAAGTGCTGCTGCCGCTCCTTCTCCAGATCCAGGAAGTAGGCGATAAAGTAAGAGAGGGCTTCCGGGTCGGCGGGAAGATCAGTCTTTACATCCTTCTCATTGGCAGCTTTGAGCAGAAGCTCTATGTAATCTGTGAACAGGGAACGCGCCTGCCCATGCGCGAAAAGCAGATCATCAAGAGGCTCACTCACATCCTCATATAGTTCCACAAGGCCAGAAAGATACGGCTTCTTGCGGTGTTGGCTGAGAATGCGAAAACGGCGCGTCCCCATCGCAATGATGTTGAGACGGCCATCTTCCAGACGATCCAGGTCGCGAATCTCAGCCATCGTGCCAATGGTATAGGGTTCTTCGCGCAGAAAGATGCTCTCCGGCTGCACCAGCGCCACACCAAACTCCAGTTCCTGCCGCTGGCAATCAGCGATCATCTGCCGGTAGCGCGGCTCGAAAATATGCAGCGGCAACACCATGCCAGGAAAAAGCACAACGTTTAAAGGAAACAGCGGTATTTCAATCGCTTTTATCGACATGACTTCCCTCCTCTGGTAAGAAGCCACCTCCTCCAGGGGTACAAATCGTTAGAATATCTCCAGTTTGTACATCTACTGTTACCTTGCCGGGCAATTCGGTCACCTTCCCCGCGTGTTCCAGGGTATTGATGCCCGGCGCGCCCGGCTTCCCGCCATAGAGGCCATACGGCGCGCGCTTGCGGCGATCAGTCAGCAGCGTCACGGTGGCAGGGACAAGGAACTGGATTTCCCGCCTCAGTCCATCGCCGCCACGGTACCGCCCAACCCCACCGGAATCACGACGCAGCCCATAAGAAAGTACACGTATGGGCAGTTCCATTTCCAGTGCCTCAACGGGGGTGTTGCGTGTGTTACTCATATGGACATGCACGCCTGACAACCCGTGCGCCCCCGGTCGTGCTCCCATACCCCCACCCATTGTTTCATAGTACGCAAAAACCTTATCCTGCTCAGCGTCATAGCCACCCAGTGTGAGGTTATTCATCGTGCCCTGCGAGGCCGCCGGTATTTTCTCTGGCGCCAGTTGTGTTAAAGCTCCAAATAAGGTATCGACCACGCGCTGTGAGGTTTCCACGTTCCCAGCAGCCACGGCAGCAGGCTGCTTCGGATTGAGCAGCGTCCCCCGTGGCACGAAGATACGCACCGGTTCCAGACAGCCCTGATTGGTCGGCACGCGCTCGCCTACCAGACAGCGAATAGCGTAGAGCACGGCGGAGACGGTGACAGCCTCCACCGCGTTGACACAGCCCGCACTCTGCGGCGCGCTGCCACTGAAATCAATAACAATGTTGCCATCCTTCGCCCGCATGCGCACATGAATGGGCAGTGATTCGACGCTCCAGCCATCGTCATCCAGGTAATCGGTAAATTCAACTTCGTTCTCAGACAGAAGCGCGAGGGTGGAGCGCGTCAGTTGGGTGGAATAGTCCAGCAGGGCATCGACATGGGCCTGTACGGTACGCGAGCCGTAGCGACTGATGATCTCATGCAGGCGGAGCTCTCCAACGCGAGCAGCGGCGATCTGCGCATCCATATCACCTTTGCGTTCCCACGGTGTGCGCACATTGCGATAGAATAATTGCAATAATTCCTCGTTCAGCACGCCGCCTTTCGCCAGCTTGAGCGGTGGAATAATCACGCCTTCCTGATATAGCTCGCGAGACATGGGCATCGACCCTGGCGACATGCCGCCGATATCGGCATGGTGAGCGCGGCTGGCAGTGAAGCCGAACAGCGCGCCGGAACGCCCATCAGGATCATTAGCGATGAAGACGGGCGCGACCAGCGTGATATCCGGCAGATGCGTCCCACCCAGATAGGGGTCGTTGAGTATGACGATATCGCCCGGCTCGAACGCGGAGAACTGCTCGATAGCCGCCCGCACGGAGGCAGGCATCGCCCCCAGGTGGACAGGAATGTGCTCGGCCTGGGCAATCAAACGCCCCTGCGCATCGAAGCAGGCACAGGAATAGTCCTTACGCTCCTTGATATTGGGCGAATAGGCCGTTCGGCCCAGCGTCACGCCCATCTCCTCGGCAGCCGAAGCGAAGAGATGTTTGAAGATTTCGAGCGAGACAGGCGATGGGCTGGCGCTGTCTATTCCCACACTTAAGCGCGGAGCAATAAACTGCGACTTTATACCAGAACCGGTGAAACGCGCGTTAATGTTGCCATAGGCATCGATCTGGCCCTCCCAGTCAGGGGGAAGCAGGATGGTGCTGTCTCCTTGCACGAGCAGGGCAGGGCCGACAATATGGTTGCCATGCCGCAAACGCTCGCGATCATAGATATGGGCCATGTGTTCGCCGGAAGCGAAAATCATGGGACGCTCGCCAAGCAGAGCGCGTTCCGGCGACAGACCATCGTAGGGCATGGCTGGCAAATCCGGCTGCTGCGGTTGCAGTATGGCCTTGACACGCACCGCCACGATCTGCACCGGTTGCTCGGGGTGGCTATGCCCGTAGCGTTGTTCGTGCAGCGCGTGGAAGCGAGCCAACGTCTCATCCAGGCTTCCGCTATCTGGCGTGGTCAATTCATAAGCCTGACCAGCATAGCGCAGGTCATAGAGACGCTGGAACGAAATCTGGATACCTTCTTGAGAAGCGAGCGCCTGCCGCTCGCGCTCCATATCGGCATGGGCCTGCTCCCGCAGGGGGACAAACACCTTCTCTACGGCCCCGGCGTCCAGTTCCTGCGCGGGCAGCATGACGGTCTGCACGTAGTCTTTGACGATGGGCGCGAGCAGCATCCCGAGCGCGGAGAGCACGCCTGGATAGCGCGGGATGAAGAGGCGCGGAATGTGCAGGCTCTCCGCCAGCTCGCAGGCATGGAGCGGGCCAGCGCCGCCAAAAGGCAGCAGGGTAAAGAGGCGCGGATCATAACCCTGCTCAAGCGAGACCTGGCGCAGCGCCCTTTCCATGCTGGCATTGACCACGCGAATAACGCCCAGCGCCGCCTCCTGCACGCTCACACCCATGCGCTGCGCCAACTGCTCTATGCGTTCCTGCGCCCGTTGCGGGTAGAGCGTAAAGCGGCCTCCGAGGAAGTACGCGGGGTCGATGCGCCCCAGCACGAGGTTGGCATCGGTCACAGTCAGTTCGTCACCCACGCCATAGCAGGCCGGACCGGGAAAGGCCCCGGCAGATTCGGGGCCAACGGTCAGCGCGTTGCCCTCGTCAAGTCGCACGATGGAGCCGCCCCCGGCACCGACGGTATGAATCGCCACGGTAGGCACGCTGACAGGAGAGCCGCCAACGCTGGCCTCGCTGGTTTCTGGAATGACGCCGGGGCAGAGTGCGACATCGGTCGAGGTGCCGCCCATGTCCAGCGTAATAATCTGCTCGTGTCCTGCCAGCTTCGCGCTATGAAACGCGCCGATCACGCCGCCCGCCGGGCCGCTCAAAACCGTGCGCACCGGCTCCCGGGCAGCAACCGCAGCGGAGATGCTGCCGCCGGAAGACTGCATGATACGCAACGGGCCATTGACACGATCCTGTACGTTATACAGATAGCGGGCCATCAGCGGCTGGACATAGGCGTTGACGGCGACGGTGCTGGTGCGCTCGTATTCGCGAAACTGCGGTAAGATTTCACTGGAAAGCGAGAGATAAACATCGGGGAAGCGGTCGCGCAGCAAAGCCGCCAGCGCCTGCTCGTGCGCCGGATTGCGAAAGGCATAGAGCAGCGAGATGGCGATGCTCTCCGGCTGGCACGCAACCAACTGTTGCAGCAAACGCTCAAACGCTTCGTCCGTGGGCGCTTGCAACACGTTGCCATGATAATCGAGCCGCTCGGCCAGCTCAAAGCGGCGCTCGCGAGGGATGAGCGCGGGCGGGCGCTGCTGCATCAGGTCGTAGAGAGCGGGCCGGTTCTGCCGCCCGATCTCCAGTACATCGGCAAATCCCTTAGTCGTCACCAGCGCCGCCCGTGCGCCTTTGCGCTCCAGCAGCGCGTTGGTGGCAACCGTCGTCCCATGAATCACCACGCTGCCCGGCTCAACCTGCAACGCCCGCAAACCCGCCAGCAACCCCTGCGCTGGGTCCTGCGGCGTACTCGGCACCTTAAAGATGCGCAGTTGCGCCGCCCCACCATCCGTCGACGGCGCATACTGCACAATATCGGTAAAGGTCCCGCCAATATCGACGCCAATCATCCCCGCTCTCAAGCCGCGCTCTCGCTCTTGCTCCATATGATCTTGCTCGCTTGCTATTCTATGATTCCCTCTTGTTTATAGCTTAACGGAAAGAGAGCGGTTGCTGCAATAACAAAGCACGCAACTCTGCCAGACAATTGGGACAAGAGTCACTGCCAGTAGCACATATTGTCTGTCTTTCCAGCGTCCCATCGAGTATACTTTGAGCAGAGAAGTGAATGCATCACTTCATGTACCGTCTGACCAGTTCGCGGCGGGACATCCAGACCTCCTGAGGATAGGTGCCGTAGGTGGTGCCTTGCAGGAGGCGCTGCAAGCCCTGCTCGCTATAGAGCACGAGCAGGCCGGTCAGGAAGATACGGTCAAACCAGGCGAGCAGGGTGACAGGGCGTTTGCGCACGGTGAAGCCGAGACGCGAGGCTCCACGAGAGAGCAGTGAGACTCCGTAGATAACCTGGACGCGTGTGGGAAAGTCCGGCTGCTGCGTCCAGCGCGCCAGGGCCCCCATGTCCTCCGCGATCATGCGCAGCAGCTCGAATGGCCCGGCGTGCGTCGCGGCTTCCAGCAAGTGACGATTGCTGAAGTGGAGTTCGAGCACCGGGTCGCCGTCGTTGACGTGCGTGCCATCAGGCAGATCAATCGGTCTGCCGTGAAAGCGCGTAAAGCGCGCCTCCAGCAGATGGTTTGGCGCGTCAGGTACCGGCTGCACGTGCCAGAGAGCGAGGGTAAAGCGTTCCCAGAAGGGCCAGAAACGCATGAAGCCACGTGCCTTGCCCGCCCGCGTTTGAAAGGCAAATCTCCACAACCAGCCAGGAGCGTGACGCTGTTTCTGCCTGGCAGGAGCGTTTGTCGTGGCAAGCTCTTGAGCAGAAGCGGTCGTTGTATCCTCCTGAGGAGAGTTTGTCGCTGCACTCTCTTGAGGAGAGACAAGCTCTACGCCCTCTGTATGCTCCGCTCCCCCCGGCACCATCTGTACAGTCCCCAGCGCCACGGCTTGCGCGTATCCCTGCCGCGCCCGCTGCTCACGGAAGAGCAGGATGAAGACGGCTCCGAGCAGTAAGAAGATGGAAGCAACGGCAAAGACTACACGGTAGCCCAGCGCGGTCTGACCGAAGAAATTGCTGACGAGGACAATAACCAGGCTTCCCAGCACCGGGGCGATAATGGCGGGCAGGGTTGAGGAGGCGCTCCATAGGCCCATATCTTTCCCAACAGTGCGCAGCGATGGCATAGCATCGATGGCAAGCGCCCAGTCGACGCTGGTGTAGGCCCCGTAGCCCAGGCCAAAGAGCACGCCAAGCGGCCAGAGCGGGATGTTGCCGGGGAAAACGACGAAAGTGAGGGCGGCAATGCCCATGCAGATAGTTGCCACGCAGACAACGGGTGTGCGACGAATATGATCGGAGAGGATACCCAGGAAAAAGGCGCTGAAGACCGCTCCAATCAATGTGAGCACGGCCACCACGGCGGTGGCCTGCACAAAATTGGAGGCATGCGCGACGCTGGCAAAGTAGTATTCGATATAGGTCATGAAGAGAGCAAGCCCCATCATGACAGAGAAGCGCGTGAGAAAAACCAGTGTGAAATTGAAATTGTGCCAGGGTTCGAGCCAGTTGTGCCTCACCCAGCGCCGAAAACGCAGGAGAGGGCGCTCCTCAGCAGGGTGCTGAACAGATTCCGGCACATATGGCACCTCGTGGATGCCTACCATCGTCACGAGCACACCGAGCAGTATGCCGAGCGCGGTCAGCGTATAATAGATACTGGCCCCATGATGAATAATGCCCGGAGCTGTCGAATTGATGCTGACCGCGCCAAGCAGCAGTGCCGCGACCCCAAGGCCGCTCACATTGCCGAGAATGGTCATCAGACCCATATAGCCGGAAGCCGCGCCGCGCTGATCCTCCGGCACAAGATCGGGCAGCAGCCCCTGATAAGCCGCTGTGACGCCATTACTGCCAATCTGATAGACGATGAGTCCGAGGATGAAGAAGAGGATCGTGCTGGCGGAGCCAAGCATGAGCGCGCTAAACAGCAGAAGAACCGCTCCCACCAGAATATAGGGGCGGCGGCGGCCCAGGAAGCCGGTGGTGTGATCGGAGAGCATACCGACAATGGGTGGAACCACCAGACCTATCATAGCCCCCATCGTCGAGAGCCAGCCTAGAAAGGTCGCCTGCTGCGTATTGCCCACGGCACCCGGACTGACAAAGAGCAGAATCTGTGTAGGGATCACAATAGGAAGCAAGGCCGCAGATTGAAAGTTCAGAGAAAACCATAAAAAGCTGAGGGTAAGCTGCTCACGCACCGCCAGGTGGTGAGGATGAGAATCATGAATATCCATCATACGCACGTTTCCCAACATTAAAGTACATTTGCCTGATAAGAAACTATAACCATAGTATGCTTCATTTTTGGAAGCATTGCAAGCAGGGAACCTTCCGGATATGTGTGAGGTCCGTAGGGGATAAGGCACCCCTAGCGGGCGTGATAATGAGCGTGCTCGTGTGCGTGGTCGGGCCAGTGCTGGTGGACGTGGCTGTGCTTCTGACCAGGAGGCGGCAATTCTTCCGGCTCGTGGGCACGCGTGCCGCCGACGTGATGTGGGTGGTCGTGACCGCGCCACAGGTGCTGCGGGCTGTAGTTGAGAACGAGCAGGCTTTCCCCATGATGCCAGCGAGCGCGGAAGATATCATAATTTTTCTTACTCTTCGTGGCGCGCTCCTCCTCGTTCAGGCTGAACCATTCGCGGTGCGGGTGCTTCTCGATACGCTCGGCCACCTGTGCCACAATCAGCACGCGATAGCCTGCCGCCTTGAAGAAGAAACTGTAATGAACGTCCGCCAGGCGGTAGAAACGGAATTTTTCCTCGATCCAGCCAACTTCGGGCAGCAGTTTGCGGCGGAAGGCCATCAGGTAGCCCTCAATAGCGTCGACATCGGGACTCTCGCCGGGCCAGTTGAAAACCGGCTCGTAGAACTCGCGCAGATCCTCGGTGACAAGTCCATACGGCCCTACGAGGCCAATATTACGATCGGCCAGCACGCTGGCAAGCGGTGCCCAGATATCGCCCTTGACCTCAATAGAGGTATCCATGAGCACGATATAGTGGCCTCTGCTGGCACGCATGGTGGTGTTGCGCCCGGCGGCAAAACCCATATTGTGATCGGCAAAAATGACCTGCAAGCCTAGAGGCTGTCCGTGCTCGCCGATCAGAGTGCCGCTGCGCGCCAACTGCTGGAGATATGGCAGTGTTTCATCGGTCGAGCCGTTATCAATGATGACCAGTTCGATGTCGCGCATGTCGCTGTGGCGGCAGATGCTCTGGACGCAGCGTTCCAGGTCCTCGCGATTGTTGCGCGCCAGCAAATTGACGGAAAACTCATAGTAATCGGGCGTGTGAGTATGATCGGGCGCGTCCTGAGAACTGGAAATGACGAGGAATTCCTCCTCCGGCCTGCGCGGCAGCACGAATGAGCCTCGTGCCGTGTCGCGCAGATCGTATCCGGCGGCACGCAGTTGCTCGCGTATCCTGTCAGCCCGTGCATAGTCATGTCGACCACGCAATTGCTCGCGCTCGCGCACCTGCTGCGCGATGGAGACGGGCACAGTTGCGAGGGAGGTTCGCGGGTCGCTGCGGCGTCGCGGGCGCTCACTGAGCAGGTAGCCTTTGAGGTCGAAGCCGAGAATGCGATCAAAATCGAGCAGCAAGCGCAACTTCGTCGTGGCATTCTCATCGTGCGAGCGCAGCAAAGCCCAGACGACTGCCATGGCACGCGGCACGTTCAGGTCATTCTCGATCTCTGCCAGGAAGGCATCGCGCCAGCGACTCTCACCAATTGGCTCGCCGGATAGTACTGCTGGCTGGTCGGCTTGCAGGAAAAGCTGGTAGGCGCGGTCGCGCAGGCGGTCAAGGGCCGTTTGCGCGGCTTGCAAGGCACGGAAGGTAAAGTTCAGGCGAGTGCGATAGAGGGCAGTGGTGTAAAAGTAGCGCAAGGCCATCGGGTCGAAGCCACGCGCCTCGATTTCGGAGCAGGTATAGGCGTTGCCGGTGGATTTCGCCATCTTCTGTCCATCGGCCAGCAGGTGCTGCGCGTGTACCCAGTAATTGACGAACGGCTCGCCCGTAAAAGCCTCGCTCTGGGCCATCTCGCCCTCATGGTGCGGGAAAATGTTATCAACGCCGCCGGTGTGCAAATCGAAATGGTGACCCAGATATTTCATCGACATGGCGCTGCACTCGATGTGCCAGCCGGGGAAGCCCAGACCCCACGGACTTTCCCAGGCCATCTCACGCCCCGGCTCAGCCCGCTTCCACAACAGAAAATCCTCCGCATTGCGCCTGTCTGTCGCGTGGGGATCGCGCACACCGGCCAGCATATTCTCAAGCTGATTGCCGGAAAGCTTGCCATACGCCGGAAAGCGCCGCGTGTCAAAGTAGACATTGCCGTTTATCTCATACGCGAACCCTTTTTCGAGCAGCCCCTCGACGATGGTCAACATCTCAGGGATGTGCTGCGTGGCACGGGGGAAGATGTGCGCGGACAGGATATTCAGTCTGGCTTCGTCCTCGTGAAAAGCTTCGGTATAAAACTGGGCGATCTGAACCGAGGTCTTGCCTTCTTTGCGCGCCTGAGCAATCATCTTATCCTCACCGCGATCCAGCATCTCCTGCCGCATATGGCCGACATCGGTAATATTCTTGACGTGCAGCACCTCGTAGCCACGATACTCAAAAGTGCGGCGCAGCCAATCAGCCATCGTAAACGTGCGCAAATTGCCGATGTGGATATAGCGATAGACCGTAGGCCCACACGAATACATTTTAATTTTATTGGCCTCGATTGGCACAATCTCTTCGACTTCATGCGTCAGTGTATTATAGATTTTCATGGCAAACCTCTCGTTGCTTCAGGCGCAGCGCTTCTCTCCGTTCCAATCCGAACATGCATTCAACAAAACATATGGTACGGTCGAGAACCCATATTGTCAAGAAGGAACATTGCGTAAGCATGATACGCTCGCACCAACGAGACGTTTGAGAAAAAGAAGGGCAGAAAAAGCTAGTCTAGCCTGTACTCCTCTGCCAGGCGCTCGTAGTCCTCAGTCAGGTTTTGCGCGTTGACGAGGGTATCGATCTCTTCCACCAGCTTCTCACGGGTCGGATGTCCCAGCCGCCTGTCGAGGGCAAGGGCCTGCATGAAGTAATCAAGCGCATTGTGATACTGCTGCTGGGTGAGGGCGAGCATTCCAAGCCGACGCAGAGTAGCGGCCCGCTCACCAGGGGTGTTCAGTTCCGTCGCAATATCCAGCGCCTGCTCGTAATGGTGCCGGGCCTCGTTAAAACGGCGCAGGGCCAGCAGGACATCTCCCAGACCGCGCAACGCACGTCCCTCAATAGGGCGCGCTCCCTCGTCTCGCGCAATTGCCAGAGCGCGATCACACTGCTCCTGTGCATCTGGATAATCGCCCTCAGCAGTGAAGATGGCTCCGAGCGAGACGAGAACACGCGCCTGGGCGATGAGATCGCCCAGTTCACTGAAGAGGGCATACGCATTTTCGTAATAACTGCGCGCATCACTATACTTATGCTGCTGGCGCGCAATATCGCCCATGATACGTAAAGCCCACCCCTCACCACGCCGCATCTGCTGCTCGTGGAAAATGGTCATAGCCTCACGACAATTCTGCTCCGCCAGTTCGTACTTGCCCTGATTCCCATAGATGAAGGCCATATCGGCCAGCACCCAGGCGCGCCGGGAGCGCAGGCCCAGAGTATTGAAGAGACGTAATGCATCCTCATCATCTTCCAGCGCCCGGTTATAGAGCCCCAGGACTTCATAGACCGTCGCACGACTACGCAGCGCCCAGGCGCGCCCCTCTTCATCTACAGGGGGCTTCGTGAAATTGGCAAGCGCCTTTTCAAAGTACTCCAGGGCGCGCGGGTAATTGCCGTAGCCACGGGCCACTTCACCCAGCGTGACCTGCATCCAGGCCTCACCATTACTGTCCCCGGCCTCACGAAAGAGTTCGCTGGCCTCGCTGGCATATTTGCCCGCCTGCCGGTAATGCCCCTGCTCCCGTTTCAACAGGGCCAGTTCATAGAGCGCCCAGCCAGCTTCGTCGCGCTCCTGCTGCTCGCGATGCAGTTCCAGGCTACGTGTTAGATAAACTTCTGCATCTGGATAGCGTCCTAACTGGCGTAAGACTGCTCCCATGCAGCATAAAACCTGGCCCTCGCCCGTCTTATCGCCCAGTTGCAGGGCATATCCTTCGGCCCGGCGCAGCATTGCCAGGAGTTTTACCTCGCGACCTCGCCCTGCTAAGGCCCAGGAAGCGCGCATCGCCACGTGAACGGCCGTGCGCAGATCATGCTCTTCGCCAGCGCCCTCCAGGTGCTCAAAGGCCGCGAACCATTCAGCCGGACTGGGCTGCGGCAGACTGCTGTAGTAAGAAGCCATCAGCCGATGCACACGGCGGCGCTCCTCTTCCGACAGGTACGCAAACGCGAAGTGACGCACCTGCTGGTGAATGGTGTAGACACGACCATCGAACTGGATGAATGAGGAGCGCACCAGTTCATCGCGAGCATCGCGCCAGTTCCGCACCAGTTCTGCCGGGACAGCCGTTCCCGCCTGGCGTAGCTGTTCCTCTCCGCCCACACGCACCTGTTCATCATCCAGCAGGTGCTCGCGTTCCAGCCGCACTGTCGCCCGCTGTGCCGCTGGTGTCTTCGGGTCGATCAGCATCACAATTTGCTCGCTGCTGAACGGCAGTTTGAAGGCTGAGAGATAGGAGAGCAAGAGGCGCGCAGGGACGGTCAGGCGCAGATAGGCCACTTCCAGCGCGGCCCAGATGCCCGCCAACGGCGTCTCGCGCAGTTCGGCGCACACCTCCTCAAGCGAGCGCGTGGCCGCCTCCGGGGTGAAAATCTTGCCGCCAATGGTGCGCGTCATGCCAAAGATCAGTTCCGCTCCGAGAGGATAGCCATCTAACTGCGTGCAGATATCCTGCAAGATCGCCTGCTGCTTGTGATCCTCCAGATGAATACGATCATGCAGGCCGCTCGTTTTAGCAAGCTCTTCAAACAGTTTGAGCAGGCTGTCATTATCCATCTTCCCCAGGCTATATTCGTACCAGTGGCACGTCGCCCCCTCCAGAACTGCTGCTGTCGTCGCAGGATTGGTCTGCGTGGTGAGCAACACAACGACGTGCCGGGGCAGCATGCACAGGAAACGATGCCACATCCCTACTTCGGTAGCATCCTTCACCTCCTCAAAGCCGTCGAGCAGCAGCAGGCAGGGAAGGCCCCGGTCGGCCAGAGGCTGGAAGGCGTTGATGACGAGCCGTGCGCGGGCCATCGGATTAGCGGTCTGAATGGCCTTCGCGGTAATATGAAGCGCATGAGCAATTTCGACGAGCGCCTCTCCAAAAGTCTTCCCCCCTTGCAGCGAGACGCCGATCACGCCACCGGGAAACTTTTGATAACTGCGGCGCGCTGCCTCCAGTGCCAGCGCGCTCTTGCCAATCCCCGCCGGCCCGGTGAGCGCGATATGATGCACACCGGAATGAAGTTTATGGATACCGCCATTGACATGCTCATCCTGTTGCGCGGCAGCCCCCAGCAGGTCTTCCAGATCGCGCAATTCACGTTCCCGCCCAACGAAGGTCGTAGAGCCGCCGAGATGGGCAAGTGGGTCACGTTCCTCTGGAGCATCCTGATCGGCCAGTAGTGCGACCGGCGTAACCTGCTCCTGGTGGCTGTGACGGTAGAGCACGGGAATAAACCAGCTCTGGTGCATGGGCAACATGGCCTGCCGTGCGCGTGCCAGCGCCTCTTCCAGCGTGCGCCCCTGTACCAGCGCCTCGTAGAAGTGGAACATGAAGGTCGGGCTAAGGTCGTCTTGCAGGGAATAGGGCATAGCCACAACGGCAGGCAGTTGGTCCATCACCAGGGCGGTAGCCAGGGTAGTATCGTAGGTGACTTTGCGGCGATGATTAGGCCCGCTGTCCGCCCCTGTCTCACCACCCAGCATAGCCGTCTCACAGGCGGAAAAGACCGCCAGCCGCACATCGCTGGTGAGAAAGAGGTCGCGCAGCGTTTCAGTGTCGATATAGCGGTTATTGCCCTCTTCATCGCAGAAACACAGGTGCGTTTGTGGCTTGACACGGCTCAGTGATGTGCCGCAATCGGCACATTTGCGGGCATTGGGTTCGTTGAGCGTCTGGCAATCCTCGGCGGGGCAGAGGCGACCATAGGCACCATGCCCATCAAAATGAACGACATAACACGGAATGGTCGTTTCTCTATCGTTCAGCAGACTGGCCCCTCCATAGGAATTGAGGTAGCTCACCAGTTGATCAAATGTGACCTGATCGAAACAATCCAGGTAAATACGGCCCTCCTCGCGCAGGTCGAACAGCGCTCGCTCCATCGCCCGGAAACTGCGCTCCGTCTCCAGGGGTGGAAATTCTTTGGGCGAGGTGCTCATATAGAGGATGCGAAACGGTGTGTGTACGGGCAGCTCGCTGGATGCCATATCATCCGGGTGGAAAATAGCCCGCGAGAGCGTGAAGATACCCGAACCAATCAGGAAATGCTCGCCGTTATGCAACAATTCCCAGGGATAGCGCACAAACTCTTCGCATTCCGGGGCGAAGGAAAGGGTGAGCGCCACGGTGCCCCGCCGGTGCAGCGTGCGCTGGATGACGCTGCGCAACATCGCCTGCACCGACATTTCGGAAGAATCGCGGCGACCGATACCGGCTGCTTCAACACTACCGGTTCCACAGAGCGCTTTATAAAGCGTTAACCCGATCTCGCGCAGTTCGCGGCTGTTGCCGGTCAATGTATTCAGTTTCTTCTCTAATGCGCCGAGCTTTTTTCCCTCATACGGTGGAATAAAATTGCCGCTTACCGTGCGCCCGGACCAGCTTTCCCTCGCCTGTAACTCGTATGAGCCATCCTCACGGCTGCGAAACAAGAGGTTGAGTGTTTCTCCCATGTACTTTTTCCCTGCGTACACCGGCACATGTACCCCTACTATGCAAGCTTTCACTCAAAAAAAGCACAGGGGTATGCACTTTAGCGCCCAATTATCTTCTGCCCTAAGTATATCATATACTTGTGTTACAGGGAAATGTTTTTGCCTGTGTTTTTTCCCTTTTGAAACTACTCACCCCACAGCAGTTCGACTTTGCCAAAGCGTACTGTGTCACCAACCTGGACACCGGCCTCTTCCAGCGCCTTTGTCACGCCCATCTTCTCCAGCGTGGTCTGCAAGCGGTTCATGCTCTCTTCATTTTCCAGGTCGGTCATGTTGACAACGCGCTCGACGCGCCTGCCACGCACAACGTAAACCCCTCTTTCCTTCCTGACGGTGAAAGCGTCTACCGGCTCTGGACGCAAAACCGGGCCTCCCATCTCGGTCAGGGCTTCGGCAGCGGCGCGTTCCTCCTCCCGCCCCCTGATCTCCTGCAAACGCGAGGCGGTATACCGCATCAGTTCGGCGATGCCCTGCTTCGTGGCGGCAGAGATCGCGAAGACGGGATAGCCTGCCGCCTCAGCTTTTGCCTTGAACGCGGGCCAGCGATCCCGCGCTTCTTGCAGGTCCATCTTGCTCATCACGGCAATCTGCGGGCGTTCGGCCAGTTGCTCATCATACTCGCGCAATTCTCTGTTGATGGCGAGAAATTCATCCCACGGGTCGCGCTCAAGCGTCGAACCTTCGACAAGGTGAATCAGCAGGCGCGTGCGCTGGATGTGGCGCAGGAATTCGTGGCCGAGGCCCACACCCTGAGCCGCGCCTTCGATGAGGCCGGGAATGTCGGCCATGACAAAACTATAATCGTCGCCACTGCCGGGAACGCCAATGGCGACAACGCCCAGATTTGGTTCGAGGGTCGTGAAGGGATAGTCGGCGATCTTGGGCCGGGCGGCTGAAACGACGGAGAGCAGGGTCGATTTGCCCGCGTTGGGGTAGCCTACAAGCCCAACATCGGCGATCAGACGCAGTTCGAGCAGCAGCCAGCGTTCCTCGCCGGGTTCGCCCTTTTGCGCCTCCGTCGGTGCCTGATGCGTCGCAGTAGCGAAGTGGACGTTGCCCAGCCCACCGCGCCCGCCGCGCGCTACCATAACGCGCTGCCCATTTTCCACGAGGTCCGCAATCAATTCATTGGTCTCAGCATCGCGCACGATGGTGCCAACAGGTACTTCCAGTACAATATCCTCGCCCTTTGCGCCGTGCATTTTCTGGCGCATCCCGTTGCCACCCGCGCCCGCCTTAAACTGTTGCCGATAGCGGTAATTAATCAATGTATTCGTATTATTGGAGGCCTGCATGTAGATGCTGCCGCCCCTGCCGCCATCGCCACCGTCAGGGCCTCCATTGGGAATATAGCGTTCTCGCCTGAAATGCCGGGAGCCGTTTCCCCCGGCACCGGCCTGCACAAAAATTTTCGCACGATCGTAAAACATGGTTTGTTCCTAACATAGCTGAAGTTATGGAGAATATGATACCCTACCTGGTAATATCACTCTCTTAGCGTCACTATGGTAGCAGAGAATCAAGAAAAATTCAAACATACAACACAGGATGCCAGTTGCAACTGGCATCCTGTGTTCCTTCCCTACGTAGCAACCCTCTATAACGAAATTCAGTGTACCTGCTGCCGGGAGGTATTGCGCGCACACTGCCGGTAGTTCTGCCACGAGCCTGGCCTCCATTCGGTTTCACATTCAGTGACTACAACCCTCCTGGCGTCGTTCCGATCACACTCCACGTACCCGCTCCGCCCGCGTTTGCATTGCACTGACCCGTCGCATCCAGGCTACAATACTGACCGCTCATGTTCCCATTCTGGACATAGCCCCAGAAGTAGAATTGACTGCGCTTATACTGCTTTTTCCTGCTCACCCTCTAAAAACTCCATCAGAGCAACCTCTTCAGGGTGGAGGCCAGCGCGTTCCTTATGTGGCCCTCGTTCTTCCTGCCCCTTCAATGCCTGCAAGAGCCTTCTGTTGAGATAGGCATCGAGCACTGCCGGGTGGACATAGCACTTACGGCAGATCGCAGGCGTATTGCCGAGGTGGTCGGCGGCCTCCTTGATAGCTTCGGTGATATTTTTCTTCGCCTGAGTCTGTGTCTCCGCCTCACCAAGATCCTTGAGTGCCTCTACGGCAATGACCGTTCCCCACCAGGTGCGAAAATCTTTGGCTGTGAAATCTTCCTTCGTGATCTCGCGCAGATATTCATTCACATCGGCAGACTCCACGTGGCATACCTCATCATGTTCATCCAGGTACTCGAACAGTTCGTGGCCCGGCAGGTCCTGTAAGCGTTTTACAATACGCGCAAGCCTCTTATCCCGCACAACGTAGGTATGTTCCTTCCCACCTTTACCACGAAAATGCAGACGAATGTTTGAGCCGCTGACCTTCACATGCTTATTGCGCAGTGTCGTCAACCCATAGGATTCGTTTTCACGCGCATATTCTTCGTTGCCCACACGGATGGCAGTAATATCCAGCAGATCAATGAGGATTGCCAGTATTTTCTCTCGTGGCAAACCCGGCAATTGCAAATCTAGAGCCACCTTTTTGCGAATAGCAGGCAAAGCCATACCAAAGACCAGCATTTTATCATACTTGGTTTCGTCACGAACCTTGCGCCACTCTGGATGATAGCGATACTGCTTGCGCCCCTTCGCGTCGCGCCCCGTAGCCTGTATATGCCCACGCGGACTGGGGCAAATCCACACATCTGTCCAGGCAGGAGGAATGGCGAGCGAGCGAATGCGCTTCAGCACCCCCTCATCTCCAATCAGCTTGCCATTTGTGCCGATATAGGTGAATTGCTCACCAACCCGCTCACGCCGGATGCCCGGCATTTTATCAGTGACATAGCGCAAACCGGCTATCTTTGCTACTTCGACCGGATTTTGCACAGGGAGCACTACTGGCTCACATTCACTGGCTTCCGATTGCTTGCTGGTTACAGGATGTACAGACATATTCCCACTCCTACCTGACCTTCCAGGTTTATTCTGTATGCATGTATCTGCTTTTTTGTATAAAAAAGAGAAACAAAGCCAGGCCTGTTTCTATCACGTATCACAATACCCCTGTGAAGACACGCTCTTCATAACGGATTGTGCTGGTCAACAAGAGAGACATTGCAGCCAAGATTCAAGCGAGATATATCAGCATAATGGGCGCACCTATCAGAAAAATCGTAAACAGTTGATCATACCAGGTCCCTCCTAACCAGCCCAAATTGACATGCGCGCTGAAACTAAAATTCAGTACAGTCAGCAGAGCAAGCACGCCACCAACAAGGAAGGCGCTCACATAGGACAATACGAACCCTTCCAGGGGATTCTTTACGCCTCGTATGCCCTTCCCTAAATAGTATCCTATAACTGCAGTTAACAGCACAGGCACAATCAGGAGGAGCAGATCACTACCAAAGGTAGTTACGCTAGCGGTTGTAGTTGGTAATACAGGAAACACAATCGCGTTGATATAAGAAAAGGCGAGAAGCAATAAGAAAACAACCAGGACACCGATCAGGAATCGTTGCATAATATGCTCCTTTCGGGATGTGCGCCCTCCCGGTAAGCCGGAAAACTTTCTCAAGAAAACTCTCGCAATACAAACGCTCTAACGTCCAAGGCGGACAGCACGAGGCAAAGGAGGCTCAGTAGAAACGCCTCCACTTTAGATACGTCTATTGAAGGGATTGGTATACAAGAATTTTTACGAATCTCTACCTGGCAGTATATCTCATCGAGCGGCTAGAAAGCAAACTACAGGATTTCTAAGGAAGGAGACAGTCCATCACCCGGGAAAAACTCATCCACCGGTATTTCCAGCAAGCGTGCTGTATTATTACCTTTGGTAGCTCTCCACTCATTGTCTCATGTAAGGGGGAAGAGAAAACATCAAGAGCAAACCTTCGGCTAGCGCCAGCGAAGAATAACCAGGAAAATAATATGCGATGGGCAAAGGATTACGAATTGTAAAATGGGCCCAGTAGGATTCGAACCTACGACCAACCAGGTGAGCAGATAATTGGCAGCACGCCAATCATCCCTCCCGAACCGTGCTTGCACCTTTCAATGCACACGGCTCTCCAGGGACGCGGCACTGGCAGGATTGGTGTCCTGTCGTCCGTCTTCCCCTGCACCCCTTCCCCGTGTAGTGGGCATTACCCCGCTCATTTGAGTACTATGGGTGCTCCGTCACCATGAGGCTCGTGCCTTTTAGGTGATCCCCAGGTTCCCTTGCGCATCACGTCTGTACGTAGGTTCCCCGTTCGTCCTGCATACTCTTTTGAAGTGCGCTATGGAGGAGGTCTTTAGTAAGCCTCATAACCGCGCTTACCAACTCCACGTCGCGCAGGCCAGGGTTCAAGCAATCCAGCCTTAACCATGTACAGCGTAGCTGCCTGATCTTCCGACCAGACTTTTACAGGTCATGCTATTGTCCCTTTCAGGTTTCCCATCCAGGTAAGACCCTGCTTTAGACACCTTGACCTCAGTGCCGCCTGCCACCGCAGGCATGATGCGCAAGAGCGCATGGGCGCTCTTATGAGCCGGCTGCTCTAACCGCTGAGCTATGGGCCCTTGTTGGACGAGCCTATTGTAGCACAACTCGAAACGCAAGGGAAGAGGGGAATCTTCGAGTTTTTGGAGTGAAGGGCAGTCAAAACTTCTTATGCCAGATGATACTTCATCTAATATCAGGGAATTTTCCACGTATTCCATAAAGTCGATACCCTATTCAGCGGGATGTGTGCTATAATAACAGCAGCAAAAAAAACGGTTCAGTTTCACCCTGTTTCCTTGCGTAGGGAATGAGATAGAAACAAAAGGACGAGAAATTTGACCCAGGTTTATGGGCCGCGCCATCATAGAGTATGGATCTGGCGCGGTCAAAACTTTTCCGAAGGGGACATTCAATGACGAATGAAGTAACTATTCGTATCGGCGGTGAATCGGGTGAAGGTACCATCTCCGGTGGTGACATCCTCGCCCTCTCTTCCGCCAGGTGGGGGTATCATGTGTATACCTTCCGCACCTTCCCCGCCGAAATCCTCGGCGGACCCTGTATGTTCCAGGTTCGCATTAGTGATCAGCCCGTCAAATCGATGGGGGACTATGCCGATGTGCTGGTCTGTTTGAATCAAGAAGCCTTTGATCGCAATATCAACGACCTGCGTCAGGGTGGAGTGCTGGTCTACGATCCTTCCGACTTCACTCCTCCCGCTTCCGGTGATTACATCACGTATGCCGTCCCTTTTAACGAGATTGCCCGCAAAGAAATTCAGCTTTTCCAGACAAAAAATATGGTTATGCTGGGGGCCATTTCGGGCCTGTTCGGCCCTCCCCTGCAGGCAATTACGCAGGTAGTCGAGTCCCGCCTCTCCAGATCGCGTAAGTCTAATCCCATCTTGATGGAGAAGAATATGCTGGCACTGGAGATCGCGGACAGGTATGTGAAAGAGCACCTCACCAAACAAGACCCTTACCGCCTGGGAGCGGTTGAGAAAGCTGACCGCGTGGTGCTGAACGGGAACCAGGCAGTGGTGGCCGGAGCGCTGGCAGCGCAGTGCCGCTTCTTCGCGGGCTATCCCATCACCCCGGCAAGTGACATCATGGAGATGCTGGCAAAAGAACTGCCTCAGGTTGGGGGCACCTTCCTGCAGGCAGAGGATGAAATTGCCGCCATTACCTCGGTACTGGGTGCATCCTTCGGTGGACAACGGGCCATGACCGCGACCTCAGGCCCCGGCATCTCGCTCATGACGGAAGCGATTGGCTACGCCTCCATGGCCGAAATTCCTGCTGTCATCGTGGACGCGCAGCGTGCAGGCCCAAGCACCGGCATGCCGACAAAGATGGAGCAGTCCGACCTGAGTTTCGCGCTCAATGCCAGCCACGGCGATACCCCGCGTATGGTCGTCGCTCCCGCTGATATCGCCGACTGCTATCGCCTGATGATCCTGGCTTTCAACATGGCTGAACGCTACCAGATGCCGGTCATCTTCCTTACCGATCAATCCTTGACCGCTCGTGTGGAGAGCGTTGACAGGAGCATCTTCACCCCATTGCCAATTGAGAAACGCCTTCAGTACAGCAACGGCCATAATGGGGCAATGGGAGCAAATGGAGCCACCAGCAACGGACATGCCGCCGAAGTTCATGCCACGGCGGAAAGCTTCGCACGCTACGCCTATACTGCGAGCGGCATCTCACCCATCACCACCCCTGGACCAGGCGCGACCCCTTACGTTGCAACCGGTCTGGAGCATGATGAACATGGACATCCCGACTACGAGCCGGAAGATCATACAGCGATGATGGAAAAACGTTTCCGCAAGCTGGATACCGCTGCCGAGGAACTCCCACAGCCCCGGCGCTACGGCGACGAGGACGCGGAAATCGGCATTATCGGCTGGGGTTCCACCGAGGGAACCATTCAGGAAGCCGTCGACCGCGCCCGCGCAAAGGGCTATAAGGTCGCCTCACTACATCCCAAGATTCTCTCGCCTCTCCCCGACCGCACGATTCGCGAGTTCATCCGCTCGGTCAAGAAAGTGATCGTGCCGGAGTCCAACTACACGGGCCAACTGGCGAATCTGCTGGGCGCAAAATACGGGCTACAGGCGATTCGAGTCAATAAATTTGGCGGGATTCCCTTCACGGCTGGCGAAATCCTGCGAGCAATCGAGGAGGTTAGCTAATTATGGCACAGGCCACATTTACACCGACACTCAAGGACTATAAAAGCGAAGTCAAGCCGACGTGGTGTCCCGGCTGCGGTGACTTCGGCGTGCTCAACGCAACGTTCCGGGGACTGGCAAATCTCAAGCTGCCCCTCGACCAGACTGTTGTCGTCTCGGGCATCGGCTGTTCCAGCCGCTTCCCGCACTTCGTGAAGACCTTTGGCATCCACAGCCTGCATGGTCGGGCGCTGCCGATGGCCCAGGGCATGAAAATGGCACGCCCCGACCTCACCATTGTCGCGGTAGGCGGTGATGGCGACTTCTTTAGTATCGGTGCAGGCCATCTCATTCACGCCGCGCTGCGAAATATCGATATCACCGCTGTGGTCATGGACAACGAGATCTACGGCCTCACAAAAGGCCAGACCTCGCCGACCTCCCCGCACGGACACGTCACCAAGTCGACGCCTTACGGTCTGATGGCCTCACAGTTCAACCCCATCTCGACGGCACTTTCGCTCAATGTCAGTTTCGTGGCTCGCGGCTATTCCGCCAAGCCGAAAGAGCTGGCCGCTCTCATCGAGCAGGGCATCAACCACCACGGCTTTTCGTTCATCCACGTGCTCAGCCCTTGCCCGACGTTCTACAACACGTTCGACGCCTGGGATGCCTCCGTCACACCGATTCCCGCCGATCATGACATCCATGACCGCGCGAAGGCGATGGTGCTGGCGATGGATACCGAGAGGCAATACATGGGCGTCTTCTATCAGGACGAGCGCCCGACGATGGATCAGGCCGCGCACGAACTCGTCAAGCAGTCCAAAGAGTTCAACATCGAACAGTATATGCAACGCTACGCTTAAGAGAAGGTTTTCTCAGAAAAACAGCCAAAACAAAAAGTGAGGCGACTGCAAAGCGCCTCACTTTTTCATATTCGTCTCACAACGGCGGCAGACGGCTGATTAGCCGGTTAGCCGACTGGATCGAGCTAGAGCGAACGCACCTGCCCCTGGGATGTCGTGCTGACATTGAGAGAAGCCAGCACCGCACGGGTGAACTCCTCACCACACGGACGGCAGAAAAGACCACCTTCGTTGTGATAGTGACCACCAATGGCTGTCAGTTGCTGCTCGGCTGGCTTGCCGCACCATTCACAAAGACTGCCGCGAGGAGCAAAATCAACAGAGACAGGTCGGCGAAATTCGTTCTGGGACATATGGTATTCTCCTACTTCATGCTGGTCGGATGTAACAGATCAGTCAGTTCAGGTCGGGCACGCACTATTAACATCCTACCTACACGGTCTACGTGTCGACGGAACCGGTCCGGTGGTCAGCGGCGTTGGAGAATCCACCTGGAATCGCTTGCGGTGCCTCCGCACTGAGGCAAACGAGGAAACGCTACTCCCTTCCAATCTTTCAGGAAGTGTATATTCGCGGTACAACCGCTATATATACTATAGCATACTTTTTCGCGGAGTGCTAGTCATCAGGCTGCCGGGCAACAGGAGAAGATACTGACGCTTGCGGCGGCATGTCGACCGTATCATCTTCCAGAGCAGGAAAGCGTGAGGAGAGACGATCACCGGCAAACCAGCCGATTGCACCAAGCACGATGGTCAGGCCAAACCAGATCAGTACGTCGCTACTGAAAGCCACATTAAACACAACAGCCAGCACCCCGGCAAGGATGATACCGAGTGTCAAGCCCAGCGTGATCCCTATCAAACATCCCGGGTGCGCCAGATTGCGCCCCCGCAACTGCCTCATCATAGCAAGACAATCCTCTATCCAGATAAACTATGCACTAAGCATCATATCGCTTTCAGGCAGGATCGTCAAGGCTGGTGAAGTTTTCTATTTCTTAGGAAGAAGACAAATCAAAGGTAGAACAGGCAATATCATAACAACAGGAAGCTAAGCGCATACGGATCGCAGGAGTGCAGCGATAGATCAATAGATGGATCAGTAATTTGTACCATGTACTTTAAGAATACCTCCTTTCTCTGGATGATATCCTATAATATATTCCAAACGGTGTCATAATGCCACTCTGGCTCTATTAAAAGGCAGGTCGTTAAAGAAAAAAAATAACGCAGTGAGCAACTTCTCTCCAGGAAATTGCTCTAAAGGTATGATGTGCATTAAAATTCAGAGAAGAAAGATGGATGTCAGGAAGTGTACGCAAGTACTTTTATTGTCATGAGGGGATATCCCGGTACGGGAAAAAGCACGATAGCCCGTGCTCTGGCAGCAGCGTTACACGCGCCGCTGATCGATAGAGACGTTATACGCCAGAAAGCAGTAGACATCTTCGGTGACGTACCGGGTGTCGGGCGTTTCTCATATGAGTTGATGTTTGCCCTGGCCCGCGAACAACTGCAACTGGGCCTGAGCGTCGTGGTAGATACTCCTTTGACGTACCGTACTACCTACGATCAAGCGAAAGCATTAGCGGCAGATTTTCATATCCCTATGCTGGTCGTTCACTGCCAATGTCCGCCTGAGATGCAGAGGCGCCGCCTGGAAGGCCGGAAGGGCAAGGTTTCGGAGTTTCAGATAACATCCTGGGAGGAATGGCTGCGCTGGAAACCTCGCTTTGAGGCATTCGCAGATGAGGGCTGCATCATTGATACCTCCAATCCTCTCGATGATTCGCTGGCAAAGGTGATGCGCAGCATTCATCAACTGCACACTCCATCGGCAGCCTCTACCAGCGTACAAGAATTGTCAGATCAGCAGCGCATCTGAAACTACGCATTGATATCAATGACAATGCGACCACGAGTTCGCCCTTTGAGGATATCCTGGCTAAGTCGAGGAACCTCTGTGAGCGGCACGACCTGAATCACCCGCTTCAGCGCGTCAAGTGGAAGGTCTCGCGCAAGCCGCTCCCAGACTGTCGGACGCTGCGCGGCGGGGAAACTGACGGATTCGATACCGAGCAGGTTGACACCGCGTAAAATAAAGGGCATGACCGTTGTGTTGAGTTCGCTGCCACCGGCAAGTCCGCAGACTGTGACGCCTGCTCCATAGGCCATCGCAGGAAGCAGCGAGGCTAGCGTCTCTCCGCCAACGGTATCTACCGCACCACCCCAGCGTTCGGATTCCAGAGGGCGACGAGAGGGAGTGGCAATCCTCCCAATAACCTCCTGTGCCCCCAGCGCCCGCAAATACTCCTCCGCGTCGCTGCTGCCGGTCGAAGCCGTGACCTGATAGCCGAGATGTGCCAGAATCGCAACCGCGATACTGCCAACACCGCCGGTTGCGCCCGTGACGATGACCGGGCGCCGGGCGGCCCGCTCGCGCAATCCATGTGCTTCAAGCGCTATCACGCAGAGCATCGCCGTAAAACCTGCCGTGCCAATGCCCATCGCCTGCTCCAGGCTGAGACCTTTCGGCAGCGCGACCAGCCAGTCCGATTTGACGCGCGCCTTCTGCGCATAGCCCCCCCAGTGACGCTCGCCCACACCCCACCCGGTGAGCACCACCTCATCGCCCCGCTGAAAACGCGGCGACTGTGATTCCTCGACTACTCCCGCGAAGTCAATGCCCGGAATAGCCGGGTAGCTGCGGATAATTCTTCCCTGTCCGGTAACGGCCAGCCCATCCTTATAGTTCAGATCGGAATAGGCGACGCGCACCAGCACATCTCCCTCCGGCAACGCACTCGTCTCCATTTCCTCTATAGAAGGCTGTACCTTGCCCTCAACCTGATTGAGCACCAGTGCTCGAAATGTGTCATCCTGAGCCATTTCTCCTCCTTCCAGATATCTGTATATATGATGTCTGTTTCTCTCTCACTTCCCGTCACTATAGCCACCAGCGCGCCTGTGTGTCAAGGGAAATTGTCGCAGCTTCGCCGCGGGCCGACCCTTTATTTTCCCTTTTCCCTTTCAATTCAGGTCTGATTCAGGAAGCAGTTATCCTCATTTCAGTTTCCTCTCCTATAACATGTCCATGATACAATACAATCAGCAGTTATGCTTGCTTTTCATGTCTCCAGGCACAACGATGGGATAATAGGGTAGCATGATGAAAGCGCACATTTTGATTGTCGACGATGACAGCCGTGTCATCAGGGCCCTGCGGCGCACGCTTGCCTACGAGGGTTACCAGGTCTCTACGGCAGCAGACGGTGAAGAGGCGCTGACCCTGGTACGCACAAAAGCGCCGGACGTGGTGATCCTCGACCTGATGCTGCCCGGCATCAACGGCCTCGAAGTCTGCCGCCGCCTGCGCGCCGCCGGAGACGCAGTCGGTATCCTCATGCTGACAGCACGCGACGCCATAGCCGATCGCGTGACCGGGCTTGAAACCGGAGCCGACGACTACCTCGTCAAGCCGTTCGCCTCCGAGGAACTGCTGGCACGGATCAAGGCGCTGTTGCGCAGGCACAGCTTATCAGACGTGCCACGTGAGTTGCTACGTTTCGCGGATCTCGAACTGGACACGGCCACACGCCAGGCCCGACGCGGGAGTCGTCTCATCGATCTGAGCACAACCGAGTATGAACTGCTGGCGCTGTTCCTGCGCAACCCGCGAGTAGTGCTGACCCGCTCCCTCATCCTGGATCGCATCTGGGGCAGCGATTTCGAGGGCGGCCCCAACGTCCTTGAGGTCTACATCGGACACCTGCGCGCAAAGCTTGAGCAGAACGGCGAGTCACGTCTGATCCAGACGATACGCGGCGCGGGCTACGTGCTGCGCGAATAGGGGGTGCGCCATCATGTATCTCCCTCTACAACTGCGCCTGACCATTTTCTACACATTCATCCTGGCCCTTGCGCTGCTCTTCTTCGGCTCCATCGTCTACAACCAGGCTGCGCAACGCGCCTACGCCGACCTCGACACGACCTTGAGCAACCGTGCAAATACCGTGCAAATTGGCAAAGATATCATGATGATGAATGGTTCCTCATCTCCGATTGCCTTGCCCGGCGTTGATGGACTGGCACCCGATGGTGTCGCCGTCGAAGTGCTGGATAATCATCTGCGCCTGATCGCCTCCAACACACTCGGTCCCGCGGAACCCTACGATACTACTCTATCCGGTCTTGCTTCCAGCCCCGTCCCCTGGGATGGGCATGCCGCACGATTGATACTCCAACATTCTGTCGCAACCGGCGCTTCGCCGGTTGCCATGTACAGCACCATCACCTACCAGGGACAGCAAGTGCGCGTCTACACGCTGCTCAGTAATGACTTCGACCAGGAGCATATTATCCAGACCGCACGCTCAGAGCAAGATATCCAGCAATCGTTGAACAACCTGCGCGCGCTGCTCTTAGAAGGAGGAGCATTGGTGCTGCTCCTCGCCTTCTGTGGCGGCTGGCTTCTCACCTGGGGAACACTGGCAGCCGTCAGGCGCCTCACGCGCACAGCTCAGGCCATCAGCGCCTCACGCGATTTCAGCAGACGCGTTCCCACCAGCACCGGCATCGGACATGACGAACTGAGCACGCTTGCCGCCACCTTCAATCAGATGCTGACAAACCTGCAAGAGGTCTATGGACGCCAGCAGCGTTTCATCGCCGATGCCTCACACGAACTGCGCGCCCCCATCACCTCTATTCGCTGCAACCTCGACCTGCTGGCGAGAGCGACCGACCTGCCGCAGGAAGAGGTGCAGGCCACGCTCCACGATACGCGAGCCGAAGCTGACCGCATGAGCCGCCTCGTCAACGATCTCCTCACCCTTGCCCACTCCGATGCCAGTTCTAGCCAACAAGGGCAGGCAAAGGAAGAGATGTCGGAAGAATACGGCTATAAGAAAACGGAGAGGATACAGCCGGTCGATCTGGATAGCCTGCTGCTGGAAGTCTTTCGCCAGTACCACCCTCAAAAGCAACAAACTGGCGACGACGAGAGCAACGACAAAAGAGAAAGCAGTCCGCGCCTCGTACTCCAGCACATCACACCAGCCAGGGTCTCCGGCAATGCCGATCAGTTGAAACAGGCCATCGTTGCCCTGCTGGATAACGCCCTCAAATACACCCCCTACGAAGGAACTGTCTCGCTCTCACTGACCGTCGAGCGCACGAATGCCATCATCAAAGTCAGCGATACCGGCATCGGCATCCTCCCCGAAGACCTGCCCCACATCTTCGAGCGTTTCTACCGCGCCGACCGGGTTCGCACTCGCGACCGGGGAGGCAGTGGTCTGGGCCTCGCCATTGCCCAGAGCATCGCGCAAGAGCACGGGGGCAACATCGAAGTTGAGAGCACTCCTGGCAAGGGAAGTACGTTTACGATCCGGCTACCCTTAGAGGAAAACAAAGAATAACTTATAATCCAGCCAGCAACACTTTGATCACATCGATGAAGCGATCAAATTGCTCGCCCTGCACGTCGTAATGCATAAAGTGACCGGCATTTTCAAAGTAGACAAGCTGCCCATGCTTCCAGGTGGCGGCAATCTTCTCAGCCAGTGTTGTTGTTCGTTACGAGTCTTCCTCAAGACCTCCGATAACAATCTTCCCGACCTCATCCATCAACCCATTTTGAGAAAGCTTATAGCATGACGTTACGTCAGACGCAAGAGGGAAATTACTGCGCCGATCTCCCCCCATCGATGGGAATCACCTGTCCTGTGATGTAGCCAGCTCCTTCGGATGCTAAAAACAGGACTGTCGGGGCCAGCTCCCCAGGTCTGCCAATACGCCTCAACGGCGTCGTTGCGTTATAGATTGCTTCACCACGCGCAATGATGGCTTCGGTCATGCGTGTTGGAAACATACCGGGTGCGATACAATTAACGCGTATATTGCGCGGCCCCCACTCTACCGCCAGTGCTCGTGTCAGGTTTATAACTGCCGCTTTACTGGCATTGTAGCCAACAGTGTTTAACTGGCCTCCACTCAGTCCAGCGATTGAGGCAACATTGACGATAGCGCCCTTGCCTTGCTCTAACATATATCTGCCGACAAATTGTGACATCAAGAAGGTACCGGTGATATTGGCATTGATGACTTGCTGCCAGCGTTCCAGAGGCATGCTTTCTGCGGGAGCGCCCCATGTCAGGCCCGCGTTGTTGACCAGTACGTCAACCCTGCCGCATGTTGCAAGGACCTGCCCGACTGTCTGCTCCACTGAGGAAACATCGGCGACATCACAGATGAGCGCATGAACGGAAATACCCTTATCCTGCAAGAATTTTTCAGCCTCAGTGAGCCATTGTTCGCGCCTGGCGGTAATCACGACTTGCGCGCCTGCTTCTCCAAAGGCATTTGCAATTTCCAGTCCCAGGCCACGAGAGCCACCAGTGACAACAACAACCTCATCTTTAAAATCAAAGCTGACAGTGCCCACAGATACCTCCTCTGTTAGAAAAGCTGATGATCAATGACATAGCGCATCGCCGCCAGACGTGACGAAACACCGAGTTTGCGGTAAATCGAACTCAGGTAAGAATTCACGGTGGTAAGGCTGATTACCAGCCTTTCAGCAATCTGGGCATTGGTCAGGCCTTTTACCACCAGGTGCAGCACCTCAAACTCACGCCTGGTCAGTCCTGCAGGAGGCGCCGCTAATGGTATCGGCAAGAGGGGGAAAGCAGGAAAGAGGGTATCAGAAGGGGCTTCTTCGCGACCCTGCGCCACCAGAACCTGTTCAGTGGTCATGCGGCATCCCTCTGCCCATAGCACAGCAAAAGTCTCCTTGCCCAGTCGGGCCGTTGCTTCGGCTAGTAAGCGCTCATAGAGCGGCTGCTCGATGCCAATCATATTACGGTGCCCATCGCCTGTACGTAATGCGGCGGCCCTTGCAAAGAGCCGAACCGCCCAGGCAGCCAATCCACGGCCCAGGGCAATCTCCCCTATCCCTTCCAGGCAGGAGGCCAGCACCCACTGCACCCGATCAGGTATTTCTGCCTCTTGCTTCAGAATCATTACAGCCTCTTCGTAGAGGTTTTGCGCATGGGAGAGATCACCCCGACGCAGCGCCAGACGCCCCAGCCCACAAAGGGCGCGGGCGATGTCGTCCTGGCTTTCCATTGCCCGCGCCTGCGCCTGTGCCTCCTCCAGCAACGCGTATGCGCTCGCCTCATCTCCAAGGGCGCTCACCTCGTGCGCCAGAACGATCTGTGCTTCCACAGCAAAGCCTGCATGACCCAGCTCTTTGAAGAGTGCCACGCTTTCCTGAGATAAACGATAGGCGTCGGCATACGCACCTTGAAGAAAGAGCGCCCATCCGAGATAGTGCAGATTGGTGGCGATCAGCCAGGTGTGCCCCATCTCTTTCGAGAACACCAGGCTCTCTTCACAGAGGATGCGTGTGCGCTTAAACTCTCCACGAAAAAACGCCAGGATGCCCTGCGTCAGCAGGGCATACCCGATGCCCACGCGGTCTTCGGTCTCTCTATAAAGTGCGAGGCTTTCTTCGAGCATCGCGTCGCCCGCTTTGAGATTGCCACGGTGATGTTCGATATTACCAAGAACAGTCAGGCAGGCCGCGACACCCCGTGTATACCCCAGACCGCGAAACAGGCGCTCACTTGCCTCTAACGAGACCATAGCCTGACGTTCGTCTGACTGGTAGAACGCGAGCCAACCGGCAAGGTAGAGCGTCCACCCCTTTGCTTTGCAGGTCGTCTTATCCATGCCCTTTGCCGACAGGACTCGTTCCAGGATGCTGCGCCCTTCACTACTGGCGTAGCCACGGAAAAACCAGAGATTGGCGAGTCCGACCGCGAATTGGAGCGCATTTTCCGGTGCTCCACACTCCAGCAGCACATAAAGGGCTGCTCGCAAATTCGCGTAATCTCGCTGCTCCCAATCCAACCAGCGCTCCTGTTCCCGGTCGTGCCACATGGGCCATGTCTCCCGCTCGACCCCAACGAGAGCCGAATCTGCCCTCATCATGAATGAGAAATAGGTAGAGGCATGCGCCTCACGGGCGCGCTCCAATTCTCCTGCTGCTTCCAGGCATTCCAGACCATATTCGCGAACTGTCTCCAGCATCATGAGACGCGGTTCGTCATCCTCCTGGGCCGTCACCTGCAGCAGATTCTTATCAACGAGCGATGCCGCTACATCCAGGACCGGTGTAGCAAGATCGCCAAGCGCCGCACAAAGCTTCTCGGCAGCAGAAAGCTGGCACCCCCCCACGAAGATAGCCAGGTGCCGGAAAAGCCACTGCTCATCTTTATCGAGCAGTTCATAGCTCCAACTGAGCGTGTTTCGCAGCGTCTGTTGCCGCACAGGGGCATCCTTTTCCCCGGCTGTCAAAACGGCGAGTCGGTGCTCTAACCGGCTAAGCAGAGCTTGAGGCGAAAGTAATTTGCTGCGCGCAGCCGCCAGTTCTATAGCCAGTGGCAGGCCATCCAGGCGCACGCAAATCTCGGCGATGAAACGGGCATTGGACGGGGTCACCTGAAAGTCTGGCTTAATCATGCGCGCCCGCTGGAGAAAGAGCGCAACCGCCGCATACTGCGAGAGCATTTCAACTTCCGGCAGCTGCTTCAAGCTCGGAACCGCCAGCGGCTGGACAAGAAACTCATATTCACCGCTGATGTGCAGCGGCGCACGACTTGTCACCAGCACTTTGAGATGAGGACAGGCCACCAGGAGATCTGAAAGCCCGGGCGCCGCTGACAGAATCTGCTCGAAGTTATCGAGCAGCAGGAGCAGGTGCCTGTCCTGCAAAAACACCTTCAAGTGACTCAGGATGGCCTGACCGACGGTTTCCTTGATGCCAAGCGTTTGAGCGATAGTAGACATAACCAGTTCGGGGTCGCGTACAGGTGCCAGTGGCACAAAGTAGACACCGTCATCGTAGTCACCGAGCAACTCTGCCGCCACCTGCAACCCCAGGCGCGTTTTGCCGATGCCGCCTATCCCGGTCAGGGTCAGCAAGTGTACTTCGGGTTGGCGCAAGAGGGAGCAGATAACCTCGACATCCTGTACACGTCCGACAAGGGGAGTGCTTTGTACAGGAAGGTTGTGCTTTTTCACCTTCTCCCCTTCGCCTGAGAAGGACAGGGGAAAAGTTTGCTGGGGTAAGAAGGCATGCCTTCCATCTTCTCTAGAAGGCGTGGCAAACGCAACTGACTTCTCTTCGGAGGCAGGCGCAACATAACCATTATTGCTCCTGCTGCCCAGCAACGTTTCTGCCCTGCTGGTGAGCCGTGTCAGCGAAATCTCTTGCGATCTGCCAAGATAGGCCTTGTGGAGCCTGCCCTGTTGTTTGCGGTACATATACCAGTACCAGCCATTACGTTTGCGCTCGCGGCGTGCAGTGAACGTTCCGAAGGAGCATTTAAAAGTAAACGACCGCGCCTCTTCTGATGTCAGCCACAGATACCAGGCATCCGACCCGACGATAATCGCAGCCTGTTGTTCGTCGGCTCTCTCTGATAAGAGTAAGCGGTCGCCGGAAACAAGCGGAAGACGAGATCCTGCCATCGATCCGACCCTCCTTATGAGGGGAGAGAATAAGATAGCAAAGTTATCCAATAGCTCATTCATTGAAAGTATATCATGTGTTGGGTAACCGTGTCGACCCTTCCCTGTTGAAAGGCATAGAGCGTACCTCACCACGCAGCGTAAAAAATCTGATGGCAGGAAAAGCAGTTCCCCACCGGCGTTGGGTACCTATCCCATGTTGAAACGAGAGAAAATACCCTCATTTTTGAGAATTGTAAAAGCCTGCTTCATATGTTAGTTTTCCTTTAAGATATTACCTCCTTGATGGCAGTATTCATCTCTGCCCGATAGTGTGTTGTATTGCGTTACCTGTAAGACAGTATGGCGCATCGGCGCATGAAGTACTGTCCTGACGTGAGGTGTACATGACGACGCGAACGGCAGTCGACATCGGTGGGACGTTCACCGATCTTGTTTATCTGGATGAGACGAGTGGAAGAACCGGACTGGGAAAGACCTCGACAACTCCCTCCTGCTTTGAAGAAGGCGTTATCACCGTGCTCAGGGATGCGGATCTGTGTGATGTCCAGTTCCTGGCCCATGGTACCACAGTCATCATCAATACCTTGACCGAGCGCAAAGGAGCGGTGACGGCGCTGATCACCACACGCGGATTCCGCGACGTGCTCGAAATCCAGCGGGCCAATCGTCCAGACCTCTACAACCTTCTGTTCTCCAAGTCGAGGCCGTTTGTGCCACGCCGCCTGCGGCTGGAAGTCTCAGAGCGGATGAACTACAAAGGCGAGGTGCTGCTTCCTCTGGCCGAGGATGAGGTACGTGCAGCGGTAGCGGAAGCACGACGCCAGAGAGCCGAAGCTATTGCCATCTGCTTCCTGCATTCGTATGCCAACCCGGCGCATGAACGGCGGGCTATCGAGATCGTCCACGAAGAGTGGCCGGGCGTTGATGTTACCGCGTCGCATGAATTGACCAGCGAATGGCGCGAGTTCCAGCGCACCAGCACCGCCGTGCTTGATGCCTATGTCAAGCCCGTAGCCAGACGTTACCTCGATGCCCTCTCGACACGACTCGACGAAGTGGGCATAGGCCGGGGGACGCGCTATGCGATGCAGTCCAATGGGGGAATCTCAAGCTTTGAGACAGCGAGCCGCACACCCATCAACCTTGTCGAATCCGGGCCGGTCGGAGGTGTCATCGGAGCTACAGTGATCGGCAAACTGCTTGGTGAGCAGAACATTATCACGCTGGACATTGGCGGGACGACCGCAAAATCCTCCCTGGTCGAACACTGCACAGTCAGGCTGACCGGTGATTATTTTATCGAGCGCACACCGACAACGGCAGGCTATCCCATTAAAATTCCCGTTGTTGACATCATCGAAATCGGAGCCGGGGGCGGGAGTATCGCCTGGATCGACCAGGCCGGGGCGCTTAAGGTCGGGCCACGTAGTGCGGGCGCAGAGCCAGGTCCAGCCGCCTATGCGCGCGGAGGAACAGAGCCGACGGTGACCGATGCTAACGTCATCATCGGGCGGATCAATCCTGAGTATTTCCTGGGTGGCAGCATCCGCCTGGATGTTGAACGCGCACGTGCCGCCGTAGCAACCATTGCGCGACCGCTGGGAGTCAGCGTTGAAGAGGCAGCCCTGGGCATCATCCGCATCGCCAACGCCAATATGATCCATCTGCTCAAAATGGTCTCCGTCCGGCAGGGACGCGACCCGCGCGAGTTCGCCATCGTGGCTTTTGGCGGAGGCGGCTCCATGCATGCTTCTTCGCTGGCACGGGATATGCATATCCCCCGCGTCATCGTTCCTCCTGCTCCCGGCCATTTTTCCGCCTGGGGCATGCTCGTCAGCGACCTGCGACACGACCTGGTGCAGACAAAACTGATGCGTACCGCGCAGATGGACATGCCCGAATTCAGCGCGGCATGGCGCGAACTCGAGGAGAAGCTGCGAGGGATATTCGCCGATGAACACGTCGCCCCGCAAGATATCATCTTCGCCCGCTCTGCCGATATGCGCTATCTGGGGCAGGAACACACCGTCAACGTCCCTATCGCCGGTGACGAGATGGATGAAGGGCAGAGTAAGCGAATCGAGCGTAAATTTCATGAGCTGCACGAACGGCTCTACACCTTTCGCCAGGAATCGCCCATTGAAATCGTGAACCTGCGCCTGACCGGCTTTGGCACAGTGCGCAAGCCCGAATTGCAACAGATTCCAGCACACATGGACACACAGCGTGCAGTAAAAGGAACGCGGCTTGTTGATTTCGATGATCTGGGACGCTACGAGACAACCATTTACGAGCGCGCGCGGCTTGGAGCGGGCGCAACGCTAGAAGGACCGGCAGTGGTTGAGGAAGCGGCGGCGTCAACGCTGCTGCTACCGGGGCAAAAGCTCCGTGTAGACCCGTTCGGCAACCTCATCATAGAAACGGGGGTATAACATGGTGCAGCAGAAGAATCGTCAGGATGTAGACCTTTTCACGGTAGAAATCGTGAAAGACGCCCTGGTGGCTATAGGCGATGAGATGTTCATTGCTCTCCAGCGTACCTCCAAGAGCACGATCATTTACGAAGTACTCGACTTCGCTTCGGGCCTGACCGATGCTCGCGGCCAGCTTATCACCCAGGGCAACGGCGTCACAGGCTTTCTGGGTACCCTGACCTTTGCCGTCCGCTCGGTGCTGGAGAAGTTCGGCGTGGAGAACTTGCACCCCGGTGACGTGGTCATCACCAACGATCCCTACGGGGGTGGCGGGACGCATCTCTCCGACGTATCGCTCGTCGTCCCCATTTTTTACGAGGGACAGTTGGTCGCCTTCTCCGCGAGCAAGGCCCACTGGACCGAAGTTGGCGGCAAAGATCCCGGTTCGTGGACCACCGATGCCACTGAAGTGTTCCAGGAGGGACTGCAATTCCCCTGCGTCAAACTCTATGAAGAGGAGCGACCGGTCCAGAGTCTGATCGACCTGATAGCGGCCAATGTCCGTCTGCCGGATATGACGCTGGGAGATATGTATGCCCAGGCCGCCTCCCTGCGACTCGGAGAGCGGCGCTTTCAGGAACTCTGTCAGAAATACGGGCTTGATGTGGTTCAGTATTCTATCGAAGCGCTGCTCGACTACGGTGAGCGTATGACCCGCCTCGAGCTGGCAAAGCTCCCCAGAGGGGTCTACGAGGCAGAGGATTGGATCGATGATGACGGCATTGGCAATGGTCCCTTCCCGGTCCGCGTGAAGATCACCATTACCGATGATGAGTTCATCTGCGATTTTACAGGAACACACCCTCAGGTACCCGGCCCGGTCAACTGCACCCTGACAGGTCTGCATTCCGGGGTGCGCACCATGTTGAAAGCCATCACCAGCCCGTCCATTCCTGTCAACGAAGGATGCTTCCGCCCGCTTAAGATCATCTGCCCGCCAGGTACTATCTTTACCGCCGGGCGCCCGGCAGCGGTCTCAACCTATTGGGAGACGATGAACTATGTCACAGACCTGGTATGGAAAGCGCTTGCCCCCATCGTGCCTGACCGCCTTCCAGCCGGGCACTTCCTCTCTGTCTGTGGCGTGGTTGTTGCCGGGCTGCATCCCGATACCGGCGAGCTGTTCTTGCTGGTTGAGCCGCAGGCGGGGGGCTGGGGAGCAGGCGCGGCGAAGGATGGGGAGTCAGGCCTGATGTGTGTTGGTGACGGTGAAACCTACGTTATCCCCATCGAAGTGGCCGAGACCCGCTACGGCATCATCGTCGATCGCTACGCCCTGGATACTGGCAGCGAGGCCGGGGCCGGACGGCACAGGGGAGGCCGGGGCTGCATCCGCGATTATCGCGCGGCAGTCGACCTGACGCTCACAGCCACCTTTGGACGACACAAGTACGTACCGTGGGGAGTTGCGGGCGGACAGGAAGGCTCGCGCAACGAAGTACGCATCTTCCATGCCGACGGGCGCGAGATTGTACTCGGCAAGTGCGCGCGTTACCCGCTCAAACGCGGCGAAGTGGCGCGACTCATCACAGGAAGCGGCGGCGGCTGGGGGCCTCCGCTGGATCGTCCGATCGAGGCGGTCATCGAGGATGTACGCGATGGCTATGTCAGCCTTGAGCAGGCGAAGCGAGATTATGGTGTTGAGCTTGACCCGGACACCTTCGAGATTATTCGCCTGGCTCCTGGAAGAAAGGTGTAAGCGTTTTTCGCAGGCGGAATCAGCCGGGAATTGAGAAAGGGGGTACACAAGCAGGAAAAATATACACGCTTCGAGCTACAAATGAAGAGCGCGGAATGCCTGGTGACTGACCGGCAGTGGATTCTACAGACGGGCGCACATCAAGCATCATTGAGGAGGTATGCAGCAATGCAAACCACGAAAACACAAACGGAACTTATTCAACGCAGGCCGATCCTCAGCGCACGGCAGGTCGCCGTAGCCGTAATCTTCGGCGCAATTGCCGGGGCATTTGAACTCTTGCAGATCACGATCCCCGGCTACCTGCCAGGTGTCAACTTCAGCCTGACCGGGATATGGTTAACCCTTTCTACCATGATCGGAGGTCCCATTGTCGGAGCTATCGTCGTATTTGTGGATTCAGTGACGGGGCAGGTCGGTATTATCGGGTGGCCCGGCTTCCTTATCCATGTACTGATCCTGGCAGCCTTCTACCCGCGTGTCTACCGCATCCAGAGCACCCCTAAGCGGCTTGGCGCATTCTTACTACTGACGGCGGTGGCCCTCTTCTTCCAGTACTGGTGGTGGATTGGCCTCTATTCCTTCGTACTGAAGATTATCCCTTTCTGGGCCCAGATCAGCTTGCAGTTCGGCTACGCCTACTGGGTCTACCTGGTCATCTACTTCCTGATTCCCGCTATCATCCTGGCAACTGTACCCAGGTATGTCGCTCCACAGTGGCGCTGGCCCTGGCAGAAGGTTGAGCGGGAGGAGACCACAGAGACCACGGCCAGCTAAGTGACGGTTTGCTCTATCGCGCCTGTTCAGCGCCGCACAGAGGCGAACGAGCAATAAGCAAACGATAGTGAACCACGGGGAGAAGTAGTTATACATCTATCTCCCTACGGGCCACTATCGCTTGCTCTCAACGTAGCAGAGAGGATGGAGGGCAGTCTCGTGCCTGACGAAAGTAAGGACTACTCACTCACCTACGATAAATTCACTTTCGCCTACGGCGAAGAGAATCCTGACGCAGTCGAAGATATATCACTGAGCCTGCCGCAAGGGCATGTTCTGCTGGTCACCGGACCCAGTGGGGCGGGGAAAACGACGATTTGCCGGGCAGCCAATGGCTTGATCCCGCACGAATTCAAAGGCAGGATGCGCGGGCGGGTCATGATTGAAGAGAGATACAACTCACGCAATTTCGGAGTTAGTGCCCTCTCCAAGATCGTCGGTTTGCTGCAACAGGACCCGGACACCCAACTCTTTAATCCCACCGTCGAGGAGGAGATCGTCTTTGGCGCCTGCAATTACGGGCTACCGGCCAACGCCATCCGCCAGCGCACGGAACGCCTGCTTGATCTTACACGCCTCACAGCCCACCGGCGCAAGAATCCCCATCACCTTTCCGGCGGGCAGCAGCAGTCCTGCGCATTGGCCGCCGTGCTGTCATTCGACCCCACTACCCTCATCCTCGACGAGCCTACCTCAAACATTGATCCCATCGGCAGCCAGGAGGTGCTCGAACTCATGGCCCGGCTGGCTCGCGAGGAGAAGCGTACCACACTCCTCGTAGAGCACAAACTGGAAGAACTGGTACATCTTGTAGACGAAATGATCGTCCTGGACAAAGGGAAGATTCTGCACCGGGGAACAGTGCGAGAGGTGCTCGACCACGTCGAGTATATTGATTCCGTCGGGTTGAGTACGCCACAGGTGACACTGCTCGCCGCACGGCTGCGTACAGCAGGCTGGCCTATCGATGCCCTGCCTCTGGATGTTGATGAAGCAATCGCATTGCTCAGGCCGCTCGTCGACTACGAAGCACTCGCGCGCCAGCCTGAACCACCTCCCCGGCGCACGCACCATCACCACAAAGAGGTTGCGGTGGATATACGTCAGTTGACCCACGTCTACAAGGATGGCACCGTTGCCGTGCGTAACCTCGACCTCGAAATCCGGCGCGGCGAATTCATTGCTATTCTCGGGCAAAACGGGTCCGGCAAGACAACGCTGGTGAAGCACTTGAATGGCTTGCTCAAGCCTACAAGTGGCACAGTGAAAGTGGAGGGACAGGAGACCGGCAAGGCTTCCATCAATGAGATGGCAATGACTGTCGGCTTCATCTTTCAGAACCCTGATACACAAATCTGCAAGATGAAGGTCTACGATGAACTGGCCTTTGGACTAAGGAACGTGGGATTATCCCAGGTAGAAGTGGACCGGCGCGTCAAGCAGGCGGCAGAAGAACTGGAGATCAGTCACCTGCTGGAAAAGAACCCGTTCTTACTGAGCATGGGTGAGAAGCAGCGCATTGCGGTCGCTGCCGTGCTGGCGATGCAGCCTTCTATCCTGGTGCTCGATGAGCCGACGACCGGGCAGGATTTCAAACGCGCCCGCGAAATCATGGACCTGGCCGTGCAACTCCACGAGCAAGGACGGACGATCATTGTCATTACCCACGATATGAATCTCGCCGCCGAATACTGTGACCGCACAGTCATTATGGCGGGCGGACAGTGCATTCTGGACGCGCCAACGCGCGCAGCTTTTCGCTCCCAGGAGGCGCTACACACTTCTTCGCTACGTCCTCCGCAGATAACACAGTTCGGTCAGGCATTGGGCTATCCTGGTACCTGGCTGACTGTTGACGAAGCGGTCTCAACATTGAATGCCGCACGGATTGGAGCTAGCCATGGCACTTGAAATCGCCTATCAAGACAAAGGGACTGTCATCCACCGGCTTGACCCTCGCGTGAAGCTGTTATGGTGGCTCTCAATCAATGTCACCCTTGCCACCTGGAACGATCCCATCTTCCTCATCCTGCTGCTGGCGAGTGTGCTCATCTACGGGCGCGTGGCCGCTATCCCCGTGAAACAGGGGCTGCAAAATATGCTTCCCGTTTTGCCCTTTATCCTGTTCGTAGTGATAGCGAATATCGCGTTCTGGCGGCCAGCACACCCTGCCTCCGCGCACCTGATAGGCTACATTGTCCATCCGGGAACACCGGTCGTCCCTCCTATTCCCTTCTACTGGGAAACCCTTGTCTTCTCCATCGGGACGATCCTGCGCCTGCTCACGATTGTATCGAGCGCGCTTCTGCTGATTAAAACTGTCTCGCCCTCAGAACTGGCACTTGCGGTAACGAAAATGAAGGTTCCGCCAGAGATAGGCATGGCGCTCTCAATGACCATAGCCTATATTCCCGTCGTTGTGGGACAGTTGATCTCAGTTATGGAAGCCCAGCAGTCACGTGCCTGGAAGGTCAAAACATCCAACCCGATTGCACGCTTCCGCGCCTATGCCTCGATCTCGATCCCCACCTTCTTTCGCTCTTTCCAGGCCGCGGAAGCAATGGCCGCGTCAATGATGTCACGGGGCTTCGGCTACGATATTGACCATCGCACAGAGTTGGAGCCAACGCAGTTTAGCACGTTGGACTGGCTCATGGCGGCTATCTTCGCAGCCTTTATGGTCGGCGGCTTCTTACTCGGCTACCTGGGCATCGCCCAGTATACCTTCACCATGCATCTGCTCGGATTCAGCTAGAAGAGGGAGAGTTATGTCAAGATACCGTGTATCAGTTGATATCGGCGGCACATTCACCGATTTTGTCGTGCATGACCAGGAGCAGGGATATGCGTTCACCGGAAAGGTCTTAAGTACCCCGACAGACCCGGCCCGGGGCGTCATCACCGGCCTGACAGGCTTGATCGATGACCTGAGCACTATAGATTTCCTGGTTCATGGCACCACTGTCGGGCTGAATGCCTTTCTGGAACGACGCGGCTCTCGGGTGCTGTTGATCACTACTGCTGGCTTTCGCGATGTCTATACTATCGCACGTGGGGACCGCAAAAAGCTGTATGCACTGCAATACCGCAAACCGGAACCGCTCATCCCGCCGCATGATATTCATACCGTGCATGAACGAGTACGCTGGGATGGCTCGGTACAGGAAAAACTCCACAGCGAGGATTTCGAGCCGATTATTGAGAAGCTTCAAACTGAAGGCATTAAAGCCGTTGCTATCTGTTTCCTGCACGCCTACGTGAACCCTGAACACGAACTGCAGGCTCGCAAGCTGCTTCAGGAACGGGTGCCAGGACTCTCGATCTCGCTTTCCCACGAAATCGCCAGGGAATGGAGGGAATATGAGCGTTCCTCGTCGACAGTGCTCAACGCCTACGTGGCCCCCATCGTGGAGCGCTATCTGAGCAGCCTGGAGGGTCAGGCCCGCGAGCGTGGCCTGCGCTCGACTCTGTACGTCATGCAGTCGAACGGGGGAGTGATGACCGCCTCCGCCGCGCGTGGCCTGCCGATACAAACCTTCCTCTCCGGCCCCGTCGGCGGCACAATCGGTGGACAGGCATTGAGCCAGCTCCTGAATCGGCCCAACCTGCTCTGCGTCGATATGGGAGGAACTTCTTTCGATGCCAGCCTGATCATCAACGGCCAACCCTCCTTCTCCAGCGAGACAGCGCTGGAAGGTCTGCCCATCTTGATGTCGCTCGTCGATATTCATACTATCGGAGCCGGTGGTGGTTCGCTGGCGTGGCTGGAGGCGGGGGCGCTGCGTGTCGGCCCGCGCAGCGCCGGTGCTGATCCCGGGCCTGCCTGCTATGGACTGGGAGGCACGCAGCCGACAGTGACCGATGCCAACCTGTTTCTTGGCCGCATGAACCCTGATTATTTCCTGGGCGGTCATATGAAACTGGACAGGCAGCTAGCCGGGAAAGCCATCGGCAGCGTTGCCGATCAACTCGGTCTCACCTCCGAAGCCCTGGCCGAGGGCATGCTGGCGGTGGTTAACGCCAGAATGGCCGATGCGATGCGCACCATCACGGTGAAGCAGGGTATCGATCCACGAGAGTACTCGCTGCTCGCCTTCGGAGGAGCCGGTCCCATGCACGCAGTGGCCCTGGCTAAAGAACTGGACATCAACGAGGTCATCATCCCCTGGGCCCCAGGAACATTTTCCGCCTGGGGCATGTTACAGACCAACGTGCGCCACGACCTCACCCGGACGTTCTACCAGACCTTGCAGGAAACGAGCGCCAGTTCCCTGGAGAGCATGTACGGGCAGATTGAGGAACAGGGACGCGCAACCCTCTACGCTGAAGAGGTGCCTGCCGAACAGATGGGTTTCCAGCGCAGCGCCGATATGCGCTACATCGGGCAAGAGTACTCGGTAAATGTTCCCGTTTCGTCTACCATTGACGAGGATGGCCTGGAAGCGCTTACCGCTCGCTTCCATGATGCGTATAAGACACGCTACGGCCACTCTACCCCTGGCGCGCCCATCGAGTTCGTCAACCTGCGCGTTGCCGCTTCTGGCAAACTGGAACGACGTACCGCCAGCTTCCGGCCCGCTAAAGAGCAAGAGGGTTACGAGGCAAGCACGCGTGAGGTTATTTTTGAGGGGCAGGCAGTACCCACAAAATTCTACCGCCGCGATCGACTTCCTGCTGGTACGAGACTGACAGGGCCGCATGTGATTGAAGAGGAAACGGCAACAACCGTTGTACCCCCTGGCTGGATTTCCAGGGTAGATGAACTGGGCAACATCATTATTACACCGAAAGAGGGATGAATCATGGCACAGGTCAGCAGGGCAATTGATCCCATCACCAGCGAGATCATCAGAAACTTTTTCATCTCCTGCGCGCAAGATATGAACGCCACCCTTATTCGCTCCGCCTACACGCCGATCATCTACGAGGGAAAGGACTGCTCTGTAGCGCTCCTCGACGAGAACGGCGAAGTGCTGGGCCAGTCTTCGGGTTTGCCGCTCTTCCTGGGCAACCTGGAAATCTGCGTGAAGTTGACTATGCAGATGTTCGGCAAACAGGTCTTCGAACCGGGCGATGTCTACTATATGAACGACCCCTATATGCAGGGCACACATCTGAATGATGCAACCATCTTCGCTCCCATCTTCTGGAGCGAGCGCCTGGTTGGATTCGCGGCGACCCGCGCGCACTGGCTCGATGTGGGCGCAAAAGACCCCGGCGGGCCGATGGATTCGGTCAATATCTACCAGGAAGGCTTCCGCTTCGGGCCGACGAAGATCTGCTCTCGCTACGTGATGCGTGAGGACATCGTTGATATCTTGCGACGTAATGGGCGCTTCGGCTACTCTCTGGTCGGTGATATGAATGCGCAAATTGCTGCCTGTCGCAAAGGGGAAGAGCGCTTCCAGGCGATTATCGAGCGCTTTGGATTGGAGACTATCTGGGCCGCACGCGATGAAATCTTCCGCCAATCGGAACAACTGGATCGCGAGGCTATCGCGGCTATCCCCGACGGGACTTATACAGCCGAGGGCTTCCTGGACAACGATGGCATCGGAACAGAACCCGTGATGGTCAGAGTGCGCGTTGAGGTACTTGGCGACAGAATGACCATCGATCTGGCCGGGTCTTCACCGGCTACGACCGGACCGGTTAACTGCGGTATCGCCCAGACGATTTCGGCGGCGCGTGTTGCCTACAAGCTGCTCATCAATCCTGAGCGGCCCGTCGATGGTGGCACCTTTCCTACACTTACCGTCACAGCCCCGGAAGGAACGTTGTTCTATGCACAGGAGCCAGCAGCCTGCCAATGGTATTTCACGCCACTGGGCCTGCTCATCGATCTGATCGTCAAGGCGCTCTCTCCTGCCATGCCGGAACAGGTCGCAGGGGCGCACTACGGTGATTCGATGGTCATCTATCTGGCCGGCCTGGACCCGCGCAAGGGGAATACGCCTTTCCTTTCTGTCGAGGCGAATCCCGGCGGCTGGGGAGCCTTCTCCAGCGGGGATGGACAGGATGGACTGATTAACAACGTCAACGGTGGCTTTAAAGATATGCCTGTGGAGGTCTTCGAATCTAAGTACCCGGTGCAGATCCGTCGCTATGGCTTCCGTCCAGACTCCGGCGGAGCGGGGAAATTTCGTGGCGGCTGCGGATTGTATCGCGAATACCTTCTCGAAGCTGATTGCGGACTCTACCTCTGGTTTGAACGCTCAAAAACACCTGCCTGGGGGCTGTTCGGTGGGCAGAGCGCCACAGGCCCCCGGAACATCATCGACGCTAAAAGTTCAGGAAAGAGACTCTCCCCACTCAAGGCGAACAACATCGCCTTAAAAGCGGGAGATAGCGTTACCATTCAAACGGGAGGCGGGGGTGGTTTCGGCCATCCGTGGGAACGAGACCCTGAACTGGTACGCCATGACGTCCTCAATGGCTACGTCACTCGCGAGGGAGCGGAGCGTGATTATGGCGTCGTCTTCACTGATCACAGGCTTGAGATAGATATTGAGAAGACGAGGCACCGCCGGGCCGCGTTAGCCGGTAGCGAGTAACATACCTGTGAAACAGACAGGCCCACAAGGTGAAGGATATGCGCGTTCTATCACAGAAACAGAAGGTGAATCTCTTTTCGGGCATAGAGACTACACAAGGTTGACATCTGTGTGAAATAATTGTATCATAAAGATCATTAAAGCACAGATTCCGAAGGTGAACACAGAAATGCCCGAACAACCAAGATTTCTTACGATAAGTGAGGCTGCGGAATTCCTTCATGTCAGTGAAGTATCATTACGTCGCTGGACAAATAGTGGGAAGTTACGCTGTTTCCGCGTCGGGGGGCGCAACGAGCGACGTTTCCTGATCGAGGATTTGATGGCGTTCATGCCCTCTACAGAAGTTCAGTTGGAGCCACAAGCGGATGAAATAACGGCAGCTACGACAAATGATACAGATTATACCGAGCGCCACCTCAGCCTGTTCTTTCGCAACCCGGAGGAGCAGTGGCAATTACTGCGCCCTTATCTCGTTGACCACCTGAATGCAGGCGCGCCGGCAATCTATCTTCAGCATAGCACCTCTTCGGAGCAACTGATGCAGCGACTCCATGACGAAGGATTGCCATTAGACAAACTGATTGCTCGTGGCTTGCTGCGCGTATTACCACCCTCTCAGACCTACTTACTGCCCGGTCGCTTTGATGCTCAGCGCATGCTGGACTTCATCGAAACAGCCATTCAGGCATCGTTAGAAGCGGGCCACCGACGCGTCCTTATGACCGGTGAAATGACATGGTCACTGCAAGGAGCACCGGGCGCTGAGCAGATGGCCATCTACGAGGAGCAGCTCAATCCGCTGGTCGATAGATATCCGGCAGTGACCATCATTTGCCAGTACGATCTGAAGCGCTTCAGCGGCGATATTATCCTCGATGCGTTGCTCACGCATCCCTCAATCCTTGTGTCGCGTGGAGAGGGGCTGATAGCCGGTTTCTATGGACTCAAGTGAGACTATTCAGTGGCAATCCCTCAAAGTAAAAGATAGGGGTTTTCGAGAAACACTTTGAGTTGCTGAAGGAAACGACTGCCGCTTGCCCCGTCAAGGACGCGGTGATCCGCCGAGAGAGAAAGCCTCATAATCGGGCGTATTTCCAGACGCTCATTTTCGTCTTCCCCGACCACAACGCCCCGGCGGGTTACTTTGCCTACGGCGAGAATAGCGCTTTGCCCTGGCACGATAATGGCATGGAAGGTATCGATACCATACATACCCAGGTTGGAGATGGTAAAGGTGGCTCCCGTCAACTCTTCCGGCTTCAGGGTGCCCTGCCGTGCGGCGTGCGTGAGACGGCGTAACTCACCGGCAATAGCAGGCAGGGAGAGCAGGTGAGCGTCGCGAATCACAGGTGTGAGCAGGGCGCGTTCTGTGTCGGTAGCGATTCCGATATGCACCGCTTTCCTCTGCCGTATGGCATCTTTCCCTTGCAGAACCCCTTGTTCAAAAACAGAGTTCACCTCCGGGTGTAGCACGATTGCGGCCGCGGTGGCTCGCACAATGAGCGCCGTGAGTGACGGGGCAGGCTCTCCCCGAGCCTCCATGTGGCGTCCGATACTCTGGCGGCAGCGTTCCGCTTCGGTCATATCAATTTCCAGATCAAGGTACATATGCGGAGCGGTACTGATACTTTGCCGCATGCGCTGAGCTATCAACTGTCTGGCTGGTGTAAGGGGAATCAGCGTTTCATCCCCTGTTTCTGTTGTGGGGAGTAGCGGCGCAACGGGGGAAACGACCGGAACCGCAACAGCTTCCTGTCCTCGCCGAGCAGTCTCTTGAAGATAGGCTTCGATGTCGGCGCGTGTCACCTTTTCACCTGCTTTGCGTCCGGCCAGCGCAGACAGGTCAACCTGGTGTTCCCTGGCGATTTTTTGAGCCAGCGGTGTTGCCTGGACACCGGAGGCGCGCCCGCTCTCTTTCTGCATGCTTGTCTGCTGCTGTGAGAAAGCCAGAATATCATCACGGGTGAGCGGAGGTGTGGCTCCCGCCTGGACAACCGCAGGCAGATCGATATTTCGCAACGCAGCCTCGCGCTTCGCTGCCGGAGTGCTGGCAATACGCTCTGAGAGATGGGGCTGCTTATTTCCGGCTACGGTTTGCGTTTCAGCGTCGTCAGCCAGCAGCGCCAGGGGGGCGCCAATCGGCAATACTTCCCCGTCCTGCGCCAGGATTTTCACCAGTCGACCATTGATAGGAGCCTCTACCTCGATGTTTACCTTGTCGGTCATCACCTCTAGCAGAGGCTCCCCCTTTGTAATTCTTTCTCCCGGTTGGTAAAGCCAGCGCAAGACTGTGCCTTCCGTCATGGTCGCGCCCAGTCTGGGCATCGTCAGCGATCTCTCCATAGGCTTTACTGCTCCTATGCGGGCTTCTGTTGCAGCAGCAGGTGCGCTGCCCGGAAAATATCCTCTTCTCGCGGCGTCGCGCGTTTTTCGAGTTCCATCTGATACGGGATAGGGATTTCCGCGCCACCCAGGCGCATAATCGGTGCATCCAGGTAATAGAATGCCTCACTGGCGGCGATGCGAGCGGCGATTTCGCCTCCGAAACCGCCTGTGAGCACCGCCTCGTGGACGATCAGGACACGCCCGGTTTTGCGCGCTGACGCCACAATTGTCTCCTCGTCCAGAGGACGCAAGGTGCGTGGGTCGATCACCTCGGCTTCCACACCCTCCTGCGCCAGCCGTTCGGCAACCGCCAGAGCGCGCTGCGCCATAATCGAGAGAGCGATGATGGTGAGGTGTTTGCCTTCCCGCATCACAGCGGCCTTTCCCAACGGCGTTTCATATGCACGGACAGGAACCATCCCCTGCTGGCTATAGAGGGCCTTGTGCTCCAGGAAAATAACGATATTCGGCTCGTGGATAGCCGCCCGCAGTAGCCCGTAAGCGTCAGCAGGGGTTGACGGCAGCACCACTTTGAGGCCGGGGACATGAGCGAACCAGGCTTCGAGCGACTGGGAGTGCTGAGCGGCTAACCCGGCTCCTGAGCCGAGCGGGGCGCGAAAGACAACCGGAACCTGCGCCTTGCCGCCAAACATGAAGCGCAGTTTGGCCCCCTGATTGACGATCTGATCCATCGCCAGGGTCATGAAATCGCTGAACTGAAATTCCGCAACGGGCCGCATGCCGCTTAGAGCGGCACCGATAGCACATCCCGCGATGACCTGCTCGGAAATGGGGGTGTCGCGTACACGTTCCTCTCCAAATTCTTCCAGCAGTCCCTTCGTGACACCGAACGCCCCGCCATAGATTCCGATATCTTCCCCCATTAAAAAAACGCGGGGATCGTTCAGCATCTCTTCTCGTAATGCCCGGCGAATGGCCTCGCCATAGGTCATGTGCTGCCCGGCAATCTGGTTGGCGTCCCCGGTCTCTCTGAAGTCGCGAGATTGTGGCTGAGAAATTGTCATGCGTACACTCCTTCAAGCAGGGTTTCGGGGTCGGGATCAGCACTGCCCAGAGCGAACTGATATGCTTCCTCTACGGCGGCGTAGGCCGCCGCTTCTTCCTGCTTAGCCCCGGCCTGATCCAGTTTTCCCCCGGCGATGAGGAGATTGACAAAATACTGAATGGGGTCGCGCTTTTGCCACTCGCGAATCTCGTCGCGGGTGCGATAGAGATTCTGGTCGCTTTTGGCATGTCCCTTGTAGCGATACGTGAGGCTTTCGATCAGGCTAGGGCCCTGACCGTCACGGGCGCGTTGCACTGCTACCGAAACCGCCGCGTACACGGCCAGTACGTTGTTACCGTCTACACGCTCCCCTGGTATTCCATAGCCAGCGGCGCGTTGGGCCACGGTCTCGTTACGCATCGCACGCCGCGTTGCCATAGACATGCCATACTGGTTGTTTTCACAGAGGAAAACGACGGGTAAGTCCCAGACCGCCGCCAGATTGATAGACTCGTGGAAGGCTCCCTCGTTGGCTGCGCCGTCACCAAAGATGCAGAGACAGATACGATCGCTGCGCTGCATCTTCATGCTCAGCGCCACTCCTGTAGCGATTGGCATGCCCCCGGCTACAATGCCGTTTGCCCCCAGATTGCCCGTCTCGACATCGGCAATGTGCATCGAGCCTCCACGTCCGCGACAATAACCCGTTTCTTTACCAAGCAGTTCGGCCATCATGAGCGCAATATCTGCGCCTTTGGCGATACAATGTCCATGCCCACGATGCGTACTGGTGATGAAATCGTCATTTCTCAAGGTGCTGATCGCGCCTACTGCGGTTCCCTCTTGCCCGATTGAGAGATGTGTTGTCCCATGCATTTCGCCGCGCATAAATAGCTCGTCAACCTTTTCCTCAAAAGCGCGGATGCGATACATAGCACGCAGCATGGAAAGCAGGCGGGAAAGAGGTAGACCTGACAATTGCTCAGACATCTCCTGGCTCCTGATATGAGATCAACAAAGATAAGTAAATTACGAAATATGTATTTGTGAATAACTGTACCATGCGAAAAGACGTCTGTCAAGACAACAAAGGAGCAAAATTTCCAGGAAATGTATTGACAACTCTCTAAAAATCCTTATACTAAAGATTAGCAAAGATGAACACAGATGAGCACACACTCTATTGTGAGTAGCATTTTCTAAAGAAAGGAGGAGATTGTTCCATATAAGCTACGCTTCATTCTCTTCAAAGTAGAGGAGATGAAAACGGTAGCATTCCTGAAAGCAGACAGCGCAGCCGACGAGAGTAATAAAGACCTTCGCCGCCTTCGCGACTCAAATCCAGACGATGTCTTTTCCAGCGTAGGATGAATACGTAGCAGCAGAAGGATTGACACAACAGTAGTCAACGAGGAGGTTAACGTGAAAATCAGAGGTGAAGAGGTTCGCCTCCCATGTTCCATGATTGGCGGATATCCGCGTCCACACTGGCTACAAGGAAGAGTATTTGGCTCCCTGCACGAACCATTATATACAAGTATGGAGCTGCGGGTAGCCTACGAGGACGCCGTTCGACTGGCTGCTCAAGATCAGGAGAGGGCCGGTCTCGATATCCTGGCAGACGCGCAACAATATTTCCCCTGGGGTGTTCCGGCTTTCCAGTTGGAGCCGATTTTCCACTTCAATACCGAGATGGTCGAGGGCTTCCGCCCATGGGGGCCACCTAACTCGATCAAGAAATATGAAAAATTCTACATGGCCGAGTGCGTCGACAAGATTCGCTGGGTGCGCCCTATCTTTGAGGGAGTGCTGGTCGCGATGCAAAACGCGACGAACAAGCCCTTCAAAATCGGCTGTTTTGGCCCGGGGCAGAACAGCGTGATCGTATCAGATCGCTACTACAAAGATAATGTCGCACTGGCGATGGATCTGGCTGCTGCGCTCAACGAGGAATTCAGATACCTCAAAGAGAGAGGGCTGGAGGCCATACAGATCATCGACGTGCTCCCGACCTATACTCAGGATACCTGGCAGATCGACGCGGTGAACCGCATGCTTGAGGGCCTCGACGACGTCATTTCCATCTGGCACATTTGCTATGGCAGCGTGGACGGGCAGACCGACGTCTGGGAAGATAAAGCAGCGGAGATGATGCCAATGTTTGAAGGGGCCAATGTCACTGCCATCCATTTTGAGTCGACGCACAGGGATTTCCGCGAGATGGAGGCCTATCGCCGCTTCCCGCCGGATAAAGTGCTGGGCCTGGGCTTCATTGATGTGAAAGATCCCAACGTTGAGACGCCTGAACAGGTTGCCGCCCGTATCCGCAGAGTGCTGGATGCTGGCATCGTCCCGCCCGAACGGCTGCTCGTCATGCCTGACTGCGGTCTGGGTTATATGAGCCGCAGCGTTGCCGCCGCCAAGCTCAAGGCGATGGGCGAGGGTGTGCGCATGGTACGCGAAGAGCTGTAGGAGAGACATCGCTGCTCTCTCTTCCTCTTCTGCACTGGAAAGGAGGGTCGTGTTTTCCCGTAAGACCGGTTTATATCCCTGGCAGTTGTCGTATGGATACTGAGCGGACAATGTTGTCTTTTTGCCTTACTTGAGGAGGAATCCATGAAGATTCGCGACCAGGAAGTTACCTTGCCGACCAGTATGGTTGGCAATTACCCCAATCCTCGCTGGTGGGACGCTCACTACGCCCGCTTTTTTAATGGCGACCAGTTACCCCCCGATTCTCTTGAGCGCGAAGCGCTGGAAGACGCGATCCTTGCCCTTGCGCACGATCAGGAAAAAGCCGGGCTGGATATTATTTCCGACGCACGCTTGCAGGGCGATAACTATGCTGAACAGGCCGTCTATTACTACTACCGGCGCATGGGCTATGAAATACATGGCGGCTATCTCGGCTTCCCCATCTACAGTCGCCTCCATGCCGCCACCGCCGCGCAGGAAATCAAGCGGCGCGGGCAGATCATGATCGAGCAGACCAGGGCGTTGAAAAAAGCGACTGATAAGCCCATCAAGGTACAGTATACCGGCATCCAGGTTTTCGGGCAGGCCACCAACGACCTCTACTACAAGTCGAGCCGGGACCGCGCTATGGATATTGCGAAGGCCATCAATGAGGATATCCTCGAAGTGGACGCGCTGGGAGCCGACTTCATCCAGCTTGACGAGTTTACCTGGCCCTATGGCTACGAGGACTGGGCCATTGAGGCATTTAACCGCGCGGTAGAGGGAGTCAAGCGCGCGAAGATTGTCTGTCACGTCTGCTGGGGCAACTGGGGCGGCACACCGGCCTATATGCCCGACCAGACGGCTCAACCCGGCGAAATCTTCGACCTCACCCGGCGTAGAGGGCCGACGCCCGGAGACAGCACCTATGTGCTGCCAAAGGCTTATGAAGCGAAAATGGACGTGCTCAATCTGGAAATAGGTGGACGGCGGCGCGACCTGAGCGGTCTGGGCGATGTTCTCCAGAAGTACCCCCTGCCGAAGCATCTCCAGTTCTGGGCGGGTGTGATCGATGTAAAGAGCACCATCACCGAAACCGCCGAGGAAGTGGCGGATCACATCCGCCAGGTCTTGCAGTTTGTCCCCGCCGATCAGCTTGGTCTCACCACCGACTGCGGCCTGATTATGCTCCAGCGTTACATTGCTGCTGAGAAGCTGCACGCTCTTGTCGAGGGGACGAAGATCGTGCGCGAGGAACTGGCCCATAGGGCCACCGCTGTTCCTGCATAGTTTGTTGGCACTAAGCTGTGTCCGGTTCATGCCGGATTAACAGGAAGGGAGCTGGTAGTCACTCTGGCTAAAGGGTTTCTACTGGCTCCTGCAATGGGAGAGATGCTATGCCCATTATGTTCCTCAAATGCCCGGAATGTGGTCACGAGTTTCAGGGTCTCGTGCTGGCGGGAACGCGCCCGCCAGAGGAATGGGTCTGCTCCCAATGCGGCAGCCGGAAGGCCGAGGTCAGGTCTGACAAAAAGCCGGTTCCGCATCCCTGGGAGACCGGACACGGGCATGGGCTGTGTCCCTGTTGTCAGTAAGGATGGATCATGCGGCTAAAAGACAAAGTGGCTATCATTACGGGCGGCGGTTCTGGCTTTGGAGAGGTGACGGCACGCCTTTTTGCGCGTGAAGGCGCGGCGGTCATGCTCGCCGATATCAACGGCGAAGCCGCACAGACTGTTGCCGATTCCATTGCTTCTGAAGGCGGGCAGGTTGGTTGGGCGCAGTGCGATGTGACCTCATCGTCAAGCGTTGAGGCAATGGTGCAGGCGGCGTTGAATCGGTTCGGGCGTGTGGATATCCTCTTTAACAACGCGGGCATCGAAGGCTTCGGCACCGTCGTTGACACGGACGAAAACGCCTGGGAGCGTATCTTCGCCGTCCACGTGCGCGGCACCTACCTCTGCTCGAAGTATGCACTGCCAGCGATGATTGAGGGCAGGCGCGGCGGATCGGTGGTGAATGTCTCTTCGGTGGCCGGGCTGGTTGGTATCCGCAATATGAGCGCCTACAGCGCGGCCAAAGGGGCCATTATCAGCATGACCCGCTCTATGGCCGTCGATTTCGCTCAATACGGCGTGCGCGTGAACTGTGTCGCCCCCGGCACCACGATGACGCCTATGGGGCAGCGCCTTGTCGAGGGCGATACGCCGGAGCAGCTAGCCCTTCGGATGAGCCGGTATCCGCTCAACCGCTTTGGACGCCCGGAGGAGATCGCCAACGCCGTCCTCTTCCTTGCTTCGGATGAAAGCTCATACGCGACGGGTTCCTGCCTTGTCGTCGATGGCGGATTAACGGCTGTCTAGGCTGTTTCTCTCGAAGATAGGGATAGCAGTTATGGAACATTACGGATTATGGATCAACGGCGAAGCCTGGGAGAGCGAGCAGCAGCTCGTCGTGACCGATAAGGCGAGCGGCGCGCCCTGGGCGACTATCAGTCAGGCCGGGCCGAAAGAGGTGGACGCGGCTGTCAGCGCCGCCGTACAGGCATTTGCGGGCAAGCCGCTGACAGCCACGCAGCGCTACGATATCCTGACGCGCGCCGCGTCCCTCATTCGCGCTCGCCAGCACGAACTGGCACTGACGATGGCCTACGAGGCAGGAAAACCGCTGCGTGACGCACTGGCCGAGGTTGAGCGAGCGGCGGACACCTTCACCTGGTCGGCGGAAGAGGCAAAGCGCATTCATGGCGAGATGGTCCCACTTGAGGCCACTCCTGGTTCCGAAAACCGACTGGCCTTCACATTGCGCGTCCCTGTTGGCGTGGTCTGTGCCATCACGCCCTTTAACTTCCCGATCAACATGGTGGCGCACAAGGTTGCACCCGCGCTGGCGGCAGGTAATGCCGTCGTGTTGAAGCCCGCCTCGTACACCCCCATTGTGGCCGCGAAGCTATGCTCCATTCTGAGTGAGGCCGGTCTGCCCCCCGGCTGGTTGAACATGGTGGTTGGCCCTGGCGACGGCGTTGGCAATGCCCTGCTCACCGATATCCGCATAGGCTTCTATACCTTCACCGGCTCCGTGCCCGTGGGCGAGGTACTCAAGCGCACAATTGGCCTGCGCCGCTGCACCCTGGAACTTGGTTCCAACTCGGCGGTGATCGTCCATGAGGATGCCGATGTCGCCAGTGCCGCGACGCAATGCGCCTTGAAGGGCTTCTCCTATGCCGGGCAGGTCTGCCTCTCGGTGCAGCGTATCCTTGTGCACCGGGCAGTTGCCGAAGAGTTCACAGCAAAGCTGGTGAGCGTCGCCCGCGGCCTGCGCGTGGGCGACCCGAAAGAGCCGGACACGGACGTCGGGCCGATGATCAGCGAGGGCGAAGCCAGGCGGGCAGAATCCTGGATACAGGAGGCCGTTGCTCAGGGCGCCTCGCTGCTGAGCGGAGGCCAGCGCAATGGTCCATTTCTGACCCCAACTGTGCTGACAAATGTGGAGCCGCACATGCGCGTCGTCTGCCAGGAAACCTTCGCCCCGATTGTGACAGTGCAGACCTATGAGACGCTCGCCGAAGCGCTGCGGAGCGCCAACGATTCCGAATATGGTTTGCAGGCCGGCGTGTTTACACGCTCGCTCGCGGTCGCAATGGCGGCGGCACGCAGCTTGCAGGTGGGCGGCGTCATGATTAATGATACCTCGTTCTACCGTGCCGGTCAGATGCCATATGGCGGCGTCAAGCGCAGCGGCATGGGGCGCGAGGGGCCGCGCTATGCCGTTGAGGAGATGACCGAGTTACGCCTGGTCGTCCTGAATCCATAGTGATGATTGACAAATTTTAACACATAAGATCGGTAATGAAGGGCTTCTTGACTATGCGTCTTGCGAACAAAACCGGCCTGGTGACGGGGGCTGGCTCCGGCATTGGCCGCGCTATCGCTCGCCGTTTCGCCGCTGAGGGGGCAGCGCTCGTCATCAGCGATATCGATGAGGCTGCATTGCGGGAAACAGCCTCGCTGATCGCCGAAGCAGAGGGTCAAACGGTTTGCGTTGTGGGTGACGTGTCGGAGCGGGCGGACGCCGGACGAATGGTGCAGGCGGCAGTGGATACGTGGGGGCGACTGGATATCGTAGTGAACAATGCAGGTATTACCGGCTCGCGCCAGGCGACGCTTGCCCACCTGACACCCGACGAGGAATGGGACCGCGTCATCGCCGTCAACGTCACGGGCGTCTTCCGGGTTGCCAGCGCGGCCATCCGCCAGATGCTGGTACAGGGAAGCGGTAATATCATCAATATCGCTTCCGTGGCAGGGTTTGTGCCATTTCCGGCTCGCGCCGCCTACGATGCCTCGAAAGGGGCAGTCATCGCGTTTACGCGGGCGCTGGCGCTGGATTACGCTCCCAACCGCATTCGCGCCAACGCCATATGTCCCGGCATGGTCGAAACCGAGATGACGCGCTGGCGCTTAGAGATTCCAGAGCTACGCCAGCAGGTGTTGGATATGATCCCGTGGGGTCGGATTGGCAGAACTGAGGACATCGCGGCGGCGGCGGTCTACCTTGCTTCAGACGAATCCAGCTACATGACCGGGCATATGCTGGTGGTCGACGGCGGCTGGATGGTCAAATAAGTTTCAATACTGTATTTCTACGTGTCATCCTTCGCGAGCGCGCAGGATGACCGGCGATACTCATGCAAAGGGATGAGCTATGCCAGTCTTTACTTCAGAACAGAAACAGGCGTCGCTGGCTGAGGCGGCGGCAATCGTACAGGATGGCATGACGGTCGCCGTCGGCGGTGGGCTGTCGTGGCGTGAGCCTATGGCTTTGCTGCGCGAACTGATACGGCAGGGGCGGCGCGACTTGCATGTGATAGGGACGGCGCATGGAGTCGATGTGGATTTACTGTGTGGCGCGAGCGCTGTCAGTATCATCGAAGAGTCCTATGTCGGGTTCGAGCAGGATTTCGGCATGGCTCCGAACTTCCGGCGCGCCTGCCAGCAGGGACAGACGAAAGTCCATGATACCTGCTGTCACACTTTGCTGCAACAATTGCGGGCGGCGGAGTATGGCGTCCCGTTTTTGCCGGTGCGTAGCATCCAGGGTACCGACTTCTTGCAGTTGCATCCTGAGTATAAGACGATGACCTGCCCGTTCACCGGACTACCACTTGTGCTGGTGCCTGCCCTGGTCCCCGATGTCGCCATCGTCCACGCGCAATATGGCGATGCGCAGGGCAACTTGAAGATTCTCCCTCCACTCGTAGCGGATATGCTGTTTATTCGCGCTGCAAGACACGTCATCGCCACTGTGGAGCAACTGGTGCCCACGGAGGAACTGCAAGCGATGGAGCCAAATATCCCTTACTTCTGGGTCGAGGTCGTCGTCGAAGTTCCCTACGGCGCTCACCCCACCTCGTGCTATCCTTTCTATGCCTATGATCGCCGACACCTCGCAGAATATTATCACGCGGCCAGCGCCGGGCCAGAAACCTTCGCTCGCGAGTATCTTGCCCGCTACGTTTACGAACCGGCAAGCCACGACGACTATCTCCAGCGCGTCGGCGGGGCGCTCAGGCAGCGAGAACTGGAAAGCTGGAAGGAGGGCGATGATACCTGGCGGGCGCTCTTTACCGCACCGGAAGGAGCCATCGCATGAAAGAACAGGAAATTTCCTATGCCACGCTGCCGGAAGTCATGATCTCCCAGGTTGCGCGCACCATTCGCGATGGCGAACTGGTTTTTCACGGCTACGGTTCCCCCGTTCCGGCGCTTGCCATGCTTTTAGCCAGGCGCACCCACGCGCCGCATATGGTGCATATCGAGGGCGCAACCTATGGTGTCAACCCCGACCCGCCGTTTCTACCGCCGACCTCCAACGATTGGTCGCTCTCACGTGGCAGCGTGCTGGCCCTGGGCATCACCGACCTCTTCGATATCGCTGCCCGCGGCGACATGGGGCGCATGTTTCTCTCCGGCGTGCAGGTTGATCGCTACGGCAACTTGAACGTCACCGCCATTGGCAGCGCTGCTGCGCCGCGTGTTAAGCTGCCTGGCAGCGGCGGCGGCTGTAACCTGTCCGCCGATGTCCAGCACATCACCATCTGGACGACCGGGCATCGTGCCTCGCTCAACAAAGCTGGCAAACGCCAGTATCGTTTTGTGAAGCAGATCGATTTTATCTCTTCCATCGGCCACGTTGCCAGGGATGGCAGAGCGCGTGCTGCACTCGGCCTGCGCGGCGGCGGGCCGGAATGGGTCGTGACCGAACTGGGCGTCTTCGATTTCGACCCTGGAACGCATGTTTTGCGACTGCGCAGGCTCTATCCAGATACAACTGTGCAGGACGTGCTGGACAACACCGAATTCGAGCCGGTGATTGCGCCGGATGTGAGCGTCGTATCTCTGCCCTCGCCCGCAGATGTGGCGCTGATACGCCGCTTTGACCCGTTGAACACCCACCAGCGTGAATTCAAGTCAACCGATGTGTCCCGGCGTTTCTCTCTCCAGGACAGTCAGTAGCAGGAGGTTTTTGTGGATATCACCTTGACACCGACAACGAACAGGCAATGGGTTGGCCTGGTCGAAGAGTACATGCAGAAGAACGAGCCGATCATCAATATTCACCGCGACGACACACGCAAGTTCGATGCCATCTTCATTGGCGGTGGCGCGGGCGGGCGCTTTGGCTCCGGCTATCTGCGCGCAATGGGCGGGCGGCAACTGATCATTGATCGCTGGCCCTTCCTGGGAGGCAGTTGCCCGCACCAGGCCTGCGTGCCGCACCATCTTTTCTCTGAAGCGGCCCGCGAACTTGACCTCATGCGCTGGTTCTCAGGCAAACTCTGGTTTCCCGACGCCACGCATCTACGCGCCTCGATCCTGCAGGTGGTCGAACTCTTCAAAGCCGGGCGCGGGACAGCTCATGCCTTTATGAACTGGCAGTCCAAAGAGCAGCTCGATCTTGAATATATCCTCAACGCCGAGGCCATGGTTATTGACGAACATACAGTGGAGGCTGCAGGCGAGCGCTTCCAGGCCGATAATCTGGTCCTGGGCATCGGTGCCGCGCCGCTACCGCCGGATATTCCGGGCGTTGACCTGCATGGCGTGCTTGATTACGCCGCCTTCATTGAAGAGCTTGATTTCGAGCCGCAGCGCTGCGTCGTGATCGGCGGATCGAAGACCGGCATTGAGTACGGCTCATTCTTCCAGGCGGCGGGCTGTCCGACCACCATTGTGGCGCGCAAGCCGCTCATGCGCACCTCCAGCCTCCATCATGTCGATGAGGACCTGCGTAGCTACGTCGTGGATGGGATGCGCAAGCGAGGCATACAGATCATCGAGGCTCACGAGCCAGTAGAGATCAAAGGAGACGGCGAGGGACACGTTCAGGCGGTCGTCATTCGCGACATGCGGAGCGGGGAAGAGCAGACGCTGCCATGTGATTTCGTCTTTCTCGCCACGGGCGAGCGACCGCGCTCCGATCACTTCCAGAAGGTGCTGGGCGTCGCGGTTGGCGAAAAGGGCGAAATTCTGGTCGATAAGCATATGCGCACCAGTGTTCCCCATGTCTATGCTATCGGTGATCTGATCGGACCGCCGATGGAGATGTTCAAAGCGCGCAAGAGCGGGGTGACCGCCGCCCGCAACATCATGGGCGAGGAAGTCGAGCTGGACTGGACGAATTATCCCGATTTCCTGCACTCCACCTATGAGATCAGTTGGGTTGGCCTCTCGGAAGAAGAGGCCAGGCAGAGCTACGACAATGTCGTCATTATTCAGATGCCGCCCAAAGGTGTCCCACTGGCCGATATCCCCCTGCCCTGCGCGGAAGGAACCATGCTCTACGCTTTCATGTTCCCGGAGCTATCTGGCTTCCTCAAAGCGGTTGTCGACGGGGATAGTCGCAAAGTTCTCGGCTTCCATCATGTCGGCTATGGCGCGAAGGACGCTTTTCAGTACCTCGATCACCTGCTCCGCCGACCAGGCGGTGTCACGATCGATGAGATGGGCAGCATGAACGAGTTGTTCCTGAATCCCGAGCATTTCATCCAGCTCTGTCGCCTGCGGGCCGGTTCGCCCAATTTGCGCGACCTGTAGGATGTTATATATCAGATTGATCTGGATCAGGAGATGAAAGATCGATGCTTGAACTTTCCCGGAAACAGACATGGGGGTCTGTACAGAACCTTGTTCCTCTGCCATACCGGCGTGTCAGCGTGCAACGCTACAATGGGCCAATGACGGTTGAAGCTATTTCCCGGCTGCTGCTCAGCCGGGAAGCCTACCGCCGCACCGATTTTATCGTGCTGCTCGGAGCAGGCGAAGAGACCGCCGTTGTGGCTATTACGCGAGCGGAAAGCGAACCCTTGTTTTCACAGATCACCTCGGTCGAGGTGCTGGCGCTGCCGGAAAGCTGCGCCTTTGTGTATCGGCCAGAGGTCGATACAGCCAATCGCTCGGCACTGGCCGGGGTCGCGCACGAACTCGGCATCGGACCAGCAGGCACGCTCGTTGTGCAGGGCCTCTACGACCACGTCAATTTTATTCACCATCCTCGCCCGCTGCTTGTTCGGGTGGTGGAGGTAGCTCCGCCAGAGCCACCAAAGTTGTACGGACTGGCCCGCCAGGTGTTGAGCTATGCCGACCTGCCGCCAATCAGGCTGGAACTGGAACGCATTGAAGTTCGCAATCTCGCGGAGAGTGTGCGTCCGGCCTCCTACCTGGTTCCCTGTCGCTCCGGCGGCCTGGATGACCTGCCCGCCCCGGTACACTTCCTGGACGAGCACCCGGAGCGTCAGGATTGGACGATGATCGGCTGCGAGCGCAGCCTGCAATTTCACCGCCACTTTTACGGCGACGAGCCACCACGTGTCGAGATGTGTCCGCGCCTGATCGCCGGAAAGCGCTCCCAACCCACGCTGGTGAAATGCTGCCTGCTGGAAACGCATATCGAGCAGGACGGCGAGATGATGGTTGTGCCGTGGGGAGCCGACCTCGCGATGGTTGAGGCCGCCCTGCGCAAACTTGCTGAGGAGGTCGCATATGCCTGAGCGAGCATGGGCGCAGGTGGTTGGCCGCGTCCTGGTAGGAAGAGCACAGCCACCGCGCCAGAGCGGACTGACGATGGTCATCGATAAAGGTCACGGCCTGACGATGACTGCTGATCTGCTTGAGATGTGCGGGGATCTGATCGATCACTGGAAATGCACCTTTGGCACATCGGCCTTCGTTCCGGCGGATGTCCTGCGCCGCAAACTGCTGCAACTGACGGCCCACGGTATCATCACCTATCCTGGCGGGACGCTCCTGGAAGTCGCCATTGTCTATGGCAATTGCCGCACCTTCATGCAGCACGCCCACATGCTGGGTTTTAGCGCCGTAGAGATTTCGGACGGAACCATTCCCCTGCCACAGCATCGTCGGCGCAATCTGATTCGCTGCGCCATCGATCATGGCCTCGTCCCGATTACCGAGGTTGGTAAGAAGGACCCAGAGCAGCAGCCCGACGCGCTCGAACTGGCCGAGCAGGCGCTGCAAGACCTCGACTGGGGCGCGCAATGGGTCACGGTCGAATCCCGTGAGTCCGGCAAAGGCATCGGTATCTACGACGATCATGGTATGGTGAAGACGGAGGCAGTCGCGGAGATCAGCGAACGGATGGGGCCGCTGGTGAACCGGTTGATCTGGGAGGCTCCGCTCAAGAACCAGCAGACCTACTTGATTCAGCAATTCGGCATAAACGTTAATCTGGGCAACATTCCGACCGGGGAAGTGCTGGCACTCGAAGCACTACGCGCCGGGCTACGCTTCGAAACGTTCTCCCACGTCGCCGAAGAATTGGAGCGCACCGGACAATGGAATCCCGATGCCATCGAGGAAGTCTCGCCTCCCGAAGCGCTCCCCACCAACCTGCCGACAAGCCAGGATAAGGAGGCAGAACAATGGTAGCGCAGACGGGTGGAACGCCATTTCCTGATGGAAGAGAGCCAGGGGGACAATCGAGCAGCGTATCTGTGCTGGGTGTGGGCAGCCGCCTGGCAAGCGGGCCTGCGCCGGAACTGGTGCGGACAGCCTTTGCACGCGAGCTTGCGGACCAATTACCATTGTTCAGAGGGATGAGCCTGGCGGACATAGCGCATACAATCGCTCTGACAGAAACCAGCGTGATTCCCCAGATTGAGAGAGCGCCTCTTTTGAAGGCGCTGCTGGAATTGCACTCGTGGCCTGCCGATTTCGTCCCTGTTCCTGAGAATGGCGATCTGTACACCAATCGCGAAGCCTGGTTAGCGGCCCATACGTCCGCCGTCGGCTGGTTGGGAACTGGTCGCGCGCGCCGCGAATCAACAACTACCGGGTTTCGCCTGACACTGCGTGAGAAGCTGCTCACCTTTGCCGGAGCGCTGATCAAAACGGGTTTCGCGCTGCTGGCGCGTGCCGGTGAGTATCAGAGTGCGTTAATGGCCGACTACACCTATTTGCAGCCTGCGCAGCCCACAACCTTCGGTCACTACCTGCTCAATTTTGTGTATCCGCTTCTGCGCGACCTGGAGCGCATCCAGGAGCTATATGCTCGTACCAATCTGAGCCCTGCTGGCTGTGGCAGCGTCAACGGCTCGCGCATCCCGCAAACTCGCGCACGGCAGGCCGAATTACTGGGCTTTGATGGCCTTATTCCCCACGCACGCGACGCCATGTGGCAGCCGGATGTGGCAACCGAGATGCTCTCCGTCATAGTCATGGCGCTGGTGAACCTGGATCGCCTCGCCGAAGACCTGCAAATCTTCGCCACCGCCGAATTCAATTTGATTGAGCTGGCTGATGAGCATTCGCGTGCAAGCGTGATTATGCCGCAGAAGAAGAATCCCTACGCTCTAAACTATGTGCGCGGCGCGACCAACGAACTCGCGGGAATGCTCCAGTCTGTCGCCATGGTCGGGCGCACCCCCTCTGGACAGGTGGACAACCGTGTCTTTGCCTACGGAGACGTGCCGCGTGCGCTTGAAACCGCCAGCGGTGTGGCAACCCTCATGGCCGGTGTGTTGTCTGGTATGCGCTTCAACGCGCCCGTGGCGGAGGCACGGCTGCGCAATGGCTTTGCCGCCGCTACCGACCTCGCGGAGACTATCACGCTCGAAACCGGCCTCGATTTCCGCACCGCCCACCGCATCGTCGGACGCATGGTGCGCCAGGCAGTGCAGGCAAACCGGGGCATGGGCGATCTCACGCTGGAGGACCTGAATGCCGCTGCTCAGACAGTACTGGGACATTCCCTACCTTTTTCAGAGCAGACATTTGGCACGGCTCTGGATCCAGCTACTGCGATTGCCGCCCGTCGCGATATCGGCTGCGCCGCACCTGAGCCGCTGAGGGCCATGCTTTCTGAATGCCGCACCACGTTAGACTGGTACGCGACCTGGTGTCAGCAGGCGATGGAGCGCATCGCACTGGCTGAAGAGCGTCTGTTGCGCCAGGCAGAGAAGCTTAGTAGAGGTGAGCCATGACTTCACACCTCGCCGATTCACTGATCTACCAGAATTCGTGGGGAACGCCTGAGCTACGCCAATTGTTCGACGATGTGCCTCGCACGCGCTCGTGGCTGGAAATTCTGGCTACCCTGGCCGAAACGCAGGCGGACTTTGACCTGATCCCACGGGAAGCAGCCCGTGCCGTCGCCGTCACCTGCCGTAGCGTAGAACTCGACGCCGTCTTTTTCGAGGAGGTCAGGGCGGGCTTTGAGGCCACCAATCATTCTACGCTCGGCCTGATTCGCGCCCTGCAACGGCGCTGCCCGGGAGACAGCGGCGAATGGCTCTACTACGGTGCGACTGTCCAGGACATTACCGATACCTGGACTGCCCTGGTGTTGCAAAAAGTACGTGCGGTCGTCGAACGCGAACTGGCCGCGATTGAGGGCAACCTCCTGCAACTGGCTGCCCGGCACCGCGACACTGTGATGGCCGGGCGCACGCATGGGCAAATCGGCCTGCCCATCACCTTCGGCTTTAAAGCGGCGACCTGGGCGGCAGAGGTGCAGCGTCACCGCCAGCGGCTGGTAGAGCTGGGGCCGCGCCTGGTGGTCGGGCAACTCGCGGGCGGAGTTGGCAGCCTCTCTTCGCTGGGACCGCGCGCGCTGGAAGTGCAGAAGGAATTCCTGTCCAGACTGGGTCTCAATCCCCCCTCCATTGCCTGGACAACTTCCCGTGACACGCTGGCAGAGTGGTTCAGCCTGCTTACCCTGGTTGCCTCCACCGGCGATAGGATTGGACACGAGGTCTATAACCTGCAACGAACAGAGATAGGCGAGGTCAGCGAGGGGTTTGTGACAGGTACAGTTGGCAGCATCACCATGCCGCACAAACGCAACCCGGAGATCGCCGAACATCTGGGGACGCTGGCGCGCGTGATTCGTCACAACACCGCTCTCATCTTTGAAAGCCTCGTCCACGACCATGAACGCGATGGCCGTTCATGGAAGACGGAATGGGCCGTGCTGGCGGAAACATGCCTGGCGACAGGGAAATTGCTGGCGCTGCTGCGCGCCATGACGGGCAATCTGGAAATCCACGCCGACCGCATGCGCGCCAACCTGGAAGCAACCGGTGGTTTTGTCCTTTCCGAGGCGGTGATGCTCGCCCTGGCGGCGCGCATAGGGAAACAGAGCGCACACACACTCGTCTACGAAACTGCTATGGCTGCACATCGCTCTGGAAGCAGTTTCAAAGAAGCTATTCTCGCCAATCCGCAGATACATGCCCATCTTTCAACAGAGGAGCTTGAGACATTGTTCGATTACCAACGGCATACCGGACAATGTGCAGCGATGGTTGACCGGGTTTTACAGGAACTGAGAGATAACAATGGACCTGAATAAAAGAGATGAACTCACCTGGCAAGGTATCCCACGTTTTCCCCTCGGTTTCTGGCCGACGCCGCTGCAAGAGGTTCCCCGTCTGACAGAAGCCCTCGCAGGACCGAAGCTCTGGATCAAACGCGACGATATGACAGGTTTTGGTTTTGGCGGCAATAAAGTGCGCGGCCTCGAATTTCTGCTCGCCGATGCCCTGGCGCAACAGGCCGATACCCTGATAACGGGGGCCGGAGCGCAATCTAATTCGGTGCGAGCGACAGCGGCGGCGGCAGTACGCGCGGGCATGTCGATGATCGCGGTTTATTCAGGGACGCCGCCGGACCGTGTTGAGGGTAATTATCGCCTGACGCGCCTGCTGGGAGCAGAGGTGCGCTTCACCGGAGACCCTGATCGCGCCTCGGTAGATACAGTTATCGAAACGGTCACGGCGGAACTGCGCGACAGAGGGCACCGTCCCTACCCTATTCCACGCGGCGGAGCCATCGCCCTCGGCGCACTTGGCTATGCCCATGCCGCCACTGAACTGGCCGAGCAGTGCGCAGCACAGGGCATCTCTCCTGATGTCATAGTGCTGGCAACAGGTTCGTGTGGCACGCAAGCCGGTTTGCTGGCGGGCATCCACGCACTTGGCCTGCCCTGGCGCGTGGAGGGTTTCACCGTGAGCAGGCCGGTTGAGGAGGTGCAGGCGCGAGTGTACGATCTGGCGCAGGCAGCCCTGGAAAAGTTGGGATTACCCCGGAGCATTACCAGACAAGAGGTAATTGTGCATGGTGGCTTCATTGGCCCCGGCTACGGCATTCCAACGGCTGAAGGGGCAGAGGCGATTCGACTGGCCGCACGTAGTGAGGGCATCTTCCTTGACCCTACCTATACCGGGAAAGCCCTGGCCGGATTAACGACCTACGCGCGCAATGGTTACTATCGGCCTGATGAGACGGTGCTGTTCTTGCACACAGGTGGAGAGCCCGCGCTGTTTGTGGGAGAAGGGAGATGGCTATATGACTGACTGGGGCCAGGCAGCATTTTATCCGCGCAGCATCGCGCTGATCGGGGCTTCGGCGCAGGCCGGTAAGCTGGGCTATATCTTGATGAAGAATCTGCTGGATGGCTACCCTGGTACGCTCTATCCGGTTAACCCCCGCGAAGAGGAGATCATGGGCCAGCGGGCCTATCCGCGCATACAGGATGCCCCTGGTTCAGTAGACCTGGCAGTGATTGCCCTGCCGCCGGAAGCCTGTGTGCAGGCGATGCAGGACTGCGCAGAGGCGAGTGCGCAAGTCGCCCTGGTGCTCAGCGGCGGCTTTGCCGAGGTTGGCGCGGAGGGGCTGGCCCGGCAGCAGGCCATGCTAGAGGCCGCACGCGAGGGTGGTGTGCGCCTGATCGGGCCAAACTGTTTCGGGCTATATAACTGCAACCTGGGCTTGAATGCCTCGATGGGGTTTGGCCTGCCCCCTAAAGGTGGCAACATCTCGCTCGTGACGCAGAGCGGCGCTTATGGCATGGCTATTTTCGGGCTGGCAAGGCAGCGTCACCTGCGCTTCGCGAAAATCCTTTCGCACGGCAACAAAGCCGACCTCACCGACCACGAGATACTGGATTACTTTGCCGGTGATGATGAAACCAGTGTACTCTGCTTATTTCTCGAATCCGTGAGCGACGGGCGGGCTTTCTTCGAGGCGCTGGCCCGAACGGCGCAGCGCAAACCGGTTGTCGTCGCCAAGACGGGAAGATCAAGCGCCGGGCGACGAGCCGCCGCCTCCCACACAGCCGCCTTGACCGGCGATGCGACCGCCTTTATCACAGCGGTACAGCAGGCCGGAGCTATCCTGGCCGAAAGCGGATTGGAGATGGTCGATATCGCCGAGGCGTTGAGCCGACAACCATTGCCGCCGGGGCGCCGCGTCGGCATCATCACCAATTCTGGGGGCACGGGCGTCGAGCTTACCGACCTCTGCGAGCGCTCTGGCCTGAGCGTCCCCGAACTATCGCCACATGTGCGGGAACAGATCGCTCCTTTGCTGCCATCGTATGCCAGTCCGCGCAATCCTGTGGATGTCACGCCACTCTGGTCGCGCTTCCCAGCTATGTATGGAGGGAGCATAGAGAAATTATATGAGTGCGACGATGTCGACATTATCATTCCTATCCTGTTGCAGCGTTCCGCGCTGATGTCAGAAAATATCGAGGCGGTACTGAATGCTGTGCAGCGTTGTCAGCACGAGCGAGGTATCGCCAAACCTACCTATATTTGTTGGGTGGTCGGCAACGAGGGGGAGCAGAATCAGGCCAGGTTGCAGGAAGGCGGCTTGCCGGTCTATGAGTGGCCGGAGCGAACTGCTCGCACAGCCGCAGCAGTCGCAGCCTATGCAGAATCTCAGCGCATGAGCGCCTCCGCGCAAACAACGCCGGAGCCACCAGCGGGCGCTTATGATGCCGCCACATCTATTCTGTCCGCCGCTATCGCTCAGGGACGTACTATCCTGCTGGAAAACGAGGTCAAAGCAATGCTCGCGGCTTATGGAGCCAGGATACCCCGCGAAACGCTCTGTACAAGCGTAGAGGAAGCCATGACAGCGGCACGGGCGCTCGGCGCGCCCTGCGTGCTAAAAATCGTTTCGCCGGATATCAGTCACAAATCGGATATTGGCGGTGTGCGCGTGGGCGTTGCGCCGGACGAGACGGGGACAGTATTTGAGGAGATACTGGCAGCAGTACGCGCTAAACAACCATCGGCGCATGTCCTGGGCATGAGCGTGCAGGAACTTGTGCGCGGCCAGGAGGTCATTATTGGCGGGCTGCGCGACAGCGAATTCGGGCCACTGCTGATGTTCGGCCTGGGCGGCGTCTTTGTCGAAGTGCTCCAGGATGTCTCCTACCGCCTGGTTCCGGCGGCAATCGACGAGTTGCAGGCGATGATTCGTGAGGTACGAGGATACCCGCTCCTGGCGGGCGCACGAGGCCAGCCTGCTGTCGATCAGCAATCACTGGCAAAGACGTTGCAGGCAGCGGCATGGATACTTGCCGCCTTTCCCCAGATCAGCGAACTTGATTTGAATCCGGTGATCGCTGGCCCGCAGGGAGCCACCGTGGCCGATGGGCGGGCGACTCTTTCTCTTTCCTGAAAAGACAGAAAGAAGGGAAATGATATGGCGAATGCTATGACTGTCAGGGCAGTGTTGCAGGAAGGGATGTGCTTTGATGCTGAGACTGGCTCTGGTCACCATCTTCTGCTTGATGCTGCTGAACATAACGGCGGAGAGGACAAAGGACCACGTCCAATGGAAATGCTGCTGGTGGCGCTGGCAACCTGTGCCGCTATGGATGTTCTCTCCATCTTGCGCAAGAAACGCCAGCAGATCACAGCCTATGAAGTACACGTACATGGTGAGCGTACAGAGGAACACCCCAGGGTGTTTGTAGAAATTACCGTTGAACATATCTTTACCGGTCATGGCATTCAACCTCATGCGGTAGAGCGCGCTATCGAACTGACTGAGGAGAAATACTGCGGTGCCAGCGCCATGCTCGGTAAAACGGCGAGATTGATACATACCTTCCGCGTACTCGAAGAAAACGAAAGAGGGGCCGCACCCGGTGGCTGCTCAGACATGCCGTGACATCATCCGTCTTCTGGTCAAAACGAGTCGGGGTGGATGAAGAACATCTCTGTATCGCCTTCTTTCCCGGTGTCAAATCAGGTATACTAAGATTGTGACCAGCGGAGATGGAGTATTTGCAAGATTTCAGGAGAAGCGTATGCCTGATCGCAAGACTCGTTTTGGTTTAACCCTTCCCAATCGCGGCGTTATCATCGGTGCCACGACCGTTGAGGAGATGTTTGTTCTTGCCCAGAAAGCCGATGCTGCTGGCTGGGATTCGGTATGGGTTGGCGATTCTATCTTTGCCAAGCCACGGCTGGACGCGCTCGTCCTGCTGGGGGCGCTGGCCGCCCGCACACAGCATGTGAAGCTTGGCCCGGCCTGCTTTGCCAGCACGCCGCTGCGCGACGCCCTGCTGCTTGCCTATCAATGGTGCAGCCTGGATTTTCTCTCCGGCGGGCGCACGATTTTCGTCGCCTGCCAGGGAGCGCCCGGACAGGGCGGAGGCAACTTTGAGCAGGAGTTCGCAGCCTTTCACATCGATCCTGCCACGCGCATGCGGCGCATGGAGGAGGCCATCGAGATCCTGCGCCTCACCTCCTCGCGGGAGCACGCCAGTTACCAGGGACAGTACAATCGTTTCGCTGATATCAGCGTGCTGCCGCGTCCGGTGCAGCAGCCCATCCCAATCTGGGTTACAGCCAATCCGGATTCCCGCTATCCGAAGATGGCTGAGCGCGCCTTGAGACGTGTCGCGAAGTACGGCGATGGCTGGATGACGACCGGCAATACGCCGCAATCCTTTGCCGACCATCTGGCTACCATCAGGCGCTATGCACAGGAGGAGGGACGCGACCTCGGCCCTGCTTTTGAAGCTTGCCTTTACTTTAACATCAATGTGAATGAGAATCGCGAGGCAGCCTTCCAGGAGAGCAAGAAGTTCCTCGATACGTATTATTCCGTGGACTATCCGCGTCCCTACCTGGAGAACTGGGTCGCGCTGGGATCTCCACAGGATTGTATCGAGCGGTTGCAAGCCTTTATCGATGCCGGGGCGACAACAATCACCCTGCGTCTGGTTGGCTATGACCAGAGTCGGCAGTTCGAGCGCGTGACCAACGAAGTGCTGGCCGCATTCGCTTAGGAGTGAGTGATGATTACTCGTTTCGATCATACCGTCATTGCTGTACGCGACCTGGACGCGGCCATCAGTGCGTACCAGGCCCTGGGTTTCGATGTCAGTCCCGGCGGGCGCCATACCGGACTGGGCACCTACAACGCCATTATCCGCTTCGGCCTGGACTACATCGAATTGCTCTCGGTCTACGACAGGAGCGAGGCTGAGCAGGGACGTGGGTTATCCGGTGAAACATTGCTCGATTTCTTCGCGCAGCATGAGGGTGGTCTGGTCGGCTACGCGCTGGCGACAGACGATATCGAGCAGGAGGCCGAGCGCTTCCGCCGCACAGGTTTGCAGGCCCAGGGACCCTTTGGCATGCAGCGCATGCGTCCCGATGGACACCTTCTCTCCTGGAGTTTGCTCGTTCCGGGTGGCGTATCCTGGCGCCGTCGCTGGCCCTTCTTTATCCAGTGGGGCGTGTCCGACGAGCAGCGGCTGGCGTGGGAGAAACCGGGCGTGCATGCCAATGGCGTCGTGAGATGGACAGGGATATCTGTAGGGGTGCATGATCTGGAGAGCGCCATCGATCTGTATCAGCGCCAGATCGGCCTGGCGCTGGAGCAAAGAAACGAGGTGACTGCTCTTGCCGCGCGCCGGGCCACATTCCGCGTCGGCTCCTCCAGTATTGAGCTGCTGGCACCGCTGGGCGAGGGGCCGGTGCGGCACATGCTTGCCACCATTGGCGAGGGACCTTTTGAGGTACGGCTGGCAGTCAGAGATATAGACCAGACGCGGGCATTTTTAACGCAACAGGGCCTGCATTTCATACCGGCGCCAACCGATGCATCCGCACTCTTGCTCGGCCCCGATCACACGGTGGGCGCGCGCCTGATTCTGACGCAGCAGGTCGGCGCGTAACAAAAATATCGTATTACGCCACGCGTTCCTCTGCGGCTGCTGTGCGGAGATCACCAGGCAGAGGGCGGTAGGGGTCCGGGTAGCCAAAGGCTTGCGGCCCCACCATCGCCAGCGCCGCCGGGCTTTTGAGGGGGCCGGGAGCGGCGACGGCGATGGCCGCCACCTGGGAGCCGTAGCGCAAGACTTCGGTCGTCAGCGGTTCACCCGTCTCGGGATGGACCAGGCAGATCAGATCGGGCACCGTCGCCAGCGCCTCGCCGCTCTGCATATCCCGCGCAATCAGGTACTCATTCTGAAAGTCAATGCCGATGCGCTGCGCCCCGTCGGCCAGCACCACACGGCCCCGCGCAAAGCCCCGCACCGTGCGCCGCTCAACGTCAACCACTTTGCCCGTAAAGAGATGCCGCGCAGGCAACAACGCCAGGATGGCGGCGAGCGGGTCCTGGTGAGACTCCCGTGCCCGCCGCACTACCCGACCCAGGCGCACAGCCAGACTGACGGTTCCGGTGATCGCCGTGCCACGGTAGTCGGGAGCCGACAGGCAGAAGAGCGCCATCGCGGCGCTGCCACCCATCGCTACAGTGGCAGCGCGAGCGATCTGCTCCGCCCAGCGCGCATTGACCACCTGCTGAATAAGCAATGAATTACCACGCACATCTTGCAGGGCGATAGGCGTGATGGGCAGGTCCGCGATGGCAAAGGTACACATCTGCAACTCCGGGAAAGCACGACCCATGCCATCTCCATCCACAAGAGGTAGTCCGGCCTGAGCGGCGACCACCAGGGGACGCAGCGCATTAGCCCCGCCAATCTCAATGGAAGACACATGGCTGACCCGGCGTCCCCATGCCGCCTCGACGGTCCGTAGCGCGCCCAGGTACTCTCCGCCATTCGGCAAACGCTCGATGGAGATCGTCGGCGCCCCAATGCCTCCCACCGGACAGATCAGATCCGTCTCCTGCAGCGTGCTGGCTGACATCACGGTGATACGTGCGCCCGAGCGCAGCAGTTCGCGCACGTGCAGGTAGCCCAGATACGGATTGCCACCGCCACCCGTGCCCAGAATGCCCGCCCCGGTGGTCAGGTCGTACAGATCTTGCTCCGTGAGCGTCCAGCTCATCTCTCACCCCTTTCGCGACCTGGCAGCTTGAGCCATCCTGCTACTTTGACTCGCAACCGCACTGCATTCCCCGGCAGATAGGCGAGAGGAATTTCTTCACATTCGATGAGTTCGAGGGTATCTGGATCGGCTCCGGCACGGCCAGCTTTCTCGCGGGCCATTTCCCGGGCTTCTGCGAGGATGCTCTCGCGTGATTGTCCCTCCAGATGCCAGACGCGGTCAACCTCACCGGAAACCTGTGCGATGGCCGCGCCAATGGCGTTAGCGCAATCGAAGTGCTCCGGGCGCACGATCACCGCGACACCCGGCAGACGGTCCGGTATCATGATACTGCCCCCGCCGACGGCAATCACGGGCACGGCAACAGAACTGGTCTTGACGCGGTCAATGCCTTGCGCCAGTAGACGCAAGGCTGTGTCACGAGCCTGTTCAACCAGATCGGGCGCTAGATCGCGCACCCGACCGGGATCGCCCAGGTAGCTCATTCCGGCTGCCACGGCAATATCCGTCATGGTAAGCGTGTCACCGCCAAAGATGCGAGCCGCTGTCGTGAGCTGGTAGCCAACGCTGCGTGGCCCGACAGAGACGCCATTGCCCCCAGCGCGCACAATACTGCCACCGCCCAGAGCAATCGAGAGGAGATCAGGCATGCGAAAGTTTGTGCGTACTCCGCCAAGCGCAATCGCCACCGCAGCCTGACGCGGAAAACCATGCCGCAAAGCCCCGATATCGGTGGTTGTGCCGCCTACATCTACGACTACGGCATCGCGCAGTCCGCTCAGATAGGCAGCTCCCCGTATGCTGTTCGTCGGACCTGAGGCAACAGTGAGTATAGGGTAGTGCAGCGCGTAATCCAGAGCCATGAGCGTACCATCGTTCTGGGTTAAGAAGAGGTTCGCCACGATGCCGTGTCGCACGATAGCCGACTGAAAGGCTTCCACTGCGAGCTGTATGACCTGCATGAGCGCCGCGTTGAGGACGGTCGCATTCTCGCGCTCCAGCAGGCCCAGCGAGCCAATCTCATGAGACAGCGAGATGGGAATGTGCTCACCAACGGCTTCACGCAGGATGGCAGCAGCGCGGCGCTCATGCTCAGAATTAACAGGCGAGAAGACAGAACTGAGCGCGATGGCGTCCACCTGACCGCTCAGTTCTTGCCCGACCGCACGCAGGCGGGCCTCATCTAGCGGGCTGATTTCGCGTCCATCGAATTCGAAGCCACCGGCGACGACGTAGCTCGCCCTGCCAACCAGCGCGCGCAGATCCTCCGGCCAATCCACGAGGGGAGGGATCGCCAGGGTAGCGGGCGCTCCCAGGCGAACAACGCCAACCCGACCGAGGTGCTGACGCTCGAGGATGGCATTGATGCACTGGGTGGTTCCCAGCATTGCCGCGCTGATGGCCGTCGCGGGAACGCCAGCAGCGAGCACCATGTCAATAGCCCGGGCTATGCCGGTCGTCACATCAGCGGTCGTCGGTGTTTTGGCTTTGGCGAGCACGCGACCGCTGCCATCGAGCACGACCGCGTCGGTATTCGTACCGCCGACGTCTACGCCAAGCCGCACATCCTGCATCAAGGCAACCACTTCCTTCTAGCAACGGAATTCACTCCTTCGCTTCGCTCAGCATGACATCTGGCGGCACGTTTAGAGCTACGCCAGCAAGGTGTTGAGACGGTTGACAAAGCTGATGGGGTCTTCCAGTTGCTCGCCAATGCTCAGAGCTGACTGGTCGAAGAGCACATAGGCCCAGTCGCTAAAACGCTCCTCATCTGCCTCCTGACTCATCTTCGTGATGATGGGATGATCGGGATTGATCTCCATAATCGGCTTATCGGTCGGGAGGGACTGTCCCGCCGCTTGCAGCATGCGTTTGAGGCTGGGGTCCAGGCCATATTCGTCGACGACCAGGCAGGCGGGAGAGGTCGTCAGGCGCGTTGTCGTGCGCACATCTTTGACCTTCTCGCCCAGCACCTTCTTCATACGCTCGAGCAAGTCCTTTGTCTCACCGACGCTCTTCGGCTGCTCTTCTTCCTGCTCCCCCTCAAGCTTGCTCAGGTCAATCTCTCCCCGCGCAACAGACTGCAAGGGAATCTTGTTGAACTCAGGCAGTTCAGTCGTCCACAGGTAATCCACCGGCTCGGAGAGCAGCAGGACTTCAACGCCCTTCTTTTTGAAGATTTCGAGCAAGGGACTGTTCCTGGCAGCGGCAAAGCTGTCGGTCACCAGATAATAAATCTTGTCTTGCCCCGGCTTCATCCTGGCAACGTAGTCTTCTATTGAGACATCTTGTGCAGCGCTACCAGAGCTGGTTGAGGCAAAACGCAGCAGTTTCGCAATCGTCTCCCGGTTGGTAGAATCTTCCAGCAGCCCTTCTTTGAGCACCTGCCCGAACTCTTTCCAGAAGGTAGCGTACTTTTCCTTATCACTGGCAGCCATATCGGTCAGCAGGCCCAGCACCTTCTTGACAGCATTGTTGCGAATGGCGTCGATCAGGCGATTGTGCTGGAGCAACTCGCGCGAGACGTTGAGGGGTAGATCACTGGAATCGACGATACCCCGCACGAAGCGCAGGTAACGGGGCATCAGCTTCTCGGCGTCATCCATGATAAAGACGCGGCGCACGTAGAGCTTGACACCGTGGTGGCGCTCACGCGACCAGAGATCGAAAGGCGCGTGAGCAGGCAGATAGAGCAGCAGAATATACTCCTGCGTGCCTTCCATGCGGCTATGCAGATATGCCAGCGGGTCCTCGAAGTCATGAGTCAGATGCCTGTAAAAGTCGTTGTACTCCTGCTCGCTGATCTCATTTTTCGGGCGCGTCCAGAGGGCGGAGGCGCTATTCACAACTTCCTCCTCGTCCTTACCCTCGATCTTCATCACCACCGGCACTGTGATATGGTCCGAGTATTTGCGGATCACCGAGCGCAACTGGTAGCCATTGAGAAATTCGTCTTCACCTTCGCGCAGGTGCAACACAATCTCGGTGCCGCGCCCGGCCTTCTCCACCGTTTCCAGCGTATACTCGCCCTCGCCGTTCGACTCCCAGCGCACCCCCTCGGCTGGTTCAAGCCCTGCGCGCCGCGTCGTCAATGTAACCTTATCAGCAACGACAAAGGACGAATAGAAACCCACCCCGAACTGCCCGATCAAACTGGCATCTTTTTGCTGATCGCCTGTGAGCGACTGGAAAAACTCTCGTGTCCCCGACCTGGCAATCGTGCCAATGTTGGTAATTACCTCGTCGCGGCTCATGCCAATGCCGTTATCAGAGACCATAATGGTGCGAGCATCTTTATCATACGCCACACGAATTTTAAAATCGGTATCGTTCTCGTAAAAGTCAGCGTTGGAAAGCGCGTCAAAACGCAGCCGATCAATGGCATCCGAGGCGTTAGAGATAAGTTCGCGGAGAAAAATCTCCTTATTGCTATAGAGTGAGTGAGCCAGCAGATTCAGTAACTGCTTCACCTCTGCTTGAAAGCCCAGTGTTTCCTTATGCGCATCTACTGTCAACGTAATACCTCCTGGTCTTCTTGTTGCATCTTTCTGGCATAACCCCTCGTAACATGCTATGATGGGATTTGTAGCAACACTTTTATATATCACAGCATCGGAAATTATATCAAGGAGGACGCTCTATCGCAATAACTTCGACTACACCACAATTCCACATGAGCGCGGAGGACCGGCACAGGCTGGAGGGTCTGCCGTGGCAGACGCCGCTGGAAAAATGGCCGGAGCAAGGCGTGCTGCCTCTCTTAATCCGGCGCGGTGAGTCGCGGCATCCGGTGATCTTCGTGGAGCGCGAGAGTGTGCGCTACGCTATCAAAGAGACGACGCCGCGTGTGGCCGAACGGGAGATCAGGAACCTGCGCGAGATTGAGCGGCGAGGTATCCCCGCGCTGAGTCCGATAGGTACTGTGATAGCGCCTGCACCCCTGGTCATGATTGAAGAGCATGGGCCAGGGAATCATCCGCAATATATCAGCGGAGATCGTGGCTACACGGTAACGCGGCTCGCGCCACGGGTGATTCCGCAGGCGTTGCTCTACAGCATTCCCTTTACGAAGCGCAATAAGCGGCGCATCTGGTCGGCCATTGCTATCTTGCTGGTCGAGCTGCACGAGCACGGCGTCTACTGGGGCGATCCTTCGCTGGCCAATATTCTCATCCGGCTCGATGGGCGGCGCATCCTGGCCATTCTGGCCGATGCGGAAACAGTGGAGTTGTTCCCCGGTCCCGTGCCAGAGAGACTGCGCGAACAGGATTTAGAACTCTTCGATGAATCTCTGCTCTGGCAGGCGGAAGACCTGCGCATCGCGCGTGGGCTACCCGAGAACGAGGAGATTATCGACAACAGCGATTTCAAGTATATCCAGCAGCGCTATCAGGCCTTGCAGCGACAGCATCGACGCTTAGCAACCCACTCGGACCTGATTTCTTTGAATGAAGGGCTGAACGCGCTGAATCGCCTGGGTATTGTCTTACTCGACATGGGCGGCAAAGCATTCCATCAATTTGTCACGGTGCGCCCGAGATGGTATACAGATCGCATCTACAAGCTGCTCGGCATTCATGTTCCGGGCGCCTATGCTCGCCGCTTCTATGGCATGATCGAGGGACACCGGGCGCTGATGAGTGAGCGCGAGGGCCGCCCGGTAAGCATCGAGGAAGCGGCAAAGGACTGGTACACGCACTATCACCTGCCCACCGTCCTTCTGTTGCGGCAGCACCTGACGAAAGGTGAGAATCCACTGCCCGCCTACTTCGCCATTATGCGCCACAAATGGAATATGAGCAAAAAAGCGGGCTACGAAATCCCGATGGACGAGGCAGTCCTCGATTGGGCCATGCACCAGGTAGAGATTGGCAAGCTCGGTACGGTCGACCCGGCGGAACTGGCGAGGTGGTGGCGCGAACGCGAACCGGTTGCCGAGGTGCTGGAACCACCATTGATCGAGAGTGAGGAATTAGAGCCTCTGCTCAAAACAGGCGAACGCCCGCTTGTCAGGCTACCTGCACCCGAACTGGATCAGAAGCTCACAGGCATCCTGGAACAGCAGCACACGGCAGCGGCAAAAGAACAGGCAGACGACGAAGCGGAGATAGAAAGCGATGAGGTATAAATAGTGCAGCAAGCAACAAAAAAAAGCACTTGCCTCGAGGCAAGTGCTTTTTTTGTTGCTTGCTGCACTTAAAGTTCGTCGTCGAGTGTTTCGTTTGCGACGTCGTCCTCGCCCTCTTCGTCGACATCCGCATCCTTGTTGTAGGACATCATGTTGCCACGAATCTGCTCATCGAGTGCCGCGGCAACATCGGTATTCTGGCGCAGGAATTCTTTCGCGTTCTCGCGGCCCTGGCCCAGGCGAATGTCACCAACGGTGAACCAGGCACCGCTCTTCTTGACAAGACCCATCTCCAGACCGAGGTCGATCAGGCCACCCTCGCGAGAAATACCCTCGCTGTACATGATGTCGAACTCTGCCACCTTGAACGGGGGTGCGACCTTGTTTTTGACGACACGGACACGTGTGCGGCTGCCTGTGACATCCTGACCTTGCTTGATGGAGTCGATGCGGCGAATGTCGAGACGGACGGAGGCATAGAACTTCAACGCCTTACCGCCCGCCGTGGTCTCAGGGTTGCCAAACATGACGCCGACCTTTTCGCGCAACTGGTTGGTGAAAATGACCGCCGTATTGGAGTTGCTGATAGCCGCCGTGAGCTTGCGCATGGCCTGGCTCATCAAACGGGCCTGCAAGCCGACGTGAGAATCGCCCATTTCGCCTTCGATCTCGGCACGTGGGGCCAACGCTGCTACGGAGTCAATGACCACTACATCGATGGCGTTGCTGCGTACCAGGGCATCCACGATCTCCAGAGCCTGCTCGCCTGTATCCGGCTGCGAGATCAGCAGATTATTCGTGTCAACGCCGCAGCGTGCCGCGTAGGCGGGGTCGAGCGCGTGTTCGGCATCGACGAAGGCGGCATAGCCACCGGCCCTCTGCGCATTAGCGATGATATGCTGGCACAGCGTCGTCTTTCCCGAAGACTCAGGGCCATAGATTTCCGTGATACGGCCACGCGGAACACCGCCCACTCCCAGGGCGAGATCCAGCGCAATCGATCCTGTTGGAATAACTTCCACGTGAATTTTTGCCGCCTCTCCCAGTTTCATGATCGCGCCCTTCCCAAAACGGCGTTCGATCTGTGAGAGCGCTTGCTCGATGGATTTCTCGCGCTCGTTGGTGGCAGTAGAGACAGCAGTAGTGCTTCGATCTGCCATAGATTTGTCCTTCTTTGCTGGCATTGCTCAACTACAGGGCGTCATACCGTTGGAGACAGAGGCTCTGTTCCATACCGCTTCACCACCCTGTTCCCTCCTTCTTTTGATGCTCTGAATCTCCCTCTTCAGGGATGGGAATACGGTGACCGCCAAATGGCAAAAGATAATGCATACGATGCGGCTCCTCATTATGCCAGAGCCAGGGCAAGATTGCCAGGTGCCTCAGATTCCCGTGTGAGTGATTAGACACTAAGATATTCTCTGGCAATGCTGTAAAAGCGGAAATGGATTTCTCCGTCTCCCTCCATATCCGAAACGTAGAACGAGTGTACCATAAGTTCAGGCATATGTCAAGCTGCTCAGGCGCTTCACCTCCAGGCCGACCGCAAGAGTCGGCCCTACGATATACGGCAGGACCGCGCCCGTCTCGCCCGGCAAGCGAGCTTACATGTCGCGGCGGCCCTCAAGAGCGCGACCGAGAGTGCTTTCGTCGGCGTATTCAAGGTCGCCGCCGATGGGCAGGCCACGAGCAAGGCTGGTGACGCGAATGCCGGTAGTGGGAAGCTCCCGCTTGATGTAATCGGCCGTGTATTCGCCCTCAAAGTTCGGGTTGGTAGCGAGAATGATCTCGCGCACGGGGCCGTCTTTGACGCGCTTGAGCAGTTCGTCGATACGCAGGTCTTTGGGGCCAATGCCTTCGACGGGTGAGAGCGCGCCATGCAGGACATGATAGAGGCCCTTGTAGACGCCGGTTTTCTCGATTGCCAGCACGTCTAGCGGCTCCTCCACCACGCAGATCGTCTCCTGGTCACGACTGGGATTGCTACAGATAGGGCATGGGTCGGTTTCGGTAATGTTGAAACAGCGCGAACAATAGATGATACTTTCTTTGACGCGCATGATAGCATCGGCCAGGCGGCGCGCCTGGTCGGAAGGACTGCGCAGGACGTAAAAGGTCAGGCGTTGCGCCGTTTTCACGCCGATACCCGGCAGCTTTGAAAATTCCTCAATCAGCGCCGCGACCGGCGGTGCAATATCGCTCATAGTTTAGAACATTCCTGGGATTCTCAGACCCCCGGTGACGCTGGCCATCATCTTCTGCTGCGCCTCGCTTACTTTCTTGAAAGCATCTTTAGAGGCTGCCAGAACCATCACCTCAAGGTCGGCAATATCTTCTGCATTAAACGCTTCGGGATCAATTTTGACAGCAGTGGTCTCAAATTTGCCGTTCATGGTGATTGTGACCGCGCCACCTCCGGCTGTGCCGGTGAACTCGGTCTCTTCCAATTCCTGCTGCATCTTCATAAGCTTCTGCTGTGCCTTTTGAAGTTCTCGCATGTTCATAGATTCACTTACTCCTTACTCTCTGTCTGCTATTTGGGGTTTACCTGGATGTTTTTCACAGTAAATGTACGCATAATCTCCTGCACTACAGGGTTGCTTTTCGCCTTTTGTTCCAGCATCTCTTGCGCCTCGGCAGTAGATACTTTATTACTATTCTCTCTCACAACGTTCGATCTGGCAAGTGGTTCCGTCCGCCCTTCAGCAGTTGAAGCCGCCTGAGCAGAAGAGGCAGAAGGAGGCTTTTTGTGTCCATTTGTCCCGTCCGTAGGCGATTTCTGCTGTACAGGAGGAGCTGCTGGTTCAATCGGTGCCGGTTGTGGCGCAGACTTTACAGACTGACCACCATTCCTCCCAGAACTTTTTGGCAGCGCAATGGGAGTAGAAACAGGTGGCAGTTCTCCAGGCCGCAGCAGGCGCACCCGGCATGGCTGCCCAAACTCCAGCGACAGCGCCCAGTCAACATGCTTCGCCCGCCCACCTTGACTGAGATGGTTGTAAAAGACGTCAGTAGCAGCTTCGATGAGGACAACCACCTCTTCTGCCCTATTTTCAATGTCGACTATAGTATAGTAGCTAAGCAGTGCTCCCGTTTGCCTGTTTTTCTGCCTGACTCGTGCCTTGACTGTCTCCCAGCGTTCCTTCACCTCCTGCACCGTTAAACCCGGCTGGCCGCTCTTTTGCACTTCTTCTTGCTCAGCAGCCACCTTCACAGGCTGACTCTCATCGAGAGCCGTGCTAGCTGGCACCTGCTCAGTTCCAGTCTGATGAACAACCGGAGAGGCATCAGAGGGTTCAGCAGAGTAATCATATGGTTCGTACTCATCCCGCGCAGGAACACGCTCCTCCGGCGCTTTCGCTGTTGGAGGCATGGGGCGAGAAGCAGGCTGGACAGGCGGCTGCGACTTTGCCGGTTGCGCCGCAGCAGGCGCGGGTTGAACAGGAGTGGCAACCGGGCGCGTTAGATTCGGCGATGATGAGCTGGCGGAGAGGGATGGGAATTGACCGGACTGAGCGCGGCGATGCAGTTCCACGCATTCGAGGAAGGCCAGTTCGAGCGCAAGCTGGGGCGTTCCCTGGCTCTTCTGCATCAGCTCGTTTTGCGCGAAGACGCGGGCGCATTCGGTCAGTTCCTCCAGCGCGAAGGGTTGCATCATCTGCGTGATCTCGCGAATCTCGTCCTCGGTACGGTCCAGAATCGTCGCTACATCGGCCCCGGCCTTTGCCAGCATGAGCGCGCGCCAGTATTCGACAACCTGGGCATTGATCTGACGCAGATCAGCCCCGGCCTCGGAAAGCTCATGGATGAGGCGCAGGCCGTTAGAGGTATCGAGTTGGGCGATGTAAGAAATGAATTGCTGGATGGCGCGCGGGTCGGCCACGCCGAGCATAGCCTGCACCTGCGAGAGCGTGATTTCGTTGCCCGCGTAGGCAATGGCCTGATCGAGCAGGCTGAGCGCGTCACGCATGCCCCCGGCTGCCGCTCGCGCAATCAGTTCGGCTGCTCCCGTCTCCAGTGTGACCTGCTCCTGTCCCGCCACGTAGTTCAGGTGCTGCACGATCTGCCGCGTGGTGATGCGTTTGAAGTCGAATCGCTGGCAGCGCGAAAGCACGGTGGGCAGCATCTTATGCACTTCGGTGGTCGCCAGGACGAAGACGGCGTAGGGCGGCGGCTCCTCCAACGTTTTGAGCAGGGCGTTGAAAGCCTCGGTCGTGAGCATATGCGCCTCGTCCAACACGTAGACCTTATACTTTCCGGTGGAAGGCGGCACCATGACCTTCTCGCGCAGTTCGCGAATGCTGTCAATGCCGCGATTAGAGGCGGCGTCGATCTCAATGACGTTGAAGGAATTGCCTGCGGTAATTTCGCGACACTGCTGGCACTCATTGCAAGGCTCGCCATTGCGGGGGTTCAGGCAGTTGATGGTTTTAGCGAGCAGGCGAGCGGTACTGGTTTTGCCGGTGCCTCTTGGCCCGGTGAAGAGATAGGCATGGGCCAACTTGCCACTGTTGAGAGCGTTTTTGAGCGTTTCAATAATAGGTTCCTGACCAACCAGCTCACTAAATGTTTGCGAGCGCCATTTGCGGTAAAGTGATTGTGAGGCCATTGCGCGTAACTCCGCTGCGTTTCCTGAGAAGCATCACCCGTCGGTACCAGACGAGACCAGACAAGATCAGTATGAGCATACCGATACGAGAGAAAACCGGTTTTCGCCCGGTCCTGCCGATCAGCGCAATCAGGCAACCCTACGGCACCCAGAGAGGTCCGCTTACCGTTGCTTCCTCACGAACCTGGCGGGGTTCGCAGACATCTGCCGCGTAGGACCCGATTACGCCGATCGGCAGGACCGGACGAAAACCGGCCTGTTCCATTCGATTCGCTCTCTGCGATCTCGCTTCGGAACGAGGCTATTGTACTCCTGTTCGCACACTTTGTCAAGCATTTTTTCCTGCGAACAAGCCACTGTAAAGCTCATGGCATGCGCTGGGGAGCCATCAAAGATATTTTCCGATCAGCAAATCGTACCGTTCCCTCACATCTGCCGGGATGCGGCTGCGATCGGTGATGATGGCCGTTGCCAGCGCGCCCGGACACTCGCAGGCGCCGCGCTCGGCGGGAATCTTCTTTGCCACGCCGCGCAGGATGCGCTGCGCGTTGGCGACGTTCGCGCCGAGATTGCTGATGACCATTTCAACGGTGACAGACTCTTCGGATTCGTGCCAGACGTCGTAATCGGTGACACAGGCGATGGTAGCATAGCAGAGTTCAGCCTCACGCGCCAGTTTGGCCTCCGGCAGCGCGGTCATGCCGATGATATCCATGCCCCAGCTGCGATAGACCTTCGATTCGGCCTTCGTGGAGAAAAAAGGGCCTTCGATGCAGACATAGGCGCCGCCCTGATGCACCTTCACATCGCCCAGCTCGCGTGCCGCTTCCAGCAAGAGGTTGCTCAACGTGGGGCAAAACGGCTCGGCGAAGGTGACATGGACGACGATGCCGCCCTCAAAGAAGCTATTGACGCGACTCTTTGTACGATCAAAGAGCTGGTCGGGAATCACAAGGTCGCGGGGAGCGATATGCTCGCGCAGGCTGCCCACCGCGCTGACGGAAATAACCCACTCGACGCCCAGACTCTTGAGCGCCCAGATGTTAGCGCGCACGGGAATCTCGGTAGGTGAGATACGATGCCCGCGCCCGTGACGGGGCAGGAAGGCCATCAGCACACCCTCCACCTTACCAATTGTAATTACATCGCTCGGCCTGCCAAAAGGTGTCTCTACCTCAACCTCCTCAACATCCGTCATGCCCTCCATCTGGTACAGCCCGCTGCCGCCAATCACCCCGATTTTCGCCTGTGGCATGGAAATACGCTCCTTCCGGCTGTAGGAAAGAAAGCCCAGGCCATCCCCCATAAGCGTTAACTTACCTGAGCCTGGCCCAAAGTAACGACAATGGGTAGGCCGCCCCAGGCCACCCGCAAGAGGTGGCCCTACTATAGACGACCCCTCCACAAGCGGCACGAATGCATCGTGTATAGTAGGGCCACCTCTTGCGGGTGGCCTGCTTCGCGCTCACACCGGCTTCCGTTAACGCTCATGAAGCCTCCTCTTGCCGGTGGCCTGCTTCGCGCTCACACCGGCTTCCGTTAACGCTCATGGAGCCTCCTCTTGCCGGTGGCCTGGAGAAAGCTTCCTCCATTCAAAATCTCTCGCTATTTCACAATGCGAATGTAACCCAACTTGCCCGCTCTAAGCACCGCGCCTTCCTCAACCGGCACTATGAAGTCAACATCAGTAATGCGCTGCTCTGTGCTGACCTCGCCGTTCGGGTAGAAGCGCACGCCGCCCTGTTGGACGAGACGGCGCGCCTCGTTGCGGCTGGCTGCCAGCTTCGATGCTATCAGCAAATCGACGATGCTGGTTGGCTCAGAAAGCGTGTACTCGCGGATATCTGTTGGCAACTGGCGCTGCGAGAACTGGTGCAGGAAGGCTTCTTCCGCCTCCTGGGCCGCCTGCGCGTTGTGGAATTCGCTCACAATCTCGCGCGCCATGCGCCGCTTGACCACCACAGGATTGAGCGTTCCCTCGGCCATCTTGCGCTGGAATTCCTCAAGCTCGGCCTGCGGCACGTCGGTCAGTGTCTCGAAGTACGACATCATAGCGTGGTCGGGCAGCGACATCAGCTTGCCGTACATATCGCTGGCAGGCGCGGTCATGGCAATGTAGTTGCTGAGCGACTTGCCCATCTTCATGACGCCATCAAGGCCAACGATCAGTTGCATCGTCAAAATTTGCTGTGGTTTCTGCCCGAAGATTGGCTGCAGTTCGCGCCCGACCAGCAGGTTAAAGGTCTGGTCGGTGCCGCCGATCTCGACATCGGCATGCAACGCCACCGAGTCGTAGCCCTGCAACAGCGGGTACATAAACTCAGAGAGGTAGATTTCTACCCCATGCTTGTAGCGATTGGAGAAATCATCGCGCTCCAACATCTGCGCCACCGTCTTATTGCTCAGCAAGCGGACGGCATCGGCCAGCGTAAACTGGTCGAACCACTCACTCTGCCAGCGCACCTCGGTCAGTTCCGGGCTGACAATCCTGAAAAACTGATCCAGGTAGGTGGTGGCGTTAGCCTTCACCTGCTCGGCGCTCAATGCGACCCGCGCCTCCGAACGCCCGCTTGGGTCGCCCAGCCGCGCCGTCCAGTCGCCAATCACGACGACCGCCTTATGTCCCATCTGCTGGAACTGGCGCAACTTACGGAAGACAACCGCGTGTCCAATCGTCAAATCATAGTGGCTCGGGTCCACGCCCAGCTTGATACGCAGCGCCTCGCCTTTATTGCCCTCTTCAAGCAAGCGGCGCAGTTCCTCTTCCTTCTCAATCCGAACCACACCCCGCTTCAACACGTAATCTATTTGTTCGCGCGTGGATCTCTGTATCACCGTCACAACAACCTCCTATATATAAGTTCTTTACCGCCATTGTAGCAGTACGGCGGCCAGAAATCAATCACTGCCCTTCACATGGCGAGCCATAATGCTTCCCTGCAATAACGTTGCACGTCCTGCCTTCCCCGCCTGTGCGTTTCGCCTTCTAGCGGCCATCACCATTGTTTCCCAAAGGCCAATGCCCATCACGCCCTCTTCACTGACTGATTTGAGCCGACAATTTGGTACCTTGCCCAGTCCCTTTTCGCGGCAAAGATTGTCTCAATTCATCATAGCAATAAACTGGCGTAGAGCGCTTACCTGTTTCTGTACCTCCTCGACATCCTCACCTTCTGAGGCCAGTTCCAGGTATATTTTCAGGTCACGCAGTGCCCGCCCATACATTTTGAGATGGATATAGAGCCTTCCCCGGTCTCTCCGCTCGATAGCTGACCTGGGTGCGAGCAGCACCAGGCGGTCACAGACCGCAAGAGCGCGTTTATCATCACCTCTGGCTATATAAATATACTTTAGATTATCAAGCATGCGCACCAGTATTTGCCTGTGACTGATCGGCTGCAACCAGCGCTGGTTAAAATGCACCTTGCCCTTGAACATACGCTGTACCCGCTCCTGGCAATCCTTCTCGGTCAGGATACGTCCCTGCTCATAGGCATCGATGTAGATTCTTCTCTCTGACAGGCGATAGGCGACAAGAAAATGGAGGGGCATACCAATACCATCTATCTGCACCCCCAATCGGCGACCAACCTCCATATAGACCAGCGAGAGCGTGATGGGAATGCCGATCCGGCGCTCCAGCACATCGTTGAGAAAGCTGTTCCGGGGATTGTAGTAATCTGCCTTGCTGCTGCCACGAAAGTGTTCCTGCACAAAAAGCACCTGGTTGATCGCCTCAATGATAGAAAGCGGGTCGCGCTCCTGCAAGGCCCGGGACAGTTCAGCACCCTCAAGGTCCGCGACGCCAAGCGCGGCACGCGCCTGCATCGCGAGCACGTCAAGTTGCGCCAGGTAGTGTGCAATATCCAGGTCTGGATATTCTTCAGCGGCGATCAGTAGAGCCGCTCGTCCCAGGTCGATGGCGGCATCATCCCCCACGCAGAGCATCTCAAACGCTTTTCGTGCGCGTTGTGGTGGTGTTGGTAGGTTGTCCTGATCTTCTGCCATAGAAGTAAGCAATACTATTCATAACTAGAGAACAGTTATAGACAGGGGAAAATTTCACCCTGCCCATTGTACCTCATAGTACGCTACAAGTCGAGTAGTGACGACACAGGAAGAAATTTTTTTGCACTCTCATTCATAATGAGGCAGCCTGCTCTCAGCAACGTCCGCAGGGCGCAACAGGTACTGCCATATATGCACAAAGAGAAAAAAGGACGTATATTAGTATTGTGAGTGTATGGAACCACCAACCAGGCTGATGGTGGTTTGACCCACGCTCTGTTTTAGAGCAATTTAGCGATTTCTAGAAGGGAAAACGACGATGTGTTACGACAGTGAAGCTCGCCCGCCCGTTCCACCAACACCAGCCGGGAACGCACGCGGCGAAGATCTCGTTCTGACAGCAGCCGATGGCAATCAATTTAACGCCTATCAGGCCTATCCTGAGCACTCAAAGGAGGCGCAGGTCCTGATCTTCCCCGATGTGCGGGGTCTGCACCAGTTCTACAAGGACCTGGCTTTACGCTTCGCGGAGCAGGGTATCGGCGCGCTGGCAATCGACTATTTTGGCCGCACCGCCGGTCTCACAGCCCGCGACGACGCATTTGAGTTCTGGCCGCACGTCCAACAGATGAAGTTTGAGACCTTCCAGCAAGATGTACAGGCCGGGCTGAAGCGCCTGCGCGAAGGCGAGGGAGCCAACAACGCCACCTTCACGCTTGGCTTCTGCATGGGCGGCTCGCTCTCTCTCCTCACCGGCACACAGCCCAACCTCGGTCTCGTTGGCGTCATCGGCTTCTACGCCGGTCTGACTCGCGCCATGGTCGGTGGCAAGACCGTACTGGAGGTGGCGCAGGATATCAAGTACCCTGTCCTCGGCCTCTTCGGTGGAGCAGACCAGGGCATCCCGGTCAGCGCTGTTGAGGAACTCAAGGAGAAGCTGACCGAGGCGCACATTCCCAACCAGATTGTCATCTATCCCAACGCGCCGCACAGCTTCTTCGACCGCCGTTCCGCCGAATTCGCCGAAGCCTCGGCGGAAGCCTGGCGGCAGGTGCTCGATTTCATCGCCACCTATACGCAAAAAGTTGAGGCTGGCGCGTAGCATAGTCAAAACAGGATACGCTCATGGCAAATATTCAAGCGGTTGTCGTGAATCCAGCAGCACCGGCCCGACTGGCGCTCGGTGAAGTAGCCTATCCAACTACCGGGCCAGATGATGCGCTGGTACGGGTCGAGGCTATCTCGCTCAACCTGGGTGAGGTACGCAACTCCCAGGCTGCGCAGGCAGGACACCGGCCTGGCTGGGACTTCGCGGGCGTGGTCGAGCAGGCAGCGGCGAATGGCAGCGGGCCGCGCAAGGGTGCGCGTGTCGTGGGCATGCTCAACTCCGGCGCGTGGGCACAGATCGTTGCCGCCCCCACCAGCATCCTGGCAGAGCTTCCTGCCGCCGTCTCGTTCGCTCAGGCTTCCACACTGCCCATCGCCGGACTGACCGCGCTGCGAGCGCTTGAGAAAGGCGGCTCCCTGCTCGAAAAACCCGTCCTGATCAATGGAGCCTCCGGTGGCGTTGGTCATCTCGCCGTCCAGATCGCACATCATATGGGCGCGCACGTCGTCGCAGCCGTGCGGCGCGCATCGCTCGTTGGGATGGTGCAGCAGGCCGGGGCTGAACGAGTGATCGTCAGTGAGGACCTCTCCAACGCGGCAGAGTTCGGCCCTTACGACCATATCCTGGAATCGGTTGGCGGCAAGGCACTTGGCAACGCGCTGGCGATGCTCAAACCCTGGGGCATGTGTGTCTGCTTCGGTAGTTCCGGCTCTTATGAAGCCACCTTCGACCTCAGAAAATTCTTCCTGACCGGCGGCGCAACTCTCTATGGCTTCATCATCTTCTCCGAACTTGCGCGCAACCCCGGCTCCGCAGACCTCGCTCGGCTCGCCCGCATGGTTGCCGATGGCACGCTGCACCCGGAAATCACCGTGGAAGCTCCCTGGACGCAGATCGGAGAGATAGCCCAGAGGCTGCTCAACCGCCAGATCAGCGGCAAAGCCGTCCTGCACGTCTCAGGGTAAACGCACATCAGAGGTTCTTTACCGCGCTCTGGCTGCCAGAGCGTGGCGAAGAACCTCTGTTCCCTTTTCATCATGTGAAATAGCGTCACTACACAGAGAACTTTTTTTATGGCATACTTTGTAGTGTGGTATTTCATCATCTACTGCGCTCATCTAGAGCGAACAAGAGTATGGCGTAACAAATCTTTCAGCTTCATGCAATAGAGCACTTATCACATGGCCCGTAGCGCAACCTGGTAGTGCTTCCTTCTTGCACGGCTTCTATTTGTTGACGGAAAAAGCCGATTACAACAGAATTTCCACATTCCAGCAAGCGAATCAAGATGAACAACGGTGTTTTGTCATTGCTCTCTGTACGGTAGTCCAATAGGAGGAGTGGCATGATAGGAGATTCGCAGTCGGCAGAGGCACGGGCAGTCTACGAGGCGCGGCCCTGGCTCAAACATTACCCTGCCTATATGCCTGCTGATATTACCCCGCAGTTTGCCAGTGGGCTTGACATGCTGCGCGAGACGGTGCGCGCCATGCCGGAGCAACCAGCCATGTACTATTTTGACCGGTCAATCAGCTATGGCGAGCTTGACCGGCAGAGCGACGCTTTTGCCGCCGCGCTCAAAGACCTCGGCGTCACACAGGGCGACCGCGTGGCGCTTTACCTGCAAAACATCCCGCAATTTCTCGTTGCCATGTACGGGGCGTGGAAGGCAGGGGCGATTGTTGTCCTCTGCAATCCGATGTTCAAGCAGCGCGAACTGGCCTACCATCTCAACGATTCCGGCACAAAAGTGCTGGTCTGCCTGGAATCGCTCTACGAAACGGTGGCGCGCAGCACCGTTCCCGATACACAGGTCAGAGCTGTTATCACCACCAGCGAGCTGGATTATCTGGACAACAACCCTGTTCCTGCCCTGTTGTCAGGCTCGCGCAAACAGCATTTCGATGACACGTTTGATATGCTCGACCTGCTCAAACGTTACGAAAACGCCGCTATCGAAGCGGCCACACTCACGCCGGACGATGTGGCCTTCCTCACCTACACTTCCGGCACCACCGGCCAGCCCAAAGGGGCGATGAACACACACAGCAACGTCGTCTTCAACGCCACATTCTACCGCGACTGGATGCAGCTGGACAAAAACGACGTGGTGATCGGTGTCGCGCCTTTCTTCCACATCACCGGCCTGATCGCCCACCTCGCGGTCGCCGCGCTCACCGGCATGCCCATCATCATGTTCTACCGCTTCGACCCGGCGGAGATGCTGCGGCTCATCGAGAAGTGGAAGGGCAGCTTCACAGTAGCGGCCATCACCGTGTTCACCGCCCTGATGAACCATCCCGATATCAAGACGCGCGACCTCTCGTCTATGAAAAAGATTTACAGCGGCGGCGCGCCTGTCTCGCCGAGCATCGTGGAGAACTTTCAGGCGCTCACGGGGGCCTACATCCACAATATCTACGGCCTGACGGAAACTACCTCGCCCTCACACGCCGTCCCGCTGGGCGGGCGGGCGCCCGTCGACCCCGATTCGGGCGCGCTCTCGGTCGGTGTCCCCATCGCCAACACCATCTGCCGCATCGTCGATGTGGCGAACGGGCAGGATTTGCCGGTAGGCGAAGTGGGCGAACTGATTACTAAAGGCCCGGAGGTAGTGGCTGGCTACTGGCAGAAGCCGGAAGAGACGGCCAACGCCATTCGCGACGGCTATCTCTACACAGGCGACGTGGCGAAAATGGATGAAGAGGGCTGGTTCTACATCGTTGATCGCAAGAAGGACATGATCATCGTCTCCGGCTACAAGGTCTGGCCGCGTGACGTGGAAGATGTGCTCTACCAGCACCCCGCCGTGCGCGAAGCAGCCGTTATCGGCATTCCTGACACGTATCGGGGCGAGACCGTCAAAGCCTACGTCGCCCTAAAGGGCGGCTTCGAGGGCAAGGTTTCGCCAGATGAGTTGATCGAGTTCTGCAAGCAGCGCATGGCAAACTACAAGTACCCTCGCTACGTCGAAATCCTCGACGAACTGCCCAAGACCACAACGGGCAAGTTTTTGCGCCGGGAGCTGCGTATCAAGGCCAACCCACAGCAGTAATGGAGAGCGTTTGCGTAGAGCGTTACCTGTAATGTATTTTGCTCATTTTCAGAAATAGCGGACAAGCTCTAACGAGGAGGAAAAACCATGGCGAAAGCGCCGATTAAAGTTTACGTACAGCATCATGGCAATATGATGTGCGACTACAGATGGCTGCTGGTCAACGCGGCGTGGATGCAGAGCAAGAGCAATCCAGACCCGCAGTCGACATGGGGACCGTGTCCCACGCACACCGTCGTCGTCGAGCATCCCGATGGCCGCCTGCTCTTCGACACTACCTGTCCCCGCGACTGGCAGCAGCACTGGCAGAATACGGTCGCCGAAAACTGGTTCCCCTACGAAGATGTGCAACCGGAGCAATATTTTCTGGAGCGGCTCAAGCAACTGAACCTCGACCCTTCGGACTTCAAGTACGTCGCCCTGAGTCACCTGCACCTGGATCACGCCGGTAACATCAAGGCATTCCAGAATACTGATGCCAGAATTCTGGTGCATAAAAAAGAATACCAGGGGGCGGTATCGATTCCCGGCGAGGTTCAGGGCTTCCACCTCAAGAAAGACTACATGCTGGATGGACTGCGCTGGGTGCAACTCACCGAGGATACGGAGGTGATGGACGGCGTTCACCTGCTGGAAGTGCCGGGCCACACCTGGGGAACGATGTGCCTGATGGTCGATCTCCCGAACACAGGAACGATGATCTTCACTTCGGACGCGGCCTACATGCGCGAAAGCTACGGCCCACCGCCGGTGGGAGCCGCCATTGTCTGGGATAGTCTGGGCTGGCTGAACTCCATCGAGCGCATTCGCAGCTACGCCGATATGCGCAACGCCACGCTCATCTTTGGACACGATCCCAAACAGATCAAGGAGATTCGCCTCGCGCCCGGCGCCTACTATGACTGAAAGATTGTGAAGGGAAAAAGATTATGGGTTGTCTTGATATTCCCAATGAAACTGTCTTTACGATGGAGATGACCCCCATCAAGTTTGGACCGGGCGCGACAGATGAGGTCGCATACGATCTCAAACGGCTGGGCGTGCGCAACGCGCTGATCATCACCGATAAGGGGCTGATGAAAGTGGGTGTGCCGGAGCGTGTGCGCAAGCTCTTGCAGGATGACGGCCTCTCCGCCGATATCTTCGACGACGTGCATGTCGAGCCGACCGACCAGTCATTCGAGGCCATCGCCAGCTACGTGAAAGGGCGCGACTATGACGGCTTTGTCGCCATCGGCGGCGGCAGCAGTATCGATTCGGCCAAAGCTGCCAATCTTTTCAGCACTTACCCGGCACCGGTGATGGACTACATCAACAAGCCCATCGGCAAGGGCCTGCCTGTTCCCGGCCCGCTCAAGCCCTTGATCGCCATTCCCACAACGGCAGGCACCGGCAGCGAGACAACGGCGGTGGCCGTGCTGGATGTGCTTTCGCTCAAAGTCAAGACGGGCATCTCGCATCGCTACCTGCGTCCATCGCTGGCGATTATTGACCCGCTCAACACGGTCACGCTGCCACCGATGGCAACGGCCTATCCCGGCTTCGACGTACTCACGCACGCGCTCGAATCCTACACCAGCCGTCCTTACGATGCGCGCCCGCGCCACAAACCGGATGAGCGGCCCGTCTACGTGGGCAGCAATCCCGTCAGCGATCTCTGGTGCGAGAAGGCGCTGGAATATACCGGGCGCTACCTGCGCCGCGCCGTCCTCAACGGCATGGACGTTGAGGCGCGCACCTACATGGCGCTGGCGGCCACCTACGCCGGCATCGGCTTCGGCAACGCGGGCGTCCACGTGCCGCACGCCATCGCCTACCCCATTGCCGGGCAGGTCAAAAACTATATGCCGACGGACTACCCGCACGAGGAGCCGATGATTCCGCATGGCCTTTCGGTCGTCATCACAGCCCCCTCGACGTTCCGCTGGACCTATCCTGTCAACCCCGAACGGCACCTGCGCGCTGCGCAACTGTTAGGCGGTGACGTGAGCGGGCTGAGCGCCGCCGAAATGCCCGAAGTTCTGCCGCGCACGCTGCTCTCGCTCATGCGCGACACCGGCATACCCAACGGAGTCAGCGCGCTGGGCTACAACGAATCGGACGTTCCCACGCTGGTCGATGGCACGCTCAAGCAGCAACGCCTGCTCGTCAACTGCCCGCGCCCGGTCGGGGCCGACGAACTCCACAACGTCATCGTGAACAGCTTCGAATACTGGTAGATACAGACAGACAGGCGAGTGCAGGGACGATTATACGTCCCTGCACTCACTTGCTGTGAGGAGGGAACATCATGCCCGTTTACGAGTATCGCTGCCAGGCATGCGGCGAAGTCTTCTCGCTCCTGTTCCAGAGCTATAGCCAGGCACGCGAGCAGGAGCCATGTTCGCACTGCGGGAGCCAGCAAACGCGCCGTATTTTCTCGGCCCTCTCCATCGTAGGCAAGGCCGACCCCGGCCCCGGTCGCAGAGCATGGCCCACCAGTTGGGACGACACCAACGGCGGTGATCCCGAAACCCTGCGCTACTGGCGCAAACGCATCGAGCACGAGGCCCGCCTGGAAGAGAAATATCCTGAACTGCGCGACCCCTCGTTACTCACCGGAAAAAGCGAGGCAGAATCACAGCCAGTCCCCTCTGAAGCGGCACATAGCCACGAGGGACATCACCATCATCACCACCATCACGGACATGAACATCCCCATCCCCATAGCCATTCCGAACCGGCGGGCGGCAGCAGTACAAACGGGCAAGCTTCATGAGAGAGGAGAAGTGAAGACCATGCCAGAAAAGCCCACCATCGAGCAGTTGCGCGCCATCGCCGAGAGCTATGGCATGCGCATGAGCGATGCCGACCTCAACTCGTTTCTCGGTCTGATGGGCGGTACGCTTGAGTCCTATCGCCGCATCGACCAGTTCAACAGTATAGCAGAATGTGGCTTTCTTCACAGCCAGAGTGTGAAGAAAGCCACAGAGATTATGTGCGCTCGCTGATAAACTTATTACAGGTGGAGACAGGCGACGCCGGATCTGCTACCTGGTTTGAAGATAGCCTGATATGTTGTCCTGTAAACAGGAAATTATGATGTTTCTGTGAAAGGGATTTCTTCTATGGAAAAAAGCCGTATACTCAAAACTTCTCGCACAACGCTCTTTCTCCTGTCGTTCTGCCTCCCGCTGCTCTTCGCCTCGTGTGCAGCACAATCGTCCGTTGGAGCATCGTCATCGCCGACGACGGCAGCGTCGCAGACTACCTCGCCGACTCTCTGTCAGAACTGGCGAATTGTCAACGGGCCAACTCCCGGCAATTATTACAACAGCCTGAACGGCGTTGCTGCCGTCTCGACCCATGCTGCCTGGGCAGTGGGCAGCTATACCAATTCTTCCGGCCCACAGCACACACTCATTGAATACTGGAATGGCTCTACATGGCTGGTTGTCAAGAGTCCCAACCCGAGCAGCATAGAGACTGCGCAGTTGTCCGGCGTGACAGCAATTTCCAGCAGCAATGTCTGGGCCGTTGGCATGTTCAAGGATCAGCAAAACGCTGCACACGCGCTGATCGAACACTGGAACGGGTCAGCATGGAGCATCATCACCAGCCCGACCCCTAATGGCAGCGATGACCAACTTTACGGCGTGAGCGTCATCTCAAGCAGCGATGTTTGGGCTGTCGGCTACTACAGCAATAGCCAGCTTGAACAGCAAACATTGATCGAACACTGGAATGGCTCCGCATGGAGTATTGTCAGCAGCCCGACGCCAAACGGAACGACGCAGGATCAGCTGTTCAGCATAACAGCCATTTCTGCCAGCAACATCTGGGCGGTGGGCAGCAGTCATGGTAAACAGACTTCAAAAACGTTGATCGAACACTGGAATGGCACAGCATGGAGCATCGTCAGCAGCCCCAACACGCAATTTGCTGGCAACGGTCTGAACAGCGTGACGGCCATCTCTGCCAGTAACATCTGGGCGGTGGGTGAGGCTTACACACAATATGGCTACCCCTCACAGACGCTGATCGAACACTGGAACGGCTCCGCGTGGAGCATTGTCAGCAGCCCGAACGCTCCCGGCTCGCAAAACAATGATTTACTCGGTGTCACAGCCATCTCCGGCAACAACATCTGGGCCGTAGGACGCTGGGACGCAGGTAGCCAGAACTATCGCACACTGATCGAACACTGGAACGGCTCCGCGTGGGGCATCGTTTCCAGCCCGAACGGCGTATCAAACCCCAGCGCGCTTCAAGCAGTCGCATGGGTGCCAACCCTCACCAGCATCTGGGCCGTCGGCTTCCATTTCAACAGCACCCTTTCCGAACCACTGATCGAACGTTACTGCTAGAAATTTAGCCGCTATGGGAATCCCATAGCGGCCAGTATTTATTCCTCTTACTCTTTAGTTTGTGATAGAGTCATGGTATGCTTTCCCTCAGTGAGGAAACAATGCACTCAGCAGAACATAGAAAGAGCAGGAGGAACAGCTATGCTGTACGGAGGTATTGAAGCGGGAGGCACCAAGATCGTTTGTGCGGTTGGTAGCGGCCCAACAGACATACGCGCTGAACTGCGCATCCCAACGACGACGCCGGAGGAGACACTGGGACAGATTATCATGTTCTTCCGGCAACAAAATGCGCCGATCTCCGCGCTTGGCATCGGAGCGTTTGGCCCGCTTTCGCCTGATCCTGCCGCGCCGGATTATGGCTTCATCACCTCAACGCCCAAGCCGGGGTGGGCCAATGTTGACGTGGCGGGAACCATCGGGCGGGCGCTGGGCGTGCCGGCCGGCTTCGATACCGATGTCAATGTGGCCGCGCTGGGCGAAGCTCGCTGGGGCGCGGCACAGGGCCTGACCACCTTCCTCTACCTGACGGTGGGAACCGGCATCGGCGGCGGCGGCCTGAGCAACGGGCGACTGATGCATGGCCTGCTACACCCTGAAATGGGCCATATCCTCCTGCCGCACGACCGCCAAAGCGACCCGTTTCCGGGCGTCTGCCCCTATCACGGCGATTGCCTGGAAGGGATGGCGAGCGGGCCTGCTATGCGAGCGCGCTGGGGCGAGGCGGCGGAGAAGCTGCCTGCCGATCACCCGGCGTGGGCGCTGGAAGCCCACTATCTCGCGCTGGCCTGCGTCAACTTCATTTGCACGCTCTCTCCACAGCGCATCATCCTGGGCGGCGGCGTCATGAATCAGAGCCATCTCTTCCCGCTCATCCGGCAAGAGACACAAAGCCTGCTCAACGGCTACGTGCAGGCTCCGGCCATTCTCCAGCACATCGACGCCTACATTGTGCCTCCGGCGCTGGCAGGCCGGGCAGGCGTGCTGGGCGCGTTCGCCCTGGCCGAGCAGGTCGCGGGCGAAAGCCCGCTTCAGTCTTGAAAAAACGCCCTACTCCTCTACCAGCGCAACCGCGCGTACCGGCGAACCCGTGCCGTTGCGGATGTTGAGAGGGAAGCCGACGAAGGTGAAGCGTTTGCCGACGACCTGATCGAGGTTGGCGAGATTTTCGTAGTGGGTAATGCCGTACTGGCGGCACATCATGTGCAGGGGATAGGTACGGCTGATGGGATTGTCGAGGCTGGGGGAGTCGACGCCAAAAGTTTTGATGCCGCGCTCGACCAGCCACATGCTGCCGGATTCATCGAGGCCGGGGTACTGGCTGAGATAGTCTTTGCTGCCGTGATAGCGGTTGTAGGTGCCGGTGTAGAACAGCAGGATGTCGCCTTTACGCACGTCGAGGCCAGTGCGGGAGACGATGCTGTCGAGATCGCTGGCATTGATGTAGGTCTGGGGCGGGGCAGCAGAGACATCAATGCAGGTGGCTGGCCCGTAGAAGAGGTCGAGGGCCATTTTATCTATCGAGGGCGCTTCCGGGCGCGGGTCAAGGTGGCTGAGCGCGTCCACGTGCGTGGGGCCATGGTCGCTCATCAGCAGGCCACGCGACTGGTAGGAGAAGCCGCCCTCGAAGTTTTTGACGGTCTCCTCGTGCGTATGGTGTTCCCAGATCACCGTCTTGAGGTGGCCGGGATAGACAAACATACCCTGATAGATCGGCTGGGACAGGTCAATAATTTTCGGCATGAGCAAACCTCTCTCTAACTCTCAGTACATGGTTGAACCGGCGGAGACGTTCAGGTCTTCGCCGGTAATTGAGGCGGATTTATCGGAGCCGAGGTAGACGGCAGCTTCTGCTACGTCTTGAGCGGGGATGAGCCTGCCAAGCGGGGAACTGCCAGTGAATTGCTGCCGCGCCTCCTCGACGCTGATGCCGCGCACCTCGGCCTGCTTGCGTATGACCGTCTCAATGCGCTCGCCCTCTATCGGGCCAGGCGAGATGACGTTGACGCGAATGTTGTAGGGGCCAACCTCCCAGGCCAGCGTGCGGGCCAATCCGACCAGCGCCAGTTTGCTGGCTGCATAGGGCGTGCGCCCGTAAAGGGGACGTTTGCCCGTCATCGAGCCGATGATGACGATTGAGCCGGAGCGGCGCTCGATCATCGAGGGCAGGAAGGCGCGACAGCAGAGGTAGACGCCGCGCACGTTGACGGCAAAGGTCTCGTCCCAGTCTGCCGGGTCAAGCTGCCACAGCGGCGTGGTTGGCCCCGCAATGCCGCTATTGTTGACAAGAATATCGACGTGGCCGAAACGGGCAAGGGTCTGTTCCGCCAGGTCGCGCACGCTCTCTTCCTTGCGCAGATCGGTCGGTACGACCAGCGCCCGGCGGCCCTGCGCCTCCACCATGTCCCGCGTCTCATGCAGCGCCTCCACCGAGCGAGCCGCCAGCACGAGGTCCGCTCCTTCGGCAGCATACGCCAGCGCAATCGCCCGCCCGATGCCGCGCCCGGCCCCGGTGATGACGGCGATTCTGTCTTTCAGTAACATACGAATTTCTCCTCTACAATCCACCCGGCCCCGCCCCAGGCCAGCCCGCCCCCAGGCCAGCCCGCCCCCAGGCCACCCGCCAGGGGTGGCCCTACTATATACGCCCATCCCCACCCTACCCCACCGTTCGCTCGCGGTGCGAACGAACGGACCGAACACCGGGCGTCAGTCCGGCAAGCGCGGCTCTGCGAGCCGCGCCCGCGCCGTGTATAGTAGGGCCACCCCTGGCGGGTGGCCTGCTTCGCGCTCGCAAGGGCCACCCCTGGCGGGTGGCCTGGGCGGCGCGGGTGGCCTGGGGGCGGGCTGGCCTGGGCTGGGGCCGGGTGACACAATCAGGGCTGAGCGGTTCGGGCCAGCGCCTGCGCGACCCATTGCACGATCTTTTCGGGCGTCATCGGCATCTCATCGATTTTGATACCGAACGGTTTGAGAGCATCTTCTACGGCGCTGGTGACTGCCGCCGGCGCAACCATGCGCCCGCCTTCGCCGCCACCTTTGACGCCATAGGCCGTGAAGGGCGAAGGCGTCTCGTGGTGGTAGACCTCGATGGTAGGAACTTCGGTCGAAGTTGGCAGCAGGTAGTCGTTAAAGGTTGACGTCAGATTCTGGCCGTCGGGTCCGTATTTGACCTCTTCATAGAGCGCGAGGCCGATGCCCTGCGCGATGCCGCCCTGAATCTGCCCCTGCAGCGAACGCGGGTTCATGACGGTGCCGACATCATGCACAGCCACGAACTTGAGGAAGGTGACTTTGCCCGTTTTGATATCGACCTCCACCACAGGGATGTGTACCGCGTGGCCCATGATGGGATAGAAGACGCCCAGGTCTTTGCGGTCATCCTGCGGCGGCGTCGTGAACGGGTGGTCGTAGGTGAAGCTACCTTCCAGCCCGCTCTCCATGTCCTTTGGCAGGTCAAACTTGAACCAGTAGGCTTTCATGCCAATATCGGCGATGGTCAGCGATTTGCCCGGTGAACCTTTAACGGAGACGCGCCCCTCGCTCAGTTCCAGGTCGTCGGGACTGGCCTCCAGCGCGTGGGCCGCTATCTTGAACATCTTCTCCTTGACCTTTGCCGCCGCGCCACGCAAGGCCCCGGAGAGCATGACGGTCATGCGGCTGCCGCCCGGCCCGGCGCTGGGCAGGCCGTGATAGGTGCTGTCGTAGGTCACGCTGACATCGTTGGGGTCAACGCCGAACTCTTCGGCCACAACCTGCGCGGCCAGCGTCTCCGGGCTGTTGCCCCAGAAGGGTGAGAACATGGTAACGGTGATGCCGCCGGTTGGCCCGATGCCGATACGCACGCTTTCCGGCGAGGTAGTCAGGCCAGTGGCGGGGCCGGGATTGTGGAACCAGAACTCGGTGGCGCTGTAGGTGCTACGTTGCTGGCAGGTCGCCAGCCCAATGCCTATATAGCGCCCCTGCTGGCGGGCCCGCTCCTGCTCCTCGCGCCAGGCATCCCAGTCGAATTTTTCCAGCGCCATGTTCAACACGGCGGGATAGTTGCCGCTGTCATAATGGTTGCCGGTCGGCATCCTGTAGGGAAACTGATCGGGTTGGATGAAGTTCCTGCGGCGAATCTCCCTGCGGTCAATGCCCAGTTCTTCGGCGGCTTCGTCAACCAGCCGCTCTAACACCCAGTTGCCCACGTCCGAACCGGCGCCGCGAAAGACCGTCTGCTGGTTCTTGTTGGTCAGCACCGCCTTGATGCCCGTCTCGACGCTGTTGATGGTGTAGGGGCCGGTGATCTGCGACATCATATTGGTGTTGCCGGTGATGGCAAACATGAAGTACGCGCCGTAATCGTCGATGGTGTGCAGGCGCAGGCTGAGGAATTTGCCATCGCTGGTCACGGCAAGCTGAGCGTCATAGATGCGGTCGGGTCCCTGGCTATCGTTAGCCGCCAGATTGTCGATGCGATCTTCCATGAATTTGACGGGCCGACCGGTGACTTTGGAGAGCGCGCCCGCGATGGCGATGACCTTGCCTATGACGTGCTTGCTGCCGAAACTGCCGCCGGTGTACATGGGATGGAAATTGACCCTGTGCGGCGGCAGGCGCAGCGTTCCCGCGATGGTCCAGGCCACGAAGTTGAGCATGTTGGTGTTGGAGTAGATCTCCATGCGCCCGCTGGCCGGGTCATACTGGCAGACCGCACCCGCCGGTTCCATCGGAGCAGCCGTGGCGCGAGGCCAGCGTAATCGGCGCTTGATAACGCGGTCGGCGCGGGCAAAATCGCCATCCACGTCGCCAAAGGTGAAAGTCTGATCGTAGACGACGTTGGACGAGAGGGTTTCGTGGACGAGCGGCGCCCCCGGCTGCATGGCCGCCTCCGCGTCCACAACGGGCGGTAGTGGCTCCCACTCGATCTGCACCAGTTCCAGCGCGTCTTCGGCAATGTAGCGGCTTTCTGCCGCGACGGCGACTACCGCCTCACCGGCATAGCGCACTTTGTCGACGGCGATGGCGCGTTCCACCACCGGCTCGGCGCAGAAGGCGGGTACAGGATCGATGATTTCAACGGCCTCGCGCCCGGTCAGCACCGCATAAACGCCAGGTAGCGCCCTCGCCGCGCTGGTATCGATGCTCACAATGCGCGCGTGGGCATAGGGGCTGCGCAGGACGGCGGCATGCAACATGCCGGGCAATTTAACATCGTTGGTGTAGGTGGCGCGACCCGTGAGCAGGTCGGGGTCTTCGCGTCGCTTAATGCTCTGACCAATCCATGTATGCCCGTATCCGCTGGTTGTCGTTGTCATAATTTCGCTCCTTCACACACTCTGTCAGGCCACAGGTTCGGAAGCTGTCTGCGCCATCTCTCTGGCCGCCGTGCGCACTGCGTTGACGATGTGCTGGTAGCCGGTGCAGCGGCAGATGTTGCCGGAAAGCGCGGCGCGAATCTCCTCCTCGCTCGGGTTCGGGTTCTGTTGCAGCAGCTCGTAGGCGGTCATGAGAAAGCCGGGGGTGCAGAAGCCGCATTGCAGGCCCTGCTCCTCCCAGAAAGCTTTCTGCAAGGGGTGCATTTCACCGCTGCGCGCCAGCCCCTCCACCGTCGTGATCTCGTGTCCGTTGGCCTGTACGGCGAACATCAGGCAGGAACGCACGCTCTGCCCATCGAAGAGGACGGTGCAGGAGCCGCAGACGCCGTGTTCGCAGCCCAGATTGGTGCCGGTCAGTCCCAGATCATCGCGCAGCACGTCGGCCAGCAAGCGCCGGGACTCGACCTGCAAGCTATGGGTGGCGCCATTTACCTTCAGGGAAATATTCTTGAAGTCTTCTTGCATCAGCGATTCCTTTCTGCTCGCCCGGCAGCGGCGGCGAGAGCCTGTTCGGTCAACACACGGGCAAGGTGACGCCGATAATCGGCTGAGCCATGAATATCGGACG
>DATGLM010000077.1:0-132350 GCA_035294125.1 Ktedonobacteraceae bacterium | reverse complement strand
AAATTGGCTTTGACTGTAAGGCTTCGATGAGAGGGACAGGGTAGGGGATAGTTCGTATCTACCGTTTGATTGTCCAGTTGGTTCCAGGACGACAGACAATCTTTACACAGTCAGCACACAATTGCGTCGGTTGGGTTCCTTGCTTCATCGTAACGGTTGTCGTGTGGGCGACCGCTCCACAGCGTTCGCACTTCTTCACGGTCTGTTGCTCCTTTCTGCCTGCTCCAGGTTCATCTTTCCCCTGGCGAACGAATTTCATTTCGAGTATTGATTCTGACAGTGCCTCCCGGATGATGTGCTCATGATCGAATGCCAGTTGCGGCAGAGAAGGGAGAGGGAGGTTGAACCAGGCGGCAGCGCTCGCGTCATCGCCAGCATGAGCCTCGATGGCAGCCTCGACAAAACCGTAGAAGGCGACGCTGATGTAGTGACCGCGTGGATCGCGCTCCGGCTCACTGAAGACGTGGAACTGCTGGAGTTCGACGCCAGTGATGCCCGTCTCTTCAGAGAGTTCGCGGACAGCAGCCTGTTCCACGGATTCGCCAGTATCCAGCTTGCCGCCGGGCAGCGCCCAACAGCCCTGGTACGGCGGCTTTTTGCGCTGGATCAGCAAGAGTTGCAAGACAATTCCGTGCTTTTTGAAGAGGACGATATCTACCGTAACGGTTGGAGTGGCCGGTGTACCTGTTCCCATGTGTTATTCCTCCTTTGTCTACTGTTGCTTCCGCTTTTCATCCGGCTCATCAAGCGGAAACAGCCCGTGTGCCATGCGATGAGTAAAAGAAACACGACGCACGCACAAATCGGGGAATGCCGTTTCAATACGGGTGGTGATCTGTTCATAGGAAGCTCTCGTGCCCCTGTCCCCAAAAAGCAGCGCCTGGACGGAGTGCATTTGCTCGTAGAGGGTGTCGAGTTGGCGCAAGGCTTGCACCAGTTCTTCTGTATTCATGTCCTCCTCTTCTGGTTGTCTTACTTATCCGGGGTCTCATAGAGCGGCCAGACCAGCAAGGGACGCCCGGCACGGCGTTGATGCAGGCGCTTGATCTTGGCTTCGATACGCAGCCGGGTCGAACGAGGCAAGCTTTGCAGGCGCTTGAGGGCGTCTTCTCGCTGGCACATGAGCGCTCCGATGAGCATATTGTGGCCGTAGTGCGACTTGCGCCTTTGAGAAAAGGCGTCTGCTACTGGCTTGCCATCGGGGCCAATAGTCGGTTCCAGGCTCTTGAGACGCATCTCTAGCGGCTCGTACCAGCGCATGGTATCCAGGGCCAGCACCGGCACGGGGAGACAAGAGTCGTGTGTTCCACACAGCACCGCATCCAGACCGTGGCGGAAGCGATCCACACAGTTGAGGGAAAAGGCGTACCAGTCCGATGAGCGGGCCAGTACAACCGCCCGGTACTTCATGCGGCGGCTTGGGCGCTCAATGTCAACGCTATGGCCATAAACGGTCCCGTCGAGGATGGTGAGATCGAGACGGCCCTGCAAGTGATAGGCTTGCGCCCACACATCCGCACGTTTGTAGCGGCTATAGCGTCTCTCCGGCATGTTTAGAGATCCTCCTCACGCTCCTCTTCGCTGATGTGCCGATAGCCCGGCGGAAGCTGGCGGCTGGCCACCATGAAGCCCTGCATGGTGCCGAGCAACTTCTGACGCTGCTCGTCGGGCAGGTCCGGGTCAAACATCGCGCGCATCAGGCTATTGCCGAGCTTGGTGAACAGGCGCGCCTGCTCGGCCTGATTCTTCAAGGTTTCGATCTGCGCCTGGTTTTGCAGCCGCTCCACCTCCAGTTGCGTGCGCAGCTTGTCTTGCTCCATTTCGGCAGTCGTATGCGCACGCTGGAGGTCGAGGATGCCCGTGTTGAGAATGCGTACTTCCTCGCTTTTCTGGTGCAGCAAGTCCTTTGCCAGCGCTGCCCGTTGGGCCTGCTGCGCCTTTGCCTCCTCCCCCTCGGTTGGCTTGCGGGCATGCACGAAAGCAGTGTAGAAGTCGGAAGCCAGCGTGAAGAGGGTACGCGCTACGACGAAGGCGACCAGCAAGATCAGCAGGTGGCCGAGTTTGAGACCCAGCGCCGAGATGAGAAAGGCCGCCTGCCCGACGCCAACGCCGAGAGCCAGAAAGAGCCACATCTGGCGGTAGCGCGCCAGGATGCGCCGCTCGGCATCGGTGACTCCCCCGGACTTGTGCTCGGCCCGGTTGCGGATAGTAGAACTCTTATAGGAGACGACGGCAAAAGTCGCTTCCAGCACGATCACCGTCGCCAGGATCGACAGGCCGATCCACCAGGCGCTGACATCTGAGTAGCCCCAGATGAAGGCGAATACCTCGCCAGCAGTGCCTGCCAGCAGCACAAGCGGCCCGGTCACGTCCCAGAACTCGGCCAGGTATTCCTTGAACTTCTCCGGGACCGTCATACCGAAGTGAACGCCTGCCATCGTCTGCTCGACGTGCAGCATCAACTCATCGGGAGAATAGTTGACCAAGTTAATCTGTCCACGCGCCTGCTCCAGCGTCGGGCCACTTTTGCCTGCGAGTGGCCCAGTGGTTGGGCCGCTTGCCGTTGAGGAGGAAGTTGGAGCCAGGGTCGCCTGCCGGGATGGCTGGCTCTGGCCTTTGTTGAACGGATTGAGCCTGCCGATAGCGGCTCGGATTTTGCTTTGTGGTGCTGCCATAGATTGCTCCCCAGGTGTGCAAAAGACGCTGGCAGGAAATTTAATCGTCCCGGAATCGTCCCGGAACCGTCCCACTATTCCAGCAAGAGGAATCACGGGACTCTCAGCCTCCTCCTGCCAGCATCTTACAGAAGTTGCGCCCAGATGGCCTGCGAGTTGCGGAAGCCCTTCCCTTTTTGCATGAGAGCTGCCGCATTTCGTCAGACCCTCTTGAGGCGCTCTTGCAGGCGCTCTAAACGGGCCTGCTCGCGTTGCTGTTGCAATTGCTCGTGATGTTCTTTGGCAACCTTGCGGCGCTCTTGACGTTCCAGCCGCACCTTCACCTTCGCGGCGCGTTCAAGGGAAACTTCAAGGGCGCGCAAGAGGCGATTATAGTGCTGGTACATGAACTCGCCACGCGCTTGCAGCAGCAGTTGCTGAAACTGCTCTTTTTCCTTGTGGATGGTGTCGTAATCCTCCAGCGTGATCGCGGTGGTGGGGTCATACGGAATGTAGTCGTCTTGTTGCTGATCTGCCATGTGCAGTCCTCCTGATTCAAGAATAAAAGTGGTCAACAGGATGAAAGAATGACCTTTCATCCTAGTATCCACGAATGACGGGGAGAAAGGTCACGCTAGGCGATGAAACGCAGAACGAGAGCATTTTCTCCGTGAGAGGGCTTCCAGGTGAGCGGCCAGGTAGTAGCCAGCAAACGAGCGACACGTCGATAGGCAAGCAGATCCGCGCCAGGCGAGAGCCAAAAGCGCGAAGCATGGCGCGGGAGACGTTCGCCATCCAGAGCGCTATCCTGACCGGCCAGGTAAATGACCTCGGTCCCAAAGGGGTCTTTGTAGTGGTACTGGGCTGGCAGATCGGGCGTATGCGCGTAGGCCGGGTAGATCGTTGCCTCCATCTGGAAGACGAGCCGGAAACCCAGCGGTTGTAACAGGGCAGCCACCTCCTGCGGGGGTGGACACGTCAGGCAGAAGCCAGCGACTTCAAAAGCGTTCGGTTGTGACAATGGTTGAGCCAGTAAGATCACCTCCTTTCTTCAGCGGCTCATCCCTGATCGCCATGAGAAGAAGACGAGCAGAGATCAACCGGGAAGAAACAAGTGGGAAAGGACAAGCCCCCGGTACGCCACAATCAGGCTGCTTGCGCACGCCATGCCAGGATACCGCCCGCCATGACTCGACTCGCTTCATGGCTCACGCTGAACTGCTGTCTCTAAGTGGCCTGCTGGCTCTTTTCCCTCCTCTCTACACTCAGATCATCCCAACCGGACATGTCAACGGTTGGGAAAAAGGGCGACTAGCGCATATCCTCGCCTGGCTAGGGCTGAAACCCCATTCAGTTGTTCAGGTACAAATATTAGCTAGATATCGTTATAATAACTAACTAATGTTATTATAACATAAATTAGCTATGATTTGCAAGCTTTCGCGTGTGTTATAATCACACTCAAGAACAATAAATAGAGAGGATTCCCGTGCTAAAAGCGATACTCAAGAATATTGAGACCGATCGTGAGTGTCTCACCACGGCGCAAGCCGTTGAACGCTCAGGATTAAGTAAAACATATCTTGCTCATTTACTGAGAAAAGGAACATTAGAGGGTTTCCAGCTTTCGCGTGATTGGTTCATCTATACGGATTCGCTGGAAACGTTTCTGGCAACACCTCGCAAATCTGGACCACATGGGCCACGCAAAAAGCCCGAACCTGAAGTTCCTATCAGTGATAGCAGCAAGGCTTAGAGCTTTTGTTTCAAGCTGTACCATCTTGTGGTACAATCGTAGTGTATAGCGAAATGAAGAGAGCAATAGCTCAGAAAGAGATCACTTGTAGCTCACTTTGGGATCAGTAGGTCTTTTCTGCTCAAAACTCATCGACAACGGTGGGTTCACCCACTACACTAAGGAGTACAGGGAAAATGAGCGATACTCATCAACACCCGCTTAAACTGGCCCGCTTGTGCCGCAACCTGACGCAGCAAGGACTGGCCGCCCAAACGCAGTTGGCATTAGTGACAATTAAGCGTGCCGAAGCTGGAGAACCACTGAGCGCGGATTCGCGGGAGCGATTATGCCGGTACTTTGGCAAGACGGCTCAGGAATTGGGCCTGGTGGGCGAAGAGCAGGCGGAAGTGAGCAGTCATCAGAAGAGCGAAGCTGACCAGTTGCCTGTAAGGGCCTCTTCTCTCCTAGAGAGTAAAGCCCCGTCGCTACTCAAGGGCAATCAGGCCATAAGTAGGCTCTACGCAACTGAGGGGACGCTTGAAGAGCAATTAGGCGCGTGGTTGGTTCTCGAAGCCGACGATCTGGCTCAACTGTTGGATGAAGGGTGGTCGCTTGAAACCCTGTTTGAGTCGTTGCAGATAGTTTTGAAAGGGGTTCAGGCAATGCCGAAAATGTCACGACGCGAATTAGGACGCAAACTACTCCAAATTGGAGCCGCAGCAGCAGTTAGCAACATCCCCATCTCGACAGGGCAACACATTTCAGCCGAAGATCGCGTCAAGCTTCATCAGGCATTGAGTGAGAGTATCGTCTCGGGATGGAAACTTTTCCACACGGCTGGCAATGCACAGGTTCTTGCGGTTGGTCAAGCACAGTTGTTCCTGGTACAACAGAATCATGCCCTTTTATATTCTCAGGTAAGGCCTATCTACTATGCAGGTGTATACAATCTCATCGGTAGAGCGCAACACTTGCAGGAGCATTATGAAGAGGCTCTCCAGGCTCATACTAATGCGCATGTCGCTGCACTTGGGACAGGTGATCCCTTGTACGTTGCGCAGAGCCTCGTCTGCCTCGCTGACACGTATCAGGCATTAGGTCAGCATACAGAAGCTCTTCAATCTATAGAGGAGGCTCTACGCAGTCTTGGACATCTCGAAGAAGAGCATGTGCGCGTAAGAGCGCATCTACTCTGTTGCTGGGCAGATAACGCTATGGAGATGGGGGATTATGGAATTGCTCAGAAAAGGCTCGAAGAAGCTAGTGCATACCTCGATCAGATTAGTCCCAAAGAAGAATTTGACCGGTCGAGTTGGCTCCAGTTAGCCGGAAAACTAGCCCTTATGAGTGGCAACTACAAACAAGCGGTTGACTATCTTAAAGAAGCTCTTATCAACAGTCCTCCTAACTGGCTTGTGCGCCGAACCAGTATTCTGATACCGCTGGCTATGGCTTATGCACGTATGCGGGAGCGAGGCGTTAGCTTGCAAGTGGCACGGCAGGCCACGCCCATTATAGCAAGCATGAATGCTCCTATGGTAAACAATCAGTTTGTTGAGTACCTCAGAGGAGATTTGCTAGAGCAATATCCTCACGACTCAGAAGTACTCACTTTTGTAGCTGAAGCAGAACGTCAACTCTCTCAGGTCAGTTCTCTACTGTGATAAAGAGAAGAGAGAAGAGATTTGTTGTGCGTTCGCCTCTTCTCTCTTTCTAAGATCGCTCTATGAGCAACAGTCCTCCTACGCATTCTTCGAGCCAGATTTTCCCCATTCCATTTAAGTGTTGGACACACCATTTTCCTATAGACTCAAGCGTGGCAGGAGTGAATAGCTGTTCATGCCCGTAAACTGGTTCAGGTTCATTTTCATAAGGGACAATGAGAATGAGCCGTTGTGCTGTTATCTTTAGCAAATTCGCCAGAACACGGTACATTTCAGGCTCAGAAAAATGCTCTATTACACCGATAGCAGTAACTGTATCAAACTGCCCTACTCTGGCAAAGTCTTCGGCCAGAAGATCTGCCTGGATAAATTCTACATTTGACAGGCCCCGCTCTCGGGCCAGTTCGCTCACAACATCAAACATATCCGGACGTATATCAAGACCTACGACCCGTGTCATAAAAGGGATTCGTTCGGCAATCAACACAGGAAGGAAACCTGACTCACAACCAGCATCAAGAAACGTCTTCCCGGTACAGAGTTCGCATATGCGTTTGTATTGTGTGGCAAACGAGCCGATACAGGTGTAATCAGGATATGGTGGTGTGGAGACCGTCGATAGAAAAGCCACAAACTGCTGCAAGGTATTGGCTCCGAAATAATGCCAGGCCCTTCTTACATCCTTTGGGAAGAACGAGCCAACAATTCCAGCGAGAATCTCTCCATAATGCTGAGGTCGATCGAGCAATCCCAATGGCTTTAATTCCAGGTACATGAAGTGCTTAATGTCCGCATTTATCTCCTCGGAGGCGAACCAGTGGACGAGTATTGTCCTGGGAGCAACTCCCCGCGTAAATAGTAAGAAATGTGCTGTTTCTTGAGCTTGATAGCCTCCTTCAGCAAATCGCGCTTTAAGCAATGTTCGATTCACCCGGTAGCCGTTCACCACGATGAAATCGCCAACGCGAATGGAGCGTTCATGAATAGATACCTGCCTGGTCTTACCCAGGGCAGTTTGCGACTCAGGCATTATCCGTTCCTCAATTCTAAGCTCTACTATGTGATAGGAACCCTACGGAACTATTGTACCATGCCCATCAAAAAGCATGTTCGCTGGCCTTCTCCTCTTCAAAAATGACAGTTCTTTTGACAGTTATAAGTCTAAACACATGTGAAAAAATCGCAACATATCTGTACCTCTTTCTTCGCCTGTAGAACCAACCAGGGAGATCGGAAAAGGCGAGGCAAAGGCCTAAAAAGGCGAAAATGTGACAGAGGGTGTCAGGTATAGCATGGTACACTTGTTCCTGTAAGAAGAAAACATCAGTCAAGAGCAAGAAGTTAAGAGGAGACAAGATGAACCTGTTTCTCGATGAGCAACTGGCCGCGATGCATCGTCAAGAGCTTCACCAGCAGGCGGAGCAGCATCACCTGGCCACTCAGGCTTCCAATCAAGGGCATGTGCTGCGTTTCGCTGTCGGCAAGATGGGGACGCTGATGGTGGCGCTGGGGACTCGTTTGCAACGGCTCGACTCCCAGGCTCCCGTCGAGCAGGTTGCTTTTGTGGATCAGTGTGTGTAGACTCACCATACCCACAGGCTGATCCCTTGCGGTCAGCCTGCGGGGTAGGGTATCATGAATGTACTGGCTGATTGAATTGCTGTGTTATGCTGCCACGAGGTTCCCCGTTCAGGCACCTGCTTGGAGGTCTTTTTGTCTAAACGTGAGTTTACCGTTGTCGATGAGTATTCCTACAATCGCTCCGGCCCTGTGCGCTGGATTCTTTCGCATGTCTTGCGCTATAAACGCTTCATCGCCAGCTTCTTCATAGGAACGGTGATGGCGAATATACTGATAGCATCCATCTCCGTCTTGACCGGCGTGGCCTTCAACGCGGTCTTGAGTGGCAGCCAGGCACGCACCCGGCTGACGAGTATTGCGCTGGAACTGCTGGTCGTGGTGCTGGTCTGCGGCTGCTTCGACCTGATGGCGCGTTTCTCCGCTGAGGTGTTGGGCAAGCGCGTGGCTCGTGACGCTCGCGACGAACTTTACCTGAACCTGCTGGGCAAGAGCCAGACCTTCCACAATCGGCAGCGTGTGGGCGATATCATGGCGCGGGCCAACAACGATATGATGCGGTTGAGCGATATGATCGTACCGGGGATGGATGTGCAAGTCGATTCGTCCGTCAGTCTGATTGTCACGCTCGTCTTTATTGGTGTGCTCAACTGGCAACTCCTGCTGGCTCCCCTGCTCTTTACCGCCGCCTACCTGCTCGCGCTACGCCACTTCTCGCGCAAGCTCGCTCCGGTCTCCGACCGCATGCGCGAAGAGTTCGGCAACATGAATGCCGGACTGAATGAGGCCATCGCCGGGATTGAGGTGGTCAAGGGCACTTCACAGGAGGCGCAGGAGCGGGAGAAATTTGAACGCAACTCGCGACTCTACCGCGACTTCTACGTCGAGAACGGCAAGGTACAGGCGCGCTACCTGCCCATCCTGCTGCTCTCCATCGCCCTCGTCGGCGGCTTCCTGCACGGACTCTTCCTGGTCTCCCTCGGCCAGTTCACTATCGGTGGACTCGTAACCTACATGGGGCTGATGGGCATGATGCGCTTCCCGGCTGGCAACTCCAACTGGACATTCAGCCTGCTGCAACTCGGCATTGCCGGGGCCGGGCGCATCCTGACCATCCTGCGCGAAGAGACAGAGCTGGACGAGAACGAGGGCGGCTACGCGGCAAAGATGGCGGGCGAGATCGTCTTCGAGAACGTCACCTTCAGCTACGGCGATACGCCCGTGCTGAAAAACGTCTCGTTCCGTGCCGAGCCGGGGAAGACCATCGCTATCGTCGGGCAGACCGGCGCGGGCAAGAGCACACTGACAAAGCTGGTGAATCGCATCTATGACGTGGACGCGGGGCGCATCCTCGTGGATGGTGTGGACGTGCGCGACTGGAGCCTGGACGCGTTGCGCTCGCAGGTCTCGACCATCGAGCAGGACATTTTCCTCTTCTCACGCACCGTAGCCGAGAATATCGCCTACGGCATGGGACAGCAGGTGGATCAGGCGGCAATCGAGCGGGCGGCGCGAGAGGCGCAGGCCCACGAGTTCATTCTCGGCTTCAAGGATGGCTACGAGACGATGATCGGCGAGCGCGGCGTCACGCTCTCAGGCGGGCAGCGCCAGCGCATCGCCATCGCCCGCGCCCTGCTCACCGACCCGCGCATCCTCATCCTGGATGATTCCACCAGCGCCATCGACAGCGCGACGGAGGACGAGATACAGCGAGCCATTCGCCGCCTCTTGCAGGGGCGCACCACACTGCTCATCACCCATCGCCTCTCGCAAATCCGCTGGGCCGACAAAATCCTCGTCCTGCGTCAGGGCCAGCTCGTCGACTCAGGCACGCACGAGGAACTGCTCGCCCGTTGCGACCTTTACCGCCGCATCTTCGCGCATCACGGGACGAAACAAAAGCCAACGGGTGAGCATCATCAACAAGGCCCGGCCAGTTCCGAAGAACGTTCGGCTAAACCCGTTGGCGCCGATTGATCGTGTGCATCGCCGCTTTATCGGCAGAACTGGTAATAGAGGTAAAGGAGAACTTATGGGCTTTCTCATGGATGGGCTGGATGCCGAGGCGTATGATCGCAGTTATTCTGATCGGCAACTGGTCTCGCGCATTATCGGTTACTTCCGGCCCAAACTGGGGCTGATGTCCTTTGTGGCCGTACTGGTCGTGCTCAACTCGCTGCTGGATACAGCTTTTCCCATTCTGGTGGCGCAGAGTATCAACACGCTGGCAAGTTCGCGCACGATGCAAACCGTGCTGGTGCTGATCGTCGTCATCCTGGTAGCGGGCGTGCTCTCGTGGACGGCCAATTTCTTTCGCCAGTGGTTCACAGCACGGGCTGTCGCCGACGTGACGATGAAGCTGCGCAGCGACGCCTTCTCCGCCGTCATGGCCCGCGACATGTCGTTCTATGACGAGTTTCCCAGCGGGAAAATTGTGAGTCGCGTTACCTCGGATACAGAGGATTTTGCGACGGTCGTCACGCTGACGCTCAACCTGTTGAGCCAGTTTCTGCTGTTCTTCCTGATTGCCGCCGTGCTGATGTTCCGCAACTGGCGGCTGGCGCTGCTGGCTATGACCATCGCCCCGGCAATCGTCATCATCGCCCTCGGCTTCCGGCGCATCGCCCGGCGCACGACACAACGCTCGCAGCGTTCGGGGGCTCGTGTCAACGCCAATATTCAGGAGGCCATTAGCGGCATTACAGTGGCGAAGAACTTCCGGCAGGAACAGAACATGTACGACGAGTTCCGCAAAATCAACGAGCAGTCCTATCAGGTCAACGTGCGCTCCGGCTTCGTCTACAACGGCATCTTCCCCCTGCTGGTGATGGTGGCGAATGTCGGCACCACCATCGTCGTCTACTTCGGCGGTCTCGACGTGCTAAGCCACACCATCTCACCCGGCGACTGGTTCCTGTTTGTGCAGAGCATCGGCCTGCTCTGGTATCCGCTGACCAGTATCGCCTCGTTCTGGAGCCAGTTCCAGCTTGGCCTTGCCGCCAGCGAGCGCGTCTTTGCCCTGCTGGATGCCGAGCCGCGCGTGCGCCAGACCGCCTCGGAGCCGGTGCCGCAGCTTGAGGGCCGCGTCGATTTCAAAGATATGTTCTTCAGCTATACCGACCGGCAGACGGTGCTGGCAGGCTTCAATCTGAGTATTCCGGCGGGCGAGACGATTGCCTTAGTCGGCCACACGGGCGCGGGCAAATCCAGTATCGCCCGGCTGATCGCCCGCTTCTACGAGTTTCAGGGCGGGCAACTGCTCATCGATGGGCGCGACATCCGCAGCTTCGACCTGCGCGACTATCACCGCCATCTGGGCATTGTGCCGCAGGTGCCATTCCTCTTCTCCGGCACCGTCACCGACAATATCCGTTACGCCCGGCCCGACGCCGACGACGAGGAGGTAGCCCTGGTGGCCCGACAGATCGGCGGCGGCGACTGGATTGAGGCGCTGCCGGAGGGCCTGGATACGCTGGTGGGCGAAGCCGGGCGGGCGCTTTCGATGGGCCAGCGCCAGTTAGTCGCCCTGGCCCGCGTGCTGCTGCAAAAGCCTTCCATCATCATCCTCGACGAGGCCACCGCCAGCGTCGATCCGCTCACCGAGGCACAGATTCAGGAGGGGCTTGACCTTATACTTGAAAATCGCACGGCCATCCTCATCGCCCACCGGCTCTCGACCATTCGTCACGCCGACCGCATCATCGTCCTCGACCGGGGCCGCATCGTCGAGGAGGGCAACCACGAGGCGCTTATGCAGCTTGGCGGTCACTACGCCCACCTCTACAACACCTACTTCCGCCACCAGTCACCCGACTACCGCCCCGGCGAAGGTTTCGTGGCTGTACACAGTTCCTGACTCCGTAGGGAGTGATGTCCGCATTCTTTAGCTAGTAAGTGAAGGTAATAGAATGAGCAACATTCTTATAGACTCTTCGGTACCAGCACTGATTTCCGCGATGGAAGCGAACGCGCAGGAACTGGCTGTCCTGTGGGGGCGGGCGTTGGGCGCGGAGTTTCACGATGAATCAGAGCAACAGTGGTTTATCTCCGGCCTTCCCTTTGAACTCGGCAATGGCGTTGTGCGCGCAGCGTTCACGCCCGCCGATGTAGATGCAAAAATCGAGGAGGCAACGGGACATTTCATAGCGCGCAACGTCCCGGCAGCGTGGCTGGTTGGCCCATCTACCCAACCGGCTGATCTGGGGAGTCGGCTGGAAGCTTCAGGATGGATACGCGATGATGAGGCACCCGGTATGGCTATTGATCTATTGGCGCTGCGCGAAGATAATCCACTGCCTCCGGGCTTGATCATCAAGGAGGTCAGCGATGGAGAGATGCTCAAGCAGTGGATACGCACGATGACGGTTGGTTCCGCGATACCTGATAGCATACAGAACATGCTGCTTAATCTCTGCGCCCGCTATGGCTTTGTGCGCGTTCCATCGGTGCGCTACTACCTGGGCTTGCTCGACGGAGAGCCTGTGGCAACCTCGTTGCTGTTCATGGGTGGTGGCGTCGCCGGTATCTACGATGTCGCCACGCTGCCGGAAGCGCGCGGTCGGCGCATTGGCACGGCGCTGACGGTAGCGCCTTTGCTCGCGGCCCGCGCAAAGGGCTACCGCTTTGGAATATTGCAATCCACAAAGATGGGCCTCAACGTCTATCGCCGCCTCGGCTTTCAGGAGTATTGCACCTTTAGCTTTTATTTCTGGCAGTAACAAAGGCTCCATCCAGTTCTGGCTGCCCAAATTTAGAGGATGTCTGATTTCTCAAAGAGAAATGTTATCCAAGTCATCAAGAAGGGAGCATGCCATGAAAACTTGCTTCCTCAATGGCATGCTGATATCCATTGCTCTCTGAGCGTTTCTATCGCAGGGGCAACCTCGTCGGCAAGATTTTGCCAGTTGCATTCGATGGAGATGCGGTGGTCGTAGCCAGCCTGATGAAGGGTGGCGAAGAAGGGGCGGAAATCTTCTCCGTGGCGACCGGGAGCAGCCCGATCTTGCTTTTCGGCGACGTGGATGTGCGAGAGGAAAGATGAGCAGGGGAGAATATCCTGTAGAGATTCGTTGTTGCAGGCTATGTGATAGAAGTCGGCCAGCAATCTTACGGCTGGACGATCAATGCTCCCGACCAGGGCGCCTGCTTCACTGACGGTGTTCAGGATATTGCTCTCTTCGTAGCGCAGGGGTTCAAGGGCGATCACGACGCCGTGATCTTGCGCCCATTCGCTCCACCGGGAGAGATGCGCAGCGATTTGTTGCACGGCGTCGCTGCAATTGTAGCCGGGCGGACAGGCGCGAGCCTGCCCACTGCCAAAGACGATGATACGAATGGCGGCCTGTTCGGCGCGCTGGAGAACCGTTTTCATGTAGCGTTCCAGCCGCTGTGTGTCTACCGACTGTGTTGGCGTCGCCACTAATCGTAAATCGGCGGGAAACAGAACGTTTGCGGCTTCGATTGGCACCGGTAGCTGGCGAGCTTCCCGCCAGAGTTCCTCAAATTCTGATTGCGAGCGCTCTGGAATTAAGAAACGCTGCACACTTTCTTCCAGATAATCAAAAGGATACGTCTCCAATACCGCCACTGCGCGATATGGAGCACAAATGCCAAATCTCATTGTGATGATCTCTCCTTTCCAGTGGCACCTTTATATTACCATGCCATTGAAAATATATCCCCGCATGTCATCTGAGCGAGAGCTATGTCAGTTGATGAGTAATGGCGTAACGGGTGGCAGCGCTGCGCGAGGTGATGCCCAGCTTGCTGTAGATCGAACGCAGGTGCGCATGCACGGTACGGGAGCTGATTACCAGTTGATGCGCGACCTCATCGTTGGTGTAGCCGAGCGAGACCAGGCGCAACACTTCGACTTCGCGTTGTGTCAGCTTTTCATGCACGGTCAGCAGGGACGGCGAAGATGCCGTGATCTGCTGAATCTGCGACGCAATCTTGTACGGAACGTTTCTCTGCTCTATTGCCGCAATAGCCTCCTGGAAATTCTCTGCCTGTCTATCTAAGCTCAAAGCCTCAAAGGGTGATGGGGCTGTGGATATGGATGCAGGACGACTATACACGGCGCGTTCCAGCCAGCGACGCCCCTCGTTGCTATAGCCACACGTGTACCAGAAGCGCCAGAGCGCGCCGCCCAGGCGCAAGGCTCCTTCCACCTCTTCCTGCTCCACTATCCAGCGAAATGCTTCACGCAGATTATCCTGCTCCATCTGCAGGCGTTCGAGCCAGGGCGATTGTCCTTCTCGCTTCAATTCCAGCTTTGCCACTTCCGCCAGTTCAATATAGTATTCCATGTGAGCGTTACGAACAAGTTCAGCCTCCCCGCTCATCTTCAAGCGTTTCATGGCATACTCACGCAGTACCTCCAACAGGTAGAAACGCTCTCCCCCATCTTCCTGATCGCCTTTGTAAACAAAATGTTTCTCAAGCAGGGAATGCAGGAGAGGAGGCAAAGCAGCCGCTTCACCTCCAACTTTCCGCCAGACGGCCTCAACGGACTCCACCGTACAGCCGCCACAGAAGACAGAGAGCATTCTGAAGAGCTGCCGCTCCTGCGTTTCCAGTGAATCATAGAGCCATCTCACGACATCGTACAGGCTGTGCCGGGAAGATGTATCTCGCGTGCTCTGTCCCGGCTGCGACAATTGCTGCTCTAACTGCTTCAGTATCCTCGCCAGCGAGAGGTATTTGACCCGTCGCGCCACCAGCTCTATCGCTAATGGAATACCATCCAGGCGCATGCAAATCTCAGCGATGGCATGAGCGTTCGCCCTCGTCAGATGGAAGTCTGGATCACTGCGCTGAGCATAATGTATGAAGAGGCGTACTGCCGCGCATGGCGCAGCAAGATCGAGCATTTCCTCCGGCTCAGGCTGCTCCAATGGCAGTACAGGAAATATGTGCTCCGCGTCCAGGTGTAATGCCTCGCGGCTCGTCATCAGAACTTTTAAATAAGGACAGGCAGCAAGCAGTTCTCCAAAAAGTGGCGCCAGGGGCAGAACCTGTTCAAAGTTATCGAGCAAAAGCAAGAGATGTTTATCAGAAAGGTACTCTTTGAGCCGACTGAGAAGTTGCTGATCTTCGCCATCATCCAGGCCAAACATGTGCGTAATGGTAGGCAGAAAGAGTTCGGGATCTTTGATCGTAGCCAGGGGAATGAAATATATTCCATGCAGGTATGATCGTTTTATCATTCATCAGTAAAGACGATAGGAAGACACTTTTTTCATTATGAGATTCCCGCCTGGCTCAACCGAGGGTATGTAGGTACAAATGCCTAAGCAGATTCGCCAGTTAGTTGATGCCTTTCTGGCAGCTACGAGCAAAGGGAAAAATACCCTCTTCTGCCGATGTATTTTCCCCGGAGATAAAGGTAGACTCATGATGTGAGTGTAAGGGTGAGCTTCCAGAACGGAAGAGCAGATGTTCGTTCGGAAATGGAGGCTGGACATTCTCCCTGTTCTGATGGCACATCAGTCTACTTCACACCCGTGGCAGCATCAGCGGATGATTGCCCGCGACTTTCAAGCCTGAGACAGAAAGGAAAGACGAACATGACACATCTGGTCAGCACTTTGAAGTATGCTCGTTATGCAATGAGTTCACTGACAGCGGTGCTCTTCCTCGCCTGCGTCGGCGGCTCCTAAAATATCCCAGGAAGGGCAGGACCCTGAAGCTATTTCTCTGGCGCATCCAGGCTCATATGCTACTGCTCTGTTAGCCTCCCACGAGCAGGAGAAACGGCGCCGGAGTCTTGCTTGCCGGGTTCTGCCCTTCCCCCATTTCTACGCCCTTTTCACCTGATAGCAGAGAATGTTTGAGGAGTGTAACATGTTCGAGACAGGTATTCGCCAGTTCCGTATGGCAATGGCAATGGTATGGGGGAAACCCATCAATCCACGGAACGTAGAACGTCTTGTCGAAGATGGGCTGAAGACAATGGAAGAGTTTGGTGCGCCGGGTGATGATATCCAGGAGTTGCTGGAAGGACCATTCGCGGACCCAAACGTTCGCAAGGAGTTCCAGCAGCGAGCAATCCAGCGAACTGCGCGTCGTCTCGCACGTGTCTCTCCCTATTACCAGAAGCTCTTCGCCTCACAGTCACGTGACCCGGGCAAACTGACCCTTGCCGATATGCCCCGCGTGCCCGTTACTGTAAAACAATCTCTCCAGAAACAGCAGCAAGACTTTGTGACAACCGATACACAGCCCTATATAGCCACGCGCACCACCGGCACCACCGGCAACCCTGCCGAAGTCTGGCTGTCTCACTATGAGATCGAACTCTGGGGAGGAATGGCGACCCTCAGCGGGCTGCTGCGCGACGAGATCAACCCTCGCGATTGCATGCAGATCAATATCAGTTCGCGCGCTACCGCAGCGGTGCATCAAAACGTCCGGGTATGTCGGCTGGCAGGGGCGCGAGTACGTGTGCTGGGCATTATCCCACCGGAAGAGAGCGTTGACAGCTTGCTAGGTGGAGGCGATGAAGCCCCGACACTGTTAAGTACCTATCCCAGTTACCTGGCTCAACTGGTCAAAGCTGCCCGCCGTCGCGGCCTGGGACCGAATGATTTCAAGCTTCGTCGCATCGACTGTGGTGGTGAAGTGCTCTCCAATGCATTGATTCGTGCGGCTCAGAAGACATTTGGCCAGATCCGTATCAACGATAACTTCGGCATGACAGAGGTACTGCCCGTCAGCGGGCGCGTCTGCAACCAGCAGCATCTGCACCCGGATCTGAACATGGGCTACGTCGAAGTGATCGATCCGCAAAGCGGCGAGCCAGCCGCGCCGGGAGCATTAGGCTCGCTCGTTGTCACCCCGTATTATCCCTATCGCGAATGCATGCCCGTGTTCCGCTACGACACTCGCGATATGGTGCGCTGTCTGCCCGATGAATCTCTGACCTGCGATTTAGCCGCCGTTCCGGCTGTATCACGCATCCAGGGCAAGGCCGAGCACATCTTGCACATCGATGGAAAAGTGGTGACGCTGCGCGACCTGGTTGAAGCGTTTGAAACGCTCCCCTCGGAACCGTGGCCTGCTCGCTTCCAGGCCAGGGCAGTTGGGGATCATATTGAGATGGTAGTGCCGGAGAATCTGCTCAAAAATCTGGGCGCGGACGAGATCGAGCACCACTTCGCGGCTGCTGGCATCGCGCTACAGGTGGCGCGCAAGGGCGTTCCTGAGAGCGAACTGACCTACCTGCGCCCGTTGCGGGCGGACCTGTTGGAAAGCACCTTTGCAGCGAGGAGAGATTGACATGCTAGGAGAAACGTTCTTTTCGATTATCGTTGAAGTTAGCGGGTCGCTGATTACCGCTGCCGCCGCTCTGTACTACTTCCGTCACGTGCGCCTGCAGCGACCCCCCATTGGCGTGTTCAATGCACGCGACCTGTGCTTCCTGCTCATTCTGATCGTCGTGCTGCCGTTGCTCTACCTCGTGCTGCCAGGGGAGATATTGACCGCCTTTCTGGTACTGACTTTTCTCAGCGCTCTCTATATCGCCCTGCGTCCATTCCTGGCCGTCCGCGTATTGATACCACTGATCGTAGCAGTGCTGGCGGCCAACATCATTGTAACGTCGACGTTGCTGGGGACGCAGACCGGCTGGCAGATTTACTGGGGACTGATCGACGTAGTGACGTTGCTGGCGGCGGTGGGAGTTTCCAATCTCTATATCCAGAGTGGTCTCCGGTTGCGCCACGTGGCCTGGTTTGCCTTTGTGCTAGGCTTCTATGATGGCTTTTTTGCCTTCGGCGTCCCTATTCTCGGCAGGCTGGCGGACGCCTTTGAAGGGCGCCCCCTCGATCCTTCCATCGGTTTTGTCTTCGGACCTTACAATGCCAACGTCGGTCTGGGCGATCTGTTGATCTTCAGCCTCTTCATCGTGGCTGCATACAAGGGATTCGGCAGACGCGGAGCCATCGCCTCCTTTATCATCATCGGCATCTTTGGATCGCTGATTCCCGCGTCGGTCCCCTACTTTTTCTCATTGTTCGTCCGCCAGGGTATCGGCATCATTGTACCGATACAGATGTTCTTTGGACCCGCCTCCCTGATTACCTACTTCTTGCTGTCACGACACGCGCCCGAACGCAATATGGCCGAATATAGAGCTCAGGCGGCAATCCAGCACCTCGTCTACCTGTTGCAACTCCATAGTTTAATCCATGTTCAATCTCAATGTCTGGCTGGCCGAGGGGTGCAGCACTGTGCGCGCCATCAAGTAGAGAGCGAGGGCGCAGAGCAGGAGAAGGGCCAGGAAAGCGAAGACGAGCGAGGAGGGGATAACGATTTGCGTGGGAATGATGTGCTGGATGACGTAGAATTCGTCGATGCTCAGGCTACTCAGGATGCCTCCAGCGGGGGCGCTGGTGAAGGTCAAAGCAGGCACTGCGGTGAGCGCGAGGACGAGGCCGAAGAGGATGCCGGTGAGGCAGGCCACGACATAAATAATCCCCTGTTCCCACAGCAGCACGCCCGTGACCTGAATGGGCGTGGCACCCAGCGAGCGCAGAACGGCGAAGCTGGTCAGGCGCGCGCGCACGCTCAGCCAGGAAGCCAGCAAGTCGCCAACCAGCGTCAGCAGCAGAGCGGTAATCGCGCCGAGGGCCAGCAGCAGGACAAGACCGTAGGAGAGCGGGTCGCTGCTCATGGTGTCGATGAGCTGCTGCCGATCATAGAGATTTGCCAGTTTGTAAGCCGGAGTTGCCAGCGCGGCCCGCACGTGTACCAGCGCGGAAGAATTGTTGGCCACACGCAGCCAGACATGGTTGATGGGCAGGTAGGGATCAACTTGTGGCTGGCTGCTGAGCGCGCCGACAGCGTAGAAGTGGGCATAGGTCGTATAATCGAGCAGTATACCACCGTAAGAAGAGGACGCGCTACTGCTCGCGCTGGCGCTATCGTTGATAGTTGGGATATGCTGCACCTCCGCGATGACAAGACAGTTTAGCGTATTGTAGTCAAGACCATTCATGGTGACGGTAAAGGTGCTGCCCTTTGTCAGATGCAACTGGCTGGCGGTCGCGGCATCGATGATGACGGGGATAAAGCCACCCCCTCCACTGTTACGGGCCGCAATGAGCATGTTCATCAGGGAATGCAGCGATTGCGCCGAGTCCTGCCGCGTCCAGATGGCGGTGCGGGCAAAGGTGATGGCGTCCACGGCGCGGATTTGCATGGGAACGGCAGGAGTACCGGAGGTGGTGCCGCTACCGCTGAAGCCGACAGTAGCGGAGGTGACGCCGGAGATATGGTGGTAGAGGGCCGTTTCGCCCAGCGTGGTGAGGTGCTGGGCCGTCACGGGCAGGTCGCCGCTGAAGTCGGCCCCGGCCTCGTAGGCGGCAATGGCGCTGATATGCTGCACCTGTGAGGCGGAAAAGACCAGCGTGAAAATGGCGAAAGCGATGGCGAGGGCCAGCAGTAGCGTCATGCGCAGCGCCTGGCGGGGAGCGCGTGCGATCTGGGCGAGAGCCAGCATGGCGATACTGCCGCGCCTGCGAATGGCGAGGCGCTCTCCCAGTTGCAGCAGGGTCGGGAAGAGGCGCAGGAAGAGCAGCAGCGCCGCGATGAGCAGAAAGAGCGGGGCTACGAGCGCGACCGGCGTGGAGACGAGCGCCTGCGCGCGTGTATCGAACAGGTTGCTGATACTCGTCAGGTAGACGGAGACACCGTAGCCGAGAAGGGCAATGAGCGCGGCCACCACGTCGAGATTGAGGCGCAACCAGAGCGGGCGCTGTGCGGTGCGCGACGCCTCCTGGCGAATGGAGACAAAATTGCGGCTGGAGGCGCGCCTGAGCAGGAGGAGGGTCAGGACGATCACGGCCAGCACCATGCCGAGGGCATACCAGCCCGTTTCCAGCGCCGCCCGCGCCTGCGCACCAATGTTGGGAGGCAGCAGGCCCCGTCCCGACGCTCCCGGCAAATTCTGAGCGATGAAGGAGACGATGAGCGCGGCCAGCAACGGCCCCACGATAAGCGCGCAGAGGCAGAGGCTCAGGCTTTGCGCGAGCAAGGCGATGAAGACCTGACCGTTGCTGGCTCCCCGGCTACGCAGGATAGCGATGTTGTCCCCCTGCCAGTCCACCACGAGGTTGGCAAGCAGACCGATGAAGAAGAGAATCAAGGCCAGTATTTGCAGCGAAAGCACCACGGTGGGAACAGAGACAACGGCGCTGCGGTTGCGAAATTGATCCAGCGTGCTCAGGATATCATACGAAGCCGGCACGGGATTGTAGAGGCTGACCTGCACCAGATAGGGCGCGGGCAGCAGCCCGTTGGCATCCACTGCGTTCTGCGCGTTGCTGTACCTGTTCTGAATCGTCGCCTGCAAAGCGGAGAGCCGGTAGCCGAGGTCATTGATCTGGTTGACGCCGATATGAGGTACGTCCAGGCTATAGTGCCACGTCAGTTGGAAGGTTTCAGGCGAGAAGACGGTATCGCTGTGCGCGGCGGCAGCAATCGTATCCAGGGCGGACAGGAAGGAAGAAGTGGGAATAAGCAGCGGATACAAAAGCGACTGGCCGCTTGAGGTAGGCTGGAATGTCTCTCCATGCCAGAATACAGCGTTGGCAGCCGTGAGATTGAAGATGCCCACGACACGCATGGTAATCGTTCCTGGCGCGGGGTTGGGGCCACCGAACATCTGTTGCGGCGTGGTGAAGAAGTCGCCGCGCAGCACGAGGAGCGAACCGACGCCCACGCGCAGGCGCTGCGCCGTTTGTGGCGTGAGCAGCGCCTCAATCACCCCGCCGCTCGTACTTTGCGGCAGGCGACCCTGTAACAAAGTAATATGTGGCGCGGCCTGCTCCATTGATGTGGCAGTGAGCCGCACCTCGTCCGGCTTATCAAAAGGCGAGAGCAGTTTGAAGCCGGTCGTCTGGATGGAGAAGGGGACGCTGGCATTGAGATAGCTACCCAACTGGCGCTGGAAAAGCGGGTCTATCTGGCCCTGCACGCTGTTCAGGTTCTTCGTTGAAAGGCCCTGTGTGGCTGCGGCAAGCGTCAATTCGGAGGTCGTGGGTGTCGCTGAGAGGACATCGTGCAGTTCCGCGGTGGTGGTGATTGCCGAGAGTAGCGGCACCGTGCAGACGATGGCGATGGCGGCGATAATGCCGAGCCCCTCAATCAGCCAGAGCAGCCAGACGCGGCGCAGTTGCCAGAGCGCCAGCGTGACCGTGGAGGGCCTTGCCGTGCTCGTGCTCCCGCGAGAGGCGGTCGTGTGTGGCAGAGAGCGCACCAGCACGGCATCTTCTCGCGTGATATATTCACCGCTCTGACTCTCATCGACGCGCAACACCTGGCTCATCGATGGATGCAGCACCACACGCACCATCAGGACAAGCGAAAGCACACAGACCACGACCAGGACGAGGGCGGCAATAATCAGCGTAGGAGGCAGCACGAACTGGAAGGGAATGTTCTGCTGGAGAGCCTGCCAGTCGCTGCTGCTCAAATCGTTGAGGATGGCGCTGATGGGCAGGACGCCGCCGATGAGCGCCGGAATGGCGGTGAGCGCCAGCAAGATGCCGAAGGCGATGCCGAGCAGCAGCCCTCCGGCATAGATGATACCTTGCTCCCACAGCAGTACGGCGCTGATCTGCCCCGGTGTTGCGCCCATTGCCCGCAGCACAGTGAAGCTGGTCAGACGGCGGCGCACGTTGAGCCAGGAGGTGAGCAGGGTACCGACCAGCGCCAGCAGCAGGGCAGCCGTCACGCCGATAGCGAACATGGCGAGCAAGTTGAGGAAGGCCGGGTCGGTGCGCAGGCTCTCAGTCAGAGCATAGCGATCATAGACATTGGTGAGGCGCAGGTAGAGCGAGTTGAAGGTGCCGCGCACGTGCGCCAGAGAGGCGGCATCGCTGCGCGCGCGCAACCAGATATGGTTGGGAGCGATAAACAGGCCATCCCTGGTCTCAATTGTGGAGAGCGCCTGGTAGTCGGCCAGCACGCCGCCCACTGTGGTGTTGCTCAGCGAGGGAATACGTGGCACCTCGCCGATCACGACGTAGCGAATGCCAACGCCCGGTTGCTCAATATTGTAGAGCGAGAAGGTCGAGCCGACATGCAGATTGAATTCGCTCCACGTCGTAGCATCAACGATAGCCGGGACGCTCCCACTCCGCACGGCGGCATTGCGCTGCGCGGCAAGCTCTTTCAACAGTGTATCTGGCGCGGGCGTAATGCCCTGATCCGTCGTAGGCCAGAGCGCGGTCTGCGCGAAGGTGACGGGATCGACCGCGACCATCTGAATGGGCGATCCCGCCCCGTTGGAGGCCGATAAATCGTTCTCTTCGTAACCCGCGCTGGCGCTGATGACACCGGGAACGCGCCGGTACTGGGCAATTTCTTGCGGCAGGGGAAGTTTATACTCGCTGTCGGGAATGGTACCGCTGAAGTCCGCGCCAGTCAGGTAGGTGGCGATAGCGGCGGCGCGCTGCGCCTGCGAGGCGGTGAAGACGAGACTGAAAATGGCGAAGGCGATGACAAGCGCCAGCAGCAGGACCATGCGCAAGGACTGGCGCGGCGTGCGTGCCATCTGCGCCATCGCCAGCGTTGGAGCCGCGTCGCGCCCACGCTGCACAAGGTTCGCGCCCGCGTAGAGCAGGTAGGGGAAGAGGCGCAGGAAGAGCAGCACGGCAGCCAGCAGCAGGAAGACGGGGGCCAGCAGTGAGAGCGGAGCAACCACAAGCTGCTGCGTCTGCGAGTCCAGCACCGACTGCACGCTCGACAGGTAGAGCGAGAGTCCATAGCCGACAAGCGCGATCACGATCGCCACCAGATCAAGATTGAGACGCTGCCAGATGGGTCGCCGTGCGGCCCCACTCTGCTGCGCCGACCACATATCCAGCCGCGAGGCGCGCAGCAGCGAGACCATCATGGCAATAATCGTGACGAGCGCGGCGGCAATGGCATAGAGTGTGATGCTCGCCATCGTCTGTCGCGGGTTAGAGGAGATGACGTTGATGGCGTCCCGTTCCGTGGCGGGTAGCAGTTGCCGGGCAATCAGATAGGCCGTGACGACTGCAAGCGGCAGCCCGATGATGAGCGCGAGCAGACTCAGTCCCACGCTCTGCGTCAGGAAGGCCCCGAAGATATGGCTGCGGCTTGCCCCGCGCCCGCGCAACTGCGCGATGGCGTCGGCCTGCCGATCCACCAGTAGCAGGGCCATCATAGCAACGAAGAAGAGGATCAAGGCCAGCAATTGTATAGCGAGAATAGCAACAGGAATGCGCGCCACAGCAAGCTGGCTGCGGAATTTCTCCATGCTGCTCTGCCCGCTGGTCGTGTGAAAAACCGCACCGGATATACTGGCCGAGCCGACGTAAGCAGGAGGTATATAGAGGGCCGTGGGATCGTCGAAATTTGTCACCATGTACTCCTGCATGTAGGCAAGTCGGTTGATGAGGTCATCCAGTTGATTGATGCTTATCCTGGCCGGGTCAAGGCGGTAATACCAGGTAAACAGAGTTGGCTTCAGGAAAAAGACACCATCAACCTGCTTGCTGGCTGCGATCTTATCGGCGGCTGCCAGCAAGTTCTGCTCATCCGTCAGGACCAGGTAGTGATCGGCGGGCGAATTGGGGCCTTCAGGGACGGGCAGGAAGTTGTAACCATGCCAGAAAGGGTCGCTCTCGCTCACACTGAAGATGCCAACGACATGCATGGCGAAAGGATACGTGCTGCCCGTAGGGGCGGCTGCGGTGGCGCGAATCAACCAGTTCAGCGTAATCACTGAGCCAACATGCACACCCAGCAGCGAAGCCGTCTCCGGCGTGATCGCGATTTCGACATCGCTGCTCGTAGGGGATGGGAAGCGCCCCTGTAAGAGCGTAATATGCGATCTGGCCTGCGCAATCGAGGTGGCATAGATGCCGAGATCGCCGGGGTTGCGCGGCGCTGGAGAGAGCATATCGAATTGCGGTGTCTGTAGCTCCGAGCGCAACGTCTTCGCCAGGTAGCTGCCCAGATAGTGCTGTAACGCCGGATTGATGCTCTGGAATGCCTCGCGCGTGATCTGCGAGGAGAGTCCACCCACGGACGCGTCGACAGTGATTTCTGAACTGGTCGGCGTAGAGCGCAGCACCTCACGCAGCCCTGCCGTCGACATCGTCTCCGAAAGCAGGGGAACGGCACAGACAATCACAATCGAGGCGATCATACCGAGACAGATCAGCAGCAGCAGAAACCACTGTTGCCGCCAGCGCGATGAGGCCAGCTCCACACCCGAAACGAGCGGCCTCAAACCCGGTCCTACGCGGCGCTTTCCCCGCGTACCCTCAACCTGTGGAGCTTTTTCCGTCGTGGTGGCGCTGCCCATAGTCTGTCTCTCCGCCTTACAGTCTTCCCTCTCAGGTATTTTCTCATTACTACGTATCTTAACACACAATATCGCAGCAAGATAGCACAATCCGCCCGTTTATGGTGCGATTGGTCTCCTCATCTATAAATGACTCTCTTATAGAGAAATCTGTTGCACTGGTGAGCAGCTTGCCTCGCATGCCTTCATCGGTCTGTTTATGGTCTACAATGGTTTCAAGAAGTATTTTATCTGCCTGCCAGACACAGGCAAACATAGCTTGCGCGTCAGGCCATCAATACGCTATAATCGTCGCATCTTCGTTCGTGCAATGGGGCATGGCGTCGAATGGCATTTTTTGCGAGAAGCATATAAACACAAACACAAAGAGATATATCGAGAGCGTACCACAATGGGCGTGGTCGAGTCCGCTGAGGGATGGAAAGGAACTGTACCACGTCATGCGTTACATAGAACAAGCCACTAATAACGATGATTCCGGCGCGACTGCCGCGACTACAACAACCACAGCAATCACGCCAACGTCACCCGTAGGGCCGCGCTTTATCGAGGCCACAACAGATTTACCGGCCTCTGGTACTACTACCGATCCTGGCGAAGGTTCTGACGAGCGCGAGGGGCAGCGCACAGTGACCATTGCCGATATCTGGGAGGCCCATAAGCTGCTCAAGCCACGGCTGCACCATACACCCCTGTCCCCTTCGCGCACCCTGCACGACCTGACGGGCGCGGACATTTATTTGAAAGAAGAGAACACACAGCGTTCCGGCTCCTTCAAGGTGCGCGGCGCAAGCTTCAAAATCTCCCGTTTGAGCGAGCAGGAGTACCGGCGCGGCGTCATCGCCGCCTCGGCGGGTAACCACGCGCAGGGGGTTGCCATCGCCGCCGCGCAGTATAACATCCCCTGCACCATCGTCATGCCGGAGACAGCCCCGCTGGCGAAAGTCACAGCCACGCAGGGCTACGGCGCGAACGTCGTGCTGCACGGCTTCACCTATGACGATGCCTACGAGCACTGCCTGCAATTGCAGCAGGAATCGGGCGCGGCCTTCATCCACGCCTTTGATGATCCCGATATCATCGCCGGGCAAGGGACGCTTGGCCTGGAGATGCTGAGCGACCTGCCAGATGCCGACGCTCTTGTGGTTCCCATTGGCGGCGGCGGCCTCATCTCCGGTATTGCTATTGCCGCCCGCGCGCTGCGTCCCAACATTACCATCATTGGCGTACAGGCCGAGGGTGCTGCCGGGTGTCGCGCCTCGCTTGATGCTGGCACGCTGCAAACGCTGCCCACCATTACCACGATCGCCGATGGCATCGCTGTCAAGCGGCCTGGCGCGCTCACCTTCTCCATCATCTCGCGCCTGGTCGATGATGTGGTGCTGGTCAACGACGAGGCCATTATCAGCGCGGTGCTGCTGCTGATGGAGCGCAGCAAGCTGCTGGTGGAGGGCGCGGGCGCGGCGGGGGTGGCCGCGTTGCTCAGCGGCACCGTCTCCCTGCGTGGCAAGAAGGTGCTGGTTCCGCTGACCGGAGGCAATATCGATATCAACCTGGTTGGCCGCTTCATCGAGCACGGCCTGGCAGCGGCGGGACGTTACTTCGTCATTCACACGAAGCTGGCTGACCGGCCTGGCGAACTGATGCGCCTGCTCAACATCATCGCCGAGATGCGCATCAACGTCATCGATGTGCGCCACCAGCGCATCTCCAGCCGCCTGCCCATCATGCAGCGTGAGGAGACGCTGACGCTGGAGACACGAGATCGCGCCCAGTGCGAGCAACTCCTGCGCCGCCTGCGCGAAGCTGGCTACGTCGTCGAAGAGGCCCAACCACTGTAGAGGGTCATCCCTGTGGCAGCAGGGGGAAGATTCCTTCCTTGAGCTGCTCGGTGACATACTCGATGGGGAGGCTGGCGTCAATGATCTGGAAACCGTATTCCTCGGACATGTCGTCGAATTGCTTGAGCAGGCGCGTCTGGTAGTTGACGAAGCTCTCGAAGAGATCTGGGCCGAGACGCATATCCATGCCCGATTCCCAGTAATCGAAGCCACCGCGCTGCAGGACGCGGGGAATCAGGTCATGAATGCTGATTTTGAGATAGAAGATGGCGTCGGGCTTGAGGGCAAGCCCGTAGATCGAGCGAATCCACTGCGGATCAGCTCCCCGCACGACGGCACGGGCAATGAGGGAAAAGATATAGCGATCGGTAAGCACGACGAAACCAGCGCGCAGAGCGGGAATGATCTGGTTCTCAAAGCGATCGACGAAATCGGTGGCGTAGAACAGGTTCAGGGTAATGGGACCGAGTGTGTGGCCCTCCTTCGCCTTCTTCAGACCCGGCCCGGCCAGCACCGAGCGCGTCATCTCCGTGTCGACCACGGCGTAGCCGCTGCTTTCCAGCCAGGGACGCAGGCGGTTCAACTGCGTGGAACGGCCCACGCTGTCGGTCCCCTCGATGACAATGAGACGACCGGGCAAAATAGCCTCCGATTCTTTTAAGTGGATAGCGTCGATGCCATAGAAAGAAAGCTTTGTCATTGCTCCCGCCCCCTCGCTTCGGACACCTCCACCTGCGAAGGCCGCATCTCACGCGCCAGCCCGGCCCACGCCGATTCCTGGGCCGATGAACGGACACGACGCACACCGCGTAGATAGGGCTTAATAATCTCACGCATGCGCCTCTGCTGGTCGGGAATGGGCAGCGTAGCGTCCATCACCGTCAGACCAAACTCGCCCACCATTGCCTCGTACTCATCGACAATGCGCTGCTGAAAGAGTTTGAAGCTTTCAAGCGGGTCATTGCTCAGTCCCAGATCCATCCCGGCTTCGTAATACTTCAATTCTGTACGCCCACCAAGAATGCGATTGAGCGAGACCTCCAGGGGAACGCGGTAATAGAAGGCGACGGTCGGCTTAACGGCGAACTGGTACAGCTCACGCACCCAATGGCGATCCACATTGCGGGCCACGTCACGAGCGAAGGCGGTATAGATGTAGCGGTCTGCCAGCACAATAGCCCCGGCTTTGAGTGGCGGAATAATGTCGTGCTCCGTGCGGTCGGCGAAATCGGTGGCGTGAATTAAACTGAAAGTTGTAGGCGTCAGGAGCTGCTTTTTTTTGCCCTTGCTTGTCGTTTGCTTGACGAGCGGAGACGAATTCCACTCACTGAAAAAGACAGGATAGCCCTCGCTGATCAGCCACTGGCGAAGGAGCGCAATCTGGGTGCTTTTGCCTGAACCATCGACCCCTTCGACAATGAAAAGACGACCTGGATACCTGTGTAATCCATATGTTTCCATAAATTTAAAGAATCCTTCTACCTGCGTACCACGCCGCATATCTTGTTGCATCGATTATGCTGCAATTCGCGCGTGCCTGTCAAGTCTATCACGCTGGCATCCACTCAGCAAGCGGGGTGCAGGGACGGCGCCCCTGTCGGCAGTGGGGCGTCCCCGCCCTCCCTCCTCGTGGGCCGCAGGCCCGGCAGAAGCATGCTGTGGGGATGTCAGTATCACGCAGTAGAATGAGATCGGTGACATTCGCTTCGCTCAGAATGACACGTCCGAGTCTGTTTTCATATTTTTTGTAGGAGATCACACGGCTATGTTATACTTAAGAGACTACATCACCATGCGATACCCATGAAAAATGCTAGAAAGTAGAAATTGAACGAAAAATCACTGTAAAAGGACAGTGCCTTCTCTGTTAAAGAGAGAAAGGAAGGACAAGTCATCAGCCAGATTCTCCATATGAATATCCCGACGCCACAGGGACACCTTGAGGGTATTCTCAAGCCGGAGGAAGCCGGTGTCGTACCCCGCTATGGGGGATTGGTTCTACACCCACACCCTCTTTATGGCGGCACAATGCACAATAAGGTTGTCTTTAAAGTCGCTCAGATGATGCAGGCACTGGGCATTCCGGCGCTGCGCTTTAATTTTCGCGGCGTAGGACACAGCACAGGAACGTATGACGAAGGGCGCGGCGAGCTGGATGATGTGCGCTACGCTCTAGATTTCCTGAGCCGCCGCTATCCCGGCCTGCCCGTCATCCTTGCTGGCTTCTCATTCGGCTCGTGGGTTGGCCTGCGCGTCGCCTGCAACGATGATCGCGTGCAGGCTATGATCGGACTCGGCGTTCCGGCCCGCAGTTTCGCTGGCGATACCTTGCAGGACTGTTATAAACCCAAATTGATCGTTCAGGGAACCGAGGACGATCTCGCACCGTTCAAGCTGACCGAGCAGTGGTTCGAGCAGATACCTGCACCCAAAAGCCTGGTTGCCATTCAGGGTGCCGATCACTTCTTCCAGGGCCGTCTCGACGAAGTTCAGGCCATCATCGCCAACTTCATCCAGTCTCTCTAGCAAAAAAAGCCTGGGATTTTGTATCTAGATTGATTTCTGCTAAAATAGCCAGGCAAACACAATGAGAGAAGGATGAAGAGAGTCACATATGAATATTCTGGTCTACGGTGCCGGAGTATTAGGAAGTCTATACGCCGCGCGCCTGCAAGAAACTGGCTGCAATGTCTCGCTCCTGGCGCGAGGACAACGCCTGATCGAGCTGCGAGAGCATGGTATTGTCCTGGAAGATGCCCGCAGCGGGCAGCGCACCACTACCCCCGTCAATGTCGTCGAACGCCTTGCCCCGGAAGACTCCTATGATCTTCTACTTGTGGTCATGCGCAGGGATCAAGTTCCGGCAGTCTTGCCTGTTCTGGCTGCTCATCAGGGTACGCAGAACATCCTGTTCATGGTGAATAATGTGAGCGGCCCTGGTGAGTATATCAAAGCGGTGGGCCGCGAGCGTGTCCTGCTGGGTTTTCCAGGAGCAGGCGGCACACGCGATGGCCACGTGGTGCGTTATCACATTATGTCACGCCAGCAACAGGCAACCACGCTTGGTGAACTGGATGGTCGTCTTAGTTCCCGTCTTGGGCAAATCGTGAGAACGTTCGAGCAGGCAGGTTTTCCCGTCGAGGTAAGCCGTAATATGGATGCCTGGCTTAAGACGCACGCGGGCTGGATTGTCCCCACCGAAACCGCCCTGTATATGGCCGGAGGCGACAACTATCGCATGGCGCGAACGCGCGACGCCGTGGTGTCGATAGTGCGCGCCGTGCGCGAGAACTTTCGGGTGCTGCACGCGCTTGGCATCCCCATCACGCCGGGCAGGCTCACGATCTTTGAAAGGCTGCCGGAGCCACTCCTGATAGCTTTTCTCCAGCGCCTCTTCAATACAAAGACGGCGGAACTGGTCATCGCACGACATGCGAACGCGGCGCGTGATGAGACGCAGGTTCTGGCCGAGGAACTCAAGGCCCTCGCCGCCAGTGCAGGCATCGCAACGCCAACAATGGAGCGCCTGTCCCGTTATCTGGACGAAACAGTTCCACCTGCCCCAGATGGCAGCGCAGAGATAGCTCTAGACTGGCGCGGCACGGGCGCGGGTCTGGGCGCGCTGGCAGTGGTGGTTGGTTTCTTCACGTGGCTCCTGGCACGGCGAGACGGGTAAAGCGCGGCTGTTGAAAGAAGCTCTGGTCGTCCTGGCTGAGGTCAAAGAGTTCAGCCAGGACGCGATGAAGCACCGCGAGGAACAGCGGCTGTATGCTGTTGAGAAAGAAATGGTCGCCGGGCAGCATATGAAGAGCAAAGCTTGCCAGTGTCTGTTCTTGCCAGGCACGCAGCTCCTGCTGGCTCACGATGGGGTCTTGCAGCCCTCCAAAGGCGACTATCGGACAGGGCAGCGGTGGCTCCGTGACATACGTGTAGGTATCACAGAGCTGGAAATCCGCGCGGAGAGCCGGTAGCAGCAGGCGCATCAGCTCAGGATTCCGGAGCACCTCCTTGGGCGTACCTCCCAGTTCCTCCAGATGCCCGATCAGTTCGCGATCCGACAGTGAAGCGCGGGCCTGGGAACGCCGCGCGGGCAAGTGAGGAACGCGATAGGCGGAGACGAAGAGGCACTCAGGAAGGGGGTGGCGCTGGCGGCGCAGCAGGCGGGTGAGTTCAAAACTCACCAGCGCCCCCATACTGTGACCAAAGAACGCAAACGGCAGAGCGCGCAAAGGAATTGTGCTGGCCAGTTCTTCAACGAGTGCCGTTATGTTATCGATGGGAGCCTCCTTGATGCGCCTGCCATGCCCCGGCAGTTCAATCGGCTGCACCTCGACGGCGGCTGGCAAGAAATGCGGCCAGTTGCGAAAGACGGCAGCCGAGCCTCCAGCATAGGAGAAGCAGAAGAGGCGCAGGCGCGCTCGCACCGGAGCGCACCTTTGCGATCCCGCGTCAGTAAACTGCGTAATCGTCATAAAGTTCTTCCTAATTGAAGCGGAAACGGCTCACTCCGACGATGAAAAAGACAGCGGCAAAGGCCAGCAGCGCCCCGACGGTTGGCAGTGTTCCCACCAGATTGACGCCGCGCACCATCACGTCCTGGTATCCCAGCAAGGCCCAGCCCTGAGGAGTCAGGCGCGCAAGCTGCGTCATAAACGAAGGCATGAACACCGGCGGCACCATGCATCCTCCGAATGCCGCCAGCACCAGTACGATAATCGTGCTCAGCCCGTTGGCCTGCCCCTCATTTTTGACAAATGCAGATATCAACAGGCCGAGGCTGACCGCGCAGGCCGCGATGGCCAGTGTAATCCCTACCAGCGCCACTGGATGGGGGCCGAGATCCATGCCGAAGACAAATTTGCCGATGGCAAATAAGATCACGGCCTGGAGGAGACAGATGATGTAATAGGGCAGGAGCTTGCCCAGCAGCAGCGTTATCTTGCTCACCGGTGAGACGAGCAGGCGGCGGAACGTGCCATCACGCCGCTCCTGCAGCACCGAGGTCGCCATTACACCAACAATGAAGAAGATGTACATAATGGTGTAGCCAGGAACATTCTGCTGATACACCGAAGGATATTTAGGAACGCTCACTCCGGGTGGATTCGACTCCTGGACAGTTGCGATAGCAGGTGCAGGTTTGGCGAGCGCCATAGTGACCTCCTGGTTGATCTGCGCCGCCGCCTGGGGTGGAACGCTACGTGCCAGGGCGTTTGATACGGATTGGCGCATTGTAAAGGGGCCAACGGTCTGGCCGAGCACGGCCTCTACCAGCGCCTGCACCGGTTTTACAACCTGTTGCGAAGCAGCCGGATCGGCTATGAAGCGGACGGTAACATTCTGGCCGTGCGTAATATTTGTGCTGAAATGGGCCGGGATGAGCAGCGCCATAGTGTAACTGCCATTCTTGACCAGTTGCTCAGCCCCGGCATCGGTGAGTGTTGTCCCTGAAACCTTCTGTACAAATTGCAGGTGGCCTGCGTTACTGGCATTTGTCAATCCTGTCACGAACTTCTGGCTCAACGAGCCTGTCGGGTCGTCATTCACCAGCAGTACGTTGATGGCATTGGAGGTGTTCAGATTCGCAAACGACTGCCCGAGCGCCAGGCTCAGTACGATAATAAACATCAGTGGTGAGACGAACAGGATAATAAGCGATCCCCAATCCTTCAAGACGATCTTCAGGTCTTTCAAGACGACATACAGTAAGCGCATGGAAGTCCTCTCTTTCTCACGAAGTGACCGATCGCACGGTGCAACGAACACGCTCTCCGCTTTGCCGGAAAGAAGCCGGTCATCCCGGCCTCTTTCCGCCGTTAATCTCGCAACTTCCTGCCCGTCAGGTGCAGGAAAACACTCTCTAGATTTGGCTCGGCGATGGCCAGGCTGGTAAGCTGCACTCCCGCCGCGTTAAGTACCTGGATGACATCGATCAGGGCCTGCTGCGCGTTGGTTGTCTGGCACTTGAGTTGCGTAGAGCTACTGCCTGCCTGCTCCCCTGTGGAAACAATCGTCACACTCTCGATCTTTGGTAACTGTTCGAGCCTGGCAACGACCTCGGGGGCGTCCTGACTCAATCCCAGGTAGAGAATACCCCCACCGAGCTGCTCTATCAGTTTCTCCTTCGTATCCAGAGCGATCACTTTGCCATGATCCATGATGGCAACCCGCGCGCAGAGCGCCTCGACCTCCTCCATATAGTGGCTAGTGTATATGATGGTCATGCCATATTTTCGATTGAGGTGCCGGATGCTTTCAAAAATGTAGTTGCGGCTCTGCGGATCGACTCCTACGGTTGGCTCGTCAAGCAGGAGCAGCTTTGGATGATGCAGCAAACCGGCAGCGATATTCACACGCCGCTTCATACCTCCCGAAAAGGCGTTGATGGGCAGGTTCGCCCTGTCGCCCAATCCAACAATCTCCAGCGCCTCCATGACCCGCTGCTTGAGGGTTTTACCATACAGGCCATACATGCTGCCGAAAAACATCAGGTTGTCCCGTGCCGTTAAGGTTGGATAAACGGCAAGGTCCTGCGGCACAACGCCGAGCAAGTGTTTGACCTGCTTTGTCTGGCGCACCAGGTCATAGCCTCCAATAGTGGCTGTCCCGCTGGTGGGAGGGAACAGGCAAGAAAGCATACTCATGGTCGTCGTCTTGCCTGCTCCATTCGGCCCCAGCAAGCCGAAGATTTCGCCGGGCTGCACGATGAAACTGATGCCATCTACCGCCGTGAAATTGCCATAGCGTTTGACCAGATTATCCACGACCAGACATGGCTCTACTTTGGCGGCTGGCGGTGTTGCCACATTGAGCATTGTCGTCGTCATACCCTCATCTCCTCTCTCCCGCGTGCAGGGGCTTCCAGATAGCCGGACTGCACAAAGTGGGAAAAGTACGTTGTTAACAGTTGAGCATCGACCGGCGGACACGTAATGGACGCGCCTGCAAGAAATTCCATCGTGTTCTGATCGTCAAAGTGGACTTCAGGAAGCTGATCGATGGGCAGCGCTCCCGACAGGATCGGGGCCAGAACCTCAGCCGCCTTGTCGGAGAGATTCTCCGCCCGCTTCCTCACCTGCTCGCACCACTGCTCAAATGACAGCACCCGCGCATCGTAGCCGAATGTTTTCATCCAGGCGATGAGTTCCTTCGTATGAATACGATGCCGGTTGACGATATGGAAGTGCTTGCCCAGTGCCCGCTCTTGCCGGGAAATGTGGACCACGGCTTTGCTCACGTAGTCTATAGGAGCCATATCCAGTTTCATATTGAGATCGGGCGCGGCGCCAATACGGATGCCGACACGTATCCCCTGCCAGACGAAATCGTTCACCTGGCACACGCCGCTCTGGCTGTGGCCCGCCACCCTGCCTAACCGGTAGATGGCTACCGGCAAGCCGCGCTCGCCCGCCTGCATGATGAGCTGTTCGGCCACCCATTTGCTCTGGGTATAGCCGAGCGTATACATCAGGCTATGTCTGGGCTGGTCGTGCTCTCTCAACACATCGCCCGGCGCGTATTCAGCGCGCGAGAACACGTAGATGGTAGAGATGTAGTGAACCGGTTTAATCGCGCCTGTACAGGCCAGGCGCAGAATTTCCTGCGTCCCCTGAACGTTGGCTGCCTTAAGCGCCGCGTATGGATACATGAAGTTGACAACGGCTCCGTTGTGATAGATCACCTCTACCGTGCGCGCAAGCTCCTCGAACGTGTTCCGACTGAGGCCGAGCAGTGGCTGCGCAAGATCGCCGGGAACGGCGATGATCCTGTGACCCAACTGATCGTTCCAGAGTCCATACGCCTCCATATTGCGTCGAATGCGTTGCTTACCCGTGACGCTGTCGGGCGCGCGCACCAGGCAGTAGAGATCGGCATCGGTCTCGCGCAGCAGTTCCTCCATGAGGAACGCGCCGACAAAGCCGGTTGGCCCCGTTATGAAAAGCCGCCGGGCGTTCTCGACGCTGTGTACCGGCATGTCCGCCCCCGGACGAATATCAGGGTCTAAGATGGCCTCGGATGCCAGGTCAAAGGCCGGTTTCACCTCGGCCAGCGCCTCGAGTCCTCTCTGCTGGATCAGTTCGATAACCTGGGCCATGCCCGCTATAGTGGGGGTCTGGAAGAGCACGTGCAGGGGCACATCTATACCCAGCGTTTTACGCATCTGGAAAGTGAGCTTCGTAGCGAGCAGAGAATGCCCTCCCAGCTCGAAGAAGTTATCATGCGCGTCGATGGGACTGATGCCCAGAGTTTCCTCCCACAGCGGTGCAAGTGCCTTCTCCATGCTGGTCGCAGGCGCGACAAACGGTCGCTCGCCGCCTGCCTGGACATGGCAAGGAGCAGGCAAAGCACGCCGGTCCACTTTTCCGTTTGGCGTCAGCGGGAAGGCATCGAGTTGCACAAAAGCCGCCGGGATCATGTACTCGGGAAGTTTCTTGCGCAAGAACAGGCGTATCTCCGCCGGTGAAAGCTGCTCGTCGCCGATGAGGTACGCCACCAGGCACCTGTCGTTGGGAATGTCTTCGCGCACGACGACAACGGCCTCGCGTATCGCCGCGTGCTGGCGCAGCGCTGCCTCGACCTCACCCAGTTCGATGCGGAACCCACGCAGCTTGATCTGGTGATCGAGACGACCGAGGAACTCGAGGCGGCCATCGGGCAAGAACCTCACCAGATCGCCCGTCCGGTAAAGCCGCTCTTCAGCAGCGCCGAGAGGATGACGAATAAACTTTTCAGCAGTCAGCTCCTCGCGCTGATGGTAGCCACGAGCAAGACCGGCCCCGCCGATATAGAGTTCGCCCGGCACGCCAACGGGTACCGGCTGGAGCGAGCGGTCCAACACATAGACCTGTGTATTGGCAAGCGGGCGTCCGATAGAAACAGGGCCTTCTCCCTCCACCACGCGCTCGATAGTTGACCAGATTGTGGTCTCTGTGGGACCGTAAACGTTCCAGAGCACGCTACCGCAGCCGAGCAACTGGTTGGCGAGCTTTCTGGACAACGCTTCGCCCCCACAGAGCATTCTGAGCGGCTTATACCCCTGCCAGCCGCTTTCCAGCAGCATGCGCCAGGTAGCAGGCGTTGCCTGCATCACCGTTGCCCCCACCGCCTCTATCTGTTCTGCCAGACGCTGACCATCGCTCACCACCTCGCTAGCGGCAATGACGAGCCGCGCTCCGGCAAGAAGCGGGAGGAATAACTCCAGCGTCGCGATATCAAAAGAAAGCGTTGTGACCGAGAGCAGAATGTCTTCAGCCGCGACGGCAAGCTGCCGGAGCATGAAGTGCAGCAGGTTCACCACCGAGCGATGCTGAACAATCACTCCTTTCGGCACTCCGGTCGAACCAGAGGTATAGAGCATATAGGCAGCGTTGAGGGCACTGACGCTGCTCTCGCAATCGGCAGTTGATTCCGCCATAATATACGCTCGATCAGTGTCTATACAGATGATCCTGGGAGCGCACACGGGAATCTTCTCCAGCAACGCCCGCTGTGTAAGCAGGACGGGAATGCCCGCGTCCTGCTGCATGAAGGCCAGGCGCCCGGATGGGAAAGACGGATCGAGCGGCACGTAGGCACCTCCGGCCTTCAGGACACCGAGCAACGCTATCATCATTTCCAGCGAACGCTCCATGCAGATACCCACAAAGGTCTCCGGCCCGACACCGAGCGCTTGCAGGTAGTGCGCAAGCTGATTGGCGCGCTCATTCAGCTCCTGATACGTGATGTGCTGATCCTCAAAGCTGACGGCGATGCGCTGTGGAGACCGCGCTGCCTGCTCAGCAACGAGTTGGTGCATGCAGGCTGACGCGGGATAAGCGGCCTGCGTGGCATTCCACCGCGCAAAGTGCTGCTTCTCACGCTCGCTGAGCAGTGGCAGTTGCGTAACAGGCTGTCGCGGATCAGCGATAACCGCCTGTAAAAGCACCTGATAATGGCCGATTATGCGCTCGATTGTCTCGGCATCGAACAGGTCGGTGCTGTATTCAATCGAGCCGCTGATGGTCTCGCCGCTTTCTATCAGGTTGAGCGCCAGGTCAAATTGACAGGTCCCATTATCGACATCTTCAAGCCTGAGTATAGGCACACCGGCAGCCGCAAGGCCATCGCGCTTGAAGTTGAAAAGCACCTGAAACAGCGGGCTGTAGCTCAGATTGCGCTCAGGTTGTAGCTCTTCTACCAGCTTTTCAAATGGCAGATCCTGGTGCTTGTAAGCATCCAGTGTAACGCGCCGCACGCGCTCCAACAGTTCCAGGAAGGTCGGCGCGCCGGAAAGGTCAGTACGAATCACCAGCGTATTGACGAAGAGGCCGATCAATGCCTCGCACCCGGCGCGGCTGCGGTTGGCAATCGGCATCCCGACGGGCAGGTCAGTCTGGCCGGTATAGCGATACAGCAGGGTTTTAAAGGCAGCCAGCAGCAGCATGACCATCGTGACGCCCTGCTGCTGGCTGAGCTGCCTGAGTCCCTGTACAACATCGGGGGACAGGGAGAACTGTCGGCGTGCGCCATGAAAGCTTTGCAGCGCCGGGCGCGGACGATCCACAGGGAGTTCCAGCAGCGGGGGGCTGCCTGCCAGTTGCTGCTTCCAGTATGTCAACAGCGAGTCCAACCTCTCGCCCTGCAACCATTCTTTCTGCCAGCGAGCAAAATCGGCATAGGCGAAGGGAAGCTCAGACAGAGGGGAAGGCTTTCCGGCTGCATAGGCCCAGTACAGTGTGCCTAGCTCCTGAAGCAGCACACCGGCAGACCAGTTATCAGCGATGATGTGATGCATGACCAGGAGAATAAGATACTCCTGATCGGCCAGTTGCAGCAGGATCACTCTCAAGAGCGGTCCACGTTCCAGGTCAAATGGTCGGCGTGCCTCCCGCACAATCAGTTGATGGGCCTGCTCTTCGCGCTCTTCCAGGGGTGCCGCGCGTAGATCGATGAAACCCAGGTGTACCGGCTGCGGTGGGCTAACGATGCCCACCGGCTGGCCGTCGATCATTGCAAAGGTCGTGCGCAGCGTTTCGTGACGACGTATGATGGTTTCAAAGCAGCGCTCCAGTATGGCCCTGTCCACAGGCGCGACCACACGCGCCACCTGCGTAATGTTGTGGACAGGACTGCCCGGAACCAGTTGCTCAAAAAACCAGATGCGCTGCTGCGCAAAGGAGAGCGGGATCGGGTTACTCTCTCTGGCATAAGGTATGATGGCTGCTCGCTCGCCCGTCTCCTTTTTCATCTGAGCCAGTTGGCGGACGAGCAGCGCACGTCGTTCAGCCGATAATGCCGCAATTCTTTGTTTCAAGTCACTCATATGCCTGCTCCTGCTGTCATCTGCTGGCAGTAAGCTCAACTTTCACTTCATCAGGGGATAGCTGCTCTATTTGCTGGAGCAGTTGCTCCAGTAAGGTCTCGTCCACCTGTTCGCTCAGGTTATCCAGATTCTCAACAGAGGTGGGTAACTCCTCCTGGGACGGAGCAGCACTTTGCGACTGCTGTGCTAGCCGAGTCGCAAGCTGCACTATGCTGACACCTTGCAGCAGGTCAACGACGGACGGGCTGATGGCTATGCCGCGCTCGATATGGTTCTTTAATTCGATGGCAATCATCGAATCCAGCCCCATCGTGTTTAAGGGGCGCTCACGATCCAGTCGCTGCGGATCGATGCGCAATACGCGAGCGGCTGTTTCCGCGAGGTAGTCTTCGAGCAACTTCAGACGCTCCGCGCCCTCGACTCGTTGTAGCTTGCGGGTGAGACTTTCCTCGCCTTCGCTGCCCTGCGCGGTCTCCTCCTGCTCGCCGAGATGGCGAATCAAGGGCGGTGTAACCGGAAAGACCTCGAACAGGATGGGCCAGTGGACAGAGGCAACGAGCACCTGCGCCTGAGGCGAGGCATAGATATGCTCTAACAGGCGCATTCCGACATCCGGAGAGATGCTCTCCATACCACGCTGCCGGTAGAAATCTACAAGCTGCAACCGTGTAATCATGCCTGCCGCCCACGGTCCCCAGTTGATGCTGATGGCAGGTAATCCCTGCGCCCGGCGGTAATGGGCCAGCGCGTCCAGAAAAGCATTGCCCGCCGCGTAATTGCTCTGCCCCGGTGAGACAACCAGAGAGACAATCGAGGAGAACGCTATAAAGAAGTCGAGCGGCATCTCGCGCAGGCAATGGTGCAGCGCCCAGCCGCCGAGCATCTTGGGGCGCAGCGCCTTATCGAAGGTCTCACGGTCCATATGCCAGAGAATCTGGTCCTGCACCACCCCGGCGGCGTGGATTACGCCCCGGATGCTCGGCCAGCATTCCTGCTGGTAGCGTTCCAGGAAGGCGACGAGCTGGCCCTCATCGGTTATATCGACCGGCGCGAGATGAACCGTTGCTCCCAGAGCTTCGAGTTCGCGGATCTGAGCGATCGACCCGGCTTGCGGGTGATCCGGGCCGATGCCCTGCCACATCGTGCGGGGGGGCAGTTTTGTGCGCCCGGCCAGAATAAGATGGCGCGCGCCACGCTGGACCATCCAGCGAGCAACAATGCAGCCCAGAGCGCCCAGACCGCCGGTGATCAGGTAGCTGGCATCGGGACGGAAAGATGGAGGCAGCACCTGTTGCGGGACGCGCATATGCTCAAGCCGGGGGACATAGCGCTGGTTCGCCCGGAAGGCTACCTGGTACTCTCCATCGCTTTGCTCGATCTCTTCCGCCAGCAGAGCGACGTTGTCAGAGGCGGGAGCAGGGTCAAGATCCACCAGAGCGCCGCGCAGCGCCAGGAACTCTTCGTACACTCCTCGCCCCAGTCCCCACAGCGGCGTCTGGGCGAGCGCCGGTAGATTGCCCTCACAGCCCAGCGATTGCGCGCCCCGTGTGACCAGCCAGAGACGCGGCAGATCTTCTTCCTGCATGAGCGCCTGCACCAGACAGAGCACAGAATAGGTGCTGATCTCCTGCATCGTTTGTAGCCAGTCGGCATCGATATCTGTCGCGGCACGATCATTCAGGCTCCAGAGATGCACGACGCCCCGGCAGGGCGGCACAGAGCTTTCGCGCAGCGCGGAGAGGAGATGGCGATAGTCCTCAGGCTGTCCCGGCTGGAGCGCGTAGCAACCTGGCGCAAGCGCGCTGAACGCCTCGCCGGGAAAAACGAGGATACAGCTTTGCCCGCGCGCCTCCAGAACCGCTGCCAGCCGCTCCCCGACGCCATCATGATCGGCAAAGATGAGCCAGCTTCCCGTGCTTCTGCCACCGTCCGGCGAGGCTTCCACAGCTTCCCCGGCGTCCCGCACAGCTTGTGCTGGCCGCCATTCTAGCTGGTAGAGCCACACGTCCGGGCGCACTGTAGAGGAAGGCGCGCTCTGCCCATCGCCCAGCGTCCGCACGCGAAATCCTTCGATAGCGATCAGCACATTCCCATCGTCGTCGCAGAGCACGATGCATCCCTCTAGAAAGGCTGCTTGTTGATCAATCAGCGCAGCATGACACCACATCCGGGGAGCGGGAGGGCCGTAGACACGGATACGCTCGGCCGCGATCGGCAAGTACACCTCTGCCTGAGCGCGCCCTCCTGCTGCTGTCACGGCGGAAATCGCGAGCAGCATCTGGAAGCACGCATCGAGAACGACAGGATGGACATGATACTCCTGCAAGCTGGAAAGGATGTGCGCGGGAACGCGCACGCGACCGAGCGCCTGGTTATCCCCTAGCCAGAGATGCTCAATCGTCTGAAATGAGGGACCATAGTGAAAGCCCATATTCTGAAACTGGCGGTAACATTCCACGCCGGTGACCTCGATAGCGCATTGCGCGCGGAGGTCGGCCAGGGAGACGTGCTTGCTCAACACTGGCACACTTTGACGGTAGCATGTAATGTCCATTCTTGCTCCATCTCCTTTGCCTTGCTATACACTGCAAATGTCCCGTTCTGCGTATCAAAGACCATCTGGAGAGCCGGATCGTATTCGTTGGAAACAAAGAGCGCCTTGTGGAATCGGACATCTTCGACGCCATAGGTTCCCTCGCCGAAGACGCAGGTGGCTGCCGCCAGAGCCATTTCGACATACGCCGCGCCCGGCAGAACGACGGCCCCGCGAATCTGGTGATCGTGCAGGTACGGCAGGTGCTGCTTGCTTACATCGAGCCTCCAGGTGGGGAAGGGCGTGTTGACGCGATGGCCCAGCAAGGGGTGATCGACAAGGCCCAGCCGTTCTCGCATGGATGCCTCGGACTCGGACCAGTAACGCTCACGCTGCCAGGGATAGGAGGGCAGGCGGATAAAGCGGCTCTCGTGCGGGTAAAAAGTTTTCCAGTTGACCGGGAAGCCCGAGGTATAGAGAGAGGCCAGCGAAGCGAGCATCACTACGCGGTCATCCTGCTTGCGGCGCAGCGAAGGCAGCACGAGGCCCTCCTGCTTGCGCTGTGCCAGGCATTCGGCGAGCGAACCGGCCAGAACCGGGTGAGGGCTGATCTCCACAAAGGCGGTGTACCCATCCTGAATAAGCTGGTCCACGGCACGTGCAAAAAGAACAGGTTCGCGCACGTTCTTCCACCAGTAGAAAGCATCGTGCAGAGGCTGTTCAACCCGCGCACCCGTCGCTGTCGAGTAGAGGGGTATCGTAGGAAGCCGCGGTGACAATCCCGCCAGCGCCTCCAGCAGCTCTTCGCGTAAGACATCCATGTAGTGGCTGTGGTACGGGACGCTCCCTTGCAAGTAGCGGCAGAACACGCCCTGCTTTTCCAGTGGCTGCGCTATCTTCGCCAGCGCATCGGCATCTCCAACCAGTGTCACGGCATGAGGGCTATTAATGGCAGCGACCGAGATATTGGCCTCGCGGCCTTCCAGCATGCCGCGCATCTCCTCGTAAGGCAATCCAACGGCCAGCATGCGCCCCTGACCTGTCGTGTGCTGCTGTAGGCGGCTGCGATGGAAGATCACGCGAATAGCATCCTCCCAACTCAAGGCCCCCGCCAGGTAGGCTGCCGCTACCTCGCCGGCGCTGTGTCCAATGATGGCATCCGGCTCGAAGCCCCACGAGCGCCAGAGTTGCGCCAGCGCCACCTGCAACGCGAAGTTCGCGGGCTGCGCTACCGCCGTCTCGTTCATACGCGAAGTTGTCTCGTCCGCCAGCATTTCCGCCAGCAGTGACCAGCCCGCATAGGGAAGGAGGGCCGCATCACAGCGTTCAATCGTCGCGCGGAAAACCGGCTCCTGCTGTAAGAGCGTTCTTGCCATCGCCCACCACTGCGGCCCCATCCCGGAACACACAAAAACGAGCCTGGGGCGCTGGCGCGAGTGCGCGTGCCCGCTGACCAGTCCTTCGTGTAGCTCTCCACGCTCGAAGGCAGCAAGACCGGCGGCAAGCTCCTCAACCGAACGACCCATCACGGCAAGGCGATGTTCATGGTGGGCGCGGCGCAGGGAAGCTGAGGCGCAGAGATCGTATAGCGTCAGGTCAGAACCCTGCTCCGACAGGAATGCGTGATAGGCACGCGCGCTGGCTTGCAGTGCCTCCGGGCTGCGCGCGGAAAGCGGCAGCAGGTAGAGGCGCTCCGCGGCAGTTTTCTCTACCTGCACGCTCCTCCGCGCAGATTCGACGGGGACCGGAGCTTCCTCTAGCACCGCATGTGCGTTGGTACCCCCAAAGCCAAACGAGTTGACGGCGGCACGCGCGACCCCTTCCGTTACCGGCCATGGTTCCCGTGTCGTTGGGACCCGTAAGGACAACTCGGCGAAGGGAATAGCCGGGTTGGGCTGCTCCAGGTTCAGGTGCGGAGGAATCTGCCGGTGCTGCAAGCACAATGCAACTTTAATCAGGCCCGCCACCCCCGCGGCAGCTTCCAGGTGTCCAATATTGGTCTTGACAGAGCCAATCAGACAAAGCATATCAGCTCGACGACCGGTCGACAGGACGGTACCCAGAGCGCGAGCTTCGATGGGATCTCCTACCGGCGTACCCGTGCCATGCGCCTCAACGTAGTGGATGTCACCCGGTGTAATGCCTGTCCTCTGGTAGACCTGCCGCATCAGAGCTTCCTGGCTGGCTCCATTGGGGACGGTAATCCCGTTGGTCCGCCCATCCTGGTTGACGGCAGTGCCGCGAATAACGGCGTAGATGCGGTCCCCATCGGCCTGCGCTCGCGAAAGCGTTTTGAGAACGACGATTCCGGCTCCTTCTCCACGCACGTAGCCATCGGCCTGCGCATCAAACGCTCTCGACCAGCCATGCGGCGAAAGAAAGCCACCTTTTGATTCGGCAATGGTGAAATCCGGCCCGATCATCACATTCACACCGCCCGCCAGCGCCAGGCCGCTCTCTCCACTGTGCAGGCTGCGACAGGCCAGGTGGACTGCTACCAGCGACGAGGAGCAGGCGGTATCTATGGACATGCTGGGACCGCGAAAATCGAAGGCGTGGGAGATGCGATTAGACAGCATCGTCATGACTGCTCCGGTCGCTGTATGCGCCTGGAGCAGGCCGCGACCGCCCTCACCGAATTGCAGCAACTTGTAGTCCAGGGTAAAACCGCCTATAAAGACGGCGGTATCCGAGCCAGCTAAATGATCTGGCACCAGCCCCGCATCTTCTAACGCCTCCCAGGCTACCTCCAGCAGCAGGCGTTGCTGTGGGTCCATACAGGCCGCTTCACGCGGCGATATACCGAAGAACTGAGCGTCAAACTGATCAATTTGCTTGAGAAATCCGCCACGATAGGTACGACTCTTGCCAGGCCTGCGGTCGTCAGGGTCGTAAAACATGTCGATGTTCCACCGGTCTGGTGGAATCTCGCTAATGGCATTGGTGCCATCGCACAGCAGCTTCCAGAACTGCTCAGGACTGTCAGCCCCTCCAGGAAAGCGGCATCCAATACCAACGATAGCGATAGGCTCCTCTGCTTCCACACGCTCGCCTCCACCCACCATGAGCGCATCTGGTTGGCCATCGCCCCTGTAGCGGAGCGGCAGCCCATCAGCAGAGACCATAGTCTACCTCCCTTGTTCAAAAACACGTTGTCTGTTAAAAACCTCGTATCGCTTTTTCCCTTATCCACATATATTGCCCCTGTAGATCATTTTCCTCTTCATGCTCTTTCTATCCCGGCAACAGTATAAACTCCACTTCTCTCCTGCTACATCGGTCACATCCCCAAAACACGGCGAGGGAAATCCCTGAGAGTCAGCCAGAGCTTTAGGGGCTTATGCACCCTCGTCGAAAGCTCCTACGGCCCGGTAACGCTGATTGCGGCGCTCTACCAGCATATCAAGCGACAGTTGTGATAGCGCGGCAAGATGCGTGAAGAGCGCCTTTTTGACAGCCGCAGCGGCTGCCCGCTGATCCTGATGAGCACCTCCCGCAGGCTCCTCAATAATGTCGTCAATCAGGCCTAGTTGGAGCAATTCGGGCGCGGTGATCTTCATAGCAGCGGCGGCGGAAGCGACATGAGCTTTGTCGCGCCAGAGGATCGAGGCCGCAGCCTCGGGAGCAGCGACTGTGTAGATGGCATGCTCCATCATCAACACACGGTCCGCGACGGCAAGAGCGAGCGCGCCCCCGCTGCCACCCTCGCCGATGATGATGGAGACAATGGGCATCCGCAGGTGCGACATCACCTGTAAATTCTCCGCGATAGCCTGGGCAATACCGCGCTGCTCATCCTCCAGGCCAGGAAAGGCACCGGGTGTATCGATAAGCGTGACGACGGGAATGTGCAGGCGCTCTGCCTGCTGCAACAGGCGCAGGGCCTTACGATATCCCTCCGGGTGGGCCATGCCATAGTTGCGTTCCTGCATCTCGCACAGGTCACGTCCTTTCTCATGGCCGATCAGCATCAACGCGCAGCCATCTATACTTGCCAGCCCGGCTACGATTGCCCGGTCGTCGCCATATCTTCTGTCTCCATGCAGTTCAAAAAAGTCTTCGCACAGTAGCCTGATATAATCGGTGGTGTGCGGTCGCTCTTTGTGGCGCGCCAACTGGACTCGCTGCCAGGGCGCAAGCAAGGTGAGATCAGAGATCATAGAAGTTTCCCCCATCGCGAGCGTTTATCTGCGCGGCATCGTCGCGGCCCGGCACGCGCGCGCGGCGGTACAGGCGCAAGAGCCGTGCCAGCGTTGGACGCAGCTCGTGCCGGTGAATGATGCCATCTATCATCCCGTGTTGAAAGACGAACTCAGCAGTATTGGCTTCCTCCGGAAGGCGCTGGTGCATAAACTGCTCGATAACACGCGGACCGGCAAAGCCGATCAACGCTCCCGGCTCGGCAAGGATGACATCTCCCAGGAAGGCGAAACTCGCCGCGACTCCGCCCGTGGTCGGATCGGTGAGCAATGAGATGAACGGTATTCCCGTCCTGCCCAATCGGGCCAGGGCGGCAGCCGTTTTGGTCATCTGCAAGAGGGAATAGAGGCCCTCCTGCATGCGCGCACCGCCAGAGGCAGAAATGATGAGCAAGGGAAGGCGTTCGCGCAGAGCGTATTCGGCAGCGCGAGTAACTTTCTCTCCTACAACCGACCCCATGCTGCCACCAATGAAATGAAAGTCCATCACAGCTCCTACCAGTGGAAGCTGCTCGATACGCCCGCTTCCAATGACGACTGCTTCGTTCAGTTCACTGAGCATACGCTCCTGCTCCAGCTTCTCCGCATACGACTGCGACAGGCCGATAAAGTGTAACGGGTCGATAGCGCGCATTCCCTGTGCGAACTCTCGGAATGAATCGGAATCAAAAAGTGACTGAATGCGTTCCGCGGCCTTCATGCGGAAATGATAGTTACACGACCTGCAAACTTTGAGATTTCTGATCAGGTCTTTGTAGTAGAGCAATTCCCGGCAGCCCGGACATTTCACCAGGATCGCTGTTGCTCTCTGCTGCGGCGAAGTCGTGCGCTCCTGCGTGCTGACCGCTGTCGCGACGGGCGGGAGAACACCGGTAGCACTACTCTCCACGGCTGTTTTCATATCACAATCCCTTCTGAATTCGTAACCGCTTCCAGCGGTAGTACAGTCAATACAGCTTTTTGCTGTTCGTGCTGACAGAAGTGAGCTGATGAAGAGAAATGATCCATTTATGTAATAAACAATGCCGTCCTATTGCACAAGCGCGGAATCCCCTGAAAGCTTTTAGGGGAAAATCCTCATAAAAAAGGATTGAAATAGTACTAATTATGACTTATTATCATAGTGTGATAAGCCTATTTCGTTCTATCACCGTGCTGGAAGATCAGCACGATCACTGGCGAGGGTACCTATGTCGAACACCGATTGGGAGCATACACCACAACCTGTGATAGAAGAGCATGAGAGTGTGGGGTCGCTGCCGTCCTCTACCGGCTTCATACTGAACAAGGCATCACAGGAAATTCTCAGGCGCTGTGAAGAGGTGCTGGTTCCACTGGGTATTCGGCTACGTCACTACAGCATTCTGGCTCTGCTGGGGAAAGGAAGAGTTCTCTCACAAAACGAGATCGGTAAGCGGCTTGGTCTGGATCGTAACAATGTCGTGGTGCTGATGAACTACCTGGAACAGAAGCAACTGGTGGTGCGCGACCAGGACCCAACCGACCGACGCGTTCACGCGATCCATCTTACGCCTCATGGAGAAGCCCTTTTGCAAGAAGCCAGCACGCGCTTAGTCGAGGCGGAGAACCAGGTCTTATCACGGCTCACACACGAGGAGCTGCAACAACTGAACAGATTGCTGAGCAAGCTTCTCTTAGATACGGATTCCTTGATACAACTGGAGGATGCCACTAGAGGGTAAAGGAATGGCCGCAAAGCACTCTGCAAACTGAGCGGCTATTCCAATGGGTTGATGCAAGATATGGGCCTGGGGGAGAGTTCCGGAGAAAGATTGGAAAGGACAATCTGTTCAAGGGAACTCATACCCGGTAGAAATTTGTTACCTGAGGGGAAACAATGATAAGAAGCAACATATCGAGCGCACAGTTCCATGAAAGCGTTTCGTATCCGCTAACCGAGGCACCTGCGAACGTGATCCGCATTGTCATTCTGGAAAGCCATACCCTGCTACGAGCATCGGTGCGGCAAATGATGGATAGATTACCGGCGATAGAGACCGTCGCGGATTCAAACACTCCTTCTACTCTTCTCCATGCTCTGAGGACAAGACATGTAGATGTGCTTCTGTTAGGAACATCCATCTCTCTTCAATGCTGCCTGGAGTGCATAAACATGGTCCAAGCCTGCCGCCCGGCTATAGGGATCATCGCGCTGCTCGCCAATCCTTCCCCGGAAACAGTTCTCACGCTGGTGCGGCATGGCCTTCACGGCCTGCTGAGTGAGGACGCATCCGAACGAGACCTCGAATGCGCGCTCAGGGCCGCGGCGGCAGGCAATAGCTTTAATTGCCGACGCATCCGCGAACTGCTTGCCACCTCTGCCAGTGCTGTGGAAAGTGCGGCGAACAACCTGACCAGGCAAGAGTTATGTGTCCTGCGTTTGCTCATGCAGGGGGAATCCAATCGGGGCATCGCCCGCAAACTCACAGTGCGGGAGAAAACCGTGGAGGCGCACCTGACGCACATCTACAATAAGCTCAAGGTCAATTCACGGGTCGAAGCAATTTTACGAGCACAGGAATTAAATTTACTGGAACCGGACATCGCCCATCCACAGTTGAAAATCATAGGGAAGAGTGGAGATGAGGAGAGAGCGTGCGGCTTCTCAGCTTCATGAAGTCGCGCCTGCTCCTTTATTCTCTTACCCGTCTGAGCGCCCGGCACCGTCATATCTATGAAACGATTCTGGCAACACGCGTGTACCCTTAGAGGGAACTCTGAAATATCTCTTTTGTAAAGCAATGAGTGGAAGAGAGAAGGAAGAGGACATATGGCATCGCTGACAAAACAAGCAGTCAATTCGATAAAAAGGAAGGTCGAGCCCCAACCTCGCTTTCACTGGTACCAGGGAGTCATCTTCTACTTTGTTGTCCAGGGGCTGACCTTCGGACTGTCGGGACTGATAAGCGCCATCCAGAGCAACCGGGGACAAACGCTGCGCGAGGATATCTTCGGCAACGTCGATTACTTTAGAAATCTGAAACAGGGCATTACCACTCCGCCATCATGGGTCTTCGGGCCAGCCTGGACCATCAACAACATCCTGAGCATCTGGGGCAACCTGCAGGCCCTTAACAAGTCGCGGGACACGCCGGGCCGCGATACCTTCCTGACGCTGCAAGCCCTTTCGTGGATTGATTACATCCTCTTCAACGCCGCCTACTTCAGCCTGCGCTCTCCCATCAACGCCTTCATACTGACCATCACCATGTTCCTGCTCACTAGCGCCAGCGGGGCAGTAGCCCTCTTCCAGATGAAGGACACGAAGATCGCCCTCTCGCTGTCAACCCTCTTCATCTGGCTCATCATCGCCTCCAGCGCCGCCACCACGCAGATGCTCTGGAACCACGACGACTTCTACCACGCAGGACCATTCACCAGCCCACTTGCCGCTCTTGAGAAAAAAGCCTGATAAAGCAGGAATGCGAGCGGCAAACCCATCGGTGAGCGTGCTCACTGATGGGTTTGCCGCTCGCATTCCTTCCCCGTCTTCAAGAATATTTCTCTCTTCCTTTAGAAACACAGTATAACACTCATCCAGTATAAAGCCTGCTTGAAAGGGAGTTATCATCAATTTCCCGATTATTAAAAAATCAATATGAAAAATATTCGAATATCTTCACAACTATGTTATAATATTTCTAATATACATTTTTGTAATCTCATCTATGATCTCAAGGAACATAGCGATGCTGAAGAGCTGGCAGGTAAAGCACTTCAAATCTATCATCGAGGCCACGCTAGAACCGGGCCACGTGAGTATCCTTACAGGCTTAAACAATGCCGGGAAAAGCAGCTTGCTAGAGTCAATTCTGATGATTGCCGCCACCCTCAGCAGTCAGCAGAAGAACCTCCCCCTGTTGCTCCCGCCGATCAGTCTTGCCGAGACGGACAGAGATATCTTGAGCGATACAGCTACTGAGAAGCTTGAGAAAACGCATGCTGATGAGATAGTGAGCTTTCACTTTGAATTGAAATTACCGGTGAAAAACGAGGAAAATCCGCCAATCCCAGCACAGCAAACCACTTCCTGCGTAAGCCAGTTGGTCAAAGTCGCGGTCAGCTTCCGTTTCGAGAAGGTTTCTCATATGAGAGCACGCGCAAGCGAACAGATCGCGGGCAGGCCCTTCAAAGGCACAAATCCGGTCATCCAGTGCCTCAAAATAACGTTCCCTGCGGTGAGCAAAGGGGACGAGGAAATTACCTTCTGTCTGGACAGCGTTTCGGAGCAACAGAATCAGGGCATACCGTCACAAACTTTTGGCCCTGACTACCGGCTGGCACACCCTGGACGCTTCTATGTCAATGGTAAGCCGAGGCCGGATACATACCTTGTGCAGGAGTTCTTCCATTTTCTCCCACAACGCTTGCTTGCGGTTTCTTATTTCCCTGAGCAGACCACCGGGTACTTAGAACAGCCGGAAAGCAGGCATCTCGCATTATTGAACAGCGTGGTAAAGCAGGTGGAACGCTTTTTTAGCCAGCAGGTTCATTACCTGGGGCCGCGACGAACCTCTGCCTCAGCGACTGAACAGGCTGAGCATGCAGGGGAAAGCAGGGATGATAACGTTGGCCCAAAGGGAGCGCATGCGGCTGCTCTGTACCATCAGCATGCCACAGAGACAATCATGTGGTATGACCCGGAAAAACAACAGATAAAGCACAGCGCACTGGAAGAGGCTGTTAACTGCTGGATACAGTACCTGGGAATAGCCGACAGCGTTACAACGCGGGAAAGCGCGCATGGCATCTTCTGGCAGGTAAGACAGCGAGCGGGCGGCCAATGGTATGCGCTTCCCGCCACAGGCAACAGCACCAGGCAGCTCTTGCCTCTGCTGGTCATGGGTCTGCTGGCTGTACCGGGTTCGCTTCTGCTCGTAGAGCAGCCGGAACTCTTCCTGCACCAGAGCGCGCAGGCGGGACTGGGTGATTTCTTTGTCGGTCTCGCTATGTGCGGCAAACAGAGCCTCATCGAGACCCAGAGCGAAAATCTCGTCGCTCAACTGCGCTACCACATTGTGCTTGAGGGCGGAGACGCTTCAGACAAATACGTGTTCTACTTTGCCGATCATGACGATGAAGGATTTGCCCGCTTCACCCCCATTGAAATTTCGCCCCGTGGCGCTGTTGTAAACTGGCCGGAGGGCTTTTTCAGCGAAACGCTGCTTCAGGAAGAGAGCATCCGGTTTACATATATGAAGAAAAAGTTCGAGGCTCGGCAAGCCGACGAACGTCGTGTAGTGCAACAAGGTGGAGAGCTAGTGCAGGATGAGCGACATTCTGGTTGACCCCGTATTATTGACCTTTTCGACAGCGTATAGAACAGACGAGCAAAAAGCCGAATATTTGCAACTTCTCAACCGCTGGGCGGAAGCTGCTTCTGAAAGCGAAGTAGCTGCGAACTGGCACTGCTCAGACAGGCTCGTCTATCTCCTTCAGTCCAACGGGCTTTTTCCCGATTTTCACATGCTCCGGCAGCTCCAGCAGGCGTATCAGAGAGTTTTTCCTGCTGGCCCTGCCATTGACATTACGCGCATTCAAAACTGGCTTGAGCGTATCGTGGACGAGCAGTGCGAAAGCGAATTTACGCTCGGCAACCCCGCTGTTGAGGCACTTGCGCGTGCCGCCATCGCGGATGCCGCATCGATAGACATAGACGTTCAGAAAACGACATTTCAGCCGCCAGAATTTGCCAGTCGCTGGCATCCACAAATCTACCGGCAGGCGACCGACCTGTTCGCGCGGCTCTGCGCCTGCGCTTCTCTGGGCTACTCCTATGCCCCTGATCTGCGCATCGCCACAAAAAACTTCCAGCCTGGTCTACCGCTTCAGAGCACAACAAGCGTCAGAATAGATACAGCCCTGTATTATCTCCCTGTCGACCCACCCGCCCAACCTGGCATTCCCACTTTACCGATAACAGAAGGGGAAGATTTCCGGCATGTCCCGGTCTTCCATATCTTTCCCTTCCTGTTTTCCCTTGTTCCTGAGCAGGAGCAGCAATCTCGTGCGTGGCAATGGGATGGTACCGAAGCCGGGTTACGCGCAGCCATCGATAGAGAATACGAAAAGCGCTACCGTGTCATCGTGGAGGAAATACGAAAAGCCCGCGAACAGAGGCAGGGTGGGAGGAAGAGGACAAACCAGGATAATACAGCACAGGCGCTTCCTTACATCTATACCTTTGGTTCTCATTTCATCAGAGAGCTACAGGCGCTCTCGAACGCTGCCGCCCGTGAAAATCTCCCATTGTTGTTTGTAGAGGCTGCCGCCGCCATCATCGCAGATCAAATCTATACCGGCAGCTTCAATCTGAAGCAATTTAGAAAGAGTCCTGGCGGGGGTGCGCCGGTACACCAGAGAGGACAGGACAAAGCCTATCGCATCTATGTCACCACGAGCCACGGCGGCTGGCGTCTCAACTACTGGAAAGGTCCCAACGCCGAGGACCGCGAACGCATCGAATTCTCCGTGCTCCAGCGAGAAGGCGACAAGCCAAGAATTGATTATGATTGAGACATGTGAGGAGCGACAAATTGCTGCCTCACCTCCGCGAACTGTCCCCCACCCACAAACGCCTGCGTACCATTATTAATCTCCCCCCTCGATTCTCCATAATTGTAATAGCGGGCCAGTTGGAGGGCTTGCTGGTGGGAGATGATTTTGTAGTTGAGTTTGAGGGTGAGGATGCGCGTGACGGAGGTATCGATCTGGCTGAGGGGAATCTGGCCGCTGAGGACAGCCTGGCGCATGCCGTAGATCATGTTCTGAGTGTCGCTGAGGCCGCGCGGGCCGAGGATGAGATCGGTTCCGGCCTTGATGGTGAGTACGGCGGCCTGGGGCAGCGTGTAGGTGTTGCTGATGCCACCCATCCAGAGCGTGTCGCAGATGATGACGCCCCGGAAGTGAAGCTGGTCGCGCAGCAGGCCGGTCACGACATTGGGCGAGAGCGAGGTGGGCAGCTTCGGGTCAAGCTGCGGGTTGAGGATATGCGTGACCATGATCATCGGCACGATGCCCTCGTCGATGAGCGTGCGATAGGGAACGAGGTCGATGGCGTTGAGCGTTGCCATGCTGCGGTTCATATAGGGCAGCGAGTAATGGGGGTCGAGCGTGGCGCTGCCGAGACCGGGAAAATGCTTGAGGCTGCCGACGACGCCACCCTTCGTCAGTCCCTGCAGGTAGGCGCGGCCCATGTTCGTAACCAGGGTGGGATCGGAGCCGAAGGTGCGACCGGGCAAGGCAGGATTGTTGGGATTGGTCAGCACATCGACGATGGGCATGAAATTGACGTTGAGGCCGAGCGAGGTCAGCGTCTGCGCCGCGCTATAGCCCGCGTTATAGGCCACCTGCGTATTGCCCGTCGCGCCAATATCGGCTTCGGAGGGACGCTCGCCCGTGATGAGCCTCAATTCGTTGACGAGGCCGCCCTCGAAGTCCGTGCTGATGAAAATGGGGATGTGAGCATGCGCCTGCATGGCAGCGTTGAGCGCCACAAGCTGATCGCGTGTCTGCGCGTTGCCATTCTTATTCTCGATCAGCACGCCTCCAACCTGATTATCCTGAATCATCTGGCTCAGGTCGGAGTTGTAGGTCGAGCCATAGAACTCGACAATCACCATCTGCCCCAGTTTCTGGTCCAGCGTCATCCCCTGTACAATCCTGGCCGCCAACTGGCTATTCGTCAGCGGAGCAGGCGTTGGCGTTGGAGATGGGATCGTTGTTGGCCTGGCCGTAGCCGTGGGTGTCGTGGAGGCGCTGCCGGTGGCGGGCAAACACCCGCTCAGCGTGGCGAGCAGGCAGCAAAGGAAAACCAGAGGATGCAGGAGAGGACGGTTCTGCATCCTCTGGCTGTTGTTAGAGATATCTCTGCTCATGCTGTCCTGGTCTTTGCCACCTCTTCCAGCCCCAGCGCTTTGATGGCCTGCTCGCGCAGAACGAATTTCTGCACCTTGCCACTGGCCGTCAGGGGGAAAGCTTCGACGAACTGGAAGTAGCGCGGAATTTTCTGATGGCTGATCTGCCCTTTGCAGTAGTCGCGCAGTTCCTGCTCCGTGAGCTGCTCGCCCGCGCTGGGAATGACCACGGCCAGTAGTTCCTCACCGAAGAAGGTGTCTGGGACGCCGAGCACCTGCACGTCGGCCACTTTGGGATGGCGAATCAGGAACTCTTCGATCTCGAAAGGAAAGAGATTTTCACCGCCGCGAATGACCATGTCTTTGAGGCGACCTACGATATTGACATAACCCTGCGCATCCATCGTTGCCAGGTCACCGGTGTGCAGCCAGCCCTCGCTGTCGATGGCCTCCGCCGTCTTCTCCGGCATGTGATAGTAGCCGAGCATGACGAGATAGCCGCGACAGCACAGTTCGCCGCGCTCGCCGCAGGGGACGGTTTCGCCCGTGGACGCCTCGATGATCTTCACATCACCATATGGCAGCGGGACGCCCACTGTGGCCGATTTGCGTTCAAACGAATCATCCGGCTTTGTCAGGGTGATGGCGGCGCTGGCCTCGGTCTGGCCGAAGACGATGGCGACATCGGCTCCCATGCGCTCTTTCACCTGCTCCATCAGGTGAACGGGAACGGGCGAGCCGCCGCTAATCACCGAGCGCAGCGAAGAGAGGTCGTACTTATCAAAGTCGGGGTGCTGCAACATCGCCAGCAGCATGGTGGGAACGCCGCCGTACATCGTGCAGCGTTCGGTGCTGATGATTTGCAGGGTTCTGGCAGGCTCAAAGGAGATCAGAGGATGCAAGGTTGCGCCAACGGCCAGATCGGCCAGAATGGCAAGCACACAACCGCCCGCGTGGAAGAAGGGCATAGTTGTGCAGCCATGATCACCCTGGCGCACCCCCCAGCGACGAGCAAAGAGCCGTCCGTTATTGAGCACAGCGCGATGCGATTGCACAGCCCCCTTCGGAAAGCCGGTGGTGCCGGAGGTATAGAGAATCTGGAACGGGTCTTCCGGTACCACCGCTGCCTGCCGCTCTTGCAGGTCTTCGTCGCTCATCTGCGCGCCAGCGGCTACCATTTCGCGGAACAGGGCCGGTCGCCAGCCTGCCAGCTCCATTAATCCGGCTGGCGGCGCGCCGACGAGGGCGACGTAGCGCAGCATAGGCAATTTCTCGCTACTCACTTCGCCATTGTTCGCACCGGATGAAACCAGGGAGCGCACGGTAGCCAGGCAATCGTGGTCGCGCACCCGCGCCATGAAGAACAGAGCTTGCACATCGCCCTGCTGGAGGACGTACTCCAGTTCGGCAGCGCGATAGGCCGGGTTGACCGTTACCACCACGAGTCCGGCTTTGGCGGCTGCCAGGTAGAGCAGTATCCATTCGGGCAGGTTCGCGGCCCAGATGGCGATGTGGTCGCCCTTCTTCAAACCCAGCGCCATCAGCCCTCTGGCGGTGGTGTTGACGCGCTCGCGGTACTCCGCGAATGTCCAGCGGATGTTGAGCGCATCACCGAACTCTGGATAGCAGGAGTAGACAATAGCCTCCTGTGCAGAGAGATGCTGTGCCTGTTGATCCAGGCAATCGCCAATGGTCATGTCGAGGAGAGGTTCGCCAGCCGCTTCAGCCTGCCAGTATGACAGACCGTCATTGGTCATGCCCATATTTACCCTCCTGAAAAAGCGAGGTGAGTAGACGAAGGCGTACAAAATAGTATCAGAACCGTGACCTGTCCTAAAAAGTACACCCTGGCAGCCCGATTGTCAAGCTTTTTTTTGCCCTTGACAGGCAGCATCTCCAGGTCAGATACTATCTTTGCAGTACGCTCTATGTCAGCAACGAAGGAGCAGTAAACCACATGTTTGATAAAAGTATGATCGGGAAGAGTTTCCCCCCATTTACCATCGAAGTCGAGCGCGGCAAGATTCACGAACTGGCGCTTGCCATTGGCGATGACAATCCGATATATCATAGCCGCGAGGCGGCACAGGCGGCAGGCTATCCCGATGTGCCACTTTTTCCTACCGCGCCCACCGTTTTCACCTTCTGGGGCAACACCCAGATGGGCAGGCAGCTTGCCAGCACAGGATTGAACCTCATGCGCGTCCTGCATGGAGAAGAGGAATACGAGTATCTGGCTCCCATCTACCCCGGTGATACGCTTACTGGTACCGCAACCATCGTGGATGGCAAGACACGCAAAGGGGCTGCTGGCTCTATAGATATCGTCACCATCGAAGTGCGCTATACCAACCAGCGCGACCAGCCCGTCTTGATTGAACGCCAGGTTGTGATTGTACGCGAGTAAGAGAGCCTACGGAGGAGAGAAAATGACAACAAACGCGGAAAATGTGCAGGCACCAGCGAAACGCTATTTTGAAGACGTGCGGGTAGGCGACGAGATTCCGAAGCTGGTCAAGCCGGGCATCACGCACCTGCAACTGGTGCGCTACGCGGGCGCATCCGGCGATTTCAACCCGCTACATACCGACCCGAAGATCGGCGAAATGATCGGCACCGGCGGCATCATCGCGCACGGTATGCTGATTATGGGCTTCCTGGGCCAGCTCTTGAGCGATTACGTCGGTCCGACGGCCCTGCGCAAGTTCGATGTGCGCTTCAAGGGCATGGCGCATCTCGACGACGTAATTACCTGTACCGGCACCATCAGCGAGAAGTACGAGGCCGATGGCGAGAAACGCATCGCGGGTAAGCTTCAAGCCGCAGACCAGAACGGCGAGGTGAAGGCCACCGGCAGCTTTGTGGCCGCGCTACCAGCACGCGGCTAGCCGCTCGCATGTGTCTATAAGGGCGATGCCTGGGGCTAGCCTGCCGGGTAACCAAACGATATTCTCAATCGGACTCCAGTGGGTGAGCACAGGGCATCGCCCCTACGAAAGGTACGCCAGGATGTTCACGGAAAAGGCGAAGGAGGCGCTGCGGGCGTTGTTTCCTCGCGGGCAGGTATTCACCGATGAGGCGGCGCTTGTGGCTTACGAACTGGATGCGGGACTGGATCGCGGCTCCCCACAGGCGGTAGTGCTGCCCTGCTCGGTGGAGGACGTGGTGCGCCTGGTGCGCTGGGCTGCTGAATACGAAGTACCGCTGGTGGCGCGTGGAGCAGGAACCGGCCTTTCCGGCGGCGCGGTAGCCGATCGCGGCGGCGTTATCGTGGCCTTCTCGCATATGAATCATATTCTTGATGTGGATACTTATGGCCGCTACGCCGTTGCCGAGCCGTGTGTCATCAATTTGCGGCTGGACGAGCGGGCGCGCGAATATGGCCTCTACTTCCCACCTGACCCGGCCAGCCAGCGCGCCTCGAGCATTGGAGGCAACGTGGCGGAGAACTCCGGAGGTCCGCACTGCTTCAAGTATGGCGTCACCACCAACTATGTGATAGGCATGGATGTGGTACTGGCCGACGGACGCAATGTGCGCATCGGTGGCCGCGCCCTTGATTATCCCGCCTACGACCTCTGCGGCCTGCTCACAGGCAGCGAGGGTATGCTAGCCCTCATGACCGCCATCACTGTGCGATTGGTGCGCAATCCGCCAGCCGTCAAGACCATGCTGGCCATCTTCGATTCGATTGAGCAGGCTGGCGTGGCCGTTTCCGCCGTGATTGCCGCCGGACTGGTCCCGGCAACGATGGAGATGATGGACCAGAAGATCATCCGCATTGTCGAACCCTTTGCTCATGCCGGACTGCCAATCGAGGCCGGGGCCGCGCTGATCATCGAGGTCGATGGCTACCCCGAAAGTCTGGACGCGCAGGTAAGCGAGATTGCCGACATTATGCGCGTGAACAAGGCACTCGGCCTGCGCATCGCGAGCAGCGAGGAGGAACGCAACGCCATCTGGCTGGCGCGCAAAAGCGCCGCCGGTGCCATCACGCGTCTGACCCCCTCCTACTACACCGTCGATGTCACCGTCCCGCGCAGCCGCCTGGCCGAGACGCTGGGCGAGATCAACATGCTTCTTGATCGCTACCACTTGCAGGCCGGGCATGTCTTCCACGCGGGCGATGGCAACCTGCACCCGCTGATCCTCGTCGCCGACTCGAAGGACCCCGGCCTGATGGAGCGCGTCCATCATGCTAGCTGGGAAATGGTCGAGATGGTAGTGCATAAGGACGGCAGCGTGAGCGGCGAGCACGGCATCGGCATCGAGAAGCGCGAGTACATGCCGCTCATGTTTAACGACGCCGAACTATCTGCCATGCTGGATGTGAAACAGGTCTTCGACCCGCTCAACCTGCTCAATCCCGGCAAAATTTTCCCTTCAGTGATGGCAAATGGCTCAGGTACCACTGCAGGCATCGTCCATCTTCCTGCGCAAACAGGCGACATTCCGCAACAGGTATTTACCCCTGCATCGACGCAAGAGGCTGCCGGAGGATTGTGCGCTCTGGCAGCAGCAGGCAAAAGCGTACACATCACCGGCGCTGAGGTGACGGCAATGGTAGAAACGGAATCGGGCAAGCGCAAAGTCGATACAATACTCTCCACCGCGCAGCTGCGCGGCATCAAGACCTACGCGCCCGATGACCTGTACGTGACAGTCGGGGCCGGAACGCCTTTCTCAGAGCTACAGGCATTCCTGGCAAGCGACCATAAGCAGGTGCCGCTCGTCTCCCCCTGGCCGCAAGCCACCATCGGCGGCCTGGTCGCCGCCAACATCAATGCTCCCCTGCGCATGCGTTACAACTCGCTGCGCGACCTCGTGCTCTGCGCCAACATTGTGCTGGGCGACGGGCGCGTCATTCGGGCCGGGCGTCCCGTCATCAAAAATGTGGCTGGCTTCGACCTCACGAAAATCTTTGCTGGTTCGCACGGCACGCTGGGCCTGCTGAGCGATCTCACGCTCAAGATCGCCGTCCCTCCACGCGCCCGGCGCACCCTGCTCTTCCCCGTCGATGACCAGCGCCACGGCCTGCTCTGGGCGCGGCGGATGCTGCCTCAAGCCCTCGTCTCCTCCGCCATCGTCCTGCTCCGGGGAACACCCTCCTCTCTTTCCCATCTCGTCGGCCCGACCTTCTCTGAACTGGTACAGGGTGGCGGACTGCTCGCCTATACAGCCGAAGGGCTTCCCGAAGACGTGCAGGCCGAACTCGCTGCTGTACGACGCTCCCTCCGCGAGACAGGCGCACCCGAACCGCTCGAAGTCGAAGCCCCGACGGGCAGCGACCTCTGGGCCTCTCTGTTGGGCAGCGCATCTGGTGACGCTCTGCTCCTCCGCATTGGCCTGCCCGCCAGCGCACTTCCTGCCTACGCGCAAGATCAAGCCTCTCTGCTGAGCAGAGGCACCTTCCTCGCCGACATCGGCAACGGCCTGCTCTACGCCAGCGCCACCTTTGACAGCCCCGAGGAGGCCAGGGCATGGCTCAACTCCCTCCGCCAGCCCGCCTTAGCCGCCGAAGGCTACGCAGCAGTCTTGAGCATGCCTGTCGAATATGAAAGTGAGATTGAGAGATGGGGCTACCAGCCGCAGACACTCGACATCATGCAAAAGCTCAAGGCGCGCTGGGACCCACAGGGCATCCTCAATCCGGGTGGGTTTCTGAGCAAGTGAAATCGACGAAAAAACGTTCCGGGCATGCTATTCCCACGCCTCGCTCAGCCTGCTGAGACGATCATAATACTCGATGTTGCGTCTCCAGGCTGTCGGCCAGGCTTGCAGGCCGTGCGCGGCGCCGACAAAGGCGCCGGTGAGACAGGCGATGGAGTCGGAGTCGCCGGAGGTGACGGCGGCGCGGCGGATGGCGGCTACCGGGTCATCGGGAAAGAGGAGGAAGCAGAGCATGCCGGTGGCGAAGGCTTCCTCGGCCACCCACCCCGCCCCGGTTGCGTCGCACGGGTCGCTCTGGCGGTCTGCGACCTTGAGCGCGACATCGAGCCGGTCGAGAATGTGCAGGCACTCCTGCCAGCCGCGAGCAATGAACTCCTGAGGATGATCGATGCCGGGTTGCTGCCAGAGGGGGCCGAGCCAGTCTTCGTGGTAGATGAATTGCTGGCTCTGGGCATAGTGACGCAGGCGATCTGGAAGCGTGCCGGGCTCGTTCCCGGCAATCAGGTCGGCGATGGCGTAAGCTGTCAGATCGGCTGCCGCCAGCGCCGTCGGGTGTCCATGTGTCAGCGCGGCCTGAAACTGGGCGATGGCGGCGCGGGTCGTCTCCGTCAAGCCGTCCCTGCCCGGCGGCAGCAGGCCTACCGGCGCAACCCGCATATTGGCCCCACAGCCCTTGGAGGAGTGAACGGTCGCCACATACCAGGGCATGCCGCGAGCAAGGTTATCGCAGGCGCGCATGCAGGTCATGCCGGGAGCGCGGTTATTGTCAGGGCTGTTAGCCCAGGTGACGAAGGCGCGACGCAGCGGTTGCTCCAGCGTCCGCGCGCTATAGGGCCGTGCCGCCTCCAGCAACGCCTCGCCCACCGCCAGCGTCATCTGTGTATCATCGGTTACGCGCGCGGGATGCCCCTCCGGCGCCTGCGGGCCAGCAGGGGGGAAACGACGCAGAATCTCGCTGACGCTCAAAAATTCTGTGGCCGCTCCCAGCGCGTCACCCAGCGCCAGCCCAAAAAGGCAGCCCGCCGCTCGCTGCTTTGCTATCGATCGTTCCATACGCTCTTTCCTTTTGTTGAGTTTGCAGGTAACACCAGGCGCTATTATAGCGCAGGTTGACCGCAAAGGCCATTTCCCCTACAATAGTGGCAACGTGATTCTATCTGATGTGAGGAGGATTTATGCAAATTCGTAAAGCCGTCTTGCCTGTAGCCGGTCTGGGGACACGCATTTTACCGGCCAGCAAGGTGATTCCGAAAGAGATGTTGCCGCTCGTCGATAAGCCGACGTTGCAATATATCGTGGAAGAGGCGGTCGAGGCTGGCATCGAAGAGATCATCTTTGTCATCAGTCAAACGAAGCAGAGCATCAGCGATCACTTTAAACCATTTCCAGAGCTGGAAGAGGTCTTGCAGCGCAAGGGCAAACGCCAGGAATTGCAGGAACTGCGTAAAGTGCAGTCGATGGCAACCTACAAATCTGTACTCCAGCCGGAACCGCTGGGACTGGGGCATGCCGTGCTGTGCGCGAAGGAACTGGTAGGCGATGAACCATTCATCGTCATGCTGGGCGACGACCTCGTAGACCCGGAGACCCCCGTTCTGCCGAAAATGAATGAGATATTCGAGCAATATGGAAGCAGCGTGCTCTCGCTCTTCCACGCGCCGCCAGACCAGATTCCCTCGCTGGGCATCGCTTCCGTTGAGGAACTGGGTAATGATGTTGTCAAAGTTACCCACCTGGTAGAGAAACCACCGCTGGAGGAGGCCCCTTCTGACCTTGCGGTGGCAGGTCGCTACATCCTGACGCCCGACATCTTTGCACTGCTGGAAAAGACGCCGCCCGGTAGAGGTGGAGAGATTCAAATTACCGATGCCATCGAAATGCAGGCGCGAGCCGGGCACTGCTATGGGATCGAATTCAACGGCATTCGCTACGACACCGGAACACCGTTGGGCTTGCTCACCACCTCCATCTCCTACGGTCTGAAACGCCCCGATATCGCCCCAGCTCTTAAAACCTTCATGCGGCAGGCCCTTGAGGGAGCAGGCGCGAAATAGTGAATGGGAGCGGCCAGAATGGGGAAGCTCGCGAGCTTCCCCATTCTGGCCGCTCCCATTCACTATTCAATAATCACCCGTGAATACGAATGATTGTACACATACATCCCTGTCGAGCGGGTATAATACCAATGGAGGTTTCCCACGGGAAGCTTTCAGCTAAATACTACCGTGAAGGCAGGGGAAAGTAATGAGCAGTTATCTTAGATTCCTGATCCGTACCGTCATTGTCGCTCTCTTCTCCTTTTTTAGCAAACGCTTCTTTGATATCGAAGTCAGCGGCCTTGAAAACGATCCTGAAACGATCCACACCTACCTGGCGATCTCGCACAAGCGCGACCTGGACTCCATCGTCTCTATTCCGCCCCTCTTCTTTCATCGCGGTCGGCGCGCCCTGGCCGGTGAGATTCAGTTCGCTTTGCGGGCCGACGCCTTTGAAAGGGGATATCTTGCGCGCCTGCTGCCGCGCCCGCGCTGGCTCTCACACCTGCTCTATCCGATTTCACTTGGTCCGTTTCTGCATTGGGTCGGCGCGCATCCCATCGAGCAGCTTACCCAGCGCGCAGGCACGGAATGGGTACGCCACCTGTTGCAAGTCGAGGGCGACGTGCGAGCCAGCGAGGCGTTCACGCCCGCATTCGTCCGTGAACTTGCTTCCTCGGCTCGCGTTTCCTACCAGCAACTGGCCGGCCAGCACCTCTCGCGCCTGCTCACCTGGCGCTACTTTCATGCCCTCCTCCCCTTCCAGACGCTTGATATTTTGCTGGAGCCGGTGCGCCGTCGCATGGAACGTTACCTCGCGCTGCGTATCAAACAGGAGATATCCGATCTGGGGGTGGTGCTCTGGAACGGCAACTCTCTCTTCACCGCACCGGAAGGACAGCTTTCACCAACCGGCACGCTCAGCCCCATCAACTCCGGGCTGCATCGCCTGCTGCGCCTGGGTCCTCCTGACTTGACGATTCTCCCCATCTATATCATGTATGATTTCATGACGACGCAGCGTCCCGCCATCTTCATTGATGTTGCCCCACCTATCCCACACGCTCCGTCGCTGTCTAATCACGAACTGGATGCGCAACTGCAAGCAACCTGGCGCGGGAACGCCCATTTCACCTGCACGCAGCTTGGCAGCGGCTTCCTCGTTGCGGCCAACCGTACCCGTTCAACGTTTACTTTAGATGACGCGGTTAACACCATCAGCGAGCAGGCTGCCAGGCTGGTAGAGGCAGGACGGAAGGTCGACGAACGACTCCTGCAACCACAGCAGGCGCGGGAACGGGTGCAGGCTTTTCTACGCTATGCCGAACGACTCGGCCTGATCCAATCTGCCGACTCGCTTACCTGGAAGCCGACCGCTGGCGATATGGTTATGAAGGTGCGCGTAGGTGAAACCGGCTATGGCGAGGCACCCCTCGTCTACGCCTGGAACGAGCTACAGGACTTGCTCAGCGTCCCGTAGAGACGCTGAGCAGAGCTTCGCGCATGTCATTTGAGCGTCGGAACAGGTTTTCAATAGCATGCCAATTTTTGCGTCAAACAGAATAGATATGATATACTCAATAATCAGGAGGTACTCATGGACGATCTGTGTGTCTTTTCGGGTAACGCAAACCCACAACTGGCAGTCGCAATCTGTCGCCATCTTGGCATTCCGCTGGGCAATGCTGATGTATTTCAGTTCAGCAATGAAAATATTTTTGTCAAAATCAATGAGAATGTCCGGGGGAAGGATGTCTTTATCGTCCAGCCATTCAGTTCGCCCGTCAATCGCTCGATCATGGAACTACTTATCATGATCGACGCTTTCAAACGTGCCTCCGCCAACCGCATCACCGCTGTGATTCCTTACTATGCCTATGGACGCACCGATAAGAAAGATCAGCCTCGCGTTCCCATCACCGCCCGCCTGATCGCCGATTGCATCACCGTCGCGGGCGCGCACCGCGTGCTGACAATGGACATGCACGCCGGGCAGATCCAGGGTTTTTTCAACATCCCCGTCGATGAACTGACCGCGCAGATTCTCCAGGCGCGCTACTTTGTCGAGAAGGAGATAGACGATTTCACGGTTGTCTCCGCTGACGAAGGCTTCGCCAAGAAGGCGCGCAAGCTGGCAGATCGGCTCAACGCCCCGCTCGCCATCGTCGAGAAGCGTCGCCTGGGCAACAACGGTTTGACCGAGGCCAAGAACGTCATCGGCAGCGTCGAGGGCCGTCATGCCCTCATCGTCGACGAGGAGATCGACACCGCAGGCTCCATCACGCAGGCGGTGCGTGTCGTCAAGGAGGGCGGCGCGCGCGATGTCTACTGCTGCGTCTCCCACGGCATCTTCTCCGGCCCGGCCCTGGAACGCCTCAGCAACGCCGACATTGAAGAGATCGTCGTCACCGACACCATCCCCCAGCCCGAAAGCAAGCGCCTCCCCAACATGACCATCCTCTCCGTCGCCGAACTCTTCGCCGGAGCCATCAGCCGCATCCACGATGGGCGCTCCGTAACGGAGTTGTTCAGGTAGTAAGCAATATAAGGATAGCAAAATAAAATGAAACCTACCGTTCTCGATATCTGTAGCGGCGCTGGTGGCGAAGCCATCGGGCTGGAACAGGCCGGTTTCGAGCATGGTGCTTCAATTGAAATCGACCCGATAGCCTGTCAGACGCTGCGTCTCAACCGACCTTGCTGGAACATCATCGAAAGCGATATCCGGGCGGTAAGCGGCCAGGATTTTCAAGGCATAGACCTGCTCGCGGGAGGAGTTCCCTGCCCACCTTTTACAGTAGCGGGCAAGCAGCGGGGAGCCGATGACGAACGCGACCTCTTTCCTGAAGCCCTGCGCCTGATAGCAGAAACGCGGCCAAAAGCGGTATTGTTAGAAAATGTTCCAGGCTTTGCTGCAACTAAATTCGATGCCTACCGCAACGCCTTTATCGTGCGGCTTGCCAGTATGAATTACGAGATAAGCTGGAAGATACTGAATGCCGCCTCGTTCGGTGTACCTCAACTGCGCCCGCGTTTTGTGCTGGTGGCGCTGCAGCAGCCCTATGCCGCCGCGTTTCGCTGGCCCGAACCCCGCTGCTCCATGTCTACGGTGAGTCAGGCCATCGGTGACCTGATGGCTGCTCGCGGCTGGCAGGGTGCGGCGCAATGGCTCCTGAAAGCGAATGCCATTGCTCCTACGCTGGTCGGCGGCTCAAAAAAGCATGGTGGCCCCGACCTCGGCCCAACACGAGCCAGAAAGCAGTGGGAAATGCCCGGTGTCGATGGCTGTGGCATAGCCGATCTGGCTCCCGGCACAGACTTTCCCGTAGATGGGTTGCCAAAACTGACCTTGCGCATGACCGCACGCCTGCAGGCTTTCTCCGATACCTGGAACTTTGCTGGTGGCAAAACTGCGACTTACAGGCAAATCGGCAACGCATTTCCTCCACCTGTCGCCCGTGCCGTGGGCGAATCTATCCTGACCGCTCTTCTCGGCAAACGCTATGAGAACGAGCAGGGCAGACAGAATAGATCTGAAGCCCGGTCAATACCTTCTGGAAACCGATAAACGGCTTCCTGCTTTCTCGCGCTCGATCTCAAAGGAGACACGCGCCTACGTTTTAGAACGAAACGGCTACACCTGTCAGATGTGCGGTCTCGCTGCAGGTGACCCCGACCCCTTTGACCTGTCGCGGACGGTGCGCCTCACGATGGGCCATATCATCGATAAGTCAAAGGGTGGCTCCGACGAACCTGGCAACCTGCGCGCCGTCTGCACCAACTGCAATGAAGGGCTTCAGAATATTTCACCACCCAAACCAGATCGTATTCATCTGCTCTCTCAGGTTCGCCGCGCTACCATCGACGATCAACGATATCTACTGGAATGGTTGGAGCGAAAATTCAAAAGGAACAAACCATCTACATGACGGCAAGCATGGCGAAGAGAGAGGCTATGTCAATCTCTCAAAGTATGTTATAATACGTGAAAACATACAGGGAAGGACTTTTATGCAGGCACCCGAAGAGGGTGCTTTTTTAAAGGGCGGAGAGGCTTATGAAACCACTTGTTGCTATTGTTGGCCGACCGAATGTCGGTAAATCGACGTTTTTTAATCGCATGATTGGCGAGCGGCGCGCCATTGTTGAGGATATGCCGGGAACCACCCGCGACCGTTTGTATGGCGATACGGATTGGAACGGGCGCGAATTTACCCTGATCGATACCGGCGGGCTGGAACTGGGGTCGGAGATTCCCGCCGGACAGGTCGGGTTGAACGGGCAGCCGGGCAGCATTATGAACCAGGTCAAGGCGCAGGCGGAACTGGCAATTGAAGAGGCCGATGTCATTGTCTTCATGGTTGATGCTCGTTCTGGCATTACCGCCGCCGATGAAGAGGTGGCCGACCTGCTGCGCCGCACGAAGAAGCCTGTCATTCTGGCCGCGAACAAGGCCGATAACGAGGCGCGGCGCATGGATGCCGTTGAGTTTTACAGTCTGGGACTGGGCGAGCCGATTGTGCTTTCCTCTACTCAGGGCGTCGGCACTGGCGACCTGCTCGATCGCATTGTGGAGGAGCTGCCGCCGCCGGAGGAAGAGGGTGAAGGCGAGGAAGAGGAAGACGTGGTGCGTATCGCCATCGTCGGACGGCCAAACGTGGGCAAATCTTCCCTGCTCAACGCCATCCTGGGCAGCGAACGTTCCATCGTCAGCGAGGTTCCCGGCACGACGCGCGACGCCATCGACACCGAGTTCGAGTTCGAGGGGCGCAAGATTGTGCTGGTGGACACGGCAGGCATTCGTCGGCGCGGGCGTGTCGGACCCGGTGTGGAGAAATACAGCGTACTGCGCGCCACTCGCGCCATCGAACGCGCCGACGTCGTTTTCCTTGTAATAGATGCCAGCGAGGGACTGGCGGCGCAGGACACACACATTGCCGGAGTGATTCAGGAGCAGGCCAGAGGCGTGATCATCGTCGTCAATAAGTGGGACCTGGCGCAGGAGCAGCGCCGCGCCGAACGCGAGGGCCGCTTTCCCAGCGAGGCGGAGGAGATCAAGACGGCGGAAGCATACCAGCGGGCACTGGGCGAGGGGCTGAAATTCATCCCCTACGCCCCCATCGTCTTCACCTCGGCGAAGACGGGCTATCACGTCAAGTCGCTGCTCGAATCGGCCATCAATATCGCGGACATGCGTTTCCTGCGCATCTCCACCTCGAAACTCAACGAAGTGGTGCGCGAGGCCGTCAATCGGCACAACCCGACCGCGTTCAAAGGCAAGACGCTGAAGATTTATTACGCGACGCAGACAGCGGTGAACCCGCCCACCTTCGTCTTCTTCGTCAACGACACCGAAGCCGTTCACTTCGCCTACGAGCGCTACCTGGAAAATCGCCTGCGCGAAGCCTTCGGCTTCAAAGGAACCGCCCTTCGCCTCCAGTTCAAACCCCGCCCTCGCTCTGAACAGAAAGAAAAATAAGGGTATGTTGTAGAGACACGCGATGGGCGTGTCTCTACAACATACCCTTATTGCAACCCATATCGACCTGCTTCGTAATAATCACGATGAATGGAAAGGACGCATATACGTCCTGGTTATAACCTTGAAAAGCGGATTGAAGACGCTTCATTGCCAGAAAAACCACTTTATGTTATAGTGAGCATGTGATAAACTTATGCAACGTTCCTGCTCAATGAATACGTACATCTATGTGAGGGATTTTCTAATGCCTATCAAGTTAATTGCTGCCGATAAAACCGATGTGGGGAGGCAGCGCGAGCAGAATGAAGACTGCTCGTATAAGCGCATCGAATCGACGGAGACGGGGGATCGCGGTCTCTTTATCGTCGCCGATGGGATGGGAGGATATCAGGCCGGAGAAGTAGCCAGCAGAATTGCTGTGGAGACGATCAGCAAAGCTCTCGATAGTTTTTTCAAACCTCTTACCGAGCAACCCACTATCAAACTGCCAGTCGCTCAAGAAGATGATGACGATGCAACGATTGTGATAAATCGCGTGAAGCCGGAAGACGAAGAAAAATTGAAGACGCGCAAGCTGCCGGAAACGCCGATTTCTCAGTCTGTCGAGGAGCAACTGAAGAATGCCATCCAGCAGGCTAATCGGGCCATTGTCAGTTACGGCGAGCGCCATACAGGTTCTCGCGGCCTCGGTTCGACAGTTACCGCCGTCTTAATTGAGAACGATCAAGCCTATATCGCGAACGTGGGCGATAGCCGCACCTATCTTTTGCGCACCGGCCAGCTCAGCCCTTTGACCAAAGATCATTCGCTGGTAGCCAAACTGGTCGAGGCCAGACAGATCGAACCCGAAGATGTCTACTCGCACCCACAACGCAACCTGATTTATCGCTCGTTGGGTGCCGGGCATAAAAACATTGATGTTGATGTCTTCCAGGAGACTCTCCAGCCCAATGACACCCTGCTGCTCTGCTCGGACGGCCTCTGGGAGATGGTGCGGCACGATGACCTGCTGAAGGCGCTCAGCGAAAAGGCCAGCCCGCAGGCAATCTGTGATAAACTCATTGCGATGGCAAACGAGAACGGCGGCGAGGATAACATTACCGCCGTCGTCGTTCATGTTTCTGCCGTGTAGCGCAAGTACTTCTGGAGAAGATAGAAGTATGCCTTTACCATTAGGCACAGTCCTTGATGGAAGATACAAAATCGTTCAGGTGCTTGGCGAAGGTGGCATGGGTACTGTCTACAAAGTGGAACAGGTCGATATGCCGGGCTACTACCGGGCAATCAAAGAACTGCTCCTCAGCCCGAACCTTAGCGAAGAGGACCGGAAATCGGCTATTGAGCGATTCAACAAAGAGGTGGATTTGTTGTTCCATCTCAAGCATCCACGCATCCCGATGTTCATGTTCAAGTTTCAGGAGCGGGGCAACTACTACTATGTCATGGAGTTTGTGCCTGGAAAAAGCCTGGATAAGATTCTGGAAGAGAACAAGAGGCCGCTGGACGAAGAGAAAGTCATCAACTGGATGATGCAGGTCTGTGAAGCTCTGACCTACATTCACACGCGCACCCCACCGATCATCCTGCGCGACCTGAAACCGGGCAATATCATGGTCACGCCTTCCGGCGATGTGCAGTTGATCGACTTCGGCATCGCACGCCGTTTCGACCCCAACAAGCGCACCAACACGGAGAACCTGGGAACCATCTCCTACGCCTCGCCCGAACACCTCGGCTCCATTGTCGCTCCCGGTCAGAAGCGCAGCGCGAACAATCCCGGACAACTGGTGCAGACCGATGCGCGCTCGGATATCTATTCGCTGGGCGCGACGATGTACCACCTGCTGACCAACTATGAACCGGATCCGATCCAGACGCCCGCTCCGGGCAGCATCCGCGCCAAGAATCCGCGCCTGCGCACGGTGCAGGTCGGCAACAGGCTGGTCTGTCCCGTCGAGCAGGTCATTATCAAGGCCATGCAGCAGAATCCGGCCCAGCGTTTCCAGAGCGCGGAAGCTATGCGCACCGCCTTGCAGCAGTGCCTGCCCAATCAAGCCGCGCCAGCCACAATCTCGATTCCCGCCATCTCGCCCAATGCGACGGTGGTGGTAGCGACCGGCCGCAATCCGGATCCGGCCAGCAACAATAACAACGCGAACAGCAATGGCCTGATCTGCCCGCGCTGTGGCTACGTGAACCGGCCCAATGCCAAGTTCTGCAAGGTTGACGGCCAGCCCCTGGTACAGGGAGCCACCGCAGTGCCGCCACAGGTCAATGCCCGTATCGCTCCACGCGTTCCCGTCGCATCGTATCCCTCACAGCGTGCGCCTATTCAGGCGCGTCCGGTACAGCCGATTCCCTCGCGCCCGGTGCAGCCCATTCGCGCCAGACCGGTACAGGCAGGTCAGACCGTGCAACCACATGCCATCCCTGCGCGTCCGGTCGCGGCCAATCCTGCCAGCTCAGTCGCCACGAACGACCCGGCTGTAGCGCTGCGGCTGGGAAGGCAGTACCTTACCGACAGGAACTATCTTGAGGCCATTCGCCAGTTCCAACTGGCACGCGGCTCAGGGCAACCCTCCTACGAGGCCCTGTACAATCTGGGACGCGCCTACCGACAGTACGCGCAGTCGGAGAAAGAGAAAGATAAAAAGCTCTTTGAGGAGAATATGAAACTGGCGGCAGAGCAGTTTGCCGAAGCCACGCGCATTAAAGCGGATGCTGTGGATGCCTTCTTCCAGCTTGGCATGACCTATCGCGACCTGGGACTCTACGCGCAGGCCGCCTCGGCCTTCCTGCAAGCGCGCCAGCTTGCCCCGCAGGACGAGGCCGTCTATTACCAGCTTGGCCTGGTCTCAATGGATCAGGGTTACCTGCGCGAGGCTGAAGCCTACTTCCTCGATGGGCTGAAGAGGAAATCCGATCACCCGTTGATTCTTGTGGCGCTGGGCAGACTCTACGCTGAGATGGGACGTCTTCCTGCCGCTATCAGAACGCTGCAAGAGGCCACGCGCCTTGAGCCATCGTCACCTGAAGTCTGGTACGAGCTTGGCCGGGCATACAGTCGCAAGCGTGAGTGGAAGACCGCCCTCGATGCCTTTGAGAAGGCGCGCCAACTCTTGCCCGATAACCCCGAAATCTACACCGAGATGGCAAAGTGCTACCTGCGCCTCAAGATGAAAAACGAGGCCAGGCGCATGGTGCAGGAGGCATTGCAACGCGACCCTAATAACGTGGATGCGTTACGCGTGCAAAAGCAATTGTAACACACTAATCTTCTGGTAAGGAGGGCAGGAATGATCTGTCCAACGTGCAATACAGTAAATCGTGAAGATGCCAAGTTTTGTAAGGGCTGCGGCAAGCGGCTAACAGTGGAAATGGCTCCCTCGGTGACCACTGCCGCTACTACCGCTACTACCGCCTCTGGCCCAACTCATCCCGTTGAGCCGGATACGCAGTCAACAGTGGAAGCAACAGTACCGGCGTCCCTTGCTCCCGCCGAGTCGGAAACAGCTTCCACTGAGCAGGCTCCGCTCAAGGTAACGGTGGAGGAGATAGAAGATATTAGCCAGGCTCCGACACAGATCCTTACGCCGGAGCAGATGGTGGCTTTTAATGCGCGGCGCTGGCAGCAAGAGGCCGAACAGGCGCGGGCCGCTTCCGCGGTGAACGGCCAGCCTCCGACAGAGCGGGAGCAGGAACAGGCCGCGCAGATGAGCGATACGCGGCAGGCACCGGCGGCGGAAGCCAGTAGAGATGACATTCAGACGAACACAGCGCAAAACACGACGGAAGACATTGCCGACATGCCAACGGTGATTATCACACCTCACAACGAGGAAGAAGAGCCTATCCCCATTCCACCCCCGCCTCCACCATCACCTCCGACTCCAGAAGCTACAACAGAAGCGCCGACAGCGCAGGAGCATGGGCAGCCAGCAGGAGAAAGTGAGACGGCGACAACTACACCAGAAGTCGAGGGCGAAACAACACAGGCTGCCGCGCAGGCAGGCGAAGGAAGCGACCCCCAGGAAGAGCAGGAGGGTGAAGAGCCGCGGGAAGCGCAGAAAGATGAGCACGGCGCAGCGCACGCGCCTGAGCCAAAAGAGGAGGCCGGGCAGCCAAACCCCGCAGACACCTCAGAGCAGGCAGAGCAGCCAGAAGAGCGGGAAGCTCCCCCCGCGTTTGCCGCCCTTGCCGTCGGAGCCGTGGTTGACGGGCGCTACGAGATTAGCGGCGTTGTCAGCGCGGGCGAGAGCGAGAATACGTACCAGGTGATAGACCGGCAGGGATATCAAAAGTGCTGGAACTGCGGCTCAACGCAAAACGCCGAGGGCGACGAGTTCTGCATCGATTGCGGGGCCGAACTGCTCAACATTCCCTATGTCATGCATGAGTATTCATCTGAGCAGGGCCAGCAGGAAGAAGCCGCCGTACTGCAAGGCGCGATCGTCAATACCTTCGTCGATAACGGGCGCACCTATGCTATCGAGCAGCCGCTGGTCGAGCAGAATGCCTTCCCCACCGGCGTTCACCTGCAGGTCGCGACCGATTCGGACGCGGGCAACGTGCGCCGCTCGGAACCCAACGAGGACAGCACGCTGGCCCTCCTGCTTGAGCGCGTCCACGAGTCCATCTCCATGCCGGTCGGCGTCTTCATCGTCGCCGATGGCCTGGGCGGACACGATAACGGCCAGCTTGCCAGCCGCGTCGCCATCAACGTCATTGCCGAGCGCACGGTACGCGACCTGCTGGCTGGGCCGCTTGCCGATGAAAAGGCTGGCGGCGAGTCGGCAAAGCCCACGAACCTGGATGAAGATGCCGCCGTGAGCCTGCTGCATGGCGCGGTAGCCGATGCCAACGATGTGCTGGTGCAGATGAACCAGAAAGACAAGACCGATATGGGTTCCACGCTCACCGGTTTTATGATTGTGGGGGATACTGCGTATATTGTAAATGTAGGGGACAGCAGAACCTACATGGTGCGCGGGGGCAAAATCTACCAGCTCACCACCGATCATTCGCTGGTCGGCCAGCTTGTCGCCGGTGGCCTGATCCAGCCCGAAGATGTCTATACTCACCCGCAGCGCAGCCAGATTTTCCGCAGCCTGGGGGATAAGCACAATGTGCAGATCGATATCTTTAAACAACAATTGCATCCGGGCGACATCTTGCTGAGCTGTTCGGATGGGCTGTGGGAAATGGTACGCAATCCACAGATCGAGAGCATTCTCACACAGGCACCCAATCCACAGGTAGCCTGCACGCAGCTCATAGAGGCCGCGAACGCCAATGGAGGCGAAGACAATGTCAGCGCGGTCGTCGTTTTCGTGTCTTAAATGTGCAACCTTATGATATACTATGGCAGAATTAGCGTGAAAGGAGCTATGTAATATGCCCGGTGAAGTAACCCTGGCGCACCAGGTAGGAAAAGAATACATGCCGGTCACCGGTGGCAGCCAGATGGCGTATGTCCTGCTGGAAGCGAAACCAACAGAGTTAATGGCACAGGTGCGTATGCCTTTGAACTTTTGCCTTGTGCTTGACCATTCCGGCTCCATGAAGGGAGCGAAACTGAAGAACGTCAAGGAAGCGGTCAAAATGGTGATTGATCGCCTGGAGCCAACCGATTATATCTCGGTCGTCATTTTTGATGATACCTCTCAGGTCATGATTCCTTCTATGCCGGCCAACGACAGCGTCGGCATGAAAGCCGCGATTGATCGCATTCGTGATGGCGGCGGCACCACAATGTCGCTTGGCATGATTCAGGGCCTGAACGAACTGCGTCGTTGGAATATCCCCAATGCCGTCAACCGTATGATCTTGCTGACCGACGGCGTGACCTATGGAGACTCTGAGCGCTGCCGCCAGCTTGCCCGCGATGCCCGGGCCGCCGGTATCGCCATTTACCCGCTCGGCATCGGTCAGGACTGGGACGAGAGCCTGCTGGACGATATCGGCCAGCTCAGCGGCGGCATGCCCGCCGAATTCATTCGCAACCCGGAAGACGCTATGACCATCTTTCAGCAGCAGGTCTCCAGCGCGGTAGCCGTCGCGGTACGCAATGCTGTGCTGACACTGCGCCTGCCCGCCGGTGTGACGCCGCGCAAAGCCGTCAAAGTCCTGCCCATCATCAGCGACCTCGGCCAGTCCGTCCTCTCCGACCGTCAGGTGGTCATCCCTCTGGGCGACCTGGAGAAGGATACGCCGCAGTCCGTGCTGGTGGAATTGATGATCGACCCGCGTCCCGCCGGTCTTTTCCGTATCGCTCAGGCCGAACTCTCCTACGATGTTCCCATCGCCAATCTAATCGGCGAGAAGGTGCGCGAAGACATCAAAGTTAATTTCACCACGGACGCCAACCTGTCCGCCCAGGTCAACGGCCTGGTTATGAACTTCGCGGAGAAGGCGAACGCCCATCAACTGGTGACTCGCGTGCTGGACGAGTACAAGCGCACCGGCAAAGCGACCACGCGCCTGGCTCCCAGCGTTACTCGCGTGCTCGATGATGAGACGCGCAACGCCCTGGAGCAGATCAATCAGGGCCAACAAATTTCGCAAGAACAGGTGAAATCCATTGGCAACAAGACGCGCAAATTGACGCAGCGCCTGGATGACCTGTTACCTTAATAGAGAATACCCGGCCAATCAAGGCCATAGACACAAGAAAGAGATGCCAGTATAATCATTCATGGCATCATGTAATAAGGAGGATATGTACCATGACAGTGCGTTGTTCACTCGGCCATGAAAATCCCGAAGGGGCGGCATTTTGCGATGAGTGCGGCGAGCCGCTGACGAATGTAGCACCGGCTGCCGACAATTTTGCCGCACCAACAATAGCGGCCCCTGCCACAAACCAGGCGCAGGGACAGGGTGAAGCCTGCCCCTCGTGTGGGGCGATCAATCCCCCTGGCGAAGCTTTCTGCTCGAACTGTGGTGCCAGTCTGCTCGGCGCTCCTGCCCAGGTAGCCGCTCCCGCGCCCGCAGTTGCCCCGGCTCCTGAAGCAGCCCCGGTCGCGGTTGCAGCCGCCCCCACGGCCCCCTCTGCTCTCAATGCGCGCCTGATCGTCGAAAATGATAATCAGGAGTTTGATCTGAGCGGGAAAGATAACGTGCTAATCGGGCGTGAAGATGCCGTTAGCAACATTTTCCCCGATGTCGACCTGACTCCCCACGGTGGCGAAGAGGGCGGCGTCTCGCGCATGCATGCCCGCATCTTTACCGACAACGGTCAGTACATGATCGAGGACGAGAACAGCACCAATTTCACGTTCCTCAATCGCCAGAGGCTGGCCCCCAAAACGCCCACCCCTCTGCACGATAACGATGAAATCAAACTCGGACGGGTGCTCCTGCGTTTCAAAACTGCTTAACAGGTAGGGAGCAATAGTGACCTGTTGCTCCTTACAGATTGACACCTGTGCCTGTAGCGGCTATAATCTACAGGACATCTTTTACGGAGGGAGGGGATCAGGGTTATGAAACGTACATGGCAACCCAAACGTATCCCGCGCTTACGTGTACACGGTTTTATGAAACGCATGTCGACCCGCAATGGTCGCCGCGTTCTGAAAGCTCGCCGCGCCAAGGGGCGCTGGAAGCTGACCGTTTAGTTGAGTTCGTGCCGATTCATCCCGGTTCGATTCGTGAAAAAAGATTGTGGCACTTAGACGTGCGTTTCGATTACGGAAAAGTAGTGAGTTTCAGCGGGTGAGGCAGCAGGGACGCCATCTCACGTCCCGGCTGCTTATCCTTGCATGGATACCGAACGATGTAGGTCAACTTCGTATTGGCTTCGTGGTGAGCAAACGTATCTCGAAGCTGGCTGTAGAGCGTAATTATATTAAAAGATTGCTCAGCGAGTCTGTGCGCCCGCTTTTGTCCGAGCTACCCACAGGCTGGGATATCGTGATCAGCGCCAGAGGCGAGGCGGCGCAGGCTGATCTGCAAACATTGAAACAGGAAATTGTCACTTTATTGCGAAAGGCGCGTCTCCTCGAAACGGCTCGTAAAGTCGAAATCGAGTAATCTGAACCGCGAGTTCACGGAGATCGTCGGCAGGTAAGTGAAATGAAATACATCGCACTTTTTCTTATACGGCTTTATCAAAACACATTGTCGGTGGTCCTGCCCCCGTCGTGTCGTTTCACCCCCTCATGTTCACAGTATGGATATGAGGCCATACAACGTTTTGGCTTTTTCCGTGGAGGCTGGCTGACAATTAAGCGCATCGCGCGCTGTCACCCCTTCTACCACGGCAATCTGTATGATCCGGTCCCGGAAAGCTTACGTGACTAGATCGAGGAAGGCAGGAAAACCCTGTGACCTGGTTAAGTGATTTTATCAATGTCGTCTTTACGCAGCCCATCTTCAACGCGCTGATGTTGCTCTATCACCTTTTCGGTGATTTTGGCGTCTCCATCATTGTGTTGACGCTTGCCCTGCGTCTGATTCTCTTTCCGCTGACGTTGAAGCAACTGCAGTCAACGAAGGCAACCCAGCAACTCCAGCCGCGCATGGCCGAGATCCGCAAGAAGTACGCCAACGACCAGCAAATGCAGGCCAGGGCCATGCAGGAACTCTACAAAGAGTATGGCATCAACCCCCTGTCCGGCTGTCTCCCGCTGCTGATCCAGATGCCGATTCTCTACGGCCTCTTCTATGCCCTGCGCGCTGTGCTTAACGATGCTCTTCTGAAGACCGAAGCCGCCAGATTGGCCGCGCTCAACGGCTTTATCTACCCGTTTCTGCCGCATTTCACCCACTTCGTGAACACCAACCTGACATGGTTCACCTTTATTAATCACAACTGGTATATCCCTCTGGGCAGCCCAGACCCGACGCACATCCTGCCCATCCTCGCGGCAGCGGCAACCTTCGTCCAGATGCGCATGTCGATGGCACGCCAGAACCAGAACCAGAACGCGCCGAAAGCCAACGATGCCATGTCGCAGCAGATGCGCATGATGCAATACCTGATGCCGGCCATCACCCTCTTCTTTGGCTGGAGCTTCCCCGCTGGCCTGGCCCTCTACTGGACCACCTCATCGATCTTCGGCATGGTGCAGCAGTACTTCGTCACCGGCTGGGGCGCGCTCCTGGATATCCCGCTCACCAGCAAGAAAACCGGCGAAAAGCTTACGTCCAGCAGCAACGCCAGTAATGGGAGCAGTAAGAAAAGCTCTGTAGAGCAGCAGAAGAAGGGGCTGCTAGCCTCGGAAAATGAGAATGAGAAGGAAGAGAGCAAGGTATACGCGAACGAAGAGGGACCGATAGGGAGCAAGCTGAACAATCCATCATCCTCAACAGGTACGTCGTCTACACGCCGAACTCGCAGCAGCGCATCGGCACGGCGGCGCGGCAACGCTCCTAGAAGGAATCCGTCGCGAAGCTAACACCAGTTGCAGCAGGCAAATCGCCATTTCCAGTCTGCAATTTCTTTAGTAAAAAGAATGTAAGGGAGGCAAGGTAACTTGGAAAGCATAGAGGCTAGTGGCAAAAGTGTTGAAGAGGCCGTGCAGCAGGCCTTAGCACGTCTGGGCAGACGTCGTGATGAGGTGGAGATCACCGTCTTACAGGAAGCTGTTCGCGGCGCGTTTGGTATCGGAAGCAAGGAAGCTCGTGTCCTGGTCACCGTGCGCCCAAACGTCATGAGCACTCCCAGCGTGCCCCTGGGGGCACCGGCGGCACCATCCAGTCGACCCGGCGCGGTGATTACGCCTGAGATGGCCGATGCCATCCTCGGCCCGGATGCATTCGAAGACGAAGAGGACATGTATGCCGGTGAGGAGGAGGAAGAGGACGAATTCGAGGACGGCGAATTCGTCGACGAAGAAGATGAGGAATTTGACGAGGGGGAAGAAGGGGAAGAAGGTGAGGAGGAACTGGAAGACGAGGAGTATGAGGAGGAAGAATCTGCTCCGTTCCTCAATCCTGCCACCATAGCCGCCCTTGCCCCCGAATTGAGCGAAGAGGCGCTCGCCGCAGTTGGTAGCGAGGGCGAGCGCATGCAGGAAGTCACGGTTCCCAGCCGCGAGGACATCGAGATCACTGTCGATGTCTTGCAACACATCCTGCGCTACATGAATATCCACGCCACCGTCCAGGTGCGCTCGACGAACCCGCTCACGCTGAACATTCACGGTATCAACGAGAATCTGGGTCTGCTCATCGGGCGGCGCGGAGAAACACTGGCCGCGCTGCAACTGCTGGTCAGTCTGATCGTCGGCCACCGCACGCGGCACCGCATGCGCATCATCGTTGACGCCGAGAACTATCGCCAGCGCCGCGAAGAGAACCTGCGCTCGCTGGCGCTGCGCGTGGCACAGCAGGTGCGTAACTACCGCCGCTCTATCGCCCTTGAGGCCATGCCACCTCACGAGCGCCGCATCGTCCACATCGCCCTCGCGGACAGCAAAGACATCAGCACCGAGAGCATCGGTGAAGGTGATGCCCGCCGCGTCGTTATCTCCCTCAAACGCCCCGGCAGGTAATGCAAAAAACTCAGGAGGAGAAGATGGAGGAGCGAACTGAGCAGCATGCGCTGGCAGCACATGCTGCTCAGTTCGCTCCTCCATCTTCTCCTCCTGACCTGCTGACCATCGGGCATATTACCCGCGACGTACACGAGGATGGCAGTTTCTCGCTTGGTGGCACCGTCTCCTTCGCCAGCCTCACCGCCTCGCGCCTGGGAGCCAGCGTCGCTATCGTCACTCGCGCCGACGCGCAATTAGTCTTGGAACTTCCCCGGCGCCTGCCAGGCATTGGCCTTGCCGTCGCGCCTTCAGATCAGACCACTACCTTCGACAATCGCTACCACGAAGGCTTTCGCACCCAGTATCTACTGGCGCGCGGCGATTCGCTGTTCGCGGAGAATGTGCCACCTGCCTGGCGGGCCGCTCCCATCGTCCTGCTTGCTCCACTTGCCCAGGAAATCGGTCCCGATATCCTCGCATTATTTCCCCGCCACCCAGGCGCACTTATCGCCGCCACACCGCAGGGCTGGCTGAGACGCTGGGACGCTGATGGCCGCGTCTGGCCCACTCCCTGGAAGGATGCAGAGCAGGTGCTGCCCAGACTCGACGCGCTCATCCTCAGCCATGACGACCTGCTGCCCTTCGCCAACGGCAACCGCGCCGAAGCTGACGCCATCCTGACCCGTTGGAGCCATTTCGTCCCTCTGCTCGTCGCTACCGATGGCCGTCATGGTGCCACACTCTTCCAGCAGGGCCGAACCGAACATTTCCCCGCCTACAGCGCCAGCGAACTCGACCCCACCGGCGCGGGCGACGTCTTCGCTGCCGCCTTCCTCGTCCACCTCTCGCGCCACGCCAATCCCCGCGCCGCCATCGACTTCGCCAATGCCGTCGCCTCCCTCTCCATCGAGCACGAAGGCATCTCTGGCGTCCCTACCCTGGAACAGGTGCAAGAACGCCAGGCACGTGGCTGGTAGAGCCAGGTGCTCAATACCGAAAATGAGGACTGGTATCGTCCCTACAGGACGGAAGATTCCGCTTCCGGGTGTCCACATTCATAATCGGTACCTGGAGCATCTCATTCATCTCCTGCGCCGTTTCTGCCTTGAGCAGTGCCTGCGCTCGCTGTCGCCAGTAATCTCTTGTCTGCTGGTGCAACTCCGCCTTGACAGTGGCAACGGCGGCGGGACTCATGCTCAGTTCTTGCACGCCCAACCCGGCTAACAGCGGCCCGATGCGCGGGTCGGCAGCCAGTTCGCCACACAAGGCAACGAGCTTGCCCTGCCTCTCCCCCGCCCGCACCACCTGAGCGATCAAACGCCACACAGCTGGCTCTAACAGACCAAACATACCCGTGACTCGGCCATTGGCGCGGTCAGCAGCCATGGTATACTGGAAGAGATCATTCGCTCCGATGCTGAAGAAATCCACTTCCCGTGCCAGTGCCTCGGCCATCACTGCCGCGGCCGGTGTCTCAACCATAATGCCCACCTGTGTATCCGGCGCGAGCATCACGCCCTCAAGCTCAAGCTCGTGCCTCACCCCGGTATAGAGAGCACGCAGTCGGCGCGCCTCCTCCACAGTAGCAATCATGGGAAACATGATGGAAAGTTGTATGTTGGCCGCTGCTGCCGCACGCAGGAGGGCTCGCAGTTGCTGGCGCAGCAACTCTTTATGCACGAGATGGATGCGCGCTCCCCGCAGTCCCAGCGCCGGATTAGCTTCCTGCATGGCTCCAATCAACAGCTCCAGTGCCGGAAACGGCTTATCGGCTCCCGCGTCAAGCGTGCGCGCGATGATGGTCTTGCCGAACAAGGCACGCCCGGCAAACGCCTGAAATAAGGCGACGTAGCTATCAAACTGCTCCTCTTCATCAGGAAAAACCGGGCGTCCGGCAAAGAGAAATTCGGTGCGCAGCAGTCCTATCCCCTCGGCACCAAGCTCGGCGGCAGCGCGGGCGCTCTCTACGTCGCCCACGTTGGCAAAGACCTGCACCGCGTAGCCATCAGCAGTAGAGGCGGGTTGCATTCGCCAGAGCGTATGGTTGCGCGCCCGACGCTGCTTCCGCTCTCGCTGCTGCTGGCGCATAGTGCTTTGTAACTCCTCCTGCTGCCCGTCTGCCAATTGCAGGTACAGCAAGCCTTTCGCGCCATCGATGGCAATCTGCTGTCCGTTTTGTAGTGTTTCCAGCAACTGAGCGTCAAAGTCGGCAATCGCCGGTATCTCGAGGGCGCGAGCAATAATAGCCGCGTGCGTCGTCGGACCACCAACTACCGTACAGATGCCGAGAATGGTTTCGGGATTAAAGACGGCGGTATCTGAAGGCGTGAGATCGTAGGCGACTACCAGCACAGGCATATCGTCGTTGCCAGGCTCAGCAACTATCTCCCCGCTTTGCAGATGGCGTATTGCCCGCGCCACAACATCACGCACATCTGTGGCACGAGCGGCCAGCGTCTCGTTCTCCAGCGCTTCAAGCTCCTGGGCGTAGCCTTCTGCCACCTGCTGTAAGGCTGCGGCAGCGGAAAGATACTCTTGCGCTATCAGTCTCGCCGTCTCAGCAAGCAGCTCCGGGTCTTCCAGTATCAACTGCTGAGCCTCGAAGATATCAGCCTCGCTGCGCCCGACCGTCCGCGCTACGCGCTCACTCAGTTCGCGTAGCTCCTGAGTAGCGGCCCCAATAGCCTGTTGCAAGCGCACTTGCTCGTTTCTAACCTGTTCTGGATGGATTGTTGTCGTCTCTATCGCATGACTTTTTGCCTTATACAGCCGTACCGGGCCGATAGCCACACCGGGAGAAATTGCCATTACCTTCACGGGACTGACCGAAGATGAAGCGTTGTCCGTCATGGTTGCCCTACTCCTCCTCATCAAACTTCCGGTCTACAAGCTCCGTTAGCGTTTTCACCGCCTCTTCGGCGTCTTCCCCTTCGGCGCGCAAGACGAGAGCGTCGCCGAGCACCGCACCAAGCTTGAGCACACCGATGATGCTCTTGGCGTTGGCGCTTTTCCCTCCCTGTTGAAGCTGGATCTGTGACTGAAACTGCGCGGCGGTCCGCACAAGCAGCCGGGCCGGGCGCGCGTGCAACCCAACCTTATTCTTGATGACGAGATACGCTTCCGCTACTGGCATGTTGATACGGTCCCTTTCCTGTCCTATCTATTCTGCGAGTGTACCTTCGGCAGCGTGCAAGCCCCGGATGCCGCTTCCGCCACCTCCTGAAGACTATTGCCGATAGATGATTCGACGGCGGCAATCACCGCCCCTTCGACAAGTGGCGCAGAACTGATGATGACATGCTCCTGCTGGCCCTCCAGATCTTCCCGACCTGCCATGAATGTTTCAACCGCCATTTCGGTCGCCATCACCGCGCTTCCCAGATCGAGCAGTACCAGAATGCCGTCAGGCCCATCCACCTCGTGCAGCGCGGCCAGAATCTTCTCGACAGAGGTGCCGAGCACGCCCTCTGAGGTGCCCCCTGCCGCCGCGATTGCCACGTCCCCTTGCGCCATCTGCCCCGCCAGTTCCACTACCCCCTCCGCCAGTTGCGCGCTGTGAGATACGATAACTAAGCCAACCGTCATGGCACAATCTCCTTTGACGCTCTCTGTCTAGCCCATTATCTCGGTTAAGGTTTTCAATATCAGCCAGCTAGAGGTGGCACCGGGGTCTTGATGTCCGATGCTGCGCTCGCCCAGATAGCTGGCGCGCCCCTTCGTGGCAAGCATGGGAATCGTAGCTTTCATGCCTGCTTCGGCGGCATCACTAACACGTTGCAGCAGTTGTGAAAGGCCCAGATGCCGGGCCTCCGCCTCTTTCGCCGCCGCCAGTGCCGGGGTGAGCGCGTCAACCATCGTTTTCTCGCCCGGCTGCGCCTTGCCTCGCGCCTTGATCCCCTCTAACGCGGCCTCCAACATGCTCACAACATCGGCTTCGTCCAGTTCGTGCTTCCCGGCGCTTGCAATGCCAGCCCGCAAAAACGCCGTTCCATAGAGCGGCCCACTCGCGCCTCCCACCGTCGAAACCAGCGTCGAGCCGACCGTCTTAAGCGTTGAGCCAATATCCATCCCCGCTAGCGCGGGCAATTTCTCCACCACCGCCTGAAAGCCCCGGTCCATGTTAATGCCATGATCGGCGTCACCGATAGGAGAATCAAGCTGTGTGAGAAAATCCCGGTTCTCGTGCAGGATAACTGCTACCTGCTGCAGCCAGCGTATCGTGTCTTCAGTCGTAATAGGCATAATCTCCTCCGCGTGTGTTGAGGGCGCCCTCGCGTTCTCCCTCAAAGCATCCATCCTGTTCTGTGGAGCGACGATTAACCGTCGCCCCACAGGATCAGCTACATTGTACAACTGGATGCCTGGGCTGAATACTGGCTACACGCCCCAGCGCAGAGCGGGTGTATGCACCGGTGCGTCCCAGTAGCGGGTCAATTCATCATCGAGCCGCAGCAATGTAATGGAGCAGCCCGCCATTTCGAGGGAGGTGATATAGCTGCCGATGAGGGAGCGGGCAATGGTAATATCCCTGCCGCGCAGAATCTTCGCCAGTTCGTTGGCAACCACGTACAACTCGATCAATGGAGTGCCACCCATGCTGTTGACGAAGGCCAGCACGCGCTCGCCAGCCCTCAGGCCGAGGTCTTCGATGATCGGATTGGCAAGCATTTCTGTCACCTCGGAGGCTGGCGCGAGCTTGACACGGCGGCGGCCTGGCTCGCCATGAATGCCGATACCGATCTCCATCTCGTCCTCGCCCAGCTCAAACGTCGGCTTTCCTGCCGCCGGGACGGTGCAGGAGGTAAGCGCCATACCCATACTGCGTCCCTGCTCGTTGACCTTCTTCGCCAGAGCGGTAACCTGTTCCAGTGACGCACCTGTCTCAGCCAGCCCGCCCACGATCTTCTCCAGCAGGACTGTTACGCCCACGCCACGCCTTCCTGCCGTATAGAGACTGTCCTGCACAGCCACATCATCGTTTGTCACCACGCTGGCAACCTCGATGCCCTCAGCCTCGGCCAGTTCAGCCGCCATTTCGAAGTTGAGCACATCGCCCGTATAGTTCTTGACGATATGCAGCACACCGGCCCCGCCGTTGACCGCACGAGTTGCGGCCAGCATCTGGTCGGGTACGGGCGAGGTGAAGACGGCACCGGGGCAGGCCGCGTCGAGCATGCCGCGCCCGACGAAGCCGCCGTGCATCGGCTCGTGTCCGCTACCGCCGCCGGAGATGACCCCCACCTTGCCACGCACCGGGGCATCCTTGCGCACGATAATCTGGTTCTCGTAATCCACACGGAGCAATTCCGGGTGCAGGGCCTCCATGCCCGCCAGTTCGTCCTTCACCACGTCCTCTGGCTTGTTGATAAGCTTCTTCATCGCTTTCTCCTTCTTGAAAAACACAGAGTTTCGATCTTCCAGGAAAACGCCTGTACTACTGGACATGTTCGACAGCCGACTCCGCCACTCCACCGAGTTCAGGTGAGCCTGCTATCGCTCGCCCACGTGAGATGAAATCGTAGGTCAGTACGCCAAGAACACCGCCTAAGAGAGGCCCTACAAAATAGACGATCAGGTGAGAAAGATCATATTTTCCGCCGAGCAAAACCTGTATCAAGGCAGGCCCCAGCGCACGGGCCGGGTTCAGGGCCACGTTGGTGATCGGCCCGAAGGCGAAGATCTCACCGGCAACCATGAGGCCGATGATGAAGCCCGCCCAACCGGAGGGTGCGCGCCCATCGACAGCCGTTCCCATGATGACCAGCAGCAGGAAGAAGGTGCCAATTGTCTCCATCACGATAGCAACCACCCAGCCACCGCCCGTGCCGAAGAGGGCGATGGCGCCCCCAAAGTCGGTCGCGCCGAGGCCGGGTCCTTGCGCCGCCGTCGTCCAGCCAAAGGAGAGAGCGATGACCAGCGCGCCTATGATCCCACCGGCGAATTGCCCCACCCAGTAAACCACCGCTTCGTTCCAGGGAATACGCCTCGTTACAGCCAGCGAGAACGTGACCGCCGGATTAATGTGACAGCCGGAAATGTGACCAATAGTGTAGACCATCGCGGCGATGGCAAAAGCGAAAGCCAGGGCGATCATACCCAGATCAGCCATCGTAAAGGTAAGCGCCGGTTTCGCGCTATTGAGGAGATACACCGCCGCCGTAATCGAGCCTGCCCCGATCCATGTCAGGAAAGCAGTGCCCAGCAATTCGGCAAGAAATTTCTGCGTGAGGGTCGGAGTTCTATCCATATCATTGTGGTCTGCCAGTTCCGGCAGACATCCTCCTTTCGCATGCAAAAGCAATGTTCAACGCCAGAAACGAAATGAGCCGATGGGAAAGAAAAATTCAGGGCAACCGCAAGGGCCTACCCCACCCTGCAGCCGCTACCCTTGCCCCTACTATACGACGACTTCTTTCACCTCCTTCCACAAACTGACTGAGGACACTTGTCGATCAAATGCTACCTGCTTTACTAGAGAGCAAGAATCATGCCAGATCTGAGCGACGGAAGGGAACGGCAGGAAACAAAAAGCAGTAACACAGGCTGGTAAGAGGTGGGAAAGAAATTTCTGCTGCTAAAAAATGAAAGAAACAAGCCTGCTGAGCAGTATAACGGTTACGTTGCAAAAGTGAAACACGCTGCTGCAACGTTGCAACGTTGCAGCAGCGTGTTTCACTTTTGCAACGTAACTTCTATTTTCCCTCGTTCAGGCCGTATTTCACCATCTTGCGCCAGAGGGTGGTGCGGCTGATGCCGAGCAGGGCTGCTGCCTGCGCCATGCGATCGTTACTGGCACGCAGGGCCTGCACGATAGCCTGTATCTCGGCGTTAGAGCTCTGCTCCCGCAAAGCTCTGGCCTGCTCGCTTACCGCTTCGGGTACGCTCCGCCGGGAATGGTCGGCAGGTGAGGATTGAATCGAGGGTAAGGAAATGGGCGGCGGAGGCCCTGCAGACGCGGCAGGCGCCTGAAACTCGGTGGGAAGGTCATCGAGGGTGATAGTGTTTTTCGGCATCAGATAGGCGACGCGCTCAAGCATATTCTCAAGCTCGCGCACGTTGCCAGGCCAGGAATAGCGCCGCATCGCTGCCAGCGCCTCCGGGGTGATGGCGAACGAACGGCCCAGCATGCGGCTCTGGCGGCGCAGGAAATACTGCACCAGCAGGGGCAAATCATCGCTGCGCTCGCGCAGCGGGGGGATGTGAATAGTCAGCACATTCAAACGGTAGAAGAGGTCGGAGCGGAAAGTGCCGCGTTGCACCTCCTCGCGCAGGTCTCTATGCGTAGCAACAATGATGCGCACATCAGCGGGAATGACGCGCTGGCCGCCGATACGCACAATCGTGCGCGTTTCGATGGCGCGCAGCAGTGTGGCCTGCAGTTCAAGCGGCATGTCGCCGATTTCGTCCAGAAAGAGCGTGCCGCCGTGCGCCTGCTCGAACTTCCCTGACCGTCCCTGTCGATCCGCGCCAGTGAAGGAGCCGCCCTCGTAGCCGAAGAGTTCCGTACTGATCAACTCGCGGGGAATGGCCGCGCAGTTGACGGCCACAAACGGCCCATCCGCCCGCGCGCTGCCGTTATGGATGCTCTGCGCGAAAATCTCCTTCCCCGTGCCGGTCTCGCCTTGCAGCAGCACGGTAGAATTGCTCTTCGCCGCCAGCCGCGCCAGTCGCAACGCCTCCTTCAACGCCGCGCTCTCGCCCACCACATTGGCAAAGGTCAGGCGAGCACGAGCGCCGGTTATGCGATTGACCAGCTTCTGCACGCGCTCGATGCTGCGCAGGATCATCACGAAGCCATCCGGAGCAACCGGCTCCGCGAGGACGATGCCGCTGGAACCGACAATATTCTCCAGCCCTGTCTCAGGCCGGTAACTCGAAATGGGTTTGAGCGAGCACAGGCAGGTAACACGCCCATGCACCGTGTCAAAGATAATTTCCTCGTCTGTGAGTTGTTGCTGCGCGGCCAGAGCCTCCAGCAGCAGCGTGGGAACCGGCAGCACATCGCGCAGCCGTCTCCCCGTCACCTTCGCGGGCGCGAGTCCCAGCATCGTCCCGGCAGGAGCATTCATCTGTGAAATCACGCCATCGCGCCGCAGCAACAGGATGCCCTCCGGCAGCGTTTGCAGGATGACTTTTAGCTCAGACAAGAGGTCATTGGCATTGCTCAGCCAGACCTGCATCTGCAACTGGTTACTCATCGCCTGCGCCGCCGCCGCGATCATACCTAGCGTATGCGGGTGGTAGCTCTCGTGTCGCCCCACCACGGCCAGCACGCCTACCGCATGTCCCATCAAGTCATGCACCGGCGCGGCAGCCGTGTAGAGGGGGTGCAGGGCAGCACGATAATGCATCGCCCCATCAAGCTGCATCGGAAACGACTCCTGCAGCGCCAGGGCCAGGGCGTTCGACCCCTGCTGCTCCTCGCGCCACGAAGCTCCCACCACCAACCCCAGGTGCTCAAGCTCCTTCTGCAACGCCCGATCCCCAAACAGATCGACCACGCGCACGTCCGCGTCGGCAAAGACCACCACCGAAGCCGACCCTTCAATAAACTGGTGCAAATCCTCCAGCGCCGGTCTCAGCAGCGAAAGCAGCTCACGTGACACGCCAGGAGCCACCGCAACACCCGTCCCATCGGAGCCACCATAACCAGCAGCACTGGCGGCCCCGCCCTGAAAATCATCCTCAGCCCCGCGCTCGCTATACGGGTTAAGCCCAAGCGCCGCGCAGCGCCGCCACGATTGCATCAGCGCCGGAAGCAGCACATCTTCCGGCATCACCCCGTGCAGCACAAACTGCTTCCAGACCGCCCAGTAATCATGTGTCATACCTTGCATGGCTTGAGACCTCTTCTCAGACAAAGCACCATTCTAGCGCAACAAGCATACCCCATGCAGAGTATAACACAGGCACAAAGAAGCCGGGATAGACCGGCCCGCACGCATCTACCCGGGCCTTCTTGCTGATCTACCTGAACCTATGGTGCTCTCCCATCATTGCCCTCGTCAGCAAAATCTGATATAGTGAAACAGACACGCAGGACTCGCTAAACTGAACGGGAGATTGTGACGATGACAGCACATGATGAGACGACGAAGACTCAGGATAGCCAGGCGGCGCAGGCCGCGCCACTCAAACGCACTCCCCTGTATGAGCAGCACAGGGCGCTGGGAGGGAGGATGGTGGAGTTTGGCGGCTGGGAGATGCCGGTGCAATATAGCAGCATTCTGGAGGAGCACCAGGCTGTGCGCACGAACGCGGGGCTGTTTGATGTAAGCCACATGGGCGAGTTCAAGGTTGAGGGCGCCGGGGCTTTACCCTTCCTGCAATATCTTGTTCCCAACGACGTGAGCAAACTCGCCATCGGGCAGGCACTCTATACGCAGCTTGTTTTGCCCGACGGTGGCACCATCGATGACCTGCTGGTCTATCACCTGGACGAGGGTCACTATATGCTGGTGGTCAACGCGGCCAATATCGTGAAGGATTTTGCCTGGGTGCAGGAGCAGGCGCAGAAGTTCCCCGACGTAGCGGTGTTCGACCAGTCTCAGACCACCGCACTGCTCGCATTACAGGGGCCAAAGGCCGAGGCTATCCTGCAACCCTTCACCGATGTAGACCTCTCTACCATTCGCTACTACCATTTCGCGCCCGGCACGGTAGATGGCGCGCACTGCATTATCTCGCGCACGGGCTACACGGGCGAGGATGGCTTTGAACTGTATTGCGCGCCCGTGATGGCGGCGAAGCTGTGGAATGACCTGCTGGAGGCCGGGAAAGAGCAGGGTCTGAAGCCTGCCGGTCTCGGCGCGCGCGACACCCTGCGGCTGGAAGCGGCCTACTGCCTCTACGGTCACGAACTGGACGAGCAGACTAACCCATTGGAGGCTAACCTGGGCTGGACGGTCAAGTTCAACAAGGGCGAGTTCATCGGGCGCGAGGCGCTGCTCAAGGTCAAGGAAAAGGGACCGCAGAAGAAACTGGTGGGCATTGAGATGACCGAGCGCGGCATTCCACGCGGAGGTTACACGATCTTCTCGGATGGACAGTCCATCGGCGTTCTTACCAGTGGAGCGCCCGGCCCGACGGTAGGTAAAAATATCGGCCTGGGCTACGTCAAGCCTGAGTATGCCACAGTAGGGCAGCCCATCCAGATCGATATTCGCGGCAAACGCACGGCGGCAAAGATCGCAGCTTTGCCATTTTATAAGCGTCAGAAATAAGCCAGCAGCAACGTTTCGTATGTATTGATGTGAGAAGGGAGATTGTATCGTATGGCCAGCCTCAATTATCCTGCCAATCTCAAGTACAGCAAAACCGATGAATGGGTGCGCGTGGAGGGTGACATTGCCACCATCGGCATCACCGACTACGCACAGGACCAGCTTGGCGATGTCGTCTACATCGAGCTGCCCTGGTCCGGGCCGGACCAGGTCGCCGACGAGCAGAAATTTGGCGACATCGAGTCCGTCAAGGCCACCTCGGAACTGATCTCACCGGTTAGCGGCGAGGTCGTCAAAGTCAACGAAGAGCTAAAAGATCACCCGGAACTCGTCAATGACAGTCCCTACGACGAGGGATGGATGATTGCTGTCAAACTCTCCGACCCGGCGCAGCTTGATTCCCTGATGACTGCCGAGCAGTACAGAGAGTATCTTGAGGGCCGTTAATGTTTTTCATTATAGTGAACATGACATAATCTAATGTGGTACAATGGAGTACACACTGTTGGGCATAGAACAGCAGCATTTCCTGATACGGGTACGCGACGACGAACCTCCATAGGCCCCGATTGATCGGCCCGTGTGACATGCTGCTGCCTGATACGTTTAATCGTTCGGCAGCATGACCCGTCAGGGATGCTGCTTTTTTCTTGTAGGAATACCATTCTCAAGGGAGAGTGACGGCATGAGCTACGTACCAAACACCCCGGAAGACCAGGCCGCGATGCTGGCCGAACTGGGGTTTTCTTCACTGGAGGACCTGCTCGCGCCCGTACCGGAAAACGTGCGGCTGCGGCGCCCTCTCAATCTGCCGCCTGCCCTCGCTGAACCAGACCTCAAACGGCTGCTCAGCGGCATGGCGGCGAAAAACACCAATTTAGATACCACCATTTCTTTTCTCGGCGCAGGCACCTACGATCACGCCATTCCGAGCGTTGTGCCGCACCTGCAGCGGCGTTCCGAGTTTGTGACCTCGTACACGCCCTACCAGCCGGAAGTCAGTCAGGGCATGTTGCAGGCCATCTACGAGTTTCAGACGATGGTCTGCCAGATCACAGGGCTGGATATCGCCAACGCCTCCCTCTATGATGGCGCGACTGCCGTCGTCGAGGCCGTGCTGCTGGCGCTTGGCCCCGGCGGGCGCGGCGAAGTCGTCATCTCCGAAGGTGTCGACCCGCAGTACCGCACCGTCTTGAAGACCTACGCTCACGCACGCGGCTTCCAGGTCAAAGAGGTGCCAACGCAGAACGGCGTCACCTCGCTCGCAGCCCTTGACGAGGCGGTTGGCCCGGAGACGAAGGCCGTTGTCATCCAGCAGCCCAACTTCTTCGGCTCCGTTGAGGACATGACCGCCATCGAACCCATCGCGCACAAGGGCAAGGCAGTCTTTATCTCCACCATCACCGAACCGGCTTCGCTCGGCATTCTGGCCGCGCCGGGCGACTACAACGCCGATATCGCCGTGGGCGAGCTTATGAGCTTCGGCAATCCCATGAGCTACGGCGGCCCGGCCCTCGGCTTCATGGCCTCCAAACAGAAATACATGCGCCTGCTCCCCGGTCGCCTCGTCGGCCAGACCGTCGAAGAGGGGGGTGAAAAGCAGACGGGCTACGTGCTGACCTTGCAGACACGCGAGCAGCACATCCGCCGCGAGCGCGCCACCTCTAATATCTGCACTAACCAGTCCCTGCTGGCCGTGGGAGCCACTATCTATCTGGCCGCGCTGGGCAAGCAGGGCTTCCGCGAACTGGGAGAACTCTGCCTGCAAAAGGCCCACTACGCCTTCCGCCAGATAACGGCATTGCCCGGCTACGAGGCCGCGTTCAGCAGCCCCTTCTTCGATGAATTCGTCATCAAGACGCCGGTTCCCGCCCGCCAGCTCACGCGGCACCTCTTGCAGAAGGGCATCATCGGCGGCTACGACCTGAGCCAGAGCTACCCCGGCATGGAGAACAGTATGCTCTTCTGCGTCACAGAGACACGCACAAAAGAGGATATTGACACACTGGTGCAGGCGTTACGCGAGATCGCATCATCACAATTGAGCGAAGCCGTTGAAAGCGGCGTGGCTGGTGGAAAGGGGGCATAAGCATGAGTGTAGAGACATTGATTTTTGAGAAGGGCGCGCCCGGTCGCCGCGCGGCGACGATGACGGCGATGGATGTGCCAGTCGAGCCAATTGAAGACCTGCTGCCCGCGAACATGATTCGCAAAGAGGCCGCGCCGCTACCGGAGGTGAGCGAGATCGAGGTAGTGCGCCACTATACCCACCTGTCGCAGCGCAACTTCGGCGTGGACACCGGCTTCTACCCGCTCGGCTCCTGCACCATGAAGTACAATCCCAAGCTGAACGAGGACATGGCGGCCCTGCCCGGCTTCGCCCATATCCATCCCTTGCAGCCGGATGAGACAGCGCAGGGAGCCATCCAGTTGATGTACGAACTGGAACAGTACCTTGCCGAGATCGCGGGCATGGCTCGTGTCACCTTGCAGCCCTCCGCCGGCGCGCACGGCGAACTGACCGGCCTCATGCTCATCAAAGCCTATCAAGAGAGCCAGGGCCAGGGGCATCGCAACCTCGTGCTCATTCCCGACAACGCGCACGGCACCAATCCGGCCAGCGCCACACTGGCCGACTACAAGACGATCGAGATCAAAACCAGCCCCGCCAGCGGCGGCATCGAGGTGGGCCACCTGCGCGCCATCCTGGATGAGTATGGACCGAACGTCGCGGCCATCATGATGACCAATCCGAACACGCTGGGCCTCTTCGACAGCAATATCGTCGAGATCGCGCAGATGGTTCACGAGGCTGGCGGGCAACTCTACTACGACGGCGCGAACGCCAACGCCGTCATGGGCATCACGCGCCCCGGCGACATGGGCTTCGATGTGGTGCATTTCAACCTGCACAAGACGACCAGCACGCCGCACGGCGGTGGTGGTCCCGGCGCTGGCCCCATCGGCGTCAAAGAGCACCTCGTCCCGTTCCTGCCGTGGCCGCTGCCCGCGAAGGGCGAGCAGGGCTACTACTGGCAGCAGCCGGAACCGCAGTCCATCGGCAAGATGCGCGCCAACATGGGCAACTTCGGCGTGCTCGTGCGCGCCTACACCTACATCCGCACCTACGGCCCCGAAGGATTGCTGCACGTCTCGCAGAGCGCTATCCTCAACGCCAACTACCTGCGCGAGAAGCTTTCGCAAGACTACGAGATCGCCTTCCCGCTCATGTGCCAGCACGAATTCGTCGCCACCGCCGGGCGGCAGAAGGAAGAGAGCGGCGTCACCGCCCTCGACATCGCCAAGCGCCTGCTCGACTTCGGCATGTACGCTCCGACTATCTACTTCCCGCTCATCGTACATGAAGCTATGATGATCGAGCCGACTGAGACGGAAACCCGCGAGACGCTGGACGAATTCATCAATGTCATGCACCAGATCGCCGAAGAGGCGCGCACCAACCCTGAAATCGTCAAGACGGCCCCACACACCACACCCGTGGGCCGTCTCGACCAGGCCCTCGCTGCCCGCAAGCCCAACCTGCGCTGGCAGCCCGGCCAGGAAATAACGCATTAAGCATTTTACGAACAAAAGCCCTGCCACTCAGCAACTGTCGCTGAGTGGCAGGGCTTTTGTTCGTAAATCCTCTTTTTTCCTTGACAAAGCTTCAGTTGGCACATACACTTAGAATAGAAGAGATCGGAAACGGTTACGGTATCGGTCTCAGTCAGTGCTTGCTATTTCCTATCTCACAGATTATTTTGTGATAGAGAAGGATATTGCGCATGAGGCGCGGAAAAGAGGGGCGCACGGGCCGTGGTGGCTTCGGAGCGTTATTTCCAGTCGTCAGGCTGGCGTTCTGGCGGCTGCGGCAGAGCTGGGGGCTGCTCCTGCTGATCGGCGTGAGCATGATAACGGTGATTGTGCTGATCAGCGCCATTCCGCTTTACGCAGAGGCGGCGATGAGCGCGGGATTGCGCGAGCTTTTCTATGCCAATCCCTCCTTCTCGTACATTTCGATCACTGGACAGAGTGGATATGGCACCACGTCGAACGATATTTCGCAGGAAGAAGACAGGCTCAACCATGATTTCCAGAACCACCTGCAAAACGCCGTTGATTTGCCCCCGCAGTTGCTGGTGCAGACCAGTTTCCCATTGCAGAGCATTCAGGGACACAGTTTTCCACAGCCGCAATACTACAATTACGAGCTTGCGCTCAGCAGCTTCGATAGGAGCCGCGTGCTGTCACATATCAAGATCGTGCAGGGCCGCTTTCCCAGAGACAATAAGAACGAGATAGAGATCATGCTGCCTCCCGATCTGGCACATCGTCTCGGCGCAAAGGTGGGAGACGTACTGACCGCGCCGCTCAATTTTACCCTGAACGGCATACCCAATCCCAATTTGCCGCCACTGCCGCAGACGGTGAGCTTTCGTCTGGTTGGCATCTTCACCGTCCCCAACGAGAACGATGTTTTCTGGCATGGTCTCTCATTTAAAATGGGCTATGCCGTTGGCTATCCGCAAGACACCATCATCGCCCCCGCCATCGTCTCCAACCAGGGATTTCTCGATATATACGATAGCTTGCAGGATCAGGCCGGCGCGCATGCTATGAGCTGGAACTCCACGCTCTCCATCACCTGGTATTATCATCTCAATCCGCTGCACCTCAGCGCCGGGCATACCGGTCAACTCTTGAATAGCCTGAGCATCGTAGAGCGAGATGTGAGCGATAGCGTCGACCAACAAATACCTTCCAGCGTGCAAAATTTGCAGCTGCTCGACCCGACGACTCCGGTCAGCCAGTATCAGAATCGGCTTGTTGCGGCGCGCATTCCGGTGGTCATCGTCTCCCTCTTCGTGCTCGGCCTGATTCTCTACTTTGTGCATTTGATGGCTGGCCTGCTGGTGCAGCGACAGGCGGAGATGATCGCGCTTATCCGCAGCAGGGGTGGCAGTCTGGGCCAGGTCTTCGCCATCTTCGCGACGCAGGGCGTGGGGCTGGGCCTGCTCGGCTTTCTCATCGCGCCCCTGCTGGTGCCATTGCTGGTCAGCGGCCTCATTCACGGTCTGCTGCCACGCGCCAGCCAGGATGTGCAGAATCTCGTCCCCGGAAGCCTGCCTGCCTCCATCGCCGCCATCTTCTGGTATGATCTCGCCGTCGCGCTGGTGACGGTGGGCGCGCTCTGCCTGGGCGTCTATCAGTCGGCGCGGCTGAATATCCTGGGCGTGCGCCGCGAGCAGGCGCGCAGTAGTCGCCGGGGTTTCTGGCAGCGCCTGCACTGGGATGTCGTCACGCTCGTCATCGCCTGCCTGCTCTATGCCATTTCCGTCTACCTGCTGAACACCGGGCTGATCGACCCGCAACTGCGCACGCTTCTGCTCTCGCCGCTCACGCTGGTTGCCCTGGCCTGCATGGTGCTGGCGGCAACGTTCCTCTTCCTGCGCCTCTTCCCGCGCCTGCTGCGCGCCGGAGAAGGGCTTGCCACACGCAATCGCGGGGCCGCGCCTATGCTGGCAATGACGCAGGTGGCGCGTTCTCCCCTGCGTGCCATTAATGTTCTGCTGCTGCTCGCGCTTGCCACAACCTTCACCGTCTTTGCCCTGATCTTTGTCGCCTCGCAGCAGCAGCGCCCGCCCGATGTCGCCGCTTTCCAGGTGGGCGCGGACTTCAGCGGCACCATCGTCAATTACGATGTCACGGGGCGCAAAGCGCTGGCGGATGTGACCGCGCCGTATCTCCACATCCCCGGCGTCATCTCCGCCTCGCTGGGCAGCACGCTGAGCGAAGCATTCGTGAGCAACGGCGTCAGCATCAATATCGGCGTGATGGCGGTGGATGCCGATAGCTATGCGCAGAGCGCCACGTGGATAGGGCCGCAAGCCGCTGAACTGCCCGCCCTTATGAAACGATTGCAGACACTGCGCCCGACAGCGCAGAAAAACAATGCCATTCCTGCCATTGTCGATGCTTCCACCTGGGACGTGCTGCACCTCTCGCCGGGCGCACACTTTGTGCTCGACGATGCCAACGGCCTGCTGCCCTACGTTGCCATCGCGGAGGTGGCCTATATTCCGGGAAGCGCCAACACCGGCACGAGCGGCAATATCCTCGTTGATTATCAGAGCCTTGCCGGGGTCTACAGGCAGGATTTCAACCTCTTCCCACCCGCCATCATCAACGTCTGGCTGCATACGCGCAGCGACCCCACCTCGCTTGCCAGCGTGCGCCAGGCGCTTTCACAGGGCGCGCTGCAACTCGACCCGCTCTTTGATCGCCGCGCCATCCTTGACCAGCTCCAGTACGACCCGCTTGAACTCACCTTGCTGGGGGTGCTGCTGCCGGGGGCGATTGTTCCCTTACTGCTGGCGCTGGTTGGCAATATCGTGGCTTCCTGGGTTAGTGCCAGCACGCGCATGGTCTCCTTCGGCGTCCTCCGCGCTCTGGGCAGCGCTCCGCGTCAGATAGCGCAGATATTGGGCTGGGAGCAGGGCATTACCTACATAGCGGCCCTGTTGCTGGGAATCGCGCTCGGATTCTGCCTGGCGTGGTTGGCTATCCCCGTGCTTGTCTACACCACAGCCAGCGCCGGGGGCTTTGGCAGTACGACCACGGGGGGCACCTTCTTCGCCTTGCAGGACATGCCGCCCATTCAGATGATTGTGCCTGTCTCTCTCCTCGCCGCGCTAGGCATCCTCATCGTCATTTGCGCCTTCGCGCTCGGCCTGATGATCCGCCTGGTGCTCTCAACCATGCCGGGTCTTGTGCTGCGGCTCAATGAAGACTAGAACAGCAACTCTGCCGGACTTTTTCTTTATTTAGATGAAAAGGGGTTATCGATAATGGCAACGTATGGGACTGAGCGTGTGAGCCGTGACCTGCGCGGCTCGCGCAACAACCTGCTGCTCCCCTCGACCGTCACGCTCGCGTTCTGGCAGTTGCGTCAGAACTGGCGTATGCTCTTCCTGACGTATGTGGGCGTCGTGGCCGCTGTTGTCATTGTCTGTACCATGCTGCTCTACACACAGATTATCATGACCATCGGCCTGCACAATCTCCTGAACAGCTTCCTCAACCAGTCCAATCTGGAGTTTCAGGGCTACGCCGCCCAGGTTTCGACCAGCACTATCCAGCGCAGCGAACAGCAGCTCACCCTGGTCGTGCAAAACAACCTGGGCAATCTCGTGGCCGGGCAGGAACAACGTATCGTGCAAACCCCTCTCCTCTCTATTATGAAGCAGGGGCAGCAGTCCGGCTCGACTACTGAAACCGGCAACGAGATCAAGTTGAGTGGTTACGCCCTCAACCGGGCAAACTCGCACCTGAAACTGCTGCGGGGACGCCTTCCCGCCAGCACTGGCAACACGATTGAGGTAGCTCTCACGCCCGCTGTTGCCAGCGCTTTGCATGTCACGCCCGGCTCTACCCTCACAGTGCAGTCGCCGCTTATCAGCGCCAGTAGTGCGCAGGTTCTCAACAGCGCCTCCCTGACACTGCGTGTTGTCGGCATCTTCCAGCCCAATGCCAACGACAGCTTCTGGCATGGTGACAGGCTGGCAAGCAATGCGGTGCTGAGCAAGGGCGTTTACGAAGGGCTGGCTTCCAGCAGCCAGTTGCTCGCCAACCTGGCACAGGTGGCAGCCCGCTACCCCCACCTGCAATTCTCCGATCCGGTGTCGCTCACCTGGTACTATCCCCTCGATGTAACGCGCACGCTGGCGTTCCAGGCTTCAGATATCCTGAGCGGCCTTCAGAACTTGCAGGTCGAAGCGCCCGGCGTGATCAATCGCCCTCCACAGATGCAGGGGGTGAGCATTCAGGGTTCTACCGACTTGATTGCTCAGTACAGCCAGTACACGCAGACCATGCAGCTTCCCATGACGATCCTGACATTTCAGGTAGCCGCCCTGCTCATCTTTTTTGTCGGCCTGATGATGGCGATGCTTGTGGAGCGGCAAAGGGAAGAGATAGCGCTGCTGCGCTCTCGCGGCGGCAGCGACGATCAGGTGGTAGGCGCACTGGTTCTCCAGAGCGTTCTGCTGGGCCTCTGCGCGCTCGTGAGCGGCTTGCTGCTGACCCTTATCTCCGTCTCCATCACGGCGCGCTTGCTGCTCACGACCGGAGAGCAGAACGCGTTCAACATCATCTGGACACAGGCATCTAACCTGCTCTTTAACGTGCGCTGGTACATGCTGGCGATCGTCGCGGCTGCCATCCTGGTCATGATTCTCTCTATCTACACCGCGACCAACCCCGATATCGTGACCCTGCGGCGCGAGCAGGCGCGTGAGGCGCGCAAGCCACTCTGGCAGCGCCTCTACCTCGATATCTTCGCGGCGGTCATTGCCCTGAGCGCCGCGCTGACCGCCCTCTACATTACCAGCGTGCCGTTGCTCGATCCACAGGTGCAGGTGCTTATCTCCGGTCCCATCTCGCTGATCGCGCCCCTTTTCCTGCTCATCGCCTTTCTCTTGCTCTTCCTGCGCCTCTTTCCCCTGCTACTGCGAGCCGGAGCGCGGCTGGCAGCGCGTGGCAAAGGTCCGCTCTCCATGCTTGCCCTGGCGCAGCTCTCGCGCTCTTCCCGCCACGCGCTGCGCCTGACCTTGCTGCTCGCCCTGGCAATGGCCTCGCTCGTCCTCACTCAGGTGCTGGCCGCTTCGGAAACACAGCGCGCCTACGATGTCGCCGCCTTCCAGACCGGAGCCGATTTCAGCGGTCTCCTCACTACTACTATCAACGTACCGCCCCGGCAAAACGAACCTGCTCCCGACTACGCCGTCCGAGACCTGGAAAAGGTGAGCGCAAGCTATCAAACCCTGCCCGGCGTGCTTTCTGTCACGCCCGGCTACAGCGGGATACTGGCAACGCCCGAAGACAATTTGAACGTGGACTTATTTGCCGTGGACGCCGATACCTATGCAAACACCGCCGTCTGGCCCGCGCAAAGCTCCGCTCAATCCCTGACCGCGCTGATGAGCGCGCTGCGCGCTCACCGTGACGACGCGAACTTCCACGGCATCCTGCCCGCCATTGTCGATGCCACCCTTGCTCAAAAGCTGCACCTTACCCCCGGCCAGCAGTTCACGCTGTATGACTCCGGCGCGCCGGTTCCGCTGCTGGATGTCGCCCACGTGCAGTCCATCCCCGGCATCACGGACAGCCCCGGCATCAGCGATACACTGAACAACATCCCGGCTGGCGGTCTGCTTGTCGATTTCGAGAGTTACTCCTCGCTCTACCAGGATGTCGCTGGCAATCCCTACTTTACCCCCACGTCCGAACTCTACCTGCCGGTCAATTATCTCTGGCTCAAGACAAGCAATAATGCCGTCGCGCTGGCACGGATCCGCCAGGAGCTTCATAACGGAAACAAGCGCCTGCCCGGTCTCAACCCGCTCTTCGACCGGCGAGCGACCATCGATAATCTCCAGCAAAACTCGGCGCAGCATATCCTGGTCAACCTGCTGGCTATCGGCGCGCTGGTCCCTTTCCTGCTCGTGCTGGTGGGCAACCTGATCGCCTCCTGGCTCAGCGTGCGCAGCCGTCTCACCACCTTCGCCCTGCTACGGGCGCTGGGCTTCGACCAACCCCGCATCGCCGCCATCCTCAGCATCGAGCAGGGCATCATCTACCTCGCGGCCCTGACCCTCGGCCTGCTCCTCGGCTACGGCCTCTCACAACTGGCCGTTCCCCACCTCATCTTCACCGACGCGGGCATTGGTGGAAGCAACAGCCTCTCGTTCTTCCTTGCCCAGAGGGTTCCCGCGCCCGCCATCGTCGTCCCCGGCAGCCTTATCCTCTCGCTTGCCATCTTCCTCGCCCTCTGCCTCCTCATCCTCGCCCTCATGATCTACCTCGCCTCCCGCCCCTCTATCGGTCAGACGTTGCGACTGAATCAGGACTGAGGCAGATAAGCTGATGGCCGAAACGAAGATTCCCGACTCAACGCCCGGACTAATAGCAATGTATGCTCTGGGAGACGAGCAGGCACTCCTGGCAAAGCTGCGCTATAATCGCTTGATCGATATCTTCACAGAAGTAACCTGCTACTCTCTGCAAAGTCACCTGCGTACAACCGTTCCCAGCATTGGTCAGGTCGAAACAAATGTAGCATGTATCTCTTTTGCCCTCTGGTTCGTGTTGAGAGAAGCAAGCTCATCTGAGCCATGCATCGTGCCCACGGGCAGAAAAGGAGGCATTCCTGAATGGTGATAAAGCGTTTGAGCCGGAGATCAGGCAGGGCCAGTTATGTGGAGCCTGAACAGGAGCCGCGACTCACCGAGAGGTCCAATGTTGTACCGGAATTGAGTAAGAATGAGCGGCGCGAGGTGACGAAACGCGCCCGGCCCTCTGCCGTCGTGGTGCATGAGACGGTGCGCGAGGAGGGCGAGCGAGAACTGCGGCGTTCGCCTTTTGCCCTTGCCATGTCAGCCCTGGCGGCTGGCCTTTCTATGGGCTTCTCGCTCGTTACGCAGGGGCTGCTCTATACGTACATCCCTGCTCCCGCCTGGAGACCGCTGCTCAGTAACTTTGGCTATAGCCTGGGCTTCCTGATCGTCGTGCTGGGGCGGCAGCAACTTTTTACCGAGAATACGATTACCGTCATTTTGCCCTTGCTGGCACATCCCGATAGACGCACCTTCACCCGTGTGGCCCGGCTCTGGGCCGTGGTTTTTTGCGCCAACATTGTGGGAGCGTTCATCTTCGCCTTTATCCTGGCGCACACCACCATTTTCCCGCCTCCGATCCAGCAGGCCTTCGGCGAAGTCGCCGGTCACTCGCTGCGCGGCGATTTTGGCTTTACGGTGATGCGGGGCATCTTCGCGGGCTGGCTGATCGCGCTCATGGTCTGGCTGCTTCCCGCCACGGACGGCGCGAAGATGAACATTATCATTATCATCACCTACATCGTCGCGCTCGGCGGCTTCGCGCACATCATCGCAGGCTCGGTCGACGTGCTCTACCTTGTCAACCTCGGCACCGTTTCCTGGCTCACCTACCTCTTCGGCTTCATGCTGCCCACACTGATCGGAAACGTCATCGGCGGCTGCTCGCTCGTCGCCGTGCTCAACTTCGCCCAGGTCGCAGGCGAGAAGCTGGGCGTTGAGACCGAAAGCGGAAATGGCAGCGGAACTTTAAAAAGCTGAACAAGAATGCGCGCATTCTTGTTCAGCTTTTTACACCTTTTACCGGCAATTTGACCAGCTTCGCGCTTTCTTCCCAGAGTTTTTGTTGCAGCGCCTCGTCGTAAGTGATGGGAGCGGAGCGGACGGGGATGCTTTTGACGAAGTAGCGCCCGGTGACTCCCTCCACATCCGGCGAGGAGGCGAGATAGATGGAGGTTTTCGCGCCCTCTTCGGAGCTGATGCCCGGGATAGCCATAACAAGCCGAACAAGGGGGCGGAGCAAGGCGGGTACAGCGCTCTGAGCAAAGTTGGTGGCGACGAAGCCTGGGTGCAGGGCGTTGGCGGTGACGTCGGTATCCTGCAAGCGGCGCGCCAGATCATAGGTGAACATGATGAGGGCAAGCTTGGATTGACCGTAGGCGCGCATGAGCGGGAAACTTTGCTTCGATTGCAGGTCATCCAGGTTGATGTAGCCCTGCTGGTGAGCGTCCGAACTGACGTTGATGATGCGAGCGGGCGCGCTGGCTTTGAGCGTGTCCAGCAGCAAGTTCGTCAGCAGGAACGGGGCAAGGTAGTTGACGGCGAAGGTCACCTCGAGCCCATCGACCGTCTCGCGCCGGTTGAGCGTGAAGGTGCCTGCGTTATTGATGAGGACGTGAAGCTGCGAGTAGCGGCTCTGGAAATTTTCAACGAGCTGCCGGATGGATTGCTGCGAAGCAAGGTCGGCCAGCAGGAGATCAACATTGTTGCTGCCACTCTGCGCCTTGATCTCGTTCTGTGCGGCTTCGCCCCTGGCGGGATCGCGGCTCACCATCACCACGGTCGCCCCCTTGCGCGCCAGTCCCAGCGCCGTTTCTTTCCCAATACCGGAGTTCGCCCCGGTAACCATGCAGATTTTCCCCTGCATGCTTTTATCTATCGCTGGCATATGCCCTGTGATCCTTTCGCGAATATGTGCATGAACAATGAACCCTCAGTAAGTTCTTCATACATTCTCGCACATTTGCGAACCGTCGTGCTTGAAAGGATTACTTGAAGGTGGTGAGAAGGCCGAGGGCGTAGGCTTCGGCGGCGCTTTGCGCGTCGTGGATGGCATCGCCCATGAGCAGGCGATAGCGGCATTTCCAGCGCCTGGCGGGCCAGGGAGCAAGTTTGATGAGGGTATAGGTTTCGCAGCGTGCCTCTAACGCCTCGCGCAGAGCCACTTCATCGAAGCGTGTGACTCCGTGCCGGGAGAGCTGGCTGCGCAGGGTCTCGGGCAATGGAGAAATGTTTCCCGCGCCGGTGGATGCCATCGCTTTCATTGGTTTCGTTGGTTCCGTCTTTCACCTCCGGCTACTTAAGAGAGGGTGCGCAGGAGCGTTGCTGCTTCCTCGGGCGCGAGCGCTTCAAAATCGATGCGTGGCAGGCTGCGTGGGATACGCTCGAAGGGGCCGCTCCATTGCTTTGCCTGTTCCTCCAGCCAGTCCAGCGTCTCGAACGATTTCTGCCGCGACTCTTCCACGAGGGGGAAATGCCGCGCCGCTCGCTCGAAGACCTCGTGATCCTTGGTGTAGACGCTGCCATCCTCACGAATAACCACGTCGATGTAGAGATCGGTATAGATCATCTCTTTCGCCGTGTTCGAGTAGTCGGAAGCGGGCAAAACAATATCGCAATAGCTGCCAAGAAACTGACCATCCTGACCGTAGCTTACCTGAATAGTGTACCATTCTCCCGGCCAGAAGGAGAACAGAGAATGCTTGTCCGATGTCCAGGTATTCGGGAGCCAGTGCATCTCTGTCCCCGCCGGCGTCCAGATGACAAAGTAGTCGTTGCTCACCGGCACGTGATAGCCCTGCCAGCGCGCCCACTGCGTGCCATCCACCAGCATCTTACGAATATGCGCTTCCAGTAACAACGTAATATCCTTCCTCTCAAAATAACAACCTCTTACACATTAGATTATAGCCCAATGGCAGGACGAAATGTAGGGACGCAATGGGATGGCATTGAGCTTTCACGAAACAATGGGGATATACAACTTGTAGGTCCCGATGGATCGGGGCTGCCCTCGATCCATCGAGACCTACAAGTTACAGACGGTCATAATACAGGATGCGAGCGCAGTTGGTGCAGGTTTGCAAGGTGTTGCTGGTGCGGACGCGCTGGAGTTCGCTGGGGGTGAGGATGACCCGGCACCACTGACAGGAGTTTTGCTCGACTTTCGAGACGGCGCGTCCCTGTTTGGTGCGGCGCAGGGCTTCGTAGCGTTGAAGGAGGGCCGCATCAATGCCGGTCGTCAGGCGCGTGCGTTGGGCCTGAAGTTCTTGTTGGCGCGCCGCTAGCTGGTCGCGGCGCGCCAGCTTTGCCGCGTTTTCCTGTGTCCAGGCCCGCTCTGCTTTCTGAAGAGCGGCGCCTGTGTTACGAGCCGTCTCTTCCAGTGTTTCCGTAGCATCCATCAATTCGAGGGCCACATCTTCCTGGCGGCTCTGCTGCGCTCGCAGGTGCTGGATTTCCTGCTGGAGCGCCTGCAACTCTTTGGGATTGGTGACGCTTCCACTATAGAGGCGTTGTTCCTGGGCCTTGAGGCGGCGGCTCAGGTCTTCGAGCGTCCATTCCGCCTCTTTCTGGGTCTGCTGGCCGCTCTGCAGTTGCTGCTGCGCGATTTCATATTCCTTACGAAGCTTCTGTACACCGGCGTTTGCTTGCAGAGAGCTGGCAATGGCTTGCTGTTCGGAGACGATCCGATCCAGTTCGAGATCAAGCTGCTGCAACTGGTAGAGTGCGGCAGCTATCTGTGTCGTGCTCATGCGCAGACAATGACTCCTTTCGAGAGCTTCACGACAGGCGCAGTGTGCGGGGTCTTTTTTCATTGTACTCTCTCACTATGCTCTCTGGCAAGCCTGTACGCCTGACATCCCCTCAGAAAGTGGGGTGCAGGGACAGAGTCCCTGCCGGGCAGTGGGGTGTCCCCACCTCCTCTCCCTCACCTCCTCACGGACCACAGACCTGACAGAAGAATTATGAGGGGATGTCAATGTGTGCGAACGAGATATGGTATCATAAAGAAGAATATCTCTGTCGTTTTTGCCTCATAGAAGTTTGAAGGAGTTCGTTTTGATACGTTTGACTGATTCCCTGACCCTTGCCCCGGATGCCGCGATTGACCTGCACATGCATACCACCTACAGCGATGGGCGTTTGACCGATGAAGAATTGATAGATTACCTGGTACATGAGGGCTTTGACCTTGTGGCTGTGACCGACCATGACCGCGTGGATATGGTCGGCCACATCCAGGAACTGGCGGCCCGGCAGGGCTTGCCGGTATTATCTGGTGTTGAGATGAGCACTGCCTGGCAGGGCAAGATGGGTGATTTACTCTGCTACGGCTTTGACCCGCGCGAAAACTTTCTCACTGACATGACGGCTCAGATCAAGCGCCGCCAGCAGGAAATGGCCCTGGCGGTGTATGATGAGCTGGCGCGCAAGGGCTATGAGTTCCCGCGCCGCGAGGAACTGCTGCCTGAGAGCGGCGGGCTGCCAACGCGCACCTCCCATAACACGATGCTGCTGCGCGAGCATGGCTATGTGAAGCACTGGCGCGAGGCGCTTCAGATCATGCGCGAGGTCGGATTCCACGAGATCAAGGTGGATATGGCGGAGACGGTGGAGGCAGCGCACCGCAGCGGGGCCGTTTGCCTCCTCGCTCATCCCGGTCGGCGCGAACCCGGCTTCACCTTCTACGAACCGGCCCTGCTCGACCAACTGCGCGCCGAGGTTCCCATCGATGGAATCGAAGTCTACCATCCCTCGCACAGCCCTGAGCTGATTGAAGGCTACCTGAATTATGCCCGCCAGCACAACCTGCTGATGAGCACCGGCTCCGATTCGCACGGCTTCGCGCAGCGCATGCCTAAAAAACACCGCGCCGAACTCAGCCGCGCTCTGCTGGAGCACGTGGGGATACATGTAGAATAACCTCATTTCAATACCAGTCCGTTGTGGTCATGCCAGGATAGCTGACGGTTCGCTGGACGCCGCCGCCGGGGATGGGGAAGTCGGTGACGGGTCGGCCCTGCCCGGCCAGCAGCATGGAGTCGTGCCAGATGGGGCCAGCGCCATCAACGCCGGTGACATCGACCATGGGCGTGTCGTCGTTGTTGCCCGCCCAGACACCGATCACATAGTCGGTCGCGTAGCCAATCGTCCAGTTATCGCGGAAATCCTGCGAGGTGCCGGTTTTGACGGCTGCCGGGCGCACGACGCCGGGTCGCCAGCGTAACACTGATCCTGCGAGGTGCTGTACAGGTAGAGCATGCTGCACTTGCCAAATTCGAAGGTACGCGAGTTGTTGTCGCTCAGCACATTGGTCACCAGGAAAGAGACCTGCGGACTCATGACACGCTTTCCCATCGCTACGAACGGGTAGACCACATGCCCGCTCGCGTCGCGTGCGACCTCGATAGAGTGGGGGGGAACGCGCACGCCTTCATCGGCGAAGACGCCGTAAGCGGAGGTCATATCCAGCAGGTGAACACTGAGCGTTCCCAGCACCATCGTATAGTTGGGCGTCACCTCGTAGCAGGTGATGCCCATCGCCTGGGCCGTGTGCAGGGAGGCTACCACGCCCGTCTTCAGCAAAACTTTGACGGCGGGAACGTTGAAGGAATTTTGCAGGGCGTAGCGATGTCGCGGCGGTAGTGGGCGGACATTGAGGTGTTGCAAGGCAGCAGCGCGGCTATGAACCGGAAGTTTCGCCGATCCCTCTGGTTTTTGCTCAATAATCATTGCATAACCTTTGCTAGAATGTTTCTATAAAGTACAACGGACAGGCTAAGATGAGGTCTCAAGCATCCAGCCTGGCGGAGAGGTGATATCTGCCCGGTAATAGTGTGAGTTTCACCCCTTGAGACTAAAGTTCATCACCTTCAGACAAAGGGAGCAATCACCATACTCCGTTGGGACTGGCGTTACTCGCGGGAGGCGGGAAGGCGAAGCTGTAGTCGGAGGGGCAATAGGGAGCTGGCATCTTGCCAGGCGCGCCGCCTGTCGTGGGAGCGGGTATTTTCTGTTTGCCGGGCGCCGTCGTAGAGGTCGAGACCGGAGATGTGGGTGCAGGCGTGGGATTGAAGCGGGGGACGGTGCCGGGCAGGAACCAGTCGGTGGTTTTGACGCCATCGGGGTAGGTGACGGTAGCGCGCACGAGACCGCCGGGGTTGACGAAATCGCGGATGGGATGGCCCTGTTCGGCCAGCAGCATGGAGTCGTGCCAGATGGGCGCCGCGCCCTGCACGCCGGTAACATCGATCATCGGAGAATTGTCATCGTTGCCGACCCAGACGCCCATCACGTAGTCGGTCGTGTAGCCAACCGTCCAGTTGTCGCGGAAATCCTGCGTCGTGCCGGTCTTGGCGGCTGCCGGGCGCACCGTTCCGCGATCACCCGCGTAACACGCGCTCTGCGAGTTCGCGTAGAGCTGCAAGACGTTGCAGTCGAAGAATTCGGGAATGCGGTCGGTGTTGTCGCTGAGTACATTCGTCATCATGTAGGCAAGCTGGGGACTGATGACCTGCTTGCCCGTGGAGCGTGTGTGCTGGTACAGCACCTTACCCGTGTTGGCTGAGACGATCTTGTTGATGGCATAGTAGCCAACGCGCACGCCGCCATTGGCAAAGACACCCATAGCAGAGGTCTGATCAAGCAGGCGAATGCCCAGACCGCCCAGGACGAGCGAGTAGCCGGGCGTTCCCTCGTAGCTGGTAATGCCCATGTTGTACGCCGTCTGCATGGCCGCGTTGATGCCTACATGCTGGAGAACCTTGACGGCAGGAACATTGAGCGAGTTTTGTAGAGCACAGCGCAGCGTCATCTGCCCGTGAAAGCTCAGGTCGTAGTTTTGCGGCGAGAACGGCGGCTGGCCGCAGCACAGCGGAATAGTCAGCGGCGCGTCATCGATGGCCTGAGCAGGAGACGCGCCTTGCTCAAAGGCGGTCACGTAGACGTAGGGCTTGAAGGAGGAACCGGGTTGGCGGTAGCCCTGCGTTGCCACATCGAACTGCCCATCGATGGAGTTATCGTTGTAGTCGATGCTGCCCAGCAGGGAGATAATCGCCCCGGAGTGATAATCGATCAGCACCTCGGCGGCATTAGTGACATTGTGGTCGTAGCGCAGTTCCTCCACATGCTGTTGCATAATCTTCTGAATCTGGTCCTGTAAGGCGACATTCAGCGTCGTGTAGACTTGCATGCCGGAACGCGACAACTGCTGTCTGCTGAGATGCGTGCTCTGCTCAAGCTGCTGCAACACAAACTGGAAGAAATGCGGAGCGCGATTCTGCGAGAAGTTGCCGGGCTTGAAGAAACCAGGACGCTGCGCCTCGCTAATAGCTTCCAGCGCCTGCACGCGTGTAATGTAATGCTGGGAGATCATGGACTCAAGGACACTTTCAAAGCGGTTGAAGGCAGCCTGCGGATGGAGCAGGGGATCGTAGAGATAGGGGGAATTGGGAATGCCTGCCAGCATGGCCGATTGCGCGAGGTCAAGCTGGGCCGAGGCAGCCTTGCCGGGTTTGTCCTGCAAGCCAAAATAGACCTGCGCGGCAGCATCAATGCCATACGCCTGGTGACCGAAGTAGATACTGTTCAGGTACATGGTCAGGATATCGCGCTTGGAATAGCTGCTGTTCACATCCGTCGTCAGCGCGATTTCTTGCAGCTTGCGTTTGAGTGTTACCTCGTTGCCCACGACCAGATTTTTAATCAGTTGCTGCGTGATGGTGCTGCCGCCTTCAACGACACGCCCGCTACGCAGGTCGGCCAGAGCGGCACGCAACATACCCTGCGGGTCAATTCCCTCGTTTGTCCAGAAATTTTTGTCTTCAGTAGCGACGATAGCTTCGGTGAGCGGGGGCGCAATCTGGTCAAAGATGACGGAGGTGTGCAGCCCCTGATCGGTCAATTGCCCGATCAAGATGCCCTTGCTGTCGTACATCTTCAGGTTGTCGAGCGGCAAGAGGTCCTGCAGGGTAAGCACCTGCTTTCCATATTCCTGCTGCGTCTGCTGGTAGAAGGTATAGGCGGCTGACAGGCCCGCCCCGATCAGTGAGGAGAGGATAATGAACAGCAAAACGAACGTACTGATGATAGAGAGCCAGAAACGACCGCGCTGGCGTCGTTCAGAAACGCGGGCCTGGCGCAGGCGCTTGCGCGAGAAGTGGCGCAGCATTTTTCGCCGCCAGCGTTTGTGCGCATTCACTCGTTCTGTCCGTGGCTTCACCGGAACCGGAACCGGAACCGACGCGGGCAACGAAGCGGCAACTGCGGCAGGGGGTTGAGATTGCGCCTTCGGCACCAATGGCGGCAGCGGCACCGGTAATGGAAAAGCTTGCAGGCGCCTCGTTCTCCCGGCCTCGCTGCCGCTGCGCGCGCTCCCAGTAGCAGCTTTCTTCGGGATGTCCGTAGAGGTGATGTCTCGTGCTCGCGCGTCTGAAGGGGCTTCATGACTATCAAACGAACGAGAAAGCATCATCCTCACAGCTTCCGGTTGCTCGCCGGTCCTCTCGCTAGATGGGGAAGCATCCTCCACCACGGGTGAAGAGATGGTGGCAGGGATATTTTCAGGAGCGGAGGTGCGTGGTAGACGAGTAGTGATGCGAGCATGGCGCATATGGCGGCGCGCAATGTAGAGCAGCGCGCGCTGCTGCCGGGGCGTGAGCGAGAGATCTAACTCCGCTCCTGCCTCAGCCGGTTGCGTTGCTTTCAGTGCTGGCCTCTGCCCTCGTGGTCGTCTATGCGTGGACATGCGCTTCTCACGCCTGGACATCGAGGAAGATGGCTTTGCGCGCGCTGCCATGCGTCTTCCTTTTCATTGCCGTGATTACTCTCAAGATTACCATATTTACATATATTTATACAACAGGAAAGCATTTCTCCGTTCTCTATACGTCGCGAAGAGGTTGTATTCTCAGGTTATTTGGAAGTAGTAGGGATAGAGGATGTTTGCATCTGTGATTGTGAGGATTGCGCGGATTCGATAAGGGCGGGCAAAATTTCGTTGGTGAGAGCCTGGATCTGGCGCAGGCTGTCAGCCCAGGGAAGATCCTGATGATCGCGAGCGCCGCGCAACTCGACGATCTGCAGGACGCTGTCATCGACGAGGCTGTGAAAGTAGAGGAAGGCGCGCACGGCATCGGCAACGGGAACATTGGAGCGGCAGGTAATCGCGCCATATTCGGTGCCCAGCGCGCTAGCCTCGCGGCGCAGTTCTTCGCTGACGGCACCATCGGAGACGGCACGCAGGAGGAGTTCGAGCACGCGGCGGCCCAGCTTACGATAAGCCTCGCGGGCCTGCTCATCGAAATGCAGATACCAGGGAAGATGGTTGAGCGTACCGTCGGTGAAGGCGAAGCGGACGCGGCCCAGCACGCTCTGCACCAGCAACTGCGCGGCGGGATGGGGTCGCCATTCTGCCTCCTGGCGCAGGCGCGCCTCGATATCCGCCCGGCGAAAGCGGCGATGGCCGCCATTGGTGCGGCGCGAAGGCAATTCGTTACGGTCTGCCCACAGGCGCACGGTTGCCGGGTGCATGCCCAGCATCTCCGCTGCCTCACGCAGGCTCAACCACTCTTCTCCTGACTGCGACGCAGACACAACTTCTCCTCAATAGAGTAGCTTTTCGACAGACCAGCACACAATACGCATAACACATTTGTACTATGTCAATTCTATGGGATTTCTGGGCCAGAGTCAAGCCTGCATGGTCTGCATCCCAGGGCTTTTTGATTTCCTCTTCTCCTGACTTCGACATACGGCAGCCCTGGCATGGCATGGCATGAAAAAAATAACCAGGGGGAGAGCTGTGTATGCAACTCTCCCCTGATCTGCAAAAAGATCGCACTACAAACGAAATGGCCGTCAATCCGTGAAGTCGGTATCATCCGGGTCTGCTTGAGGCGGCTGCCAGAGGGTACCAACGCCAACCGAGGAGGCTGGCGGCTGACCTGCCGCAGAGACATTCGGCCCGTTATACTCATCCGGGTCAAACGGATCAGCCCACGAGGTATTCGAGTTCGTGAAGACGAAGTAGAAATGGTGTTTGCCGCTGGAAAGCTGCACCTGAGCCTGGTAGAGCGCGCCCTGATTGTATGAGCTACAATTTGAGACGCATGTCATCGGATAGGACGTACCATCGACGTAGAGATTTGCGCTGGTAGGCGCCAGATTGTTCACATCGGTATACGTCGTCGAGAAGGTATAGGGAGTCGAAGCGGTGCCGCTGGCAGGACTGACATTTGAATTGGTCAGCATCACCTCGCTCACGACAGGCTGCTCAGAACCCAGGTAGATTTGTTCGTCCGAGTGGTCCGTGCTATCGTCGAAGACGAAGCGCATGTAGTGGATACCGACCGGCAACATTGTGGTGTAGGTATAATTGACACCTTTGCTGTAGTTGCAGCTATTGTTACTGGTACAATTCGCCTTCAGATTATAGGCTTGACCGTCAATATCTACCTGAGCCACCGTGGGCGCTATACCGTTGTCGGATTTATAGGTCGCGCTGAAATGATATGGCTGATTTGAGAAACCCTCCTTCGGCTTGACCGACCAGCTCACTGTGTAGGGGTGGACATAGGGGCCGGGGAAAGGCACGCCGTTATCGGGCAGTGTCACTGTCCCACCACTGGGATTCGAGAAGGTGAACGTGAACGAGTGATTCAGGCCGAGCGGCAGTTTGGTCGAGTACTGGTAGAGATTGCCAGTACTCACCTTCTCGACAAAGGTCATCGGGTAGGCAGTCCCATCGATATTAACATTGGCGACTGTGGGCTTCTGCTTGGGGGTGTAAACGACGCTATAGGTGTAGGTGGTGTTGGGGTCGCCATAGCGCGGTACAATCGTTCCTGCCAGCGTCTGCCCGTTCACCGTAACTGTGTTGACCGTCGCAATCCTCAATAGCTTCGTATACGGAATCTGTTGCAGGATTAAAGGAGCCTGCGGCTGCTGATTCCAGTTGAAGAAATCCATCAGGTCGCTGATATTGGGGTTAGCGTCGCGCGTCCCAACAGGTGGCAAGCCCCAGTTCTCTTCGATAAACTTATCAAACGAGGCGAACTCACCCGGCTTACCATTCGGATTATCAGCGGAGGAGATATAGCCTTGTCTGGCATAGGGTGAAATGACGATCAGGGGAACGCGAGGGCCAAGTCCCAGATTATCTCCGACAGAAGGCGGAGTAACATGGTCATAGAAGCCGCCGAAATCATCCCAGGTCACAAAGATGGCGGTTGAACTCCAATACTGGCTATTCATGATCGCGTTGACAGCATTGGTCACGAAATCTTGCCCGGCCTCCATAAAAGCGGGTGGATGGTCGCTTTGCGCCGGAATAGGCGTTACCAGCGAGACCTGGGCCATATTGCCATTCTTGACATCGGTCGCGAATTGCGCCGCGTTCTGAATATCATTCGGTGAGCCATCCAGAGCAGAGAAGTAGCGAGGGCCGTCCCAGTTAGGTGAGGAGACGTAATACTTCCAGGAGATACCATTCGCGGTCAGTTCCTCGGGCAGGGTTGGCACGCTGTAGCAGGGATAGTTCCAGAAGTAGCCCGAGGAATTTTTCGAGTAGAGCAACGCATTCTGATTAGAGGTGCAGCCGCTGCTATGAGAGCCATCGAACAGGCCGGGGTCGTCACCGGCCAACCATGAGAGGTGGTTGGGAGTGCTATTGGTTGGAACATCGGTGAAGAAATCATCACCAAGGCCAAATTGCGTGGCGTAGGCCCAGTAGTTCGGGATATCTTGCTGGGTGTACTGCACCTGCTCCCAGGGCAAGAAGCCATCCATCTTGCCGCCATCGATAGAGGCAAGGGCAGCAGGGCTGGTATGATCGTTGTCCCCCTCTAAGGGATTGCTTGCCCGTGGTTCTGTGATGCCATTAGCACCGGGAAAGCGTCCGAAGAGGTTATCGAAGGTATGATTTTCCATCATGATTACCACCACATGTTTAATGGGGGTTGTGGTGGTCTGCTGCTTTGCCGCGTGACCAGGCAGTGGAACCTGCCAGACGGCTACTACCCCGGCAATCACCACTGCCAGGGAGCAGATAATGAGGAGAGGACGCTGTAATAATCCGCGCATGCTCATTCTCCTTTCAAAAAGAGAGTAGTAAGGGGCGGTAACGAAAGATTCCTGCAAACTTTCCGGGCTTCGAATGAGATTCTTCGCTGCCGCTCAGGATGGCATATCTGCAATATTGTAGTAGCTTTTATGCCCACTTGAACCTGTAATTCGCTTTCCAGTTTAGCAGAGAGGTTTCTGCTAGCCAGTAACGAATCGGTTAAGAAACGATTGTAAATGTATTGATCTGGTTAAGGTTTCACCAGCCTGTAAATATGGAGCGTGATGTCATGGCTCAAGAACAAAGAAAGAAGGTCTCTGGCAGTGCCAGAGACCTTCTTTTTTTGTTCCGGCTCTCTTGCCTTGACCTTATATATCAGAGTTTAAGTCGAGAGAGGGGAAAGGATCATCATCATCAGCATTACTGGATTGGATGGTCGTACCGGGTGGAACTGGCTGGGCATTTGTCGCGGCGACATTGGGGCCAGCATAAACGAGCGGTGACATGGGGTCAGCCCAGTAGTTGTTGGAGTTCGCGAAAACGAAGTAGAATTTGTGATGACCGTTTGGCAAGGTAATGGTCGTCTGGAAAACGACGCCACTGCTGTAAGGTCCGGTGCCGACTTGCGTCAAGGGGTAAGACGTGGAATCGACGTAGAGCAGAGCCGTCGTCGGAGCCAGGTTGTTCGCATCTGTATAGGTGGTCTTGAAGGTAAAAGGTGTACTATTGTTTCCCGCTGTCGGACTGACCGAAGAGTTGGTGAGCAGGGTATTGGTGATAACGGGACGACCGCCGCCCTCATCTTCGGCAACGCCGACGCCAGAGCCATCATCGAAAAGGAAATGATAGTTATGCTCACCCAGCGAAAGCGAGTTGGTGGTATAGGTATAGGTTACGCCTTTCGAGTAATTGTTGCCCGCCGTTTTCTGCATCGGGTAATCGACGCCATCAATCTCAACAACTGCCTCGGTAGGAGCAGTGTTGGTAAAGGAGACATACTTTGCTGTGTAGGTTACAGTTTGTCCCGGCAGTGCAAATTGAGGCTTGACGCCATGAGAGACCTGGAAAGCCTCGACCTGGGGGCCGCTAAAGGGAACGCCATTATTGGGCAGGACATAGGTGCCGTTGCCATCAGAAAACGAGAAGGTGAAGGTGTGATTACCGGGAGGCAGCTTCGTCTTGTACTGGTACAATGTGCCACCCGAATAGGTGGTTACGGGACTCATCGCATAAGGTACATTGTCGATGACCACATTATGCTGTGTGGGTGTCGTAGACAGTGTGTAAATCACACTGTAGATAAACACTTGCTTTGATGAACCGAGCAGATAGTTTATCGCGCCATGAATCTGGTAGGAACGCCCTACCTGTTTGGTTCCTACCGGGACGATGAGCGCGGTGGAGTATTTGACCGGCTTGAGAATCAGAGGCGGCAGGGGTGTTTGCTGGAAGTTGAAGTAGTCCATTAAATTATCGATCTGCGCGAGCGAATCGCGTTCTCCCAGAGAGGGCAGGCCCCAGTTGGCTTCGATGAATTTATCAAAGGAACTGAATTCACCCTCGCTATGGATGATTGCGCCCGATTTCGCATAGGGAGAAATCACAATCAAGGGAACGCGAGGGCCAAGCCCCAATCCATCAACAACGGGAGGAGGAACATGATCGTAGAAACCGCCGAAATCATCCCAGGTGAGGAAAATAGCGGTATTGCTCCAGTAGGAACTATTCATAATCGCGTTTACAATGCCGGTAACAAAATTCTCGCCCGGCTCCCACATCTGCGGGGGGTGGTTGCTGCTATCATTAGGAGGGGTGATCCAGGAGACGCTGGGCAGATTGTTGTTTTGCACATCAGGGATAAACTGTGCCGTACTGACATTATTCGGAGAGTTTGTATAACCCTGTATCATCGCGGGAGCATCCCAGATCGACGTTTCAGTATAGTAGCGCCAGCTGATTCCGTTGCTGTCCAGTTCCGAAAGGATATTCGGGATGTTGTAGCAAGGATAGGAGTAGTAGCCGGTGCCGTTGGTCTGCCGGGAAGGCACATCCGCATTGGCGATGGAGGCGCAGCCTTTCTGGGCCGATGTCTCGAAGATACCATTGTTTTGCGCCGCTATCATCGAGAGGTGATTGGGAGTGCTGCTCGACGCTATGGAGGTGAAGAAATAATCACCGAGGGCAAAATGCTGCGCGTAGCTCCAGTAGTTGGGAATGTCAGCCTGCGTATACTGCACGTGGCCTTCAGCCGGGAACTTATCCATCTTGCCACCATCAATATTGGCAATCGCGGAAGTACCGTCATGAATATAATCCTGTGGTACAGGATTCGGAGCCTCCGGCTCAGTCACGCCATTGGCACCGGGAAACGTTCCAAACATATTATCAAAGGTATGATTCTCCATCATGATAAAGACGGCATGCTGAATCGGTGTTGTTGTTGAATCCTTGAGACGCATCGAGGCATGTATGCCTGTCGGCAGCAACCATGCGACTGACAGAGCGATGATTGCCAGCAGCGCTGCGCCTACCAGCAGGGGGCGTCGAAAAAATTTTTGCATGTGAAGCATTTCCCCTTTCAAAAAAGCAGCAATTCGAATGGAATATACAGTTTTCTCGCTCCAGGCCGTGCAGTTTTTCGTGCCGCCATCATTCGAGATTTGACGAAATCGAAGGAAAAATCTTGAACTAGCTAAGTTTATCAATAGAAATAGTGATTTCTGAGTAGCAGTCGGGTTAAGAACTGATTATAAATATGACTGATGGGTTAAGATTTCATCATGTCATGAGAAGAGCTTCTCACATGGAAATTGTATGGAATGCGCTCATGTGTGTTCAAAGTGAGAATCAAGAAGAGGCTTGATAGACCATCGCACACTTCTTTGCGCACAGTCTCAGATTCTTCGCCGCGCTCAGAGTGACATGTTCGAGCAAGTTTTTTATAAAAAAAGAGGTGTGCATCATATATGATGCACACCTCAAAGGCTGCTACAGGCCGTAATTATCAGGAAGGGTGAGTAGCCAGGTACTGCTGGACAATGGAACCCATGCCAACATCAGCTTTGCTATTGCCACATTGTAATGTTGAAGGGAACGTCGTCGGCGTATAGTTATTCGTACCTTGAATCAGTCCCCCTGCGGCGAACTGCCAGGCAGCCCAGTTCGCGTGGACAGAGGACATATAATTCAGAAAATTCTCGACCACCTGATTCGCCTGACTCCCGTTGGTTGGTAAACTCTGGCAATGAGCGACTGCGGATTTCCCTGTGCCATTCGTCAAGAAAGCCCATTCGCCATAAAAGATGGGGTAGCGGTTGAGAATGGGGCCCCACTTCGCCGATTGCGCAGAAGCTGGCTGGATAATGGTCTGATAAACGTGCAGCGAATACATCGTATTGGGGTCATTGATGGCGTCGCTGAGAGGGAAATTTGACCAACCACCTTCCTCTGCCGCCGCCGCCGCATTCTGGCCTTTGACATGACCAGCCGAGCCTGGCTCAAGTATGACGACCTGCTGCGCCCCCGTCGAGCGAACGGCATGAACGAGATCCTGAAAGCCGACAACTGTGCCACCGCCTGACGTGCTCCCTCCACCATGCAGCCAGGTATCCCAATCTGGTTCCTGCGGCTCATTAAAGAGATCAAACAGGACCATCGGGTTAGATTTATAGTGAGCGGCTATCGCCTGCCAGAATGTCACATCTTCGGTGCGCGGTATGATGCTGGAATACGGAGAGCCGCCCTTTGCATCGTCTTCCAGGTTTATAACTACATACAATCCGGCCTGATTTGCCTCCTGCACAATCTGATCGAGTTGACTGAGAAAATCAGCGGGATATTTTGCGTAAATCCAGTTAGAGACCTGCAAGCGTAAGATGTTCATATGCCACTGCTGCGCCATCGCTGTAAGTGTACCACTATTGATTGTATCTGTTGGGCGCTTGCCGCTTTGCCACCCCTTCATATTGCTAAACGGAGTTCCTATATCCGCTCCACGCAGCACAACAGGATGCCCATTCGCATCCACCAGCCGCGTTCCCTCTACATGAAGCAGTCCCGAAGGTGTAAAGGAAGAGGAGGTGGGAGTTGGAGTTTGAGATGGCGCATTGCTCCCAAAAAACGAGCAACCAGCAAGGGCAAGAACGAGGAAAATTGCGGAAATCACGTAATTGAGTAAGCGATCTTTTTTCAGCCTGCCTGCCATATGATCTAAGCCTCCGTGCAGTGTTTTCATAAGGTATAATAGCACTCCTTTATACCAACAAGAGCACATCTTATGATAGTAACGGATGATCCTCAACAGTTGTTTCAACAGACCACTTCTGGTAGTTACAGTGGCTCCTCTTGATCTGGTCTGATTGTGGATGATGAGACCCGGTTTCCAGTCAGGAAATGCAAAATTTCTTTCGGGATTATACAGTTCAAAAGCGTATTGTCCGAGTGTACAATACTTCGGACCATATCGCAACAGGACTGAGAACTGGTCAATAATGCTGGAATACAGCGATGGTAAATTCCCTACTTAATTGAAGACATTACAGGGATATCGTAGTATCTGATAATCGGCACCTGTCAAATATGACACTTCATGTCATGAAGGATCGCTTATACTGAAGGCAAACCGAAGTTCTTGCAATGAGGAGGTTTGCCTGCATGCACTATGGCTTTATAATCCCCGGTGGTGACGTAGAGAGCATTCCCGCGTTGACAGCCGGGGCAGAGGCGGCGGGATGGGATGGCGTCTTCATCCCCGATTGCATCTCCATCGAGACACCAGACCATCCGGCTGGTGAGTGGTATGATCCCTGGATTCTGCTCGCGCTGATGGCCGCACGCACACAACGGGTGCGGCTGGGAACGATGCTCACGCCGCCCTCACGGCGGCGGCCCTGGAAGCTGGCCCGCGAACTGGTCACGCTCGACCGGCTCTCCAACGGGCGGATGGTGCTGCCCGTTGGTCTTGGTGCGGCAGAGGACGATGCCGGATTCTCCAGGGTGGGCGAGGTGATGAGCCTCAAAGAGCGGGCGCGCATCCTGGATGAAAGCCTGGCTATCCTCGACGGTCTCTGGCGCGGCCAGCCTTTCACCTACGCTGGCGCATACTATCATATCGAGGGAATGACCCTGCTGCCGTGCCCTGTGCAGCAGCCGCGCATCCCCATCTGGGTTGTGGGTGCGTGGCCGCATCAGAAATCGATGCAGCGCGCCCTGCGCTGGGATGGCATCCTACCCACGAAAAAAGATGGCAGCAACAGCGCACTGACGCCCGCCGACATCCGCGTCATGCGCGCATACATCGAGGAGAATCGCCCGGCCACAGCCCCTTTTGATATCGTCGTTGAAGGTGAAACGCCCGGCTCCGATCCTGAACAGGCCGCAGCCCATGTGCGCGCATGGGAAGAGGCCGGGGCAACCTGGTGGCTCGAATCCATGTGGGGCGACGGCGTCACGGGTGCCGATGTAAGTCGGCGCATCCAGCAAGGGCCACCACGCCCCTAGAGCATGCCCACCACTCCGCAGGCTGACCACCAGAGTCGGCCTGGGAAGCAGGGGGCATTTATACAGCACTGGCGGGCCACATGGTGATGGTACGGGCAAATTGCTCGCTGAACCAGACCCTGTCATAGCCGTCTACCGCCAGCCCATCATTGGGATGCGCGTTGGCATATCTGAGGGTGCGTGCCACGACCTTGCCGCTGGAGGGGATGAGATAGCCAATGCGCTGGCTGAGCGAGTCGGTAAACCAGATATGGCCCTGCGAGTCGGCGGCGATGCCGGAAATGTGCGTTCCCGTGCAACTGGCTGGTGTGCAAGAGCCGAAGTAGACGTTATAGACGCTGCTGTGGCTCGTTCCGGGGTTAAATTCGCCGATGTGGCCGCTAAAGCCGTCGCTATACCAGATGTTTCCGGCTTTGTCCGCGACAATCAGGTGAGGACGTATCGCGTTCACGACATGTTCCGTAATCTTCACCTTTCCAGATGAAGTGGGGGTGAAGCTGCCGATCTGTCCCAGCCCGTTCCGATTTTCGGTAAACCAGATGTTGCCATGCGGGTCGAGCGTGATGCCGTAGGGCTGGCTATCCTGCGTGGGTATCGGATTCTCGACCATCGTCTGGGTACTGGGATCAAGGAAACCGATGTTGTTGCCAGAGAACTCGGTGAACCAGATGTTGCCGCGCGTATCGATGGTCAGATCGTAGGGCGCGCTGCCTTTCTTGACGGGCCATTGATGCCAGGTTTCGTTCTGCGGCACAAATTCACCGATGGCATCGGTGTTGGGCTGGGTAAACCAGACGTTGCCGCTGGCATCAACGGCAGCAAACAGGGGACTGGAATAGCCAGCAGGTACAACGAAATCCTGAATGAAACTCCCGTCCGATAGTGCATACTGGCTGATCGCGCCCTGCGCGGGGGCAGCGCATTTTGGATTTGGTTCGCAGCCTGGCTCCGCCACCCAGGCAAAGCCATGAGTATAGTCGAAGGCTATTCCCCACGGCTCGTATGTGGTCGAATTCGTAGCTGCCACAAGCGAGAACTCCCGGTGCAAAGAGAGCGGCTCCTCGTTTGAACGAGGGAGAGGATCAAGCAGCGATTGGGTCTGTGGCGATTTCTGCGCAGTGTTCTGTGAAGATTGGAGGACCCAAAAAATACCCGCGCTGACAACAACTATCAACAATACTGTCACCAGCAGTAAAGAACTAAGAATTATTCTTTTTTTCTTTAAACTCATCAATATACTCCTCCTCCTTTGTAATAATGCATCATCAGGGCAGAATCAGCCATACTAACTAGCAGGCATCACCAGAAAGTACCGTCAGATCGCGTCCGGTTTGTACATTCTGCCAATCAGTGGCATACTCTGAAACGGTTAAGATAGATCGTTACATTGAAATAGATGAAGACATATTCTTTGTTCGAGGGTGCTTCATGGCTCTGTTGTATCAGAATCAACCTTTGCGTGTCTGCCCTCGCTGTCGAGCGGCACAGCCACCGCAAACGGTTGTGTGTTATAACTGCGGTTATACCCTTGCTCCTGCGCAAACAGGAAATCAGGCGGCAAGCAATCAACAGGGATGGACGGGAAGTGGAGCAACCGGCAATCAGAACCGGTGGGCAGGGTCCGCTGCCCCGCAACAAATGTGGACCGGAAATAGCACAGGAAGCACACCGCCAGCGCAGATAGGGAACAGCGTACCTGTCAATCAAGCGTTGCCGGAGCGGAGAAGGCGAGAGGAGCGCTCCCAGAACAAAAAGAGGGCCGCACAAATCTATTTTGTCGCCTCGCTGCTCGCAGTGCTTTTCCTGGTTTTCGCCGGTCTGCATGGGGCGCATATAACGCCTACAACATTAGAAAATGTGTTTGTACATACGAATCCACCGCGCAAGATAACGTATGCGCCGCCGAAGGAAACACCTCTTTTTGCCGACCCTCTCATCAATGATGCCTCCGGCTGGAATCTCCAGAGTTCGCCCGGAAAATATACCGTAGCAATAGGCAGCAACGGGTTGGCGCTGGAGAGCGATGAACACAAACTACTGTGGGAGTTGCTGCCCGGTCAGAGAAGCTACAGCAATTTTACGCTGGTCGTGAACGCGGAGTTGACGAAAGGGGATCAGAACAACGGCTATGGCGTCTACATCCGGGGAATGGCGAACGAGGAGAGCGATCTGGCAACTTATTACCGTTTTGAATTGTACGGTGACGGCTCCTATGCGATTTTCAAAGGCGTCGTCGGTCCCAACGACGAATCCAGCGCCATAAAAGTCGTCGGCTATTTCTTAAACCCGGCCATCCAGAAAGCGGGCAAGGTCAATCAGGTGATGATTGTCGCAAACGGGGCATCACTCGAACTGATCGTGAACGGGCAGATGGTCAAAAGCTTTGATGATGCCAGTTACAAGGCCGGGGCAATAGCCCTGTTCGTCTCCAACCTGCCCGAAGCGCAGGCCGGAGCGCAGGCACAATTTTCCCGGTTAGCTATTTACCCAGGCTAGCCATTGATACCCAGTTTGCGGAAGGTCTGCCGGGCGCTTTCGAGCAGTTGCCTGGCTCTGGTGGCATCACCTTCGTGGCCGCGAGTGAGGTAGAGGAGGCCGTAGGCTTCCTGGGTGCGGGCATATTCGACGGGATCGTCCAGCGTTTGCAGTTCTACGAGAGCGCGTTCAAAGCAGTGCTGCGCCTCGTCAAACCAGCCTCTGGCCTGCCAGATACGGCCCTGCAGACGCTGGATGAGAGCGGGAAGCTGGTGGTACTGGCGGCTGAGCGCGAGTTCTCTCGCCTGATCGAGGTAGTGCTGCGCCTCGTCAAACCTGTCGAGATAGAGATACGCTTTAGCGGCTTGCGCCAGCAGGTAGGGATAGGCCAGCGAGGTTTCGCCCTCTCGTTTCCCCGTTTCCAGGGCTTGCAGGATGTCCGCGAGGGCAGTTTGCCAGTCGTTTTTCCAACCGGCGCAGATGCTGCGACTCCACAGAACGCGAGCCTCCAGGTCCATATCGTGCAGCAGCCCGGCAATAGCGTTAGCGCGTTCGCCCCAGGATTGGGCCTCATCCCAGTTCCCCTGCTGGATGGCGAGAAAGGCCAGGACGAGGCAGGCCCAGCCCTGCGCGCCGACGACGCCATGGAACTGCGCCTTCTTCAGCGCCTCCTGCGCCAGCTGCGCGCCTTCGACCATACGCCCCAGCAGCATGCAGGCCCATGCCGCTGAATATCCCATCATCGGCTCCCAATCTGGCTTGTGCGAGCTGCGGCAGGCTTCTCCGCCCTGTAATGCGTAGGCGAGCATGCGTTCGGGCGCTTCTGTAAGATAGGCGCACCAGCTCAGCGACCAGAGCGAAACGACGGAGATGAAGGGGTCGTTTTCCCCTATCTGCTTATGTAGTTCATCGGCCTGGCGCAACTTCTCTCGCGCCAGCACCGGCTCACCCGCCACCGTCGCGGCCAGCCCCCACTGTGTATAGGCTTTGGCTAGCAGGAGTGTTTCGCCCGGCGCATGTTCCAGGCAGGCCAGCGCCTCCTGGATATAGCGCACCGACTCCAGTTCCCGCCCCATCCAGTGGCACAGGAAAGAGAGATCCAGATAGACTTCTGCCTGTCTGGCAGTGTTGCCGAGGTCGCGCCAGAGGAGAGCAGCCGCCTGACCGGCATTGACAGCCTCGTCCAGGCGAGCGGTGTAGAGCAGGATGCCCGACAGGCGATGCAGCAGTTCGGCGCGGCGCGAGCGCTCCTCATCGCCCGTCAGAAGGTCAAGCACAGTTTTCACATAGGTAGCGGCATTGAGAAAGGCATAGACGCTCGTCGCAACTTCCGTCGCCTTGAGCAGGTAGCTGACCGCTTGAGGAACATCCTCCGCCATCTGGTAGTGGTAGGCAAGCGTACTGTAGTAGGGCTGCAAGGCAGCGACATAGCGCGCCTCAATCGCCAGGGCAGCCTGCCGGTGCAGCGCCCGGCGGCGCAGCGGGTTGAGCGACTGGTAAAGCACCTCGCGAATCTTATCGTGGGTGAAGGCCAGATCAATATCTTCCTGACGACCAGGCAGATCCTCTCTCTCCTCCTGGCCCCCGTCCGCCGTCTTTGTGAGACTTCCGGCAAGAGGCATAAGAATCTGGGCCTGAATAGCTTCGTCGATGTGGGCAGCGACGATATCTTCAGGGAGCTTGCTGGCAGAGGAGAGCAGGGCAGAACTGAACTGGCGTCCCAGCACGGCGGCAAGCGAGAGGCTGGCGCGGCACTCTGGCGAGAAATGAATCAGGCGGCGTTCGATCAGCAGGCGCACGCTGGCGGGAATGCCCAGATCTTCGATGCTGACGGTGGCCTGCCAGCGGTCGCCATCGCGCCTGATTTTGCCTTCCAGGATGAGCGTGCGGATAGCCTCGCCAATAAAGAAGGGATTGCCCTCGCTCTGGCGATACATTTCGGCGACGAAGGCGGGGCGCACATCGTGTCCGGCCATACGGACCAGTAACTGATGCACCTGTGTTTCGGTGAGCCGCCGCAGGCGCAATTCCTCACCGCTGCCACTGCGTGAAAGTGAGGAGACGAGGCTGCGCAAGGGATGCGTGTCGTTCACCTCGTCGGCACGATAGAGCAGCAGGTAGAACGGCGTATTTTGATACCTGTCAACAGTGAGACTACCTGCCTGCGCAGAAGTGCTTTGCAAGGTCTGCGTGATCAGGAGGTTGAGAAGTTGCATGGTAGCGGCATCGGCCCATTGCAGGTCATCGAGGATGAGCACAAATGGTTGCTGTGCTGCCAGAGCGCTGAAGTAGTGGGCAACGGCGCTGTAGAGATTGCTCCGTTCGGCTTCCGGCCCCAGTGGCTCCGGTTGCGGCAGCTCTGGCAGCTTGAAACGCACTTCGGGCACGATCTTCGCCAGATCAACGGCACTGCTGCCGAGCAACTGACGCAGCAGTTCCGGGCTGCACGCGCGCACATGGGCGCTGATGGCGTCGGCCAGAGGCTGGTAGGGAAGCGAGCCACTCATCTCGTAGCAGTAGCCCCATAGAACGGTGGTCTGCTGCGCATGCTCGCTCCACGTAGCAAACTCTTGCGCCAGTCGTGACTTCCCGATGCCCGGCTCCCCACTGATGAAGCAGACACGGCGCTGTCCGTCCTGTGCTTGCCGGTAAGCGCGCTGCAGGCGCGTTATTTCCTCCCCGCGTCCCACCAGAACGGCCTTGAGAACGCGCTCCGGGTCAAGCTGGCCCGTCGTTTCAGCCTTACTATTCTGTTGAGTCTCATTTTGCGCCGCCCGACCTGCATCAGTAAACTCTTGCTTCGTCTCGGCGGTCAGCGCGACAGGATGAGTCAGTACCTGCTCCTCTGTATCCGACTCTCTGGAACTGGAAGAGGGAGAAGGATCAGGCTCAGTATGGGCATGAACATGCTGTACCGCAACGGGAACATTTCCGCCGACAGGCGAACCAGCGGGAGGGCGTGTTTCCATCAAATCGACGGCAATCTTGCCCGCTTGAATGGAGCGAAACAATTCGGCAGTTTCGGACAAAGGGTTAGTACGCAGTTCCTCGCGTAGCACGTCCCGCAGGCGCTGGTACTGGTTTATAGCGTCTCGGCGGCGACCCATGCGGGCATAGGTCAGCATCAACTGGCGATGCGTCTGCTCGTCGGCGGGGTTGTACTCCAGGAGCGTGAGTAGATACTCGCAGGCACGTTGACCTTTTCCATGCTCCAGCGCCAGTTCGGCAGCGTTTTCCAGCAGGGAGCAATAGATACGGCGCAGGCGGTCGCGGCGGCGCGTTGTCCAATCCTCATAAAGGTCTTCCGGCAGGAAATCACCGCCGTAGAGAGCCAGGACGCGCTCGCATTCGTCGAGCAGCGTCTCATCCAACCGGGCAGCAGGAGCGCGCAGCCTGCCCTGTAACTGCTTTGCAGCGGTTTCAAAGACATCGGCGTCGATTCTCATGTGCTCCGCAAGTAGCATCACGGTGTCGCGATCGAGCAAGATGTAGCTCGAAGCCGCGCCCTTGCCCGCGACAAGGTCCGGCTCAAAGGCGCGGCGCAATAAATAGAGGGTTTTGCCGAAGGAATTGCTGGCCTGTTCCAGCGTCGAGGCAGGCCAGAGAATTTCCTGCACCTGTTCGCGATGCAGGCGGTGCTGCTCGACGGAAAGGAGAAGCTTAAAGAGGTCACGTACCTTGCGGCGGCTCCAGTTACCCCCGGTAAGGGTCTCGCGACCGCGACGTATCTCGAAGCGACCCAGGATAGAAACTTCGAGTAATGTGGCTGCCTCTATCATACTCGACCTCCTGCAGTATCATCCAGGCGAGCATCTCCATCTTCCAACGTACACACGGAGCATGCCTGCCCCGTTCAACCGCACCTTCCTGAAAAAAGCGAAATAAGAGGACTATTGCATTCATATTCAATAGCTTTGCATGGATATTAACTTATCAATGATACCACTGTCAATACATTCAGTAATATTACTGAAGAATATTCAGGTGAGAAGGGAAGTTCGCCGGTAATCGCGGTAATCGCAGGGCAAAGTCGGGGTAATAGCGCGCCGGTACACTTGCTGCTACAGAGAGAAGAAGAGAGGCGCGGCGATCGCCGCTTTAGTGCCATCGCCGCGACCGGGCAAGAAACGAGAGAACAGCAAGAAGGAGAAAAAAATGACTACCCTGGCACTGGAAACACCAACACTGGCCCCGGCATTAATACCGACAATCGCTTCACGAAAGCATACGCCCCCTGCGAAGCGCGCACAACAGCCCGTGAAATCGCTCACTTCAGTTGCGCCACCACGCACTTATGAGGAGATAAGCGACGAGGAAGTTATACAAGCCATTAGCCAGGGCGAGGAATGGGCGGTAGAGGTGCTCTATACGCGCTATCACCGCTATGCCTACGCGCTGGCATACCGTATTCTGGAAGATGGGACAGCGGCAGAAGATATTGTGCAGGAGGTATACCTGTCGATCTGGCGTAAAGCTGCCTCTTACCAGCGACAGTACGGCAGTGTGCATAGCTGGCTGCAAGCCATTGTCCATAATCGAGCGGTAGACTGCGTGCGTTCGGCAGCGTACCGCGAGCAGCGGTGGAAATCGCTACAAGGAGATGAGCGCGAACAGGAGCCGGTCTGCGAGCAGCCGGACGGGTGGAAAGAAGTCTGGGAGCGCGAGCGCCGTCAGTTGATTCTCCAGGCGTTGGCCGAACTGCCGGTAGAGCAGAGACGGGTGATCGAAGAGAGCTATTTCGAGGGCTACACCCATTTTGAGATCGCACAGCGCTGGAACCTGCCCCTGGGAACAGTCAAAGGACGTATGCGCCTGGGCCTGCAAAAGATACGGCACTTCCTCGAAGAACATGGCCTGACCGCCGACCTGTGATCCTATGACCCCAAAGTAATATAAGGTCATAAATAATAGACATTCGCCGAAACGTAATGATACAATTTATGGCAAAATACTGTGCATTGACACGTTCTGTCTGTTGATGGCTTTTTTATCAGGCGATCGTCGGCTTTTAAATGCAGGAAGCGGACAGAATAGGTTATACTATTCTGTATAGGAACTTCACTCAGCGGGAGTGGAGAGAAGAGAAACTGTAGCAGAGCAGCATAGTGACAGAGAGATGAAGTAGAGCAGGAAAAGAAAAGGAGTGCTCATGCCACAGAGTGGGGAGCAGGCTCAGCCGAGGCGCAGGACAGGTGATATCGGTAATGGTCATGGAGAGACACCGTCGCTGATCTACCCTGTTCCGAGTGAGGAGGCCGCGCCGGAAACAGATGATTCGTTTGCTGATCCTGAAGCTGAAACAGGCTGGCAGGATAGACCTCGTTCACCCAATAGCGCGGTCAAGATACGCCAGTTGCCTACGAAACGCGCTTCTGGCACTCAGGAAGGGCCAGCCATTCCCCGGCGCACCAGCCAGAGGAGGACTACCACGTCAGTACAGACACCGGGCATACGTGGGGGAAGAACCGGGGCAGCAGAGCGGGCTTCATGGCTCTACGCAGAGCCGGATAAGAAAGCGCAGCATCACGTACACTGGCTGCTGCCGCTTGGCATCGGCATGATTGCCATGCTGCTGCTCTGGGTTGTTGGCTCATCAGTGCTGGCCTGGGGGTTGGACAGGTATGATGATCTGCGTTACGGCTACCCACGCACCTATCAGGTTGATGCAGTTGTCGGCCACAACGACAGCAAGGAGCATCCCAGCCACTTTATTGCTATGAACCTGCACGGTCAGGCCATTGTCATCGAGTTCCCCGGTGGTGACCCGCAGCACGCGATGAGCTACGTCGTCCCCTACTATATTCGTCAGGCTGGCGGTGGGCAGGGTGGTGATCTCACGCCTGTCACAGTGACATTCCGCGATGTAAACGGAGACGGGAAACCGGATATGCTCGTTCAGATCCTCTTCCGCACACAGGTACAGACCTTCGTCTTTATCAACACCGGCACGAAATTCCGTCCGCCCACCAGCAGCGATAAGATTCATTTGTGACGAGCTTCTGATTACCCGAAAGATTATCTAAAGATGTGCTGATAGTGCTCAGCGATGAGGTCAGCGGGGAAGAGGCGCAGCAGGCTGGAGACGACGAGAATGAATGTTATCCAGTCGAAGCCCGCGTCCAGCGGGACGCCCAATACTGTGCCAACCAGGGGAAGAACAGTGCTCAGCACGAATTCGCCCAGGATATCAGGGAAAAAGAGCACGACGAGCAGCGCGGCGATGGAACTGAAGAAAAGAAGCTTGCGCCAGAGAGCGATGCGCGGGTCGGTAATCGTGGCCCCGACGAGTTTGAATGATTTACCAATGTGCAGCAGCATTTGCAGTCGTTTGGGATGCGCAAGCAGCGTTGCTCCTCTGTACAATTGTTCCTGTGTCATGTCACCTTTCCTCCTGTATTTACTCTTTTTACGAGTGAGATACGACACAGGTTGCACTCTTCTGGAACGGTCATTCGATCAGTGCAGGAATGTCGGGATGAGCAACTGCGCCGCGTAGACAATGTGCCAGATGGTCAGGCCAACGGTAAGCAGGGCAAGCGCGACGTGGAAGAGGCGCCAGTAGCGAATGATGTAGCGATAGAACTGCTCGCGCCGCATAGCCTGCTGGACGCGCTCAAGCTCCGAGATATGTTCCTGCGCCCCAGGCATGAGCGCGCCGGGGCGAGCAAGATTGCTTTTCTTATCAGGAATGAAGCGGTACTGGGGCGCTTCTGCGCTCAACTCCTGCGGCGTAGCCTCAAGCGAGATATATGCCAGGTCCCAGGGTGTATTGAGTGACTGTTTTGTTGGCTCAAATGGCACAGGCACCAGCGATTTAGCGGCGGCAGGGCTGCCAGCGGAAAAAGCCTGGACACGCTCATTGTTATGGACAACGATGGACTGTAACTTTTGCGAGATGTGTTCAATGCGGTCATCCCCCTGCTCGGTCAGAGCTTTACGCACTTCACCCGCGATCAGGCGAGGCATAATGCGATCGAGGGTGCGACCGACGAAGCCGCTGATGACGAGGGCAATCATGCCATAGAGAGCATAGGTGCCGGTGCGCGGGTTGAAGTTGCCGAAGGAGTGCATGAAAAGCAAGGCGATGCCAAGAATGCCCAGGAAGACATGCCAGTTGAGCGCCGCGTTGAGCTGGCCCACGGCGCGCCTGCGCGAGCGGCGGCGAACGCTGTAGAGCGTGGCGGCCAGTACCAGGCAGATGGTCCCGGAGATGGCATAGGCATAGCCCGCGATACTATCAGATGAAAGGTCACTGCTGTGATGGAGATACCAGACAAAGAAAGCGACGCTCAACGCCAGCAGGAGCAGCGTCACGAGCAGAGCGACCAGCCAGGGACGTCCGGCGGAGAAAAACAGCCAGGAATATCCCTTTTCTCCCTGCTGGCTCTCAGTTTTCGTTTCCCTGTACGATAGATGCATGGTTATTCTCCCTGACCAGAGCGCAACAGGCGCACTTTGAGCCACATCATCATAGCGTCGCGATGCAGGCCAACAGGACAGGGCGCGACACAGGCACCACATTGATAGCAGGCGCGGGCGTAGCGCGCCACGGGAGCCGAGATCGGCCCGGAGAAGGTCTCGCGGTTCAACACGTCAATCCTGATGGGTTCGGCAAGGGCCGGGCAGGCCAGTAAGCACTCGTTACAGCCAATGCACGCCTGTAACTCTTGAGCTATCTGCGGCCCCGTTTTATGCAACAACACAGTATCTCGCATCGTCTCTTTTTCTCTATCTAAGGCCTTTAGAGTTGACTTTTTCGGCTTTGATGATATGCTTCTTCCTGGGGGAAGCAGCGTAAACCAGCCTCTTTAGCGACCTCCCATTCGGGTTTGCAAGGCGAGAGTTTACTTCCAATCCCGCTGTTACTTTTCCTCCGCCCGCTGCTGTTGCCGTGATTGCTGATGGCGGGCAGATGCTGGCTGTACGACCAGAGGTTGCGCAGCGGGCGCTTCCCTTTGTTGTTGACGTTGATGGCAGGCAATTTTGCGCTGGCGGGCAACAGCTTCTGGGGCGAGCGTCCTTTTGATGATGAAGCTGTCGGTGGCTTCTGAAATTGCTTTTGCGGCTGCCTCGCAGCTATGGCCGCGTTTGTGCTGCTTCCAGGTTTTGCAACTACTGGCAGATTGCCGGTGAAGGAACTGATCTCCTCGCTTTCCACGATGGTAAGTGGAGCAACATAATTCGGGGCCGACACAGGTACGGGCGCGGTGGCAGCAGGTGTGCACAAGGGGCCAGTTTCAGGTAAGTGATCTCCCCTCGCTGCCGGTCGATACGGCTGCATGGGTTGCACCGATGCGGCTGGTTGCTGCTGTCTCTGTGCGGGCATGGGAATAGGCGCGGAGGGCAGAGGGCCGGTCTGCGCCAGGACGCAAGTAACAAGTTTGCCAGTAGCCACCAGCGGAGGCAGGTCGGGCAGTTTGCCCGTGGTCACGAGGTGGTGAGCCGCCTCTGAACGGCGCTGCGAGAAATAAGCGCGGGCATCGAACGTGCCTTTGAGCAGCGCCTTTTTGATGGCTGTAACGGGCAGGCCTTCGTCGATGATACGCTTGATGGCCAGGCTGTCGGGCTGCTTGGAACCGAGCGAAAGATAGCCAACGAGACGGTCGCCAGCAAGGGCCATCAGGCGATAGCTGCCCTTGCTGCTGTCGGTCAGGGGCGTGATCTCGTCTGACCAGCGCAGGGGATTGCCGACGGTGAGCATGGAAAGCTCGCCCAGGTGTGTGGCATGCCAGGGAACGCCAAAGGAAGAGGCTTCCGCCTCGTGCCCGGTCATCGCGGCGGCAGCGATGCGCGCCTCCAGCACGGCAGAGTACCACTGCGCGCGCGGCTCGTAGTTTCCTGTTTGCGGGTCCTTGAGCGCGGCCACGTCCCCGGCAGCGTAGATATCGCGCACGCTGGTGCGCAGGTAGTCATCAACCAGGATGCCATTTTTGCAGAGCATCGGCTCTGTACAGCGCTGGGCAAGAGCAGCATTAGGCCGTGTACCGGTGCAGACCAGCACAAGCTGGCAGGGAATCATCTGATTGTGGTTGGTAATTACCCCGGCGACCGCGCCAACCCTGCCCACGACGCCAACGACTTCCGTTTCCAGATAGATTTTCACACCTGATCGCTGGATGTGTTCCAGTACGAGCGATGAAGCGGGTTGATCGAGGACACGCGGCATCACGGTCTCGCTGCGCACGAGCCAGTGAACGGTAATGCCCCAGGAGAGCAGACCCATAACGGTCTCTATGGCATGCACGCCACCGCCGATCACCACCGCCTGACCGATTTCGCCAATGCGACGGCGCAGGTCCAGGTAATCCGGCAGGCGATGCAGGGTAAGCACGCCATCAAAGTCGCGCCCCGGCATGCTGGCGGGCAGGCCATTGGGTTTGCTGCCCGTGGCAATCAGCAGCGAGCCATACCCAAAGCCGCGTCCGCCATCCAGGCAAAGATATTTCTCCCGTGCGTTGATAGCTTCGACATGGGCCTGGATGACGTGGATGCGCTGCTCGCGCTCGGTTCCGGCTGGGTAGGCCAGCAATTGCTCTCGCAAGAGCTTGCCGGTTGCGAACTGCTTGAGCGCGGGCGTATTGATCGTCGGGTGGCACTGGTCGGTGATGATGACAATGCGCGCATCCGGGGAAAAGCGACGCGCTTCCACCGCAGCCGTCAACCCGGCGATACCATTGCCAACAATAACAATATCCGCACTTTCGAGATACGACCTGCTGATTCCTGCTTTGTTCTCTCTGCTCATGCTATCCCAGTTCTATTGCTATCAGTAACCAGTTCAATCTACATCCAGCGCGACAAGCGAGCCATCCGGGCCGTGAATGTAGTAGACATCGGTATGGGCATGCTCGCGAAGATGGCGCTGCATGTGCGCAAGCGAGGCACGACACTGGTCGCCACACTGAAAATGGAGCTGCTCGCCGCTCTCCGTCGCCAGCACAAAATCCTTACCAGGGCCAATCTTTATGATTTTGCCGTCTGCGTGCTCAACATTGTCACCGTGCGCCAGCATCGGTCCGACAACGGACACCGCCCCCACTGCGGCCAGCGCAATGCTGCCGATGAGGGCAAACACGAAGAAAAAAGCGGCTATCCGGGAAAACGTCATGCTGTACCGTTCTCTAGCTCTAACTATCGAAATACGTTCTTCATCTGCGGGTATTGTATATCAGTGTGTTCCAGGCCATGCTGGACATTCGTGAAAATTAGCCAAAATGTCTTACTGTCGGGTTACGATTTCTCAACCTATCGTCATAGCATAGCTCCTCCCCGGTTTGTCTCTCAAAGACAAACCATTTATACCTTTAGCATGGCAGATAGATATAAGAGCAGGCAGCATGAAAGGAGCCTTAACAATAGGTCAGCATTGATAGAATTACCCGTTTCTCCTTGACACAACGTCTTCTCCTATGTAAAATGCTTATCAATTGATAAGCAAAGACAAAGGAGGAGAACAAGCAGGCATATGGTTCGTGGACAGCAGAGGCGAACCGGACAGGGTCAGAATCGCGAAGAGGCGGAGGAGACACTGCGCACCATCTTACGTACCGCCCAGCGGCTTTTCATGGAGTATGGCTATCGCGCCGTCACGACGCGACAAATTGCCAGCGCGTGCGGGTTGACGCAGCCCGCGCTCTACCACTACTTTCATGACAAGCAGGAGCTGTACGTGGCGATGATGCACGAAGAGGTAGCGAAGATGCGCGCCGCCCTGGAACGCATAGCGCGGCGCGGCGAAAGCATCACCGAGCGTCTGGAAAGCATGGCGACCTACCTGCTCAATAGCTCGCAGCACGACATGGATATCATGCTGCACGATATCCGCCACGAGCTTTCGGCAGAGGCGAGAGCAACGCTGGCAAGTATCTTTCAAACGGGCATCGTGGCACCCGTCGCCTCAGTTTTCACGGCAGGCATCGAAGAGGGGTTGCTGCGCGATCAAGAGCGCGGTGGTGTGGATGCCATTACAGCGACGTACCTGTTTTTGAGCATGCTCGCCCGCCAGCCGGACAGGGAGGGACCACAGGAGCGCGCTACACATGGCACCGGGCACAGCACCATCTTCGCTGGTGACGAGCAACGAGCAAGCATGGTAGTGCGCGTCTTACTGCATGGTCTGGCCTATCCTCAGTAAGAGGGGGAGAGGGGACAACAAACAAAAAGAGAATGATAAAAATTTTTTGTCTTCAGCTTATCAATCGATAAGTACAGGTAGATTGATTTACTCAACCGGGGAGGTTTTTCGTGGCAACACCTGAATCTGAACATACGGAACAAGAACCACAGAACAGTGAAACGAGTTCCGCGCCTGCATATACGAACGCGAAGAGGGAGACAGGAGCAGGCAATGGCGACCCCAACTACAAGTGGAAGGTCATGGCCTCTGTTGTCTTCGGCACGTTCATGGTCATTCTCGACTCTACAGCGGTGAACGTGGCGCTGCCGACGCTGCAAAAGGTCTTCGCCTCCGGCGGACAGAAAGCCCCCGTTGACCAGGTTGACGGCGTGCTGACGGCCTACATTCTGGCCCTCGGCATCATCACGCCACTGGCGGGCTATCTCTCCGAGCGCTTCGGCATCAAGCGCATGTACCTGCTCTCGCTCGGCCTCTTCGTCACGGGGTCGCTGCTCTGCTCGTTCGCGCCCTCGCTGCCGCTGCTGGTAGCGTTCCGCGCCCTGCAAGGCCTGGGCGGTGGCATGCTCGGACCACTGGGTATCTCACTGCTCTTCGGCGCCTTCTCCGAACGCGAGCGCGGACTCGCCTTCGGCATCTACGGCATCCCGCTGATCGTCGCGCCCGCCAGCGGCCCCGTGCTCGGCGGCTACTTCGTGGAATATGTGGACTGGCGCTATATCTTCCTGATTAACATACCTATAGGCATCGCCGGTATCATCCTGGGCAGCTTCTGGCTGCACGAACAGGGACGTGGCACGGCGGCGAAGCTGGATATTCCTGGCATCGTTCTCTCCACCATTAGCTTCGGCACGCTCCTCTACGCCATTCAACGCGGCAGCAGCGACGGCTGGACCTCTCTACGCATTCTGACCCTGCTCAGCATCGGCATCGTGACCTTTATCGCCTTTGTCATCGTAGAGTTCCGCGTTCGGGAGCCGTTGCTCGACCTGCGCCTCTTCCTGAAGCGTACCTACGCCTTCGCCAATATCGTGGGCTGGGTGAGTTCCATTGCCCTCTTCGGCGCGGAGTTCCTGCTGCCCATCTACCTGCAAAGCCTGCGCGGGCAGACGCCCCTGCAGGCCGGTCTGCTCGTGCTGCCGCTTGCGATCTCTTCAGGTATCGTCACTCCCATCGCTGGTGCGCTCTATAACCGGCTCGGCGGGCGCTGGCTCATCCTCATCGGCAGCGTCCTGCTCGCCATTAACACATGGGAACTGGCGCACCTGACCGTCAACACCTCGTTCCTGGAAGTCATGCAGATTGTGGCCGTGCGCGGCATCGCTCTCGGCTTCGTGCTGCAAACAACGTTGACCACGGCGCTGACCGGTCTCAAACCGGCGCAGCTTCCCCGCGCCAGCTCGCTGCTCAACGCCACACGCAACGTCTTCCAATCCTTCGGCATCGCCATGCTCGGCGCGATCTTCACGCACCAGTTCAGCACCTACAGCGCACAGACAACGAGCAACCTGCACAATCCGTCCACCAGCCTGGGCCAGCAGTTGCTCCAACTCGTGCAGAGCTTGCAGCAGCATGGCCTTCCTGCCGCCGCCGCGCAGGCAGCAGCGATGGGGCAGTTGCTTGCCCACTACATCCCACTGGACTTCAACCAGGCCCTCGACGATGCCTACATCGTCACCTTCTGGCTCGCAGTCGCAACCATCCTGCTCTCCTTCACGCTGCCCGGTCGCTCCAGAAACGAACAGCAGGCAAAGAAAAACCGGCAGGACGAACAATACGAAGCAACGGCTGTAGAACAGGGGATATAGGAGAGAGCACGAAGCAGTCGCTGCCCCGCCGGAACAGCGACTGCTCCGTGCTCTCTCCAGGACGCGTCGAGAAATTGTGGTTGACCTGAACGGGTTCGAGAGCTTTATAACTCATCCTGATCCACTAGCGGGACCGTAGGGGGAGGAGGATTGACCTGTTCAGGTACGACAGGGTTAATCACGCCGATCAAGACCATAATGATGCCGATAATGATGACGATGACACCAACGCCAACCAGCACACCTTCAAACGAACGCACACCCGTGTGGAGCAGCAAACCAATGACAAGCAGCACAACGCCGATGGCGAGCGTGATAAAGCCTCGTGGAACGAACCGCCGTCTTTTTTGCGCTGCCGCCTGCTTCACAAGGAACGGATTGGTCAACCTTTCCTCTTCTGCCTGCCTCTGGAGTTCCAGGTTGTTCGGATCCTGCATGCTCGCGCTCCTTTTACCATAAAAAGTTGATAGGAGAACAGTATTTCTTTTTAAGATAATAATCTTAGACGGCGAATTTCGCAAGCTTTTCGCGCTTTGAGAGCAAATACGTCTTTCGGTTTCTTCACGGCTTCCTGCCGGAAACGGTCAGGTAATACCAGAGACCTACAAATGAATCTTGCATCATCTCAATCATCGCCTGCTGGTATACCTCTTCGGCCTTCTCCTGCGAAATAAGGCCCAACTTCGTCAGAAACGGCTGAACCAGTTTGGAGCCAATCATGATATTTTGATAGTGGCTCTCATGATTCGGCGTTCCGGCAGAATAATCAACAGCATACGCCTTCAACTGCACCTGTTCGAACCCGGCCTCACGCAGCAAGCGCGGCAGCATAGGAGTAAGGCCGAGGTGCCGACCATCGGGAGAGAAACTCATGCCTGTTCGCTTCATCATCCGCGTGAACAGGTTACTCGCTTCCTCTGAGGCAGGGCTGTTGGTAATGCCGATCTCCCCCTCCGTCAGGCGCAGCAGCCCGCCCGGACGCAAAATACGCATGCATTCCTGAATAAGCTTCGGCCAGCTAGCAGCAGGCATGAAGCCAAAAAGCAGGCGACCGTTGACCAGATCAAACGAGTTATCGTCAAACTGCAACGGCTTGAGCACATCCATCACCAGAAAGTCGGTATTACTCAACCCACGTGCCTTTGCCTGCGCCTGTGCATATGTCACCATTGTCTGGCTGATGTCCACACCTGTGATCTGCTTCTCAGGATAGCGAAAAGCAACGTCCAGCGCCCAGCCGCCAGGGCCGCAGGCAATATCCAGAATATCATGAATGCCGGAAAGATCAGGATTTTCCGGGAAGAGACCCCCCAACTCCTCCGTCAGCAGGCGATCCTGGTACAGCAGGCGCGTCATCTCCGTCGCGCTCTCCGGGTCAATCACATACGTATCTTTTCTCTCTTCAGGCTCACCGGTCATGGAACACGCCTCCTTTCACTTTTGCGTTATCACCATCTCCCATAACGCGCTCATGTCTATATAATATCCCAAAACATTACTAAATGCTCGTTTGCCACCTTTTCGGACGTTTGAACAAGAAATTGCTTCCAGAGATTGCGACCAGTTCCCAGCCATCGTCGCCAAGCTGGTTGAGAAATGTCGTGTAGTGAGGAATGCGCTGCCAGTTTTCCAGTTCCTGCCCGTTCACCCAGCGCGGCAAGAACTCGGCCTGCCCCTCGACCTGTCGCCCGGTATAGCTCAGCGTCACGCTCAGGTACTCCCACTTGAAGTACGGCCAGCTCTGCATTGCCTTCTCCTCAGTAATTTCCTGCATCATAGCTACCTTCTTATCTCATGTCAATATAATATTCCCCGGCAGGCAGAGTTTTTTTGCAAAGCGGGTGTAGCACCGGGGATCAGAAGCGAAGGAGCACAAAAAATCCCTGGAGCCTATTCGGTTCCAGGGATTTGGTAGCGGCGGTTGGAATCGAACCAACGACACAGGGCTTATGAGTCCCTTGCTCTACCGACTGAGCTACGCCGCCATGAATTGACCTCTAAAGCAGAGCTACAGGCTTCTCTCTTTGAGAAGCCTTTCACAAGACGTCTGCATTTTAGCATATCTGTCAAGCCCTGCTTTTTAAAGATACCAGCTAAGTAGCGGGAGAAGGATTCGAACCTTCGGCCTCCGGGTTATGAGCCCGACGAGCTAACCACTGCTCTATCCCGCGTCGTTCTTTTCGTTTGATTTTTCTATATGCAGTACCGACCCCGAACGTTCGGTTCCGGTTTCGCAGTAGCGGGGGGAGGATTCGAACCTCACGGCCCCAGCGATGCCCCTATCATACTCCATGCGCTCGTCTCTGTCAAGAGGCTGATTCATCCAGATTGAGAGCAAAAGAGGAACTCTCTTTTTGCCCAACTTTTCCGATGATTTTTGACGCCTGTCTGGCTGTTTTGCTCTCACTTTTGCTCTCACTTGCTTACCAGTGAGGATGTGCGGTTGCTGTATCAAGCGTCTCGGACGCGGTTTTGTTGCTCCCCTGGCACTCAGATAGATTACTTATTGGTGGCATTCTCGACTTTGTTGCACACATTGCTAGAGATAGTTTTTCCAGAAACGGAAGCCCAACAATTGAGCGCGGACCTCGGTGACACCAATTTCGTGCAGAGATTCGCGCATCGCTTGTAGAGACATCTGAAGGGGCACATGGCAGCAATTCAGTCCTATTTACCGCTTTCTAAAAGACTTCTTTTTTGGGGTCTGCGAAAACGCTTGCTTTTTTTGGCTTCTCATGCTATGCTAAAAGCACCTCGGGTGGAATGGGAGAGGTGGCCCGTCCGGGTTTGAAACGATCTCTACGAGCCAGTGGCTTCCACCGATGCGTATGGTGGAATGGGAGAGGTGGCCCGTCCGGGTTTGAAACTATTCAGCAGAGGACATAATGAACCTGCCTGATCCAAGGTGGAATGGGAGAGGTGGCCCGTCCGGGTTTGAAACCAATCACGCCAGTCGGCCAGGGCAGCAGCACGAAGAGGTGGAATGGGAGAGGTGGCCCGTCCGGGTTTGAAACCGAAGTGGTAGTACGCGCAACCTCTGAGGCATTAGAGGTGGAATGGGAGAGGTGGCCCGTCCGGGTTTGAAACACCGCTATCTCGATTGATGTTGTACGGGCGACTTCGGTGGAATGGGAGAGGTGGCCCGTCCGGGTTTGAAACAAAACTGGATACTCCTGTACAAGGACATGAGTACTGGTGGAATGGGAGAGGTGGCCCGTCCGGGTTTGAAACGATACCAGCTCGACCGATCAAATTGCTCATTGGGACTGGTGGAATGGGAGAGGTGGCCCGTCCGGGTTTGAAACCTACTACCGCTAGCTTGATTGTACTCCCTCAGCGTACGGGTGGAATGGGAGAGGTGGCCCGTCCGGGTTTGAAACTGACACCTTCAGGGAAATTGAAGCACTGGAAGCAGAGGGGGTGGAATGGGAGAGGTGGCCCGTCCGGGTTTGAAACTATCATCTGTAATATTTTCTATATTTATATTATACTTTGGTGGAATGGGAGAGGTGGCCCGTCCGGGTTTGAAACGTTGGATTATAATAGAAGAAGAGGATGTACCTCTAAATGGTGGAATGGGA
>DATGLM010000076.1:0-161786 GCA_035294125.1 Ktedonobacteraceae bacterium | reverse complement strand
AAGCGCGAAGCCGCACCCAAGATGAGTCTTCCCATCTCCTGAGTGAGATCAAGATCCCAGGAAGACGACCTGGTGGATAGACCACAGGTGTAAGCCGGGTAACCGGCTCAGCCAAGTGGCCCTAATGATCGTACGGCTTGTTTCAATTTTCAACCCGCATTTTCTCTGGCATGAGCGTTTTCGCTGGCTCTTTTGCCCGGCTCATCGTCTCAGCAAAATTGAGGTTATGGTGTATTCTGTTGGTAGGACGTGAACAAATCCACGTCCTATTTGCGTTTTGGCACAGGAAGTTTATATGCGCATCGTCGATTTTCACACTCATATTTTCCCGCCCGATGTGCAGCTCCACCGGGAACGCTACTGCGCTCGTGACTCCTGGTTCAGCGAACTGTACGAAAATCCGCGTGCTGGCATTGCCACGGCGGAAGACCTGATCGCGGAGATGGATGCTTCCGGCGTCGATGCCTCGGTCACGTTCTCCTTTGGCTGGCGTGATCCTGGCTTAATCGAGGAGGCAAACAGCTACGTCATCGACGCCATGCGCCGCTATCCACAGCGTCTCTATGGCATGGCTGTCTTGCAGCCCACGGCGGGGTCGCGAGCCGTGCGCGAACTGGAACGCTGCGCGCGGGTGGGTATGATCGGCCTGGGCGAACTCATGCCGCACGGGCAGGGATACCGGCTGAGCGACACTGCCCTGCTCGCGCCCATCATGGAAATCGTGCGCCAGCATCACCTGCTCGTGCTCTCGCATTGCAGCGAGCCGGTCGGCCATAGCTATCCTGGCAAGGGCGATGTCTTGCTACCCGATATCGTCACCTTCCTCACCGCCTTCCCTGACATCCGTTTCATCGCCGCGCACTGGGGAGGTGGATTACCTTTTTACACCCTCATGCCAGAAATTCAACGCATTACGGCCAATGTGTGGTATGATACTGCTGCGACCGTCTATCTCTACCGGAAAGACATTTTCCCTGTCGTGGTTAGGCTGGTCGGCGCGGAGCGTATCCTCTTCGCCAGCGACTATGGCCTTCTGCGCCAGCGCCGCATCATCGACCACATCACTCAGTCGGGTCTGAGTGCCGATGCTAGAGAAAAGATACTCGGCGGCAACGCACAGAAGTTACTGGGGTTGTAGGAATCATCAGGAACACGAGAAGATGCGAGTGACATCATTGGGTAGTGGAAGCAGTGGCAATGCCTTGCTGGTAGAAGCCGGACCGCAGAGGCGCACGAAACTTTTGATCGATGCCGGATTTCCGGGCCGCACCCTTGCGCGGCGCCTGCAACAGGTAGGTGTCACGCCGGAGCGGTTGCAAGGTATTTGCGTCACCCACGAGCACACCGATCACGTCATCGGCCTGCCCTGGCTGGCAAAACACAGCGCCGCTCCCATCATCTCCGACCCGCGCACCCTCGCCGTTCTGAAACGACAATTTGCCACCGGCATCAGCTACAGTGAATACGACATCCCCGTGTCCCTGCTTACCGGGAGTGTCTGTGAGGAGCCGACGCCATACTACGCCTATAATGGCGGCTCTCGTGTCGAGCCAGAACCGTTTGAGCTGCCTGAGTTGCCGGAGCAAGGGGCAAACTTTAAATCATTACCACTTGATGCCGGGGCGCGCCGCGTCATCGGCGACATCGAGATCATCTCATTTCCTGTCTCGCACGACGCCGTTGCTCCCTGCGGCTACCTGCTTTCTGCCTCCGGCTGCCGCGTCTGCGTCGTTATCGACAGCGGCGTAGTTACTGAGGCCATCCTCACCGCCATCGATCAGGCCGACCTGCTCGTCATTGAGTCCAACCACGACCGCGAGCGCCTGCTGCGCGGCCCCTACCCGCAATCGCTCAAGCAGCGCATCCTCAGCTCCACCGGCCACCTCTCCAACGACCAGGCAGCGGACGCCATTCTCTATACCTGGCGTTCCGACAGTGTGCGCTGGCTCTGGCTCTCGCATCTCAGCCGCACCAACAACACACCCGGACTCGCCTTCAACCACCTGCGCCAGCGTCTCACCGCCGCCAAAGCCAACCTCTCCCAGGCCCACATCTCCGTTCTCCCGCCCGGTATGGGTCAGACCTGGGACTCCACCCTGTTGTGGCAAAGCAGGTCTTTATGGGAGATGTGAAAAATACGGTTGCGCTCAAATGGCGGCTTTTTGTACATGGTCACTTCTGAATTTTCCAGACGCCAGAATCCCCGATCGACCTGAGGGGGGCGTCAACCATTGATCAATGCCGTAGTAGCGACCGGCGGCAATCGCGAAGAGAACGGCGAACGTCGGGGCCGAGAGGATGGCGGTGCCTGCGCCTATCCTCTCGGCCCTATTGTCAGAGGGGATATAATAGAGATGAGGAACTGTGCGACGGGCGAAGAGGTCTCCCCTGCCCGTCGCATTATCGTTGTTCCAGAAATGGTTGTGGAAGAGTTTTTATATGAAAAAGCTTATTGAAGAACAATTACCAGATATCAAACTGATCATCATTGACATAGATGGCACTTTACTCAATCCAGAAGGAGTTATTACACCACGCACGAAAGCGGCGGTGCAGGCGGCTCAGGAGGCGGGTATCGTCGTCAGCCTGGCAACTGCCCGACGCTACACAAATACGGCTGGGATTGCCACCGAACTGGGGTTGACGAATCCGCTCATTCTCTACGATGGGAGTATGGTGGTGATGCATCCGCAGGGAACCCTTTTGCACGCGCAAACGATGCGCCCTGCTCTCGCACAGCAGGCGGTGAAATTGCTACTGAGCCAGCATATTCAGCCCGTAATCCATCCTTTACAGGAGATGGTGGAGGAGATATGGACGGGGCCGGCAGAATCCGATGGATGTTGGGTAGCGCCCTACTTTATGGCCTACCCGGAGCAAGTGCGTCGTCTGCCCTACGATGCGCTTTATAACGAGCAGGCTGCTCCTTTACGTATCGTTGGCTTTGCCGCCAGAGAAGAACTGTTGCCATTGCTTCCCGCCCTTGCCAGCCTCGATTGTTCCTGGAATCTGATTGAACGTGGGAACTACGGCTGTGCTGAACTTGCCATTATGGAAGCTGGCTGCTCCAAGGCCAGTGGCATGCTCACGCTTGCCCGATTGTTGCGTATTCCTCTATATCAGGTGATGGCGATTGGAGACAATAACAACGATATCGAGATGCTGCGAGCCGCCGGTTGGGGTGTGGCGATGGGGCAGGCGAGTACCCCCGTAAAAGCCGCTGCGCGTGCAGTAACCGCCACGAATGCCGAAGATGGCGCAGCGCTGGCAATTGAACGCTATGTGTTGTCGCGCTGTGCCGCCACCGCCGCCTCAAACTCTCTCAGGCGGGCCACCTGACGGTGGTTGGGTGAAGCCTGCCAGCGTTTCTTCTGTACCAGTTGCAAGGCCTCATGGGCCGACATTCCCCCATAGACAAGCACGGCAGTCGTCAGTAGCACGCTGCGTCCCACTCCATGTTCGCAGTGAATCAGGACGCGTCCCCCGTGCTGCATGTGTTCCTGTACCCACCGCGAGCCGGTAAAGAGTTGTTCCACCGTCAATGGGTAGGTATCTGGCGCGGGCAGCAGCAGGAGCTGGATATGTGCCTGCTCCATCAGCTCTGCCTCGTCCCGATACTCGGAGCGTGTATCCACAACTGCTGTGATGCCCAGCAGTTCCAGCGAGGGAATATCTTTTGGGTGAATACGTCCTCCAACCGCCAGGTGGTCGGTGATCCAGCTCATATTGAGCTGGTCGGGGAGAGGAATATGCAGTGACCTGGCAATGTGTTCGGCTTCCGAGTTTTCGGGAAACAGGCGTACCGCAACTCGTGTCCACGAACGATAGAGCAGGCGGACGATGCCGCCGAAGAACCAGCGCGAACCGGAAAACTGCACCTGTCGGGTCGGAGCCGCTGCGCCGCCTGTGCTCTCACGAACCGTCACAAGCTCGCCGGTTGGCTCGACCACTTTAACCTCAGGTGTCGCGGTTTCAGGGGAAGGAGTACTGGGATTAGAGGAAGATGGAGTAGCCATTGGATCAGATGACATAGTTGTTTCTATCCTTTTCTATTCTTCCTGCTGTCTCATTGTCGTTCATCAATGAATTTACAGTGTTATCTCGGTTGAGTAAATCGTTTCAAGGACCCAGGAGCACGCAGGTGAAGCGCGTGGCTTCCTGTAGATATACGCCTGGGAAGACTTCGCGCGAGGCGTGGGAAATGGCTCCTTGCGGAGATCCGTCTGGAAGCCGCTCGCCTTGTTAAACGCAGGGGATTGGGCATCAAACGCCGACGCGGCTGCTGCCAGCGCGTGTTTTGCCAGATGCCCGGCTGATCGGGCGGAGGCAGGAAACTCAAGATGCAGCGGGCGATGTCAAACGAGGCTTCCGGCCTGCGAATGCATTGCGCGTTTTCGAGCCGCTTGCGCAGTATCGTTGATCCCGGCTTCACGAGTTTGCGCAGTTCGTTGACCAGCGCTTGCGAATCTTCCGCCAGCATGCCCACATTATGCTGCACGACGAAATCCACATTTCCCTCTTCCTGTCCCGGCACGTAGCCGCTCAAGATAATAGGCAGCCCGCATGTCAGCGCCTCGTTGATCGTGCCAGGACCAGCCTTTGTGACAATAACATCGGCGGCGTGCATCAATTCGGGCATATTGTTGACAAAGCCAAAGATTTTCGCCGGAACGTGCAGGCTGGAGCGCGTGCTTTGCAGTCGCGCATAGAGCCGACGGTTGCGTCCAGTAACCACCAGCAGTTGTACGGGCAGGCGCGCCTGCGAAATGGCCCGCACGCAGGATTGCAAGCCACCGGAGCCTTCGCCGCCTCCTACCAGCAAGACGACAGGCAGTCCCGGCTCCAGTTCCAGCTTGCGCCGCAATTCTTCTTTGCTTGCCACCGGCTGCGTGAATCTGGGGTCAATGGGCATACCCAGCACATGCACCCGCTTCGGCTCCAGTCCCCGGGCAAGGTACAGTTGTTTTGCCGTCTCCGTTGGCACGATATACGCATCGGCCCCCGGCGCGAACCAGGCGTTATGGACGCTGACCAGATCGGTGACGACGGTGAGAAAAGGAATATGCAGCCCCAGGTCTTCCAGCGCATTGATGGTGACGTGATTGAGCATCGGGTGAATAGAGACGATCACATCGGGCTTTACCGTCGTGATGAGTCGCATCAGGCCGTTGTGGATTAGAGGCGATGCCACCGCTTTCGCGGTCTCCACCCGGCGCACCTTGTCAGTGATGTGAAAAAAGCGTCCATAGAGGCGTGGGTTATAGCGAATAGCAGGTCCATAGAGCTTCACCGCCTCGCGCAGGGGAAAATGGCTATACTCCTCGAATACATCGACGATCTCGATGCGGTAGTTGGGCAGCGGGGGCGCTGATCCCTCACCATTTGCCTCTTCCCTGCATTTTTGCCATTCGGCCAGCTCTTGCTCGCGCAACAAGAGGATTGCGTTGCGAATGGCATTGGCGGCGCTGCGATGCCCCGCGCCCGTATCGGCAATCAGGAACAATATCGTTCGTTGTAGCGTCTCACTCAACTCTCTCAACTCCCTTCCTTCCCTGCCCACTGCACTTTTTTCGCATAACAAAAAGGGACAAAGGAGAGCTTCCTTTATCCCCTGCTGGTCATGCCGCTACTTTACTCTTCTTCCTGAAGGTTGAAGCGTTTGCGGAAGCGCTCAACACGTCCGGCGGCGTCAAGAATGCGCTGCTGACCGGTGAAGAATGGATGGCACTTCGAGCACACATCAACCTTCAACACGGGTTTGATGCTGACCGTCTTAAAGCTGTTGCCACAGGCGCAAACCACTGTGGATTCTACATAGTTCGGATGAATTCCCTTTTTCATTATCCAGTTTCTCCCAAAAGACAATATCTATTGCAGGCAATGAGCCGTAAACATTGTACATGGATAGATACGCCACGTCAAGATGCCAGCAGACCCGCGCCCTGCTCCCTCGCTCTACGATTGCCTACTATTCTACCATAGATAACACCCATCCGTACATATTTATGCCCGAAAGATTACCTTCGTTTTCATGAGGTTTCAGTGCGACGGAAGGTCCATCGCCAGCCTGGTAATGTAGGGGCGCGATGAATTGCGCCTGATGGTAGGGGCGCTCTATCGGGCGTTTTCCCATACCGGCGTCATCAGGCGCAATTCATCGCGCCCCTACGTTCCCTGTATGATACGATTGTGGTACACTAGCATCGAGAAATCGATGTTCGTTCTTATTATTATCTTATCCAGGAAGAATATTGTATCATGATCGAACGCTATTCTTTGCCGGAGATGGCTTCCATCTGGTCGGCTGAACATAAAACTGATATCTGGTTGCAGGTAGAACTGCTTGTCTGCGAGGGCTGGGCGCAGGAGGGCGTTATCCCGGCGGAGGCGATGCAGAAGATTCGCCGCGCCCGTTATGACTCGCGGCGCATGCAGGAGATCGAGAAGGAGACGCACCACGATGTCATCTCCTTCCTGCGCTCCGTCCAGGAGCAACTTGGCCCCGAAGGCCGCTTCATGCACCTCGGCCTGACCTCTTCCGATGTGCTCGATACTGGACTGGCGGTGCAGTTGAAGGAGGCGGGCATTCTGCTGAGCCAGTCGTTGGCTGAATTGGTCAATACAGTAGCTACGGTTGCCGTACAGCAGAAATATACTCTGATGGCCGGACGCACACACGGCATCCACGCGGAGCCGATGACCTTTGGCCTCAAACTGGCGCTCTGGGTCGATGAATTGCGCCGGGGTCAGCAGCGACTGGCCGCGGCGCTCGAACAGGTAACGGTCGGCAAGATCTCCGGCGCGGTCGGCACGCACGCGACGGTGCCGCCGGAGATCGAGGAGTTTGTCTGCGAGCAACTGGGCATCGGTGTCGCATCCATCTCCAGCCAGATAGTGCAACGCGACCGTCATGCTCACTTTATGACGACACTGGCCTTGATCGCCAGTTCGCTCGAAAAGATGGCGCAGGAGATTCGCCATTTGCAGCGCACCGAAGTAGGCGAAGCTTTCGAGCCATTCGGCAGCGGCCAGCAGGGTTCTTCGGCTATGCCGCACAAGCGCAACCCTGAACTCTGCGAGCGTATCTGCGGCCTTGCTCGCGTTCTGCGCGGCTTTGCCGTCACCTCGATGGAGAATGTGGCTCTCTGGCACGAGCGCGACATCAGCCACTCCTCCGCCGAGCGTATTGTTCTCCCGGATGGTTGCACCTTGCTGCATTACATGCTGCATCTTTTTAATGAGATCATGCAGGGCTTGCAGGTCGATGCTGAGCGTATGCTCGCCAACCTGAACATGACCGGCGGTCTTGTCTTCTCGCAGCGCATCCTGCTCGCGCTTATCGACAAAGGTGTCGGACGGCAGGAGGCTTATAAGATGGTGCAGCGCAACGCGAAAAAGGTCTGGAGCATGGCCAGCAAAGGCCCCGTTGCTGGCCTCGCTCTGCTTGAGGCGCTGAGCAAGGACCCGGAGGTGATGGAATATCTCACCGCCGACGAACTGGCCGAACTGACCAACACCGATTACTACACTCGCTATATCGATACCGCCTTCAACAGGATTGGTTTATGAGCACCTATGAGACGGGCAATCGTAAACTCCCAGGGGCAGTCATTGATCGTGGCCAGCGCCAGTTTAGCACGCCCGATGCCGGTAAACCGGCGCGCTGGCCTCTCTGGGTGACGCTCTTTGCCGGTATCATGCTCGAACTGCTCTTTCTCTTGATATTCGCGCTTGTTCCCTTGCCTGGCCTGCATCTGTACAGCACCCCCCTGCTGGATGTCTGGGTCTGGACGCTTGCCCCTTCCCGCTGGCTTTTCCCGGAAGCCTGGCTTGCCCCAGCTTCCTCCAGCACGCCTTTCCTGCTGCTGTTCGCAGCAACGCTGCTGGCCCTTGTCGGAACCTATGCCCTGACTGTCATCGTTATCAGGCGTGTAAAGCGGGTCGGGGCTGATCGTGACTGGTTATTGTTGGTGCTGGTGGGCACGCTCGTCTTTGGAATAACGCTGCTCTTCCTACCGAAGCTCTTTTCGGACGATGTATTCAGCTACATCTTCTCCGGGCGTATCCTCTCCATCTATCACCTGGACCCGCTCAATACCGCGCCATTCCAGTTCCCCAGCGACCCGTACCTGCGCTGGGTCATCTCTGGTCGCGGCGCGCCAAACATTTACGGCCCGTTCTGGCTCTGCATCTCCTCGTTGCTGGTGGGTATCGGTGCCAGCCAGAATGCAGATCCGGCTGTCACACTCCTCCTGTTCAAGGGATTCATGCTGCTCTCGCACCTGTGCAACTGTCTCCTGCTCTGGCTCATTCTTGGCAAACTGGCACCGGAGCGTCGCTTGGTGGGAACGCTGCTCTACGCCTGGAATCCGCTGGTTCTGCTCGAACTGGCGGGCATGGGTCACTACGAAGGGATTTTGCTCACGCTCTTTCTGCTGGCCGTCTTTGTCTATGTCTGGGGGCGGAAATATAGCGGGCGCTGGTATGAGATCGCCGTGCTGGCTATCTTCGGTCTCGCAACTGGTACCAATCTGGTTGCCCTGCTTATCACGCCGCTTTTCGTCTGGTTTACGTTGCGCACTGAAAACAATATGGCACGAGCTGTCTGGGCTTTCTGCTGGCGCATGGGCATCGTACTGGCTTGCATGATACTCATTTACCTGCCTTTCTGGCGAGGCGCACCAACCTTCTTTGCCATCACCTCAGCCATCGACATGGCGCATTTTGTCCATTCCCCTCTCGGCGTGCTGGTCGGTCCCATGCGCGGATTCTTCAGTGACGTGGCGCGTTGGGCGCACTTCCCGCCCATCATGCAGCCTGTTACCGCCGCCGATCTGACCCTGCGCGGTTCCGCGACGGTCATTTTCGCTATCATTTACCTCTATCTTTTTGGTCAGGTGCGCCTTGCTCCGGTAGCCTCGGTTGCCCAGGATGGTGTCGTCGCGGACAAGAAGACTCTTATACCAGGCTTTGATGTGGTGCTCTCAAGCTGGTGCGGCGCGGTTCTCGCTTACCTTTTCCTTGCCTCCGGCGAGTTCTGGCCCTGGTATGTGCTCTGGGTGCTCTGGATCGTGGTTATGCGCAGGCTGGATATTCTTACCATCACCGTCCTGCTGCTTTCAAGCACCTCTCTTTTTGTCTACCCGTTAATGGATGTGACCCGGCACCCGGTTGTCACCTACCTGACCGTACTCATCTTTGGTCTCCCACTCGTATTTCTTCTGACCGGTTCATCAGGAAAACACTACAGGAGAAGAAGACGAATAACAGAAAGGAATGTCTATGACGGACGAAGTGAAGCAACGCAAGATTGAACACGTGAGTGTGGCCCTGGGACAAGATGTCTCGGTGCCGCAGCGTGCGAGTTGGAGTGATATTCAGTTTGTCCACCAGGCTCTACCGGAAGTTGACCTTGATGCGATCGATACGTCGGTAACATTTCTTGGTCACCATCTACGCTACCCTATCGTTATATCCTCGCTGACCGGTGGTCATCCCGACGTGACCTCGATCAACCGCAATCTGGCTCGTGCTGCCGAAAGCTATGGGCTGGTACTTGGTGTTGGCAGCCAGCGCGCTGCCATCGTCAATCCCGAGGTTGCCTCCACCTATGCCGTGACGCGCGAATATGCCCCGAACGCATTTATCCTCGCCAACATCGGCGCGCCGCAGCTCATCGAGCAGTCGCGCCACCCCGCCTTCACGCTCGAGCAGGCGCGGCAGGCCATCTCCATGATCGAAGCTAACGCTCTCGCCGTCCACATGAACAGCTTGCAGGAGGCAGCGCAGCCAGAAGGCGATCGCCGCGCAGCCGGTGAGGCCGCAGCTTTACGCCGCCTCACCGCGCAGCTATCCATCCCTGTGATCGCCAAAGAGACCGGAGCGGGTATCTGCCGGGAGCAAGCCCTGTTGCTGCGTTCCTGCGGCGTCTCCGCCATCGACGTGGGCGGGGCGGGCGGCAGCAGTATGTCGGCGCTGGAGGCGGCCCGCTCAAAGACACGGGGAGACGAGCGTACTATGCAGATCGGCCAGCTCTATCGCGACTGGGGCATCGCTACGCCTGTCAGTGTCGTCGAAGCCGGTGTTGCCCAACTCCCTCTCATCGCTACCGGTGGGGTGCGCAATGGCCTGGACATGGCTCGCGCCTTCGCCCTCGGTGCCACGCTTGTTGGTATGGGCTTTCCTTTCCTCAAAGCTGCCAGCGAGAGCTATGAAAGCGTCTGCGAACTTCTGGAAACCGTCATTGCGCAGCTCAAAGTTGCCGTGCAACTCAGTGGAGCTGCCAGTGTCGCCCAACTGCGCGAAGCCGATATCGTCATAACGGGCGAAACCCGCAACTGGCTTACCCTGCGTGGCTTCGAAGATGACCTGAAAGCGATGGCCCAACGTCACTGGCGCAAGATGAATCGAGGATAGGATAGGCAAGCCAGCCCCACCGCTCCAGGCCGCACCCCTTGCGGGTAGCCTGATGTGTGGGCCTTTTACAATTGTAGTAAATCCTCTGGCCTATTCACATTGATAAACGAGCGCAAATCCGGGTCGATCTGTCGCAATTGCGCCTCCTCGATATAGCGTACCGGAGCAACTGAGAGTAGGCTGCGCGGGTCGTGCCTGCCCTCTTGCAAGCGCATCTCGATGATCGACAGTGTCGAGCGTGGGTAGACAGCCAGCAAAACCTGTGGTGTTCCACCTACTACGGGTACCAGCAAGTTCTCATCAGAGATACCTGTGTTGTTCATGGACTGAGAGAGCAGGAAGGCTGCCAACTCTGGCTGCACATATGGCATGTCGATGGCAACCACCAGCGCCAGTGCTGTCTGCATAGCGCTCAAGCCACTATAGAGTCCCATCAACGGCCCCACATTCGGCACACGATCCATCACAAGTTGCATATACTGTTGCCCTTCGTGTCCAACTGTGGTGGCTGCGTACTCTGCCGCCTGGACGCTATCGCGCACTACCAGCAGCGTTTCGCGACACAACGGAGCCAGTGTCGCAATAAGCTGCCCGGCAAAACTCTTGCGCTCTCTGTTGTCCCTGTCCTCGCCTGCGGCAGGTAATGTCAGCAGGCCTTTGTCTCTCCCCATACGTCTGCTGTGTCCACCCGCGAGCAGGATGCAGGCCGCATCAAACACTACTTCTAACCTTCCTAAAAAAGGAGTATATGCGAAGAGAGATTAACGGGAGGGAGCTGTTTTGCGTTTGTTCGATTTCGGGATATACTTCTGCTGCCTCTGGTACGCCAGGTAACTTGCGCGCTCTTTTGGATACTTGCGCACGAGGTAGAGAATCCAGAGCACGGCCCATACGACCAGCGCGAGCAGCCAGAGGTAGCGCCAGACACGCCACGCGAAGAAGTAATCGTACAGGTAGGCACGTGCAAAGATCAGTGGATAGCCCAGAATGCAGATTACCGCCAGCCAACCCAGGTAGCGATCAAGCATATATTTGATGAGCGGCTTGCTCTTGACGAAGCGTTTGCGCCCCTCAACGCTATAATAGAATGCGATCAAGACGCCGACGCTGCAAAAGACGAGCCAGGGGATATAAAAGTGGAACGGCTCTGGTCCACCCAGTCCGCCGTTTGTCCCGGCTGTCCCCGGGTCGGTAAACAACCATTCGATCAGATTGAAATGCATAGCTTCCAGCTCCCTTCCGTTGGTTCGTTTGCGATATCAATAGACTCTATGACTTCGGCACCAATCATAGCATGGATAGGCACAAGAGTCTATAGGGGTGGGAAAAATACCGGAAAAGGGACAATCAACTATGTGATATCATGAGCTATGAGCATCTTATATCTATCTGGACAGAGGGAAGGAGAATGCGCATGCGAAGAATAGCGATACTGGCGGAGGAATTGTTTGAATGGCATTATGGCAAGACGGCCACCGGTGTGATCCGCTATGGGAAAGACCCGGTGGTGGCGGTGATTGATAGTACGAAGGCGGGGCAGAATGTGGCGCAGGCCCTGGGCGCGCCCTTTGGCGAAGATATTCCCGTCGTGCGCGACATCAACGAGGCGCTGGAATACAGGCCGGATACGCTGTTGATCGGCATTGCTCCTATGGGCGGGGCGCTGCCGGAGGCGTGGCGCTGGCAGCTACTCAAAGCTATCGATGCGGGCCTCGACATCGTGAGCGGCCTGCACGTCTTTATCTCTGACGACGAGGAACTGCGCCAGGCAGCGGAGAAGCGTGGAGTGACTATCTGGGATGTGCGCCGTCCACCGGACAAGAAACGGGTGGCGCAGTTCACACCGCATCGACCCGGCAGCCATACCATTATGCTGGTCGGCTCTGACTGTGCTGTGGGCAAGATGACCGTGGCCCTGGAACTGGACCGCGAAGCACAGAAACGTGGGCTCGACAGCGCCTTTATGGCAACCGGTCAGACAGGCATCATAATCTCAGGCAACGGCATACCAGCCGATCGCCTCATCAGCGATTTTCTTGCCGGACTGACCGAGGAGATGGTGCTCGACCTGACGAATGAGCACGACTGGGTTTTTGTCGAAGGGCAGGGGGCGCTCAACCATCCCGGCTACTCGCCCGTCACGCTCGGCCTCATCCACGGTTCGATGCCTGATGCCATGATCTTCTGCCATAAAGCTGGCGCGACCGCTATCGAGGGCTATACCTATTGCCCACTGCCTTCCCTCAAGCGTATGATCGCGATCAACGAGGATACCGTGAGCTGGGTGCGGCCCGAACGCCCCTGCAAAGTGGTCGGCATTGCCCTCGTTACCAACCACCTGAACGAGCAAGAGGCCCTGGAAGCCATCAAACAGGCCGAGGAGGAGACGGGCCTGCCTGCCACCGATGTCTGGCGCTTCGGCCCCGGCAAGCTGGTTGACGCGCTCTGCGAGTATTTTGCGTCCTGAAATAGAAAGAGTATTTCCATGCGTATAGAAGCAAAGCCGCTTGATTTGAAGTTGACGGTGCCGTTCCGCATCTCACGGGGCGTGCAGGAGATTTCGCCCAACGTGGTGGTGCAGGTGCAACATGGTGAGTATACGGGCTTTGGTGAGGCAGCGCCCGACGATTATTATGGCGAAAGCCCTGAATCGGTGAGGGCGTGTGTGGCAATGTTCGCGCCTCACCTCGGCGATGATCCCTTTCTGATCGAAGATATTCTCGACGAGCTTGACCATGTTATCGGGCTGAATCCCTCGGCCAAAGCAGCGGCGGATATGGCGCTGTATGATCTCATGGGCAAGATGCTCAATGTGCCGCTTTACAAGCTGCTGGGACTCAATCCCGCTCGCACAGCTTACACCTCGTTCACCATTGGCCTGGATACGCCTGCCAATATGGCGAAGAAGGCGCTGGCCGCTCGCGATTACCCCATTCTCAAGATCAAGGTTGGCACGAAGCACGATCTTGAGATCATCAAGGCCATTCGCGAGGTTTCGGATGCCACACTGCGCGTCGATGCCAACACGGGCTGGATGCCGAAAGAGGCCATCAAAATGATCAACGCACTCGCGCCGTATAACATCGAGTTCGTTGAGCAACCTGTTCCGGCCCACGACCTGGAGGGCCTGCGGCTCATTCGCGAGAATGTGCCGCTGCCCATCATCGCCGACGAAAGCTGTATCACTGTCGACGACATTCCTCGCGTCGTCGGCTGTGTCGATGGCATTAACATCAAGCTAATGAAATGTGGCGGCATAAGAAATGCGCTGAAGATGATTCGCACGGCGCGGGCACACAACCTGCAAATTATGATCGGCTGCATGATCGAAAGCTCCATTGCTATCACCGCCGCCGCGCACCTGACGCCCCTGGTTGATTATGCCGACCTCGACGGCAACCTGCTGGTCGATAATGACCCCTATACAGGTGTCACCGTCGAGAAAGGAAAACTCATCTTGCCGGATAGGCCGGGACTGGGTATTGAGCAAAAGTAAGGAAAGCAGCACAGGTGTTCCTTAAGGTCTTTCGCGAGCGTTTTCCAGATGTACGTCTCGTTTTGCGCGAACTTACCTCAGCCCAGCAGGTACAGGCATTGCGCAATGCTCGCATGCGAGTTGGTTTCCTGCGTTCTCCCATGCACAGCAAAGACGCCACTTCGCCAGTCTTGCAGGCATTTCTCGATGTGGTCAGGGAAGTGGCGACCGTTGTCTAACCGGCCTCTCATGGCGCAGAAGCTTATCCTCTGTGCCAAACGCATGGGTAATCCCTAAATGGCTCGCAGGGAAGGCTTCAGTGAAGGGTAGAATAGACTGTTTGTAGCCCTCTGAATATGGCAAACAAACAGAGACAGGTTGATTGCTGCACTCTCTCAATCAGCCTGTCTCTGTTTGTTCAGTTTGCTTGCCTTCTAGTCTGCCGAGATTCTAGAGGCCAGAATGGTCTGATTTTACCCGGCGGCCTGCTGATATTTCAGGAAGGGCGGGTGCGGCGCTGTTTGCGACGTTGTGCGGCTGCCTTGCGTTTGCGACGGGCCTGCGGGCTTTCGTAGCGTTCTCGACGGCGCGCTTCCGAGAGGATGCCGTCCTGTTGTACTTTACGGGTGAACCTCTTGAGCGCCACCTCGAATGAGTCACCCGGATTGACCTTGACCTCGCTCATAGGGCTTACCAGCGCGATCTACTACGATTGCCGGACGAGCGGCTCACTCCCTGGGCCTGGTAGCAATCGCTGCAATAAACGGGACGATCTCCTCTTGGCTGAAAAGGCACGAGCGCCTCACCACCACAGCTGGAGCAGGTTGCCGAATACATCTGGCGCGGCTCTCGCGAGCCACTGTTGCGGCTGTTGCTATAGCCACCGCCGCTCATCTGAGCTTTGCGTGCGGCACGGCACGAGGGGCAACGACTGGGGGGATTGTTCAATCCACGCTGTGCAAAGAATTCCTGCTCTCCTGCACTGAAGGTGAAAGGGGAGTTGCAGTCGCGGCAATACAGCGTCTGGTCACTAAATGTCATGGTTCCTTCTTCCTGACTTTGTTCTAGTCTGGTTTCTCTCAAAAACTTGCTCGTGTATCGCGCGACTTGCAACAGGGAACAGATAACCTGCCTCTCCTCGTAACAATGCACTCTACAACGTCCTTCAGAGTATAACACACAATGTTCCCAAAATCACTATCTTCTCAGGCAATTTTCCCGCATGAGCTTGAAAACTGGCTTTAGTGCCGCCTCGCATGTCGTTCTGAGCGCAGCGAAGAATGACATGCGAGAGGCTGGCTCTTTTCAGGGCATACGGGAGGGCCTTTTTTTCATAGTATGTTATAATAAGCCGGTAGGTGATGGATTTACCTGCTTCACCCGAGAAAATCTCCAATAGAAAAGAGTGGAATTGTATGCCAACACGTGAAGATGCTTATAAGCTGATGACCAGCCATGTGAAAAACGAGAATCTGCAAAAACATATGCTCGCGGTCGAGGCGGCTATGCGTTTCTATGCTCGCAAGTATGGCGAGGACGAGGAGTTGTGGGCTATGACTGGCCTGCTACACGACTGCGATTACGAAGAGTATCCCGACCTGCGCGAGCATACGCAGGTCTCGGCGCAGTGGCTGCGTGAGGGCGGCTACGATGAGCGCATTATCTATGCTATCCTGGCGCACAATGATCTCAACACTGGCTACCCGCGCACCGACCTGCTGTCCAAAGCCCTCTATGCCTGCGACGAGATTACCGGCATGGTTACGGCTACCGCGCTGGTGCGCCCGAACAAGAGCATTCTCGGCCTCGAAGTCTCTTCCGTGCGCAAGAAAATGAAGACTAAAGGTTTCGCCGCCGGTGTCAACCGCGACGACCTCGTCAAGGGCGCTGCTGAACTGGGCGTAGACCTTGACGAGCATATCGCCTTTGTGATCGAGGCTATGTCCAGTATCGCCGATACGCTCGGCCTTGCAGGCGTACAGGCAGCCGTGTAGCTTGTTCCCGGGTAATGAGTAAGATGATGCAACAGCAGCAGCACAAAACGGGGCCGCAGGGCAATTTCTTCACGGCTAGCGAGGTCGCGGAATACGAGTACTGCCCCCTTGCCTGGTGGTTTGAACGCTTCGACCCGCGAGCACAGGCCGGAACGGAAGAACTCTTTGCCCGCCTGGTGGAATTGGAGCACGAATCTGGCCCGCAGGCTCCATCCCTGCCGGAATATCAGATGATCGAGCAGCTTCTGCTGCGCCGGGGGGCGTTTGAGGAGGGTCAGCAGCAGCACCGCGACCACGCGGACGAACTCGAAGAGATCGAGGAGGAACGGGCATGGGTTCCTGCGACTTCTCCTTCGCGCAGCCTGCGCCCCCTCACGCTTGTCGCCGTGACTCTGCTTGTGCTGGCGCTCTTGCTCATTGTTGCTGCGGTTGTGATACGCTGAATCATTGCCCCTACGTGTCATTTCCTGATGGTTGATGTGGACTGGAAATTGGAAGGAGCCGCTCTGCTATGGTGGGTAATATTCTGCTTCCCATTGGCATAGCTCTGCTGCTGGTGGCGCTTGCTCTGCTGCTTCTGCTTGTGAATGAGCGTCGTTCGCAGCGTTCGCGCCTGATCGTGGAGCGCCGACGCGCGCTGGGGCTGCCCGATGGCGAACTTGTCTACGAGGACGCGGACGGGCAGGGGGAGCCTTTGTCTTCCAGCACCTTTCCGCTGCTCGGCAAGCCGGATTATGTCGTGCAGGCTCCCGATGGCCGCCCCATCCCGGTTGAACTCAAGCTCACGGTGCAGAATGCTGCCGCGCCCTACAGCAACCACATGGTACAGGTCGCTGCTTATTGCCTGATCCTCGAAGATTATTTTGAGCAGCCGCCAACGCATGGCATCCTGCGCTATGCCGACCGCGAGTTTGTAGTCGAATATACGCCCGCGCTGCGTAAGAAGGTCATTCGCCTGCTGGGTGAGATGGAGCGTTGCAATGTGAGGCAGCCGCCACCATTGCTGAAGCAGCGCGTCGCGAAGTGCAAGCCCTGCGCCTTCCAGCCGGTCTGCCCCGTTGGCACAAAAGTGGTGAAATGACAAAGGAGTTACTGCACTGTTATGTTAAGCGAAACGATTGAACTGAGCGGACATATTATTGATTCGTGGACGCTGCCGCGCGCCTGGGATACTATCATGGATCGCGGTGGCAATTTTACCGTGGAGGAGATGCGCGTCGGCAAACACAAGACTGAGCCGAGTTATGCGCGTATCAGGGTCGAAGCGCCGGACGCGGAGACGCTAGATCGCATCATGTCCGAATTGCAGCAGTTGGGCGCAGTTCTCGTCAACGGCCATGATGTGCAGACGGAGCCGGTGGAACAGGACGGCGTACTGCCTGCTGACTTCTACTCCACCACCAACTTGCCCACGCAGGTGCGCTTGCACAATCAATGGGTTAATGTTGAAGATATCGAGATGGATGTGGCTATTGTGGTCGACCGCGAGCATCACCGGGCTTACTGCAAGCCGATGCACGAGGTACGTGTCGGCGAGCAGGTTGCTGTTGGACGCGGTGGCATTCGCGTTCAACCCTTTGAGCGCGGGCGCGAGCACGAAGCCTTCGCTTTTATGCAGAGCGACGTTTCCTCTGAAAAGTCGAAGATTCGCGACATCCGTGGGATTGCAGAGCAGATGATGGAGACGAAGGCTCGCGGGGGCAAAATCCTCTTCGTACTTGGTCCCGCCGTCATCCACACGGGTGCGGGTCGCTATGTCGCCGAATTGATCCGGCGTGGCTATATCCAGGTGATCTTTGGCGGCAATGCCATTGTCACGCACGATGTTGAAGCGGCCCTTTTCGGCACCTCGCTGGGCGTCAACCTGCGTAGTGGCGAGCAGGTCGAAGGCGGACATCGCAATCACCTGCGCGCCATCAATGCCATTCGCGCCGTTGGTTCGCTGGAAAAGGCGCTGGAGACCGGTTTGCTGCGCGAGGGCATCACCTATGAGGCGATGAAGCACGGGGTGAAGATGGTGCTGGCAGGCTCCATTCGTGACGATGGCCCCATGCCCGGCGTCATCAGCGATATGCAGGAGGCGCAGCGTGCCATGCGCGAGGCGGTGCGCGGCGTGCAGATGGCAATTATGGTCTCTTCCATGCTGCACGCCATCGCCACCGGCAACTTGCTGCCCTCCACTGTGCGTACCGTTGTCGTGGACATCAACCCTGCTGTCGTCACCAAGCTGGCCGACCGGGGCAGTTTCCAGGCGGCGGGGCTTGTCACCGATGCCGAACTCTTCCTGCGCGAACTGGTTGAGGCGCTCAACCAGCTAGGAGTCGCCGCCTGAGCTTGAGGGTCGCGGCTTTTTCCCTTTGCGCTGGTACATCAGGCGCACCGCCTTCTCGTGAATGCGCCGTGCTGGTGCGTAAGCGTCATCTATCTGGAGAGCGCGTTCCGCTGCAGTCGCTGCCTGCCGGTACTCTCCCAGTCGGTAGAGGTTATCCGCTTTGATCGTCAGGTAATACACGTTATCGGGTTCGAGTTCCAGGACGCGCTCAATCGCTTCCCGTGCCTCTTCAAAGCGTCCCTGGCTGCGCAGCGCCCGCATATGGCTGTCCCAGGCGAAGAGATTGTCGGGCGTCAGTTGGACCAGTTTCTCTGTAAGCGGGGGCAGGGCAGCATAATCCTCGACGGCGCTGAAGGCCTGGATGGCAAGGGTGAGCGCGTGCGCATCATCGGGGGCAATCTCCACGGCGTGACGCGCTAGGGGAATAAGCTCGTTCATGCGTCTCAGTTTGCGCAGCACCTCGCCTTTCATTTGCAAAGCGAAGAGGAAATCAGGGTCGTGTGCGAGACTGATATCGAAGGCGGCAAGGGCTTCTAGCAGGTAATCGAGGTTGAGTAGAGCTATGCCTTTGTTGACCCAGGCCCGTGCGTCTGCGGGCGCGAGCGTTACCGCCCGTTCGGCGCTGCGCAAAGCATCCTGGAACCGCTCCTGCAAAAGCTGCAAGCCGCTGCGGTTCAGCCAGGCCAGGGGCAGATTCGTATCCAGCAGGAGCGCCTGGTCATTGGCGATGGTGGCTTCTGAGATGCGTTGCAACTTCTGCAATGCCCGCGCCTGATAGGCCAGGGCCAGCGCCGACCCCGGATTTCTGGAGCTGGCCTGCCTTGCCACGCGCAACATCTCTTCATACTCTCCCTGCCTCTCCAACCCCGGTATCTGCTCCATCAATGAAGAGAAATGTTCGTCTTCCTCTCTGTCTCTATACTCACTGTTGTCAGGGAGTAAATCGATCTCTGGCGCTATCTCGTCGGCAAACAGGGGTATGGGTGCGCTGGATAGAGATTGTGTGTGTTCCTTGTCCAATCGTGCGCCCTCCTGCTCTCTTTCCTGTATTGTAATTTGCGCCCTATTATCTCACGATTAGCAGTAACAGGCAACCCCCTGTCTCATATCACGGAATTCCTCTCCGGCGTATAGAAGATAGAGATTTCCTCGCCGAATTGGTGATGCAGTGCAAGGGTGATGACCTTACAAGAAGCTGGCAACAGCCTGAGCAGGGGACTGTCAGAGCCTGCTCAGGCATCCAGCCTTGTCAGGCATTACCAGTTCTCACGGCCTGCTTTGTGTCAGAAGCCGGTCGGCGGCTGCGCGCTGCGCTGGTGAGCAGGACGCCGCTGAAGAAGACGATCCAGCCCAGAGCCATAATCAGCCAGAAGCCGTTGCCGAAGACGCGGGCTGTGGCTCCGGCCAGGCCGTTGAGCAAATCACCCACCACGATCAGGATGTTGGCCCAGAAGAGGTTGCCTGCGTGGAAGCCCGCGACGGTTGACTGGCGCTGAATGAGCTTCCAGGCGGAATAGGCAGCGACACCGACAACCGCCAGCACGCCCAGTGTGTTGGCGATAATAATGGTGAGCGTCCACGCACCGAAGGTCGGCTGCAGGATGCTTGTCCCAGGCGTGCCTGCGACGTGGCTGAGCTGCTGCATATCAATGCCCGCCATGCTGATGAAGATAATCGCCAGCACGCTCAAGATGCACAGCACTCCCAGGCAAATATTCCTGACGTTCTTGTGCGTCACCAGTGCGATACTGCCCATACCGAGCCAGGAGGGGGTGAGGCCTGCGCCGAGAATGTAGTACAGGCGGAAGAAAATCACGTCCGCGCTGCTCGTCGGCCCAACTGCCACCATCAGCACGTAGGCCAGCGTTCCCAGGAAACCCATGCTCAGCGCGATGGACCAGAAAAGCTGGTAAATACGGTGGCGCTGCGCATACTGCCGCAGGATGGTGCCAGCGAACAGCGCCGTCACGACCACGTTGATCAACGGAAAGATCAACAACAACGAACTGCTCATAATAATCGCCTGCCCATCTTTTCTATCGTAACCTGTAAAAACTTTCCTCACTACCGGGAAAATATACAAAAAGCTACAGCTATTATAAGCCTGTCTTTGCCTGTATGCAATCAGTGGGCAAGATGGGTTATGTCATTTCAGAAAAATGACATGTGATATCAAATGCGGTAGAGGAGGGGCCAAAGAGGGGTGCAGGGGTCTCTCCTGCCGGGGGTCGGGGTGTCCCCAAAAACTCCTCCCCCAACGGATTTGATATCACATGTGTGGCTTTGGTTGCACAGATGCACAGCTTGCCGTATAGTATGGAATAGTTCGAGAGACTTTTCTCCTATAAAGGATTTCTGATATGGAAGAGGAGCAGAAGCGAAAAAAGGAACAGGAGAGACAGGAGCAGGCGCTGGCCCGCGAGCAGCGCAAAGAGTTTCAGGAGGAACTGGCCGTACATAATAAGTATGCTGGCCGCTCACCGGCCAGTCGCAGCCGCGTCATTACCTTTATCGGCCTTGCCGTCATCGCCGTGTGCGCGGGCATATTTGGCTGGCTGGTGCTGCTGCCTTCGGCCTCGCCTACGCCGGTGGCCGCAGTTGGGGTCGGTACGCCCGCTCCCAATTTTACCTTGCCCGTCTATGGTGGTAGCGATATCGGCAGGAGCATTGATCTTCGCGCTTTGCGCGGTCACCCGGTTGTGCTCAATTTCTGGTCCGAGAGCTGCACGCCCTGTCTTTCGGAAGTTCCCTACCTGGAACAGCTCTATTCGCAACATGGGCAGGGTCACTTTATCCTGCTCGGCATTGATCAGGCCGATCCGAACACCGATATCGCTCGTTTTGGCGCAGCCTATAAGGTGACCTATCCCCTCCTTTTCGATCCGGGAGGTGCGGTCAGCCAGTCTTATGGCGTCACTGCTATCCCTACGAGCTATTTCATTGATAGCAACGGTGTCGTGCGTGCCGCTTTTGTCACCCAGCTCTCCCCGCAGACGATGCGCAAGGGCCTCGCCTCGATTGGCGTGAGCCTGCCTTAAGAACAGGTGGAGACAGGAAAAAGGAAAGGGCCTGAAAATTTGCGCTGGCCCTTTCCTTTTATTTTCACTGTCTTCAGATCGCTCTTACTCCCCTTCGCCACCTGCTTGCTATTACAAGCCCCAGGAGGGCAAGGACGAGCAGTATCAGTCCATCGATGACTCGCCCTCCCGGCGTGAAGGGGTCGAGGAAGCCGGGCCATTGCATTGTGGCCGGGGCAGTTGCCGGTGAGGAGGTAGATGATGACTGATGTGTTGCAGTTGAATTTTTCACAGATCTGGTTCCCTCACTCTGAGTTGCTGGCTTTACTCCCACGTGATTCGGTGCCATCGTAGATGTAGCGGGCGCGGCTGTAGTTGAGCCATTAGAAGCACTTGAGGTTGTGCTGCTCGCTCGCGGGATGGAGGGAATAGCTGATAGCAGGAAGATGAAGCCGAGCAGGGCTACTAGCGTACACATAACCTGCATGGTGCGCGGCAGGACGGAGCGCCGTGCAAGGCTGCCCTTCGGTGTACGTCGGCTCTGTCGTCGCTCTTCTAGCTGAATCGTCACTGGTTTGGCTGGTTCTTGTGAAGGTGTGGTGGCGCGGAGCATTTCAGGCGACAGAACGAACGAGCGCGGCACTACCGGCTGTGGCAGGGCATGCAGCAGCGCGACTGTCTGGCTCAGGTCGTTGAGCATACCCTGGCACTGCTGGCAGTCGCGCAGATGTGCCTCTGCCTGCGCCACTTCCTGCGCGGAAAGTTGTTTATCCAACAATGCCGAAAGCTGTTCTATTGGCAGATGCCCGTTCTGATTTTGTGCCACGCTGCTACTCCATTATGCCGTCAACTCTTCACTCATTTGATAAACGATATTGACGCGGCAAAAGTTCCCTGTGCTGGGCTAGGTATGCCCGCAGTCGTGCTCGCCCACGTGCAATGCGCGAGCGGACCGTTCCCATTGCCGATTGGGTACCCTCCGCGATCTCCTCATACGACAGGCCCTCAACATCGCATAAGACGACGGCGATGCGCTGGTCCGGCGGCAACTCCTGTAAGCCGCGCTGGATCAGTTCCTGCAATTCCTGGTTCAGCAACCTCTCTTCAGGATTCTCCTCCGGCCCCGTTGCCGCCAGCGTGCTCAGCAGGCTTCCTCCACGTGGCTCCTCCTCATCTGTCAACTGATCCAACGACTCTGCTGGCCTCCGCTGGACACGCCGCCAGTAATCGTAGACAACATTGGAAGCGATGCGCAGTAGCCAGGCGCGAAAGGAGGAACCTTGATGGAAGGATGAAATGCCGCGAAAGGCGGCGATAAACGTATCCTGCGTCAGGTCGGCTGCCACATCCTGATCGCCGACCATGCGCAAGACAAAGTTGTATGTTATTTGCTGGTAAAGCAACACAAGCTGGTTAAAGGCATTGATATCCCCATGCTGGCTGCGGGCGATCAGTTGTTCCTCATCGTCTCGCGTGAAATTTGCCATCTGGCTGCCTCACTTCTCCTCTTCCTGGCTTTGCATGACGCAAGTTTAGCATATTTTCGCCATCCCGGCTATATCCCCTGTGTGTATCCCTCTCCCTTAAAACGCCCGAAGCGCGAAAGTATGCGGAACTCTCTAGAAGTACGCTATCTCATCCTCAAAGTTCGCAAATATACCTCATCCACGTTCGGCAATATTACTGATACCTGTTACCCTCTGTCTTCTCACATCGTTCCTTTTGAGTGTCTATGAATAGTTGGGGGATTCTTCCTGTTTACTGCGAAGCTTTTCTCGAAGTTAGACACTTGATGAAAAGCTGAGCCGAAACATGTATGGAAAGTAGAGTAATGGAAAAACACGTACAGACGAACTTGACGGGGCGGAAATGGATAGCCTGGATACGAGAGCGCCAACGTTGGGCGGTGCAGTGGCTGACAAATGAACTGGAGGAGAACAAACCGAGAGGGACGATAGCGGTACTTGACGGTGTGCGCGCCTGTGCTATCATCCTTGTCATAATCTATCATGTCAACCGGATGACGGGCGACCGGCTCTGGGATAAGTACACCTATCCTTTTGCCTCCGCGCTTTCGACCTTTGGCTCTTCGGGCGTCATCCTCTTTTTTATTCTTTCGGGCTTTCTGCTCTTTATACCGTTCGCGAAGGCGCTGCTATTTGAGGGCAAGTGGCCGTCGGTGCGTCTGTTCTACGTGCGGCGTATGCTGCGTATCCTGCCCGGCTATTATCTCTCCCTCTTTGTCATCATTTTGCTGTTTCAGCCGCAGTATTTGCAACCCGATCACCGGAATCAGTTGCTGCTCTTTCTAACCTTCTTTATGGATTCGTCGCGTTCCACCTTCAGGCAGCTCAATGGTCCCTACTGGACGCTGGGCATTGAATGGTGGTTCTATATGTTGCTGCCGTTTATCACACTCGGCATCTATGCCGTCGTGCGCAAGGTTCCGCGCTCGCGTCGCCTGCTCGCCGTTGCCTGCTGCCTGCTCGGCCTGATGGCTCTGGGACTCTTTGTGCGTTTCTGGGGCTTTTATCTGACGGAGCACGCTGCCCTGACGTTCCTGGTGCCGCGTGCCGTGCTCAACGACATTCTCTTCTTCTGTTTCGGAGTGACAGGCAAATACATAGAAGTTTTTGCCCTCGGTATGCTCGTCAGCCTCTGTTACATCTACGCCTCGCAGACGATGCGGGAGAATCGCTTGAAGTTGCTTGCGCGCCGTGCCAGTCCCTGGCTCTTCGGCGCTGGCCTCGTGTTGCTCTACTTCGCGGCCATGTGGCATTTTATGCACGACTACAACTACTATGGCTGGCCTTTCATCAACGCGCTGCTTCCATACTACAATGAATTTTGCGATTTCACCTATGCCCTCGGCTTTGCCGCCTGTGTTGCCGCCATTCTCTTCGGACCGCTCTCCCTGCAACGTCTCTTTTCCTGGACGCCGCTGCGCTGGATTGGCCTCATTTCCTACGGCCTCTACATCTGGCACCTGCAACTCTTGATTGTGCTGATGAACGATATCCTGCCGCGTTTTCATGACCTGAATTACTATGTCGGCTACAGTCTCTACTGGGTCTGGGCCTTGATCGTCGTTATTCCTTTCGCCCTGCTCTTCTATGTCGTCATCGAAAAACGCTGGATGAAGCTGGGCAACGATCTGCGCCGCAAATGGGAACCCTCCAGAAGCCCTGTAAAGGGAGAGGCTCAGGTCGTTGCATCTGAGCAGGCACAAAAGCCGGTTCCAGTCGCTGTTACGTCAAAGGCGACTACACGCCCGCTGCAACCTGCGAATCGCTGGTGAACGGTGATTTCCCATATCTGATGGAACCGTTGCCCAGGCCACTCCTTGCGGGTGCCCTGCCGCTGGCACGTTCTATAATAATCTTCTGAGATCGCGCTGCATCTCCTCGAAGGTCTGATATCTCATTTCCCGATCTTCCTGCAAGGCCCGGTTGAGAATGGCCTCCAGGGTGGGCGAGACTGCCGGATTGAGTACGTGTACGGGCAGGGGGGGTGTGGAGGCAGGATAGGGTTCGGGTACGTAGTTGGTCAACGCCTGGTGCATGCTGGCGGCCAGCATGTAGATGCAGGTGCGCTGGTCATACGGCGCGTCTCTGGCCGGCAGATAGGGCGATGTGGGCAGCTTGCGCGTGACGTTGGACGGGGGAGGCACTTGAAAACCGGTCAGATAGGCACGTTCGCGCCCGCGTTCACCGCCGATGATGATATTGGCGGGTGAGATATCGAAGTGACGCAGTGGAGGCCGCTGCTGTTCTAACGCGATAAAGACGTTGAGCAGGTTGTTCATATAGCCAGTTATATCATGCTCCGCTAATGGGCGTAACAGCTTCTGCAGCCGCTCCTCCAGGCTCTCCCCTTTGATGTATTCCAGCGCCATATAGTAGTATTTCCCCTCGGCAAAACGGTCCAGGACGTGGGGAATCAGGGGATGATTCAGCCGGGCCAGCGCTTCGGTGGCTCGTTCATAGTGGGCGAAATCCCTGGCGCGGCGACTGAGAGGAGCTTCCGTACATTCCCAGCGTTTCAGAATCACGCGCCGGTTGTTGTGCTGTGTATCCTCGGCAATGGCGACCGTGACCTTTGGCGCGTTGATGCGCTTGAGCGTTTGTTGCTGCACCGGTGGCGCTTCTCTGCCTTTCTGCAGGACATGCTTGATGATGTAGCGTCCTTGCCGCACGCTGACTTCTGCCAGCGGACTGTGTGGGACCATGTTGGGAGGGAAGATCAGCCGCCCGCAGGTCGAGCAGACGCGCTGCCCGAAACGGGCCGGGGCGCCACAGAAGGGGCAGTGCCGGTCATCATTTTCCGCGCCGCAGCCACTACAGCGTTGCGCTCCCGTGCGGTTCTGCATGCCGCAGCGCTGGCAGACATAGCGCGCCTGTGTCTCCCGTACGGCACTGGCATACGCATCGGAAAATTCGAGCATGCTGCGATAGCGCTGGTGGTAATCCTTCGCCAGCGCCCGCTGCAGGACTGCCGCGACCTCAACGGGGATGCGTGTGTTCCAGTGCTGCGGTGAAGGCGGCGCCTCGTTGATGTGCGCGTTCCACATCTCCTCGATGCGGCGGTAGACAAACGGGGCGCGGCCCGCCAGCAGCTCATAGCAGCAGATCGCCAGCGCGTACTGATCAGATTCGCGCCTGGGGGTGCCGCGCCACTGTTCCGGCGGCATATAGACAGCCGTTCCCGTCGCCTCATCCAGCGAGGCATGCGTCTGCTGCCCCAGATAAAAGGCCGTGCCAAAATCCGAGAGCAAAATCTGCCCGTTGCGCCCGATGAGCAGGTTGCTCGGTTTGACATCCTGATGGATCAGCCCGTGTTCGTGCAGGTAGTACAGCGCCGAGGCGGTCTGCTCGATATAGGGCACCAGTTCCTCGGCCAGCGCCAGCCGCTTCGTGCCATCGAGTCGGCGAAAGAGGTCATTGATCGTGCGCGGGGCATATTCCATCACGAGGTAGGGGCGGCCATCTTCCAACTGTCCGAAATTAAAGACGGGAAGGATATTGGGGTGTTGCAGGTTGGCGATACGCCGGGCTTCATCAAAAAAGCTGCTCAGCGCCTTTTCGTTAAATTGATCAATACGAAGTACTTTTAACGCGAGGATGCGGCCCAGCGGCGCAGGCTCCCGTACCTTATACACATTGCCGTAGCTGCCAGTGCCAATAAATGAAAGTACCTCATAATGCCCGATATGCGCACCCTCCACGAGGAAGCCACAACGCTGGCAGCTCACTGCCTGATGCGGATTTTCATGTCCACCATGTGGATTCAAACAACGCGCCACGTATCCTACTTATCCTGCCTTAGATTTGGATTTAAGTGATTTTTGCATAATGTCTATTTTATACTACATTTACGCGTGTGAACAGTAAGAGTTGCGTAACCAAAGCAGGCAGGTTGATGATAGGCGATGCGAAGCAGGAAAGGAGGGGTTATTGACTGACTTGTTTCTTCGAAGAGGATGGCATGGATGCGCTGTGCCAGCTCTCCATACATCCATAAGTCGTTCATCCAACTCCGCTGGCTTCAGATGCAGCCGGGCCTCCCACTTCTCGACCCAGCCGGTACGAGGCGTAATTTCCAGCACCCCACCAATATCAAAAACCACCGCTCGAATCGCCATTGTAGCCTTCCTTTCAGGAATCTCATCAGACAGCCAAAAGCAGGAGCCACGACTTCGCAGCTCCTGCTCTTTTGCTTGCTGTTGAGATGTTGGTTTAGCCCACGCTGCCCGACATCTCCAGTTGGATGAGGCGGTTCAGTTCGACGGCGTATTCCATTGGCAACTCTTTGGTGATTGGCTCGATGAAGCCGTTGACGATGAGCGAGTAGGCCTCGGACTCGTCGAGGCCGCGACTCATCAGGTAGAAGAGCTGATCTTCGCCGACTTTGGAAACGGTAGCCTCATGACCGATCTCGGTCTGGTTCTCCTCGACACGGATGGTCGGGTAGGTGTCCGTGCGGGCATCCTCGTCGAGCAGCAGCGCGTCACAGCGCACGCTGGACTTCGTGTGGTGCGCTCCCTGGTTGACGCGAACCAGCCCGCGATAGGAGGCGCGGCCTGTACCCTTGGAGACCGACTTCGAGAGAATCTGCGAGGTTGTGTGCGGCGCGAGGTGCGTGATCTTGGCACCGGCGTCCTGATGCTGCCCATCTCCGGCGAAGGCGACGGAAAGCACATCACCGCGCGCGCCCGGCTCCATCAAGAGCACGGCGGGATATTTCATGGTGACTTTCGAGCCGAGGTTGCCATCGACCCACTCCATCGTCGCGTCTGCGTAGGCGGCGGCGCGCTTGGTCACCAGGTTGTAGACGTTCTTCGACCAGTTCTGAATGGTCGTATAGCGCACGCGAGCGCCGCGCATCACCTTGATCTCGACAACGGCGCTGTGCAGGCTGTCGCTGGTGTAGGTTGGTGCCGTGCAGCCCTCGACATAATGCACATAGGAACCAGGAGCGGCAATGATCAGTGTGCGCTCGAACTGGCCCATATTCTGTGTATTGATGCGGAAGTAGGCTTGCAGAGGAATCTCGACGTGCACGCCTTCCGGCACATAGACGAAGCTGCCACCGCTCCAGACCGCGCTGTTCAGCGAGGCGAACTTGTTATCGGAGGGCGGAACAACCGTGCCGAAGTGCTCCTTCACGATATCAGGATAGAGGCGCAGGGCCGTGTCCATATCGGTGAAGATAACGCCCAGCTTCTCCAGGTCTTCGCGCACCTTATGATAGACGGCCTCACTCTCGTACTGCGCCGTCACGCCGGCAAGATACTTGCGCTCAGCCTGCGGAATGCCCAGGCGGTCAAACGTCTCTTTGATCTCGCTGGGAACCTCTTCCCACGTTTTGCCCTGCTCCTGCATTGGCTTGACGTAGTAATAGATATCGTCGAAGTTGATCCCGGAAAGGTCAGCCCCCCAGGTTGGCATAGGGCGTTTCTCGAAGAGTTCCAGACTTTTGAGGCGGAACTTACGCATCCAATCCGGCTCGCCCTTCATTTCGGAGATTTGTTCGACGATCCTGCGATTCAGGCCCTTTTCGGACTTGAATACATAATTTTCAGGAACATGAAATCCAGGACTATACTCCTGCTGTTCCAGGTCAAATGTCTGGCTCATACAACTCACTCCATCTACTGGCTTGATTTCTGAACTGAATATTCCTCACAGAAAGCCTATGCTTCCTGAACCATGATAATCCTTACTTCTCTACTCGGATTTACTCGTATTATAGGCTCTCAGCCCGCTCTTGTCAAGGTTACCAGGAAATTCTGACTGACAAAGGCACACGATGAGGAAAATACTTGACAGAACGCAAGATAGCTTGTTATCATGATGGCATCAAAAACGTCGGTGTAGCTCAGTGGATAGAGCAAGGACCTTCTAAGTCCTGGGTCGCAGGTTCGATTCCTGTCACCGACGCTACAGTTCATAGTCCTGCGCCCATCTCATATTCTTCTCCTGTTTGTGCGCTGTTGGTACCAGGCGAAGGTTCGCCTGAGTCGTTCCCACATGATCAACTGGTATCAAATGTACCTTATCAAGGTCAGGGCTATAAACCGCAAAATACTCCACATCTCCCTGCTACTGTCTGCGTACCATACTGGTTTTTTGCCATGTGGAGGCATAGTGGTTGCTGCATGGACTGAATGTGCTTGTTTTCTGATCCTTTTTTTCGTGTTTCCATGCTTCTAAGCTACCTGGCCGCCGGGCGCTCTACAGAAGAGACTTCACCCTTATAGATTACCTGTAAGAGTGAAGTCTCTTTCGATCTCAACAATTACATGTACACACGCAACAGGCATCGTATCGGCTGTGCCAGGCGCGCATTTTCTTGCGGGCGATGCTGAGCGAGGTGCGCTGGCTGCGCTGCTGGTTCGTGTCTGCGGGCTGTGTTGCGCCCTGGATATCGGCCCCTCGTTGCTCAAGGGCCTCTAGCAGGGGTTGCAGGTCATTGATGCGCTTCTTCAGTGAGTGCAACATCGCCTGTTGCTGGAGTTTCGGCAGGGCAAGCACCCCTTGAGCCATCCATGCGGCGCAATCGTTGTAGCTTTCCTCCTGTGCCAGTAGCAGAGCCGGGTCCTGCTCTTCCTGGCGTGGCGTAAAGAGCAGGTTGCCTTGATACAACTCACCGTCCTCGTTGACCGGCAAGGCGAGCATCGGCCTGTGTTCGCGTATCATATCCACTGAAACGGTAGCTGCAATCTGGCGGATGTAGGCGCGTCCGGCTATGATATCCTGCTTTTGCAGGCTGAGCCAGAACTTGATGCGAATCCTTTGTGCGAATTCTTCGATTTCATCGGCCAGCCGATCCGGGTGAACTATAGAGCGGGGAAATTTCTGGCGCGCTACGGTGACAATGTACGCTTCGTATTCAGCCAGCAGGCGCTCTTCCCGGCTCATTGCCGCTCCTGATTCTGTGCTTCGTTTTCCATCCCCATCGTTGCACATAACCGCCAGCTCCTTTCTTAATGGAAGGGGTAATGCATTCAATTTTTTACATGTAAATTCGATAGTACTCTCGACCTGTTCGATCTGTTCACGATGTAGACAAAACACGAACTTCATACTATACTGTAACGAGGGAGGTTTTTTCCTTACTTAGGAGTTTACCAGCAAGAGAGGAAAAATAGGTACGAGTGTTCGTACATTTGTTTGTAGTAATCGTGCAGTGATTGATAATGTACTATTTTGTATGGTTCCTGTGTAAGTAAGATCGACTTTTGTACGAATACAACCCGGTGGTGTGCAGGAAGTTCTCTGTACGGTTTGTACGACTTATACGCACTGTACAAATGTGTATGAATCTGACGGGTGTTGTACGTGAGATATATGCTAACCTGTAACGGGTTAGGGAAAGGATCAGGAAGAGGAAAACGATGCCTTCTTCACCTAGCTTTCCTGAAAACTTGAGGATGTACCGGAGAAATCACGGGTTGACCCAGACGGCCCTGGCGCGCCGCTTAAATTTTTCACCGGAGACAATCTCGGCATGGGAGCGAGGCATACGCAGGCCGCCCGTGCAGCAGATCCCACATCTGGCTCGCATGATGGGAATCGAGGCTGAAAAGCTTTTACAATCCATTGATGTCGAGCTTGACGAGGAGAGAGAGAGTAGACCGGAACAGAGAGCAATGGTCTCACAACAGCGCAGTCCAGTTACTCAGTTTGCCAGCCAGACGAAATGTGAAGAGCAGATCAAGGAAGCTGCCAGCGTGACGAGACGGGCGAAGGTTTTGACGATCAGGGGGGAGAAATACTTTATGGGTTCGCGCAGCCTGTTGTACAATCTCTGCCTTCCCAGGCGAAGCGAGCCGGTCAGCGTCAGAGTGCTGGTTTTGTCACCTGAAGCTGCGCATATTTCAGAGGAGCTGGCGAGCCGACTGGAGCATGAATCGGCAGAGGAGATTCGCGATAAAATGCGTCATTCACTTGACAATCTGAAGTATCATGCCCGACGCAACAAAGATTTTGAGGTGCGCTGCTATCAGGAGTCGCCGAACTTTAAGATACTGTTGTTCGATAGCACGCTCTTTGTCAGTTCCTTTGTTGATGGAGGGCCGAAGCACGATCTCGGGACAGAAGTGCTCATGATGCGTGAGGGGCATCCCTTATTTGTCGGCTTTGAGCGTTACTTTGATGATTTGTGGGAGCGCAGTTCGCTTCCTGAATAATATGCCAGTGGGGGTGGGGTATGCCTGAAAGACCTGGCAAGGAGACTCTGGTAACAATAGATGAGCTGCTGGCTTATCTACGAAAACGAGAAGACTTCTCTCAGCAAGAGCTGGCTCTGCTTGAAGATGCCTGCGCATTTGCGCAACATCACTATACCCATCTTATCCACCCTACAGGCAATCCCTATTTGCCCTATGTCTGTGGCGTTGCCAGAATCCTGATATCTCTTGGGGCCGATGCTCCTGTCGTCGCTGCTGCCCTCCTCTATCCACCTCCTCCCGTGGCCGCAACCGTTGCGGACGAATTAAGAAAGCAATGGCAGAGCAGCGCTGACCTTCTCAGCCTCATTGATGAACTATTTCACCTGGATCGTCTCGAATGGGATATCTGGACTACACAACCCGATCACTGTGAATCCCATGCCTGTAAAGGACGCAGGAAAATTATTCGGAAAATGCATCTTCTGACCATTGATGAAATCAGTGGAGATGCTATCGAAAGCCGGGCAGATGCTGCCGCGGAGCATTTTCAAAAACGAGAAAAACAAATTGCCAACCTTATCAATATGTTCTTCATTGCCGTCAGCGATTTTCGCCCGCTTATGATAAAGCTGGCCGACCGCCTGCTCTTAATGAGATTACTCAAAGATACTGACCTTGCTCTAAAAGAGGAATTACAATATGTCCAACTGGCGAAGATTACTCTGACCGTCTACGCCCCCATTGCTGACCGTCTAGGCATCTGGCGACTCAAATCCGAGCTTGAAGATATGGCTTTTCGCCTGCTCAATCCTGGCCTTTATAAAGAGATTGGCAAGCGGCTTGAGGTCAGTAAACAACAGCGCGAACAGGCGATCACTCAAGAGATTATTCCCTCTATTGACAATCTCTTGCATGAGTTTGGGATAGAGGGGTTTATTTCCGGGAGGGCAAAACATATCTATGGCGTGTATCAGAAGATGGAAGCCAGGCAACTGGGCTGGGAGCAGATCAATGACCTGCTTGGTATCCGCATTCTGGTAGAGACGATTGAGCAATGTTACGAGGTGCAAAATATTATTCATGCCTTCTGGGAACCAAGAACCGATTTTTACGATGGACAGGTGAGCAGAGATTGGATTGCTAACCCGAAAGAGAATATGTATCAATCGCTGCATACAACAATTATGATGGGCGAGCGGATAGTCGAAGTCCAGATTCGTACCTATGGGATGCACGAGATAGCGGAGTATGGGGTAACATCAGCCACGTACGCGGCCCACTGGCGTTATAAAGAGAGCAAAGCATATAGAAAAGGAAAGCTTCCCAGAGAAATCGTAAGCCAGAAAAGAGGTCTGATGCTTGTTGAATTGAACAAAACGTTGAAGAGTTTGTCTCAAGTTCCTCCCCACGTTCACAGAGATCTTCTCTCTTTACAGAAAGAGCATCTAAAAGATCGTATTTTTGTAATCACTCCAAAGGGACATGTGCTCGATTTCCCTGCTGGTGCTACCCCGCTTGATTTTGCTTACCGTATCCATAGCGAGCTTGGGGATAATTATTCAGGGGCAAAAGTAGACGATCATATCGTGCGTCTGGACTATAAGCTGAAAAACGGGCAGATTGTGGAACTTATCACCTCTCGTATGGGGAAAGGCCCCAGCCCTGACTGGCTTACCATCAATAAGGATGAAGAGGGACATAGCACTTATGTATTTGTGCGCACGAGACAGGCACGGCAAAAGATTTTGAGTGGGCTAAATAAGATGCGGAGTGAGTTCAACAACAAAAAGTAGTAGATGAGCGCCTGCGTGTACTAGGTGCTGATGGTCGTAGAGTTTTGCTCTTCCATTGTTGTCCCGAGAGACAGAGGCAGGGTGATGGTGAAGGTGCTGCCGCTGCCGGGGTCGCTCTCCGCTTTGATGGTGCCGCCGTGACATTCAATGATTTTGTGTGAGATGTAGAGACCCAGACCTAAGCCAATGTGGGAGCCGGTTTGTGGTTCGATGCCGGGTACGCGGTAGAAGCGCTCGAAGATATGCGGGAGCAATTCCGGCGGAATGCCAATACCCCTGTCGCTCACGGAGATCGTTAACACCTCGCCGTGGCGTCGCAGCTTCATCGAAATAGGCTTGCCTTCCGATGAATATTTATGCGCATTGGTGAGCAGGTTGAGGATCACCTGGCTAATGCGATCGATGTCTATTTCTGCCTCAATTGGTTCGTCAGGCTTGTCAAGGAGGATCTCGGGCGCTTGCAGCGTGGCGACCTGAAATTCCTCGATCAGGCGCTGGCAAAGGGTCGCTATGTCGCAGCGGGCCGGATGCAAGACGAACATACCGGTCGTCATCTGTGAGGCGTTCAGCAAGTCGTTGATCAGCAACTCCATGCGACGAATGGAGCGCTCGATGCTGGCCAGGGAGGAGGCTTCGCTGGAGCCTGCTCGTTCCAGCCGCCTGCGCAGGAGTTGGGTCATACCCTTGAGGCTTGACAGCGGGGTTTTGAGTTCGTGTGAGGCAATACTGAGAAACTCGTCTTTGGCCGCGTTAGCCTCGATGAGTTCGCGGGTGCGTTCCTGAACCGTGTGTTCAAGCGTACGGGCATGTTGTTCCAGCATGCGCTGCTGCTCCAATATCTGACGGCGCAGGTTGTGCGTCTGGACGGCACGCAGCAATGCGGCTACAAAGTAATCCCGGTCAATAGGCTTCTGGATGAAGTCATATGCGCCGCCGCGCAAGGCCTGAATCGCCAGGTTGTGTTCGCCATGACCGGTGATGAGCAGTGTGGGCGTCTCCGGGCGCAATTCTTTGATCTTTGCCAGCAGCGCCAGCCCATCCATGCCGGGCATCTTGATATCGCTGACAATCGCGTCGTAATCGTTCTGTTCGATCAGGGAGAAAGCCTGCTGGGCCGAGTCCGCTATATCGACAGTGACTCCCCTGATACGCAGGCGCAGAGCCTGAGGCAATGCCTGCAACAGGGCAGTATCGTCATCGACAATCAGGATATAGGGTGCATCCATCGTATTTCCTCCCTCTGTTCATCTTTATTGTAAGGGGAGTTGGATCAAGAAAACAGCTCCCTCGCCAGGGTGATTTTCCACGCTGATCGCTCCTTGATGGTCTTTGATAATACCGTAGGTAATCGAGAGGCCCAGACCTGTGCCCGCGCCGACCTCCTTTGTTGTAAAAAACGGGTCAAAGATACGTTGTTCAAGCCCGACCGGAATACCGGGGCCGCTATCGCGAAAACTGATTTCCAGCAGATTCTTCTGCCTTGTGCAGGTGATGGTAATCGCCTTACGTGGCATCCGGGCCACAGCATCGCGCGCGTTGGTGAGCAGATTAATGAAGACCTGTTCTAGCTGAATGGCGTTGCCTCTCACGACCAGTTGTTCCTGTGGAAGGTGCAGTTGCACGTCGATTTCGCGCAGGCGCAGTTGTTCCTGCATTAACGAAAGCGCGCTCTGAATCACCTGTCCGATGCTCACCGGTTCGTAGCTGACTGAGGCCGCTCGTCCGAACGTGCGCAGGTGGGAGATAATCTCCGTTGCCTTGCGCACCTGCTGCATCGCGTTTTGTAACTCGTACAGCACGCGCTCAGGATCGCTCTCCACGACGTTGAGTTCGATCAGGTCGATGGCATTGCCGATGAAGAGGCCGATATTGTTGAGGGGATTATTCAATTCGTGCGCCACGCCGGTGGTAAGTTCGCCAAGTGTTGCCAGTTTCCCTGCCTGCACCAATTGCTCCTGCTTTTCACGCAGCTCTTGCTCGCGACGCTGGATCTCTTCGGTTGTTTCCTTCAGGTCGCTCATGATATGAATCATGGCTTTGCGGCTGTTTTCCAGACGAATATTGGACTGGTGTGAGTCCTGCAAGATGTGCATGAGGGCACGCCGCGAGTTGTCCAGCCGCTCGGTCTGGCGCGCCAGACGGCGGCGGTCCTGCTCATAATCGGCCAGAATATGGATCATAGCCTTGCGCTGATCGGCCAGCTTGCGGTTCAGATTGTTCAGGTCGGCCAGGATATGCATGAGGGCGCGCCGTCGCTCCTCGCTCTTGCGCACGCGCATCTCCAGCGCGTTTTTCTGATCCAGCAGGTATCCATACGCCTCGTGTAGCTCCTCCAGTTCCTGTTCTAGCTCTCTGGCCGAACGCGCTGGCGCTTCCCGCGCTGTCTCCGTATCCACCGTGTTTCCGCCTGTACCTAAGACCATCTCTGAAGCTATATCCATCGACTCTGTCCCCGGTTCAGCTTCTCCAGTTCCTTTTTGAGATTCTCAATCTCTTTTTCCAGTGCAATCATCTTGAGTTCACGGCCAACAACGACTTCCTCGAATTTCTCAAGGTCCAGGATTTTCTCCTGCAGTTCTGCCTTCGATTCCTGCAAATCGCGCACGACTGCCTCGTAGGCACGCATGTCGCGCAGGATGCCGATAGCGCCGATGACTTTGCCGTCGGTGTCACGCAGGGCAGAGGCATTCAGCGTGGTAGGAATGACCTCACCGGAGGCGCTGCGCGGGTTGAGGCGCGCGTTACGTGTCACGCCGCGCTCGATGACTTCACGCAGAGCGGCCAGGAATTCTCGTGTCTCTTCCGGGCTGATGAAACGGGAAAGAGATTGTTCGAGCACTTCGTCCGGGCGAAAGCCCAGCAGCTCATAAACGGCATCGTTGGCTTGCAGTATCTTGCCTTCCAGATCGGAGACGAAAACCGGGTCCGGCGCGTTCTTAATCAAACTATCCGAATATGCCAGGGCTTTATCCAGTTCGCGCATATCGCGCAGGATGCCGATAGCGCCGATGACCTTGCCGTCGGCGTCGCGCAGGGCAGAGGCATTGAGGCTGGTGGGAATGACCTCGCCAGAAGCACTGCGCGGATTGAGCCTTGTGTTGCGAATCATGCCGCGCTCGATGACTTCGCGCAGGGCGGCGGTGAACTCGCGTGTCTCCTCGGGGCTGATGAAGCGGGAAAGAGATTGTTCGAGCACTTCATCGGTGCGAAAGCCCAGCAACTCGTAAACAGCATCATTGGCCGAGAGAATCTTGCCTTCCAGATCGGAGACGAAAACCGGGTCCGGCGCGTTCTTAATCAAACTGTCGGCGTAGGCACGCGCCTTATCCAGTTCGCGCATATCGCGCAGGATGCCGATAGCGCCGATGACTTTGCCGTCGGTATCACGCAGGGCGGAGGCATTCAGCGTGGTAGGAATGACCTCACCGGAGGCGCTGCGCGGGTTGAGGCGCGCGTTACGTGTCGCTCCGCGCTCGATGACTTCACGCAGGGCGGCGGTGAACTCGCGTGTCTCCTCGGGGCTGATGAAGCGGGAAAGAGATTGTTCGAGCACTTCATCGGTGCGAAAGCCCAGCAACTCGTAAACGGCATCATTGGCCGAGAGAATCTTGCCTTCCAGATCGGAGACGAAAACCGGGTCCGGCGCGTTCTTGATAATGATGTCGGCGTCGAGCGCGCCTCGTGTGCGGTTGCTCTGCATATGTTCCTGGGAAGATGTCACCGGAACGGTTACTGCGTTATCAGCCATTTAAACCTCCAGCCAGATGATAGATTATCTGAGACAGAAAGAGAAAACCTTTTGATGATACAGTATAACAGAGCTTTCTTTTGAAGTGCAAGGTGCTAGAGGAAAGAGAGGCCAAAAGGTATTGCTTATAGATGCGCTTATGACTATAAATAGAAGAGGTTTTGCAACATACATAAGCCTCGTGGAGAATTGACAGAGCTGCCGTCAACTGCTATGCTCTGTACAGATTTTCTCAGGTTGTTTGTCTGCCCCATAGTAATGGCAAAGGAGCGTATCATGGCAACAACGGGTGATGCAGGGGAAAAGAAGAATGCATATTTTATTGATACTGAGAGTGCTGCGGAAATGGCCCGTCTGCTGAATCAGGATCGTATTATCACGAAAGCGATGGGCGGATTGCTCGCGGAGCAATCGCCGGAAAAGATTGCCTCTTTCAAGACGGTGCTGGATGTGGGCTGCGGGCCTGGTGGCTGGGTACAGGAGATGGCTTTTGCCTATCCCGACAAGGAGGTAGTGGGCATCGATATCAGCCAGCAGATGATCGACTATGCACGGGCGCAGGCGGGGGTGCAGCGTCTGAACAACACCCGTTTCCTCGTCATGGATGCCACGCAGCCACTGGATTTCCCCGATAGTTCCTTCGATCTTGTCAATGCGCGTACACTGGCCTTCCTGCCTCCGTCTCTCTGGCCGAAGCTGATGCAGGAGTACTTTCGTCTCCTGCGGCCCGGCGGCGTCATTCGCTTAACCGAGAGCGAGTGGGGCTTTACCAACAGCCCGGCCTACGAACGTCTGAACGGTTGGTTCTGTCACGCAATGAAACTGGCCGGGCAAAGCTTCTCACCTGACGGGCGCATCAGTGGCATCACGCCGATGCTTGGCGGCTTCTTGCGCGATGTTGGCTGTATCAACATCCAGCAGGTCGCCTCTGTGGTTGATTTCTCCTTTGGTGCTGAGGCTTACGAAAGCGAATTTCACAACAAGGGCAGCCTCTTCAAACTTATCCAGCCGTTCATACGCAAATGGGAAGGCGTTTCTCAGGAGGAACTGGATAGCGTATATGAACAGTTGTTGATCGAAATGCGGCTCGAAAACTTCCGCGCCATTCAGTTTATGCTGACAGCCTGGGGAGAGAAGCCTTAACTACACCGGGCGATTTGAACACAACACAATATGAGGTAGCTATGCCAACAACACCATCTCAATCGGGGAATGCTTTGCGCGTCGCCATCATCGGCTACGGAATAGCAGGTTCGGTTTTCCATGCCCCGCTCATCTCCTCAACGCCGGGCATGACTGTGGCAGCTATCATCACCAACAACCAGCAGCGGCAGGCGCAGGCCCGACGAGATTTCCCGTCCGCGTCCATTTTCTCCTCTACCGAGGAACTCTGGCGCGACCCATCCCGCTATGATCTTGTCATCGTCGCCACACCCAACCGGGCGCACGTCCCACTTGGCCTTGCCGCGCTCAATAGCGGCCTGCCCGTCGTTATCGATAAACCCCTGGCTACCTCTGTTGCCGATGCGCTGCAGTTGATAGAGGCCAGCAAGAGCATGGGAACGTTGCTCTCTGTCTTCCAGAACCGCCGCTGGGATAACGATTTCCTCACCTTGCGCAAGGTGATCGCCGATGATCTGCTTGGCCCGCTCACACGTTACGAGGCCCACTATGATCGTTATCGTCCCGCGCCCCGTGCTGGCGCGTGGCGAGAATTTGCCGACCCGGAAGAGGGTGGTGGCCTGCTCTACGACATCGGTAGCCACGTGATCGATCAAGCGTTGCAACTCTTCGGCAAGCCTGTGCGCGTCTACGCCGAAATGGACCAGCGCCGCCCCGGCGCGCAGGTAGATGACGATACCTTCGTCGCGCTCCAGTTTGGGAGTGGCGTGCGCGCCCATCTCTGGATGAGCGTGGTGGCGCGCATCCCCGGCCCGCGCCAGCGACTCCTCGGCCTGCGCGGCACCTATGAAAAATGGGGACTTGATCCGCAAGAGGACGCCCTGCGCGCAGGACTGCGACCCGGCAGTCCAGATTGGGGCCTGGAGTCACGCGAGCACTGGGGTCGTCTTTCCACCGACATCGGCAGCCTCCACTTCGACGGTCCCATCGAAACGCTGCCCGGTGCCTACGAACAATACTACGCCCTCCTCCGCGCCGCCCTTACCTCCGGCGATCCACCGCCTGTCAACCCGGAAGATGCCCTCCAAACCCTGCGCGTGATTGAGGCCGCGCAGGAGAGTGCGAGGTTGGGGTCGGTGGTGGAATTATGAGCTTGTCATCATTGCGCGATCGTATATACTGTTAGATATACTTTGCGTGTTCGAGATGGCCTTTTTGACCGCTCTGGAACATATACAACATCCCTTGAAAGGAAGTGGAAGAAGTAATCGTGTCTAAGATGGAACAAGATGTTTTAGCAAATCCCGATTTTACGCATAGCGATGCACGTATCCAGGAACTGTTGGATCGCATGCAGGAGATTTCTGATCTCGGCGCGCTGGCGGCACTGGCTGAGTGGGATCAGCAGACCGCGCTGCCTGAAGGCGCGGGCGAGGTGCGCGGCCACCAGTTAGCCACGCTGCAGGGTGTGCTGCACGATCGCTGGACGAATCCACGGGTAGGCTACCTGCTGGACGAACTGGAGAAGGTCGTTGAGCGGTCTTCCTACACCGATGCCGACCGGGGGCTGGTGCGCGTGGTGCGACGCGAATATACGCATGCCACCAAACTGCCGCGCTCGCTGGTGGAAGAGATGGCACGTGTGACGGCTGGCAGCTACGAGGCATGGCACCGCGCCCGTGCGAACAACGATTTCGCCTCCTTCGCGCCCTGGCTCGGTCGCGTCATCGCCCTGGAGCGTGAGGTCGCCGACCTCTATGGCTACAGCGAGAGCCGCTACGATGCCCTGCTCGATGTCTATGAACCCGGCCTGACGACGAGCAAAGTTGATCGTCTGTTTGCGCCTGTGCGTGAGGTCAGCAGGACCATGCTTCAGCGCATCCGGCAAAGCTCGTATACGATAGATTCCTCACTGCTCACAGGCAGCTTTGCGGCTGAAAAGCAGATGGCCCTTTCGGCAAAAATCCTGCGCGGTATCGGCTACGACTTTACCTATGGTGCCCTGGCGCGCTCGCCGCATCCCTTCACGACCAGCTTTGGCGCGCCTTTCGATGTGCGCCTGACTGTCAATCCCGATGAGAGTTTTATTCAAGCTGCTCTGATGGCCGCCATTCACGAGGGTGGGCATGGTCTCTATGAGCAAGGCAGCGCTTCTACGCTGGTACGCACTCCTCTTGCCGGTGGTGCCTCCATGGGCGCGCACGAGTCGCAGTCGCGCCTGTGGGAGAACGCTATTGGCCGCTCTGTTCCCTTCTGGCGCGGTCAGTACGCGGCAGTGCAGGACGCTTTCCCACAGCAATTTAAGAATGTGGACGTGGCGGCATTTGCCCTTGCGCTGAATAAGGTGGAACCCAGCCTGATCCGCATCGAGGCCGACGAGGTGACCTATAATCTGCACATCATCATCCGCTACGAACTTGAACGCGAGATGATCAATGGCAATGTCTCGGTCGAGTCTCTGCCGGGGATGTGGAACGCGAAGTATGCCGGGTACCTGGGCGTCGAGCCGCCGACGGCTTCTGAAGGCATCCTGCAAGACGTTCACTGGTCGAGCGGCCTGATGGGCTACTTCCCGACCTATACACTTGGCAACCTCTACGCGGCGCAGATTTATGCTACCCTGCGCAAGGTCTTCCCGGACTTCGATGAGCGTCTGGAGGTCGGCGATACACTCTTTGTTCTCAACTGGCTGCGCGAACACATGTACGTCTACGGCGCGATCTACCAGCCCGAAGACCTCATCAAGCGCGTGACCGGCGAAGCTCCCAACCCGGAGTACTTCGTGCGCTACCTCACCTCCAAGTTCGAGAACATCTACCAGCTCCCCCCGACCATGTAGTTGGTGGTGTTCGTTCTGTAGGCGCGCAACAGCAGCAGTTCAAGTGGGCCGTGACGCACTGCCACGACGGGCAGGCCATGTGCAGGCAGGTGAGCAGCGAACCGCTCTTAAGCGAGAGGCCGTGGTTGAAGGGCAGGGCCCCGATATCGGCTGCGGCCAGCCAGCGCAAGACCTCCTCGTCGGGCAGATAACCGGTCATGTATACCGCCTCATACATTTCTAGCCTGGCGATCAATGCTTTCAGGCTTTCCAGATAGTTTTGTGCATGCGCGCCGCGCCAGGCCCTCGATTCCCCCGATGAGCAGCAGGCATGCCTGTGGGTGATGTTCCCGCACCTGCTGGAAAGCAGTCAGTATAGTCTCCAAACCTTTCACCGGGTGCAGGAAACCCGAAAAGGCCAGCGCGACCGCGCTTTTGTGCCTGTCGAGCTGGTATCTCAAGAAAAATTTCATTATGGATATGCTCTTTCGCTTCTTCTCTGTAAAAGCGGGTTGTGAAGCAAAAATGGAGAAGCGCAAGAGGCAACCAAGTTTAAAATATGCTTAGATAAGCATTGCTGACTTGTATTATCTACATACTTTTGGTTACTGTATAAATAGCAAACATAGACGTGAGACTTTGCTATAAAATCACGGATGAGCATTGTTTGTGTATAGATGAGTAAAATTGATGTACGAATGAATGTGAGGGTCTTCTGGCTTTACTATTCGTACACAATTCTTGTGAATGAATAAGGAAAGAAACGAGAGAAGATGTTCGGTCAAAAAAAGCGTGAGATTCTGACATCTCTGGTGCAGCCGGTTTTGTCGGAAGCGGAGTATCGTGATTTCATCGTGAACGCCCTGGCCGACCGTCGAGCAATATTAGATGCCGCGCTCTCACAATTGATGGCACGTGCGGAGGTGTTGACTGAAGCTGCGGCGCGGCTCGTCGAGACATTGCAAACGGGACGCAAGGTGTTAATTGCAGGAAACGGAGGAAGTGCTGCCGAGGCACAACATTTTGCCACTGAACTGGTTGGCCGCTTTAAGCGTGAGCGAGTACCTTATGCCGTCCTTTCTCTTACCACAGACACCTCGATTCTGACTGCTGTTGCCAATGACTATGGTTTCCAGGATGTCTTTGCTCGTCAGGTCTCTGCATTCGGTCAACCCGGTGATTTGTTGATTGTCTTCAGTACCAGCGGCGAGTCCGAAAACCTTATCCGCGCCACCATAGCCGGTCGCCAGCGTTTGATGACAACGGTAGCTGTTACGGGAGATCGACCTAATCACCTGGCGCAGTTGGCGGATGTGGCTGTACGCGTCCCGGCGGTCGAAGCCGATATCGTGCAGGAATTACACCTCACAGTTCTGCATATCCTCTGCGAAATCGCCGAGAGCAAACTTGCGGCCTGTGCTGCTGAAGCGTGGAAAGGGGATGGGGATCAATGAAGCGGCGCGCTGTCTTTCTCGACAGGGATGGCACGCTGGTCTATCCGCGTCACTATCCATCTCATCCCAAAGAACTCCGTCTCTATGAAAATATCGGGCCTGGGCTGAGAAGGCTTCAGAAGGCAGGCTTCCGGCTGGTAGTCATCACCAATCAGGCGGGGATAGCGCGTGGCTACTTTACCGAAAGCGACCTGCACTTCATGCACAGGTACCTCTCTAGTGAACTGACGCGCCTGGGTGTGCAACTCGATGCGATCTATTACTGTCCGCATCATCCAGAGGGGGTGATTCGAGAACTGGCTCTTCGTTGTCAGTGCCGCAAGCCCGCGCCCGGCATGTTGCTTGCCGCCTCCGCCGATCTGGATATCGACCTTACCCGTTCGTGGTTCGTCGGTGATATCCTCGACGATGTCGAGGCCGGGCATCGTGCCGGGTGTCGCAGTATTCTGGTTGATCTGGGTACTGAGCCCCTGCCGTCGCAGCCGCTGCGCTGCCCCGATTTCGTCGCTCGCGACACAGCGCACGCCCTGCGCATTATAGGCACAGTCGAGCACCTGGGGCTGGCTGCCAACCTGGCCTATCGCCCGCACGCATGGAGGAATCTGGAAGCAGGAGACCAGCACTCTCTGGTCATTCCCGGTTAGCAAATATGTGGAGAAGGATTCGTGGAATATGACTACCGCAGTTGATCTTGTCAGGCGCTTCCGCCAGTTGCGCGTCCTGGTCATCGGTGATGCCATGCTCGACACCTACCTTGAAGGCTCTGCCGCCCGTTTGTGCAGCGAGGGGCCGGTGCCGGTCGTGCGCAAAACGGCAGAGCAGCGCCACCCTGGTGGCGCCGCCAACACTGCCGCCAACCTGCGTGCTCTCGACGCCAGTGTCGTTTTCCTGAGCATCATTGGAAGGGATTTCGCCGGTTCGCTGCTGCGCTCCGCCTTGTGCGAGCGTGGAGTGAGTGATGAGTGGCTGGTTGAGGACGAGCAGGCCAGCACGTTGCATAAGATGCGCATTCTCGCCGATGGGCAGTACGTGGTCCGCTTCGACGACGAGGAGACGCATGCCTGTTCCCCTGCAAGCCAGCAGCAGCTCCTGGCCCGGCTTGATGCGGCCCTGCCTTCCTGCGATGTGGTCGTGGTCTCCGATTACTGCTACGGCGTCATTTCCGATGAACTGATCGAGCGGCTGAAGGTCCTCAGGACTGCCTACCCCTGCCCGCTGCTGATCGACTCGAAAGACCTGTATCGTTTCCGCGACGCTGGCGCGACAGTCATCACGCCCAACCATCTTGAGGCGCGCCTGCTTGCCCAATATCGTCGCATTGCCGGTAAGAAGGCTACCGACACGCGGCCTGACCTTGCGGAGATGGAGCGGATTGGGCGGCAACTACTTGCCCTTATCGATACAGAGTATGTGGCGATTACGATGGCTGGGGATGGCGTCTTCCTTATTGATCGCCAGCAGCGCGCGCTGCACTTGCCCGCGCACCCGGTTCAGTATGCCAGCGATATCGGCGCGGGGGACTCATTTGCCGCCGCCATGGCTCTCGCGCTTGGAGCCGGTGCCTCCGTCGAGGACGCGGCCCGCATCGGTATCGATGCCGCCAGCATCGCTATCACCAAACGTGGCACGGCAGTGGTGCAATACCAGGAGCTGTTGCAGAGAGTCAGTTTGCATGACCATGCCCTCAACTCGCGTACTCAGATTCCCACCACCGAAATTGATTCACTGCTGGCGCTCACGCAACTGATTGACCGGCTTGAGACGGAGCGCCGGGCTGGCAAAACCATCGTCTTCACTAACGGCGTCTTTGATATCCTGCATGCCGGTCACGTCCAGTTTCTCAAAGGGGCGAAGCAACTGGGCGATGTGCTGGTCGTGGCCGTCAATAGCGATAGCAGCACGCGGCGGCTCAAAGGCAGGAATCGCCCCATCAACAGCGAGCGCGACCGCCTTGCCCTCGTCGCCGCTCTTGACCCGGTGGACTACGTGCTGCTCTTTGACGATGACAACCCCTCCGGGCTGATTCGCGCCCTGCGCCCTCATATCCACGTCAAAGGTGGCGACTATGCTGACGAGGTGCTGCCGGAGGAAGAGGCTGTGCGCGAGGTAGGCGGGCGCATCGTCATCCTGCCGCTTGCGGGCAATCTCAGCACGAGTCGCATGATAGACCGCATCGTGGCTCTGGCGGGACGCAACGTAGAGGCGCTTTTTATTGTGCCTGATGGGGAGGTGCCTGAAGCATGATTGACGCCTCCTGGTCCCGCGCCCAACGCATCCTGGCTATTCGTCTCGACAACCTCGGCGATGTCCTTGTCACCACCCCGGCCCTGCACGCTATCAAGCAATCACTGCCCCACGCACAGCTAACGCTGCTAGCCAGTCCCATCGGCGCGCAAGTGGGGCGCTTGAATCCTGATATCGATGATGTGATCGTCTACCAGGCGCCCTGGATGGACCCGTGGCATAAGTTGCCGCAGGACAGTCGGCGCGAGCTGCGTATGATCGAACTGTTGCGGACGCGCCACTTTGACGCAGCCATCAACTTCACCTCGTTTCGCGAGAGTTCGCTGCCCGCCGCCTATCTCTGCTACCTGGCGGATATTCCTCTGCGTGCCGCCGCCTCTATCGACGGCCCCGGTTCGCTGCTGACCACCCGTCACAAGCACCCGGAGCGCATGATGCACGAAGTGGAGCGCGGCCTTGACCTGACCGCCGCACTGGGCATCACCACGGACGAACGTGACCTCGTGCTCAGGGTGCCGGAGGAGGCGCGCCGCTCCATCACTGATCTGCTGGCAACATATGGCGACAGCGTCGAGCGGCCAGTAGTGGTTGTCCATCCCGGTTGCAGCATGTCGGCGCGTACCTATCCCTGGCAGATGTATGTCGGCGTTATCGACCTGCTTGTGCAGCGTCTGGGCGCGACCGTTTTTTTGACGGGGATGGAGGATGAGCGCGAACTGGTGGAGCGCGTTTTGAGCAAGGTGCAACCTGAAAACCAGTCCAGGGTTATTCCAGTAGCAGGCGTTTTGCCCTTTCCTGATTTCTGCGCCCTGATCGAGGCTGCCGATCTGACCATTACCAACAATACGGGGCCGATGCATGTCTCGGCTGCCGTTAAGACGCCGGTGGTGGCGCTCTTCGCCCTTACCAACCCGCCGGAGCAGTGGGGTCCCTGGCGCGTACCGCATCGCCAGCTCTACCACGACGTTGCCTGCCGTATCTGCTATAGCCGTGTCTGCCCCTACGGCCACGAGTGCCTGCGCCTCGTTACCCCTGAGATGGTTGTGGATGCCGCCATCGACCTGTTGCGCGAGGTGAATACACTTCAAGCAAGCGGCCCGTGTTATATAGAGAAGCAGATGAGAATGAGAAAGGGGATTAGATGATAAACGAGTGGCTTGCAGCGCGCAATATTCTCGCGATGCGTATGGATAATATCGGTGACGTGCTCATGCTTGGCCCGGCTCTACGTGCCATTAAGGAGAGCAGCCCATCCGCCCTCCTGACGCTGCTTGCCAGCCCGGCAGGCGCGACGGCGGCGCCTTTGCTGCCCTGGATCGACGATGTGATTACCTGGCGTGCTATCTGGCAAGATGTGGGTGGACGCATGCCCCTCGACCCTGACAACGAACGAAGGCTCATCTCCCTGCTGGCCGGGCGCAAGTTTGATGCGGCCATCATCTTCACCTCGTTCAGCCAGACCCCCCATACTCCTGGCTACGTCTGTTACCTGGCGGGCATTCCCCTGCGCGCTGGAGAGTCGAAAGAGTTTGGCGGCAGTACGCTGACGGTAGAACTGCGCGGCACTCCGGAGGAGGCGCACCAGGTAGAGCGCAACCTGCGCCTTGTCGAAACCCTCGGTTTCCAGGCGCGGGATCGCCACCTGACAGTCTCTATCCCAGAGGAGGCGCGCCAGAAAGTGCCAGAACTGCTGCAGGAGGCGGATATAGACCCTGACTCGCCATTTGTCCTGCTCCATCCCGGTGCCAGCGCGCAGGCGCGCCGCTATCCTGCCCGCCATTTTGGCACCGTGGCGCGCCTGCTCTCGCGTCATGGCTGGCCTGTACTCATCACAGGTGTCGAGCGTGAGGCCGCACTTGTGCAGGAAGTGTCGCAACTCGTGCCGGAAGGGCGACGACATGCCCTCGTGGGCCGTACCACCCTCGTTGAATACGCCGCCATTGTTGAGCGTGCGGCCCTGGCTATCTGCAACGACACGCTGCTCATGCATCTCGCCGATGCTGTCAGGACGCCTGAAGTCGTCCTCTTCTCCGGTACCGACCGTGAAGAACAATGGCAGCCGCGCACGACCGTTGCCCGTCTCCTGCGCCGCCCAACTTCGTGCAGTCCCTGCTACCTCTTCGAATGTCCCATCGGCCAGCCCTGCCTCGACATTCCACCTGAGGAAGTGGTGGCAGCCGTTGAAGATTTGCTGCCCGCCCTCGCGGTCGAAGCTGTTTCTCAGGGAGAGGGTGTAGAGGGAGGCAATATATGATGATCCAGAGTAAGCACTTGCCGGGCGAACACAGAGGACCATCCATACAGCGTCGGTGGCAGAAGGCTCCTGTGAATGTCTCACCCTGGCAGCCTCCCTCGTTTCCGGTGCGGCGCATCGCCATTTTCCGGGCGCTCTACCTGGGGGATCTCTTGCTGGCGATTCCGGCGCTGCGCGCTATTCGCGCCGGTTTCCCGGAGGCTGAGATCACATTGATCGGTCTCTCCTGGGCCGCTTCGTTTGCCTGGCGCTTCCATCACTACATTGATCGCTTTGTGGAGTTCGCGGGCTATCCCGGTATCAGGGAGGTGGCTTTTGTCCCGGAGCAGGCGATACGCTTCCTCCTGGAGCAGCGCGCCTATGGCTATGATCTGGTTATTCAGATGCATGGCAGTGGTAGAACGAGCGATGCGCTGGCAATTGCGCTTGGTGGGCGCGTGACCGTGGGCTACTATGAGGGAGAGCAACCTGCTGGCCTCACCCTGGGCCTGCCTTACCCGGATAATTGGCCGGAGGTCTTTCGCAATCTGGGGCTGGCCTATCTGCTTGGCTGCCCCAATGGCTATCCTGAACTGGAATTTCCGTTGCTGTCGGAAGACCGGCTCGAAGCTGCCGTCCTGTTGCGCGGCCTATCACGCGCCGATCGCCCGTGGGTTGGCATTCATACCGGCGCTCGCGCCCCCGCCCGGCGCTGGCCTGCCGAATACTTTGCCGCCGTTGCCGACGCGCTCGCCCGCCGCTTCGATGCGCAAATCATCTTGACCGGTAGTAAGGATGAGATCACGACAGTGCAGGAGGTAGAGGCAAGAATGACCGCGCGGGCGCTGAACGTGGCCGGGCAGACCTCGCTGGGCGGTCTTGCCGCGCTCATCAGCAAGCTTGACCTTTTCATCACGAACGACACCGGCCCGTCACATATTGCCAGCGCTGTCGATACGCCCAGTATTACCCTCTTCGGCCCCGTTGATCCGCGCCGCTGGGCATCACGTGACCGTGCGCGCCACCCCATTCTCCGGCTGCCGGTCAGTTGCAGCCCATGTCCGTACCGGGAATGCCCCATCGACCATCGCTGCCTGCGCTGGATTACCCCCGACATGGTCCTTGCGCAGGCAGAAGATATGCTTCTGAAAGGAACCGTCAATTGCTAAATATTCTGATATGGCATATTCATGGCAGCTACCTCAACGCATTGGCCCGCATCGAACATAACTGGTTTCTACCCATCAGACCCGGCAAGCCCGAAGGCTATGGTGGGCGCGGCCCCACCTTCGATCTGCCCGACTATGTGCGCGAGGTGCCTATCGAACAGGTGCGCGACCTCAAGCTCGACCTGATTATCTATCAAACGCCGAAAAACTACTTTGAAGACCAGTACGAGCTTCTCAGTCCCGAACAGCGCCGCCTGCCCAAAATTTACCTGGAACACAACACGCCAAAGCCGAACGCGGTGGACACGCGCCATCCCATCGCCGATGTTCACGATCCCGATCTGCTGCTCGTTCATGTTACCCACTACAACCGCCTGATGTGGGATAACGGTGGTACGCCCACCGCCGTCATCGAGCACAGCGTTGCGATTGATGCTGATGTTCGCTACACGGGGCGGCTTGAGCGCGGCATCACCGTCATCAACGGTATGCAGAAGCGCCCGCGTATTGCCGGTTATGATCTCTTTTTGCTGGCGCGCGATGCGGTACCGCTGGACGCCGTTGGCATGCAAACGGAGGAATTTGGCGGACTGGGCGATGTTCCCTATCGCCACCTGCATCGCCTCGTCGCCGATTACCGCTTTCTCTTCAGTCCCATCCGCTATACCAGCCTGCCGCTGGCAGTAATCGAGGGCATGACCATCGGCATGCCGGTTGTCGCGCTTGCCACCACCGAGCTGCCCACGGTCATCGAGAACGGCGTTACCGGCTATATCTCCTGCCACCCTGATACCCTGATTGCCGCCATGCGTGAACTGCTGGCCGACCCGGAAAAGGCTCGCCGGATGGGTGCCAGAGCGCGTGCCGTGGCCCAAGAACGCTTCAGCATAGAACGCTTCGCCCGCGACTGGAACGCTGCCTTCAGTCTCGTTACGCAGAAGCGGGTAGCAAGAGCATAGCCGGACTAAGATTATGAGAGGAATGAACGAATGAATCGACTAACACGGATTGCGTTTTTAAGTGAACATGCCAGTCCCGTTGCGCTGCTTGGCGGCGTGGACGCGGGCGGACAGAATGTCTACGTAGATGAGGTCAGCCGCAACCTTGCCCGTCATGGCTATGCCATTGATGTTTTCACGCGCCGCAATAACCCCGATGACCCGGAAGTCATCGACTGGGCACCGGGCGTGCGCGTCGTTAATCTCACGGCTGGTCCGCCCTCGCAGTTGCTGAAGGATGAACTCTGGTCCTACATGCCGGAGTTTCGCGATTCCTTCCTGCGCTTTATGGAACGCGACGAGGTGCGCTACGATCTCATTCACGGCAACTTCTGGATGTCCGGCTGGGTAGCGACCGAACTGCGTGCTCGCCTGGACATTCCCGCCGTGCAGATTTTCCATGCTATGGGCAAGACCAAGCGCCGCCACCAGAAACAGGTGGATACCAGCCCGCCGGACCGGATCGACGTCGAACTGGGCATCGTGCGCAACGTGGATCGCATCATTGCCCAGTGTCCCAGCGAGCAATCCGAGCTGGTCGACGATTACGGTGCTGACCCGCATAAGGTTGTTGTCATCCCATCTGCGGTCAACACCAAAATCTTTCACCCCGTTTCATGTGCTGAGGCGCGCAAGCAGGTTGGGCTTGACCCCGATGCAAAGGTCATTGTCTATGTTGGGCGTGTGATTCCGCGTAAAGACATTCGCAACATCGTGCGCGCGCTGGCTTTGCTTGTACGGCGTTACCGGGAGGGCGCATCGTCGCTTGTGCTTGTGGTAGTCGGGGGCGAGACGGTCGAGCCAGACCCTGCTGCCACCCCGGAAATCGGGGAGTTACAGCGCCTGGCGGCAGCACTGGGCATTTCCACACACGTGCGTTTCACCGGCAAACGCCCCACCAGCATGCTTTCCTACTACTACAGCGCTGCCGATGTGGTAGCGAGCACTCCCTGGTACGAGCCGTTCGGCCTCACGCCGCTCGAAGCGATGGCCTGTGGGCGGCCTATGATCGGTTCAGCCGTTGGCGGCCTCACCTTTACGATTCAGGATGGCAAGACAGGCTTCCTTGTGCCACCGCGCTGCCCGGAAGCTCTGGCCGAGCGCCTGGATCAGTTGCTCTCCTCGCCCGACCTCTGCCGCCAGATGGGCCGCGCCGCTCGTCGACGAGTTGAGCGCGAGTTCACCTGGGACATTGTTGCCATGCGTACGGCGGCACTCTACGAAACGATTTTTGCAGAAGAGCACATACATGAGGAGGATTTGTTGGAATCCCTGATCGGCGCAATGCCGCTCGCACCAGATAACGATACAGGAGGAATAGATCATGGCCTTGGTTGATGTGCTGATTCCGACCTGCGGGCGTAAGACCGGCCTTGCCATCGTGCTTACCAGCCTGCTGGGTCAAACCTTTACTGACTTCGACATCGTCGTCTCCGACCAGACGCCCGGCGATGACGCGTACCTGGAGAGTATCGAAATTCAGACGCTGGCCCGTGCCCTCGAATGGCACGGCCATCGCGTCAAACTGCTGCGCAACCTGCCCCGTCGGGGTATGGCTCAGCAGCGCCAGTTCCTGCTCGAACAGAGTAGCGCACCATTTGTCCACTACTTCGATGATGATGTGCTGCTCGATCCACCTGTTATGGAGCGCATGCTTGCGGTACTTCAACAGGAGGGCTGCGGCTTTGTTGGATGTCCCGCTACCGGCCTGGGTTATCTCAACGACGTGCGGCCCCACCAGCAGCACATCGAACTGTGGGAAGGCCCGGTGCGACCGGAACCCTTCGAGTTCAAAACCATTCCCTGGGAGCGCCACCTCGTCAACAATGCGGCAAACCCGCTTCACCTGGAACAGAAGCTTGTCCAGGATGATCAACCGGTGCGCTACAAAGTTGCCTGGGTGGGAGGGGCGAATGTTCTCTACGATCGCGCTAAACTACTCGATGTCGGCGGCTTTTCCTGGTGGAACCGTCTGCCGCCAGAGCACGCCGGAGAAGAAGTGCTTGTCCAGTTCCTGCTCATCCGCAAATATGGAGGCTGCGGCCTCCTGCCCAGTGGCACGTACCATCTCGGCCTGCCTACCAGTGTCGAAGACCGCAGCACCAACGCCGACATTCTCTTTGACGAAATCATCAAAGAATACCACGTCGAACCGACGAATACGAAATGAGGAGAATAAAACCCATGCAAAGCAAAGGCAGTCCTTTGAAAGGCAAAGCTGTTCTTGTGACCGGGGCCGGCAGCGGCCTCGGAGAAGCCACCGCACGCGCCTTCGCTGCCGTAGGCTGCGGCATTGCCTGTGTCGATGTCAACAAACAGGAAGCCGAGCGCGTCAGTCACGCTCTTCAGGCGCAGGACGCGAACGGCCTTGCCCTCTATTGCGATGTCAGCAACGCTCAGGAGGTCTTCGAGGTCGTCAATACCACACATGAGCACTTTGGACGCCTCGATATTATCGTCAATTGCGCCGCTATCGACCACACTCTCTCCGTGGATGATATGTCCATCGAGCAGTGGGATCAGGTGGTGGCCGTCAACCTGCGCGGTCCTTTTCTGATGGCGAAGGCGGCGTGGCCCATCATGAAGCAGCAGCGTTCCGGTCACATCTTCAATATTGCCTCGACCGCCGCCACCCGTGCCTGGGCCAACGCGGCGGCCTATCACGCTACCAAGTGGGGCATCGTCGGCTTCAGTCGCGGCCTCGGCGTCGAGGGGCGCCCCTTCGGCGTTCGTGTCACCACCGTCATTCCCGGCGGCATGCGCACCCACTTCTTCGACCGCTTCGTCGAGCAGGGCATTCCCATGCCGGAAGAGCAGAACCTGCAAGACCCGGCCAACGTCGCCCAAACCATTGTCTTCGCCGCCCAGGTGCCACCGGAATCCGCCATCCAGGAGGTCATCATCACCCCGCTTACAGAGACTAGCTGGCCCTGATAGGAACTGTAGAGTATGCAAACGCGCCGCCCCGGTGGCGCGTTTGCATACTCTACAGTTCCAGATCCATGTGCATGTTGCCTCCGCGTTCGTAGCCGGAGAAGCCGAGGCTCCTGTACAGTCCTATGGCATCATCCCATCCGAGATTTGTGGAGAGCACGACGCGGTGATAGCCGCGCTGGCGGGCCAGTTCCAATAAGCGTTGCACCATTGCCCTGCCGATGCCTTTGCGTCGCTGCCTGCTCTCCACGGAGACGCGCACAATGCGCCCAACGCCCCCGGCCTCTCTTACCAACGCGCCCGTGCCGACGATGTTCCCCTCCTCATCCTCGGCTACCAGGAAAATCTCTCCCTGTTCGACATAAGTGCGCAGGATGTCGTTGAGGTCAGGATTAAGTGTCTCATCGAGAAAGCCAAAATGACCGCCCAGGCCATTCAGGATCAGTTGCCGTGCTGCCTGCTGATCTCGCGCCTCAAAGGGTCTGATGCGTAATCCTCTCTCCGCCATGGCTATCTCTTGCTTACGGTTTCTTGCCAACGGTGGCAAGCACTCTCCGCCAGGTCAGTGATTGCTGCGTCTGCACCTGCAATCCAGCCTGGTTGAAGAGCGCTCGCATTTGAGGGCGGTCATGAACCCGTCTCTGACGAAACACTTGAAGCAGCCAGCCGGGGAAGGACATATCCACGAGAATAAAGTAGCCACCGGGACGGAGCACCCGCGCTATCGCGCGGACTCCTGCCGCCTGATCCTGCCAGTGATGGAAAGAAATTGTGCTCAACGCAAGATCAACCGAGGCGTCCTGGAGGGGCAGAGTCTCCGCCATACCTGTGTAGAAGGTCGCGTAGGGCGTCTGCCGTTTCGCTATCTCTATCATACCTTCTGCCGGGTCTACCCCGATCAAATGTGTCTGCGGCCAACGGGCATGGACGCGACGCAGCAGTTTTCCTGTTCCGCAACCGACGTCGAGCACGTCAGCAGGTTGAGGGATGATCTCTGCCGCCAGGGCAAGCGTTTCCTGGTGCGTCGGATCAAAAATGACTCGCTGCAGCCAGGAGTTTTCATACCTGTCTGACCATTGGTCGAAGCGCTCTATGTCTTTTTCGTGCTGTTTTGTTGACATTGCTGTATCTCCCTTTGGAGAATATACGCTCTGTGTCGTCTCCCTGTTGCTATGACAGCGCGCTCTCCTGTGCCACAACATCGCCAGGCACAGGCTCTGTCGGCTTTGTAAGAACAGTGCCGCTCATCAGAACGAAGGCGATGACGCCTGCCAGGATGTTAACTACGGCGTCGACATCCATCATGGGGATAATGCCGATGCGGTCGCCCAGGCCGCTGGCGAGTCCCATGCCTACCAGCATCATCAGCGCCTGCGCTGTCATATAGGCTCCGAAGATGCGCCCGCGATATTTGTCCTCGACGTGTACCTGTAGGAGGGTGTAGAGATTGATGTAAAAGCCGATCACCGGCAAGCCCGCAAGGGCCAGCAAGGCCAGCACAAGACCGAGCAGGGGGAAGTTGATGATGATGAACAGGATGATGCCCAGGGCAAAGGCGCTGCTCGCTACCAGCAGTCGTGGCTGGATCTTCTTGCTCACGCTGTTCAAAAGGAAGGAACCCGCGATGCCGCCGATGGCCTGCGCCGTCAATATCCAGCCCAGCACCTCCGCGTTGCCGTGCATTACACCCTTCACAAAGGGGACAATCAGCACCTCGATCAGCCCTTCGCCTATCATCGCCGCGCCCATCGCCGCGAAAATCGCCACGATCAGCCGCTCTTTGCGTACCAGCGCCAGCCCTTGCAGCCACTCGTGCCAGACCGCCTCAAAGGTAATCGCCGTTACCTCAGCAGTCGCGAGCGACCCGGTAATAGGAAACTTTTCTTCTTGCGTGCCTGTTCGCGGCAGCGCAATCAGGATAATCATCAGGGCCGAGATGAGAAACGAGGCCGAGTCCGCGAGCGCGACGCCGTTGATACTGAACAGCCCGAAGAGCGCGCCGCCCAGCACTGGCCCGACAAGGCGCGTCACCTGCTCGCTGGACGAGTTCAAGGCATTAGCCGCTACCAGGTGCTCCTCGTCCACCAGTTGCGGAATGATTGCCCCCTTCGCCGGGAGGAAAAACTGTGAGACACACGACTCCACAAAAGCGAAGACGTAGATGATCCATACCCACTGGCTTGAATGGACGAGCAGCAGGGGCAGCAGCACCAGCGCCTGCAGCAGGTCCGCCACGTACATCGTGCGCCTGCGATTCCAGCGATCCACAAAGACACCCGCCACTGAGCCGAGCAACAGGCGTGGCAGCGTCTGCACGATAAACATCACTCCAGTTGCCAGCGTCGAACCCGTCAATGTATAGATGTAGAATGGCAGCGCCACAAACAGCACCCAGTCGCCCAGCAGCGAAATCAACTGGCCGAACCACAATAAGGCAAAGTTTCTCTGTCGTAAGGCGGCAAGCATGGTCTCAACTCCTTTTTTCATGACATGCGCGAGCGCTTTCTTATAGCAAATTGGCGAGAAACATTATTTACATGGTAAATTTAACCACAGGAATGATGATATTTTAAGGCAAAAGCCGGTACGTTGTCAAGATGTTTTGATGAAATTTATCATAGCGATGGTAATTTTTGTGATCGAGGCTGCTGGAAGCGGTGAGGAGTGTTCCACTATTCTGTCTTCTGCTCGCGCTGTATAATGGCAGCCGTTGCATTTTTCAAAGGGGGTAGCCGAACCCAGAGTGGGTAGTCGATGCCTGCTAACTGGTTGATGACGATCGCAGAGGATAGCGCAATACTGTCCGGTTCTCTTCAGAATTCACGCGCCTCTATTTATCATTTTATTTATATGTGATATCTTACAAAACATAGGTGTAACTTGACAAAATTTGTAAGAAATGGTATTCTTAAGAAAAAGTTATTGTTGAGTAGCGGATATTCTCTATCTTCTCTTTTCTTCAGGATAAGCCGTGGATAAGAGAAAGGACCAGATGATGAAGCGAGCATCCAGAAGATTTCTTCAAAGAACAAATGTAGAAAACGCCTCTTTGCCCAAATATCCTATTGGCGTCGTTTCTTCTTTGCTTGGTTTGCCGCCACAGGTATTGCGCCGCTATGAAGAGGCCGGATTGCTTGAGCCGGCGCGCCAATCGGGGAAGAATCGTCTGTACTCAGATCAAGATATTGCCATGTTGGAAGAGATTGCCGAACTTTCCGATCAGGGCGTCAACGCCATTGGTATTCGCTATATTATTCAGATTCGTCGTCGCGTGCGCGTGCTCGAACAGGAAGTTGAAGAGGCGCGCGCCGAGTTAAGACGTATCGAGGAGGAGAGGCAGCGTAGCGAATAGTCTTGATCGCTCTCCTCGCAGGGAGGTGCTTTGCGCCTCTGCATGACTCTCCTTGATTGACGCTGCTGACAGAAGGGCTACATCTCAAGAAAAGAGATGTTTATGCCTGTCCTCTGCCTGCAACAACGGAGGCATACTTTCGTGTTGCTGTTCCAGACGTCGCTTTCAGTTTCCTTATGGCCTTTTCGGTCATCCTCCAGTTCACCTTCATCGATCTCAATACCTCCCTGGGCAACCAATAGTTCTGCAACTTCTCTCCCGTTCCTCGTCGTGTTAGTGTTAGAAATGTGTTAGAAACTTATCGTAAAGTGGTAAATGATGTGTTATTCCTTGCTATTTCACTTGATAAAAATTGTGAGGTGATATACAATATGGATGAACATATGAGTTGTACATCTCAGAGGTATCGGGTGAGATACGCCTGTGAGTTTGTTCCTGGCATTGCGAGTATGTGCAAAGTTGCGCGGTAGGGGCAAGCGCCGGGGATAGACAGGACTGAGGGGAAAGGAAGGTTGTATGCAGGATAAAGAACAAAAGCAGGGACAGGCGAATCCGCAGCAGGGTTCACCGCCGCAGCAAACCGGGCAGCTCGCTGCTCAGGCTCCTGATAATGCTGCCCAGAATCAGGAGCAGGCACAGCAAAATCAAGCCGAATCGGTGGCTCAGTTAAAGCAACAATTGCAGGATGAGCATAATAAGGCGGAAGAATACCTTGACCTGCTGCGACGGTCGCAGGCTGATTTCATTAACTACCGCCGCCGGGTTACTCAGGAGCAGGAGGAGAGTCGTGCCTCCGCGCAGATCGGCGTCTTGCAGCAAATTTTGCCGGTGGTCGATGATCTGGATCGTGCGCTGGCCGTTGTCCCCCCCGAATTGGCGAACAATCCCTGGGTTCAGGGTGTTGTGCTGGCCTCGCGGCGCATTGACGCCACGCTTGAACGGCTGGGAGTGCGCGAGATCGGCAAACCTGGTGAGCCGTTCAACCCGCGCTGGATGGAGGCGCTGGCTTCAGAATCGAAGCCGGGTGTGCCTGAAGGCACCATTCTCACTGTGACTCGTCCTGGCTTCGCGCTGGGTGATCGGCTTATCCGGCCTGCGCAGGTCATTGTAGCAGGACCTTCAGCACCGACTTCCATGGAAACTGCGCCAACTCAAACAGGCAATACAAACGCGGATTAGGTTTCAATCCCGAAAAGGTCAAGTACAAAGGCATTAAATACCTTTTTTGATTAGTTTGAAGAGAAGAAAACCTTCTCAAGGAGGAATAGAGCAATGGCAAGAGTGATTGGTATCGACCTCGGAACAACAAACTCTGTTGTCGCGGTCATGGAAGCCGGCGAACCAACCGTACTGGATAACAGCGAAGGCTCGCCTCTGACTCCGTCTGTTGTCGCCATTACCAAGAGTGGCGAGCGACTGGTGGGGCAGGTTGCCAAGCGTCAGGCAGTGACCAACGCGGAGAACACCATTTACTCGATCAAGCGCCTGATGGGTCGTAAATTCGATGATCCAGAGGTGCAGCGCACTATGAAGAGTGTTCCCTACAAGATCACACGAGCGCCCAACGGAGATGTGCGTGTGGTCATGGGTGGACGCGAATATAGCCCGCCAGAAATTTCGGCCATGATCTTGCAGAAGCTGAAGACCGACGCCGAGGCCCGCCTGGGCGAGAAGATTACGCAGGCTGTTATCACTGTCCCGGCCTACTTTAACGACACGCAGCGTTCCGCCACGAAGGACGCCGGAAAGATCGCCGGCCTGGAAGTTCTGCGTATCATTAACGAGCCGACGGCTGCTTCGCTGGCCTATGGTCTGGATAAGGTCAAAGGTGAAGAGACCATCGCGGTCTATGACCTGGGTGGCGGCACCTTTGATATCTCCATCCTGCAACTGGGCGAGGGCGTCTTTGAGGTGAAGTCGACCAATGGTAACACCCACCTCGGCGGAGACGACTTTGACCAGCGCATTATCGACTGGCTTGTCTCCGACTTCAAGAAGAATGAGGGCATTGACCTCAGCAAGGACCGCATGGCCTTGCAGCGTCTGAAAGAGGCGGCCGAACGCGCCAAGATCGAGCTTTCGTCGGCGCAGCAGACGGAGATCAACCTGCCGTTCATCAGTGCCGATGCCACAGGCCCCAAACACCTGGTTGTCACTCTGAGCCGCTCGAAATTGGAGCAACTGGTTGGCGACCTCATCGAGAGCACGCGTGAACCGGTGATGAAGGCCCTGGCCGATGCTGAGATCAGCGCCAATCAGGTCGATGAAGTCATCCTGGTCGGTGGTCAGACTCGTATGCCGGCAGTTGTCGACTTCGTGCGTAAGATCTTCGGTAAGGAGCCGCACAAGGGGGTCAACCCTGACGAAGTGGTGGCCGTTGGTGCCGCCATTCAGGCTGGTGTGCTGCAAGGCGAAGTCAAGAACGTGCTCCTGCTCGACGTGACGCCGCTTTCTCTGGGTGTTGAGACCCTCGGCGGCGTGATGACCAGGCTCATCGAGCGCAATACGACCATCCCGACGCGCAAGAGTGAGACCTTCAGCACCGCCGAAGATAACCAGCCCGCTGTAGAAATTCACGTCCTGCAAGGCGAGCGCGAAATGGCCCGCGACAACAAGAGCCTCGGCCACTTCCGTCTCGAAGGCATCGCTCCGGCCCCGCGTGGCGTGCCACAGATCGAAGTAACCTTCGATATCGATGCCAATGGTATTCTCAACGTCACCGCGAGAGATAAGGCGACCGGACGCGAGCAGAAAGTGACCATCACCTCGTCCAGCGGCCTCTCGAAGGATGAGATTGATCGCATGGTGCGTGAGGCCCAGCAGCATGCTGAGGAGGATCGCCGCCGCCGTGAAGAGATCGAGACGCGCAACCGTGCTGACAGTCTGGCCTATCAGGCCGAGCGCTCCCTCAAAGACATGGGCGATCGGGTCTCGCCGCAGACACGCTCTAATGTCGAGGACAAGATTCGCGAGGTGCGCGACGCCCTGTCCAGCAACGACGTGAACCGCATGGTCAGCGCCATGAACGATCTCGAAAGCGCCATGCAGCAGATCGGGCGCGACACCTATGGCCCGCAGGGAACGACGGCTGGCCCTGGCGGCGAAGGCCCCACGCAGGCGCCAACCAATGAGGCTGGCACCGTTGAGGGCGAGTTCCGCGAGGTGTAGCCAATCCATCTCGTTGCTACATCCCGTATCGATTTGATATACTATAGTAGACACTGGCGTGGCACCCTCTCAGGGTGCCACGCTCTTACCGACGATAGCGTTATTTGTCTGCCCGCATCGCACAATCTCTTGAGAGGAGCCTGTAAGGAAGGACGGCAGGGAGTCGCATATGGCAGTTGAATTTAAAGATTACTATAACATTCTGGGTGTCAAGAAGAATGCCTCGGAGAAGGAGATCAGGTCCGCCTTCCGCAAGCTGGCGCGTAAGTATCACCCGGACGTCAATCCAAATAATAAGGAAGCCGAAGAGAAATTCAAAGAGATTAATGAGGCCAATGAGGTTTTAAGCGATCCTGAGAAGCGCAAGCAATACGATGAAATGATGGATTACTACGAGAAGTACGGGCGCTGGCCAGGTGCGGCTGCCGGTGCGGGAGCAGGGGCGCGTGGCGGCTATGGCCCTGGTGGTGCGACGTACCAGTACCGTACCGTCTCGCCGGAAGACCTCAACGATCTCTTTGGTGGTCGTTCCCCGTTCTCAGATTTCTTTGAGACCTACTTTGGCGGTGGCCTGGGTGGTTTTAGCAATGTGGGTACCGCCGGTCGCCATGCCGGTACCTACAGGGAGCCGGTACGCGGCCAGGATGTCGAATCCACTGTCGATGTGACGCTGCCAGAAGCCTACACGGGCGCGACTCGCACTTTCGAACTGACCGAACCAGATGGTCGAACGCGCCGCCTCGAAGTCAAAATTCCCGCCGGTGTCGAGGAGGGGTCGCGCATCCGTATCGCCGGGCAGGGCGGTCAGGGGTCGACCGGGCGTGGCGACCTCTACCTGATCGTGCATATGGTCTCCGATCCCCGCTTCAGGCGTGAAGGCACGACCCTTTACGAGAAGGTCGATGTGCCCCTGGCAATAGCCATGCTTGGCGGCGAGATTCCCGTCTCTTTGCCCGATGGCAAGCGGCTCATGCTGCGCATTCCTGCTGGCACGCAAAACGGCAGGTCGTTCCGTCTCAGAGGCAAGGGTATGCCACGGCTGGGCCAGCCTGAAAATCGCGGTGACCTCTATGCCGAAGTAAATGTGGCGCTGCCTACCCATCTCAACGATGAGCAGCGCCGTCTCTTTGAGGAGTTTGCTCGCTCGGTTGGCTATAGCGGGCAAACGACAACAGTTTAACGGCAGGAGGGAAGGAAATCATGGCAGAAACTCGTTACACGCGCATCATCATATCCAGCAGTAGGCCCACGGTCTATTACAGCGAGCAGGAGACGGCGCAGTACAGCCATCTCGACATCCCCACCCTCCGCCAGTTGCAGGCGGAAGGCCTTGTCCGGGGCGTTGAAGTTGCCGGAGAAGGCATCCGCTACAGCGAGCAGGATGTTGCCCTGCTGCGCCGCATTCGCCGTCTGCAAGAAGACCTGGGCATCAACCTCGAAGGCGTCGAAGTCATCCTGCACCTGCTGGCCGACCTGCAGGCCCTGCAAGAGGAGCTTGGCCGCCACCGCCGCTACCAGTACATGTTGGGGAACCCGAACACTACCCCGGATAATAGCAAATCCTGAATCAGGCTCTCGGTTTGAGAAAGGAAGGAACTGGCGCTTATTCAGTTGCGGAGACTGTTTTAGATGCGTCGACCGGTTCCTCTTTGGAGGATATCTGGAGTAACAATGTTTGCCAATAAAGGGTAGTTCGCCAGCGCAGCTACAAGATTGGCGATCTCTCGCTCATCTATCCCCTGGCGCGTGGGACCGGCCCGACCATCTCCGCATTGGGAAACTATCGGCACCGGTATCCTCAGCCCGCTCTCCTATTTCATGATCCTCTCAGCCCTCGTCTTCACCCCCGTCAGCTACGTTGCCCCGGCGCGAGAGGTCAGCGTGCTCATCGGCACCTTCATGGGCTCGCGTTTCCTCTCTGAAGGCGATACAAAGCGTCGCCTTCTCGCCGCTGCCGTCATCCTGCTCGGCATCATTGCCCTCGCGGTATAATGGAAGGCACAACGAACAAGAAGGAGATCAACTATATGGCACAACTTATGCATGTAGAGGCAAAGTGGCAATCCGGTTGGAGTTTTGAGGTGGAGACTGGTAGCGGTTTCAGTGTTGCCCTTGATGGCGCAAGTCCGCACACGGCTATGAGTCCGATGGAGATGCTGCTTGCGGCCCTGGCAGGTTGCACGGGTGTCAGCGTCATCTCCGTTTTAGAGAAGATGCGCCAGGAAGTGACCGGCTACGAAATTCGCATCAGCGGCGCTCGTGCCGAGACACACCCGAAAGTCTTCACAGAAATTACCGTCGAGCATATCTTCACCGGACACAAGCTGCGCCCGGAGAGCATCGCTCGCGCCATCGAACTCTCCGAAACTCGCTACTGTGGCGTCTCGGCTATGCTGAGCAAAACAGCTAAAATAACGAACTCGTATCAGATAAGCGAAACGGCATAGAAAATTGACCGGGACATGAAAAAGGGTCTCTCGCATGCCGTTCTGAGCGAAGAGTCGGAGGGCACGCGAGCGTCCTGCGCCTACCCACCTGCGTAGCCACCATACAGGCGCGAAGAGTCGTAAAAGGCTGCCAGTATAGCCGCGTTCGTAATCTACCGGCGGTCCGTGGGCTGGCCTTTCGTCGTCGCTATCTCGCCTGCCTCCATCAACGCTTTGCAACACCGCTCAGCAAAGAGAAACGACAAATTTTACCAACGTGCTAATTTATTTTACCAAAACTATTGACAAATTTGTTTTCTTTGGCTATTATTACCATAGCGATGATGAAAAACGCCAGAATATAAAAACTGGTGGCTACGGAATGAAAGGTGTCAGGAGTGTTGCCGCTTTCTTGACGAGTGGGGACGAATAGTCAGGAGGAAAGGAATGACAAATCTGTTTATTCACGAAAAAATGCTTGAAGAACGTTGTCGGGAGATGCAGCACAAGATGCGCCACGCGTCGGTGAACGCGGAGGGCGCGCACGTTGATCGTCGTTATCATTGGGCGAGGGCGCGCCATGTTGTTGCGGTGCCTGGCAAAGGGCTGATTGCGCCCGGCAGTCGGCTTGAACATGTTAAGCAGGCCGAAGGACAGGTCGCCTATAGCCGTTAGAGGGAGTGATTCCGCTGTGGAGGAAGATCGCATGTACCCGTTGATTACTCGCGACCCCGTGAGTGGGGGCGAATTGATCGTTACGCGGCTCGAAAGCCCGGAGAGCGGCGTAGTGATCGAGGGCCGTTTTAGTCTTGGCTGGATTGGCCGTCTCAGCAGAGAGCAGCTTGATTTTGTCGAACTGCTCGTGAAGTACCGGGGCAATATTCAAAAGCTGGCAGCCGAACTTGGCATTGCCTATAACACGGCACGCAGCCGTCTGGATGAAATCGTCGTGGCTCTCGGTGGTCCGCCCGAAAATGATGGCCGTATTGACCGCCGCGCCATTCTGGAGCGCCTGGCTGCCAAAGAGATCAGCGTCGAAGAGGCCACGCGCCTGCTGAAAGGATGACATGCCGTGACCGCATCGATAGATGAGCGCAACCGCATCCTGCGCATGGTCGAGGCAGGCGAAGTTACCGCCGATGAGGCCGCGCAATTGCTTGATGCGCTGACAGTATCTGAACCCGAACTTGAACGAGAACGAGAGAGGCCATTTGAACGTGGTCGTTCCAGGAGCCGCACACTGCGTATCCGCGTGAGCAGCCTGAATCCGAAACAACAGAGAGTGCAAGTGAGCACGACCATTCCACTCAGTCTCATCCGTATCAGCCTGCGCCTGGGTGCGCATCTGATCCCACAATTGAGCAACAGCGCGCTCGAAGATCTGCTGCGCGCCATCGAGAACGGCGCAAGTGGTCGCGTACTCGATGTCCAGGATCTGGAAGAAGGCCAGCGAGTAGAGATTTTCGCAGAGTAACTGCTCGGCCCGTGCGTTGAGTGTACCTGCGTACCGTAGCATAACAGGGAGGAGAACATGACGCAACAAACATTTCCTTTCGGCGAAGGCACAGCGCCGCGAGTGGTCATAAGCCAGGTAGAAGGAGACCTTGTCGTGCGCGCCTGGGACGAACAGTCCATCAAAATCGAAACGGGTGGGCGCCTGTCCCAGCTTTATCAGGAGGGCGACACCCTTGTCCTTGCGCGCGGCGATGACGATATCGACCTCTGGGTGCCTCGCAACACAAGTGTCAGCGCATCCGATATCGATGGCGACGTTTCCATCGAAGGCATCCTACGCGTTGAACTTACCAATATCAACGGTGATGCCGATATAGAAGACATTAGCGAGGTTGTTGTGCTGGCTCACATAAATGCGGATTTGAGCGTTTCTAATACGCCGGAACTGCATGCCCGCAGCCACACAGGCGCAGATGTCACCTTGCGCTCAATCGGCATGGCAGATATCGAGGCCGTGGGGTCTGACCTGTCGATTGAGGAAGCTCGTACTGTCGTCGTCGGCACTGTGGGCAGCAGCCTGGATGCCGATGATATTACGGAGGCGCTGCGTGTCGGCAACGTCGGAAGTGATTGCCAGGTACAGGGTAGCGCACATACCGGGGTCACCGTCGGCAACGTTGGCGCGGACATCACTGTTAGCGGTGCCTCAACCGTCCAGATAGGCAATGTGGGGGCTTCCTGTGAAGTAAGTGATGTTGAGGGCGATGTCGAGATCGGCTTTGTTGGAGCCGATGTAACTGTCAGCGGCGCGGGCGGCAACCTGCATATCGGCGGCGCGGGCGCGGATGCCGAATTGAGCGGTCTGCAAGGCAACATCGAGGTCGGCAGTGTCGGGTCCGACCTGCAATTGCAGGCGGCGTTTGCTCCCGACAGCGTGGCGCGCCTCAACGTCGGCGGCGATGCCAGCATCATTTTGCCGGACGAGCCAAACCTCAGCATTCAGGCAGCCGTGGGCGGCGATGTCAGCGGTCGCTCCATCGTCTCCAGCGGCGCTGGCAACGTTGTCACGCTCGTCTACGGTGATGGCGCGGCCCACCTCGAACTGAACGTCGGTGGCGATCTTGACTTGCGCGGCGGCGGCAGTCCTCGCACCAGCAGCAGCACCAGTGGCTCCTGGAAAGAGTTTGAGCGCGAGATGGCTAACCTCGGCAAAGAGATGAGCAAGATGGGCCAGGAACTGGGCAAAGAGATGAGCAAGATGGGCCAGGAACTGGGTCGCGACCTCGGGCGTGCCTTCGGGGGCACCAGCGCTTATGGTGGCGAATGGGCCAACGAAGTCGCCCACAAAGTCGAGGAGCGCATGCGCCGCGCTCAGCAGCGTGCCGAAGAACACGCCCGGCGCAATGCCGAACGCAGCCGCCGCTACGCCGAAGAGCAGGCTCGTCGCGCCGAAGAAAAGGCCCGCCGCGCCAGAGAGCAGGGCGCTCGTCTGAACGTGCGCATCAACGACCGTGAGTGGCGTCTCGGCCCTGACCGGCTCGAACGCATCCAGGAAGAGGCCCGCAAAGCCGCCGCCGAGGGTATTGCCGGAGCTATAGAAGCCGTGGAACGCGCCTTCAGCAACCTGCGCATTCCCACACCGCCAGCGCCTCCGGCTCCCCCAACATCGAGACCACCCTCCCCGGCACAGCCGGTCTCCCCGATCGAGCCAGTAGAACCGGGCGAGACAGTTCAACGGGAGGAATCTGAGGTGGGAGGCGGATCGCAGCAGACCCCGCAAAGCCAGGGCACGAATGAGCAAGCAGCGCCATCCGCTCCAGTCGATCCCGAAAAGGAGCGCGAGGCCATCCTGCGTATGATCGCCGAAGGCCGCATCACCCCCGAAGAGGGCGACCTCCTCCTCGAATCGCTCGGTGGATAATATGAACGTAACCTCCGTAGGGGCCGATTGATTGGCACCCGCGATCAATCGGAGCCTGCGGGTTGGGTGTATATCCAGAAAGGGAAAGTCCCTATGACTCAACAGACTTTTGCGATTAGCGGCAGCTATCCGCGTGTCGTGCTTGAACGGCTAGAGGGCAACCTGACGGTGCAGCCGTGGGAGCGCCAGGAAATCAGTGTCGAGACGGATGGCCCTGTTGCCGTTTTGCAACAGGAGAACGATACGGTCATCATTCGTGACTGTCGCGCCGATCTCCTGCTGCGCGTCCCCACCATCAGGCGCATTATCGCGCCTATCTTCACCGATATCCAGGGACGGCAGATCAGCCGGAATGTTGCTATTGAGGGCGCGGGTAACGTCGATCTGGCGGAGGTCGGCGGCAACGTCGTCCTGCGTGACAGCTACGGCAATGTCGAGCTGGAGAATGTGCGCGAGGTCGCGGAACTGTTCGAGATCGGCGGCAACCTGCGCGCCTCCTCCATGCCGCGCCTGCGCAGTCGGCATGGTGTCGGAGGTAACACCGTACTGAGAGACATAACCAGTACCGAACTTGAAGCCGTGGGCGGCAATCTCTCGCTCAAACACACCGAAACTGCGAGCATCAACTTCGTCGGCGGCAATCTGGATGCCGATGGTATTGCCGCTCGACTGCGCTGCATTGTCGTCGGGGGCAACGCTGATGTAACCGGTAGTGCCAGCGCCGAGGTCACGCTGAGCAAAGTGGGCGGCAGTCTGCGTATCGATGGGGCAAGGAGCATCCAATCCAGCCTCGTGGGTGGCAACTTGCGCCTGGCCGCCGGGTTTGCGCCCGCAAGCCACAATCACTTCCATGTCGGGGGCAACGCCCGCATCTTTCTGCCGGATAACGCCAACCTGACCGTCCACGCGCTGGTAGGAGGCAATGCCAGCAGCGACTCAGTCACCTTCACCCACGGCGGCGGCTTCGTCAACCTCGCCTACGGTGAAGGCGCGACCACGCTCAATCTCCATGTCGGCGGTAACCTCAAACTGCTCGGCGGCGGCAATCCCCGCAGCACAGGCGCTTCCTGGTTATCCTGCGCAGGCGACTGGATGGGCTTTGGACAGCAATGGACCGGTTTCGGGCGCGAGTGGGCCAACTTTGGCCGTGAGATGGGGCGTCTCGGTCAGGAGCTAAGCCGCTCCATCGCCTCCGCCTTCTACGAACCCGGCAAATATGATTAGATGATACCCTGAACTTTGACAAACAAGACCGATCGTGGCTTGCCGTAAAAAAACGGGTCTCGGGTCAGTAGTTCATGGTATGATGATGCTATCTCAGCCTCTGGAGCGCCTCTTGCAGGCGCTCGATTTCGGGTTGGGTATTGTAGTGGACGAGGCCGACGCGCACCATGCCGCCTTGCTCCTCAAGGCCAAGCCGTTCTGTGACGGCGAGGGCGTAGTAGTTGCCGTTCCAGACGTAGATATTTTCTTTGCCCAGTGTCTCCGCCACGGTCGCCGGGGTATGACCTTCGAGCGTAAAAGAGAAGGTTGGCACGCGCTGTTGCAGGCGATGCGGGTCGGTGATGCCCCAGATATGCAGCCCTGCTATGGAGGAAAGCGTTTCGAGCAGGCTGTGGTTGAGTTCCAGTTCGTATTCCTGAATCGCTGCCATTGCCTGCTTCAATTCCAGTCTCCGCCCGCTGTACTGACTGGAGAGCTGCTGCGCGAAGGGTGCGCCGTAGGTGCGGCCCAGCCATTGCAGGTACTCCAGCGCGCCCAGCGCGCCTGCGATGGCTTCGAAGCTCTGCGTTCCTGTCTCAAACTTCTCTCCTGGCTCGTTGCTGGCCGGGCGCACCTTGTAGGCCGTCAGACTGTCGAGCAGGTCACGCTTGCCGTAGAGGACGCCGAGGTGCGGCCCGAAATATTTGTAGGCCGAGCAGACCAGGAAATCGCAAGCGAGCGCCTGCACGTCGATGGGCCGGTGCGGCGCGTACTGGACCGCGTCGATGTAGGCCAGCGCCCCCACACGATGCGCCATCTCCACCGCCCGCTTCGCATCATTGATCGTGCCAACGGCGTTGGAGGCATAGCCAATGGCTACAATCTTTGTGCGTTCGGTGATTTGCTCCTCCATGCTCTGCATATCGAGTGTGCAATCTTCCTCGTGAAAATCCACCCAGCGCACCGTACAGCCACGCTCCTGCGCGATCATCAACCAGGGCGAGATATTGGCGTCGTGATCCAGCCGTGTCACCACCAGTTCATCGCCCGGCTGTAAGGTACGTGCCAGGCTGCGGCTGATGTGAAATGTGAGCGTTGTCATGTTCGGGCCGAAGACGATCTCCTGTGGGCTGGCCGCATTGAGAAAATCGGCCAGCGCCTGCCGCGCCTCCGCCACGATGGCATCGGATTGCTGGCTCGTGCGAAACAGACCGCCGTGATTCGCGTTATTGTGCAGCAGGTAGTCCTGCATGCGCTGCAACACCTCCTGTGCCACCTGTGTCCCACCCGGATTATCAAAAAATATCGCGTCTGCCGCCAGCGCCGGAAAATGCGCACGAACTTGCTGTACGTTAAGCATCAATGGTCCTTTCTGCCGGGCTATTATGTCCTGAACCCTGTCGCTGTACCATAGTAATAGCGACAAATAGCGTTCCCTGGATTTGTCTCAATTGTGACCGGATGATAGCCTTCCCGCCTATCCAACGCCCGAACCTCATACTGCTGGATTGTCATCTCAATTGCGACAGGGGGATCAATGCCGTTGGCTAGTGCATTTGCGCCTGGCCTTTTCCTGATTTCCCGTTTGGGATTGAAACTAGTGTGGGTGCTGCCTGATCCAATCCACTGCCTGCTGGCATACTGTTTGCAGCGCCTGCTCGTTCCCAAACACGTTCGTTATGCCCCGGATGATCTCCAGTCGGCTGGTTACGCCTTGCTCCTTCGCTAACCTTACGATATCCAACGTCGTATCACTCGTCAGCTTTCCCAGTGCCTTGCGGCCCGCGTCCACCGCTGCTGTGTCCTGCTCCCCCGCGATGATGAGCGTCGGAGCTACTACCTGCGGCAGGTCAGAACTCACGAGGTCGGTGCGCGGGGCGATAGTTACAATTGAGTGAATGGCGTCAGGACGGGCGGCAGCGGCTGCCAGAATCGCGGCTCCACTCACGCCTGCCCCCACATATCCCATGCTGACGCTTCCCGGCTCGGCCTGCTCGATCAGCCAGTTGGCAATGCCTATCACGCGCTGGTGCAACACCTCGACATTTTCGCGGAAAAAGCCTGTCAACTGGTCCAGCGCCTCGTCCTCCGGCGTCAGCAGGTTCACCATCAACGTTCCCATGCCTGCCTGCTGGAATGCCCGCGCCAGCGTTTCCAGCCCGCTCAGGATGTTCTCGTTGCCCGCCATGCGATCATAAGGAAATACCACCATGTTTGTTACGCCTGACAGCCTGCTCATCACTCCGTTGAGCAGCACCGGCCCGCCCGAAATCACAACCTGCTGTTCGTTTTCATCCTGATTCTGGTTGCTTGCTGAGGTACTGTCTAACACATGCTCACCCTTTACTTACTTCATTTGGTTCCAATCATGGGAAGCCTGCTTCCCATCTCATATATACCATACTTCACTCTCTCACTGCTAACAAGTCAGCAAGAAGGAAGTTCTTCTTACAGATTCTTTACAAATTTCTGCCACCTTTTTAATCTCACTTCCTTACAATAAATCAGAGCGCGAGTGGTAGAATACTATTACCATTACCTCGCCTGTAGATGAGTTTATAGCGGTATTCGATGATGATTGTCATCCAGGGGAAGCGAAATATCTTCGCATTGTTTGTGTGAGGACAAACCATACGATGAAAAAAGCGATTGTGTCAGCGGTTATTATAGGCATCTTTGTTATCTACTGTTTTCTCCATGCACAGGCCAATCCTGTTGCTATTGTGCCGACGACCGCGCCATCGTCGCGTTCCTCGTCGCGTTCGACTCCGGCACCTGCTGCCACAACGGCACCGGGGACGGCGCCGACGTCGGGCGCGACCAGTACATCGGGCCAAACCTACAAGGATGGGACATACACGGGCAATGTAGCCGATGCGCAGTGGGGGGTGGTACAGGTGCAGGTGGTCATCCAGGACGGCAGGATGACCCATGTACAGTTTTTGCAGTATCCCAATGATCGCGGCCGCTCAGTAGAGATCAATAGCTACGCGGACCCGATTCTCGTCAACGAGGCCATCCAGGCGCAAAGCGCCAACGTCGATATTGTGAGCGGAGCCACCGATTCCAGCGAAGCGTTCATCCAGTCACTCTCCAATGCACTTGCGCAGGCGCAGGCGTAATAGATGAAACAACTTCAACTGCTGATGGGTATGCCCATCACCGTCGAGATACTCGATGCCAGCGCGACAGAGGCGGATATCGAAAAGATTTTTGCCTACTTTCGCTCCGTTGATGAGACATTCAGCACTTACAAAGCAGAGAGCGAGATTTCAAAGATCAATCGGGGCGAGCTGGCTGAAGAGGACTATAGCGATGCTATGAAAACGATTCTGGCACTCAGCGAGCAAACGCGGCAGGAGACGCGGGGCTACTTCGATATCGAGCGTGCCGGCATGCTCGACCCTTCCGGCATCGTCAAGGGATGGGCCATTTTCCAGGCCGCGCAGATGCTCAAAGAGGCTGGCTTTGCCAATTTTTATATCGACGCGGGCGGCGATATCCAGGTAGCAGGGACAAAAAACGGCAAGCCCTGGCGTGTCGGCATTCGCAACCCGTTTAACCGCCATGAGAATGTGAAGGTGCTGGAGATCACCGACAGAGGGGTTGCCACCTCCGGCACGGCCATTCGCGGACAGCATATCTATAATCCCTATCAGCCGCAGCAGCCTATTGAAGATATCGTGAGCCTGACCGTCATTGGCCCTGATATCTACGAGGCGGATCGCTTCGCCACGGCGGCCTTTGCCATGGGGAAAAGGGGCATTTACTTTATAGAGCAACTACCGGGCTTTGAAGGGTATATGATCGATTCTTCCGCACGGGCAACGTATACTACGGGCTTTGAAAGGTATGTATTAAAAAATGTCCAGACTACTTGATTACTTTCTTGACCGTATTACCATGTATCGCCTGGTGCTCTACGTCCTGATCGGGCTGATCGTGATGGCGGCGATCCTGGCATACTTTCACCTGCTCGCGTTCTCGCCGCTGGCGCTGCTGCTCTCGACCGCCTTCCTCGTCGTGATGTGCTGGGCCGCGAATACGCTGCTGGCCAGCATCCTCGACGTGCCGACCAGTGTGGAATCGGTCTATATTACCGCGCTCATCCTCGCGCTGATCATTGACCCGGCGAAATCGCTGAATGATCTCCAGTTTCCAGGCTGGGCTGCTATCCTGGCGATGTCTTCCAAATACGTGCTCTCAATCTACAATAAGCATATCTTCAATCCTGCCGCGATCGCCGTTGTCATCACCGCTTTTGCGCTTGGCGATACTGCTAGCTGGTGGGTGGGAACGGCCAGTATGCTGCCAGCCGTGCTCGTTGGCGGCTACCTTGTCGTGCGCAAGCTGCGGCAGGAAGAAATGGTTGCCATCTTTCTTGTGACCTCGTTTGTTGCCATTATCGTTGTCAGCCTTGTGCAGGGGCTTTCGCTGGTGAAAGAACTGCAACTGTTGCTGCTGGAGACACCGCTGTTTTTCTTTGCCTCGATTATGTTTACCGAGCCGCTGACGGTGCCGCCGAGGCAAAAACTGAAGGACATCTACGCCATCATCGTGGGCGTGCTCTTCGTCCCCCAGATCCATGTCGGGCCAGTCTATTCTACCCCCGAACTGGCGCTGGTCATTGGCAACCTCTACTCCTATATCGTTAGCCCCAAACGCAAGGTGGCGCTCAAACTGCGCAGGAAAAGTAAGATTGCCACCAACATCGTTGATTTCGTCTTCAAGCCGTCGCACCGGCTGGCCTTCGAGCCGGGACAATATATGGAGTTTACGCTCGCGCACCCACACCCCGACAGCCGGGGCAATCGCCGCTACTTTACGCTTGCCTCCTCGCCAACCGAGGAAAACCTGCGTCTCGGCGTGCGCTTTTACCCGGAGGGCAGCAGCTTCAAGCAAGCTCTCTCGCGCCTGGACAGCCACACGCCCTTGTTCGCGGGCCAGCTTGCCGGTGACTTTACGCTTCCCAAAGACCCCGCTCAAAAACTCGTGTTCATCGCGGGCGGCATCGGCATTACCCCTTTCAGGAGCATGTTGAAATACCTCGTTGACATGAACGAAGCTCGTGACATCATCGTCTTCTATGCCAACAGGACGGCGGATGAATTTGCCTATAAAGATGTCTTGAACCAGGCGCAGCAGCTCCCCGGCATCCGCGTCTACTACACGCTCACCGATGCGCAGGCTGTCCCCCGCAACTGGAACGGTCTGACCGGCAGAATCAATGCCAGCGTGATCCGCAAGCTGGTTCCCGACTACGAAGAGCGCACCTTTTACCTCTCTGGCCCTCCAGAAATGGTGCGAGCCTCCGAGCGCATGCTCAAAAATCTGCAAATCGAGCCGAACCAGATTAAAAAGGACTTTTTCCCCGGGTTGGTGTAGGCTATTCTGATCACTAACAAGCAGGCAGAGCGGACTCTTTGCGAGCCAGCCTGCTCTGCCTGACCTGACAGAGAAAATAGGGATTCATCCCTATAGACAGGATGGGGAAGCTGCTCTATAGTCTCTATAGAGAACTTTTCCCATTGGGGCAGCTTATTGCATAAGCCGGATTCTCTAACCTTGTTAGAAAGGATGGAAGGTTCATATGTTGCTTTCACGTACATGGCTCCGGCGCATCCTGGGGTTGTTGTGGCTGATAGATGGTTGTTTGCAGTTGCAGCCGGAGATGTTTACGATGAACATGGTTAATGGCGTCATGAAACCGATGCTGGAAGGCCAGCCCGCGCTGATTGAACCCAATTTGCAATATATAGTCCAGACGACGACTACCCATCTCACCGCCGTCAACCTGCTCATAGCGATAGTGCAAATTATACTTGGTATCTGGTTCCTGATAGGCTTTGAAGTGCAATGGGCGGTGATTGTTTCGGTGGTCTGGGCGCTGGTTGTCTGGTACGCCGGTGAGGGCCTGAGTATGCTGCTCACCGGTACGGCCAGTATCCTCACCGGAGCGCCAGGGGCAGTGATACTTTACCCCATCCTGGGCTTCGCCGTCTGGCCGCGCCGCGTCACGAAGAAAAGGGCGGAGAAGGAAGCGCGGGGCGCGACACGCGAGGATAGCCTGCTCTCGCGTCTGCAATTGCGCCACATTCTGGGTGCTTTCTGGATCTTTGGGGCGCTGTTGCAAGTGCAGCCCTACTGGTGGCAGCCTGGTCAGATCTCCGGCACGATCAGTGGTATGGTCGGGCAGGGTGGACTTGACGGTTTCTTCATAGACCCCATCCTGCAGGCACTCTCAAAGATCACGAACAATGTCGAGATTCCCCTGAACATTGCCTTCATCGTGATCTTCCTGGCGCTCGGCCTTGCCCTCTTCGCCGCGAGAAACAATCAACAACTGCATATTGCGCTGGTGGCTTCCATGGTGGTCAGCTTCCTCATCTGGTACTTTGCCGAAGGGTTTGGCATGATTTTCACTGGCATGGCCACCGATTTTAATTCGGGCTTGCTGCTCATTGTGATGGCCCTGGCCTGCTGGCCTACGGCATCGGCTTTCCGCGCGGCCCGCAGCCGCTATTCACGCGAAACCCTCCAGGGAGAGCGTTCGGCGCAGACGGTATGAGACTTCCTCCAGTTATATAGGAGATCAGAGAAGGGCATATCAAGTCATGGAGAACTGATCTAAGTCCAGATCAGTTCTCCATGACTTGATATGCCCTTCTCTGATCTCCCCTGCCATGATTCACGTATATCTTCCAGCTATCGCATGAACCCGTTGTCGTCATTATCTAGCTGAAAGGAAGCTCAATCATGGCAACCCGAACAACCACTGACAGCACTACTGCCGGTGCAATCCCTGTGGACTCTGCCGCTTTCGGCAGATTTGCCGGGCTATGTGCTCTACTGGCAGCGTTTGGCGGTCTGCTCTACGCGGTCTCTTTTGTGATTCTCAAAAGCGCGGCGCTCAGCGCCCTCTTCCTGCTGCTGGGTGGCCTGCTCACCACCGTACTGCTCACATCCCTCTACAGTCACCTGCGAGCAGTCAGCGCCTCCTTCTCTCTCTGGGCTTTCCTGCTTGCTCTCGTCGGCCAGCTTGGAGCAGTCATTCATGGGGGCTACGACCTTGCCAACGTCCTCAACCCGCAGCCTTTCTCTGCCCGGCTTGCCAGCCTGCCCAGTGCCATCGACCCACGCGGCTTGCTTACCTTTGGTCTTACTGGCCTCGGCCTCCTTGTCATTGCCCGACTGATGGGATTGAGCCAGTTTTTCCCACGCGCACTCAGTTATCTCGGCTGCTTGCTGGCTGTCCTGCTCGTCGCTCTCTATCTGGGGCGCCTGATCCTTCTCGACCCGGCCAACCCGTTGCTCCTGGGTACTGCCCTGCTCAGTGGCTTCATCGTAGGCCCCCTCTGGTATATCTGGGTCGGCTGCGTCCTGCTGCGCGGGCAATACTAGCCCGGGTAATCAGATAAGCAGCGGGAACGGAAAAACTTCCCTTTCCGCTGCCTGTGCAGTAATAAATACACCCTTGCTTCTGTAATTTGTCTTATGTAAGAGTTTTTCCCTTTCCCGCAAATGGGCAATCAAGCCTCCTCTCTATCTTCCTCTCTTCTAAGTTCGAGCAAAGCCATAACGAAGTGCAATATTCTACAATAGCTTAGGGAAGTTCTGGCGTTATTATTGTCCTATGTAGGATTCAATTGGCTCCGGCCAATCTAGCGACGAGGCTCTCAAGGTTGTGTAGTTGCTTCTACTAGCGAAACGGATGTTCCATTTGAAAAGGGGGTAAACTTAATGTTTCTCAGGCTTCACAGGAGAGCAAAGGCGCTCTTCGTCCTCTCAACTCTAATCGCGACAGTTGCCTTTGTGCTGATGACGACTGTTGCGAATGCGGCCCCGGTGTCCAGGCTGCCAAAACTTGGCGCTATTACTCCACAGTTCACAACTGTCACCGATGCGGGAACTTCCAGCGCCGTCACGAGTAACATCAGCGGAACCACCATCCCTCACTGGTCTTCGGCCTTCAACTCCGGGGGCACCAACTACAAGTACACGATGGTTGGCACCAATCCCTCGGATGGTTCGGTAACAACCACCATTCCGACGGAGATCATTCCCCTCGACCTCTCCTTCGCCAATGGCATTGCTTTTGATGGCACAAAGAAGGTAAAAAGCACGCTTGCTTCCCCTATCTTCAAGCCTGCTTCATTTACCAGTGGAAATACCCAGTTTGGGGATGCGATGCAGCGCTTTGAGTTCTGGACCTACGTTTCCACCGTCAGCAAAAAGTATCATGTGCTGCTTGGAAACCCCAGCGTGTATCCGACGGTGGCCGTCAATGTCCCGGCGAGCCAGGGTGGGGTGTTCATTACAAGCACCAACGTCGTAATCGGCTTGATTAATTATCACTGGTTCGGCGCTTTGATTCTGAAAGAACTCAAAGCACTCAACATCCAGCCGAACACTTTCCCCATCTTCCTCACCTACAATTCGCTCCTCTACATCGGCAACACCAGCAATTGCTGCGTGATCGGTTTTCACGGCGACACCTTTGTCACCAGTCCCGGCAACACTCAGACCTTCGCCTGGGCTTCCTATACAGACCCGGGTATCTTCAGTGTGCCCATTGACGATATCAATGCCTTGAGCCATGAGGTTGCTGAGTGGCTCAACGACCCGTTCGTCAATAACATCGTTCCCGCCTGGAGTGTGCCATCCGAACCACAATACGGCTGTTCGAACCTGCTGGAGGTTGGTGATCCGCTGGTTGGAGTCGCCTATGTCCTTAACGGCTATCATCCTCAGGATATAGCGAGTTTCTCCTGGTTTGCGCGGCAATCTCCCGCCATCACGCAAAGCGGAGAATACAGCTATCTTGGGACGTTCACAACCTACTCACCCCCCTGTTCAGGCTAACAGGAACGCCCAGGACTTCCCGGTGATACGATCTATCTCAGAAGGAACACTGACTAGCCCGGTTTCCTGAAAGGGTCGTATGCGGCAAAAAGTGCCTCTCAGTACCCCGATGAAGCGGTACTGGGAGGCGCGTTTTTCTCTTGCTCGTCCTCGCTTCCATGATGCGCCGCCAGAGTTTTTGCAGTGCAAAGACCTCTGGAGTATGATACTTTACTTTTGTTAGTGTTATGCGATAAACTGAAATCAGGGAAGTTGCAGTCATCTGCAACGTCAGTATCTCTATCAAGCACTTTTACGATAAGAAAGGGATCGCACGTATGACAATCTGGCTCGATCTAGGACTTCTTATTCTGCGGCTTGTTGCTGGATTGACGATTGCCGCGCATGGGGCGCAAAAACTTTTTGGCTGGTTCGGCGGCTCCGGCTTCAGTGGTACGCTGAAAATGCAGGAAAGGATGGGTTTAAAACCGCCCGCCCTGTGGGCAAGCTTCGTCGTCCTTGGTGAGGTCGGCGGCGGCCTCTCTCTCGCTTTCGGCTTCTTGACGCCTCTGGGGGCTGCGGGTATCTTCGGCGCGATGTTCATGGCGATTGTGAAAAGCCACTGGAAGAACGGTTTCTGGAACAGCAAGCGCGGGCTGGAATTTCCCTTGCAGTTGCTCGCCGCAGCCGCAGCGATTGGCTTTACCGGGCCGGGCAGCTATTCTCTCGACGCTCTCTTCGGCATCGCTCTCCCCACGCCGCTGCTCTTCCTTATTCTGATCCTCGCGGCTCTCCTCGTGGACATCATTGGCCTCATTATGGGGCGCTCGGCGGTCTCTGCCGCTCCAACATCCACACCTGCGCCCACACCTGGCGGATCCAGTCCGAGCGCGTCCTGATGCAGGATAAAAAAACACTATCTTCATCTCAACCTGCCCGGAAGAGTCTGGCTAACAGGACACAGGAACGCTGGATACTTGTAGCGACCATCGTTGGCTCCAGCATGGTTTTTATCGATGCCAATGTTGTCAACGTCGCGTTGCCGCAGATTCAGTTGGAACTGAATGTCAATGCCTCCGGCGTGCAGTGGGTTGTCGAGGCTTATTCTCTCTTTCTGGCCTCTCTCATGCTGGTGGGCGGCTCTCTGGGCGACCGTTACGGGTTGAAGCGCATCTTCGCCATCGGCATCGCGCTCTTTGCCGCCGCCTCGCTGTGGAGTGGCCTCGCACTCGATGGGACGCAGCTTATTATTGCTCGCGCCACACAGGGCATTGGCGGCGCGCTGCTCACTCCTGGTAGTCTCGCTATTATTCGGGCTACCTTCAGCGCGGCCCGGCGCGGGCATGCCATCGGCCTCTGGTCGGGCTTCTCTGCCATCACCTCCGCGCTTGGCCCGCTGCTCGGTGGCTGGCTGGTGCAGCACGTCTCCTGGCGCTGGGTCTTTTTTATCAATGTTCCGCTCGCTCTGCTTGCCCTGGCTGTTCTCTGCATCCCCTTGCGCGGTCTCTCTATGGTCTCAGAAGGCCGCTCATCAACGCACCTTGACTGGCCGGGGGCATTGTTTGCCACGCTCGGCCTCGGCGGTCTCGTCTTCGGTCTTGTCGAGTCCAACACGTTCGGCCTGAACAATTTGCTGGTGCTTCTCAGCATGGGTGGCGGCATGCTTGCCCTGATCGGCTTCGTCTTCGTGGAGCTGCGCAGCGCCTCACCTATGATGCCACTCAAGCTCTTTCGTTCGCCCACGTTCGGCGGCACCAACCTGCTGACGCTCTTCCTCTACGCGGCCCTGAGCGGCACGTTTTTCTTCCTCCCCTTTGTGCTGATTCAGGCCCAGGGCTATTCCGCCACTGCCGCCGGAGCCTCCTTGCTTCCTTTCACCCTGCTCATGTTCTCGCTCTCGCGCTGGGCCGGTGGCCTTATCAATCGTTTTGGCGCGAAGCTGCCGCTCGTCGTTGGCCCGGTTGTGGCCGCCGCTGGCTTTGCCCTTTTCGCGCTGCCCGGCGTTGGCGGCAGTTACTGGACAACGTACTTCCCCGCTGTGACCGTCCTTGGCCTTGGCATGACCATCACTGTCGCGCCGCTCACTACCGCCGTACTCGGCGCGGTGGCCGACCGCTATGCTGGCATCGCTTCCGCCATCAATAATGCCGTTTCGCGTCTCTCTGGTCTGCTTGCCATCGCCGTCCTCAGCATCTTTGTGCTGCGTGTTTTTGACAGCGATCTCACCGGTCGGCTCTCCTCGCTGCCAGTTTCACCTTCGCTACGGCAGGCCATGCTGGCACAGGGCAACAAACTGGCGAGCGTGCAGATTCCTCCCGCTGTCTCCGGCTCCCTGCGCCATACGCTCGCATATGCCGTTGCCGCCTCCTTCATCAGTGGCTTTCGCGTCGCGATGTTGATTTGTTGCGGTCTCGCCCTGCTTGCCGCGCTCTCCTCTTTTCTGTTCGTCAAGGGCAGGTCTCTGGATTCACACCGACTATAAATAGACCGGGGTGGGGATGATAATGCTCAGGTTGTTTTTATAGCTGGTAGCTGGTATTATCATGACAGAAAGACAGGGAGGGCTTTGACATGACAGACGCGACAAATTCCGGTGCGGTGCATACCCCGTTAATTCTCTCGCTTGATATCGGCACCTCTTCGGTGCGTGCTATGCTGTTCGATGCCAGCGGTGCGGCTGTCCCCGGTATGGTTTCGCAGCCCTCCTACGAACTGCTCACGAACGAAGATGGTGAGGTGGCCGTTGATGCCGATATGCTCGTGCGTGTCGTAGCGCAATCTATCGATGAAGTGCTGGCGAAGGCTGGTTCGCTCTCCCATTCCATTGCTGCCGTGGCGACCGATACCTTCTGGCATAGCCTGGTGGGTGTCGATCAGGATAATCATGCTATCATGCCTTTGATGACGTGGGAGGATACACGGTCGCGCCAGGCGGCGACGTTCCTGCGCGACTATCTCGATGAAGCGGCTATTCATGAGCGTACCGGAGCGTCGCTGCACGCCAGTTACTGGCCTGCCAGGCTATTCTGGCTTGAACGCAACCGTCTCGATATCTTCAACCGGGCCGCGCAGTGGCTTTCGTTTGGTGAGTACCTGCACCGCCAGTTTCTGGGCCGCTCCGTCTGTAGCCTCTCTATGGCCTCTGGCACCGGCATGTTGCTCATTCGCGAGCGCACCTGGGATCTGCGGCTGGCTGAATTTCTGCACGTGCGTCCGGCGCAACTGCCTGCCCTCGGCGATATACACGACGGCCTGCAAGGGTTGCTGCCGGCTTACGCCTCGCGCTGGCCCGTGCTCAACACTGTTCCCTGGTTCCCTGCCATCGGCGATGGGGCGGCGGCGAACGCGGGTTCCGGCGCGGTTACCAGCGAGCGTTGGGCGCTGACCGTCGGCACCTCTGCCGCGATCCGCGTTGTCGTTCCTCCCGATAGCATTGTTCCGCCACAGGGTCTCTGGCTCTATCTGCTCGATGCGCAGCGTGGCCTGTTTGGAGGAGCGTTGAGCGAGGGTGGCAACCTCTTCGCCTGGATGGAGCAGACCCTGAGAGTGCCGAAACTGCCCGAAGCTGATGCTGATATCGTCGCTATGCAGCCGTGCGCGCATGGCCTGACCATCCTACCTTTCCTTTCCGGCGAGCGCAGCCTGGGCTGGCACGCCGACGCTCGCGCCACGATCTCGGGCATCAACGTTCGCACCACGCCTCTCGATATCCTGCGGGCTGGCGTAGAGAGCGTCGCCTACCAGCTCAACGCCGTCTACGAGCGTATCAGCACGACCCTTGCCCGCACTGAGCCGGTTCCTATGATTATCGGCAGCGGCGGCGCGCTGAATGGCTCTTCCTCACTGCGGCAGGTCATTGCCGACACACTCGGTGCGCCCCTGCACCTCTCGCTCACGCACGAAGCCTCCGCTCGTGGCAATGCTCTACTCGCTCTGGAAACTCTCAAGATTTTGCCTGCTCTCGCGGACATTCCTCTTGATCTCGCTCCACCCCTTTTGCCCGACCTTGCACGCCACGTCCTCTATTTGCAGGGGGCGCAGCGCCAGATCAAACTCTACCATGCGCTTCTCGGCAATATGTGACCGGCTCGGAAGGGGATCTCCGTAGGGGCGCTGCCTGGGGGCTCGTCGGCGAACCTCTTCTAATGGGCAACGGCGGGTTAGCCCCAGGCAGCGCCCCTACGGATAAGAATGAAGGTCTGTCACAATTAGTTCCGGCGACTCGTGTAACATTACGCATGATATTTCAGGGTATAATAATCAAAAAGGGAGGTGCCGTTTATGCCGACAAGAGAAGGAAACACAAAACCCCATGTTGGCTTCATCGGCCTTGGCCATATGGGGAGCCATATGGCAACCCGCCTGCTCGACGCGGGTTATGCTTTGACCGTGTATGATAGAACCAGGGAGAGAACGCAGCCCTTCAGAGAACGCGGTGCGACTGTGGCGCAGACGCCGCGAGATGTAGCTGCTGGTTCAGAATTTACGCTCTCGTGTGTGACGAATGATGCCGCTCTCGATGAGATCATGTTTGGACGCGAAGGCGCGCTCTCCGTTGCCCGCCCCGGCGCGACCTATATCGACCTGAGCACCGTTTCCCCCGTGGAGTCGCGCAAAATCTATGGCGCGGCCAGAGAAAAACGGGCGGAAATGCTTGATGCGGCTGTCTCAGGCAGTGTGCCTCAGGTCGAATCCGGCGACCTGGTGATCTTCGTAGGTGGAGAGCAGCAGGTCTATGAGAAGTGCCAGCCTATCCTGCAGGTGCTGGGCCACAAGATATTTCATATGGGTGGCAACGGCATGGGTACTACTATGAAACTCGTTGTTAATACTCTGCTTGGTCTCAGCATCCAGGCTCTGGCCGAAGCCTTCTCCCTCGGCGAAAAGGCCGGGCTGGACAAGAAACAGCTTATCGAGGTGCTGGATCAGACTGCCGTGCTTTCCCCCTCGATCAGGAGCAAGCTGGAAAATGTCCAGAACGAGGTTTACCCGGTGAACTTCGCCCTTTCTCTGATGTACAAAGACTTTTCCTTGATCCTGCAGGAGGCGCATGAGCGTGAGGTTCCCATGCCTGCCACTGCCGCTGCTCACCAGATGTTCGCTGCTGCCAGCGCCGAGGGCGTCGCAGGCGATTTCTCCGCCATTGTTCACTTCATGGAGACCCTTTCTGGCATCGCTGCCCGTGCGGTACAGGAAGAGTAGTCCTGTCCTGCAGGACGTTCCGACTCGCTGAACGGGCGGATGCGGATGAAGCGCACATCCAGTGCCAGGGTTCGGCTGTCAGCGCGGAAGATGCCCGCCGTGGTTGCGCATGCAGGCGCAGCAGGACGAAGTTATTGCCCGGCACCTCGTCGAGAAGGACGCGCCTCCCCTGTGCGTTCTGTACAGCCGGTTGTGGCAGCATGCGACCGGCGTAACGACGGCTGGCCCTGGTGAAACGAGAGAGCAGCAGTCCCTGTTTGAGCCGCGACTGTGGCTTGATGCGCATCTGCGAGGAGAATTGGCGTGTAGGGGATGGCGTACATCAGGTGAAAATACTGATCGTGCAGAAAGGCTATAATCCGCGAGCGTAGCATGACAATCTGAACAAGGTAACGGAATCCTCTAGTGCGAAAAGACGCCTTTTCCCTTTTACAGACACGCTGTTTTATGAACAGGCGTTGCAGGCAAAACATCAACCAGGCCGACCCTGGCGGTCGGCCTGGTTGATGTTTTGCCTGCAACGGGTCAATCTACTGGCTCACTCCCCAACTTTCTTGATCGCCAGCACGACGTTTGAGCCGCCGGTGGCGCGCCCGCCGAGCAGGACGGCTGAGCCGTGGGTCGGGCGTGCCTGGTCCCGTACCAGGTTCAGCCCGTAGGTTGGGTCGAGTTGCTCGCAGTTGATGGTGGGTGGAATTGTATGATGTTGAAGCGCCAGCAGGGCCGTGATCATATCGAGAGGTCCGGCGGCTGAGTAAGCGTGGCCGATGCAGGTGCGCGGCACGCTGACGGGGAGCCGCTCTAGCTCGGAGCCGAAGGCCAGGCGCAGGGCCTCAGCCTCGCCCGCGTCTGAAGAGGGGAGGGCGCGTCCATCGGCGCTGAAGTAGGCAAGCTCCTGCGGGCCTATCTGCCCCTCTTGCAGCGCCAGTTTGATCGCCCTGGCATAGTGTTTGCCGCAGGCTGATGGCACTGTCATCCCATGCGCGTCGTTGGTCTGGCTATACCCAACAATTTCTCCATACATGCGTGCGCCTCGCCTGCGGGCGTGCTCGTAATCCTCCAGTATGCATATCCCCGCCCCTTCTGCCAGCACTGTGCCGCGTGCGCGCCGGTCGAACGGGCGATACATATCTGGATCATCTCCCAGCGCGCACTGGTCGCTATGTGCCATCGCGATGAGAACGGTAGGCTCTATTGGTTCATCGCAGCCGCCGGCGATGATCACTTCCGCCTCACCGCGCCGGATTGCTCGATAGGCCAGACCAAGCGCATCCAGCCCGCCGACGACATCATGTATCGCCGTCTTACTATATCCTTGCACATTATGACGGATGGAGACCTGTCCCGCGTTCGCTATTTGCAGCGCAGCGATTGCCGTGTAGGCGCTCATTGCCCGCGTCCCGCGCGTGAACATGGCCTGCATTTGCTGCATCACATAGCCATTGCCACCCAGAGCGCAGCCAATAACCGCCCCTACCTGTTCCATATCTTGTTCTTCCAGCGCCAGCCGTGCATCCTGCACCGCTTCCTGAGTCGCGGCCAGCGTAAACTGCGTGGAACGAGCTGTTCGGTTTACCAGCTTGCGCTCGATGTAATTTGTCGCCACAAAGTCAGATACCGCGCCCCCTACCTTGATGGGCAGGTCGTCAGTTGAGAAGCGTTGAATGTGGTCTATGCCTGAAATGCCGTTTGCGGTCGCCTCCCAGAAAGCTGGAGTGCCGATGCCATTGGGGGCTACAACTCCTAAGCCGGTGATGACCACTCGTCGTCCTGCTTGCTGTACCATGATTATCCTCACTGTTTCTGTCCTCTCATGAGAACCTACATGTGTGTATCAACCCACTCAGGACGAGCGAGCACAAGCGCTCCATTTACTCCTCCAAACCCACTGGAGTGTGTCAGTGCCACGTTGACAGTCGCATGGCGAGCTACGTTGGGCACGTAATCGAGATCGCAACGCGGGTCGGGTTGCTCCTGATTGATCGTCGGGTGGATCACCTGATGTTCTAAGGTCAGGGCAGTAGCAACTGCTTCAATCGCGCTTGATGCTCCCTGCGCATGGCCGATCAATGACTTTGTGGAGCTAATGGGAATGCGGGAGGCCCGCTCGCCGAAAAGGGCCTTGTAAGCCGACGTCTCCGCAACCTCGTTAGGGGGAGTCGAACTGCCATGCGAATTGATGTAATCAAGCTCTTCGTGCTTCACCCCTGCTTGCCGCAGGACTTGCTGCAGCAGTCGTTGGAGCGGCGCTCCATCCGGTGGGGGTGCGGTCATGTGATGTGCGTTAATGTTCGAGCTGAAACCGATAATCTCAGCGTAGATGCGCGCATTGCGTGCCAGCGCCAACTCGCGCTCCTCCAGCAGCAAGATCGCTGCTCCCTCGGCCATTACGAAGCCATCACGTAGGGCATCATATGGGCGCGATGCCCGCTCTGGCTCCTCATTGCGCGTGCTCAAAGCTCCAAGAATAGCGAATACGTTGATTCCTACCGCGCTGATGGCCGAATCGGCTCCTCCCGCCAGCACGCGATCAACGTAGCCCTCCTGAATAGCGCGGAAAGCCTCTCCAATGGCATCTCCTCCCGCCGCGCAGGCTGTCGCCAGTGACACACATGGGCCGTACAACTGGTGATGGACAGCGACCATGGTCGCGTAGGTGTGCGTCATCATTCGTGTAATGATGAGAGTGGCCTGTTCTTTCGCTTCCCGTGGAGGATGGTTGCCACTATCTGTCAGCTTCAACCAGGCCTGTTCCAGTTCATCGATTCCTGCCATTGCCGATCCCATATAGACCCCTGTGCGCTCTCGTTCTTCCTCGCTGAGTTTGTCTAGCAATCCCGCGTCTTCCAGCGCCATATTGGCGGAAGCAATGGAAAAATGGGTTGCACGATCCAGGTAGACAGATTCTTTTTCCGTCACTCCCAGCGCCACGGGGTCAAAATTGGGAACTTCTCCCGCAATCTGTACCGGCAGGCTGCTGGCATCGAAACGGGTAATACGGCGCACTCCCGAACGACCGGAAACGCAGGCGTCCCAGAACTGCTCTTTTCCTATGCCATTGGGTGCTATTACCCCCAATCCTGTAATCACTACTCGTCGATGCATGCTTTTCTCCTGAGACACAATCATTCGTCATTTTTCTACTGTTACAACGCTTCATAGCTTCTTTTTTAGTATCGCAGAAACTGACAGACTTCTCTATGAGTTTGCTCACATATCTCATCGGTAAAAGTGCTCATCTGCTGCGTGAGTTTGCTCACATCTTTGCGAACTACGGGGACAACATGCAGTGACAGTGTACAGGGGGAAAGAAAATGGGAGGGATGTGTGTACTCCACTTCACCCCTCCCGTTTTACCGGTTTACTTCATCGCCTCTTTTTAAGAACGGCTATCCTTGCGTTTCAGACCGATGCCCATGAGGATACTGAGCACGATGCAGATGACCACCAGTGCTCCCCACGACAGGAGAAGCCGATGGACAGCGTCGGTCTGACTATAAATTGAGAAGAGTGTTCCGTGGAAGGTGGGATCGCTGTTGAGCAGGCTATCGCCGCCCAGCTTATCGCTATGCAAGCCAATCGTCGTGCCGAGGGCCGCCATTGCCCAGCGCATGGGGAAGATCAAGGCTGGAATCTGTAAGGGCAGGTTTTTCAGCGGAATCTCGACGCCGGCGAAGATGAGCTGCGGGATCAGCAGGAACGGCAGCAAGCTGTTGGCGCTGTCCTCGTTGGCGGCGAAGGCCGAGGCCGCCAGGCCAATGAGCAGACCTGACAGTCCAACCAGCGCCAGTGTGATATAGGCTTCCAGCAGCACCGGTAAGATGATCCCCTGGTGCAGCGGCTCGAAAAGCTCCGTGATGAGCAGGAGCATGGCGCTCTGGAAGAGGGCCAGTACGCCCAGGATGAGGATTTTCGAGAGGATGTAAGGGGCAATACCCAGGTTCACTGTACGTTCCCGCCGGTAAATGGCGGCCTCTTTGACGATGGCACGGGTGCCATTGATACAGCCGAAGAGCACCGAGATGAACCCGACGATGAACAGGGCGCGCAACGCGTTGATGCTATTGCCCAGGACGATGAAGTCCTGCAATGCGCTGTTCAGATTGTTGCCTTTGGCCTTCACATACTGCTGTCCCGTCGCATTGGTTTGCAGGTACGTCTTTATTTGACTACAGTCTACTGTTGAGTTACTGGTCGTATTGAGGCCGATAAAGCCGGTCGGCGACTGGACAAGGCTGGTCGTGATGCGCGGAGCGCACTGCACCACATTGTTGGCATCGAAAACACCGGCTCCAACCTGAGAGCGGATGATGAGCATGAGGAGCAGGGCAATTAACGGGGCCTGTAAGAGCAGGATGACCAGGTTTGCCCGATCGTTGAGGAGCAACTCCAGGTTGCGTCGTGAGAGCAGGGCGAACTGCTTGAACGGGTTGCCGCGCTTCGGTCGCTTCAGTTGTTGTGGAGCGACCCTGGCAGCGCTGGCGCTGCTGGCACCGTTTGAGCCGACAGGGCCTTCGCGCAGTGGTGTGACAATGTATTCCTGGTATTCCGGGGAGGCGCGGAAGCGGGCTTCCGCCTCATCAGGAATGTTCGGATTCTCTTCGGTTGGCTCCAGGCTGCTATAGATTTCGGCGAAGTCGTTCTTGCCGAAGTAGGTTTTGGCCTGCTCGGGCGGGCCAAAGTAGGCCAGTTTGCCACCGGAACAGAGGAAGCAGACATAATCGCAGAATGTGATGTTGTTGGTGGCGTGGGTGACCAGCACGATGGTATGACCACGGTCTGCCAGGTTGCGCAGCAGGAACATCATCTTGCGATCCAGACCGGGGTCCAGGCCGGAAGTCGGCTCGTCGAGGAAGAAGACACTGGGGTTAGCCAGCAGTTCCAGGGCGATGGAGACACGTTTGCGCTGCCCGCCGGAGAGCTTCTTGACCAGCAGCTTGCGCCTGCGCGTCAGTTCCACTTCTTCCAGCACCTCTTTGATGCGCTGCTCGATCTGCTCTTCCGTGTAGTCACTGGGCAGGCGCATCTTGGCGGCGTAGTAGAGGGCGCGTTCGACAGTCAGGTCGCGGTGAACGATATCATCCTGCGGCACGTAGCCCAACTGCGTGCTGAAGGCGGCCAGATTCTTGTAGTAATCCTGTCCATTGTAGAGCACCTGCCCCTGCTGTGCCGGGCGCAGGCCGTTGAGGGCATCCATCAGGGTAGATTTGCCCGCGCCTGAGCCACCGACCAGGGCGACGAACTTACGCGGAGGGATAGCAACCGTGATATCGTTGAGCAGCGTAACGTTGTTATTGCCGAACTTGCGCAGGTGCAGCGCATCGATGCGAATCAAATTGCTTTCGTCGTACTGCTTCAGCTCGTTGCCTTCATAAATGAGTCGATAGGGGCCGATACGTATCTCATCGCCTGTCTTGAGCAACTTGTTGCTGACCAGTTCGGAGTTGACGTAGACATGGTTGGTGCTGTTCAAGTCGAGGACACGGTAGGCGGAGCCGTCGCGCACGAGCCTGGCATGGTGGCCTGAGACCTGTGGGTGGTTCAACACGACCATATTGTCCGGGCGCCGTCCGATGGTCAGTTCGGGCATATCCAGCCGGATGGGCTGCACCGGTGGCACTGCCTCTTGCTGAATGCCGGTTCCATCGTTGTAGGTGAGCGTGATGAGCGTGCCGTTCTCGTCGCCAATGCGGTAGATGTCGCCGCGTCGCAAGGGCTGCCTGTACTGCTCATCGCCGCGAATTTTGCGTCCTTGATAGAGCAGGCCGTTCAGTGTGTGCTGCCGGTCCGGGTGAGGGTGAATGATGAAGAACTGGTTGCCCTGTCGCACGATTTGCAAGTGACGACCGGAAACGATACGGTCATTGATGACGATATCATTGGATGCGTCGCGTCCGATGCTGATGACAGGCTTATCGAGCGGAAAAGTTTGCCGGAAGCCGTGGGCGTTGCTGCTTACCTCGATGGTAGGGATGCCTGTGGCCTGCGGGCGCGCAATGACCGTTTCCCCCGGTGATGCCATGTCCCCTTGTAGTGGCGAGGTGAAGAACGCTGGCTGTGGAGCGGAGAACACATTTGGCGCGGTTCCGCCCATCGGTATTCCTGCTGGCGGGGTCGGTATGGGTTGGGAAGGCTGCCTGGGTAGGGGTTGAAAGGGCTGTGGTGGTGTTTGAAATGGTTCCGAAGGCACTGTCGGGTTATACGTTGGTGGCAGGCCCGGTACAGATACCGGCCCCACTCGCTGCGGCGCATCCACGCGCACCTGAAAGCGAAAGGTGGTGTTGTCTCCCAGCCCGATCATCGCATTATCTTGAATAATAGCCTGGTCCACTCTTTGCTGGTTGACTGTGACGATATTCTGTGGAGCGATCTTCTCGATGATCCACGAACCATTGTTGTAGATCAGTCTGGCGTGGTTACGCGAGACTTTCAAATCATTCTCAATGATGATGTCATTGTTGGTGCCCCGCCCAATGGTCGTAATCGGCCTGGTGATTGAGTAGGTCTTCCCTGCCAGTGGCCCGCTCAGAAAGCTGATCGAGACCATGCCCGGCTCGTTTGCTGCTCCGTTCACACGCCATCTCCTCTGTGCTAGGTCCTGAAAATGATCAAGACGAAATAGTTGGGTTGCTTATACGTGAAGCATTATATGATAGAGTTGTTCAACTAGCAATACGCAATTTTTGTGAGTGATACAGGCTTTCAGGTTAGCCATCCCTCTTACCCTCCAGACCGGCTATTTTCCCCACAGGCCAGTCGCAGTCCCCACACAGGCAAGCCGCAAGGGCTGACCCTACTAAGACGCCCCCAACTACCCCCGCCATGCGCTCGCAGAGCGCGTCTCGTGTATAGTAGGGCCGCGACCCTTGCGATCGGCCTGCAAACTATGCCTGCATTGGCGCGGCCTCGCGATCGCTGTCGGAGGCGAAAGCCAGCATCAGGTGTGGCTTTGTGGCAACATACATGCCATTGATAGCCGAGTTGGCGGACATCGAAGAGCGCAGGAAGACTTTGTGGTAAACCTGATACATCGCTGCCGCCCGTGCTGCCTCTTCTGCTGTTAACTTGCTCGTCATATCTATCAGGTCGTTATTGCCCACCACCACATCGTTCAAGTCTTCAATGCCTGACACCACGTAGGTGAAGGCTGCAATCATTTCATCGTTATTCCTGTAGTCGTTGTGCGTCAACTGCTGTGCCTTCCAGAAGTACGACTCTTTGCCATTGTACTGTTGATACAGGCCAGAGACGATGACCATCAGCCGCAGATAGGCGTGACGATAACTCTCTTCGTAGAAGCTAATGGCCTGCTCTGGTGTGACTTCACCACGGACGAGGCTGGCAATACTCGCCGCTGCCAGCATCGCGCCATGTGTTGCCAGGTGTACGCCGGTAGAAAGCAGGGGATCAATGAAGCAGGCAGCGTCGCCAGCCAGGAAGTAGCCCGGTCCGGCAATTTTGTCGGCGATGTAGGAGTAATCCTGTTCCACGCCCATCTCTGTTGAGACCAGTTCGCCTGTTTTCACCAGATCGAGGAGCAGCGGGCATTCGTTGATGGCATCCATGTAGATCTGCTTCAGGTCGCCAATCTGCTCGCGTTTCTCTTTGAACGTGGTTTTGTGCAGCACCAGCCCGACGCTCATGGTACCGTCGTGTAGTGGGATGCCCCAGAGCCAGCCATCCGGTACGGAACCGACGGCGATAGCGCCGTTCGGTGCGAACTCCATGCGCCCGGCACCTTTCCAGTAACCCCAGATGGCGACATTCTGGAAGGCTTCGTGATAGTGGCGGTTCTTCAGATAGCGCATGGCCATGACGCCTGTACGTCCAGAGGCATCAACCAGGTAATCGAAGAAAGTTTCCCCACTCACTTTCTCGCCATCAGCCGTCTTTTGCACCCATGTCGCGCTTTTCGGTTGCTCACCTTCGAAGGTCAGGCTGCGAATCTCGGTATTCTCGAAGACCTTTACACCCTGGCTTTTTGCATGCTCAAGCAGCATGTGGTCGAATTCGGAACGGATCACCTGAAAACTGTAGGGATGGCGCAGCTTAGAAAAATCCAGTATCCATGAATCCTGCCCCCATGCGAAGTAGCCTCCATCTTTGCGCTGGAAGCCGTGTGCCTCGATTTTCTCACGTGCGCCCATCAGATCCAGAATTTCCAGGCACGATGGCAGCAGCGATTCGCCGATGTGGTAGCGCGGAAATTGATCGCGTTCCACCAGGGTGACATCGATGCCCTCGCGAGCAAGCAGAGTGGCCACTGTTGATCCGGCAGGCCCTCCTCCAATTACTAATACAGTGGTAGATTTGTCCATGTTGCCTCCTTAATAGCGTGGACGGAATGCCATCCCTCGGTCGCGGATGGCCTTAGCATAATACACCGGCGGGAACAGCCTGCGGGCAAAGCGAAATGCTCTTTTCTGTTCAACGCCCGGTTGTATTCGAACTGGCTCTCTGTTTTCTTCAAGTATGAGGTACGTACTATCAAGAGTCAAGTGAAAAGCTTCACAGTAATACTGCCGAGTGAAGCATTTCACACCTGGTTGCCCAAAAAAGCTTCGATTAAAGGCGTGACCTGCTGATCCTGCGCGTACATGAAAAAGCGGTCCCCACCTGCTAAAACGTGGTAGCCAGCACAATTTTGGAGGTGACTTGCCAGCCAGCGTGTCTTTGCTTCGGGTGAAAGAATATCATCAGCCCGGTTTATCAGCAGAATGGGCATGTTCAGGTCGACGAGGCGGTTACGCATATCGAAGTAGTGGATGACGGGCAGCACGGAAAACTTGTAAACGCGGGGCCAGAGTTCGATCTTGCGGAACTGCTCTTCGATCAAGGAGCGTGGTAAGCGCGTCACCTGCTCCTGCGTATCGCCGTTGTTTTGAACGGCTTCCGAGTGAGTAATATAGTTGACGACGGTGTTGCGTATCACCCGTGCGGGAACGATGCGTTCAACGGGCAGGCGCACGTACAGTTCATGCAGCAGCCAGATGAAAGGATGGGGGGCGATCTGGTAGTCCGCCGCCTGCGCGATGATGGTCAGCGAGCGGCAGCGTTGCGGGTAGCGCGCAGCAAACTCGAACAGGACCATAGCGGCGTCGCCATGCGCGACAAAATCGGCCCGTTCCGCGTTCAGGCTGTCGAGGGTGCGGCGCAGCTCCTCTGCTCGCTCCGGCAGACTCACGAAACGCGAGCGTGCCTCATGCCGGCGATACATGAGTACGCGCCGCGATTGACTGAAATGGCGTATCTGCCGCGCGTAGACAAACTCAAGGTGCTCAAGAATCGGCACAAAGACGAGCGGCATATCGTCTCTCTGCCCACCCCCGATCCCGATATCGATATCGATGACCTGCATATCGACTCCACCGACTTCCCTGCGCTGCCACAGGGACTCAATATACTGCACATCCTCGTGAAATGTCGCCTCGTCAACAAACGGCATGACCTGCGTACTCGCGCTCATAGCTTTTCTCCTCATATTTGCTTACCTGCTCGTCCCCCTGAGATGTAGTATAGTATACACGACAATATGCAGTAAACGTATGTTATGGGAGGATGTCGCTTTGCAGGAAATCGAAAATCATACCAGCATCGTCAATCGCTGGATTGAGGCGTTCAATACACACAACGTCCCGGCTCTCGTCTCGCTCTACACGGAGGACGCGGAGCTATTTGATAGCGGGATGAAACGGCCCCGGCACGGGCGCGGCGAAATCGAAGTGTGGTTTTGCACGCGCTTTCGCACCATGCCCACCATTGTCTACTCGCCCTCCGGTCAGCTTTTTTCAGAGAAGCAGGCAGCCGTTACCTGGACAGCTTCTGGTCGCACGCCGCGCCTGCTCGGCCTGCCGTTCTTCTCCCACCCCTTTCAGGTCGATGGTGTCAGCGTCTTTACCTTCCGCGACAGCCTGATCCAGCAGCAGCGCGGCTACTATGACCACCTCTCCGTCATCGAGCGCGTCCTGCCGCCGCTCAAGCTGCTGCCCGCCCGGCTGTAAGTGTGGAAATGAACAGCGTCCTGTGCCAGTGGCGCCGTCATCTTTGCCCGTAAAAAAACTGCTAAAAAAGTGTGTTCGCAGCGTTTCCATTGCAAGAAGAGCAGTTTATAGTGCAAAATTGAGAGAAATCAAGCGACCTGTAAGGAGATTGAGAGGACGCGCATGGCAAACCAGCAGGAAATCGAAGAGACCTATGATTTTATGGATGAGATTTTTCGGGTGAGTTTTGGCGAACATGCCGACCTTACCTGTGCTATGTTCAATGGTGATTTCTCGAAGATGCTGGCCCAGGCGCAGCGGGATAAACACGAGTATATTCTCCAGGGGATCGGTTTCAAGCCGGGCTTTCGCGTGCTTGATATCGGCAGCGGGTTTGGACCCATGCTCAAGGCGAGGAGCGGGGAGGGCATGCCACTGGCCTGACGTTATCCAGGAGGCAGGCGGAGGTATGCAAACGGGCAGGGTTGGAAGCTCATGTCAAGGACTGGAAAGAGGTCACTGTCGGCACCTTCGGTACGTTTGAGGCGGCCAGCAGCGTATGGTCTTCCAGAAAAAGCAGTCAGCAGAAGGAGGTCAGTCTATGGAGCTTGCCCATCGCAGCTTCGAGGCCTAACCTGCGGTGAAGGCCGTCTTGCTCATCATGCTATTTCATAACATCTTCATGCCTTTGCACAGCAAGCAGTGAAACGGCACATGGGGAATGTGCGTGTAGAATGCAGTAAACGATTACTGTTGTTGCGGAAAGGCACTAATTTAAATGGTAAAGCGCCACTGTACAAAATCTATCGTTTTCTGTAAAGCGCAAATAGAATATCCTGGTGCTGCTGCCGCCTGCCAGGCCGTTCGGCTGGCGAGTGTGACTGTGGGGCCAGGGATGTTCTGGTAAGGAGCGAAGATGTATATCCTCGGCATCAATGCGGTCTATCATGATTCTGCCGCGTGTCTCGTGGAGGATGGGCGTGTCATTGCGGCGGCTGAGGAGGAGCGCTTCACCCATGTCAAGCATGGGAAACGCCCCATACCCTTCTCGACCTACGAAATGCCCTTTCATGCTGTTGATTACTGTTTGCGCGAGGCAGGGATTGCCCTTGTCGATGTTGATGCCATAGCCTATTCCTATAACCCCTACCTGCTGCTAGGCAGGCACGCCGACGATGCGATGCTGACATTGCCGTTAGAGCCAACAAAGTATCCAACGCCGCAGGAGTGGGAAGCGGCGTGGGACCCGCTGTTCCTCTCTTCGATTGTCAACGCGCCCCGGCACCTGGTCGGCGGCGTGCCGCACCACCTGCGGGAACGTTTCCGTGGGGTGAAGTCGACCGGCTCATTTCAGTGGCACTTTGTCGAGCACCACGTTGCTCATGCCGCCAGCGCCTTTCTCGCCTCGCCCTTCGAGCGCGCCGCTGTGCTCACGCTGGATGGACGAGGCGAGCGGGCCACGACCAGCTACAGCCTGGGTCGGGATAATCAGCTCTCCATGATAGGTGAGGTGCATTTCCCCCACTCGCTCGGCATCCTGTACGAAAAGATTACCGAATACCTGGGATTCCTGCATTCCTCGGACGAATATAAGGTCATGGCGCTGGCCTCTTTCGGCAGGCCGCGTTACCTCAACGAGTTTCGCGACATTATTGCTCCCGGCACAGAGGGCCAGTACACCATCGGGCCGTTGCGCCTGGAGGAGCGCTTTGGTCCGCCGCGCCGCAGAGGAGGGGACCTGGAGCAGCGCCATTACGATATTGCCCGCTCATTGCAGGTCGCGCTGGAAGAGACGGTGCTGGACATCGTCTCCTGGCTGCACGAGGCGAGCGGCGAGGAAAATCTCTGTCTGGCCGGTGGCGTTGCGCTCAACTGTGTCATGAATGCGCGCATTCGTGATGCCGCGCTGTTTCGCCGCGTCTGGGTGCAGCCCGCCGCCGGTGATGCTGGAACCGCGCTTGGGGCAGCGCTCTGGCTCGATGCGCGCCTGCGCGAGGAGCGTGGAGATTGTGGGCGTCGTTATCGTATGGATCACGCCTATCTTGGCCCGTCCTATAGCGATGAGGAGATAGAAAACTTCTTGCGCTGGTCAAAATTGTCCTATCGCCGTCTGGAAAACGTTCCGGAAGCCGTGGCCGATTTGCTGGTGCAGGATAAGGTGATTGGCTGGTTCCAGAACCGCATGGAGTTTGGCCCGCGCGCGCTGGGAGCGCGTTCCATCCTGGCCTCTCCCCTGCATGCCTCCATGCAGGCCCGGCTCAATGAGATCAAAGACCGTGAGGATTTTCGGCCCGTCGCGCCCGTCGTGCTGGAGGAAGAGGCTGGCAATTGGTTTGCCGAAGCAGACGTCTCCCCGTTCATGCTCTTTGTGTATGATGTGCTGCCGGAGAAGGCCGATCTTATTCCCTCCGTGCGCCATGTGGATGGCACGGCTCGTATCCAGACGATCAGGCGCGAGCAGCACCCGTTGTATTACGATCTGATTTCCGCGTTCGCGGCACGAACCGGCGTGCCGGTGCTGGTTAACACCTCCTTCAACACGCGGGGCGAACCCATCGTCTGTTCCCCGCGTGATGCCGTCGAGTGTTTCTGGACCTCGCCGCTGGACGCGCTGGTCATTGGCTCATTTTTACTGGAGAAGCCACAGGTAGGAGGCGCATGAGCTATCGGGTTTCGGTAGTGGTACCTACATATAAACGACCTGAAATGCTGGCGTGCTGTCTCAATGCGCTGGCGCAACAGGATATTGACCCGGCCAGCTACGAGGTGATCGTCGTCGATGACGCCGCCTGTGAGGAAACCCGGCGTCAGGTCGAGGGGCTGGCGCGGCGTTTCATGAACGCTTGTGGCCCATCCCTGCGCTATGTCGCCGTTCAGGGCAAGCATGGCCCGGCGGTCGCGCGCAATACCGGCTGGCGTGTCGCACAGGGCGAGATTATCGCCTTTACTGATGATGATTGTATTCCGCAGCCATACTGGCTGCGCATGGGGACGGCTGCCTTTGTTGAGGGCGTCACAGGGGTATCCGGCAAAGTCATCGTGCCGCTGCCAGAGATGCCCACCGATTACGAACGCAATGCCGCCCGCCTGGCCTACTCGGAGTTCGTCACTGCCAACTGCTTCTATCGCCGTAGCGCGCTGGAAGCTGTTGGTGGCTTTGATGAACGCTTCACGATGGCCTGGCGCGAGGATAGCGATCTCTTCTTTCGCCTGCTCAAAGAGGGTGGCAAGCTGCTCTCTGTTCCCGAGGCCGTTGTTGTCCATCCGGTACGCCCGGCGCGCTGGGGTATCAGCCTGAGCCAGCAGCGAAAGAGCATGTTTAACGCTTTGTTGTATAAAAAGCACCCGCTGCTCTACCAGCGCAGAATTCAGGCGCACCCGCCCTGGCACTACTACGGCATCGTCGCCTCTGCGCTGCTCGCGGTAAGCGGCTGGATGCTGGGTGCGCAATCATTCGCGCTGGGTGCGGCTCTGGCATGGGTGCTGCTGATGGGCTGGTTCTGCCAGTTACGGCTGCGGCACACGTCACATCTTCCTCGTCACGTCGTCGAGATAATTGTGACTTCGCTGCTCATCCCGCCCCTGTCGATCTACTGGCGCATTTTCGGCGCGCTCAAGTTCCGCGTCTTTTTCTTTTGAGATTGAGGAATACAGCTATGCAGCTTCCGACATATGTGCAGATAGAGCCGGTCGGGCAGTGCAACTTGCGCTGCCAGATGTGCTCGATCCAGTTCCGGCAGGATGGTCCGCCGTATGGGCCGCCGGCCTTCATGGCCTTTGAGACGTTCATACGCCTCGTTGACCAGTTTTCGGGTCTGCGCGAACTGCATCTGCAGGGGCTGGGCGAGCCGATGATGCATCCTCGCTTCTTCGATATGGTGGAGTACGCTGCCGGGAAAGGTGCGCGCGTCACCACCAACTCGAACCTGACGCTGCTGAACGATCGGCGCGCCGAACGCTGCGTCACCAGCGGCCTGGATTGCCTGCATGTCTCGCTGGATGGCGCGACCGCCGCGACGTATGAGCGCATTCGCAAGCGCGCCCACTTCGAACGCGTGGTGGCGAATATCGAGCGGCTGCTGGCGGCGCGGGAGCGGTTGGGAAGCGCGAGGCCGCGTTTGCGTCTTGTTATGGTCATCATGCGGCAAAACCTGCACGAACTGCCCGACCTCGTCCGGTTGGCTCACCGCTGGTCGGCGGAGGAGTTGTTTGTGCAGCATCTTTGTCACGATTTTGGAGAGGAGAGCCTGCCTGCGCAGTATCGCCCTATGCGCGATTTTGTGCGGGAGCAGACGTTGTTGGAGGAAGACCTTACGCGCATCGAGCACTATTTCGCGGAAGCACGAGACCTGGCGCGCGCGCTCGATCTAAGGCTGCGCCTGCCACGCCCGCGCCCGCGCCTCTATGCGCCAGACACGCCCGGCAGGGAACGCTGTGAGTGGCCGTGGAGCGGGGCCTATATCAGCTACCAGGGCTATGCTATGCCTTGCTGTATGGTCTCTACGCCGGATCGCGTGCATTTCGGCAACATGGCTGAGCAGGGTGTCGCGGCAACCTGGGACAGTCCCCACTTCCAGGCCTTTCGCGACCGGCTCGCCTCTGCTGAGCCTCCGGAAATTTGCCGTTCATGTGCTCTCTATACTGGTACATTTTAGATTCTTCGCTGCGCTCAGCATGACATGGTTGGTTATATCACAGGATTGGTCTTCTGAGTGCAGCGAAGAATGTGAATAGTTTGGAATGAGAGGGAAGCTATGGAAGAACCGGAAATCCTGACAAATCCAGTTGCTCCTGAACATAAAGATGCTGATTGGGCGGAGGCTGTCACGTTTTTGCTTCCGGCTGTCGATAATCAGCAGCAAGAGCCTGGATGGTTAGCTGATGATGCAGCTTTAGACAGGAGTAATAGTCCGCACATTCCCCAGAGTCCAATAAATCGGAGGATATCTTTGACTCCATTGCCTGAAACGCTTCTTTCCGTGCTGGAGGCTCCTGTTTCCCTCGAAGAGGAGAAACGTTCTGAACTCTCCCTTTCCGACCTTCCTACGGGCATGTGGCCGCTGCATGTCGACGCTTTCACCGCTCGCATCCTGCTTGAATTGCAAGGGCCGTCGCTAGGTCTGTGGCGGGCAGCGGAGATAGCGGCCCTGTGTGAGCAGACCTTTGAGCGACCCATTCTGGATGTCGGCTGTGGCGATGGGCTGGTGACATCAATGGCGCTTTCCGTAGTCGATGTGGGGCTGGACCCGGATGCACACACACTGGAACGAACCGCGCGGCTGGGCCTCTATGAGCAGTTTGAATGCGTACCAGTGGAGGAGGCGCGCCTGGAAGAAGAGAGCTTCGCCACTGTTGTAAGCAACTCCGTGCTCGAACATCTGCCGCATGTGGACGAGGCTCTGGCTGCCATAGCGCGAATGCTGCTGCCCGGCGGCAAGCTCATTCTCACGGCTCCCACCGAGTCCTTTAGCAAATGGCTGGCGCTGCCTATAGAGAAGTATGCCGCCTGGCGCAATCGCCGTCTCTGCCATCTCAATCTCTGGTCGATTGAGGAGTGGCGGCAGCACCTCGAAAAGGCCGGGTTTGAGGTAGAGCTTGTGCGTCCCTATATGCGGCGCGAGCTGGTGATGCTCTGGGATGCTCTGGAACTGCTGCAACAACTCTATATTGGTCATTACCGCCTGTTCAGCCTGTTGTGGCGTCGCCTTCCACACCGGCTGCTCGATTGGCTCGCACAGCAACTTACCCGCCTGGATCTTTCCGCAAAAGCACCCGGTGGTGGTCGCCTGATTGTCGCGCGTAAGCGTCCGTAACGGGCCAATGAAAACAACTCTATCATGGATGAAATGAATGTTATGAAAATGGTACGATGGGAGGATATATAGCTGTTATGGCAAGCGTGGATATTCTCTTGCCTACCTGTAATCGGCTCTCCTCACTCATTATGACCCTGGCGGGGGTAGCGGGGCAGACGCTGTGTGATCTGCATGTGATTGTGGCCGATCAGAGCGAGCAGCCTGTGGAGCATGAACAGGTGGTGCAGACGCTGAGGCGCGTGATCGAGGTGCGCGGCGGCTCCGTGGAGTGGCATACGCGCCCGCAGATGCACGGTATTGCGGAGCAGCGAGATTTTTTGCTCAGGCGAGCCAGCGCCGACGCCGTGCTCTACCTGGACGACGATGTGCTCGTGGAGCCGTGGGTAGTCGAGAAACTGCTGGATACGCTGCGCTCGCAAAACTGCGCCTTCGTTGGAGCTTTTCCCGCCGGATTATCGCATCGCTATGATGTGCGCCCGCAGCAGCAGATTGTGGATTTCTGGGATGGGCCGGTGCAGCCGGAGGTGGTCAACCCTGGCACGAGAGAGTGGGAACGCTGGCAGTTGCACCGGGCCGCCAATCTCTACCATGCCAGCCTGCGACTCGCCCCCGGCGAATTTCGGCTCTATAAAGTCGCCTGGGTCGCTTCCTGCATCCTCTATGACCGGCGGAAGCTCGTAGATGTGGGTGGCTTCAGCTTCTGGCCGCGCCTGCCGCGTTATCATTCAGGTGAGGAGGTGCTGGTGCAGAACCTGCTGATGCGGCGCTGGGGCGGTTGCGCCCTCATGCCTTCCGGCACCTACTACTCTCAGGTGCCGACGACGGTGCTGAACGATGTGGGGACGGTTGATGGGCACGCGCTAGACCTGCTGCCGGAGATGGTGGCGCGTTATGCTCCTGGCACGTCCGCGTCGTATCTGGAAACGCGGGCGCGTTGATGTCTTCCACGTTCTCTGACCCTTTTAGCCCCGGTCTGCTGACGCGTCTGCCGGAGGCGCCGCGCAAGGTGGCCCTCCTGCGCGCCTCACGTATCGGCGATTTTCTCTGTACGGTCCCGGCCTTCCGCGCCTTGCGGGCCGCGCTGCCGGAGGCCGCAATTACCATCATTACCCTGCCCATGCTGCGCGATCTCGCCGTGCGTTCGCCCTACTTCGATCAATTTGCCTCCTTTCCCGGCTTTCCCGGCATTGCCGAGCAACTTTTTGAGGCGCGTCGCACGCTTGACTTTCTGCGCCGGATGCAGGATGAGCATTTCGATCTCGCGCTCCAGTTGCAGGGGTCGGGCGTCCACTCCAATCCCTTTATGTTGCTGCTCGGGGCGCGTTTCACCGCTGGTTTTGTGCGCCGGGGCGATGCGGCGGGCAGATTGGATGCCGCGCTGCCCGCTCCCGAAGGGGAACACGAGGTGCGGCGTATGCTGGCCTTGACGACCTTTCTGGGCGCCGAGCCGCGAGGTGAGCAGACCGAGTTTCCGCTCTGGCCTGAAGATCACATGGCGGCTCAGGTGCTGCTGACCGGTCTGCCACGTCCTCTGATCGGGCTGCATACCAGCGCCAGGGATGCCACGCGGCGCTGGCCCCTGGAGCGTTTCGCGGCGGTTGGGGCTGCTCTGGGTTACCAATTTGGCGGAGCCGTCGTGATTCTCGGTGAGGAGGAAGAAGGTGCCGCGGCAGAATATGTTGCCGGACAGATACGGGAAGCTGGTGGTATATGTATCAATCTGGCAGGCAAAACAACGCTGCCGGTGCTGGGCGCGGTCATCGCCCGGCTCGCTATCTTCATCACAAACGATACCGGTCCGGCTCATATTGCCTATGCGCTTGGCGTGCCGACTGTAACTATTGCCGGTGGGGGCAATCCCGATGCCTACCGCCCGCTGGTTAACGGACCATTCCGCTTTCTCGCTCAAGACGTTCCCTGCCGCCCGTGTGGCTATGCTACCTGCCCCATCGGCGCTCCCTGCCTTGAGGGCGTCACCGTCCGCTACGTTCTGGACGCGGCGCAGGAAGTTATGAATGGTGGGGCCTCATTATAAAACTGTTCTAAAAAGATGTGGATGTGGTGCCCGTAAGAGAGACATTGTGAAAAATTTATCCCGTTATGATGTTGTGCCGGGCGTGCGCAAAATCGCGGTTGTGCGCGCTAATGCTATCGGCGATTTTATCTTTTCCCTGCCCGCGCTGGAAGCTCTGCGCGCCGCCTATCCAGAGGCGGAGATTGTGTTGCTGGCAAAGGAGTGGCATGCCTGCTTCCTTCATGAGCGGCCCGGCCCGATTGACCGTGTCGTGGTTGTTCCGCCCTATGGAGGCGTAAGCGAAAATCCCGGCTATCCTGAAGACGCTGCTGAACTGGAAGCCTTCTTCTCGGCCATGCGGCGCGAGCACTTTGCTATTGCCATTCAGATGCACGGTGGTGGCCGCTACTCCAATCCCTTTACCCTGCGGCTCGGCGCTACTCTGACTATTGGTACGAAGACACCGGATGCGGTCGCGCCCGACCGCTGGATGCCCTATGTCTACTGGCAGCATGAGATTCTGCGCCACCTGGAACTCGTCTCGCTGGTCGGGGCCAGCCCGGTTATGCTGGAGCCAGAGCTGGCTGTCACGGGACGCGATCTAAACGAGGCGCTGGCGGCGGTGCCGGAGAGCGACAAACCGCTGGTCGCGCTTCATCCCGGCGCGGGTGATCCACGACGACGCTGGTCGCCGGAAAAATTTGCCGCCGTGGGCGATGTGCTGACCAGAAGGGGTGCGCGTGTGGTTGTCGTCGGCACGCGCGATGAGCAGGATATTGATGATGCTGTGGTGAGTAGCATGAAGACAGAGGCGCAAAACCTGTGTGGCCGTCTTTCACTGGGGGGCCTTGTTGGCCTGCTCAGTCGCTGCCGTGTGGTCATCTCGAACGACTCCGGCCCGCTGCACCTCGCCCGTGCGGTTGGGGTAGCCACCGTAGGTCTCTACTGGTGTTTCAACCTCGTCAATGCGGGGCCGATCACGCGCACGCGCCATCGCTCCGCCCATTCCTGGCGGCTTGAGTGCCCCGTCTGTGGTCTCAACTGCATGTACCACAACTGCGGCCACCACGTCCCCTTCATCGACGATATTCCCACCGGCGAAGTGATCTCTGCGGCGCTTGACCTGTTTTGCGATCAACCATGATGATGGGCGGACCGACCACTGCTCCCAGGCCGCTTTCGGGGTTGCGGGCGGGCCACCCGTCAGGGGTGGCCCTACTTAATATACGATGGCCTGCCCGCTTCGCGGCGAGCGTCGGTTCGCAGAGCGACTTCGTATATAGTAGGGCCGACCCTGGCGCTTGCCTTACCTGGGGGCGTGTCGGCCTGCGGCGGTTCTACCGGACCTATGTGCCGGACGCAGTCTCCGCTTCCGGTTCGCTTACAGAAGGTGGCGTTTGCAGCACGTGGGGCTGGGCGACCAGCATCCAGACAAAGTAGATGAGGCCGAGGGCGAACATGACCAGGGAGTAGATCCACGGAGAGGCGAAGGAGGCGTCGCGGAAGATGGCAAGTTCAAAGAGCAGCCAGAGCAGCGCGAGCGCGATGATGGGCCACTCGAAGGCGCCGAGGCTGAAGCCGTGCGTCTGTGGCAGTTTGCGCCGGGCGTAGATGTAGAGAATCACCGTTGCCAGGTAGATGATGGCGGGCAGCAGCGTGGCCGCGCTGAAGAGGTTGGTCAGCGCGTTAGGCTGCGTCGCGAAGATGGCGAGCACCACTTCGATCAGCAAGCCGTTGAGCACAGTGGAAGCGACGGGCGTGCCGGTGCCGCGATTGATTTGCCGGAAGAGCGGGTAACCGGGGAAGCGCTGGTCACGCGACATGGCCCAGGTCAGGCGCGTGGCCGTGATGAAGATGACCAGCCCGCAGGCGAAGATGGAGAACGTGACCAGCACCAGGAAGATGTCACCTACCACAGTGCCGAGCGTCTGCGTCACGATATCGGCCACCGGCGTTGCCGAGGCCGAGAGCTTTGTAATATTGCTGGATGCCAGGTTGAGCGCGATCAAGAAGGCGAAACCGACCACGCCGCTGATCACGACCGATGACCACATAGCAACGGGTACGACCCGGTGCGCGTCCTGCGTCTCTTCCGCCAGATTTGCCGCTGCTTCAAAGCCGACGATGGTGAAGGCACCGAGCAGGAACGAGAGTATAAAAGGGCTGGCGTGCAGCAGCGTGCCGAAGCCGAAGTAGCCTTGCGAGGAGACGATGCCCGTGCTGAAGACATGATCGGGATGCAGCAGCCCGCGCACGGCTCCCACAATGATCAGCAGCAGCGTCAGTCCCACGATGCCGACTACTTCGGTACCGACGGCTGTATTGTTGATACGGGTTGACCAGCGCGTCGAGAAGATGATGAGCAGGGCCTGCAGGAGCACGACAATGGCTGTTGCCAGCCAGGCGCTGAAGGGGGTCGATGGATAATTGAAGAGGCTGGGCAGCACCGTCGACGCCACGGCGTAATCCACCGCGACCACGTCGACCACCAGGAAGATGAAGGAGACCCAGCCGACGAGCCAGCCGATTTTCGGATTGGCCAGGCGTGAGACCCACTGGTATGAGTAGCCCGCGAGGGGCATGCGCGAGGCCAGCGCCGCGAAGACCAGCGAGACAAACAACTGGCCAACGATGACCAGCGGCCATGTCCAGACGCCCAGCGGCCCACCCCAGTTCAAAACTGAACCATAGGTTGTGAAAATGCCCGTAGTAATAGAAATGAAGGAGAACCCGACGGCAAACGAGGCAAATCGCTTCAGTTCGCGCCTGAACTCCTGCCGGTATCCAAATCGCTCCAGACTCGGTTCGGCAGGACTGCCTGAAGTATTCTCAGTCAGGGCCATGCTGCAAGCTCCTTTCCGTATGATAGCGGAATAACTGCGGGGACAATATGCTGTCGAAGAGCCACGCGGGTATATGTAAATTCTAACCCGTCAGTTATAGCAAGTCAATGGCTGAGAGATTCTTTGATATGCATTGAAAAAGGAAACGCCAGCACCCTGTCAGACGTGGGAGAAGGTCTCGGCCACTATAAAACTGGTGTATGAGGGGCGCGCGCAATCTACGCGGTTATCACCTCGCCATTTCTCTCTCCGGGTCCGCGTGACGTCCTGAACTGCCCTGTATCTCCCTCACAGGTTAAGAAGGCAGGGAAAAAATAGTATTTATCTCCTACTGCCTGGTTTCTATGTTCCTCACATGCATGAGTATCGATCTACTCTATTAGAGGGGGAGAAAAATAGGTACTTCTAACTATCCGGTTAGCTAATGAGGAGCTGTATGGGGAATCAGCCGGTTCCATCAAAGCAACAGGCAGGTGATACAGGTTTTTTGTCTGAGAAGAGGGAACCTATGACGTCCACATCGTCGCTGGTCACGTCGTTGCGGGCAACTATGGTCGCTCCTGAAAAAAGGCGGGTGGTCATCCCTGGTGCGCCAGGACGAAGTCGACAAAATCCGACGGCGAGGATGATGGCGCCACCCCTGCGCGTCGGCATTGTGCTGGCAACACTCGTGCTTTTGCTGGCTATGACACTCGTTTCGTTTGTGCCGCTTGGTGCGGGGCAGGGAAGCTTTATCCTCTTTTCCCGTGTGAGGAGCTGGGTGCGGTCGCAACAGATAGACTGGGCGGTACAGGCACAGGTAGCGCCAACTTCCCCGGCAGCAGTGGTACCAACTGCTGCCTTTGCTCCTGTCACTGTGACGTTACCAAAAAGTCAGTATGTAGCGATGGCCGAGCAGGATGCTATTGCCGCAGGAATACCGCCAACGTATTTTGTACGGCAAATTGAGCTGGAAAGCGGCTTTAATCCAAACGCCCATTCCCCTGCCGGAGCGGAAGGCATTGCACAATTTATGCCCTCTACCGCCGCCGGTCTTGGCATCAATCCCTGGGATCCTGTCGCTTCGTTGCAGGCGGCTGCGCGTATGATGGCCTCTTATACGCAAGAGTTTGGAGGAGATTATGCCAAAGCGCTGGCCTCCTACAATAGCGGATCGGCCACTGTCAAATACGCCATCGCCACCTGCGGCGCAAACTGGATCAGTTGCCTGCCCGCGCAGACACAGGAGTATATCGCGATTATCATGGGAGGGTAAAAAAGTCCTTTTGTGTTGGGAGACACAAGGGAAAGCAACCGCACAGGCGTTTATTGTAAGCAAGGAAATACAGAACAGCGCAGGTCGTTTTGGGACCGATTGCGATCTGTGTTTCTTAGCACTCACTATACTGAAGGAAAGACCTGCCGGTTGCCATTCAAAAATTGGTATAACGTGAACCATTCTGACACATTGACGGTTGAGTTTTCTTTGTTAGAATGGACGAAGATAGTTTTAATAGTATTTGTAGTGCAGCAAAGGAAGTTGTTCATGTCAGTAAAGAGAAAAAGTATCGTAGTAAGCTTTGTTGCGCTGCTGAGCGTCATTGCTGGAGTAATCGGACTGGTTCCCTCATTGAATGCCCAGAATGTTGCTCATGCCGCGACAGCACAGCCCGCGCAGGTACACGCCGCTACGGCTGCTAATGGCCCCTACACAGTGCAGGGCAACAAGATACTGGATGCCAACGGCAACCCGTATCTCATTCATGGTGTCGGACGTGACGGCCTGGAGTACGACTGTAATGGCGATAACTACCTTACTCCCACGTACCTGCAGTACATGGGGGCAGGAACCAATAACGCCAGCGGCGTTTACTGGTATGCAAATACCGTGCGCCTGCCTCTGTCCGAGGGTTTCTGGCTTCATGGGGCTGCGAATCGCAATTGCACCGCGTCAGGCTATCAGGCGCTTGTGAGTAAAGTTGTAGGTTACATAACCGCCCTGCACATGAATGTGATGCTCGACCTGCAGTGGACCGATGCTGGTGGGCAGTCAGGTGACGGCGGTGGTCCGTGGGCGCTGGCCGATAGCGACAGCGTCACCTTCTGGCAGCAGGTAGCTACCGCCTACAAGAATAACCCCGATGTGATGTTTGAAATCTTTAACGAGCCACATCCCGCCAGCTGGTCCTGCTGGCTGAATGGCTGCCCTGTCACCAAGGATACCAGTTACTCCAACGACTGTGGCTGCACGAAGACTGTCGCCTATACCGGTGTCGGTATGCAGGCACTGGTCAATGCCGTGCGCGGTACAGGCGCGAACAATCTGGTGATTGTGGGTGGTATGAACTGGGCCTTCGATCTGAGTCAGGTGCCAACATATACTGTTACTGGCGGCAACGTGGTTTATGATACCCATCCTTACAATTACTCTGATAAACAGCCGGGTACATGGTCCGCTGCTTTCGGCAATATCAGCCAGACCTATCCGGTAGTATCGGCAGAAAGCGGCGAGTATGACTGCGGTATCGGTTTCATGAGCCAGCTACTCAACTATCTGGAAAGTCATAATATCGGTTGGATTGGCTGGGCATGGGTGTTGCAGGGGCAGCCCTGTACCTATCCGCAGCTCATTATGGATTATAACGGCACTCCTGCCCAGAATATGGGCTATCTGATCTACCAGCAATTGCGTACAGATGCGGGCCAGTCGGTGCAGCCCGCTCCGCCGATCAGCAAGAACTGGTACTTCGCCGAAGGTCGCGTTGGCGCGGGCTTCAACGAATACCTGAGCCTGGGCAATCCTGACCCGCTCAACAGTTGCAATGTACAACTGAAATACCTGATTGAAGGTGGATCACCAAAGCTAGTAAATCTCACCATACCTCCTGCCAGCCGTGTCTCTGAATCAGTTGTTCACGATCTCGGCCTGGCATCGCCGAGTTCGACTCCCGCTTACTCGGTTTCAACGGTTGTCACGGTTACCGGTGGGTGTAATGGTATCGTAGCCGAACGTCCCATTTACTTCAACTATCATGGCATCAATAGTGGTGACGATGTAATGGGCGCTACCAGCCTGGGAACGACTTTCTACTTCGGTGATGTTCCTTCTGGTAGCGGCTATACCTCGTACCTCACGATTTTGAATCCACAAAACACTGTTGCCACTGTCACTGCCCACTATTATGCCGGTGGAAAGCAGGTTGGAACGCAGTCGGTGCAAGTCCCGGCGCAGGCACGTGGAACCATCGCTCCCGGCGCGATCTCGCTACCTACCCATACGACTGCCGTTGTCACATCTAATCAGCCTGTGCTCGTGGAGCGGCCCGATTACTTCTCCAACATCAGCGCGGGCAGCGCGGGTACCATCTCGGGCGGCTCAGCGGTGGTAGGAGTACAGAATCTGGCGAATGACTGGCTCTTTGCCGAAGGCTTCACCGGAGACAGCAACCAGCCCGACTGGCAAGAATATCTGGTGATTGCCAATGTCGATCCCACGAATACACCCGCTGCTGTGACCATCACGTTGGAGCCTCCCGGTGGGGCTACCAAAGTATCGACGGTAACGGTTAACCCGATGAGCCAGTATATCTTCAATGTCAATCAGGCCATGCCGCTGAGTTCTGTTTCGGCAGATGTCTCTTCAACGGGAGCGAAGATTGTGGTAGAACGCGAGCAGTTCTTCCACTATAAGCATACCGTCAGTGCCAACAACGGCTTTACCATCGCTTCAAGTGGTGGCAACGATGTAATCGGCCAGCCCGGGCCTGCCAGTCAGACCATCTATACCTTTGCTGAAGGCTATACCGCTCCCGGCTTTAACGAGTGGCTGACCTTGCAGAATCCAACAGGTACCAGCGAGGCGATCTATATCACCCTGGTCAATCAGCTCGGCCAGGTCTATGCCGCGCCTGCTGTCGTGGTAGGAGCGCATAGCCGCTCTACCGTCGATATTACGCAGATGGTCTTACAAAACCTGTATTCACCCAGTAACCACGCGACTGCAGCCGTCTCGATGATTGTGCAGAGCTACGCTGCTGGAGCAGTCTTCGTCGCTGAGCGTCCGGAGTACTGGAACTACTCTGGCACCCAGGGCGGTGACGATGTAATCGGCTATTAAACTGATAGAGGCAATTCAGGCTATGGCCTGAATTGCCGTGTGGCCGCTGAATCGGCGATGTGCGCGACGAAGCGGCCCCTACAGTGCTTCCAGACCTCCTTTTCTTCTGAAGAAATCATAGAGAAGGGGAGGTCTTTCTGCTGTCTCCTGTCTGGATATCCCTGGCGTATATATGCTGGAGGGTAAACGATACAATCAGAGTGGATGTACTTAATGCCACATCTCCATGAGTTCCATGTGTTTTGCTTGACTCAATGCCTGAGCAAGATACCGGATGCTGCACGGTATTATAGTAATTTTAGATGAGAAATTCTTATAGAGGAGATATTTTTCTAAAAAGAGATGAAGTTATCTTAAGACTTCTATAGAAGATTAAATTCGCGAGAAAGGGAAGGGTCGCGATGTCATTGATGGCTGTATCACCGGAGAATCTGGGCCACTACTGCCTCCTGCGCCGTCTAGTTATGGAGGCATGTCGGGGGTCTATTTTGCGTATGATGCGCGCGAGCGGAGGGAGGTGGCGCTCAAGGTGGTAGACATGGAGCCGGATGACTGCGTACAGCGTTTTCAGCGCGAGGCAGATGCTCTGTGCTTGCTCAAACGTGAGCATATTTTGCTGATCTTCGATGCAGGTGAGCGGGATGGGCGGTTATATTTTACCATGCCCTATCTCCAGCATGGTAGTTTGCGCGAACGCTTAACAGGAAGCAGTCTGGACATAGAGGTCATGGAATGAATAAAAGGAAGAAAGCGTAATATCGATCAGTGTGGGATTGCTGGAGGTGCAGGGATACATGAATAACGCTACTGGATATGCAATTGGTAAAAGATTCTCTATAGCGGTTTCTTTTGCTTTGCCGCTGCTCGTGTTCGCAGATATGTTGGCCGCTTTTCTCTTACTTGACGCGGTATTGCCATTAAAATACTTGCAGTTTATTGACGCGCTCCTGACACGGCTGGGGCGCTGGCCAGCCGGGCCAGCATTGCTACTTTTTCCGGGCTGGGCGCTGTCTATTCCTGTACCGGGAGCGCACCTGACAGCACCGGCAACGCCTCCACGAATGCTTGCCTGGGGAGAGACCGGCTTGCTTTTGTGCACGTTCCTGGTTGTGTTTCTTGTCTATCTGCTGGCGTTGCGCTCTCTTCCCAGGCGTATCACGCCGCGCTATATCTTCTTCTCCACCCTGTTCATCGGACTTGTCTGCGTCACCATACCTGTGGTGACCTCGTCGGATGTCTTTTCCTACATCGCCTATGCTCGCATGGGCGTGATCTATCACCTGAACCCGCTCACTACGCTGCCTGTTCAGATACACTCTGATCCGGTCTATCAATATATCTACTGGACGAACCAGCCTTCTGCTTATGGCCCTGTCTGGGTTATCATTAGCGGCGCGTTGCAAATACTCGTGGATGCCTTTGGCTTTAAAGATATCGCTGCGATGATACTGGCGCTGCGGCTCTTCGGATTAGCCATGCATCTCGGCTCTACCATGCTCATCTGGTCGATTAGCGGTTATCTCATGGGCCGGAACGCGCCCTACCTGCGCGGGAAGCGACTCCTGCTGACGCTAGCCTTTGCCTGGAATCCCCTGCTCCTTTTTGAAGCCTGCGTTAATGCGCATAACGATGCCACCGTCCTGTTTCTCCTCTTGCTCACACTCTGGCTGATTGTGCGCAAATGGTCTTCTCAGAGGGGTGTTCCGACGGCAAACCTCTTGCTGGCTGCTGTTCTCTTCGCGCTGGCGACCTGCTTGAAGCTCAATATGGCCGTCTTGATTCCGGGCTTTTTCCTGTTTGTTTGCTTGCTGCCTCAGCGCTGGCGCAATATAGCAGGAACGGCCATAACCTATATGGGGGTGATTGTCGCGCTCTACCTGCCCTTCTGGCAGCGCGGAGCAGTGCTCAATGTGTTGCGCGTTAATCCCGGTACCTACCGCTCCGCAAATTCCCTGGCGGATTTTGCCACCCATTTAGACAGCAGCCTCGTGATCCTCTCAGGCCACAGGTTTACGAACACGCTCTACTTATCTACCCGCCACTTTTTCCACACGCTCAGTATTGCCATCTTCATCGGGCTTTTCGCACTACTCTGTGTGTGGGCAATTTACCGGTGGAGAGAGACGAGAACGCCATCGGGTCTGATTCGCTGGCTGGCCACGGCCTGGCTGTTCTACTGTCTGGTTGGCTCGCCGTGGTTCTGGCCCTGGTACATCGTCACCTTCTTCGGTCTCTATGCTCTCGTGGAGGCTACTACCGGTTCCGAACGTTCGCCCTTCCGTAATGTGGATGTTACCGGAGCTGTACGCCTCCTGGCTTTCAGCATGCTCTCGCTCTATTGCTTTGCCACCTGGGCAACGGACCATGTTTATATAGCTCACCTGTCTCTTTTTGTATGGTCATATCTCGGGGGTCTCTGGATATGGCTGCTGCCGTTGCTGGCACTTCGACTGGTACGCAGGCGCAAGCTGCCAGGTTTTCTCCCGTTTCCCAGGATGCTGGCACCGCCTGACAGAGAACAAACGCTTGTCTCTTGAAAGAACGTTTCTTCCCCACCTGCCTTTGTCCCTGTGCCGGAAGAAACAGTTCCCAGGGGATGAGACAAAACGTATTATCTTTAGCAGGAGTATAATAAGTAAGAGACGAAAGTGAAAGGGCAAGAGGATGAGATACCGTATGTTAGGAAAGGCTGGTTTCGAGGTACCCGTGGTAGGATTGGGTACGTGGCGAACCTTTGATGTGCGGGGAGAGGCTGCTGAGAAACGTGCGGGCGAGGTAGTGAACGCTGCCTTCTCGGTTGGCTCCACTTTTTTCGATTCCTCGCCCATGTATGGTGAGGCTGAGCGCGTGCTTAGGTTGGCGCTTGAGGGCAGGCGTGAGCACACACTGGTGGCAACCAAAATCTGGACGCCGGATGATCAGGTAGCGCAGTTGCAAATCGAGCAATCCCTCGCCTTTTTCGGTGGCTATATCGATCTCTACCAGATTCACAATCTGGTCGCCTGGCAGGAGCGGTTGGCGATGCTGGAACGTTTGAAAGAGGAGGGCAAGGTACGGGCCATCGGCGCAACGCATTATAGCAGCGCAGCCTTCCCTGAATTGCGGCGCGTGATGCTAACCGGGCGCATCAGTGCCATCCAGATTCCCTATAACCCGCTGGAGCGCGAGGTCGAGCGCGAGATTCTTCCCCTGGCAGCCGATCTCGGTTTAGGTGTGGTTGTCATGCGCCCCTTTGGTGAGGGGGAGCTTATGCGCCGCAAGCCCTCGCCTGCCGCCTTGCAGCCCCTGCACGCCTTCGGTGTTACCACCTGGGCGCAGGCACTGCTGAAGTGGATTTTGAGTGACCTGCGCTGCCAGGTAGCTATTCCCGCTACTTACGTGCCGCGTCATGTCATCGAGAACGCGGCAGCCAGTGAATTTCCCCTGTTCGGCGCTGACGAACGGGCATATGTCGCTCGCCTCGCCAGCGCCTGACCCTGGGCTTAATCCAGCGCACTCGTTATCGGCTTCTCTGTCAGGAAAGCAGCGACCCGTGCCGGGTCGAAGTCGGCAATACGAGCGGGACTGAGACCATCCAGCTCGGGAACCGGACGCCCGGCCAGTTGATCGGCCACGGCCCGCCCGACCGCTGGCGCGATGGCGAAGCCGTGGCCGGAGAAGCCGAGCGCAAGCGTCAGCCCCACTACTCCCGGTAATGGGCCGATGAAAGGAATATTGTCGAAGCTCTGTGCTTCCAGTCCGCACCATGCCCGCGCAACTTCTTGCTGGCCCACCTGGGGCAGGAGTTCGCACGCCGTCTGCCAGTTGCCCTGAATATGCGTCGGCAGCAGCGTATAGGAGCGCCGGTCAAGAGCAGGGATACCGAGCCAGCCGCCGCCAAGCAGGAACGCTCCATCATTCAACTGCTTGAGTGAGAGCGGGCGAGAGAGCGCGGAGAGCACGGGTCGCAAGCTGCCCGGCGTGCCGGGCGTCGAAAGTACCATTTGTAAGGCCCGCATGCGGATAGGCAGTTGCACGCCAATCGTTGCAGCCAGTTCGCTGCTCCACGCCCCTGCTGACAGCACGACCTGCTCGGCCCGCACATCACTGCGTTCCGTGCGCGCCCCCAGCACGCGCCCATTTTCCATAAGCAGTGAGGCGCAAGCTGTTCTCGCCCAGTAGTTAGCTCCATGCCGTTGTGCGGCACGAGCAAAGGCGCGCGTGGTCAGAGCCGGGTCGGCCTGCCCATCCGCCGGGCTGAAGCTGCCAGCCACCACGCGCTTGTTCAGGCCGGGTACGAGCGCCAGCGCCTCCTGCCTATCGAGCAGCCGCACATCGGCGAAGCCCAGTTCGTGCTGGTGCTGCACGTGCGCCGCCAGTTGCTCCGCCTCCTGCGCGCTCTCGGCCAGCAGCAAATTGCCGCCTTGCCGGTAATGCATGTTGGCCCCAAGCTCCTCTTCCAGCGTCGGCCAGCGCGCGATGGCCTCACTTGCCAGCCGTGCCTCGGCGGCGTGTCGCCCCTGCCGTCGCACGCCGCCCGCGCTCGCCCACGAGGCCGCAGGCTCGACGGCCACCTCCGCCCGCTCTATCAGCAGCACCTCGCGTCCCTGTCGCGCCACGTGGTACGCAATCGAACTCCCCATCACTCCTCCACCAATTACCAGAATCTCAGTATGTGTTGTGCTCATATTTGCGCTCTTTCCAGTGTTGTCGGTCGTCACAGTAAATATACTTGAGTATTATTATACGTCAATGAACACCGCATTGCGTGTCCGGGGGATGTGATATACTCCTCTCAGTAGCCTCAATTGCGTACATGCAGCGACGCTAGATGACAGGATAATATGAAAGGAAAGTGAAGGAAGTTATGGATCTGAAGAACAAGGGTGTTCTGGTGACGGGCGGTGCCTCCGGGCTGGGCGCGGCCTGCGTGCGCCTGATGAGCGAGTCGAGAGCGAAGGTGGTGATTGCCGACCTGAACAGCGAGCTGGGCAACGCGCTGGTCGGGGAACTGGGCGCTTCCGTCATATTTGTCAAGACCGATGTGGTGGATGAGGCCTCGGTACAGGGCACGATTGATGCGGCGCTTTCGACCTTCGGCAATCTGTCCGTGGCGATTAACTGCGCGGGCATTGGTGTGGCCGAGCGCGTGCTGGGCAAGAACGGACCGAGCCGCCTGGCCTCTTTCAATACAGTGATCCAGGTGAATCTGATCGGGACATTCAACGTGATTCGCCTGGTAGCGGCGGCGATGGCCGGGAACGAGCCTGACGCGGAAGGCGAGCGCGGCGTCATCATCAACACCGCCTCGGTGGCCGCCTTTGATGGGCAGATCGGGCAGGCCGCCTATTCCGCCTCGAAGGGTGGTATTGTCAGCATGACGTTGCCCATCGCTCGCGAGTTTGCGCGCTTCGGCATTCGCGTTATGACGATTGCCCCCGGTCTCTTCGACACGCCCCTGCTGGGAAGCCTGCCGGAACCGGCGCGTATCTCTCTCGGCCAGCAGGTGCCATTCCCTCCACGCCTGGGCCGTCCCTCCGAATACGCCGCCCTCGCCAGACACATCATCGAAAACCCCATGTTAAACGGGGAGGTTATCAGGCTGGATGGTGCAATCAGGATGAGTGCTCGTTAGCTTGCTAACCCTTCGCTTCTTGTGCCGCTCAACTATTTACTGCAGAGCACGCATCTGTGCGTGCTCTGCAGTACGTCAGCCCAACCCTTTCTGATGGCATTGGCATCACGGTCGCTCACGCAAGGCAACGTATGGTCCCTTAATGCACATGCAGTTGTGCATTGGGGGATCATCTGCTGCCTTTTTATTTTTGCATCAATTGATCTCGTAGTGTCTGATCCTGTGCCAGGTCGATGGTAGTCCAGGCCATTGCCAGTGCGCCATCCAGCACCGCTTTATCCGCCTCTGGCGTGACACAGGCGGCGGCAAACTCCGGTTGGTGGTTAGCAGCGGGTAGGCAATTAATCCCGATGTGCGGCTGGATCGAAGGGATCACCTGTGAAATGTTCCCCATATCGGTCCCTCCTCCTCCGCTTTTTGGGGCCTGCCGGACAATGCGGCCCAAGGCCTCCGCATTCCGCCGGTATAGCTCAGACATAGTGGCATTATGCACCATTTGAGCATAGGGCTTGTCCCCTCCGACGATCGAGAACTGAGCACCGGTTGCCAGTGCGCCTGCCTCAAAACAGCGAGTGACTCTTGCACGCAGATCCAGCAGTTCCTCGAATGTTGGCGCACGCAGGTTATAGCAGGCAGACGTATGGCTCGGAATGATATTGTCAGCCTCGCCTCCTTCGGTGACGATGCCGCTGATGCGAACGGTTGAGGGAAGCTGTTGGCGCAGCAGACCGATAGCGACTTGGGCAACAGTCATGGCATCGGCGGCATTAATGCCTTGCTCTGGTGCTGCCCCCGCGTGCGAGGCTTTGCCAGTATAGTGCACATCAAAGCGAGCAGAGGAAAGTGTGACTTCGCCAATATCATCGAAGGGCATGGGGTAGGGATGGACCAGCATGGCCGCATGGATGCCTTCAAAGGCCCCTCGTTCCAGCAGGAGGATCTTGCCGCCAGCATTGCCGACCTCCTCAGCGGGTGTCCCGATGACCTCAATGGTCAGACCAAGATCGTCGGCCACCTGTGCCGCCGCGATTCCCGCGCCTGCCGCCATGGCCGCCATAAGATTATGACCGCAGGCATGTCCTATTTTAGGCAGGGCATCATACTCGGCGCAGATGGCAATGTGGAAAGGACCGTGACCTGCTCGCGCACGAAAAGCGGTTGGCAGATCGCAAATGCCTGCCTCAACCTCAAGACCGGCATCGCTGAGGACCTCGGTGAGCCAGCGACTGGCTTGCACTTCGGCAAAGCCCAGTTCCGGGTGGTCGTGAATACGATGCGAGAGATCGATTAAGGTCTGCTGATACGCGTGTATGGTTTCTTGTGCCTTCTTCTTCGCGTTCATGAATGCATCCTTTCTCATACTCGTTCCTTCTCTGTTTGATCCGTGGAGCATCCTCGTTTAACTCCTTATCTCCCAGCAACCTCGATCTGCTCAGCCTCGGGAATGATCTCGGTCGCGAGGAGTTCAAAGGGTTCCAGATCAGCGACATTCGGGAGACTGAAAATCGCCTGGTCAATGCCCATCGCCGCCAATTCGCGCAAATAGGCGATAGTGATCACCGGAGTCCAACTCTGTTCCCTGCCATCTTTGGTGAGATGAATGCTCTTAATGATAGTTTTCTCGATGTCCGTATACGAGCGCCCGATAGTCTGGCAGTGCTCGCGCAGTACGCCGAGCTTGCGCTGCGCTTCGTCGAGCGAAAGGCTGGTCAACGAAAAATTGCAGGCATCGCCATACTGTGCCACCAGGCGGAGCGTTTTGCGCTCTCCTGCCCCACCGATCAAAATGGGCGGGTGCGGCTTCTGGATCGATGATGGCGAGTTCAGTGGACGGGCTAGTTGATAATGGTTGCCCTGATATGGCTTCTCGTCGCCTTTCCACATCTGGTGCGCGATCTCGAGCGTCTCCTCCAGATGTTCAAAACGCTCGGCGAGCGGAGGAAACGGCACACCCAGACCACGATGCTCTTCTTCATACCAACCAGCACCAATACCCAAATAGGCGCGTCCACCAGAGAGGACATCCAACGTCGTGACCGTCTTGACCAGTAAGCCCGGATAGCGATAGGTCACGCCCGTGACCATGGTTCCCAGCTTGATCCGATTGGTTTGTGCGGCGGCAAAGGCTAGCGCACTGTAGCCTTCCAGCATCTCATGCTCGGCAGGACCAACGCCGGGAATCTGGAAAAAGTGGTCCATGACCCAAAAACTGAACAAGCCAGCTCGCTCTGCTCGTTGGGCAATCAAGCCAAATGTCTCACCGAGCGATTCTTGATGATTGGGCCAGGTAAAGTTCGTCACTTGCAATCCGATACGCATAGAATATATACTCCTTTTTTGCTCAGAGACCAGTCATTCGCTCCAACTCTTCGGGATACCTGGCCCCTTGTACTGTGATCTTTGAGGCGGCACTCTCAATCTCCCGCAGATCGTCGGGCGAGAGGTTGACGGCAACGGCTCCGATATTCTCATCGAGGTGTTCGAGCTTGCGGGAGCCTGGGATAGGCACGATCCACGGCTTCTGTGCGAGCAGCCAGGCGAGCGCAATCTGAGCTGGTGTCGCTCCCTTCTGTACTGCGATCCTGGCAAGCAGATCAATGACCACCCGGTTGGCTTTGCGCGCCTCCGGTGTATAGCGCGGGAGGTGGCTACGGATGTCAACACTGGCGAAGGTCGTGTTCTCGTCGATCTTGCCCGTGAGATAGCCCCTGCCCAAGGGGCTGTAGGGAACAAAGCCGATACCGAGTTCCTCGCATACGGGCAGTACGTTCTCCTCAACGGTTCTCCACCACAGCGAGTACTCGCTCTGCACTGCCGTGACAGGCTGCACCGCGTGAGCGCGACGGATGGTTTCTGCTCCAGCTTCAGAAAGGCCGAAGTGTTTCACCTTCCCTTCCGCAATCAGGTCCTTCATCGCTCCCGCCACATCCTCGATGGGTACATCCGGATCCACCCGGTGCTGATAGAAAAGATCGATGGTCTCAACTCTGAGGCGCTTGAGCGAACCTTCGACGCCTTGCTTGATATGCTGTGGCCGCCAATCCTTGCCCAGTTGCTCCCCAGTCGGACCTAATTTGTACCCAAATTTAGTGGCGATCACGACCTGTTCGCGCAAGGGAGCAAGGGCTTCGCCCACTAGCTCTTCATTGGTGAACGGGCCGTAGACCTGAGCGGTGTCGAAAAAAGTAATGCCACGTTCGACTGCTAACCGGATCAGCGCGATCATCTCCTGCTTGCCAGGAAGCGGGCTTTCATCATGGCTCATTCTCATGCACCCCAGCCCAAGGGTGGAGACTTCCAGCTGATTGTTTCCAAGTGTGCGCTTCTGCACGTGCTGACCTCCTCTTTTTTTGTGTCGTGTCTCTGGTCTCTGCGTTCCAGATCGGAGCATTCTTGCCTCCACCATCAGCCCTGGTCCTTTTCCAGAAGGGTATGAGCCACTTCTTGTGATGTCCATATGCTCAATCCTTCCACTCTGCCTATCATGTGCAGAGAGAGGTTTTCTGTCTGAGAACAGTATAGACGCCTTGGAGCAAAGAGTGGTAGAATAATTCGCGAAAATGATTGTCGGATTCTGCATATCTTGCAGGTGAGTGTTGGAGAAACCAGAGAAGAGATTCCGATGCCTGTGATGATCCAGCAGCCAGCAGCACGCGAGGCCCAGAGGATGCAAGCCAACCGCGAGGAACTAGTGGAGCGGGTTGTGTGGGCCATGCCTAAAGATGGGACAGAAGAGCCACTCCCAGGGCTCTACCTGCACCGCCACTCCGTGCCTCTAGGGCGTGTTCACGGAGTGATCGAGCCGTCCCTGTGCGTTGTTGCTCAAGGAAGCAAGGAGTACCTCCTCGGCGAGAGTCGCTACCGCTACGACCCTTTCCACTATTTTCTGGTGACGGTCGGTCTGCCCAACATCAGTCAGGTCCTGGAAGCGTCAACGACGCGACCCTACCTCAGTCTGCGCCTCTCCCTCGATCCCGCCCTCGTCGGCTCGGTCATGCTTGAGGCTGGTCACGCCGAGCCTCGAGATCACCCCGATACGAGGGCCATCGATGTCAGTCTGTTGGATGCGAACCTGCTAGACGCCTTCGTGCGACTCACAAGGCTGCTGAATGAGCCTTCCGAAGCGCGGGTCCTCGGGCCTTTGATCACACGGGAAATTATCTATCGGCTCCTGGTAGGAAAGCAGGGTGATCGGCTCCGTCACATGGCAATCCTGAGGGGATACACCTCCTCCATCGCACGAGCAGTCGCACGACTTCGCCACGACTTTGCCCAGCCATTGTGCGTTGAGAGCCTCGCGCAAGAACTGGGGATGAGTGTCTCGGGGTTGCGCCAGCACTTCAAGGCCGTCACTGCGATGAGCCCCTCGCAATTCCAGAAGCAGTTACGGTTGCAAGAAGCCCGCCGTCTGATGGTAAGCGAAAACCTCGACGCGAAAGGAGCTGCCTTCCGCGTGGGCTACCACGACGCCTCTCACTTCAATCGGGAGTACAAAAGCCTCTTCGGCGTTCCTCCCATGCACGATGTGCAGCGCCTGCGAGAAGAGGCACTCGCGTTTTCTGGTCAATGAGAAAGACGGGCACATCCGAGAGGGAGCATGATCCCCTCTCGTGGTAGACCCCGGTTCCGGATGGGCCTGATTTGGTTCTCTTCATTGGCACATCCAGAAAAATGAAGCGGAGCACACGATGTCGGTCTTGCTCTCTGCTTTGTGGCTAGTGACACTGCTGGACCATCTCACTTCCTAGAAGAGAGAAAATATCGCAGAATCGGCCGTTTTTTGCGACAGCGAGACGCCAATCAGCATTGGGAGCTTGCGTCTCATTTCGTGTTGACGATAAACTGATGTACTTGTGCCAAAACTCATCTCACAGGATGTTGGCGGAAGAAGCCAAATGGAGAGCCGTTTGCCCAGGAAATCCATCGACTAGTGCTCAAGATTGAGGGCATAATCTGCTCACTTCGTAGGGCATTTACCAATAACTCTACTTTTTCAACGAAATGGGAAGCCTTAGACCAAAGAGGTCGGCCAGGTCTTGCGTAATCTCCCGCAACCTCGTTAGATTAACGGTGAGTCCATAAATGACGGTTGGATGGCGCGATAAGAATGGCTCCGAAGTAGGTTCTTTCGAAGAAACTGAGAGATGTTCTCCCTGCCCTGTTGATCTGTCGCGGGCATTTTCCCGTATACGTGTCAAGGGCAAAAGAAGGCGCTTACCCTTGTGAACGAAACGTGCAGGAGCGTATCTCATGGTAGCAGAGAATAATGAGCGTCCGGATCACCCTTGCATTGAGGAAGTCTTGACGAACGAGAAGCTGGCCGCCAGCGGTGAATGGTATGCCGCGAGCAGATCGGGAAATTTTGAAAGGGATATCTTCGGGCTGGCGCTCGCGCTGGTTACGGAGCCATCAAAGCTGGGACAATTGCGCCGCGCGCTGCTGTGTTTGCGGGGCCAGCATACCATCCCTGAGGACTTCGCTGCCTGGGCCATTGCTCGCATTGACGAACAGGTGCTGTCAATGGCGCTGGAATACACTCACGATGCAGAGGTTATCGTGCAAATCCTCTCGTTCAAAGCTGTGACGTTTGATTGTCTGAGGCAAGATATTGAAGACCTCTATCAACGCGAGCAGATCACGCAACGGGTCTATGCAAGGGCAAAACTGCTACTAAGCCGAATCTATGAGATATAATCTCCTCACTTACACGCGATATAATACGCTTCCAGTGCTCCATCAATAAAGTTATCTGTGCTGCCCAGGTAGCTGTCGGGGTCGAGGGCGTGGTCTATCTCTTGCGGGGTGAGGATGGCTTTTACCTGTTCGTTTGCCAGTGCGACCTGGTGCAGATCTGCTCCTGACGCGACGGCTTGTTCACAGAGGGATTTGACGAGGCGCTGGGCTGCCGGTCTGCCGAGGTGGGGGGCGAGGGCCAGAGTGAGCGATTCGGCCATGATGAGGCCGTGGGTCAGGTTGAGGTTGGCGCTCATGCGGGCGCTGTCGATCTGGATATCGGTGAGGGCGCTGCGCACGTGCTCGACGGCTGCGGCGGTGTAGCGGAACAGGTCGGGGATAGCGGCCCATTCTGCCTGCCAGCCTCCTACTGCCCGTTCGTGCTCCTGTGTCATTGCCGAGAGGATGACCGGCACCACACCTGTGGCAAGACGTGCCGAGGCGAGAGCAGCGATGGCGTCAACCGGATTGTGTTTCTGCGGCATGGCGGATGATCCTCCCTTGCCCGGCGCTGCCCCCTCAGAAACCTCGCCAACCTCGCTTTGCGCGAGCAGGGCCACGTCGCCCGCGATCTTCGCCATTGCGCCAGCCACGACGCCGAGCGTGGCGGCAATCCCGGCCACGCGGTCGCGCTCCGTATGCCAGGGGAGATCAGGAACGGGCAGTCTGAGTTCCCCGGCGACGAGTTCTACCACCTGAAGGCCGTTGTCGCCCAGAGAGGCCAGCGTTCCGGCTGCCCCACCCAGTTGCACGGCCAGCGAGCGTTCCTGGTGTTCGCGCAGTGCTCGCGCCTGGCGCGTGACAAGAGAGAGCCAGCGCGCCGCCTTGAGGCCGAAGGTGATGGGTAATGCCTGTTGCAGCAGGGTGCGCCCGGCCATGAGTGTATGGCGATGCCGCTCCGCGAGTGTGGCGCAGATCGCGGCGATGGCGAACAAATCCGCGCTGAGCAGGTCAAGCCCCTCGCGCATTTGCAGCATCATAGCTGTATCAATAGCGTCCTGACTCGTGGCCCCCCAGTGGACAAACTTTTCTGCCTCGCCGCCAACGCGCTCTGTCAGCATGCGCACAAGGGGAATAGCGGGTGTCCCGGCCATGGCGGCTTCGCGGTAGAGGGCCGCGACATCGAACAATTCTAGCTTGCAACTGGCGGCGATGGCCTCCGCCGCCTCTAGTGGGATGATGCCGACACGTGCCTCTGCATGAGCCAGCGCGGCCTCGAAGGCCAGCATGCCTCGCACGTGCGCTTCGGACGAGAAGGCGGTGGACATGGCCGGAGTGCTGAACAATGCTTCAATCGGCTCTGGCATGAGATGTTCCCTTTCCCATTATTGAAAACGCGGCGCTGTCTGGCATGGTTGCGCCGCGGGGAAAACGCGGCGCGCAAGCCAGCCGCAAGGGAGTGGCCCTACCATATACAAAGCAGTTCCCAGAGGGGTGGCAGCCGATGTATATAGTAGGGCCACTCCCTTGCGGCTGGCCTGTCTGCACGGTAGTGTACGGCTCACAAGTTTCATACGTTGAAAAAGGCGGTTTCGTTCTTGCCTTGTAAGATGATATCGAAACGATAGACCGCTACCGTGCTGGTGGAGGTGCTGGTATCTACGTGTCGGGCCAGCAGGGTGGCCTGCCGTTCGGCGGGAACGTGTTGCAGGACGGGGTCCGCGGCGTTGGCTGGCTCGTCTGCGAAGTACAGGCGCGTGACGAGGTGGTTGAGCAGGCCGCGCGAAAAGATAGTGACGCAGATGTGCGGGGCCTGCATGCGTTTCTCGTCGAAGGGGACGGAGCCGGGCTTGATCGTCTCGAACCAGTAGTTGCCCTCTTCGTCTGTGCCGGAGCGACCAAAGCCGAGGAAGGACGGGTCGAGCGCGGCTGGCCCCTGGTCGGCAGGGTGGTTGTAGCGACCGTGCGCGTTGGCCTGCCAGATTTCCACCAGGGCGTCGGGCACCGGCGCGCCGTCGCCATCGAGGACGCGGCCCTCGATGCGGATGCGCTCGCCGACGGTCTCCGGCCGGGTCAGCACGTGGCGGCGGGCGTCTTCACGCAGCAGCGCCGGAGCGAAGAATGGCCCGACGGTTTGAGAAGCTGTCAGGGGGAGTTTGCTCATTATTTTCCTGCCTCCGCTGCTTCAAATGGCGTGGCGTATGGGCCGCGCAGTACGATATCCCAGCGATAGCCGAGCGCCCATTCCGGCTCCGTCACAGTATGGTCATAGGTGGAGATGAGGCGTTTGCGCGCCTGCTCCGTCGGCACCGATTGCATGATGGGGTCGAGATTGTGCAGTGGGTCATCAGGAAAGTACATCTGAGTGACCAGGCGCGAGAGCATGGATGGGCCGAAGAGCGAGAAGTGAATGTGGGCTGGACGCCAGGCGTTGGGATGATTTTTCCAGGGATACGCGCCCGGACGAATGGTCAGGAAGCGGTAGACGCCCTCTTCATTGGTCAGGCAGCGGCCCATGCCGAGGAAGTTGGGGTCGAGCGGTGCGGGCCATTGGTCGCGTTTGTGCAGGTAACGCCCGGCGGCATTGCACTGCCAGATCTCCAGCAGCGTATTCGGCACAGGATTGCCCTGGTCGTCGAGGACGTGCCCGGTGACGATGATACGCTGCCCGATGGCCTCGCCCCCGGTTCCCGCGTTGCGCGTGAGGTCGGCGTCTTCGGGCGTGACAGCGCTGATGACCGGGCCGGGACCGGTTAGCTCCGAGATAGTGAGCGGCACGTCGATGAGCGGCAGGGTTGGCGCTCTGCGCCGCGTGGATTGATAGGCCTCATACAGGTAGGGTGGGAAAACCTCGCGGTCTCCCCGGATGATTTCTCCTATAGTTGTGTAGTTCATACATCCTCCTGACTTTCTGAGGGTGGTTGTGCCCCTTTTGCCTCTTCTGCCTCGGAAGAGGTACGGGCAAGCTGCTCAAATACCTGTTTTGCCGTCGAAAATGCTGTGTTGGCTGCCGGAACGCCTGCATACACGGCCACGTGCAGCAGAGCTTCCGCGATCTCCTGGGGGTCGACGCCGATATTCTGGCTGGCACGCAGGTGCAGCGCCAGTTCTTCGCGGCCCAGCGCCGCCAGGATGGCTATCGTAATCAGGCTGCGTGTGCGCCGGTCGAGACCGGGCCTTGCCCAGACAGAACCCCAGGCCATCTCTGTAATAAATTGTTGGAAGTCGGCATCGAAGCCGGTAGCGCGCCCCATCGCCCGCTCGACATGCTCGCTGCCGAGCACCTCCCGACGCACCTGCATTCCCCTGTCAAAGCGTGATTCCGTCATGTGATCCCTTTTCTTGATTCGGCATCTGCGTCCCTGTTGCCATCAAGTGGCAGGCTGTTGAAGAAAGTCTCCTCGCATGGCATTCTGAACGAGAGCGAACAATACCATGACCAGATCTACCTTAAGTATATCAGGTTTTTTCACAAACCGGTTGTCATAAAAGATTCGTGATAGGAGCATTTCCTTAATCTTTTGGAAACATGCGTTTAATCAGGCGCTAACAAAGCGGGCGTATGATTCTTTAGGAAGATAAAGTGGTTGTCATTGATATATATCCTGCCAGGAGGAAAGCAACTGTGACGCCAGATATTGTATTGCTTATTCTTGATACGCAGCGTGTTGACCGTCTGTCTTGTTACGGTTATCCTCTGGAGACCACGCCGCACCTCGACGAACTGGCTGCTGATGCGACACTCTTCCGCCACGCAGTTTCGACCGCGCAGTGGACGATTCCTTCGCATACCTCCATGTTTACCGGTCTCTATCCATCGGCTCATACGATGCTGCATGCCTTTTCGGTGCTGCCCGCGACGCTGGTTCCGCTGGCCCAGCGGCTGCGCGACGGCGGATATTTCACGGCGGCATTTTGTAACAATCCCCTGCTTGGTGTGGTCAACAATGGCTTACAGCGTGGCTTCACCAGCTTTCTGAACTATGGCGGCCTGATGGCTTCGCGCCCCAATCAAACGGGAGACCACCAGCGCTTCTTTGACCGCTATCGCAGGCATTTCAAGCGCGTGGTGGCAAGCGCGCTGAATGGCATGCAGGATGCCTTTGCTCGCTCTGATCATTTGCTGGATTTCTCGTTCTCTCCGATCATGGTGCCGCTCTGGCAGACCGTCTTGCGCTTTAAGGGCAACGCGGCCAAATCGCTGAATGACGCGGCGCACTTGCTGATCAACCGCCAGGGTGTAGGGGAAGATCATCCTATTTTCAGCTTTATCAACCTGATGGAGACGCACATGCCCTACCATCCCCCAGAGCGCTACCTGTCACGCTTCGCCTCGCATGTGCAGCATGATAAGGATGCCCGGCGTTTTCTCAATCGTTTCAACGGCGACGTTTTTGGCTGGTTGGCCCCGCTCTCCGCTAACCTTGCCGAAAAGTACAAGGCGGCCCTCGATGGCGTTTACGATGCGGAGGTAGCCTACGAGGATGAGCTGGTAGGGGCGTTCTTACAGAAACTACGTGCCAGTGGCAGGCTTGATCGCACGCTGTTGATCGTTTGCGCCGACCATGGCGAGCATCTGGGCGAGAAGCAGATGATGGGGCACAGCTTTTCGCTCTACAACGAACTTGTCCACGTTCCCCTGCTCATTCGCGACCCCGACGGAGACCTCGCGCGTGGCAAGGTGCGCGAGAACGTCGTCTCGACGCGCCGTATCTTCCACACTATCCTGACCGCTGCCGGTCTCGCCACCGGGGCCGAACGGGGGCTGACCCTGGCGCAGAGTGCGGACAGCGATCCAGATCGCAACATCGTCTTTGCGGAAGGCGTGACGCCACAAAACGCGCTCACTCTGCTGGAAAAGCATCGACCGGAGCTTGTACGGGCTGGGAACTGTGATAAAGTTCGCCGCGCCATCTGGCAGGAGCACAAGAAACTTATCCAGGTAGGAGAAGACTACGAAGACCTGCTCGAACTCTATGATGTCGTCGCCGACCCTTATGAAAAGGAGAATCTGCGTGATGTGCTGCCTGAGCAAGTCAGGTCTATGCACGCATCTTTGCGGGCATTTGTGCGGCACGTGGGCGTAAGCACGCCTGAGCCAGAGTTTACGACGGATTCTGAAGACGATGAGCAGGTTTACCGCCGACTGCGCGACCTGGGCTATTTAGAATAGAATCGAGGAGTCAACAATGTATCCACCTGTTAGCCCTATTGCGTTCCAGCTTGGGCCACTTGCCGTACACTGGTATGGCCTGACCATGACAGCTGCCATTCTGTCAGGCACCTATATTGCCAGCCTATACGTTGCCAGTCGCGGCGAAGCGGCCAGTAACATCTGGGACATGCTGCTCTGGGTAATTATCCCCGCCGTCGTCGGCGCGCGTCTCTACTACGTCTTTATCCAGTCCTCTCGCGGCCCCAATGGACTTGGAGAGTATCTCGCCCACCCGATAGAGATACTGGAGGTCTGGCGCGGCGGCATCCATATCTACGGCGCTCTCATCTTTGGCGGCATTGCCGTGCTCTTATTCGTGCGCTGGCGCAGGCTGCCCCTGCTGATCTATCTGGATAGCATTGCCCTCGGCCTGCTGGTCGGTCAGGTGATTGGTCGCCTGGGCAACTTCTTCAACCAGGAACTGTATGGGCCGCCCACTACGCTGCCGTGGGGGCTGCGCATCGACCCGGCGCACCGCGTTGCGCCGTATAATAATCTGACCCTCTATCCAGAGAGCACCCGTTTCCAGCCACTTTTCCTCTACGAGATGATCTGGAACACGATTGGTTTCTTTTTGTTGCTCTGGATCGCGCGCCGTTTCTCAAAACAACTGCGCAATGGTGACCTGCTCTTGCTCTACCTGATCTGGTACCCCTTCGGGCGTTTCTTTCTCGAATTCATGCGTTCCGATTCCTGGTTCTTCCCAGGCACACCCTTCAACCTTGTCCACCTGCTCTCTGCCATCTCTGTTATCACTGCTTCAACTATCCTTTACCTGCGCCACCGTGGAACACCAGCCGCTCAGCAGCCATGGGGGACGCGGAGCGCGCAGCTCGCGCAGGATAATGGAGTACAGGGCAGCAAGGGCGACGAAGAGCCGCAGCTTGCTGAGTTGAATAGTACGGACGCCAGTAACGCCACACCGGTCGATGGCATTGCCATCGATGGGACGGGCGGGGTGTGATGTCATAGCGACTAGAAGAATTCGCTGATCTGCAGGTAGACCTGCTTGATGTTTTGCGGGGTACCGGCGTATTCCTCTCCATCGGTGGCGTTGGCGATCTGTCTGAGGGCCGAGACATCGGCATCGCTGCCGTAGGCGATGGTGTAGACTTTGACGCCTTCGCCCGCGTTGTTGGACGCGGGCGAGATCTGGCTGAGGAGCTGGCCGAGCGTGCGCTGGCTGCTCGTATCCTGCCCATCGGTGAGGACGACGACCGCCTTGATATGTTTGGATGGGAGCGCTTGCAGCGCCTGCACCTGCTCGGCAATGGTATCGAAGAGGCGGGTCGAGCCGTTCGCGTAGATGCTGTTTATCTGGTTGCGGACGCTCTGGCGCTTGGGGCCAAGTGGTGAGACGGGCGTGAGTACATCGGCGCTCGTGCTGAAGACGGTGAGGCCCAGCCCGTCGCTATCGCCCAGTAGGTTGACGAATTCGGTGAGTCCCTGCTTTGCCGCCTCGATCTTGCTCTCCCCGCCCACCAGGTCATTCATGCTGCCTGAGCGATCCAGGATCAGCATGATATCCACTTTGCGCCGCTGCTGGTTCCAGGAAGAGAGAATGGCGTTTACCACGTTCGCGGGCGGTATCTGGAGCAGCGTCCTCGGCTGACCGGGATCGACACCGTGTGCGCTATCGATGGGAGCGGCGCGGCTCACGTTGGGATTGGCCGGGCGGAAGCCATATTGGATTGCCTTCTCCTGCTGGGCGGGCGCGAGCAGGAAGTTGCGAAACACCAGCGCCGCCGCCTTCTGCGCCGGGGTCACCCAGCTTGCCTGGAGGATCGCGAAGGGATGGTCGCTGTAGAAGGTGCCTTCTTTTGGATAGATGGCTACCACCGGATAGGGAAGGTGGGGATAGAGCGTGCCTTCGTTGGCCTGCACCACCAGGCTCTCATACATCACTGCCGCACTGAGATAGTCTGGCCCTTTGTGGAACATTTCATCGGCGAAGAAGCCGGTGCTATCACCGTAGTGGATGATGGAGCTTTCCACGTTGGCAACAAATTCCTGTGTCTGCTTGTTGTCCACGTCAGCAGCGGTCAGGTCACGCTCTTTGCCCAGTGCAGCGTAATTCATGGCGATCACCGCGTCGAGGCCGGAGTTGGAGTAATCGGGGTGAGTATGGCCGAACTTGAAGTCGCCCCACTCAGGATGGCCGTAGGCTGCCCACCCTCGCGGATTCGTGCTGAGCGCGGCGATATCGGACCAGCCAATTGGCTTGTTGGGCCAGCCCAGCGCCTCTGCCTCCGGCTTCCACATCGCAATCACGACCGGGCTGAGCACCAGCGAGGGTGAATCCGTGGCTCCGGTGGCGACCAGTGGACTGCCATGCTTCTGCTGCCACTGATCGTTCAACAATGACAGCCACACGCTGCCCGCCGGACTCCAGATATCCGGCTGGATGCTGCCGTTGAGAATATCCTGCATCGACTCACCAGAACCGATAGGAGTGGCCTTGACGGTGATCGGCCCGTCACAGGCGGTCATACGACGGCTATTGAAATCCTTCACGACATCGGTGATCCAGTTCTCTTTCTCACTGCCATAATACATCGTGAGTGTCACGGGATTCGATGAGTGGCTGGTGCATACAATAGACATACCTGTCGAAGATGGGCTAGCAGTACCCTTCCCCTGGTTGAGCTGGTTAATCTGGTTCAGGTTAAAGCTGCACGCCGCCAGCAGGGGCAGCAGAGAGATGAGCAACAGGACGCTCAAGAAGTGGGATGGTATGGTGTGTCTCCTGGATGTACTCTGAATGATCGTCATCTTTTAATCCTTTTACAGTCATTACTATAGAAAAAGGGTCTCTCGTATGTCATTCTGAGCGAGAGAGAGGAATGACATGCAACAAACTCCTATCCATTCGCCAGTGGAGCACTGTTGTAGCGTTTGAGCCATTGGTTGAGCAGTTCGTTGACAACATCTCCATCGGGGGCCTGGACTAACGGTTGAATTTCCGGCATGATCCTGGTGCCTGCTGATTGGCCCCGGAAAGGGTTGTGTGCGATGTTGTCCGTAATGTGAACGTCTGGATTGGTGGGGCGAAAGCCCTTCGTGAGCGCAAGCTGCTGCATAGGCTTGCTGAGCAAGAAGTCGCGGAACATCTGGGCCGCCTGGCGCTGCTCCGCCGTCACCCAGCTTCCCTGTAAGATGGCGAAAGGGTGGTCACTGACGATGTTGTGGCTGGGATAGAACATTTGCAGCAGCTCTCCCTGGTGCTGTTGAGCTTCTTGCTGGAGGGTGAGAACCAGGTTTTCGTAGGTTGTGACGATATCGTATTGCGCCTGGCCCAGCGGAATCACCACATTTTCGAGGAACGTGCCACTGCTGCGCCCGAAGGCATTAACTGCGCCCTCAATATCCTCGAAGTATTGTAGAAATTGCGCGTTGTCTATCTGGCTTACCTGCAAGCTGCGTTCATACTGATAATATGCGTATGCCATCAAGGTGATGGTGAGCAAGCCGCTGTTGGATTTATCGGGCCGCGTCTGCCCAAATTTGACCAGACCCCAGTCGGATAGTGCCTGACCTCCAATATCCGACCAGCCGTTTTTCAAAGTCAGCGCGGTATGGATAGTGGGCCAATCGATGCTACCGTACTTCTGGAGCAGAACATCGGCGCGGCTCTTCCAGAGGGTGAAGACCAGCGGGCTGAAGACCAGGGACTGGATGTCCTGGCCGGTAGCGTTGATGATGGGCGTTTTCTGCGGGTATTTCTGCTGCCAGTTGGTGCTGAGAAGATTGAGTTCCAGGAAACTGGCCGGACTCCATGCCGTAGGCCGCAATGTGTCGTTCACGATGCCCGCTTGCGTGTCCAGGGAGCCAAGCTCATTCATCTCAATCTGGATGGCTTTCCCATTGAGTCGCGGATTTTGCTGCTGAAACGCGCTCAAGGCCGCCTGAAGCCAGTCAGCCTTTTCGGTACTATAGATGAGGCTGACGGTAACGGTGGGAAGCGAAGTTGATGACTGCCCTCTGCCTTCAAACCACCAGTAGAGTCCTGTCCCGACAGCCGCTGTCCCAAGCAGCCCGATGAAGGCGCGCCTTCCCAGGCGGGAAGGTTTCCGCGTACCCTGTGCTGCTGGTGATGAAGATGGCATAAGCACTTGCTGCTGTTGTGCGGGTGGTGCCATGTTTGGCGATGCGGCAGCAAGTGGCATAGCGGGCTGTGTGGGCACTGCTGCGCCTTGAACTGGTCGCGGAACAAGCTGTGGCTGTATGGGGCCGGGCCAGTTTTGTGTTGTCGGAACGACCCCACTGGCGAGAATGGCCAGGCTCATCTCGGTGGCGGATTGGTAACGATCTTTCGGCTCCTGCTCCATCGCTTTGAGCACAATACTCTCGACAACTGGCGAGATGTTCGGGTTAAGTTTGCGCGGCGTCTGGAAAAGCGAGGGATTCACGCGCCGCGTAACGGAATCGAGGGGGGTGGTCTGCGTCAGCAGGTCGTAGAGGGTCGCGCCGAGGGCGTAGATATCGGAGCGAGCGTCGGTCTGCCCGCGCCCATATTGCTCCAACGGTCCGTAGCCTCGCGAGCCAAGTGAGGTGGTGTCTCTGGCCGAGGTGGATTTGAAGACACGCGCTATACCAAAATCGATCAGTTTGATCTGCCCATCCCTGGTGAGCATGACGTTCGATGGCTTCATGTCGCGGAAGATGATCGGCTGGGGCCGCGTGTGCAGGTAGTTCAGGACATCACAAAGCTGCAGCGCCCATGTCATCACCAGCTTTTCATCCAGCGGCTGCTTCGCGTCCTCCTGCGCTTTTTCCAGCGTCTTGCCCTCAATGAATTCCATGACGAGGTAGGCCTTGCCGCCCTCTTCAAAGAAGTCGCTGACATCGGGCAGGTGAGGATGGCGCAGATGTATCAGCAGGGTAGCTTCGTTACGCAAAGCTTGCAGCGCCTGTGCTCTTTCCTGTGGATTCATCTGCGCGTCGCCCATCTCCTTGATTGCCACTACGCGCTGCCCCTGGAATCGTTCGTCCCGCGCCTCGTACACGACTCCAAAGCCGCCTTTGCCAGCCAGGCGGGTAATGCGATAGCGTCCGCTCAATACGTTTCCGGCGCTCAGCGTCCCTGTTTTCCATCGCGCGCCGCTGGAGGGCTGTATGACCGGCCCACTCGCGAGGTTGTATCCACAATAGTTACAAAACTGCTCGTCGGCAGCATTGACCTTCCCGCAATTGCCGCAAACGTTCTGGGATCGTACCTGTCCCATCTTTTCTCTCCGGCGGCATCGCCGAATATGTGAGGCTGCGCTTCACCATACACGTGATGCCAGCCCTCCTCCTTTTTGCAGGTTCTTCTGTTCCCTGTCTCTTTATGCTTCTTGTGCAATGTTTCTCATCTACATTATAGGAGAGAAAATGGATCAGGATGTTAAGTAGAGGTTAATAATATGGATGCGAGGGTTAAATTTCGATGAAAGAGGTGGATAGGCATACTTTTTCAGTTTATCACAAATCCTCTTTCACCTCTTGACATTCCCAGCTTTCTCAGGTAATATATCACTGACGGATATATCCGATAATGATATATAGGGAGAGAAAGAGATGACACGAAAAGAGCGCGAGCCGGAGGCGCTTTTGCCGTTGACTCCGGCGGTGTTTCACATCCTGCTGGCGCTGGCTGACCGCGAGCGGCACGGCTACGGTATTATGCAGGATATCGCGGCGCGTACCAACGGGACTGTGCGCATGGGGCCAGGGACGTTGTATGGCTCGATCAAGCGCATGCTGGCCGATGGGCTGATCGAGGAATCGGGCGAGCGGCCCGACCCGGCGCTCGATGACGAGCGCCGCCGCTACTACCGCCTGACCGAGCTGGGGAGGCGCGTGCTGCAGGCCGAGGCACGGCGGCTTGAGCAGTTGCTGCGGATCGCGCGGGCCAAACACGTACTGTCCGGTGCAGAGAGGGGAGGCGCGTAATGTCGGCTCCTCCTTCTCCCACTACGCCTGCTCATCGCTGGCTCCAGCTTTCTGCTCGGCTCTATCGTCCCCTGCTGCTGCTCTATCCGCCTGAATTCCGCCGCTCATTCGGTAGAGAGATGGAGCAAACGTTTCGTACCTGCTGCCGCGAGGCGCTGCGGGAGGCTGGAGCACCCGGCCTGCTCCGGCTATGGGGCAATGTGCTCTATGACCTGACGACAAGCGCCACTGTTGAACATATACGGGCATGGATTGCGCTGTTCAAGCGTCTTTCCGGCCTTGAAAAGGAGTTGCACATGATCAATTCACCGTTCCACCTGGAGTTTGCCCAGCTTACCGATATCGGGCTTAAGCGTGCGAGAAATGAAGATGCCATGACAACTGTGATTCCCTCAGATCAGGAGGCGCTGGCGCGAAGAGGTGCGCTCTTCGTCGTCGCCGACGGCCTCGGCGGCCACGAACGCGGGGAGATGGCAAGCCAGCTAGCAATCAACACGATCAGCGATGCTTACTATCGCAGTAACGGCGATGATATTGCTGCCGCGCTGGCGCGAGCCATACATGAAGCTAACACGGCAATCTACGCGCTCTCCTCTCAGCAGGAGCACGAGGACGAGAAGGAAATGGGAACAACCGTTGTCGCGGCAGTGCTGCGAGGCGAGACGGTGTACGCTGCCAATGTGGGCGACAGCCGTGCCTACATTGTGCGCGGCGGCAAGGTGCAGCAGATCACGCAAGATCACTCCTGGGTCGCCGAACAGGTGCGGCTCGGTGCGCTCACAGAAGAGGAGGCGCGCGCGCACCAGAAACGCAACATCATCTACCGCTGCCTCGGCACTTCGCCCGATGTTGAAATCGACCTCTACACCGAATCCGTGCAAGGCGGGGACGCTCTCCTGCTCTGCACCGACGGTCTCTCCGGCCTCGTCTCCGACGACGAGATGGCTGAAATTGTCGAGCACTACAGCCCGCAAGAAAGCGTCCAACGTCTCATCCAGCGCGCCAACGAGCAAGGTGGCTCCGACAACATCACCGCCATCGTCGCCCGCGTCTCGCTGGCATAGTTCCCGGTAAGTCATTGAAGAAATGCCAGGGAATCAGATAAAGAGTTACGGAAAAGGTGGGTAAGAAAAGCGAGGCTGCTGAGTCATGCTGCGTGGTCGTGCAGCATGACTCAGCAGCCTCGCTTTTCATATAGTGCTCTATGCAGTTAGCTAAGAACCTCGGCGGTGTAGTGGGCCGGCTGAGCAACGTTCATACGCTGGCTGCTGACGCCACTGTGGTGCTGCTTGAAGAGATCGTTCTGCAAGTATTCTTCCATCGCCTCCTTAGAATCCCAGCGGGAAATGGCTTGCATGCTGCCATCTTCCGCCGTCCATACCTCCATGCCCAGGAAGCCGTTGAAGCGTTTCATGCTGGGAAGAGCTTGTTTGAACCCTTCGATGACTGCCTGTCTCTGTGCCTCTGGTACAGAAATCATATTTACGACAATATACATTGTGTTCTCTCTCCTGAAGAAAATATCGTGTCAAACTGCTCGCGCCGACTCACTGCCAGCAGGTAAATTATAGCGTATTTGCGTCGAGACGGGTAGCTCCCATTGCTGCGAAGACTAACCTTGATGCCGCTGAAACGTAGATAGGAATAATGAAGCGAGAAGAAGCAGGGATTTATACGTCCGGGATTTTCTAAATGATATTGAGGATTGTGTACGATGGTAAAGATTACACAGCGCAGGCAGGCACAGAATATGCAGCGCGTGCCGGGTGAGCAGAGTAAGCCGGGTGAACCGGGCGGGCGAGAGGCGCGGTTGGGGGCGCTGGAGCGCGATGTGGAGAGGGTGCAGAGGCGGTTGAATGCGTTGTCGGTGCGCAGTGCAAGTTTGCGCTCGACGCAGCTAGGGATTTTTATCGGTGGGATTGTGCTGAGTATTTTTGTGCTTTTCGCGGTGCGCTGGCTGGGCGTGCTGGCTTTCGCGCTGACGGCGGTGGTCTTTGTGTGGGCCATGCGTGAGACGCGCAAGGTTGATCTGAGCGTTGTGCGCCACCGGCTGTGGTTGCAGATGAAGCGAGCGCAGGTGGCCAGGATGCGTCTGGACTGGGATGCGCTTCCGGCGGCGCGGCTGCGCGATGCGGAGGAATATAAGGATCACCCGTTTGAGATTGACCTGGATATTACGGGTGAGCATTCGCTGCACCGGTTGCTGAATGTGGGCGTTTCGCTTGAGGGGCGCGAACGGTTGCTGGACTGGCTGCTGAATACAGAGCCAGACAAGCGGGAGATTCGCGAGCGGCAAGCCCTGGTGCGGGAACTGACTCCGATGGCGCGCTTCCGTGATAAGCTGCAATTGCAAGGGATGTACGCGACGAGATATGCGTTTGACGCGCTCGATGCGGAGCGGGTGTTGCTGTGGCTGGAGGAACAAGCGTCAACCCGGGTGCCGCGCTCGTCGCTGGTCATGCCAACACTGCTGTCGGGCGCGGCGCTGCTGCTGATCGTGCTCTATCTGCTGGGACTACTTTCGCCGCTCTATTTTCTCCTCTCCATGCTGCTCTCGCTTGTCTACTATCTGGCGACGCGCAAGAGCCGGGGCAATTTGATGGTGGGCGCGGGCGTTTTACGCGACGCCTTCGGCCAGTTGGAGCCAATTTTTACCTACCTGGAACGCTATCCATATGGGAAACACGAACGGCTCAAGGAGTTGTGCGAGCCATTTTTCACGGATAAGCAGCGGCGATCTTCGCTTCTATTGAAGCGGCTGACGCTGCTGACGCAGGCTGCCGTGCTGGAACAGAGTGAGGTGCTGGGGCTATTCGTGAATGCGCTGCTGCCGTGGGATGCCTGGGTGGCGTATCTCCTGAATCACTATCGCGAGCAGGTAGCGGAGCTGTTACCGGTCTGGCTGGACATATTGTACGAGCTTGAGGCCCTCTGTTCGCTAGCCAATTTTGCCTATCTCAATCCCGATTTCACGCTGCCAGAGCTTGTTGCGGAGACGGAAGCTCCAGTCTTTGAGGCGATTGGCCTGGGACACCCACTGATCGCGGCTGAGAGAAGGGTAGTGAATGATTTTTCACTCCAGAGCCTGGGCGAAATTATCATGATTACAGGCTCGAATATGGCGGGCAAAAGCACGTTCCTGCGCACGCTGGGAATTAACCTCTGCCTGGCTTACGCTGGTGGCCCGGTCAGTGCGCTGAGTTTGCGCACGCGACTGTTCGAGGTCTATGCCTGTATCAAGGTGAGCGATTCGCTGGCGGATGGCTATTCGTACTTCTATGCCGAGGTGCGGCGGCTGAAGGGGCTGCTGGCTAAGCTGGAAGAAGAGCGCACTTTGCCGGTCTTTTTCCTGGTAGACGAGATCTACCGGGGAACGAATAATTACGAGCGGCTGATTGGAAGCCGCGCCTACATCAAGGCGCTGGCGGGCAAGCATTGCGTAGGAGCGATTTCGACACATGACCTGGAACTGGTAAAGCTCTCCGAGGAACTGGCGGAGATCCACCATTACCATTTCCGCGAGGAGGTGGTTAATGGACGACTGGTCTTTGATTACCGACTGCGTCCCGGTCCCTGTCCCACGCGCAATGCTCTGAAGATTATGCAGTTGGAGGGGCTGCCCGTTGAGTAGTAGATCTACGCACAGGCATTATCCTGCGTAGCCTACGCGCTTATGGATATATCCCCCATTCGCCTTTTTCTCTTGTCAGGTGGGACATTCTTCTGTATAGTAGTGCTAAGGTTATACTATCTAAGAGGGGAGTGTTTGCCGCTTGGGTGATTATGTTCTGGTCAGGGTGTATCAATTGAGGGCGAGGATGGCGGCGACGGAGCTGGAACGGCTTGCGGCGAGCGGTCTGGCGGAGATGCAGAGCTGGGTGGCGGGTGTGAAAAGCCTCTCGCTGCTGCGGCTGGAAGGCGACGGAGTCGTGCCTGCACCGGCAAAGATGACAGCGGTGGAGGAGACGGAAGAGGGTGGGCGTTACCTGCTGCTGATACGCTTTGCCAGCTACGAGGCGTACCGACGCTGGCGGCTGGTAGAGGCGGAGGGCGCGGATTTCTGGGAACGCTATGCATCGGTAATGATGTCCTGGGAGCAGTTGAGCCAGTTAGTGGGGGAATATGCCGGTCAAGCGGTGGTGGATACTCTCTTTCACGCCAGTAGGGAGTGATTTTGCCTGATACTGGTGAAACTGGCTATTTTGCCTGTAAATCTGCTATATTGTAAGATGGATAGAGAGCATTGCTACGCGCTGTAGAGATTGGGAGTGCCAGGAAGAGAGCATGGAGCAACAATATGGTGTACTGCGGGTTGTGGGGGTGCGCCCACCCGCGCATACGTCATCTCTCCAGGAACGCTATCAGGGCAGTTTGATACCCGAGGAGCGGCTGGTACACCTGGTTACGCGCACAGATACGGCCATTGGACGCGCGCTAGACAACGATGTCGTGTTGATGGACCCGACTGTATCGCGTTTTCATGCCCGTTTGTTGCTGGATAAAAGTGGGTGGCACATTGTCAATCTGACCGCGCATAATGTGGTACGGGTGAACGGGGAGCCAGTGCAGGCGGGTCAAAGTTTCCCTGTGCAGCCGCAGGATACACTTATCCTGGGCAGTACGATGCTCCAATTGATTGCTCCGCAGCCCTTGCCCCGTCAAACAGCCTTTGACGATGTGAGCAATGCCGCAACTGAACGACTTCCTGCATCTTCCTTGCTCTCCTCTTCTTCTCTCTCTGGCACACCGCAACGCCAGATTCCGGCGCAGTCGAATATATCCGTGGAGCCGGGGCATGGTGTGCAGGCTACTTTGTCCGCGCCACAATCGCCGTCGGGTTATGTGCCCGGAAACAATGGAGGTGGCAGTATTTCCGCGCTGCCGGTGCAGCCTGAGCCGGAACTGGTGGCACAGCCCTGGGATGACGAGGACGACGTGAATTTAATGGGTGTAGGGGTGACAATGCAGTTTGCGCTGCCCCAACGCATGGGTCCGCGCACGCGCTGGATGATCGCGGGTATCGCCATCGCCATTCTGGGACTCAGCGCGCTGGTGACGATTCTGCTCAATAGCGTGATTGGCTTCTCAGCGCTGGCGGAATACGGGCCGTGGACGGTGGTGACGGCGCTGACCATCCCGGTGATCCCAGCGATTGGCATTAATTTTCTGGTCGACTTCATGGATCGTTTCGAGCGTGAACCCTGGTTCCTGCGCCTGGCGGCATTTTTGTGGGGGGCGTTGATCGCTATTCCCCCGACGTGGTTTATCGAGCGACAGGTCGATGGGACGCTGCAAAACATCTTGCCGCCGGGTGCCAGCGATGTGATCCGTTCGGCGCTGGCCGGGCTGAACGCTGGTATCACGGAGGAGACAATCAAGGGCATCGGTCTGCTCCTGCTCTTTGTCATTCTGCGCGACGAGTTCGACAACGTGACCGATGGCATCGTCTATGGCGCGTTGATCGGCGCAGGCTTCGCGATGGTGGAGAATTTCAGCTATTTCGCGACGCAATCCCATAACATCCTGGTATTTCTTATAGTCGGGAGAATTATCCTGGGCTGGCTTGGCCATTCGACGTTTACGGCGTGCTTTGGGGCGGGCCTGGGCTATGTGCGCCACACGCGAGTGCGCTGGAAGCAGATCGTGATTCCTCTGCTGGGCTACCTGATCGCCGTGGGGCTGCACAGCTTCTTCGATTTTGTGGATTTCCAGGCGAGCGCCGCCGTGCAGGCGGCTCCTGGCAACGTGAGCGTGGCCACGTTCTCGTTGATCGCCATCATTGGTGACTACATTCCGCCTTTCCTGGCACAGATCGGCCTGCTCTATATCCTCATCAAGAGCCTTGCGCACGAGGCCGCCGTTATTCGCGAGTTTCTCTCATCAGAGGTCAGTAACGGGGTAGTGCGGGTAGATGAGTACGCGCTGCTGCAAAACTCGTTCCAGCGCACGCGGGCGGAGCGGCGCGCCCTCTTCAAATGCGGTATCCGGCAGTGGCTGCGCGTCAAGGCACTGTACCAGACACAGATCGGGCTGGCCTTCCGCAAATGGCACGTGCAGATGGGCGACAAGCCCAAGCTCGGCTACCGCCAGCCCGAAGATGCCTACCGCCAGCGCATCGCGCGCCTGCGCAAAGAGATTCGCATGGCGGAGCTGCGGAAGGGACAGAAATAGCTTTCGCGCCTCCCTGGTCCGACCTCGCAGGCCGATCGCAAGGGTCGGCCTGCATGCCCTCGCGCTCTTTACTTTCATGTTTTCGGGGGCTTCCACTCCATCAGAAAATGCATACCCGTTTCGCCAATCCTGGAAAACCCTGAGCGTTCATAGAGTCGAATGGCCGGGTTGAATCTTGTGACATGAAGGTGGATGCGTTTGCCTGTCTGTGCCGCCTCGGCCTGCATGCCCTGGAGGAGCAGCGTGCCAATTCCGGTATTGCGATATTCTGGCAGCAGAGCGATATCTACCACCAGCATCTCATCAACCATCCGGGCGATGACGATCCAACCAACAGGGCGCTGATCCAGGAGGATGATGCTATAGTCCGCGTCGGGGTACTCGGACTGGTAGAAACGCTGCTGTGCGTTGAACTGCATGCGCAGGAAGAACTGTTGCTGGTTGGCATCCCAGTCTCGTGCGCCCAATTCGTCGATGTGGGCCTGACTGTAGAGTTGGTACAGAAAGGCCTCATCATCCTGAGAAACAGGTCGAAGCGTGATTGACATAGTTTTTACAACTCTATGCTAGGGCCGCGATGGATAGATTCCCTGCAAGGCGATGCAGTAGTTGAGAGTGAGGTAGGGCTGCCTGTTGTCATGCGGCTGCGATCCTCCTGTCTGTCCAATCATCCCCGGGTTCATTTTCGTGCCATCAGTGCTTGTCTGGAAATGGGCGCTTGCGCCGGGGAAGTTATTCGCGGGTTGGTCGGAATTGGAATGAGTCGAGTTTGCGTAGACCGCATGCGAGTGCGCCGGTATCTGATTTGTGTTCAAGGTGACCGTCTCCTCGCCGCCTTCCTGCCCCAGAGCATAGGGCTGCAAGCCGGGACCCTGCCCTGCGCTGATGGGAACGCGGCCACGCAGATCGGGAAGAGCAAAGGTGGTTACGCCGTCACCGCCATACGTTGTGCCAAGCAGCGAGAAGAGCGCCGTGTTCTGCGCGATAGGAAGCAACTGACCATTGCAGAGGGCCCATCCTTGAGGGGCAAAGTTGTAGGGGACGAGAATAATCTGGCCGATAAATGGATCCACGGGTCTTTCCTCCTTGTAAAGTCTGTACTAACAATTAGTAGTGTTTACCAGTTATAGTATACCCTCAACCTGCGCAAAATGGAATGCTTATGGGTGGCTTGACACTCGTTTGTAGCGCGTGCTAGCATGAATATGGTTAAAGCCTCTATAAGTATATGAAGGAAGGGATTGTTATGCGACTGGGGCGGGCTGACCTGCTACAGATCTATTATCTTATGCGTCTCACCCGTGCTATGGAGGATCGCACGCGCACGCTGTTCTTACAGGGCAGGGTTGTGGGCGGCGTCTACACGGCGCAGGGACATGAGGCGACGACCGTCGGGGCAGCAATGACGCTGAGCGAAGGTGACTGCATTGTGCCGCAGCATCGTGATCTGGGTATGCATCTCGTGCGGGGCGTTTCGCCGCGTGCGGTGATGTGCCAGTGGTTAGCACGCGGAAATTCACCGACGTTGGGGCGCGATGGGCAGGTGCATATTGGCGATATGCATGCCGGTATTGTTCCGATGATCAGCATGCTGGGCGAGTCGCTGCCGGTGGCTTGCGGCGTGGCGCTGGCGCTGAAGATGCGCGGGCGTGAGAGCGTGGTGCTGGCTACATGTGGCGATGGCGCGACGAGCACAGGCGCGTTTCACGAGGCGCTGAATCTGGCCTCGGTACAGAAGCTGCCGGTGGTCTTTCTGGTTGAAAATAATGGCTATGCGTATTCGACGCCCAACCGGCAAGAATTTGCTGTTGATGACCTCTCGGCTCGCTCGACTGGCTATGGCATGCCGGGCGCGAGTGTTGACGGCAATGATGTGCTGGCGGTGATGGAGGTGGTTGAACACGCGGTAGAGCATGCGCGCGGCGGCAAGGGGCCGGTGCTGGTAGAGAGCAAGACGTTTCGCGTGCGCGGCCATTCCGAGGCCGATAAGGCCGATTACGTGCCGCAGGAGCTGCGCGAGGAATGGCTAAAGAAGGACCCTATCTCTCGCTTTGAGGCGTATTTGAGCGAACAGAGCATTTTGACAGAAGGGGAGAAGGCCGAAATCGAGGCGCGCGTGAAGGCTGTTGTTGATGATGCCGTGCGCTTCGCCGAGCAGAGTCCCGCACCGGACCCGGCGACGGTGGCGGATTACGTTTTCGCGCCGGATGGACCGGTTGCCATTATTGGCGAGCCGGGCGACCGCGACCCGCGCTATGTCAATGCGTTGGATACAAGGACAGGGAGACCATTCACCACAATGGCACAGCCGGGCGAGCCGGCGTACAGCGCGCCGGAGGAGGTGGCAAAGAGATGAGCGCAGTAACCTATCTGGAGGCCATTAGCCAGGCCATTCGCGAGGAGATGCGGCGCGACGAGGCCGTATTCCTGCTCGGCGAGGACGTGGGAACCTACGGCGGCGCGTTTAAGGTCAGCGCCGGGTTCCTCGAAGAGTTTGGACCGGAGCGCGTCATCGATGCGCCGATGGCCGAGGGCGCGATTATCGGCTCGGCAGTGGGTGCCGCGCTGATGGGCATGCGCCCCATCGCCGAGATGCAATTTATCGATTTCATTACCTGCGGCTTCGATCAGATCATCAACATGGCGAGCAAGATGTACTGGCGCGTAGGGATGCCGGTGCCGATGGTCATTCGCGGGCCATCCGGCGGTGGCACGAAGGGCGGGCCGTTCCATTCCGTCAGCCCGGAAGCCTGGTTTTTCCACACACCGGGCATCAAAGTAGTGGCCCCATCAACCGCTTATGATGCGAAGGGGCTGCTGAAGGCGGCTGTGCGCGACAACAATCCGGTACTCTACCTGGAACATAAACTGCTCTATCGCATGCCGGAGCTGCGCGAGGAACTACCGGGAGAGGACTACACAGTGCCGCTGGGCAAGGCGATGGTGCGGCGCGAGGGTCAGGATATGACCATCCTGACCTACGGGGCGATGGTGCATCAGAGCCTGAAGGCGGCGCAGATTCTAGAGGAGGATGATGATCTGGAGATCGAGGTCATCGACCTGCGCAGTCTGACGCCGCTGGACCGCGAGACCATCCTGGAGTCGGTCAAGCGCACTAACAAGGTGCTGATCGTGCATGAGGATACGCTCACCGGCGGCATCGGCGCGGAACTGGCGGCAATTCTGGCCGAAGACCTCTTCGAGTATCTGGATGGCCCCATTACCCGCGTGGCGGCGCCGGATGTTCCGTTCCCCTACGCGCCACCACTGGAAGCGGCCTTTCTGCCCAATACCGAGAAAATCGTCGCTGCAGCGCGCAAGCTGGCGGCGTATTAGGCGCAAAAATCGTGATAGCACAATGTAATACAAAGGAGTATGCTACATGGCGACGCCTGTGAAGATGCCCCGATTGGGGGAGTCGGTCGCTGAGGGAACGGTGGGTTCGTGGTTGAAGAAGGAGGGCGACCTGGTTGAGAAGGATGAAGCGCTGGCAGAGATTATTACCGATAAGATAAATGCTGAACTGCCATCGCCCGTGGCGGGCCGCTTGACGAAGATTCTGGTACAGGCCGATGAGACGGTGCCGGTTGGCGCGGATATCGCGCTGATTGAGGAGAATGTTGGTGCTGAAGCTCCAGCGCCGACGGCAGCAACACCCGCTCCGGCGGCTGCTTCTGTTGCCTCCGCTGCCCGGGCACCCGAGCCTGCTCCCACACCTGTTGGGGCCTCAGTTCAGCAGAGCGCGACTGCGACACCGACGGCACAACAGAGAATGAAGGGTATAGGCAATGGCAGCAGGTTCGCCGCGTCGAGTACGGTGCTGGCAGAGTCGCAGGAAAGCGAGGAGGAGCGGCAGCGTATCTCGCCACTGGCGCGACGACTGGCCCGCGAGCACGGCATCGACCTGAACGATATCGTGGGTACGGGCCTCGGTGGGCGCGTGCGTAGGGATGATATCCTGGCCTACCTTGCAAGCCGACAGAACCAGCGGGTCGCGCCCGCACCCGCTCCTGTCGCAGCCACTACAGCCGCGTCGGCGGCGACAATGCAGCCGCCCGCGCCCGCAGTGCCACAGCCTGCCGCAACGTCCTCTGTTGCGCCCAGGGCGACCGAGTTTGTGACGGTTTCAGAGACGCAGGATGAGGAAGTCGTGGTGCCGAGCCGCATGCGGCTGGCTATCGCCGAGCATATGGTGCGCAGCAAGCGCACCTCACCGCATGCCACCACCGTTGTAGAGGTCGATATGACCAACATCGCGAAGTGGTTGGAGAAGCACAAGGAAGAGTTCAAGAAGCGCGAGGGCTACAGCATCAGCTACGTGCCGTTCGTGATGAAGGCGGTGTGCGAGGGCATTCGCAAGTTCCCACTCATCAACTCGACGTGGGCACCGGACAATAAGATTCTTATTAAGAAGCGTATCAATCTCGGTATCGCGGTGGCGACCGACGTGGGGCTGGTGGTGCCGACGGTCTACGACGCCGATCAGTATACGCTGGCCGGACTGGCGAGGCAGGTGAACGCTGTTGCCCAGCGCGCTCGCGCCAACAAGCTGACGGTGCAGGATATGCAGAACAGCACCTTTGTCGTGAATAATCCCGGCACTTTTGGTACAATTATCTCTGTACCGATTATCAACCAGCCGAACGCGGGCATTCTGAGCATGGATGCCGTGGTCAAGCGGCCTGTGGTCATCGAGGATGACGCGATAGCGGTGCGCTACATGATGTACCTGTGTCTCTCCTTCGATCACCGTATTCTGGATGGCGCGCAGGCGGGTGGCTTCCTGCAGGCCGTGCGCACCAAATTACAGAGCTACGGTAAGGAGATTGACGTGTATTAGGGTTCGCAGCAGGGCACCCGCAAAGGGCGGACAGTCTGGGAGACTGTCAAAGCCTACCATACAGGCGAGGCGCGGCTCGAAGAGCCGCACAGAGCGCTCATGTATAGTAGTGCCGGTCCTTTGCGGTCGGCCTGCTTATATGAGAATGAGGAACTACCTATGGCGACGATGATTCCGGAGCGCCGACCTGAATGGCTGCGCGTTCGCCCTCCAAAGGGGGAGAATTACGAAAACCTGAAGCAGTTGATGCGTAGTAAGGAGTTGCATACCGTTTGTGAGGAGGCACGTTGCCCCAATATTGGGGAGTGTTGGGGCCACAGGACGGCTACCTTTATGATCCTGGGCAGCATCTGCACGCGCAGTTGTGGCTTCTGTGCAGTAGCGACGGGCCGACCGCTGGGATTGGACTGGGAGGAGCCCAGGCGCGTAGCCGAGGCTGTGCAGAAGATGGGCCTGCGCCACACGGTCGTGACTTCGGTCAACCGCGACGAGCTAAAGGATGGCGGCGCGGCAGTCTTTGCGGCCACCATTCGCTGGATTCGCCGCCTCAATCCCGACTGTAAGGTAGAGGTGCTGACCCCCGATTTCAAGGGCGTCTACGAGGCGTTGAAGGTGGTGATGGAGGCGAAGCCGGATGTCTACAACCATAACGTGGAGACGATTCCCCGTCTTTACAAGCGCGTGCGTCCGCAGGCCATCTACAAGCGTTCGCTGCAAGTGCTCAAGTGGGCGAAGGAGATGAACCCGTCCGCCCCCACCAAATCCGGCTTCATGCTGGGACTGGGCGAGACGTGGGAGGAGGTGATCGAGGTCATGCACGATCTGCGCACGCACGACGTCGATATTCTGACCATCGGTCAGTACCTGCGTCCATCGTTCCAGCACCTGCCGATCCAGCGCTACGTGCCGCTGGAGGAGTTTGCCGCCCTGAAGGCCGAGGGCAAGAAGATGGGATTTCGTCACGTGGAGTCTGGACCATTCGTGCGCAGTTCCTATCACGCGCACGAACAGGCAGATGAGGCGATGAGTAGTGAAAACAACGATCAATAATTTTCAGATCGCCTACGACGATCATGGCGCGGGGCAGCCGGTTATCTTTCTGCATGCCTTTCCGCTGAATCGTCATATGTGGGATGTTGATATCCAGTCCCTGCTGACCGAAGGTGACACGCGGGGGAGATTCCGGCTGGTGGCGCTGGACTGGCCGGGCTTTGGCGAAAGTGATATTATCAACACTGTCTCAACAATGGAGGAGTTTGCCGATATTGTAGCGCGGTTGATGGATACGCTGGGGATGCGCCAGGCCATCCTGTGCGGCCTTTCCATGGGAGGCTACGCGGCCTTCGCCTTCTTGCGCAAGTATGCGCAGCGGCTGGCTGGCCTCATCCTTGCCGATACCCGTCCCGGCGCCGATACAGCAGAGGCGCGGGTGAACCGCGAGAATGTGGCGAAGATTGCTCTGACGGAGGGGACGGAGGCGATTGCCAACATGCAGTTACCGAGGCTGATCTCAGAGTACACGCGCCGACATGAGCCACAGGTGGAGATGCGCCTGCGTCAGATGATCAACGAGGCGACGCCGCAGGGTATCGCGGCGGCTTCACGTGGCATGGCGCAGCGGCTCGATTCGACGCCTTTGCTGGCAAGTATTCAGGTGCCGACGCTGGTAATTGTGGGCGAGCAGGATGCGCTGACGCCGCCTGACGTAGCACAGGCCTGCGCGCAGCGGATACCCAACGCGCAATTGGTGGTCATCCCACACGCCGGTCATGTCTCCAATATGGAGCAGTCGGAGGCTTTCTTGCAGGCGGTGCGCGCTTTCTTGCACAACTGGTATGCTCCGTAATAGAGATATATTGATGGAAGCCTGACCTGAATATCCTACTCTCTTCTGTACTTGATGTAAGGGGTGTTCCAGGAGAAAAAGTTCTGGTAAAATGTTAAGCAGAGCAACAATGGGCAGAACAGGAAAACAGGGGAGAGAGCAAACCTTTCTGTGGAGTGGATGGTAAGCGACCCTTGTAAGGAGAGATGAGGCAAAGAGAGGGGAGAGAGCGAAAGAGCATGAGCCACGCAAAAAAACACTTGAACGGGCATATCGTGCTGGTGGTGGATGACAACCCCGCTATTCGCGACATGGTCTCCTGGGCGCTCGAACTGGATGGCTACGAGCCAGCCGAAGCGGCTGAGGGGCAGGAGGCGCTGGCGTGGATGGATAACGCGGCCCGTGAGGGAAAGTATCCCCATGTCATCCTGCTCGACCTCGCGATGCCCGGCATGGATGGTCGCACCTTTCTGGAACGCCTGCGCTCCCAATGGGAGCCATCTCACCCCTCGCCCTCTATTGTCGTGATTACCGCCGGTATCGGTGGCCCCGATGCGGCATCCCTGGGCGTCGAGCAGGTTATTGTCAAACCCTTCCACGTCCGCGACCTGCTTGACGTCGTCCGCAAACTCACCCGTACCTCTTAACAGAAGCGTATTCACCTCTCCGGCGGCGGAGGCGGCAGCTTTACCTCCATCCCTTCCATACCCGGCGTGTGCGCCAGTCCTCCTCCATGGTGCAGCTCATGCTCGATCAGATGCCAGAGCACGAACGGGCGCGTAATCTGACATGTCATGCTGGGTGCAGCAAAGCATCTCCGCTGGGCCACGTGGCTCGTCTGGCAGCCGGAGCTTCTTCGCTGCGCTCACCATGACACGTCGGCAATGATTCGTCATAGTATGCCATGTCGAAGTGCCATCCTCAATCTGCGCCACTTGTGCATTGTCCTCCAAAATAGTACTATATATTTGATGAGTATTTCACATAAAAGTTACTTTACCTGTGATGAAGTACTTCACACTGTTGTACTTGGGAGTCGAACTCACGATCATTGTGGAAACGGCTGCCCTGAACAGAAAAGGAGAGACCATTTGGATCTATTTGCTCGACGCTGGCCGAGAAGCCACGCCACCTGGAAACGGGTGAAGACGTATCTGGTCGCAGCACTGCTGACAGTGCTGAGCGCAGCCGTCCCCACTGGAAGTCTGGCAGCGCATGCAGCGAGTCTGAACCACAACACACCGTCTGCATCTGCGCTCACACTGAACGTGTACCAACATCCACCAGGGACACAGCTCACCGTGACGGGTGAAGGGTTTGTTGCCACCGGGTCGAAAGTAGCGGTGTCTTTCAACAATCACCTGATGAAGGATTCGACTCCCACCGATGGAAAGATCATTGCCAAGTTCAAAGTGCCGGTCGACCCAGCCGGGCCGTATACGGTATCGGCCGTTCAGGCAAGCAGCGGGATACAGGAGCAGGCCACATTCACCATCACCCCTGGGTTTGAGAGCCTGAACCCTCCTAAAGGCAGTGGCACCGCGCCTGAGGACACTCTCTGCATCGAAGCTGGCCTTGAGAATCCGCCGCCCCCTATACAGGTTCAAGCATGGGGGTTACCTGCCAGCACGTCTTACAAGCTGGAGTGGATGAACAAGAAGAATAGCCTCATCGATATTACTGTAAGCAGTGGTCAGACAACAGCGAGCGGGACGTTGTCAACGAGTTTTCAGCCTCCTCCGGCACCAGATGGGACCTATGAGCTGACCGTGCTCACGTATGCGGGACCTGCCCCTACTGCCACCTACTACTCTGGCGTCTACTCGTGCTTCTACACCTACGAATATGGTAATGGAACTCTCTCCTTCTCGTGGGACGGAGTGGGTTGGGATGCGAATAGCACAGTCACCTTCACCTTCGACGGGAGCGTGCTTCAGCAAGCCACAACCGACGCGGCAGGCAGCTTTGGGATTCTCAATTTCGATGTGGCATGTCCCCCACCGGGAACGTATCAGGATGTCATCAGTGGCTCGGCAAATGGGCCGCAGAATTGGGTTGGAGAGATTACGGTGGATAGTAGCTGCGCACAGCAACAAGGGGTACACAAAGTCCTGTCGAAGGTCATGCTCTCACACTGATCGAGACTCTTTCATGGTCTGAACAAGTAAAAGGAGGCGAATACAGAGAAAAATTGCTCAGAATGGTAAATTTTCTCTGTATTCACCTCCCTCTATTCCGTGATCTTTACACCCTCATTCGCAATCCCTGGCCACTTCGCGCTATTTACTACCTCAATAAGCCAAAGGTACTAACCGACCCGAATTTTTACACACCAACCTCTCGAAAATACACGGAAAATGCGTTGGGTTGCGTTCAGACAAATGAGAGCTGAACAGATGGATTTTCTGAATGTATGCAGGCAAGAGGGTGTTGCGATGAAACTTCGTAGTGTTTATCCGGTAGTGCTGGTTCCGTTGTTGTGCGTTGTCCTCGTGGCGACGCTGCTGGTAGCACGTGTGCCATTTCCTTTTACGCAGGCCGCTCCGGCTTCCGGGCGTGTGCCATTGCCGAGCGGAATCAGCGGTTTTACGAAGAAGAGCAGGATGATTACGTCGGCGTCGGCTGATCAGCCGGTGGAGCTTGCAGTCGGGCTAAGCCTGCGTAACCAGGCGCAGTTGGATACGTTCCTGCAACAGGTTTCGACTCCCGGTTCGCCGCTCTTTCACCACTATCTGAACCCGCAGACGTTTGCCGCGCTCTACGGCCCCTCCTTTTCCGAGGAGGCTGCGGTGAGCAGTTTCTTGCGGGCACAGGGTTTCAAGATCACGCACACGTATGCCAATCACCTGTTGATCGACGCGGTGGGAACGGTGGCGCAGGCGGAGCAAACCTTCCAGGTGCAGATTAATAACTACCAGGCCAGCAACGGGCGGCGGTTCTTTGCCAATGATGCCGACCCCTCTTTGCCTGCTAACGTGGCTCCGTTCGTGGCCTCGGTGGCCGGGCTGGATGATGTGGTGCAGTACGGGCGAGCGCCCATCACTACCGGCACGGCTGCGACGACGCTGGGGACGAACAAGGCGGGCATTGCCTGCCCGCAACCCGGCGCGCCTACCGTGCCAACATCCTATACGCCACAGCAGATCGCCACCGCCTACAATTTTAATGCGCTCTACAACGCGGGCGATCTGGGCGAGGGACAGACGGTTGGCCTGCTAGAACTCGACGGTTTCTCGCCACAGGATATTGCCGTCTATGCCTCTTGCTTCGGCGGAAAATACACGAGGATTCAGACTGTGCCTATCGATGGCTTCGGTGGCACGCCGGGGCCGAACGCGGCGGAGGTCGAACTGGATATGGAGATGGTGCTGGGGCTGGCTCCGCGCCTCGCCTCGCTGCGCGTCTACGAAGCGGCCAACTCCCTCTCGGCCTATAACGATGCCTGGGCGCGTATTGTGTCCGATGACGTGCCGGTGGTGAGCACGAGCTGGGTCTTCTGTGAGGAAGGTCCGGGGATGACGAGCGAGGTCAAGCAGGAGAGCGTCTTTTTCCAGGCGGCAGCCGCGCAAGGAGAGACCATTTTAGCGGCCAGCGGCGACCTCGGCGCGACAGGCTGCTACGACCCGCGCACGAAGACCAATACCTTCCCTGCCGTGGATGATCCGGCCTCGCAGCCCTACGTTACGGGCGTGGGTGGCACGACGCTGCGCATCAATGCCGATAACACTTATCAATCTGAGCAGGTGTGGAATGATCGCGCTATTCAGAATGGAGCGAGCGGCGGCGGCTTGAGCCAGATATGGCGCATGCCACCGTGGCAGCAGGGGCCGGGTGTGGCGAATGCATATACAACCGGCTACCGCGAGGTGCCGGATGTCTCCGTTAACGCCGACCCGCAGACGGGCTATGACGTGTATTGCAGTGTTGGCAACTGCGCCTTCAATGGTGGCTGGATGGTGATGGGCGGGACATCGGCAGCCGCGCCGGTCTGGGCGGTGATGGTGACGCTGGCGAACGAAGCAGCCATCAAGGCCAACAGCTTCGTGATGGGATTCCTCAATCCCAGCCTGTACGAGATCAGTCATGACGCATCAGGTACCTCCTATGCCAGCGCCTTCCATGACGTCGTACCCGTGGCAGGCGGCGCGAACAGCAACGATTACGTAGACAGCGGCAATACCTACCCCGATACGAGTATGTACGACCTGGCGACAGGCCTGGGTTCGTTCGATGCGTACAACCTGGCACAGAATTTGATTACGCTGGGGAAGTCGGCGCTGATCCAGACGACGCCGACCAGCACGACATGGTACTTTGCCGAAGGCCGCGTCGGCGCGGACTTCGACGAGTACCTGACGCTGGAAAATCCGAACATACAGGCGGCGCAGGTGCGCGTGCAATACCTGTTTGAGGGCAGCAGCAACGGCCCGGCTATCATGCATACTGTCCCGGCGCAGAGCCGCCTCACCGTCAGCGTCAACGGCGACCTGCGCATTCCCTATTATGGCAAGGGCCAATCGCTCTCGATGGTGGTCACATCGACCAACGGTGTGGGTATCGTAGCTGAACGACCTATGTACTTCTCGTGGCACGGCATCAATAGCGGTACCGATGCACTGGGCGCGACGCAGCCGGGGCAGGATTTCTACTTTGCCGACGTTGAGTCTGCCCGCAACTATACCAGCTATATCACCATCCTTAACCCACCGGGTGGACAGACCGCCAACGTGACGGTGACGTACTACGCGGCTGGCAAGCAGGTGGCAACCACGACGCTGGCCGTACCGGCGGGACAGCGCGGCACCACGACGCCCCTGGCGTTGCATCTTACGGTCAACTGCGCGGTGCATGTGCATTCCGATCAGCCGGTGGTGGTCGAGCGACCCATGTACTTCAGCACGGCACGCTCCAATATCAATGGCCCGGTGACGGGGGCCGCGACGGTGCTGGGCGCGCCCGCTCCGAATACCGACTGGCTCTTCGCCGAGGGCTACACGGGCACAAATTTCCACGAATACCTGGTGCTGGCAAATTTCAATACGACACCGGCCACCGCGACGCTCAAGCTGGAGTATAGCAACGGGGCGGTCGATACCAGGATGGTGCCTGTGCTCCCACTGTCGCAATTTATCTTCGATGTGAACACGGCGTCGACGCTCTTTGGGCAGGGAACGCCGGAGGTCTCAGCGGAGGTGACGGCCAACGCGCCCATTGTGGTGCAGCGACAGGAGTACTTCCGCTTTAACGGCACAAACGTGGCCGGACAAGCTACGCCGATTCCTGGCGGAACGGATGTCATGGGGCAGCCCGGCCCGGCCAGAACCACGTATAGCTTCGCCGAAGGCTATACCACCGGCAGCTTCAACGAGTTTCTGACGTTGCAGAACCCCAACACGACGAGCGAGCAGGTGGCAGTGACGCTCTATCTTGCGAACGGTATCACCTCGCAAAAGCTCGTCACCGTTGGCCCTCAGACGCGCGAGACGGTCAGCATCAACAGTCTCGTCACTCCCATCGCGCAGGGGAGTGTGACAGCGGGCTACGCGGTCTCCATGTCCGTACAGGCTCTCACCGGCACTATCGTGGCCGAACGCCCCATGTACTTCGATTACCACAATGTCTCGCTGGGTGGAACGGATGTAGTGGGTTATACTGGATAAGGCTCTTGTATTTCCTCTTCCTTGCGGTTATAATTGCACTATCTCACCAAAAAGGAGGTTGATCACACATGTCTCTTTGCTGATAATGACACGACGAATACGCGAAACGTGCTGGATTGAACCTGTGTCACTGCCGTGTGACATGGATAAGTGTTGCATGGTTGGCGTGTGCGTGCATTATGGGGCAAAGAGAGAGTCGAAGGTCATGGTGTGATCGACGAGAAAACTTCTTCACTCACAACTACTTTCTCCCTCTATCCCACCGAGCCTGTCTCTTCGTGGTGGCCTCATACTGCCTCTACGCCTGCCTTTGCAACAGAGAAGATTTGAGATATTCGTCCAAACGAAACAGACGACAAGGAGGATAGTATGCCTGCACTTCAACGTTTGCAAACAGGCTACAGAGTACGCAATCCCACTCAGGATGACATTCCTGGGATTATTGACCTCATCTACGAGCACGAACTGACTGAGGTAGGGAAGACTCACCGCTACGAGCCAGGAGATACGAGAAGGAACTGCGCCCCGGCAAGGATTTGCTGGAGGGATAGAGGCTGCTACACGTAAGCGTTGCGTGCTATCATCCCTCTTACCTTCTCTCCGTTGAGGAAGTGTATGATGTTCTCGGTTGCCAGCCGCATAGCTTGCGGCATGGTGCCGGGAACCAACCCTGAATTATGTGGGGAGCCGAGCACATTGGGCAGGTCGAGGAAGGGATACTCCATGCGAAATTGTCCGTGCAAGAATGGCTCTGTCCACCAGGCATCGATGCCGACCAGGAAGTTGGGGTGACTCTTCGCGTGGTTGTAGAGGGCTTCCTCGTCGATGATCGCGCCACGGGCGACGTTGATGAGGATGGCATCGGGCTTCATCCAATCCAGTTGCTCTTTGCCAATCAGCCCTCTGGTTTCCTTTGTGAGCGGCAGTGAGATCACGATGACGTCGCTGGCCCGTAGCACGTGCCTCAAATCGTGCAGCGTGCCGATGAACTCCACCTGCTCGGAGGTGACGCCGCTGGTATTGATGGCGTAGATGTGCATGTGGAAAGCGCGCATGAGATGGGCGGTGGCCTGTCCGATGCCTCCAAAGCCGAGAATGCCAGCCGTCGCGCCAGCGAGTAGACGGTTGGGGGTAAATTGATCAAATTCGCCCTGCTTCAGTTTCTCATTTTCGAGACATACCCGCTTTGCCAGCGCCAGTGTCAGCGCCATCACATGCTCTGCCATTGGAACGGCATACGCGCCGGGGTTGCTGGCAATGGTGATCTGAGAGGGCAGCTCCGCGAAAGGCATATGATCGGCCCCGGCAGAGACGAGCTGGATGAATCTGACATGCTGTAGATACGGGTGTTCTCCGGCTGAAATCTCACGTGGGAAGTTCCACGCAAGCAGCACGTCGGCGTGTTCCAGCGTCTCCCTGCGTTGCGCGGGCGGTACCTCATCGAGAAAAATGAGCGTTCCAGCACTCCCCAACAACTCTTGCAGTAAGGCCTTCATCTCCTGCGGGGCCTGGAAAGTAACGACGATATTTGGCTTGTCCATCTCTCTCTCCTTCAGTATTCGGTATCTCTGTCAGTCTACCACACATATGTACCTGGGAGGGAGAGATGGCGCGACATTTTTATGGCGTTGAGGCGGGGCCGGGCGCGGGATGGAGGGGGAGCACGACCGGCGGGCGCGGCGACTGCGAGAAGTCGAAGTCGTTGACAAGGTTGCCCAGGATGGGAACGTTCTCGCGCACAGTCGGACGTGGGTCTGGACGCCCATCGGTTGCCGGGTCGAGGCGCTGGCCGTTCAGGAAATCGTCTTCGATGAACTTCAGATAGGCATCGAAGCTGAGCGTCTGGTGGTCAATGTAGCCTTTTCTGGCGTAGGGGCTGATGACGAGGCCGGGGACGCGCAGGCCATAGCCGTTTTCATCGACCGTCGGCGGAACAACGTGGTCGTAGAAACCGCCCCAATCGTCCCAGGCCAGGAAGATGGCGCTGCTGCTCCAATCGGGTCCCTGCATGACCGCGTTAATCAGATTGGTGACGTAAGCCTGTCCCACGCTGACAAGGGCAGGTGGATGCTCGCTGTCGCGCCCGTTGGGGACAACCCAGGAGACGGAGGGTAGCGTGCCCTGTTTCGCCGCGTTCAGGAAGTTCTGTACGGGCTGGATGTTGGCAAGCTGGTTGTCCTGCTTGACATCAACGAAGCCGGGAAGCGGATTCCAGATGCCCGGCACTTTTGGACTCTGCTTCGGCGGGTTGCAAATCATCTGGTCATCGGCGCAGTCCGGCTGCGTGCCCTGATCCAGGTAGTAGTTCCAGCTCACATTATGTTTAAACAGCAGGTAGGTGAGGTCGGTCCAGGCATAGAGCGCGCCGCCTGGCTGCCCGGCCTGCGCAGCCTGCGCCGTTGTATATGGCCCCTTGATATTATTTTTGCAGCTTTGTGGATTGGTGCTGGTGCAATGCGCGGACCACGCGGAAACCATGTAGAGGTGGGCCGGCAGGCTCCAGGAGGCATCGGACTCAAACATGTGATCCTGCAAGACAAAATCCTCGGCGTAAGTCCAGTAATTGGGGATTTCGCGTGCATCGTGGTAGCCCATGACATCAATGCTTGTTGTATTGGTGCAGATGGGGTTGGTAACATCGAGGCAGCCTTTGCGCCCCTTTTCCGCCTGGGCGATAAAGCCGTCCATCTTCCCGTTATCGATGTCGGCGGTCGCGTTGGCTTCACCGTGCGGTCCGCCGCCGTTCAGATCCTGCGAGTCGTGATAGGGTTTGACGCATTGCTTTGTGGCCGGGTCGGGTACGCATACTGTGGGAACGCCGTTCTTCATAGGAATGCCGTCGGCTCCCGGAAACGTCCCGAAGTAGCTGTCGAACGAACGATTTTCCTGCATAATCACGATGATATGCTTGATTTTATGGATACCGCTGCTGCTATTCTGGTTGGTGGTCTGTGGCCCGTTGGAATTGGAACAGGCCGCCAGCGCGGTCGTTGCCAGAATGACAGCCAGAAAAATTGCTGGCAATTGTCTGAATGGCCCGAAAAGACCTGCCCTGACTCGTTTCATGGCTGCATCTCTCCTCTAGAGCTTGTTCTGCTCTTTTTCCCTCAATACACATACAGATAGTATACAGCCCTTTCCTCAAGAAGAATGCAAGGTTTGCTCAAGATAGGGGCAAACCTTGCATTCTTGCCATAGCTCTTGCATTCAGTAGGGAAGACCTCATGCTGTTTTCAATGCGATGATGGTCGTTTCTGTGGCAATTTCGGGTCGATAGAACAGGGATAACTGCGATGCGACTGCCGTTGGTACCTGAAACACGATGGTGCCGCTGCGGATGGTATTGGCGGCGATGGGGCCGTAGAAGTTAACAGAGCTGCTGTACTGAGAGCCAAAGGCATCACCGCCCGATCCATACAATTCGTAGAAGGAGGGCTGGTTCATAATGGTTTTGGCGCTGGTATTGTGAATGCTCAGGTTTACTGTGACTAGCGTGGAATTCGCGCCAGTCCCTTTTTGCTCGCTGACGCTGCTAATGATCAGAGTACGATCGCCCAGTACAACTTGCTGGCTGCCGGGTTTGCCGCCGGGCACCGCTGTCGGGCTGGAAATAACCGTTGGCCCTATGCCCGGCGAACCGCTGACAGATTTCGGCGTAACTATCTGCGGTGTGGTTGAAGCGATAGCCGTTCCCTGTGGTGTTGAGCCGTTCCCTGTATTTTCCTGGCTAGTAGTGTTTCCGCTGGAGCTACAGGCAGCCAGCAGGAAGAGTAATACCGCCAGCATCGCGGTGGGTGCAATTTTTTTTAGCTGGAGAAACATCCCTTTATTTCCTTTTCTAGCGCATCGAATATGTCAGAGCTAGAAAATCATAGCACGTACTTTATGGATCGGCTATTTTTCTTGTTAGAACATGGTACCTTTGCGCTATCACGACGGACTGCCCGCGTTTCTAGAGCATCTTATGAGTGTATCTTGAGAGTTTCTTGAATTTTGTCTGTTAGAATACAGGCAAGGGCTGAAGAAAACCCTTGTGAGTGCCTCATGGGGAGGTGCAGGAGCATACGGGAATCACAAGGGTTCCTGATTTTGCAGATGCTAAGCAGAGGCGACACGATATGAGTATGAATGATGATGATCTGAATAATCAGCCGACGGAGCCGAGACGAAAGCTGGGTGCGTCGGCTGGGCGGCCTTCTATGGCCGGTGGAATAAGTCCCGGCCAGATGGGTGCTGTGCCACCAACCCCGATAGCGCCTGTGAGCGGGCAGACGATTCCTCCGACTCCCACGTACCGGTTTGCGCGGGGAACACAGGGAACGCAGAGAGGGCCTGTAACTTCTTCCAGGCAGGGCGTTTCGCGGCGCAAGGTGCTGGGTGCTTCGCTGCTGGGGATGGCCGGACTGGGCGTGGCTGGTGTGGCGGGTGGACTCGCATTGAACTGGGCGGAGCATGGGAACATCTCCAACCTGTTTCATTCTTCAGCGGGCAGCGCACAGATAGGGCATCTGCTGCGCCGTGCCGGTTTTGGAGCCAGCCCCACTGATCTGGCGACGTACCAGAGCCTGGGCTTTCAGGGAGCAGTTGAGCGCCTGCTCAATTACCAGCAGGTTTCGGATGACGAGCTGGAGAACCGCCTGAAGACGCTCAATCTGGATTTGAACAAGCCTGCCGACCAGCAGCGCTGGTGGCTGCTGCGTATGGCGTGGACGCAGCGCCCGTTGTTGGAGAAGATGACGCTCTTCTGGCACGGTGTCCTGACGAGCAGTTACCAGAAAGTGGGCGGGAAAAACTTCTTCATGCGTATGATTATCCAGAATCAGTTTCTGCGCGAACACGCCTTTGACACCTTTGACAATATTCTGCTTGGCATTACCGCTGATCCCGCCATGCTCTTTTACCTTGACCTGACCAGGAGCCGGAAGAACAGCCCGAACGAGAATTATGCGCGTGAATTGATGGAGCTGTTCACGATCGGGCTGGGGCATTATACTCAGCAAGATGTCTCTGAGGGCGCGGCTGCTCTGACCGGCTGGCACGTGGAGGGACTGACCTCGCGCTATATCCCGGCGGACCATAACAACCTGGTGAAGCATTACCTGGGGCAAACCGGCAATTTCGACTATAAGGATGTTGTACGCATCCTGGCGAATCACCCCGCTGCGCCGTGGTTTCTCTCACGCAAGCTGTTCACCTTCTTCGTCTATGAGAATCCGAGTACCGACGATTTGAAGCCTCTGGTCGACAGCTACGTGGAGAGCGGGCACAATATAGGGGCGGTTATGCGCACGCTGCTACTCTCGCCACAATTCTCGTCTGCGCAGGCGTACCGGGCGCGTATCAAGTCGCCCACGGAGTTTGTGGTGGGAGCCTACCGGGCGCTTGGTTTGCAGGGCAGCGGGATGGCGCTGCCATCCTTTACGACGCTGACGGGGCAGACGCTGTTTAACCCGCCCAACGTGGGTGGGTGGCCGGGTGATAAGGTGAGTGCGCTCTGGCTCAACAGCGGCACCTGGATGTCACGCCTGAACTATATCGACCTGTTGCTGGTGCGCGGGGGCGCGATTGGCAAAGAGCAGCCGCAGCCACTCGACCTGCAGGCGGTAGTGAACGCCAATCACATCGACTCACCGGAGCACTTTGTGGATTATTACGCCTCGTTCCTGCTGGATGGCACGCTCGACAGCGACCGTCGCTCCATGCTGATAGACTACTTTACGACGCCGGATGTGAGCCGAGGCGGCGCGCAGGTCACCTTAACCGATGGCAAAAGCTACCCCCTCAACCGTGTCCGTGGCACGCTGTACCTGATGATGTCGTCGCCGGAATACCAGTTAAATTGAAGAATCTAAAGGGAAAAGAAGATGAGACTTTCGCGCAGAGCTTTGATAAAGGATGGTATGCTGGTTGTGTCGGCGGGAATGATGATGCCTGCCATTTTCAGTCGCGGTATTGCCTCGGCACGGGCCATGTCGCTGGAAGGTTCGCGTTTCGCCCAGGCCGCGAGTGATCGCACGCTGATTGTGGTGCAGATGGCGGGTGGCAACGATGGCTTGAATACGGTTATTCCCTATACCGATCCGCTCTACCACCAGATGCGCCCCACGCTGGCGATTCCCGACTCCCAGGTTTTGACGCTGGACAGTCGGCTAGGCCTGCATCCGAGTCTGAAGGCGCTGCAGCCGCTCTGGGAGCAAGGACACATGGCGATTGTCGAGGGTGTGGGCTATCCCAACCAGAGCCTCTCACACTTTCAGGCCATGGACATCTGGCAGACGCTCGATCTGAGCGGCAACGGGACAGAGGGCTGGCTGGGCAAACTGGTCTCTGGCTGGGTTGACCAGGATGGTCACCCGTTCAAGGCGCTGGATGTCGGAGTGCAGACGGCGCAGGCCCTGCAATCCATCAGCACTCCCGTGCCGACGGTTGCCAGTGTCAATGCTTATCGTGTCTATCCCGACCCCGCCGACAGGGACGCGGGCAACGCCCGCATGCAGGCGCTGATGAAGCTTTATAGCTCGTATCCGAAGACCTCGCCCTACGCCGCGCTGCTGGACACGACGGCCCTGAACGCGCAGGATGGCTCGTCACAGTTGCGCCAGGCTGACGCGACGTACAACCCTGCCGTAACCTATCCGACGAACTCGTTCGCTGCCGGGCTGAAAATTCTGGCGGAAGCGATTGTGCAGGGGCTTGGCCTGCGCGTGGGCTATGTGACACTTGGTGGCTTCGATACGCACGCCAATCAGCAAACGACGCACGCTACCCTGATGCAGACGCTGGCCGAGAGCCTGTCCGCCTTCTATAACGACCTGAACGCACACGGCAAGGCCGATAGCGTAGTAGTCATGACCTGGTCGGAGTTCGGGCGGCGTGTGGAGGAGAACGGCAGTCTGGGCACCGATCACGGCACGGCGGCGCCCATGTTCGTGCTGGGCAAGCCGATTAACAAGGGCGTCTATGGCGAGCCGCCCAGTCTGAGCAGCCTGGACAGCAACGGCAATTTGAAATATACCGTCGATTTCCGCTCCGTCTACGCCACCGTACTGGATCGCTGGCTCGGTGCCTCCTCCAAAGACGTGCTCGGTGCCTCCTACGGCTCGCAGAACTTCTTGCCGCAACCATAGATATACCCAGGCCCCACCTTCCAGGCCGACCGCCAGGATCGGCCCTACTATCATGCATGATATGACCATCCGACGTTACCCACCTGCACCCGGTCGCTCGCACAACGAGCGACCGACCAGAACGTCGTGCTGGAAACAAGCATCAACTTCCTCCAGAAGCCCTTCGACCTCGATGAACTGGCGGCAAAAGTGCGCGCAGTGCAGGCGTGAAGAAAGCGCGATAATTTGCTATAATACTCCTGAAAATCTAGAAAGATCAGGATATTATCGTGCAAATACAGATCAGAAAGTGGTTGAAATCGCCGCGTGTACGGACAATGATTGGCATTGTTATCATTGCCATTCTTGTCGTATTTACCTTCCTGTTCGCTCCGAAAGAGCAGGATCCCAATGTTGGCCTGGCGAGCGACCCATCAACACCAACCGTTGGCATTACGCATCTGGTGGGGACGCTGACCGTCAATCGCGGCGTGGAGGTGCAGGGGGTGCGCATGACGGTAACGCAGGTGCAGGAGGCAACCGCCTTCTCGGATGACACTAAACCGGGAGGGACATATATCGTGCGCGTCTCCTTGCAGACGGTCAACAACGGGCAGCAAACGATTGGTATTCGATATGACCAGCTCGCTCGACTGGTTTTACCGGATGGAGAGGTGCTCGCGCCGAAGCTGGTGAATCTCTCGCCGGCTGAGCTGCCGCAGTCGCAGCAGGATGGCTACATCGATTTTGCTCTCACCGGCCAGGTCAATCTCTCATCGCTTACTCTGCGCCTGGGTAGCGCGACGATTACCTTTGGCTGACATTAATCCTCTGCGTTTTCCCGAATGCCGACCTGTTCGATACGGTGCTGTACATCCGCCATCGCCTGCAACCAGGGAGTCTTAATGGGATGCTCCGGTGAGTGAGTCGGGTAGGTATCCTGCTCGCTCTCTTGCGGCGCCTGCAGGTGAGCCTGTACGAGGTCTTCGAGAGCGAGGTAGTATTCGACCAGCACGCGCTCGCCGCTGGTATGGGCGACGCACGCTTCCAGCACGGTCTGGGCCTCTTCGTAGGCGCTGCGCCGCTGCTGGGCCGCTAGTATGGCCTGCTGCGCGCGCGGAATCTGTTTCTCCCGCCTCTTCTGCTCCCTCTCTCTGAGCCTGCGCGGCTGCTCCTGTGACGCGGTAGCAGGGGATGCGGCCAGGGCTTCTTGCAAGGCAAGCGCGGCCTCGCCCTCCTCAATGGTTGTCTCCTGCCGACGGCGTTCCAGCCATGCGCGCACCGCATGCAGGCGCACAAGGATGCTGGCGCTTTCCGGCAGGCGTAACTGCTCGTCCGAAAGCAGTTCATCGCTGCCAGCTTCCTCCGCTCCCCCCTCGTCTTTCTCTTCAGAAAACCATTCGTTATGATGCATCAGCTATTTTTATCCTTCAAACATAGCGATAATACAAGGACAGCCAGGCCGAAAAGGGACCGGCCCCATAAGCGTGAACTGAAACCCCAGGCCGCCTGCATGGAGCGTCCCCCCTTCAGTTCATGCCTATGAGGCCGATCCCTTTCGGTCGGCTTGTTTGCCGTCGCGCTACCCTCTTATTTTATCATGCCTGCGTATCCCATAGGAGCAGAAGTTATTCCACGCCTACAGCAGTATACGTTCCCGATAAGAGTCGGGCAAGGGTTTACCCGAGGGCTTCGCGCAGGCTCTCTTTCGGCTCTACCGGGGCCTCTTCTACATCGTAATCTTCGGCAGTAGTCTTATCCTGGCCGCCGCGCAGGCCGATGGCGTTGAAGATCGGTGTCAGAATGATCGCCAGCACGAGGTTCAAGATGATCATGGAGAAGGCGATGTACATGGCGGGGAAACTCAAGCCGCCAATAGTGACGACGTAGACCGACTTCAGCCCGGCTGCGTAGAAGAAGATAGTGCCGAGTACCTCGGATACCGCCCAGCCGATAAGCAAGGCCCAGCGATTGAACCAGTTGGTGTAGAGACCCAGGAAGACGGCTGGCAAGGTCTGGAGAATCCAGATGCCGCCGAGCAACTGGAAGTTAATCACCTGTGCCGTGGGAATGTAGACGATGAAGAGTACCGCGCCAAACTTCAGGACGAGCGAGGCCCACTTGGCGACCTCAGACTCCGCCCGGTCGGAGGCGTTGGGACTGATGTACTCTTTAAAGATGTTGCGGGTGAACAGGTTCGCGGCAGCAATCGACATGACGGAGGCGGGAACCAGCGCGCCGATGGAGATGGCGGCGAAAGCGAAGCCCGCGAACCAGCTCGGAAACTCCTGGTTAATGAGTGCCGGAACCGCGCCGTTTGAGCCGAAAGCGGCCAGCGGCTTCACGTGTGCGGCGATTGCCATGTAGCCCGTCAGAGCCAGCAGACCGAGCATCAGCGAATAGATGGGCAGCAGGGCGGTGTTGCGCTTGACCACGTTCTTGCTATTGCTGCTCAGCACGCTCGTCAGGGAGTGGGGGTAGAGGAACAGGGCGAGGGCAGAGCCAAGCGCCAGAGTGACAAATGCCCAGGTCTGTTTGGGACTCAGAAACTCGAAGAAGGTGGTGGGAGTGGCGGCGTGCTTGGCGCTGGCCGCCGCGAAGATTGTCCCGAAGCCGCCCAGCTTGGCCGGAATGACGATAAGAATGGCAATCAGCGTGATGAAGATCATGATATCCTTCACCATGGCGATCATGGCGGGTGCGCGCAGGCCGCTGGTGTAGGTATAGGCGGCCAGGATCAGGAAGGCGATCAGCAGAGGCAGGTCGAGTTTGAAACCGCCCAGTGATAGTGAGAGCGGAATGCCCAGCGCGGCCAGCGAGACCTGGATGCCGAACATCTGCAAGGCGATGTAGGGAAGCGTCGCGACGATGCCGGTGATTGCCATTGCCAGCGCCAGCGTTTTGCTGCCGAAGCGGTCTTTCACGAAGTCGGAAGCGGTAACGTAGCCGTTGCGCTTGCAGACGGACCAGAAGCGGGGCATGAGCACGTAGATGATGGGATATACCAGGATGGTATAGGGAACCGCGAACCAGCCGTTGAGCACGCCCAGCCCGAACATGGCGGCGGGAACGGCAATGAAGGTATACGCGGTATACAGGTCACCGCCGAGCAGGAACCAGGTGACGAGCGTACCGAAGCGCCGCCCGGCCAGGCCCCATTCATTGATGAGCGCGAGATTGCCGCGCCGCCATCTGGCCGCGACAAACCCCAGGACGGTGACGAGCAGGAAGAAAATAATGAAGACGGTAAATGCGACGCCGTTAAACATGAATTCTTCTCCCTCGTAGCATCAACTCTGAACAGTCATGCATACCTTTATGCATGCTCCAACAAAGAACGAGTGATTGAACGCCCTGTCTGGCTGGCTTTAGACGCCCAGGAAATACAACACAGCCGTCAGAATGGCTGTGAGGATAATCCAGAGCAGCGAATACCAGTACAGGAAGGGCATGCCGATGAACGTCGGATTGGCATGGTTGTAGAACGGTGGATACAACAGCGCGATGAAGGGAATGAGGAGGAGGATGAGAAGCCAGCGCCTGCCACTTCTCTGTGGTCGGGATGCCATAAGCGTTACTCCTTTCGCCTGTTCCCTGCTTGTGGGAACAGTTTCCATAAAATGATGAAAAGAACGAGAAAAAAAGTAACTGAGCCGCCCTTATACTGTACGCCATGCCTGGCTGCTATGTCAATGCTTGAAAAAGCCAGCGGGATGGCGCAACAAACGGCTATTCTCATAGTAGCAGCAAGGTATAAACATCATGTAAATGAAAGCTCCATCTGTGTAAACAAATATATAAACATTCCGCCTGCCGTATCACCGGCCTCGTGGGACTCTGCCTGTTAAAGAGCCTCTTTCGCTTCGTCTTATCAGGTAGTGGGTAATGTAGGGAGGGATGTTGTATGAGTGAGGCTTTACCCTCGGGTACGCGCATTATTGGTGGGCGCTATCTATTGCTGCGCCTGCTCTATGAACGCCCGCGTGTGAATCTCTACCTGGGATGGCGGCTGCCGCGAGCTGGACAGAACGGTGGCATGGTTGCCATTCGCGAACTGGTGTTGAGCGGACTACCCGCTGAGGGGCGGGCGCGGGTGGTGCAGGCGGCATGGGAAGAACTTCTTGCGCCGGGCGTGGTCAACGCTCAACATTTGCCCGCTGCTGCAATTGAGTCCGTGTGGATGGGGAGCGAGCGCGGACGGCATTACCTGGTGCTGCGCCTCTTTGAAGACAGGGGTGGCTGTTCTGTCGTGATGCCGCTTGCCGACTTGCTGCAACAGCGCTACTGGCCGCGCTGGCTGGATTGGCAGGTGGCCGTTGCCTGGACGATACTCCTCTCCCGTATCGTCGCACGCCTGCATCATCAGGGAACGATTCTGGTAGACTTTGATCCCTCAACGATCCTGATAGACGAAACCGGCATGGCGGCATGGGCGCCTTTGCTGCTTCCTTCCTGGCCGCCCTCGCCATGTTTTTGGCCTGGAGAGGATAGGGTAGAGGATTATTTCCCGCATCTGTTCCCGCAGGAGGACGCTTTTGCCGCGCCAGAATTGTCGAGCGGGTGGTACGATGAGCGCGCCGATGTTTACACGCTTGGTGCTATGCTCTACCTGCTGCTGACCCGGCACGCCCCGGTCTCGGCCCCGCGCCGCCTGCTCTACACGCATCATCACCAAGATGGACTGGAACTCGTCTCGCCGCGCTTTTTCTGTCGCACGCTGCCATCCGCGCTGGAGAAGATCGTTTCCCGCGCCCTCGCGTTGGAGCCGGGCGAACGCTATCCCTCTGTATTCACGCTGGTCGAGGCGCTGGAAGAGGCTCAGGCGAACTTGATGTTTGTAAAACAGCGCTTTTCTCCTTGACAACTCGCTTGTTTGATTGTATACTTTGAGCAAGCTGGCGGTGATATGCTGGCTTGCTTCTCTGATAGTCCCTCTTCATTTCCCGCGCGAACATTCCTCGCCTGGCTTTTTTTCAGGAGTTATGGTTTATGGCATTTCCTCTCATTTCGTTGCCCTCATTTTTGCGTCGCCTGTTTCCTGCGAGTTTGTCCCCTGCCGGTACGACAACGGAGCGCATTCTGGAGCAAATTAATCCGACAGCGATAGCTTCCTCTCCGACCCAGGAAGACTGGTACTGGGGGAGACTAGCGACTGGAGGTGAAGAAGACTATTACTGGCGGAGGCTTAGTGACAATTGGCTGCAAAAAGATGTAATTCCTTCAACTTATCTGGAATTACATAATATGTGTTACGAGGCGTATAACGCGAATCCGCTGGCTTTTGCGATTGTAGAGATCACGACGAGTTTTGTGATGGGCAAGGGGGTGACGCTGGCGGCGAATGAGCCGGAAGTACAGCGCGTGTTGATGGATTTCTGGCACGACCCTGATAATCACATGGAGACGCGGGTGTATGCGCTGTGTACCGAGCTATCGCTGTATGGCGAGCAGTTTATCCGCTTTTTCGTCAATCGCTTCGATGGGAGCGTGAAGATACGGCAGATTGACCCTTCGCTGATCGATCAAATTGAGACTGACCCTGACGATATCGAGACGCCGCTGCGCTTTCACCGCCGCCCGATTGGGCCGAGCGCGACGCTACCGGGCAGCCCGCCGCTCATCAGTAGGGTGGACGAGTTGCATCCTGATGGTGAGTGGTTCAAGGCCGGCGAGGAGGTCGTGCAGTTTACCATCAACAAGGTGAGCAATGCCAGGCGTGGCAAGAGCGATCTGGCGACACTGCTACCCTGGCTACGCCGCTACAAAGACTGGCTCACGGATCGCGTGCGCATCAATAAGTACAAAGGAGCCTTTCTGTGGGATGTGGTGCTAACGGGCGCGGACAGGAAGGCGGTCGAACGCAAGCGCATGGAGTATTCGTATCCGCCGGAGCCGGGGAGCGTCATTATTCACAACGAGGCAGAGAAGTGGTCGGCGGTCAAGCCGGAGATCAATGCCAGCGAAGCGGCGGAGGATGGCAGGGCCATAAAATTAATGGTGGCAGTAGGTGTACGGTTTCCCATGTGTGACAGGATGTTTCGCCCATAGTGATACCTACTGCCTTCATAAACGCGATATCTTCCATACTGACCGTATCAGGAATACTGCATGTGCTGATGAGGTGGCGAGCGCGGTTCACTTTGAGCTTTCGCGCTTGAACAATAATTGCCGCCCACGTCCGGCGTGGCAGTTTTGCCAGTATCTCCTCTCGCGCTGCATGGGGGTAGAGTTCTCCAATAATCTCATTTTCTTCATCTGTCCAGGTTTTGTGCGCTCCGCCTGGGCGAAAAATGTAGGTGCGTTCGGTTCCCCACTGCGGGTCAAGCCAATCAACTTCAAGACGTAGCCAGTGGCCTGTCATTTCGTCAAGATACACTCCCTTGACCAGCACATCTGCAAGCGATTGTCTATCTGCAAACGGTACTTGTTCCCACTGCGTCCCAAGTTGGTCAGCAAGCAGATAATACTCCATGAGTTTTTTTGTTTTCTGATCGGTATTGAGGCTCTGTTTTTTGGCTTCCAGTTCCTCTTTCTGCTGCTCAAGAACGTCATATTTCGCTGCCAGCTTCTCACGAAGTGCCTTTTTAAGCTTATCAGGAGGAAGCGAAAGACTGACAAGAATACCCTCCATTTGTCTGTCAATCTCTGCTAACTGATCGTTGATTGACTTGCTAATCTGGTCGCGTTCTTTCTGTAGTTCTATCGCGTAGTCGCGGTAGTGTTCATACCGTTTGGTGTGTTTCATATGTTCTACCAAACGAGCAGAAAACAGATCGTCAATTTCCTGGCAAGGAGTTGCTGCGTGGTATTTGAGGACAAGACGCTGCTCTTTTTCCTCAATGATGTAGATGGGTTTGTCTGTTAACCCTGATGTTGACACATACACCCGTCCGCCGTTTCGTGACCCAATGACATTTTTCAACAAGGCGGGAATTGGCTCTTTCCTGCTGTATCTGATATACCCGTTCTCACGCTCGTTTCGCTCTCCGTTGATTGTATAGGGCGATATGCGGTTAAAGGCATACCAGAAGATATCCTCTGCCACAATTGCCTCATGGTTGTCCTTACTCACTACCTCACTGTGATGTACCCAATAGCCGATGTAGGCAACATTGGTTAAAAGGCCGCGCATCCCTGCATAGGAAATGTGATAGCCTCCTGGCACTTTTTTGAGGTGGTATTGGGAGAGGTATTTGGACACATCGACATCTGCCTCAAACTCTGGAAACACGAAGGGAAGGTTTTGCAGTTCTCGACACAGTGTCCGAAGTCTACCGCTTAATTCCCAATACCTCCTGAATAACCAACGAACGATTTTAGCGTGTGGCTCATACACGATGAACTTGCGGTACGTGGGGTTCGGAACGATCTTCCCGTCAACAATAATGGTTTCCTGGCGGTCAACAATAAAACCAACAGGAATAGCCCGTCCAGCAAACTTGCCGCTTTCACTTAAGCGGTTTTTTGCTCCGTGCAGCCGGTGAATAACATAATCTCTAAGGTAGTCTGCTGCTTCTTCGCATCGCCAGCGAAATTGCTTGACATGGAAGGGGTTGGTAAAGTCATAGGTCATATGCGGTGTCACAACCATCACACCATGCCGCTTGCAAACATCAATAAAGACATTGTACTGGATGCCTGTTTCATCCCGAAACAAACGGTCTTCAAGAAACACGAGGACGGTTTTAATCTTTCCCTCCTCAATGTATTCAATCAGAGTACGCAGTCCCTCACGCTGGTCAATGCGCAGCTTTCCCGATTTTGCTAAGTCCTGGGTAAAAAGAATAATTTTCTCCTCATCCCATCCTAAGCGTTTGGCAAACTCGATAAGATCATCTGTCTGCATCTCGGTTGACTGACGATATACTTTTACCTGATACAAGGTGCTTTGTCTGGCATAAATACCAAGTCCCTCATCAATTGGTAGCTCTACTGGTGTCCAGGCCGTTCCTGGCTCTTTGTTGGTGTCCTTTTTCCTGGGTTGAAAGGTTCTCATGGTCTGTTTCCTCCAAATGCGTCGCAATACGGATAAGCACACGACATACTCGTTCAATGTCAAGGCGGTGAAAATCAGCGTACATCACCTGTTTGGGAACAGCATGAGGTTCGGATACATCTGAGGTAAGCAAAGTCCGATACTCCTTTACTTGTAGAGGTATCGGACAGGAGGAACATAAATAGCCCATAGTGTGGTATACTATGGCTAATCGTTCTGCAAGCCGATACCTTGACAGACGGGAGGGTGATATTGTGTGTTGGTAGCACCAATATCGCCCGTTTCTCTTTTTGGTTGTTACCTCTCATTGTACCCGATTTTACGCTCATTTGCTAGTGTTTCTGAACCGAAATTCTAACGTATTAGAACCTTGACTACAGGGACAACAATCGCTGTGACATACACGCTGATCGTTATTGCTCCTTTCTTTTGCCTGATTGAAACTATGGTAAACTGGATGTTTGCCAGTCTGCCGTACTGCTTGCCAGCATCTTCTATTCTCTGTTTTGCAAGCATTGGTGAGTAGGATACTGCGTTGCATGTTGCGCTCAGGGTAAGCTGTGCGGTGGTTGTCTCGCTGCCGATTGCAGGCGTAACTGTATGGGTTGTGTGACATGTCGGCTCTAGCACAATCTTTGCAGTAAAACGGGCTTTGGTCTGCTCCTCAAGCCTCTGGATGGTATCTGCAACTGCGTAAGTGACATCCTGGGTTGTTAAATACGTGTAATCCCGTGCGTTCGTACCGCCGGTGAAGTTGTAGGGATTTTGCGCAATCACTGAGGTCACGCAACAGGGCATATTAATATCTCCTGCCGCGATATTGCCGTTTGTTCCGGCAACACTGGCATGAGCTGGAACACTGACGACTCCGTATGTCGGGGGTGTTGTTTGTGCTGCTGGAGGGATAACAGCCTCTTGATCGGTGATAACGGCGACTCCATCTGTGCCTTGTAAGATCGTGCCAACCGGAATAACTTGTGTATAGGTCTGTCCGTTGTAGAAACTCATCCTACCGGTAGCATAGGTCGCTGCGATATGTCCTCTGCCTGTCGCATGGATGAGCAAGGTTATTGACTGACTCACTGGCGGTACGTTGTATCCTGCAATGGTTGTGCTAAAACTCACCTCTGGTTCTGTTTTTGGCGAAAACAGGATGAGTCCGAGTATCCCCGCGAAGACAATGGAACAGAGTATTGCAATCGCTGTTCCTGCATAATCCGGCTTTGGCGGTAGCTTTCCCTCTGGCACAACAAACACGTGTACCGTTTCCATCTTCTCCGGCTCTACCATTTCCTCCTCCTCTACTGCTTTGGTGTCTGAAACGCTTTCCCGTCATTTGGATAGATAATAGTTTGCGTGCCAACATGTACCAACATGGCTTTTCTCCCGCTTCCATCCACGTCCTGAAAGCTCACTGTCACGGGAACTAACGAGGGGTTAGCAGTAATAATGTCTGCTCCCTCATAGATTTTGGCATTTTGTGCCTTCCCCTGCGGCATGACAATAATCGTAATCCTGCCGTTGAGGTTAAGCGCAATGACATGGGTTGGTGTCTCCGGTGTATCGCCAGAAAACAGCACTGCATCGGTCTGGTAGGTTCTTGGCATACCATAGGTGAAAGTGTTCTGCTCGTTTTGCAACCAGTTTGCAATACTCGTGAAGAGTATCCAGCCGATCAGCATGTTGAACATGGCAAGGCCAACAAAAAAGAGCCAGTGGAAACGTCTTTTGCGATACTGCGGGGGTGGGTCGTCATAGTGAACCACAAGTTGCTGGTTGCCACGCCTGATGATCTGCTGCCCTTGCTGGTCAGGTGGGTAATATCTACGGGTACTATTTGGTGTACGGGTCACATAATACGAAGGATCGCCTACGGTCCCTGTCCCCAAAGAGGAAACCACTTAAGGGCCTTCATGTGTGAGATGGTCGACGTAGTGTTGGGTAAACTGAGCGGGTGTTTGACACCCAATACTCGTATGATACCTTTCCGTGTTGTAATAGGCAATCGCCCGGCT
>DATGLM010000075.1:0-146185 GCA_035294125.1 Ktedonobacteraceae bacterium | reverse complement strand
CCCACGCGATGCGCAACGAGCTTGTTGAAGAGCTAAACGGTGAGGGAGAGGCGAAAGTCATGCGGAACCGGACGGCGAGTCCGGAAGATCCGGCCAAACGGGCGAGAGGGAGAGCGAAACAGGCAGCAGAGAGGAAGGAGTGAGACCCAGACGAGAAAAGAGGGCATGAGGCTCCCCTCGGAGAAGCCAGCTTGTCCGAGAAGAAGGACGCCATCGGCTGTCAGGACAGAGTTAGGCCGTTGCCACCCCGAGCGAGGCGGCAAAGACTGCTGGGATGCCGAACAACCTGATCGTGACTGGCCCAGCGGTGGAAACGCGAGCATTGCGAGCCAGCCGCTCTTGCCAGCAGAGACGATAGCGCGCGCGTTGTGCGCGCGACAGGATCACGTCCGCGCTGGGTGGCGAAGCGGCGGCCGGTGGCGACAGGCTCATCTCCAGGCGCTGGTGGCGCACGAGCTGCATGCAGGCACGCCGATGTGTTCTCCGGCTCCAATCGCGCCAGAGGAGCGGGGCAGCACCTACCTGGAGCGGACGCAACAGCACGCTCACCTGCCGGGGCTTTGCGGTAGCGGCACCATTCCACTGGCACTGCTCGCGCAGCGGACAGGGACGACAACTGCGAATGCTGGCCCCATACACCACACGCAGGCTGCCATCGGCTTCTCGGCGTTGCTCATGCGGGAGCAGCTTCTGCGAAGCCGGGCAACGCAGCGTTCCATCGGGCTGGAGAGCAAAGTCTTGCCCCGAGAAGCGGTCGGCTTTCCAGGGCATGCCCACCTGAGGAGGAGCATAGCCCGAGGCGGGTGCCGCGTGCGGTGCAGGAGGGGGGAGCGCTGGCGCAAATTCGGTGGTGCGCAGCGGGTCAGGATGCAGCTGATGCCCCAACTCCAGGCGCAGGTTCCAGACCCATTGTGATACCACCTGCCAGCACTCCTGCCCCCAGGCCGCGTGAGAGCACCAGCGGTCCGGGTCTTGTTCGGCATCCTCGTCTGAAAGCTGAGGCTCAAAGGCCCCGCGATGCAGATACCCCTCGACAACATCGCAGGCGGTGAATCCCTGCTGCGGCAGATTCGTGAAGAAGAGTTCATAGACGACACCCTCCCGCGTGACGCCAACAGGGCTCTTCTTCGAGCTTTCTGGATGGGTGGCCACCACCACGCGACAGGACACGCCCTCGGACCCTAGCGGCACTGCAGGGCAGTCGTAGAGGCTGCGCACGACCTGACTTTCTGGGCGCTGCTGGACCTGATCTGGGGGCAGGTGCAAACGCGCCTGAACGAGTGGATGATCGAGTACCGTATAGTCTTTGCCGCGCGTCACAAAGGCGAATCCGGCCAGGTCAGAGAGGATCGCCCCTGTACCATATTGGCCGTCGAGCCGGAGCAGGGCGCGCTCCTGTGGGAGCTGGTGCGCCGTGAGATACCGATTGATGGCCGAGAGGCCCTGTCGCAGTTCTGTTCGGTAGCGCCCGTTGCCGCGATTGCCAAACGAGCCGAGCCACTGGAAGCTGTGGGCCTGGCTGATGACGGTGCGCGTCCGCACCACTTGGCCTCGCTTGCGTCCGGTGTAGCCAGGGGCACAGACTTCATCTAACCGGCGAAAAGGCGCAGGCAGGTCTTCTGTCTGGGGCAAGGCGCGCTGTCGAGCCGCCTCGCGCGTGCCATCGAGATCAAAGACGACCCAGGTGTTGCCCGCTCGATCCACCAGGCCCCCAGTTTGCTTCTCGTTGGAGTCGGTCGAGAGGGGGCGGCTCTCGAGATCGTCGAGAAAGAGGGTACGCAGAGCTTCGACGGGTTCCGGTGTCAACGCCGCCAAAAAGCGCGAGAGCGTTGAACGGGCGGGCAACTGGTCACGCTCAAACAAGGCCATGAACGGACCGGCAAAAGGCTGGAGCCGCTCGTAGAAGGTCTCCAGGGTGCGTTCCCCACTCACGGCGTAGCCGAAGAGGACGGCGAGAAAATCGATCACCTCATAGCGTCCGAAGCGCCGCCGTGTAAAACGCACGTGCTCAGCGATGTTGGTCAGAACGTTGTGCTTGCGAAGATGCGCCGCTATCAGCACGACTTCTCCGAACCAGGAAGGGGGCGAGGGAACAGACTCCGAAGAGGTCTGGATGATTACCGATCCATCGGCGATACTGGTCATATGTACCTCCTTGAGGGAATAGAGTGGTTTTTCCCTCTCAAGGAGGCACATTTTTATTCTTGCTTGCTACAAGTCACACCTCGTTGCGCATCGCGTGGGTAGTGCCAGGATGGAAAACGCCAGGGGAAGCGAACATCCCACTCGATGCATGGAGGAAGCAGCAATGGACGAGCAGGTACAGCAGCAGATCAAAGAGTTCCTTGAGCACCTGGATGCACAAACCGATACGGCGTTACCATCAATTGACGAGCAGCAGCAGGGAACCGAAGTGATTGATGTGTTCATTGTGCGTCGCCAGATGGAGGAGCCAGAGCCTCCCACGGTCGAGAGTACGCTCGCCGATACTTCTGATGAACAGGAGACCCCAGCAGCGCCCACAGAGCAAGAGACGGCTGAGTTACCTGTATCACTTCCGCTCAAGCCGCGCCGACGCATGATCTCGTTTTTCATCGGCGCGCTCTGTCTCCTCCTTGTAGTCGCATTGGGTGGCGTGACTCTCCTTATCACTTTCGCTCCATCGGCAACCGTGACGATTATCCCAACCTCAATGCAGATCACTACGACCAGGGCAGTGAGCATCGTTGCAAGCAACGTGAACGCCGCACAGCAGCAAATACCCGGCAGACTACTTGAGACGATCACACTCAGCCAGGCGAAAACGGTACCAGCAACGGGAACAGGCCACCAGCAGGCACGAGCAGCACAAGGATTCATCACCTTCTACAACGCCTTACCCGCCCCTCAGACGATCCCAGCAGGGGAACTGCTGACAGGAGCAGATGGGGTAGAGGTGGTAACTCTTCAAGATGCGGTGATCCCCGCCGGAACGCTGGCAACCAATGGACAGGTCACTGTAGCTGCCCAGGCAGTGAATGCCGGACCGCAAGGGAACATTGCCGCAGGAGAGATCTACGGGAAGTGCTGCCGTGACGATGTGTTTGTGAGCAATGGCCCGTTTCGCGGGGGTCAGAACGCCCGCTCGTACCAAATGGTCACCCAGCAGGATATAGATAGCGTAGTATTGACTCTCAAGACGAGTTTAGATCAGCGTGTGCAAGCCGCCTTGAGCCAGCAAGTCCAGCCCAATGAAACCTTAGTGACTCCCGTTCCCTGTAGCTCTCGCGTGGCCCCCGATCATCAAGCAGGAAATGAGGCAACCCAAGTCAGTGTCATGGTCAGCGAGACCTGTACAGGCGAAGTCTACACGACCAGCGCCCTGCATGCTCTGCTGATGCAAGTGGTCTCTCAACAAGCAGCCAAACGGTTAGGGAAGAGCTACAGTCTGGTAGGTGACCTCCAGACGAGCATCACTCAGGCTGCGATCAACACCCGCCAGGGAACCGCAAACCTCCAGGTGAAAACCATCAGTACCTGGGTGTACCGGTTTAGTCAAGCGCAACAGCAACAGCTCAAGCTGACCATCAGAGGCAAGAGCAAAAGCGAGGCGACTGCTCTGTTGCTGCACACGCCAGGGGTGCAAACTGTGTCGCTCTCTATTAAGAACGGGACGATCATCCCAACGGACATACAGCAGATCCACCTGGTCTTTATCGAGATCTTGTAAGGACAGAGAGCGAATGAAAGAGAATTCAGACAGGGACCTTGGAGGATTGGCTCCCGAAAGAGCAGGGTCTATTCATTTTTGAGGAGGTGCGCAGGAAAATGCTAATGCGGAGAGGAGCTAGATAAAGTACATGCGTTGTATGTACAGTATCGCTCATAGCGCTTAACAAGAGCGACATGTGTATACATTCATCATATACAGAATATATACACTAAATTTGAATTTTATATGCACTTTTGCTACAATGATGACCAGTAAGTTGGCTGTCTTTCATTAGAGCAGGAGTGACGAGCAATGACCAGTAAGGAAAGAGAAATTTTCTACAGGCTTCTCATAGACCTGTTTTTAGACCACCCGAGCAGAAGAACCCAAACGAATGGGCAGGAAAGAAAGGAAAACAACGATGAGAAAGTTTCGACCTATGCCGGAAGACCAGGGCGAAAAGCAGGTCAGGCCAACCTTACGAATCGATAGGCCCGCCGCCGCCTACGCTCGACGTTCGCCAACCTATGCAAAAGACGAGAAGAAGGATAAGACCCAGAGCCGCGAAATGCAGACGGAAGACATAAAAATTTGGTCGCTCGAGCAGGGATGGAAGGAGAAAGACTTTCACCCCTACTTTTCCGATTTCGGACTGAGCGGCGCACTCCGCCCCGACCAGCGGCCTGATATGCTGAGACTGTTTGATGACATCGACGCAGGAAAATTTGACCACGGCTCCGTCATCTGCTACCAGGAAAACAGGCTTTTCCGCGATGAGACCCAAATTTACTATAACCAGTTCATCGAGAAGTGCAAGCAGCACGATATCGTTGTTGTAGTCATCTCTCCCTACCTCATGATCTATGACTTCCGCGACGATTTCCTCACCGAGATGTTTCGCTGGAAGTGTAAAGAAGCAGCGGACTTCATCAAACGCCACGTCAAGGGCTGGATGCACCCTGCCAGATACCGGGCAGCGTGGTATGATGGAGAATGGGCTGGCTATGGCAGCATACCACCAGGGTTCATCGTGGACTATAACGAGAACAGCCCGACATTTAAGAAACTCATCCCCTACCAGCCACACGCCGAGAAGAAACGTGAATTGCGGGTGTTGTTTGTAGAATTAGGCTGTAATATCAGTCTCCTGTACAAAAGACTCAGAGCGTCACCCATCATCTTCCCGGAGTTTGAGGCATGGGTGGACCCGAGAGTTGTGAACAGGTTCCAAATGAGCAGATATCCGGGCGGAGGGTACTGCCCAAGGGATAAAGCGACGATCGTCGGGATGCTCACCGATGTGAATGATATCGGCTATCGGGCCATCAACGGCGTGATCCGGCGTAATAGCAGGGGAGAGAAAATCATTGACCATGATCCGATTGTTGAGCGTGAACTATTTGACCTGTGTTACTATCCCCTTGCTGAAACCGACCTCGACGGCAATCCGATCAAGGAAAAGAAGGCAAGACGGTTCCTGCAAAAGGACAACGATGCCGAGTTCGGGCTGCTCAAGTTCAGGATTAGATCAAATCACGGGGAAGTATTCACGCACGCTCACAGGACTACACCTGCATATATCGACAAATCGCCGGAAGATACAATGCTCAAACACTACAGCTACCACGCCGTTATACCAAGCGAGGAACTGGACAGGTTCGTTGTGGAGCGCCTCCTGCAACATGCGCACGAGATCAGCCAGAACCAGGAGGATATAGCCGAGTATGAGCGACAGGCAAGAAAAAAGCGGGAAGAACGGCAAAGAAAGCTCGCGCAGATAGAGCAGTCAATCAAAGATATTGATAAAGAGCAGGGAGGGTTAACGCGCAGCCTGGGGGCGGTGGAAATGGAGATAGAGGAGGCAGAAAAGGCCCAGGACGATGTAAAGAAGGCGCTCAAGGAGAGGAGGAAGCAGTTGATCGAGGGCGAGATAGAGACGCTTGAAATCGAGAGAATAAAGCTCATCAAGGCAAGAGATGAGCTGGAGGAGGAGTCGGAAAGCGATCTCGGTTCTCTTGATGAAGAGGTGAGAAAATTGGCAGTGTCCTGGCATGACTACTCCTTTGAAAAGCGGCGGTCATTAATCAATTTTCTGGTCAGGGAGGTGATCATAGAGACCATGTCTACCCACTGGATGAGGGTGGAGGTAGCCTGGCTGCATGAGCAATGGGGGCGAGAAGAAATGTATTATGTCCGGGGAGTGGGATACAAGCGCGAGTGGACGGAGGAGGAAGATGCCGTCGTACGAGAGCATTATGCTACCATGCCCAGGAAGGAACTGATGGCATTACTTCCAGATAGGGGATGGCTTGCTATTAAAGAACACTGCCGCCTCCTCGGGCTCAGCAGGGAAGATATGGCGGGAGACAGGATCGTAGGAGCAAGGAGGTTTTCTCACTCAGATAGGGAATTTATGCGCAGCATGGGATGGCACTATAACACCAGATGCACCAAGTGGGAGCAGTTGTATTGCGAAGATCAATCTGCATGGAAGCGCCGAACACGCCACTGGCAACCGTCAGGCCATAGTCGGCAAGTTCAGCCTTGAAGCGTTCGACAAGGGGTTCGGCAACGGCAGGAGGAGCGGCATCAGTGAAACTGGGACGTCGCCCCTTTCGTGTGTCGGCATAGAGCGTGAACTGGGAGACAACCAGGATTTCCCCACCGACATCAAGGACGGAGCGGTTCATCTTGCCCGCCTCGTCCTCAAAGATGCGTAAATGAACAATTTTATCGGCCAGCGGTCTGATCTGCGCCTCGCTATCGTCTTGCCCAACGCCAAGCAACACCAGCAGCCCCTGGCCGATTCGCCCAACGACCTGCTCATCCACGGTCACACTTGCCCGGCTCACACGCTGTAATAATGCTCGCATAATTGCCATGCCTCTCACTTTGTCACTTTTTATTTCCTCCAGTGTAGCATCGACAAAGGAGTGCAGGCAACAGCAGAAACATCTGGCGCCTCTGGATTGAGAGTTCGTCGCATAGTGAAGCATCAATCTTGTCTCGAATAAGAAAAGTGAGGGTTCGCTAGAAACTCTTTTTTGAGGCGCATCGTATTAAAGAAGTCTTGCAATTCATATTGATATGCAAGACTTCTGCTGGAAACCTTTTTTGAGGCAAATGGTATTGCTTGTAGCGATAGTAACGTGCTTCGCCTGGAAAGGAGTCTAAAAAATGGCTCAGTGTGAGGTCTGTGGCAATGAGTACGCTCAGAGCTTTGCAGTGATGATGGGTGGCAAGCAGCATACATTTGACAGCTTTGAATGCGCAATTACGGCGCTGGCTCCCACCTGTCAGCATTGCGGCAGCCGTGTCATAGGGCATGGGGTACAGGTACAGGATCGCATCTATTGTTGTGCCCACTGCGCCCGACAAGAGGGAGCACAGGGCGTCGAGGATCACAGCCAACGCTAATTGTGTCGTTTTCAAAAGGGCGCAGGTGAACGATCTTCTCGCCCAACAGCTTCACCTGCGCCTCTTACTCATTCTGGCTGTGGCTACACTTGTCGCATGCCCTGGCAATCATCCATATAAGCCCGGGCCATGCGCATGGTCGGGATATGGCAAAACCGGTCAGTTCCGCTCCCTTCTGCCAAACTTCTCCAGTTGAGTCAGTGCATCGCGATATCCGGCAGCGATCCTGCGTTCAATTGCGGCCTGTGAAAAGTCACTGGCTCCCGAGTGGAACTCCGGGGTGTTCATAGTGAACACGAGAAACGAATCGATTTTCCTGTGGCGTTTCAGATCCTTATAGCCGGGGAGCTGGCGAAGGGCGCTATCAGCAGGCAGCGCCTGATCGATCTGCTCGATAAGCTCCACATAGTCATTCATCCTTTGAAACAACCGTTCATCCAGGATCATTTTGCTTGAGAAGAGCAATTGCGTGATGCGATCCTGCACCTCGACCAGGTTCGCAGGCAGTGCCGCCTGCATGGGAAAAAGTTCGATGACAATAAGTTCTCGTTCCACGTCAGGATTGTAGGAATCGATCTGCTCAAGCAGATCAATGGCTTTGGCCAGCGGTAAGTTGGAGGAGAAGCCGCCATCCCAGTACCACCTTTTCTCTCCGGTTCGCGGGTCTTTGATGCTGGTCATAGGAAAGCCCGGCGCAAGGCTTCCACTGGCGACGATATGCTCGAAAGAGAGAGGCACGGTGTTCTGGTTTTCAAAGTATGCGACCTCACCGGTCTCGATATCGACAGCACTCATGACCAGGTGAATCTCACTGTGGTTCATCCGGTCGAGATCGATCAGAGCGGCCAGCGTCTGGCGAAGCGCTGTAGTATCATAGATGCTGGTCTCGAAGAATGGAGCCAGAAGTGGGGCATAGACATAGGATGGGCGAATCCAGTACATGGCCGGGTTGCCAAGCAGAGAGCTGTAGCGGTCGAGCATCGACGGCATGAAAGGCCAGTTACAGATGGACAGGCGTTTGCGCCATAGCTCATCCAGCGCCCTGATCGGATCATCTCTGGCCCCCACGAGCACCGCCGCATTGAGCGCACCAATCGAAACACCCGTGACGACATCCAAACAGAAATCCGGCTGTTCGTACAGAGCTTTGATGACCCCGTATGCATAGGCGCCGAGCGCGCCTCCCCCTTGCAGGACGAGCGCCCTGCGCCTGTTCTTCACACCAACCCTCTTTCTTGCTGAAGAGAGAAGCACAGGCAACACTATTCTCCTAACCCTCCTATCTCCCCCACTGTGCTTCTCTCGGAAAGCATACTTGAAGGCTCTTCGCCGCGCATCGTACAAAAGGAGAATTCCAGGATCACTCAAAAGTATGATACCAGGTAGTCCTGACAGAGACGAAAAAAAGAGGCATCTGGAAAATTGAGAAAATTCAGGGCAAATACGGGAACTTTTTTGAGAGAGATAACGTCTATTAGCTATGCTGCGAAAAGAAGGGATAACGTTCCTTGTTTCCCCCAAACGAGGTATTCCCCCTTTATCCCTTCTTTCCCCTTTGTTTAGTAAGACGCTACAGACGGTCAAAATATCGCTATATTTTCCGTTACTTTCAGGCCTTTCGTTGCGCTTGACCCCGTTGGGGAACGTCCGACTTCTCAGACTGTTGGTGGTGTGGCAGAAGGTGAGGTCTGGATGGCGACGGCGATGGCGATAGAGAGGTCTTTGAGATCGGCTATACTGACATCGAAGGCGCTAAGGCCGAGCAGTTCGGCGCGGCGTCTGGCATTGCCATGCAGGCGCACGGAGGGGCGACCGCTGCGCAATTGCACAACTTCCATTTCGCGCCATGCCACGCCGTGAATACCGGTACCGAGGGCCTTGCTGATGGCCTCTTTGGCGGCGAAACGGCCCGCCAGGCGCTCAGACTTGCCCCGGCACTGCCGCACCTCGATCTCAGTGAAGACGCGGCGCAGGAAACGCTCGCCATGGCGCTCGAAGACCTTGCGCACCCGGCTCACCTCGATGATGTCGATGCCCACGGCCACGTTGACGCCTTGCGGAGCCATCAGTGGAGCAGGCAGACCTGCCAGGCCAGTCGGACCAAAGAGCCAGTCGGGCAGCGCGACGCCCGGCTGGCGTACCAGAGGGGTAAAAAGCAGCGGCAGGTCTTCCTCGTCCATTATTTCGCCAGTCCTTCCATGCTTCCTTCCAGCAGCGTTGTGCTATCTCCCGCTGGCAGCACAGAGGGAGCAGGCCCGGTACCGCGTCCCATACCGCGATAGACAAAGCCCAGGCGAGTCATCTCCGACGGCTCGTAGATGTTGCGTCCATCGATAAGCACCGGACGGTGCATGGCGGCGCGAATCTGCATCATATTGAGCGACTTGAACTCGTTCCATTCGGTGACGATGACCAGCGCGTCGGCTCCCTCGGCCACCTCGTAGGCATCTCTACAGAAGGTGACGGCATCCATACGCACGCCTTCGCGCTCCAGCGCCTCGCGTCCGGTCTCAGAGGCTACGGGATCGTAGACGCGCACCTCAGCGCCCTGGCTGGTGACCCAGCGAATGATATCCACGGCAGGAGCTTCGCGCATATCGTCGGTATTTGGTTTGAAGGCCAGCCCCAGCACGCCAATGGCGCAGCCGCGCAGAGAGCCGAGGATCGAGGTCAGCTTATCCACGACATGGCGGCGCTGATCCTGGTTGATCTCCATGACGGCATGCAGCATCTGCGGGTGCAGCCCCGCCTCATCGGCCATATATGCCAGCGCTCGCACGTCCTTCGGGAAGCAGCTCCCACCGTATCCCAGGCCAGCATTGAGGAAAGCGTGACCGATGCGTTTGTCGAAGCCCATACCGGCGGCCACCTCTTTGACATCGGCCCCCAGCCGCTCGCAAATCTGGGCAATTTCGTTGATGAAGGAGATTTTGGTAGCCAGGAAAGCATTGGAGGCGTATTTAATCATTTCCGCCGTGTAGAGATCGGTAATCACCATAGGAGCGCGCAACGGCAGATAGAGTTTGGCGACCTTGTGCGCCGCCTCCATATCGGAGGAGCCGAGCACGACACGGTCGGGATTCTGGAAATCCTGCACAGCGGAACCCTCACGCAAGAATTCCGGGTTGGAGACGACGGCGAAGGGAACCTCTGGCCGCGCCAGATTAGCGCGGATGATACGCGAGACTACGTCGCCGCTGCCCACGGGAACTGTGCTCTTGTTAATGATGATGGCGTAGTGATCGAGTTCTTTCGCGATGCCACGCGCCGCGCTTTCCACGAAGCGCATGTCCGCGCTGCCCTGGCTGGTCCCGGTAGGCGTGTTGACGGCAATGAAAATAAACTCGGCGTTATCCAGTCCCTCACTGTAGCTGGTGGTGAAGCGCAGACGCCTGGCGTGCACGTTGCGCTCTACCAGTTCTTCCAGGCCGGGTTCATAGATAGGTAGCACTCCCTGTTTGAGACGCTCAATCTTCTCTTGAACAATATCAACACAGGTAACGCTATTGCCCATATCGGCAAGACACGTCCCCGTCACGAGGCCAACATAGCCTGTTCCGATCACACAAATGACTGACACAATCTTACTCCTCTACATTCACAAAAGGATTTTCATATTTCTCTTCTATAATTGTCGTCGGGCCGCCATGTCCCGGAAAGACCACCAGATCATCGTCGAGCGTATACAGCTTCTCACGAATAGAGGCGACGATCTGTTCGTAGCTGCCGCCCTCGAAGTCTGTGCGTCCGATGCCACGATAGAAGAGGGTATCGCCGCTGAAGACACAGTAGGGATGGCTCACCAGGCACACGCCGCCGGGCGTGTGGCCGGGCGTCTCCACAACTTCAAGCGAGAGCGTCCCGAACGTGAGGCGATCTCCCTCTTTCAACAGCATATCCGGTTTCGTCTTCACCAGTGGAGACGTTTTGCCGTACTCTCGCGCCACATGCTCATCCGTGTACATATGCACATCAGCAGCATGAATCGCCAGCGGCACAGGATAGACGGTATGGACGGCATCGATAGCCCCGATATGATCGATGTGGCCGTGAGTGTTTATAATATAGCGGGGGATAAGCCGCAATTCAGCAATAGTTTTTAGAATGCTCTCCGCCTCGTCGCCGGGGTCGATAATCACCGCTTCTCGCGTCTGCGGACAGGCGTAGAGATAGCAATTCTCCTGGAATGGTCCCACCGTGATACAGGCGACAACAGGCATCGCCTCCTGATTCTGATTCTGTCCCTGCTTCCCACCAGTCTCGGGCATACTGCATATTCCTCCTCGCTTACCTGGCTTCCCGGACACACCAGTAACATTGCAGTTCATTATAGCATAGCTCGGGCAAGGAAAAGTACTTTACGCCGTAAGAAGCAGAAAAAACTCCCATTTACAACGGTGACACACTGTGTTACACTGCGATGAGAAAAATATGGGAATTCAGAGAGTTGATAGGGTGATGCAAGCGGGCATCGCGCCTGTAATACATGTAACCTGGACAATCTGCACCTGACCTCAAGGCGCATCCTACATCACGTAGTCCTTGCGGTTGTTTCACAAGGAGGATGCTTTATGGCTGGCTGGGAAGAAGAACTGGCCGTTCTGCTTCGCAATTTAGGGGTAACGCAAGAAGAACCCAGCGCTCATCGTCGCAAGCGCTGCAGACGCGATGAGAGAGGCCTTCATCACTCCAATCTCGCCCAGGATTCTTTCTTCGAGGAGGGCCTTCATAGCAACGCGGCCTTCTTTGAGGAGAAAGAGAAGTACGGGGAGTTTGAAGAGTTTGGGGAAGATGAGGATGAAGAAGAGGCCTGGCTGACGGATCTCAACGAGATGCGCCGCGAGGTTGATTCCATTGTCAACCAGGTTATCCACTTGATGCAGCGCGGCGACCTCGATAAATCGCTCAAGGAAGATGTGCTGGTTGTCTTACGCGCCTTGCGCCGCCCGCAGGCAATGCAACAGGAGACAGCAAACGCCGACGAAGAAGCCTATTTAGAATCGGCTGCCTCGATGTTGCACTTTTGCCGCCTCGTCCTGCGCCTCAGCGAAGTCGCCAGCGAGGATCGGTGAGCATTGTTAGCAGCAGGCTCTGATAAGCTCATCTATTTTCCTTGACACGGGCTATCAGTAGCTGACATACTGTCCTTTGGTGTATTTTTCACCCCATATGTAGTTGTAGTAAGCAGAGAGGGAGGCAGTATGGAAAATAAGACAAAGAACGAGGATATGTTGCGGAAGACAGGCCAGTGGCTGCGCGTGACTGTGCTCACCCTGACCACACTTGGCCCCATTGTCAATACCTTGCTGGAGCGCGTGCGCCAGCGCGCAGAGCAGGGCAAGCAACAGGCAGCGGTGGCACAGGTAAAAGGGAAAGTGCAGGAAGCACAGCAGGCAGCGTTGCAGCGCCTCGAAGCACTCACACTTGTGAGCCGCCAGCAGGCTGCAGAGCAGGCGCAGCAACTAAGCACGCAGGCCCAGCAGTTGAAGCAGCAGGCTGAACAACTGCGCAAAGCTCTACGCGAGGAGGCTAAACAACGCGCAAAGCTGGCGAAAGAGGTGCGCAAGGCCAGCGCCAACTGGAGCCAGGAAGTCATCAAACGCGGCGGCGACCTGACAGAAGACCTCGTCGAACAGAGTGCCAGGCTATCTCAAGACTTGAAAGAACGCGGGGAGCAGATCACCGAAGACCTCAAGGAGCGAGCTGGTACGCTCACTCAGGAGATCAGCAAACGGACCGGTAAAGTCGCGCAGGATCTGAGCGAGCGTGGAGAAGAACTCATCCACAGGCGTGGACGGATGCTCTCCATTATTGGCTTCGGCGCGGGCTGCGTCGCCGCTGCCGCCGTCACCTTTATCGTTGTGCGCCGCCTGGTGCAGAGAAACAGCGGGCAGGATGAGCAGATCGAGTTGCCCCTGAATAACCTCGCCAATGGCGCAACCCCACAGGAGGAGGAAACGGGACAACCGGCAGGCGAGATCGTTATGCTCAATGCTGATGGCACCATCGTCACCATTGTCGAACCGGAGAACGAGGGCGAGTAAGGCCACTAACAAGGCACGAAGCAACCCCTTCTGCGGAAATTTCCGCAGAGGGGATGCCTTCGTGCCTTATTTCCTGTTCTTCCTGTACTGTTCAGGCGTTTGATCCTCTGGAAAGCCTTCGTTCAAGACGCCTCGCAGGACGAGGTAGCGCAGGAACTCCAGATGCTGTTCCACTTCCGGCCCCGGTTCCAATTTCTGTTTTGGCGGAAGGGGCGGAGCAGGCAAAGGCGCCGGAGGTACAGGAGATACAGGTCTGGACGAAAAGAAGTTTTCTGCTGCTGGCGGCGGAAGAGGAGGTTCTTTCTCCGGTTCCATCTGTGGTGCGGAAAAGGGAAGTTGCGGGTCCCAGTTCTCATCGGGAACGGGTGAGTAGGGATGCGAGAGCGGGTCGGGCGTTCTCCAATTCTCTAGAGTAGAGCGCCGGGGTTCACCCTGACTCCCCATTTGAGGAGCTACCCCTTGCCGGGGTGGGGAGCCATCAAGCGATGAACGCATCATTGGATCAACGCCGCTACCTCTGCTCGCATGTTCAACCGGGACATTAGCAGGCGCCGTGTCTTCCCTCCAACGCAACCACGAAATGAGCTTGTGCAACCACTGTTTAATTCGCGTCATCATGGATTTTCGCCTTCGCCTTTGTAGGGGTACTCAGCATGATGGAAACCACGGGACACCACGGGACACCACGGGACATCTCGGGACACTCGGGCTACCTCAAAATACCTCGGAAACCTGAACAAAATAGATACCCATGACTTATATAGAAACATAGTAGCACATTCAGTAAGAAGCGTCAAACGCACTTGCAATTTCTCGATTCTCGTGCCATAATCAAATGGGTTTTTCCCGACGAAGAAGTCTGGAAACGTGTGTACAAAACCCGACTCAGGCCAATTTATGTCTTTTGAAACTGAAAGAAAGGCAGGTATCGTCCATGCAGGAAGATATCCTCGGAACTCGACGAACCGCCATATCAGAAACATATGTCATGTGTGCGCGTTGCGGTAAGGCCACCCGGCTGCGCTACGCTCGCATCATTCAGACTGATGTTTTCTCCGACAGCCACTCCGAGTTTGAGTACCTCTGCCCGGAGTGTCAGAAGGCTCTGGCCGAGGGGGAAAAAGACCTTCCTCTTGGTCAGTAGAGGAGAGCGTTTCTACCTGAAAGGCAGCAGCACCTATAAGCTAAAGGCAAAGGGTGAAAGAAGAAAGCCCGGTTCTGTACTTAACCTGCTAACTGATTTACGCCTTTTGCCTTTTACTTTTCTTGTTAAGTTTGTAACTGGTAACTTCTCGCCTCCGTGTTGTTAGTGGAGAACACCTGCGGCTGGATTTCCTGCCGGGTGTTGCCAGAGTCCTATTTGGGGAGAACAAACAATGCGATTGCGCTATCGATCTGCGATCTACCGTTACCATAATGGCTCGCAGCAGCAACTGGAGCGCCATTACCGCGAAATCTTGCACGACGCGCTCAGACAGAGCCAGCAATCCGCGATGCAACGCTCAACCACCTGGCGGCCAATGGCCGATATCCGCGAGTCAGCGGATATGGTAACAATAAAAGTTGAACTGGCAGGGTTATCTGAGGATGATTTCGATGTCACGCTCTATGAAGACGCACTCATCGTCAGTGGCGAGCGCCATGATGACATCGAACATGGAGAATATCTCTACCACGAGGCCCAGATTCGCTATGGCCCTTTTCGTGTAGAGGTGCTCATTCTCTCCCCATTCGACCGTGATCGTGTCACGGCGCGCTACGAGAACGGCTTCTTATGGGTAGACTTGCCAAAAAAGTTACCGCAGAATATACCGCAACGTATATCTATGCAACAAAGTACAACGAAAGAGTAGTAGAGAATCGGGAAAACAATCAATTTGATGAGAAGGTTGTATGGAAAACGAATTTACAAAGCAGGAAACTGAACAGGAACCGCAGTCGGGAGAGGAGCAGCAACAGAGCGCAGCCACCACGCCAACTGCTGATATGCCTGGACAGAGCGAAACAGCAGGCACGCCCGCCGACAGCGAGAGCGGAGAAGAGCAGGTGGGAGAAGGCAGGCCAGCAGCAAAAACAGAGAGAGTAAGAAAGCCCCGGGCCGCCAGAGGAGAAGCAGGCCGCCGTGCAGCAGCGACTGCGCGCAGCGAGCGCCGCCAGCGCGAGGAGAGGCGGCAGGAAGAGGATGAAGAGGAAGGGAATCTGAATATTCCCGAAATTCTACCCGTGCTTCCGCTCAAGGACACCGTCATCTACCCCTTCACGGTACAGCCGCTGGGAGTCGGGCAGGAGCGCTCGATTCGCCTGATCGATGATGTGATGCGCGGCGACCGGCTGGTCGTGCTGGTGGCGCAGAAATCGGCTGAGATCGAGCAGGCGGGGCCGAAAGACATCTTCAAAGTCGGCACCGTCTCGCGTGTGGCCCGCATGATTCGCATGCTCGATGGCACAGTGCAAATCATCGTGCAGGGGCTTGAGCGCGTGGATATCGGCGCGTTCACGCAGGAAAAGCCCTACCTGATGGCCCACGTGACACCGCGCCCGGAAAATCAGGAGGATGATACCGAGATCGAGGCGCTCAAGCGCAACGTCATCAGCTACTTCCAGCGCTACGTCTCGCTGGTGCAGAACGTGCCGGAGGGGGTAGCTTCCGCGACGCTCAATCTCGAAGAGCCGGTGCAGGTCGTCTATGTCATCGCCACCTTCATGCCCATGGAGTTGGACCTGCGCCAGAAGCTGCTTGAACTTGACTCCGTGCGTGAAAAGCTGCGCGAACTGAGCGGCTACCTGAGCCACGAACTGGAAATTCTCGAACTGGGCAGGAAGATTCAGAACAATGCGCAGGAAGAGATCGGCAAGGTGCAGCGCGAGTACCTGCTGCGCGAGCAGTTGAAGGCCATTCAGCGCGAACTGGGCGAAGAGAACGAGGAGATTGCAACGGTCAACGAACTGCGCAAAAAGATCGACGAGGCCCACATGCCCGAAGAGGCGCTCAAGGAGGCCAATCGCGAGCTTTCGCGCCTGGAGAAGCTGCCCAGCGTCTCGCCCGAATACAGCATCATCCGCACCTACCTGGAACTGCTGGTTAGTCTGCCCTGGAGCCGCAGCACCGGCGGGCAGATCGACGTGGCGAAGGCGCGCCAGGTGCTTGACCAGGATCACTACGATCTGGAAAAGATCAAGGGCCGTATCCTCGAATACCTGGCCGTGCGCCGCCTGAAGGAAGATCGCACGGCAGAAGAGAAGAAACGCGAGGAAGAACTGGGTACCATCGAGGATGGCGTCGAGACGGAGAATATCAAGTCCTCGGAGCCGCTGCTGCGGCAGGATGCCATTCGTCGGATCAACCGCGAACCCATCCTCTGCTTCGTCGGGCCTCCGGGCGTGGGCAAAACCTCGCTGGGGCAGTCGATTGCGCGGGCGCTGGGCCGCAAGTTCGCGCGCATGTCGCTGGGCGGCATACGTGACGAGGCCGAGATTCGCGGCCATCGCCGCACCTACATCGGTGCCATGCCGGGCCGCATCATCCAGACGCTGCGCCGCGTCGATACCAACGATCCCGTCATCATGCTCGACGAGGTGGACAAGGTGGGCGCGGACTGGCGTGGCGACCCGTCATCGGCCCTGCTGGAAGTGCTCGACCCGGAGCAGAACTTCAACTTCCGCGACAACTACCTTGATCTGCCCTTCGACCTGTCGAAGGTGTTCTTCATCGCCACCGCTAACGCGCTGGAACCCATTCCCGCGCCCCTGCGCGACCGCATGGAGATTCTGGAACTCTCCGGCTACACGGAGGAGCAGAAGCTGCACATCGCCCGCCAGTACTTGCTGCCCAAGCAGCTTGAGGCCAACGGCCTGAAACCAGAGGAATTGACGGTTACCGATGACGCCCTGCGCCGCATCATTCGCGACTACACTCGCGAGGCCGGGGTGCGCAACCTGGAACGCGAGATCGGCTCGCTCTGCCGTAAGGTCGCGACGCAGATCGCGGAGGGGAAGCAGGCACCCATCCACATCGAGGCCGCGCAGGTGCCCGAATACCTGGGCCGCCAGCGTTTCTTCGAGGAGGCAGCGGAGCGTATCGACCGGCCCGGCATCGCCACCGGCCTCGTCTGGACGCCCGTCGGCGGCGAGATCATCTTCATCGAGGCCGCGACCATGCCCGACCGCGAGACGCGCCTGACCCTCACGGGCCAGCTTGGCGACGTGATGAAGGAATCGGCCATGACGGCGCTCACCTACGTGCGTTCCAACGCCGAGATGCTCGGCCTGCCCGCCAACGTCTACGAGAACCAGAACGTCCACATCCACGTACCCGCCGGAGCCATCCCCAAGGATGGTCCCTCGGCAGGGGTGACAATGGCGACCGTGCTGGTTTCACTGGCAAGCGGGCGCAAGGTGCGTTCGGATGTCGCCATGACGGGCGAGATCACGCTGCGCGGGCGCGTCCTGCCCATCGGCGGCGTCAAGGAAAAGGTGCTGGCCGCGTACCGCTCCGGCATCACCACGGTCATCCTGCCAAAGCGCAACGAGCCGGACATCATGGAGGATATCCCGAAGGAACTGCGCGAGAAGATGACCTTCGTCTTCGCCAACGAAATCCGCGACGTGCTCGCCGCCGCCCTCGAACCCGCCAGCGAACCCGTCACCGTCGACGAGGAGTCAGAGAACGGCCTGACCGAACGCGCCAAACGCCGCAAAGTGGAGAAAGCGGTCGCGAAGGGACAGTAACAGAGAGCAAGTGCAAAGTGAGAGCGCCCGGGGCTCCGGCGCTCTCACTTTTTACTCGCCCTCTGACCACGTCCTTTTCTACAACAGAGATGCAGGTAAGTCACCTGCATCTCTGTTGTAGAAAAACTACCCCTCGCCCGCCGTCGCTATATCACCTTCTCCTTTTGAGGTTTCAAGTGGCTTGCCGCTCACAACTCCAGAGGGTTGAGGATTGTTTTCTGCTTCGGGCTGCTGCTCCTCTGCCTCTGTCCCCTCTGGTTTCCCTCCCGACTCCGGTTTTGGCTTCTGAGGGATGCCATAGGTGATAGCTGGTTCGCCCGGCGGGACGGGTTTGGAGTAGGGGAGGACGCGCAGGACGATGAAGCTGATAGGGATGAGCAGGACAAAGAGGACGATGGAAGTCCACTGCGCCTGTTTCAGGCCAGAGATGCCGAGGAAGCTGACGATGAGGTTGGCGCGCCAGAAGAAGAGCACAAACTGGGAGATGCAGTAGCCGAAGAGGTAGACCAGCGCGAGGATGCCGGGACGCCGCACCCAACTGGCAAGCCAGAAGAGAATGCCCAGCATAATCAGATTGGAAATAATTTCATAGGCGGCTGCGGGCTGCACCGGGACATTGCAGAAGCCCTGCATGCAGGCAAAACTGTGCGGGTTCTGGTAGACCGTCGACCAGGGCAGCGTGCTGGGATAGCCGATGATATCGCCGTTGATCAGGTTGCCGATACGCCCGCAAATCTGACCCGCCGTGGCAAAGATCACCCCGGCATCGACCAGCACGAGAGGATTGACACGCTCGACACGGGCGCGCCAGAACAGGACAGCGATGACCAGGAAGATGGCTCCAAAGAAAGCCATGCCGCCCTCCCAGGTCGCCAGGATGTTCCAGGGCTTCAGGATGTAGTCCTGCCACAGATCTGGCTGCTGAATCACGAAGTAGAGGCGACCACCGATCAGCCCGGCGACGATACACCACCAGAGCAACCGGTAGAGCAAATCACCGTCGATGCCCTTGCGCTTGATATAGCCCTGAATGGTCCATAGCCCGACGAGGATGCCAACCACATACATCAGCCCGTACCAGTGCAGCGCCAGAGGGCCAATCTGCGCGAGAACCGGGTTGATATTGATGTAGATATAAGGCGGGCCGATACGCAGCCAGCCCCAGTTAATGACATAAGCAAACATGGGAAAAATACCCATAATAACACTCCATTAATTTCGCTAGCGAATCCGCTCAAGACAAAACACATCTCTTCGTTCCTCTTCCTATCATACTGGATTAGTTCCTGTGATGCAAGTAGAAACAACGAGCTACAGGGCTTTTTGGTTCAGTCGTCTTACACGCGATGCATGTTGCTGGCGGGGTGTAGCCCCGCGAACATTACAAGTTAGACGGATGGGTCAACCAAAAAGCCCTGGTTTATTGCGTCAATGGCCTTGTAAAGCCTGCTGAGGGTATGGTATGATAGAAACAATTCGATTCGCTCGGGTTAAAAACGTTGGGGGGAAGCGTGGAGCACGCGGTTCGTTGCTTGCAAGCGGGAAGGAGAACACGATGGCGCGAGAAATCAGCAATCAGGTGCAATACTATTACGACTATCACCCCACCGAGGAAGATTTGAAGAAGGAAACCGCCTGGCACTCACGGCTGATTGATTATCTCAAACTCGTCCTCGAAGTTGCGTTCACCCGCATTGACCCTGATGAGATAGTCTGATTTCTCTATGCTCAACATCCGGCGTGATCCCCGCTTTGTTAGCTTCCTCGGTTTTGTAGTGATGGTCCTGTTATGGGGATCATTTCCGGTTGTTGCTAAAATCGGCGTGGCGTATGTGCCGCCGCTGCTCCTCTCCGGGGCGCGCTTCTGTCTCGCGTTTTGCATCCTGGCAGGCGTTGCAGTGATACAGCGCAAAACGCTGGCGATGAAACGGCGGCAGCATTTCCAGGTTTTCATGATCTCCCTGCTGATGGTCGGCATTCCCAGCAGCATCTTTTTTGCTGCCGCTCCCTACGCCCCAGCCGGTGTTCTCACCCTGATGTGGTCCACAACGCCAATTTTTACCTCCCTGTTCAGCATTGGCGTCACGGGCGAGGCACGGGGCTGGCGCTTACTGTGCAGTCTCTGCCTGGGAATGCTGGGTATTTTGATCGTGCTGCTCGGTCACATCCCCTTCTGGCCCGGTGCGGAAGCACAGGAAGGACAAATTTTCGCCAGCAACGGAGCCGCGCTTATCGGCGAACTGGCCGTGCTTGGTTCCTCGGTTGTCTACGGCCTCGGCATGCGCACAGCCAGAACAAACAGTCCGGACGTGCCCGTGCTGGTGCTGACCTGCTGGCAACTGCTCTACAGCGGCCTGTTCATCACCTTGATGGGCCTGCTCTTCGAGCGCGGCTATCCCTTCTCGCCCAACTGGATTGCCCTCGCTGCGTTGCTCTACCTCGCCATTTTCTGTAGCTGCATCAGCTTCTTTCTCACCTTCTGGCTCATTCGCCGCATCGGAGCCATCCGCACCGCTTACTCCGACTTCATCATCCCCGCCGTCACACTCGTACTCTCCTACCTCTTTCTCGGCGAAAGCCTGACGCTGGCAAAAGTTGGCGGCATGCTGCTCGTAATGGTGAGTATTCTGCTGGTAGCCGTATAAGCAGCACCCAATTACTGCTTGCAGGCACAATCAATAACCCCTTTCTTATACCATGTTATGCGCATTACCTGTACAAAAGCAACAGAAAAGAGGTTTTTTTCTGTTTTTTCTCTATGACCTTTGCCTCTGATACTTCTGAAATATTAACCGGCATGAGGAAAGCGAATGAGCTTCTATTATAATATTTTTTATCTTTCTATTATCTATAGCTTTATAAGCATTATCCCTACATTACTTAACGGCTAGCAATATAGTACTATATTTCATAATGTATCAGCATGTATTATAAAAAGATGTTATGATGTGCAATGGTATCGATGCATATAAATGCGGGCTGTGATAGCCCGCATTTATATTGTGGAGATAACACATTTGCGGGTGTGTTGGAGATTGAAGTTGAAGGAGGAAACAATGCAAATTCAACGACAAGTCTGGAAAGTATTCCAGCAACACAAGACAGGCAGTTTCGTAGTGAAGAGTTTTGTAGCAGGAGTCATGGGACTGCTCCTGTTGGTCGTGATGTTGGGAGGGAATGCTGGTGTAGCGAGCGCGCACAGCAACGCATCATGCCCGGGAGGGAGTTCAACCTATATCGTCAGCAGTGGTGATACACTCAGCGGGATCGCGGCGCGTTATGGCACAGGCTGGTCAACGCTCGCATCCTATAACCATATCGCGAACGCCAACCTGATTTACGTGGGCCAGGCGGTCTGCATTCCGGGTAGGAGTTCTTCGTCCGTGTCAGCGCCTGCGCCCAGCACGAGCAGCGGCAGTACGACGGTGTCGCTCGTGTACAACACGGGTTCAAGCAGCGCGCCGGTCGGATATAGCAATCCTTTCCCGTATCCGGCCTGCACGTGGTGGGCCAACCAGCGCTATTTCCAGTTACATGGATACTATGTTCCCTGGCGCATCAACGCGGAGGCCTGGGAGTGGACGGCTGACGCCTACGCATTCGGCTGGCACGTTTCCAGTTCTCCGACGGTAGGGGCCATCATCAACCTGCAGCCCTGGGTAGAGGGAGCCTACGGAGGCGGCCATGTAGCCGTGGTGGAGCGCGTTCTGAGCAACGGTAATGTGATCGCCAGCAACATGAGCTGGGGAGCTGATCCCTACTCTGTACAGTACGTCGAGTTCTCTCCCGGCCCCGGCGTGACCTTTATCACACGCTAGGAGCGATTTCGCCTTCACGCCCTCATTCTCCTGAGTGAGAGGCACAAGAGCGACAGAGAGAATTTAAAAACACCCGTAAAAGGACAGGCCAGCCATCGCTGTTGATGGCTGGCCTTCCTGCGCCTACGAGAGCGCTCTAGTAAAAATAAGACCAGAGGCCGAAGATGAGCGCGATCAAAAAGAAGAGTAAGGAGAGGCCCACGCCGACTGCCAGGAGAGAGGTGCGGTGATGACGTTCGTTCAACCACGAGGTCAGCGTTCCGGCAAAGAGGGCAAGGCCCACGAAGAGGAAGCCCAGACTGCTGTAGTGCAGGTTGCCCGGTCGCGGATTGGAGGATAAGAGCCAGGCGCCCAGGAGAAAGAGCAAAGCAGCTCCCACGAAGCCAAGCCCCTGTCCTTTCGTCATCATTGTGCTCCCTCCCTTCTATTGCTTACCTTCTAATATATTACCTCTCATAGAGCTGTTGAGGCAAGAAAAGTGTAGCCGGGAGATCACAGAAGCCGTGATATAAAAAACTGGACGAAAGTACGAAACATTTGCTGGTCATATCTGTCAATATGTTAGATAATAACAGAAGGTATGTCAGAAAGCACGAATCCGGGGAATGTGAAGAGCCTATGAAACAACAGGAAACATCAAAAGATACGCTTGATACTGTGAACGGGGTAACGCCAGAGGTGGAGAAGGTGCGGGCAGTGGCTTCTGTGGCCCAGGACGTGGGGGAGCGAGCCGGGAAATGGGCTGTGCTGGCGATTGTAGCCATCGGTATTTTTATGGCGACGCTCGACTCGTCGATTGTCAATATCAGCCTGCCAGCTATTGCACATGGTTTTGGTGTGGGATTGACGGGCGCGGTTGAGTGGGTCATTATCGCCTATCTGGTTGTTATTGCCGCCGTCTTGCTGACTATCGGGCGACTGGCCGATATGATCGGCCACAAGCCAATCTGGGCGTCGGGGCTGGCAGTTTTCACCATTGGCTCGGCCTTGAGTGGGGCCGCACCTTCGCTCGGGCTGCTCATTGCCGCGCGAGCGCTGCAAGGGTTGGGCGGCGCGCTGTTGATGGCGATCAGCGCAGCCATGCTGACACGCGCTTTTCCCCCAAATGAACGAGGGAGGGCGCTGGGCATGAACGCGGTCATTGTAGCGCTGGGTGTGAGCGTCGGGCCAACGCTGGGCGGCATTATCACGCAGTACTGGACGTGGCGCTGGATTTTCTATGTGAATGTTCCCATTGGTATCGTCGGCTTTCTACTGACACTACGCATCTTGACTGAGCGCCCGCACCTCGGAAAGGTGCGCTTCGACCCCTGGGGCGCGCTCCTGCTGGCGATAGGGCTGGCATCAATTACGCTGGGCCTTTCCTTCGGGCAGGAGTGGGGCTGGACCTCACCCGGCCTCATTAGCTCACTGGTCATCGGCGTTGTGGCGCTGGTCGCGCTCTTCTTCGTCGAGAGGCGCGTGCCGGACCCGATCATCAAGCTTTCTTTGCTAGAGAATCGCGTCTTCCTCTCCGCGAATATGAGCCTGATTTTGAGCTTTCTGGCCCTGTTCGCAGTCAGTTTCATGCTGCCCTTCTACCTTGAGGAACTGCGCCACTTCGACACCATCAAAGCGGGCCTGCTGCTCACGCCGCTCCCACTCACCATTGCGGTGATCGCGCCACTGAGCGGGTCGCTGGCCGACCGCATCGGCACGCGCTGGCTGGCTGCCGGAGGGCTGACAGTAGCCTGCATAGGCCTGGTCTTCATCAGCCAGCTCAACGCGCAAAGCTCACTCTGGGATATCATCTGGCGGCTGATCTTCACCGGAGTTGGTCAGGCACTCTTCCAGTCGCCCAATAACAGTGCCTTGATGGGCGCGGCCCCGCGCACTATGCAGGGCAGCGCGGCTGGCTTCCTGGCGACCGGGCGTGTGGTGGGCCAGAGCGTGAGTGTGGCCCTTGCCGGTGCCATCTTTGCCAGTCTGGGAGGAGCCACTGCGGGCCTCATCCTGGTTTCCAGGCAATCTACGCTGCCCCCGGCTGCGGTGCAGGTGCTACAGACAACTTTCGCCAACGCCTTCCACTACACCTTCATCACCTGCGCGGCCATTGCCGCCATCGGCATCCTGACCTCGCTGGTACGTGGCAAGCAGGGATAATAGCCTGAAAACTATCAGGCTATTCTGGCATTTGCCCCGGCCTTAGGGCGAGCCAGAAAGGCGATCACCACTAAGACAACGGTAGCCAGGAAAGAGAGCGCGGCGTAGATGTGGTGCGGCGTCTTAACTATTGATGGCCTGCTCGAATAGATAAACGGATGAGGGACATGAGGAATCATGTAGAGCACACCCAGGAAAATCATTACCACTGCCAGCGCAATCGCGGCAAAAAAGATTACTTTCTTCATTGAACCCCCTTTTAAAAGTAGGTTAGAAATAGACTCTGCTCTATCTAACGAATGAGGAGGTTCGTAAGGGAAAGAGGCACATCATTTAGCCTTTTTGGGCAACCTGTTATAGAAACCCAACAACGTCTGCATGATTCTTAACCATATCCGAACCTTCTCTCCACCGGATTTTCTCCTCTGGCGGCTACACTCCGAATAGCAAGCAAGCAAACATTAAAATAGAGAAACGAGGAAAGATAGATATGACCGTTAGTTCGAGCAGTGAATATGCCTCTCGCTCCCGGCGCACTGAGGAAATGCAGGTGAAGCATCTTTTAGCGAGCGGGCAACTGGAATCGGTGGAACAGGTACGCCGCTTTGAACTGCTGCGGCTGGCCTTTTTTGCCCTCAAGTTGCGCAAACTGGAACAGCGCCAGAATCCGGGCGAGGAGCATGAAGATGGCTGCGATAAAGAAAGAGGGCAGACAGACGAACTAGAATTTCACCGCAGCCTGCTGCGCCATGTAATTTTCCAGCAAGTGCTGACGCTCATGAAACTGGATGCCCGCAAGCAGGCGCTACAAATCATTGCTGCCTGCCGCCAGTAATCAGTAATACCGATTGTAATAGCTGTTCTTAGACTGTGATTGTGATTGTGATGAGATAATGGTGCCACTGAAATGTACCACTATCCCCCAGTTCGAGATCGCTCCGTTTCGACAGTAGCTGCTGTAATGATTTCATAAGATCAACTCCAGATTATGGTTCCGTTTCGGGGTCATATTGTTCAAGGAAACGGATGACCTCGCGGGTGAGCTGGCTGGGGGTCGAGGCTCCGGCGGTGACGGCGACACGCTTCTTGCCCTGGAGCAACCGGCGGTCGAGCTGCGAGAGGTCTTCGATGCGCACGGCAGGAACACCGGCCAGTTCCTGCGAGACCTGCACCAGGCGATTGGTATTGTTGCTGCGCGGGTCGCCGACGACTATCGTTAAATCGGCCCCTTTCGCCTGCTCCACGACGGCCTCCTGCCGTGTCTGCGTGGCCTTGCAGATATCGATATGCGCCTCGGCATGAGGGTAGCGTGTTTTGATGTACGCGATAACGCGGCGCGTATCCCACTGTGAGAGCGTGGTCTGCGTCGAGACGGCTAGTTTTTGCTCCTGCTCCGGCGTCAGGCTCAGAGCATCCACATCGGCCTCGCTCTCAATCAGCGAAATATGACCCGGCGCCTCGCCCATCACGCCTTCCGGCTCTGGATGACCCTTTTTGCCGATATAGAGCACATAATAGCCCTGCTCCACGAGCCTGCGCACAAGGTCGTGCGTGACGGTCACATCGGGACAGGTGGCATCGACACAGCACAGACCGCGTTCCCGCGCTCGCTGCTTGACGGCGGGCGAGACGCCGTGCGCGGTAAAGATGACTGTACCCTCGTTGACCTGTTCCAGAATGCTCTCGCGGTCCGGCCCGTCCAGCGTGACAACGCCCAGCCGGGTTAACTCTTCGATGGCATGGCGATTATGCACAATTTGCCCGATGATATAGATGGGACGCGGCGCGGCAGGGTCCTTCGCGGTCTGCCGCACTATTTGCAATGCATCAACTACCCCGTAACAATAGCCACGCGGCGATATTTTTATGACTTCCATATGGATGGATTCCTTAACATCATCTCAATTGAGAGAAGCTTTTTCCTGATCTACCTTCCATAGTTTACCATAATCAGCAATGTATTTTCACCTGTTTCGCGGGTAAAATATGGCGCAGGTCTTCAGGGGTGTAGAGACAGACGGCAGGGAGAAGACCCGCCATTTCTTCAACGGAGGCGGTTTCGGCCAGGTCGAAAATGAGGAGGGGCGTGCGCCTGCCAGTACAACCATAGGCGATGGCGGCGGCGCTAATGGTGGGCATCTCGCGCTCAGCCAGGACAGGTGCGTGGATAAGCAACTGCACATGCGGAAGAATGGACGGGACATTGTGTGGGGTATCTTCCTGGTAGACATACTTCATACCCGCCTTCTGTAAGAGTTCGACATAAGGGCGGCGTTCTTCTCGCGGCCCCACGATCAGTGCCGCGCGCCCGCGCAATCCACCAAGACACGCTTCCGCTATCGATACTACATCTGGCGCAACGTCGTGCATACACGGCTCCTTCTCTGTAATATGCCTTTAACCGGCATCAGGTATAAGGTAAGTCTAAACATTTGATACTATAACAGAAAACACGGGAAAAACATCAGGAATTTGCCGTATTTTCAGCGACCAGGTACCTGATATATATGTATAGTAAGGGCTGTAGGGAAGAAGCGCAAATGTCGTGATCGAAAGGAGAGATAGCAATGGCAACAACAGATCGGATCGGCTTCATTGGCCTGGGCATTATGGGCAAACCAATGGCGCGCAACCTGCTCAAAGCAGGTTTTCCCCTGACGGTGCAGAATCGGCATCAGGAGGTGAGAGACGACTTCGTTGCGATGGGCGCCCGGGCCGCCGCGCTCCCTCGCGAGATCGCGGCCAGCAGCGACGTAGTGATTACTATGCTGCCCGATACCCCTGTCGTCGCAGAGGTGCTGACCGGGCCAGATGGCGTGATCGAGGGCGCGCACGAAGGACTGGTCGTTATCGACATGAGCACCATTTCGCCCGTGATGACGCGCACACTGGCGACACAGTTGTCTGAGCGGGGCATAAGCATGCTGGACGCCCCGGTGAGCGGCGGCGAGCAAGGAGCCATCGAAGCGAGGCTCTCTATCATGGTTGGGGGACCTGAAGAGACATTCCAACGCTGCCTGCCCATCTTTCAGGCGCTGGGCAAGACGACCGTCCATGTTGGGGAAAGCGGCGCGGGCCAGATCGTCAAGGCCTGCAACCAGATAGTCGTCGCCCTGACCATCGAGGCTATTAGTGAGGCGCTGGTGCTTGGCTCAAAGGCTGGAGTAGACCCCGCAAAGATCCTGCAAGTGCTCGGCGGTGGGCTGGCAGCTAATCGCTTCATGGAACTGCGCGGCCCATCCATGATCGAGCACAACTTCACGCCAGGTGGCCGCGTGCGTTTCCACCACAAAGACCTGGGGTTCGCCCTCGCGCTCGCCCGCGCCACCGGCACGCCCCTCCCCGTTACCGCCCTCGTCGACCAGATGTTCGCCAGCCTCGAAGCCAAAGGTCACGGCGACCTCGACCACTCCGCCTTGTTACTGTATCTGGAAGATGTAGCGTCACATCGAGTGGGAAAGGGAGCCCAGGGCTTTTTGGTTGACCCGTAGAACTGGTCATGCGAGCGGGGAGCAGCCCCACTCGCCGCACGCGCATCACGTGTAAGAAGAGGAGCCCCAAAAGCTCTGAGAGGGAGCCTGGGGTCATTTGACATGCTCACAGCCGTGAACTATACTAAATGAAGCAATGGGAAGCTCTGAATGTGCCTGAGAAGCAGGTTGCAGAGAATTTCCCGGCAGCTATCAGACCAGTTTATCTCTTTTTGTCTGTTGGAAAGGAATAACTTGCTTGCTCGTCGACAGCCACGCCCATATTGATACTTCCCGCTTCTCTGCCGACCGCGAGGCGGTGATAGAGGCAGCGGTGGCAGGGGGCGTTACCCGCATGATTGACCCGGGCTGCGATCTGCCTTCGAGCCGGGAGGCGCTGGCGCTGGCAAAAGCGCATCCGGGCGTCGTGTACGCAGCGGTTGGAGTGCATCCGCACGACGCGACGACCTATAATGAAGAGGTGCGGCAGCAGTTGCGCGAGCTGGCCCGCGAGCCGGAGGTGGTTGCCATCGGCGAGTTCGGGCTGGATTATTTTCGCATGCTCTCGCCGCGTGAGGTGCAGCGCGAGGTCTTCCGCGCCCACCTGGAACTGGCCCGCGAGTGCAACCTGCCCTGCATCATCCACGTGCGTGACTCACACGAGGATGTGATAGAACTGCTGCGGGAATATGGGCAGGGGCTGCGCGGTGTCTTCCACTGCTTTTCCGGCAACGTCGCCCAGGCCGAAGAATGCCTCTCCTGCGCGGGCTTCATGCTCTCGTTCGCAGGCCCGCTCACAAAGCAAGGAAATGAACTGCCGGAGGTAGCGCGTATGGCCCCGCTGGAGCGCATCCTGGTCGAGACGGATAGTCCGTATCTCGTGCCGAAGCCGTTGAAGGCGCGGCGCAATGAGCCGCTGTTCGTCACATATACCGCGCGGAAGCTGGCGGAAATCCGGGGTATGACACTGGAGGAAATCGCCAGCGCCACCACGGCCAATACCGTTCGTCTATTTGGTTTAGGAGAACACCATGCCACTGAGACTGTTTAATACCATCACCCAATCTCTAGAAGAGTTTATTCCCCAGGACAGGAACCGGGTACGTATCTATGTCTGCGGAGTAACACCTTATGATACCACGCACCTCGGTCACGCCTTCACCTATATCTCATTCGATAATCTCATCCGCTACCTGGAATTTCTCGGCGATACGGTATTTTACGTGCAAAATGTGACCAACATTGACGACGATATCCTGCGTAAGGCGCGAGAACTACACATGGCATGGGACGAACTGGGAAATCGCGAAACACAGCACTTCCTCAACGACATGGACACGCTGAACTGGCGGCGGCCCGATGTCTACGCTCGCGCCACCGAGGAAATCCCCTATATGGTCGAGATTACGCAGAACCTGCTCGAACGCGGCTACGCCTACGAGAATGGCGGCAACGTCTACTTCAGCGTGAACAAGGCCCCCGGCTTCGATGTGATGCCCAACGCCATCGGACTGCGCACCTACGAGGCCATGCTTGAGGTCGCCAACGAGCGCGGTAACAACCCCAACGACCCGCACAAGCAGGACCCGCTGGACTTCGTGCTCTGGCAGGCACAGGCGCCGGGCGAACCAGCCTGGGAGAGTCCGTGGGGAGCGGGACGCCCCGGCTGGCATATCGAGTGCAGCGCCATGTCGATGCACTATCTCGGCCCTGAACTGGACATCCACGGTGGCGGCGCGGACCTCGCTTTCCCGCACCATACCTGCGAGATGGCGCAGTCCATCAACTACAGCGACCACGCCCCCTTCTCGCGCATCTGGATGCACACCGGCATGGTCTATCAGGACGGAGAGAAAATGAGCAAATCGCTGGGCAACCTGACGCTGGTCAGCGACCTGCTCAAGCAGCACAGCGCTAACACCATCCGCCTCGTCCTGGCGAGCCACCACTACCGCGAACCCTGGGAACTGACCGACGAAGATTTGAAACAGGCGCAGGAGACAGAGGAGCTTTTCAACCAGGTCCGCGCCATCGTCGGCGAGGAGAACGAAGGCGAAAATCAGGCCCTGCGCGCCCAGTTCATCGCAATCATGGACAACGACCTCAACACCCCCGCCGCCCTGCGCCTCTTTCGCAAAGCCGCCAACCTCGTCATCGACAACAAAGACACAAATATCGGAGCGGAGCTGCTGCGTTTGACGAAGGTATGCGGACTCAAGATCTAAGCGAGCAGCAGGAAAAAGCGGCGCGGCCTCGAGGCCGCGCCGCTTTTTCCTGCTGCTCGCTGACACCCCGTGGCGGATAGAAACCTTTTTTCCCTCTCAGGAGTGTAGTACTTAGCTGAAGTGCATCGGAATGAGGTTGATGTACTTCGTGGATACATTACTTCTTAACAGTATAAAATGCATTAAGGAGGTTGAAACGTATGGAACAGTTGCCGCGCAGATCTCGTCCTTTAGGTATTACGATCATTGCCATTATTATGGCGATTCAAGGCATTCTGGGCATCATCGGTGGCATCATGCTGCTGGCTGGCGGTGCCGGGGCGGGCGCAGCGGGTGTGGGCATCTTCACCCTCATCCTGGGCGTGCTGTACCTGATTCTGGCGTGGGGCCTGTGGACACTGCAAGCGTGGGCCTTCTGGACAACGGTGGTGATTGAGGTGATCGCGCTGATCAACGGCATTCTGGGCCTCGTCGGCGGTCAGACGGGTGTGGGCATACTGAGCCTCGTACTTCCGATTATTATTCTGATCTACCTGTTCGCCGATCCCAATGTACGTGCCGCCTTCAGGACATGAGAAAAAGGAGTTGTATGAGAAAACAGGGTTTGTCCGGTGTGGCAAACCCTGTTTTCGTCTGGAGCTATTCCTCCTGTGACAGGTGACCGCCCGTCATGAGGAGGCCAAGCTGCTCCTCGGTGGCATCGGGCGAGACGATATCGACAACGCGACCCTCGTACATAACGGCGATGCGGTCGGAGAGCGAGCGAATTTCGTCCAGTTCGGCGGAGATGAGCAGGACGGCCTTGCCCGTGTCGCGCTGCTCGATCAGGCGGCGGTGGATGAATTCGATGGCGCCGATGTCGACGCCGCGTGTTGGTTGAGCAGCGACCAGGACGGCGGGGTCGCTGGCAAACTCGCGCGCAATGATGATCTTCTGCTGGTTGCCGCCGGAGAGCGAGCGCGCCGAGGCGGCGGCGGAAGGCGTGCGCACGTCGAACTCGGCGATGAGCTTTCTGGCCCAGGCCGCTATACTGCGCAATTGCAGCATAAAGCCGCCACTGGCAAACTGCGGCCAGTCCTGTCGTCCGAGAATCATATTATCTTCGACCGAATCGGCGAGGACGAGGCCGCTACCCCTGCGGTCCTCTGGGATATGGGCAACACCTGCTTTGCGCACCTCGCGAGCGTCCTTGTTGGTGATATCGATAGGTTTTCCGGCCTGTCCATCCACAACGGGAGTAAGTATAATACGTCCAGCGGTCACCTTGCGCATACCTGTCACCACCTCGACCAGCTCGGACTGGCCGTTGCCCTCGACCCCGGCGATACCGAGGATTTCGCCCGCGTGAACATCGAGCGTGATACCATGCAGTATTTCCAGGCCGCGATCCGATTCCGCGTGGACGTCTTCAAGGTGGAGAACGACGGAACCGGGATGAGCGGGCGTTTTGTTGACGCGCAGCAGCACCTCGCGCCCGACCATCAGGCGCGCAATCTCGGCCTGGTTTGTCTGGCTGGTGATCAGATTCCCGGCGTTTTTGCCGCGCCGCAGCACGGTAATGGTGTCGGAGAGTTCCAGCACCTCGCGCAGTTTGTGCGTGATGAAGATAATAGTCTTGCCCTGCGCCACGAGGCCGCGCAGGACGCCGAAGAGTTCAAAGGTCTCCTGGGGGGTCAGCACGCCGGTTGGCTCGTCCATAATCAGGATATCGGCCCCCCGGTAGAGCACTTTGAGAATCTCGACGCGCTGCTGCAGGCCGACGGAGAGCTTTTCGACAGGCACATCGGGGTCGATAGGCAGGCCGTACTGCCGACTGAGGGCAAGCACATCGGCCCGCGCCTTTTTTGTCTCATAGGCTGAACCCAGCCCGCCGGGTTCACGGCCAAGCACGATATTTTCCGCCACCGTGAGCGGGGGGATGAGCATGAAGTGCTGGTGAACCATGCCAATGCCGAGCCGGATGGCGTCGCGCGGACCGGTGATGTGCGCCAGCTTGCCGTCGATGAAAATTTCGCCGCTGTCGGGGTGGATCAGGCCATAGAGAATATTCATCAGCGTGGTTTTGCCCGCGCCATTTTCGCCCACGAGGGCATGAATCTCGCCCTTGCGCACCTTCAAATTGACGTGATCGTTGGCAATCACACCGGGCCACGCTTTGGAGATATCGACCATCTCTACCGCCAGCGGGACCGGACGTTCCATCGTTGAAACTGCTGCTGTACTTTCTTGCATCGTCTACCATCCTTTCCTCTATTCAGAACCCGGCTCGTAAGGAACGCCATCGGCAGCCGGTGGGGTCGTGCGACCGACGAGGCCGACGAGGGCAATAATAGTGAGGACGTAGGGCAGGGTGCTGAGCAGGAGCGGAGAGGCTCCAGTGTCCTGCAAGCGCGTGCCGAGGGCCTCGCCGAGGCCAAAGATGATGCAGGCGATAGCCGTGCCACCAGGAGTCCACTTGCCGAAGATCATGGCGGCGAGGGCGATGAAACCGGCACCGGCGGTCATGTCAGTGTTGAAGATACCGGCGATGCCGAGCGAGAGAAAGGCTCCCGACAGACCGGAGAGCAGGCCACTACTGATGACGCACAGGTAGCGGATCAGGCGCACATTGATGCCAGCGGTGTCGGCTGCCTGCGGGTGCTCGCCCACGGCCCGAATGCGCAAGCCGATGTTGGTATGGAAGAGCAGGAACTGGACGCCAATCAGGATCAAGACAGCGACGTAGAAGATGACGTTCTGCTGGAAGAACACCGGCCCCAGGAAAGGAATATGCGAGAGCGGCCCGAAGGAAAGATAGGGCAGTTGCAGCTTCTGGGGCAGGCCCGGCACTCCCTGGTTATTGGTCTGAATGAATAACAGATAATCGGTGAGGCCGAGGGCGGCGATGTTGATGGCGATACCGCTGACGATCTGGTTGGCGCTGAAATTAATGGAGACGACGGCGTGGACAAGGGCCATCAGACCACCGGCGATCATAGCGCCGAGGACGCCGACCAGCACGTTGTGTGTTGCCAGAGTAATCATCACCCCGGCGTAAGCGCCCGTAAGCATCATGCCTTCCATCGCGATATTGACGACGCCACTGCGCTCGGAGATGACCCCGCCGAGGGCGGGAAGCAGGAGCAACGCGGCGAATTGCAGGGTGGCCTGCCAGAGGTCGCCCGAAACTAAGTGTTGCAACAAGACGTGCCAGAACATGCTCACTCCTCCTCTGCTCTCTTCGTATCAATGCCACTGCCTGTGCTTGCGCTTCCCGTACTTGCGGAGGAAGGCTCCTCCAGGTTCAATCCGTTATCGCCGTTCTGTCCGGGAGCGGGTCCGGCTCCGTCAGGGAGCGGCAGGTTATCCCCATGCTGGGGAATGGCGACGACTGAGGTACCCATGATAGGAGGCGTGAGGGCTGGCTTGCGCCAGAGGCCAACCCACCTGGGCAGCGAGCGCTGGATAGCCGGTAAGAATTCGGAGGCGATGCTGAAGAGCACCAGCGCCTGAATAATGAAGACCAGGTCAGCCGGGATATTCGCCTGGAGCTGCATCAACGAAGCGCCCTGGCGCAGACCACCGAAGAGGAGGGAGGCCAGCAAGACGCCGATGGCGGTATTGCGTCCGAGCAGGGCGACGCCGATGGCATCGAAGCCGGTGGTATCGAGCCGAAAGACATCGCCGATCAACTGGTAAGGGAACTGGCCCATCAGGTGCAGGGCACCGGCGAGGCCGGAGAACGCCCCCGCGATAGCCATGGACAGAAAGAGGTCGCGCTTGACCGGAATGCCCGCGTAGCGTGCCGCCTTGAGGTTCTGCCCGATGACGCGAATATTGTAGCCAAAGGTGGTGCGGGAGACGATGAACCAGTAGACGACGAGCGCAATCAGGGCGAAGAAAAAGCCCACATCGACAAGATACTGCTCTGGATTGGCGATTTTCGGCAGAAACGTTCCCAGCGTATTATTGTAGAAGATGGAGATGCGCGGGAGCGTGGCCTGCAAGGGGATGGCTGGCGTCTGATCCGCTTCCTGCGGAGCCTTGAAGGTCACATCAATCAGATAGTCGGTGCCGTAAAAGGCGATCCAGTTGAGCATGATGGTAGTAACGACTTCGTGCGCGCCGCGCCATGCCTTCAGAATGCCGGCGATGCCGCCCCAGATAGCACCGGCGAGCATGCTGCCGATAAGCATGGTGGGGATGAGCGCCCAGCCCGGCCAGGTGGTGGCCTTGAAGCCAATGACACCCGCAACCATCGCTCCCACCGCGAGTTGGCCCTCGGCGCCAATATTAAACATGCCAGCACGAAAAGCGATGGCAACGGAGAGGCTGGTGAGAATGAGCGGCGTTACATACACCAGCGTGTACGAGATACTCTGCGCGCCCCCGAAGGAGCCGGAAAAGAGCGTTTGATAGGCAGCAAGGGCAGTAGTGAAGCGATCTCCCAGCGAGCCGGGAGAAGAGATCATGATGACGATGCTGCCCGCGATCATAGCCAGGACGACGGCAAAAACAGGACGACCTATCGAGGCTCCCAACTTCCGCATCCAGAGGAGCCGGTCGAAGGTACTGCGTTGAATGGTTGGCACAGCCATAAAGTAATCCTCCTCTTCAGGAGACGGCTTCGCCGCCAGATAAATTGTTTCTTTATCATAGCATCGATACTCATGAGAAACAAGCGTGGCGGCGAACCCATAAAAGGAAAATGGTGCAGGGGCCTTTGCTCCTGCACCATTTTCCTTTTAGAGAGTTGATTTATGACGGAATATTCTCAGGCGGTGTAAGCGTACCGGCTTTGATCTGCTGCTCAAAGGCATTGGCTTTCGCCACCGCATCGGCGGGAACGGCACTTGAGGGTGTGGCAAAACCAACGCCGTCGTTAGACAGATCGAAGCGCGGCGGGTTGTCGTTGAACTGGCCGTGCTCGAAATCGTTGATGGTGTCATAGACGGCCACGTCAACATGTTTTTCGGCGCTGGTGATAACGTTGGGGTTGACATAGCTCTGGTCGGCATCAACGCCAATACCGTAGACGCCCTTCTGATAGGCCGCGTCGAGAGCGCCGACGCCACAGCCACCGGCCACCTGGAAGACGATGTCAGCCTTGTGGTCGTTGATCTGGCTCAGCGCTACATCCTTACACTTGGCCGTATCGGAGAAGTCGTTGGAGTAGCCGATGAGCACATTGACCGAAGGGTCGACCTTCTGCGCGCAGTACTTGTAACCGGCGATGTAGCGGTTGACGGGCGGGATGGAAATGCCACCAACCGCGCTGATGGTATTGGCACCGAGTAAATGCGGCACTTTCGAGGGGCCATCGACCTCCATCTGAGCGGCGATGGCGCCGACGAGGCAACCGGCCTGCTGCTCTTTGAAGAAGAGAGGAGCGACATTGGGCAGGGTTTCGCAGTTGCCATTGTTGGGATTGGGAACAGCGCAGCCATCCACGATGCCAAAATACTTGTTGGGATATTGCTTTGCCACCTGATCGAGCGGAGTCTGCATCAGGAAGCCAACAGCAATGACCAGATCCGCGCTCTGCGCGGCCAGGGTGAGGTTCTTCACGTAATCATTCTGCGACTGCGTCTGAATGATGCGCGAGGTGAAATGATACTGATTCAGCGCCTTCGTGTAACCAAGATAGGCAAGGTGGTTAAAGCCCTGGTCATTCAGGCCACCAATGTCTGTTACCAGCGCCACCGTCTTCGCGGGCGCGCTGGTCGGGGTGGGGGTGCTGCCACTGCCCGTTGATGTGCCGCCGCTGCCGCAGGCGGCAAACAGCATGGCAAATAGGGTGAGGAGCGTTGCGAAGGAGGCCAGTTTGCCAATTCTACGCATGCGAGCTTCCTTTCTTCTCTTAAGAGGAGAAACAATGTCAGTCAGCAGGAATACGTTCTTCATAGAAGCAGAGACACTCTTTCCGGGAGCGCGTCTCTACTCCGTAAGGACGACAAGAAAAACTTCTATGCTCCATAGTATAGCATGAAAAACGTATCCCTCGTCGCTATTCCAGTCAACGGAACAGCAGAATAGACAGGCATGTGCTGCCTACGATAACATACGTCAAATTCCGGCTCTATTCTCACATATAATTTGATGAGATTTTCTATAATAAAAAACGAGAGCGCCGCCACCAATTGGTGTTGGCGGCGCTCTCGTTTTTTGTTATAGAAAATCCTATGCGCGTATCTCTTCGAGCATGGAAAGGTTGATGAAGAGATCGCAGCTCTGGCGTAGTGTGGCGGACATGGCCTCGTCGAAGGCCGCGACCTCGACGCGCACGCCGTGATCGGAGCAGTAATCGAGCATAGGCATGAAATCGCTATCGCCGCTGACCAGGACGACGCAGTCGACGGCCCGGCCATCGACGAGGCGCACGACATCCATGCACAGGTCGAGGTCGAGGTCGGCCTTCTTCGCACCGCTGGAGAATGTCTTGTAGTTCTTAGTGGTGATGCGATAGCCGAGGCCCTTGACGGCTTGCAGAAACATCTGCTCATCGCCCGGCTGCGGGCTGGTGGGGCAGTAGGCGTGCGCTCGCACGAGGCGGCGATTGCCGCGCAGGAAGTCAAGCAGCTTGCCGAAGTCGATATTGATGCGCATGGTACGCGCCGAGTAGAGCAGGTTCGCCACGTCGACGAAGACACCGACACGCTCGGTCGAAGGGAAAGGAGGCAGCGTCACAGAGACGTTGGTGGGACCCTGGTTCGCGCGGCGCAGTTCTGCGACCATGCGATCTGTTTGTGCCTGAATGGCCTGAGCAACCGTCTCGGCAAGATGACGGACGGAGGCGGCGGAAGCCCCGGAAGTCTCGCGCACGGGAGGATAGGCAGGGGCACGCTGTACCTCCGCGCGCACCGAACGCCCGGCCTGCGTCGGCAGGCTGCCGCGAGCAGGAGACGGCTCAGGACCCATGAAGGGGCCACCATCGCCGTTCTGGTTCATCTGATTCACAGTATAGCCGGAGACAATGTTGTACTGGGTCGCGGCAGCATTCACACGCGGCGGAGCGACAGGCGCGGCAGGTATCGGCGTTGGCGCGGGGACAGGAGCCGTAGTTTCTGTGGCTTTGGTAGCTGGTGCGGTGGGCGTTCCGTTCGTGCCAACAGCCGTGCGGCGGCGACGGCGGCGGCGCGAACTGGCCGCCTGTAATTCCGCGTATTCCAGCGGGGGCAGATCTTCCGGGTTTACCGCCTCAGCCTGAGCAGCAGCCGGTTCCACCTGACTGGCAGCAGCCGGTTGTTGCTGCTGCTGAACTTCGGGTTCGGCACTTGTCTGGGATGCAGTTACGCTCTGCTCCTTCTCGCGCTGGCGCTCCTGACTATGGCGGCGGCGGCGCTCATGCTCGCCATTGGTGACGGCCTGGACAGTGCCTGCCTCCTCGCCGGAAGCAGGCGCTTTGGTGGCGGGCGCTTCGGCCTGTGGCTGGCTCTGTTTCTGCTGCGCCTGTAGCCCGGCGGCATTCTCTTCTCTCTGGCTATGCCCATTGCTCAACGGCTCGTTCTCGCTCTGTGCGGGAGCCGGAGCAGTAACGCGGCTCGCCACTTCTTTGTGCTCTTCGACGCGAGGCGTGGGTACACTGGTCGCGGGCGAGTAGGCATTGGTCGCGGGGCGATCAAAGCGATAGCGGCGCGGCGGGCGTGCCGGAGCAGCCGGTACCTGCTCTTGTCCGGCGACTCCCTGAGCGGGAAGTTCGACCGGGGCTTCCGGCGTTTCTGATGCTCCAGAAGTTTCGGGCTTCGCCGTGGCGGCCTCAGCCACTGTCTCAGGTGGAGTAGAAGCCTCTACAGGAGCCTCAGAAGTCGTGACAGGTACGGGGGCAGGCGCTTCCTGACGGTGTGCCTCGTCACGATGCCGCGTCCCGTGACGAGGCATACGAATGCGGGAGGCAGGACGCAGAAGAGGTGAAACGGGACGCTCGGCAGTCACTATCTGCGCCTCAGCAGAGGCGGTTGGCAGTTCAGGTGCCGCAACTTCCTCGTCACCTGCCGGGGAGGCGGCGGGTATTTCCTCAAGCGCAGCGGCGACGGCTGGTTCCTCTGATTCTCCGGGTTCTCCGACTTCCAACGTTTCCACGACTTCCTGTATCTGTATGTTTCCACTTTCCGGGGCGGCAACTGACTGCCAGGAAGCATCGAAGCCGGGGGTTGGGAAATCGACGCCGGGTTGAGAAGTGGGAACAGTTTCAGAGATTAAGGCTGCAAAGGTGTCCGCAGACAGTTCCTGCTGTGAAGGGGACGGATAGCCCTCTGACTGCTGGAATTCTTCGATAAAGGCAGTAAAAGGACGAACCTCATCTCCTCCCTTCTCATCCGGCTGGTGATTATCCTGTTGCTCCTCGTTCTGAAAAACGAAACTCTCGTCCTGTTCACGCGCCTGTCCCGCAACAGGCAAGGTATCAGCGAGAGGGGTGGGAGAAATCAGCGTTTCGGAGACATGCTGACTCTCCACGACGGGCGCATCGCCGTCGTTGTGCTCGTGTTGCATATGTTGTGTTGTCACTAAGATCTCCAGTCTCAGTAGCTATAGACCGGAGCGCAGGGAACGATTCGCCACAGAGAACGTGCAAGCGAAGGTGGGCGAATAGCATTGTGTTCAGTTTGCGCCAATCGTCTTCTCTTGTGAGCGTCCAGCACGTAACGGGTGTTCGAGAGGGTGGTGAGAGCGTACTTTTTTGGAAACGCTGTGCCACATCGCACTACACCGATCCGCGTTACGCATTGCTGGACAAGTCGATGGGCGGAAACAATGCAATGATCCGCCCCTACCTGACCTGTTTTCTGTCTATCCACGAGCAGCAGGTATACCACTGCGCTTGTACGAATGCTCCGGTCCAAATTTCTCAAAGCCGTTAAGCTCACTCTTGCACGCCTCCCGGAAACGGCGGAACGCGGGAGGGTACAGGACGAACGGAAAGATCAGTCGCTTCGTTCGTCTCGGGGGACGCTGTTGTACGGCGGTTTTCCATGCTGCCCGGGCGCAGGCCGTCATGACCATCAAACTGATTCGGTTGCCCAGAGAGGTCATGACTTTCAGCAGCCGAATTCGCCGCTTGTGTGCGGGCGGCGCGACTGGTAACATGCCAGACATAGACAATGCGCTCGATAGCGGTCACATTTGAAAAAATGGCGAGAAGCGCCAGCGCCCACATCAGGGCAGCAGGGAAGAACCCGCTCAACAAGAGTCCAATTGCCAGAATGACGACACGTTCGGGACGAGCAAGCAGCCCGGTTTTACACTCTAAGCCCAGACCTTCAGCACGCGCCTTAGCATAGCTGACCATTAATGAGCCGACCACAGCGATAAAAATCAGGGCAATCATCCACTGTTGTTCGGGGACAAGCGGCCACAAAGTGGCATGCAACAAGGGCCGCTGCAAAGCGTAATAGAGCAACCCGAACAGAATAATGCTTTCCGAATAGCGATCGAGCGTCGAGTCGATAAACGCGCCAAAGGTTGTGGCGGTGTTACTGACGCGGGCCATAGCTCCATCGAACATGTCAAAGACACCAGCGAACAGCACCAGCAAACCGGCAGCCAGGAGAAAGCCCTGAGCAACCACCACTGCTGTCACTATACTGAGCAGCAGTCCAATAACGGTCAAGGTATTGGCGGTGACACCAGATCGTGCCAGAGGCCGGATCATCAAAGAAACCAGGTGTCGAACCCGTTGCTGAATGCGTCTGCTAAACATGTCTCTATTGTACCATACTTCGCTGAGTTGGACTAGCTCTTTTTTTGAGAAATTACAGGCACTTTGCCAGAAGCTATATTTTTCTCATGTGTCCAAAGAATGGGCGAATGACAATGTCAATAAGACTGAAAAGTGTTTCTGGCATTTCGCGCAGTATCATACACCGCTCGCTCCTCAAGCAGTTCAGCGTAATAATCGAGGATGCGGCGAGCGACCTGCGGCCAGGCGTAGTTGCAGGCAGTTTCCAGCCCGTTATGGATCAGCCTCTGGCGCAGAGACTCGTTTTCCAGCAGGCGAGCGATGGAAAAGGCCAGGGCCTCGCTGTCGCGAGGGGGTACGAGCAGGCCATCGACGCCATCATGCACGACCGTTGCATAGCCCTCGATATCAGTTGCTACGACAGGTTTGCCGGCAGCCATAGCCTCCAACAGGACGACCCCCATGCTCTCGCCGCCGATGGCAGGGGCGCAAAAGACGTGCGCGCTGGCAAAGTAGCGCTGCTTGTCTTCATCAGGGACATAGCCGGTGAAGATCACATCCTGCCAGCCGTGGCGCTCAACAAACTGCTGAAAGCCAGGGCGCAGACGACCCTCGCCGACGAAAATAAAGCGCGTGTCGGGAAAGCGTTCGCGAATGGTGGGAATGGCACGCAGCAGAAACTTGGCCCCTTTGCGTCTCTCGAAGCGGCCCACAAAGAGAATATTCCGCTTGCCATCCATATATTGAGGGAAAGGCAGAATCGTTGGACTGAAACTGTCCAGATTCACGCCGTTGGGAATAATGCGGTAATCGCCATCGAAATAGCGAGAGACGAAACTATACGCCGCCGGAGAGACAGCGATACGCCCTGCGAGGCGGCGAAAATAGTGGCGCAAGAACGGGTAGGCCGAGGCGTAGGCCAGATAGGGAGTAGAGGCCATGCCAGGACGCGCGAAGGCATGGAACGTGCCAACGTTGAGTGTACGCGAGAAGCGCAACACGGTCAGAGAGAGACCGGGGAGCAGGGGTTCGTGCAGGTGGATGACATCGAACCGCTCGCGTTGCAGGACACGGCGCACATGGCGACCAAGAACAGGATTCAGAGTGATACGAGCAATAGAGCCATTGATGGGAATGGGAGTCGTGCCTCCCATTTTATAGACATTCGGCTCAAACAGTTTGCCCTTTTTACCGGAAGCAGGTGCCAGAATGCGCACATCATGGCCCGCTGCGATAAATTCATCGGCAAGGTGACGCACATGATCGCGCACACCTCCCGGATAGCTCCAGTCATATGGCGATACCAGACCTATTTTCAACGCGCTACTCCCTGTTCATCTCAAATTTTGTTCGGAAAGGGTTCCTATTCTTTACCCTTTATTACGCTGCGCGTTGTCTACGGTTTCGAGGGTCATGTTTATTTATATGATATTGCGCGAGCTGCAGGTAATCCTGTACGCGCCACAGTTTGCCACCGGGGGCGCTCAACCCTGCTTCAATGGTAGCGCGCACGTCCCGCGCCGTTTTGCCCTCGAACCACGTGCAGCCGCGCCCAATCGCCGTCAGAGTATGGGCATCGCTATTGCCAACCTCGGCCCAGCCATAGACTTCTCGATTGACGTACATAGCATAACGGTTGGCGCCGATGCCGCAGAAACTCGCGTTCCATGTCTCGATACCATCCAGCCAGACATCTCTGGCCGCTTGAATACGGTCGAGCACATAGCGCTGGCAACTGTGACGGAAAATGGGATTGAGCGGGTGCGCCACAATAGCCAGCCCACCCTGCTCATGTACAAGATCAATCGAGCGCTCCATGCTCATGCCTGGCTGGATGCGCTTCTCAATAAAGAGCGCCAGCATGTGGCCTTCTTTTGTGCTGATCTCCTCACCCACGATAAAATCAAAGCGGTAGGCACCCTTTGCCCAGAGATCGCGCGCCCTCAATGCACCTTCTATCACATCATGATCGGTAATAGCAATCACATGGAGTTGCGTATTGTGCTGAACATGGTCCAGGATTTGTTCGACAGTAGCGAGGCCATCGCTGTAGGTGCTGTGCATGTGCAGGTCCGCGCTACCCAGCTTCCCGAAATCAAGCGCCTGCTCCCGCGTCATTTGCCTGCTTTTTTCCAACATAGCCGTTCCCAGGCTCAGGCTATCAGCTATTGCGATTCTGCTTTGTTTTGTGGTCATGCCACTCCTTCTCTAGTTGGACGCAGCTATGCTTCGTCCACACGTGTCTGCACTTGTTCCTGTATCATCGCGCTCTGTTGAACTTGCGCGTCCGCGCGCGTATTCGCGTTCATCGTTGTTGTGGTCTCTTGAGCGAACCAGACCGGGGCAAAGACCACCCACTGATCGGGATGCGCTCCAATATATTGCTCCATGCTGGAGACAATGCGCTGCATTAACGGCTCAATCTGCTGGCGCTGTTCCTGCGGCAGCGCCAGCGAAACCGGCATGATCTGGGCTACCTGTGACAGCACTGGCGTACTTCTCGTCCGCCAGCCGAAAGCGCCAACCAGCGGCGCGCCGGTACGCACCGCCAGTTGAGCGATGCCCGACGGCAAGCGGGCGGGCGCGCCAAAGAAAGGTACGGTCACGCTTTCGCCATGCACTGCTCTATCGGCGGTCATCAGAACCACCTGATTCTTGCGCAGCGTCTGAAGCATGGCGCGCATGGCCGCGCTGCCACCCAGCGGCACATACTGCACGCCCTTACAGCGCCGCAGGCGCAGGATCAGGTCAAGGATGCGCTGATCGGCCAGGTGCTCGACGGGAACGGTCACCGCGTACCCCTGGATGGCCAGCCACTGGATCAGGTAATCAAATGGCCCCAAATGGGCCGAGTAGATGATAACCCCCTTGCCTGAAGCTAAAGCCTGCTGTACATGCTCGAAGCCGCGTACCTCCATACTTTGTAGAATAGTTTCCGGCTTGAGCGAGGGCAGTAGAAACAGGTCCAGGTAGTTGCTCACGTTCTGCCGGAACATGCCGCGCACTACTTTGCGCAGCCGTTTGTGTCCGGACCGCGTGTGCAGAAACTGCCGGGCCTGCTCATCCTGACCGCCGAGGACATGCATCATATTTTCGTTTGCTTGCCGCCTCGCCCTGGCTGCCAGCAGCCAGGCGGCGAATGCGATAACGCCGCCGAGCCGGTAGACAAGGAAGCGCGGCAGGCGTGGAATTACGATTTCAGCCAGCCGGAGCAGGTAATACATCTCTTCTTGTCCATGTTCGTGAGAAACACTATCGGGTTCCCACTTTTATACTACCTTACCTCCATTATGAATAGTTTAGAGGAAGGTAAATCCTTGTTAACGTTTCGCCTCTTCGGGCCAGAATGGGCGGAACATATACCACTGGGTAGGCCATTCACGCACCATCTCTTCCACAGCTTCATACGCGCGCTGCGTCAGACAGATAATGGCCTCTTCCTTGCTCCTGCCCCTCACCTCTTCAGGAAAGACGGGAGGGAAGGCACGCAGGTAGAAGCGATTGTGCGAGCCATACCAGGCGAATCCGGGCATGAGGGCCGCGCCTGCTTTGAGCGCGAGCGCGGCAGGGCCGGCCGGGACGTAGGTCTTGCGCCCGAAAAAGGTAATCGGCACCCCCTCCTCAGCGGAGACGGGACGATCGGCTACGATGGCGACAAACAGGTTTTGTTGTAGCACGCGCAGGATACGCCGCGCCGAGCCTTCCATCGGAATGATCCCGACACCCTTCTCGATGCGCTGGCTCTGCAACAGAGCATTCAACTGCTCGTCGTTAAACTTCTCCGCCACGGCGGACAGGGGAAAACTGCGCGTCAAAATGGCCCCGGCATAATCCCAGTTGCCGAAGTGGGCTGTTAGCAGGATGGCACCGCGCCCCGGTTTTAAAGCCGCCCCGGCATAATCGCGCCATGAGTCGGTCCCCTGCGTCATATCGATGGCATCTCGCTCCAGTTGCGCACTATCAGCGTATGGGAAGTACAGAAAGTCGGCGGTCAGGCGACCATAATTATACCAGGATGCGAGGGCGAGATGGCGCACGCGAGGATGATCAAAGGGCAAACCGCTAACCTGTGCCATATTCCGCTGTGTCACCAGCCGCTTCTCACGCCAGGCGGCGTAGGTCAACGCGCTGGCGATGCTGCCTACCTGATGCCCCACGCCAGGCGGCGTCCACTTTGCCAGCATGAAAGCACCACGCGCAGCCCTGTACACTAAAGACACTTATTCCTCCAGGACAACTTCAGTCGCTGCCTCAATTTCGATCAGCGTTTCCCCTGTTGGCAGCGACTCGGCCTGCAAGCCAGGGTCGACGAGCCGTTCCAGGTTCTGCAAGCACGCCTGGAAGCGCTGCCTGTTCAGGGAGCAATAGACCTGCCGTCCCACACGGCGCGTCGCGATCAGCCCGGCGCGGCGCAGCTTGCGCAGGTGCCACGAAACCAGCGGCTGGCTGATGCCCAATCGCCCTGTAAGCACGGTCACCGTAATCTCATCCGCGTGCGCGAGATGATAGACGATGGTCAGACGGGCCACATCGGCCAGCGCCTTCGTCATCTGTTTGAGTTCACGCCAGTCAATCATCACATCTTCCATACCGGGAAACGCTTCCCAAACGCGCTGCTCATCGCATAAAGATTTGTTTCATAAATCTTTCTTTATATACTATCCCAATCAGAGTCAAAAAGCAAGAAATTGGGAAAAACGGGTGGGATTTTTCTCAGAAGGGGAAATTTAGGCCCAAAAAACAGGAAAGGATGGGAGCAATGCTCCCATCCCCGGATACCAGTGAATCAGTTGTGATTGATCGATGTTGTGAGAGATCCACAAGATCGCTCGGTGAGCAGCCAGGGATTCGAACCCTGAACCTAGTGAGTGAAGTGCAGGCCAACCCCCTTGCAGGGTATCAACCATGCCTTCCCGAACCGGACTTGCACCTTTCAATGCATCCGGCTCTCCAGCGACTTAAGCCGCCTGCGCCCCTTCCCCATGTATCAGGCATTACCCTGATCGTTTGAGTACTATGAGCGCTCCGTCACCATGCATCGTAAAACGATGTACAGGTGATCCCTAAGTTCTCCTGCTACCCCGGTCCAGACGTAGGTTCTTCGTTCGTCGCTTTCTCCCTTATGAGAGTGGTTACAGAGAGAGCGTTTAACGGCCCTCTTAATCACAGCCGCTAACTCTGTACTTCAGCAAGTCCACTACCTGAAGGATGCCTCCCGGCATCGCCGCGACTGAAGTTCAAGCAGTATAGCCTTAACCATATCTGGCCTGGCTGCCTGATGTTGACCATAGTGACTCTGGTCAGATCAGACTTTTGACGACCATGCTATTGTCCCTTTGCCCTTTCAGGCTTCCGGTAAGGTCGCGCCTTAACCACATCCGCTCTGGTGGTGCTGTACACTCCAGCAAGGATAACAGAAGCGCATAGGCGCACATTAAGAGTCACTTGCTCTACCGTTGAGCTAGCTGCCCTCAACTGACAGGCACCATCATAGCATATTTGACCCATTCCGTCAAGTAGTTTGAGCGTTGTAGCGTAGTTTTTTTCCCTCTCTTACTCTCCCTTACTCAAAGATATCCAGTGGTAAGAAGGCAGAGACAATCCAGTTGGGGGCGTCGACGATTTCGCTGATGCGCAGGTCGACGGCGACGCTGCACAGGGCGTAGGCTTCGGGGCGCGTCAAATCGTAGTTTCTGGTCAGGTGGGTGATCATGTGACGGGTAGCGTTCTGCGCGGCCTGGTAGAGATCAGGGCTGTGGCCGGTGGTCACGTAGTAACCCTTCGTGTTGGTCTTCTCGCTGGCACTGCCGGGCGTAAAGTATTGTAGTTCGGGAATGCTGCCGCCCTTGTGCAGGTCGAGGCGCACAGTCACAATCATCGGGGCCTCGATGGCGGTGCCACAGACCTCGCCATCACCCTGCGCGGCGTGGACATCGCCGAGGGAGAAGTTGACACCGGGATAGAGCACGGGCAGATAGAGCTTCGAGCCTTTCACCAACTGCTTGATGTCGATATTGCCACCGTTCAGGCGCGGCGGAATGGTATCCAGCGACCCCGGCTCGGCGGGCGCGACGCCCATGACGCCGCAGAACGGCTCCAGCGGAATGCGAATCCCCGGTTTGAAATAGGCATGATCGCCTTCGAGTTCCCACACCTTCAAATAGGGTTCGGGAAAATCATCGGCCAGCAGGCCAAAGCCCGGAATAATGCCCGTCCATCCCCACTCCTTGGGGCGAATGTCCAGCACCTCGACCTCCAGCACATCCCCCGGCTCCGCGCCCGCCACAGCCACGGGCCCGGTAAGCGGGTGAATCACGCTGAAATCGAGCGTCGCCAGCACATCCACGCTGCTGCCCGGAACGATCTGCCTGTCGGAAGCCTCGTTCGTCTCTAACTCTACCACCTCACCCGACGCAACCGTCACCAGAGGTGGAATGCTCTGATCCCAGCGACAATGCGTCTGCGCATCAGTCAGACGGTACTTAATATCCATTGCCATAAAGGTTCCCTGCCTTTCTCAACAGTAAGAACTGAAAACGGGACTGATGAAAGTATATCCTCTTCAGGGTCAGATTGAAAAGAGCCTTGCCTAAACCCTTATGGAAACAGGCCGGGCGCGCGGCCGCGCGCCCGGCCTGGGGGTGAGATAGCTTGCGTGTCCTTGCCGCTCTTCGCGCCTACAATCTCAACTGTATCTAATTATCGTCCAGATACACCTTGCTGCTGTTTTTGAGCGCGTTGGGAGCGGCAAAGCTGAGGACGGCGACGATGATGAGGCCCAGGATGAACCAGGCGGCGCAGATGGGGCCGCCGAGGTTGTAGGGCGGTGTAGGTGCCGGAACGAACTGGGCGTAGATGGGGAAGATGAGGATGATAAACGGGATGATGGGCAGGATAACGTGCCGCGCCACGCTGAAGATGTCGCGGTGCTCGCGCCAGTAGAAAAAGGGCACAGCCAGACATGTTGCCATGTAGACCACGAGGATGAGAATGGTGATGATGGTGCCAAGCAGGCCGAAGGCAACCGACGGGCCATAGACGAAGCCGGGCCAGAGGGTGAAGACGACCCCGACGATCATCGTGAAGACGATGGCGATGCCGGGGGTGCGGAAACGTCGGTTGATCTGCGCCAGCACGGGGGGCAGCGTGCGCGTGCGACCCATGGCGTAGAGGACGCGAGAGGCGGCGTTCACGCCCGCGTTGGAGTTAGCCAGCGCGCTATTGAGGATGGCGAGGATGACGACGAAGGAAAAGACGCCCCAGACGCGGCTCGCCATCGCGCCCCACGGGTCGGGATTGTTGGGGTAGGAAGCGATCTTGTTGAATCCCCAGCCAACAACGCCAGCGTAGGAACAGAAGATATAGAAAATGCCGATGGAGACTGCCGCAAGGAAAATGGCGCGTGGCACCGTGCGACGCGGATTGTGCGCCTCCTCAGCCAGGGGAGCGGACGACTCGAAGCCGGCGAAGGCCAGGAAGGCGAAGATCATGCCGTGCAGGATGCCCAGCCAGCCGCCGAGTCCAGATTGCAGGCTGGACGCGGGATTGAAGGTCGCGGCGGTGTTGCCACTGCCAGCCGTGACAATGAGCCAGATGGAGAGCACGACGAAGACGGTGATCTCGATGCAGCCCAGCACAACGCTGGTATCAGCCGAGAGCTTGATGCCGCAGTAGGTAAGCCCGAAGATGATGACGGCGAAGATCATAGCCCAGACTGCCCAGCCGACGGTGCCGAAGGTGAAATGGAAGTATTGCTGCACGAAGGAGTCGGCCACCGGCCCCAGCACGAGCAACTGCAAGGGAACGATCAGCAGGTAGGTGAGGCTGAAGAGCCAGCCGGTCATCCACCCGGCTTGCACGCCCAGGCCGCGACTGACATAGGTGAAATAGCCACCCGCGGAAGGCAGGAAGCGCGCCAGCGAGCCAATATTGAAGGCGATCAATGAACAGACGATGAGGCCAATCAGCACAGCCAGCGGCAGCGCGCCGCCAGCGAAGGGAATCGCGGCACCCAGGCTAAAGGCCACAGCGGAGGCGGGTGCCATAGTGGTGATGGACTGGAACAGGACGCCGGGCAGACCAATAGCGTTCGCCTGCAGAGTCGGTTGCTCCGCCTCTGGAGAGGTAGATTCCAGCGACATGCGATGTCTCCTTCTCTATCGCTCTGGATAGAAAATTTGGTGAGCCTGGTACCCCAGAGGCTGCTCATAGCATACCCATGCTGGTTTTTCTAGAGCATTCTACTGCCTATGCGGATACCAGGCATTCCCACAACAGAAGGGCTATATACTTACTAATGATAAGCAGAAACGGCTAAAAAGCAAGGGCTATTTCCTACAGAGAAGCGGCCTCGTCCTGTTGCATTTTTCTATAGCGGGTGAGCAAGCCCATGCCGGAAGTGGAGGTGGAGGCGAGAACAGGAACAGGATCAGAAGCTCCGGCAGCGACGGGAAGGGGGAAGGGACGCGAGAGCAGACCAGTGGTATGAGGTTCATCTGAGACGAAGGCGGGTGAGGGGGCAGGTGAGTATTCCGCTATGGATACAGATAAGAGGGTCAAGGGAGCGCCTGCCAGGCCAGAGATGGCGGGAAAAGCCAGATGTTCTGTTGTGCCAGGTGGTGTGCTCTCTTGCTGTCGAGCGTGAGGATGTAGGCGCAGCGGCAGTTTGCCATCCAGAGCAAGCGCGTAGAGGGCCAGAGCGAGCGCGACCAGCAGGCCCAGGAGAACGACCACATCCCTGCTAACGGGTGAGAGAGCCGACGGTGAGTCTGAGGCAGAAGCAACCGGGTGCGCCCCAGCAGTGGGAACAGCTGCTGCATAGACCGTTTCCCGCGCCTGATCGGTGAGCTCGCGCGGCCAGTTCTGACCGATAGCCGGGCGGAGTGGCTTCGGCAGGGTTGTTGGAAGCGGCGGCGGAGGCGGTGCTTCGGCGCGATAGCGCTGCATGAGTGCCACCACTTTCCCGGCCCAGAGCGGCGAACTGGACGTGCCGACATAGGGATAGGAAATGGCGTAGACGGTGGTCAGGCCGCGACTGATATAGCGATTTTTGAGCACGTTGAACCAGTCGAGGATGGCGGCGGAGTACGAGGGATAGATGGTGTAGCCATCGAAGGCGACGGGAAAACCGGCGCTGGTCCGCACGCTACCGGGATTGTGGTCCGCGCTGCCCACACCGGCGGCTCCATCGTTCGTCTCCACCCACCAGACGCCCAGCGCGAAAGCATCGTCGATATTGGCCTGACGTGCCGCCTGCTCCACTACCTGACCGGTGCCGAGCATGGGGCTGCCCACACTGGCAAAGATGGCATCGACGGTCGTCGCTGGCAGCGTCGGCGGGCCTACCACGGTAGATGGGTCGTCAGCGGGCAGGGTAAAGTTCGCCTGGCTGGACTGCGTATTGCGCGCCAGGGAAAACACGGCCAGACCTCCGGCGAGCAGGCAAAGCAGCATGCTCAGGCGCAAGGCAGAAACCAGGCGACGCGGGAAAAAGCTTCTCATACTACCAGCAACCACCAATCTATCGACTTTGACTATCACAGTTCTGTTTCGTCATTCTATTAGAGAGAACGAATGACATGGAAGGAAACAACGTAGGATAGTAGATTTGGGAGTACAGGAAATTTTTCCCCTTACCCTCTGTTTGTTTCCGTTTGATAAAATGGAGGCAAGAAAGTAGTATTCAAGTATGCGGCACAGTGTGTTATAATTATGCGCGGCAATACACGCCATTACATGACGAGAAACGGGAGTTTTACCATTAGCCAGCGAAACGGAAACGGCCAGAGAAACACACCAACGGGAAACCTGGGCAAACAGACCATCCTGCACAGGCGCTACCTGATCCTGCAAACCATCGGTCAGGGAGGTATGGGAGCCGTTTATAAGGCGCAGGACATGTCGAACCGGGCACTTGTTGCCATCAAGGAGATGGGCCTTTCAAATGTGCCGCAGCAGGAGCGGGCGCAGATCACGCATAATTTTAAGGTAGAGGCTTCCATCCTGGCCCGCCTGGATCATCCGAACCTGCCACGCTTTCACGAACAGTTCAGCGAGGGGCAACGCCACTTTCTTGTCATGGAATACATAGAGGGGCAGACGCTGGAGGACTTACTGGAACATAACGGTCCTTTTCCAGAGCGGCGCGTGCTGAACTGGGCGCGCCAGCTCTGTGACGTGTTGGAATACCTGCACGGGCAGCGCCCGCCGATTATCTTCCGCGATATGAAGCCGGGGAACATCATGCTGACCACCAGGGGGCGTGTCAAGCTGATCGACTTCGGCATTGCGCGTTTCTTCCGCACCAGCAGCTCGCAGGACACGCAACTGCTGGGAACGCCCGGTTTCGCGCCGCCCGAACAATACGGCAAGGCACAGACCGACGAGCGCTCGGATATCTACTCTCTGGCGATGACGCTCTACCAGTTGATGACGAACAGACTCTCCGAGAAAGGCTTCGGCCTGAAAAACGTCCACGCGGAGAATCCGCAGATTTCTCCGGCGGTGGCACGAGCGTTGGAGAAGGCGACGGCGCTTGCCCCGGAGGAACGCTACCAGGATGTGGCGGAGTTCCGGCGCGCGCTGCTCGGCCCCAACACCTTTGTTTTTGACAGTGGCGCTCAAGCGACGACTCCGGAAGAACTGGCGGAACTCTGCGCCCGCTACCCACGAGAGGCGGCGGATTACCTGTTTGCCAGCGAGCTGGAAGCATGGCTGCGCGAAGTTGGCGAGAATGACCTGGCGCGGGCCACAAAGCGCATTCGCTCCTCCGCGCTTGACGAGGAAGAGGCCGTGGAAGAATTCCTGCAACTGGTGATGGGGCCGCAGGCGCACACCCGGAGCTACGCGGCGCGCGCGACAGGAGGAGGAACGAGCCAGAACACGGGAACCACGCGCACGAGTCGTCCCGGTTTCCCGCTGCCCGGCAGATTCAGGCGTTCGACTTCCAGCGTCATTGTCACCCCGCGCGCCATCGATTTCGGGCAGGTCTATCCCGGCGTCTCAGCACCGGTCACGCTCTCCATCACGGGCGACCGTGGTCTGCTTGTACGCGGCACCATCTCCGCCTCCGAGCCGTGGATTCGCGTCGACGCGACAAGCTTTGACGCGATGAGCACGCACGTCAACGTGCGCGTGGACAGCACGGGCCTGCATAGTTCTACCCCGTACACAGGTACCATCACCATTGCGCCAGAGGGCGAGAACGAGAGTATCGAGGTCAAGGTGCAGGTCGACGTGCTGAGCTACGACCAGTTCGTTCTGGGCGACGATCTCGAAGGCGATGATACGACAACCATTGGCGCGGGTGGTACGCTCATGGCGCCACAGGTACAGGCCGTTAAAAGCGCAGGTGGAGCAGGCAGCACGGGGAGCAGCAGAAGCGTCGCAGCGACGGGCAACATCCCACTCAGCAGCCCGAAGTTCAACGAATATCGCGAGAAGTATGGACCACCCGGTTCCGGCGGCTGGGAGGCATTACAAGTGAAAGCGGGGCAACTGCGCTGGATACAGCGCGGCATGACGCTGTTCGCCGCCCTGATGGCGGGCAGCCTGTTCTACAACCTTGTCTCCCCGCTCGCGGGGCCGCACGGCTCCATCCTGCCGCCGAGTCCGTGGTTCCTGCTGGCGCTGATCGGCATCGCGCCCTTCGCCGCGCTGGGAGCGGCGCTCTTCGAGCGCGAAGGCGCGCCGGGCTTGAGAGAGCTGTTCAATCGTTTCTGCGCTGCGCTGGCCGTTGCGCTGCCAGCCCTGGTCGCGGGCGTCTCGCTCTGGCACGGGTTGCCGACCGGCATCCCTTCCTGGCTTGAGGCGCTGATGGCGCTGCTCGTTACCGCGTTCGCGGCAGCCATCGGCGCAAATCCTTTTATCAGCGAGCGTATCCTGCGCGGCACCACCTGGCTGTTGAAGCGTGCCACCACGTTCATCATCGGGAGCTACGCGCTGATCGGCGGGTTGCTCGGCCTCGGCCTTGCCGCTGGCTTTCCTCTAAACTGGTTCGTTCTCATCAGCATCGCGCTCGGCGTCGCCACCGGCCTCGCCCTCGTCCTGCGCGCCGATTACCTTATGAAACACCCATGATACACACGAAACCACCCTTAATTGTCGTGCTGGGGCCAACCGCAGCGGGCAAAAGCGGGCTGGCCATCGCACTGGCACAGCGATTTAACGGAGAGATCGTCTCCGCCGATTCGCGCCAGGTCTATCGCAAGCTGGACATCGGCACGGCAAAAGTGACGGCGGTGGAGCAGGCGCTTGTCCCGCACCACCTGCTGGACGTAGCCGATGTGGAGGAGGTCTACACCGTCTCACACTTCCAGCGGCAGGCTATCGAGACGATTAACGACATCCTTGCACGCGGCCATTTGCCCTTCCTGGTGGGTGGTTCACCACATTACATCCAGACGGTCGTAGATCACCTGGCGATTCCAGCGGTGCCGCCACAGCCGGAACTGCGAGCGCAGCTAGAAGCGCGCCCCCTCTCAGAGTTATTGACTCGACTCGAACAACTCGACCCACAGGCAGCGGCCAGCATCGACAGCAACAATCCCAGGCGCGTGATTCGCGCGCTGGAGGTCTGCCTCGTCACCGGCCAGCCCTTCTCGGAGCAGAGGCGCGTGGCGGAGCCGCTCTATCGCAGCCTCCTGCTTGGCATCTCCTGGCCGCGTGACGTGCTCTACGCCCGCATCGATGCACGGGTAGACGAACGCATGCAGCAGGGCATGGCGCAGGAGGTGCGCGACCTGCTGGCCGCTGGCATAAGTCACGAACGGCTGGAAGCCCTGGGCTTAGAGTACCGCTACCTCAGCCGCTGGCTGCGTGGTGAGTTCGCCAGCGAGGCCGAGATGGTGCAGCGCCTCAAATACGCCATCCACGACTTCAGCAGGAGACAACTCACCTGGTTCCGCAAGGATCAACGCATCATCTGGATCGAGGGCAACGATAGAGAGGAGGCCGAAGCGGTAGTAAGGGAGTATCTTAGCGAGTGGGAGGCGCAGGAGGGCGGCAGTCCTCCTGCCGGGGTACGGGGTGCTCCCGTTTCTTGCATACCCTTTGAAACGAATCAGGAAAATGAGAAAGAGGGAGAGCATGATTGAAGTCCATCCGGGTTTGTTTCTTGGCAGCTATAAAGATTATGAAACCATTGTCGTGGGCCAGCCAGGCTGGGCGGTTGTGCATGCTTGCCGCACCTACCACCGCCGCGCTGTGGGGTACCGCATAAGGAACGTGCCGACGCAGCACCCCGATTACCTGATTGCGCGCCGGGAAAACCGCATCATGCTCAGCCTCGACGACCTGCCCATCTCTTTATTCATCAGAAAAGAGATGATCGACCAGACCCTGGATTTCATCGACGACATGCGCGCCAGCGGCATGAAAGTGCTCGTCCACTGCATGCAGGGCCGCTCGCGCAGCCCCTCCATCACCCTGCTCTACCTCGCCACGCGCCTGCACGTGCTGCCCGACACCACCTTCGAAGCAGCCGAGCGGCAATTCCGGCGTATCTACCCGCGCTACGCCCCCAACCGTGGCATCCGCGAGCATTTGCGCCGCAACTGGCACCTGTATCGCGCTGGGGAAACCTCAACTTCCCCTACTTTTTGACAAAGTGAAGGCTGGAACGGCAACCTTTTGTGTCGCGGCACCCTGGTCATCATCGTCCCCCGGCGTATGGTTGTTTGATAGTGTGGTGCTGATGAGGGGGGACTGGACGATGGGGAGGTTGCTGTCGACGACGAGGCCATTGTCCATGTAGATATGGTAGGGGAACATGGCCGGGTCGAAGGCACTGCTGTACGAGATGAAGAGAATTTGCTCGAAGTGCTGGCCGAGCAGGTCGCCGGTGACGACGTCGACGAGGGAGCGAGCGCGCTCCCGGTCAAAAGAGCTGAGCGGCTCATCGAGAAGGAGGAAGCCGGGCGCGGCTGCCAGTTCGCGCGGCAGAGAGGCGATGGCAAAGGCCAGGCGCAGGGCGAGCGAGAGCTGGTCCGCCGCGCCGCCAGACAGGGCCGTTTTTGGAATGTATTCCTCGGCGGCGGTTTCCCAGACACGCAGTTGGATGGGGCCCCCGCTGATGGCACCCTCTTCTGGCTCAGTGAAAAGTTCTACATCGTGGTAGCGGCCACCAGTAAGCAGGGGAAGAATCTGCTGCATGAAGTATTCTGCGCGCGGGAGCATTTTATGCATGAGGCGCTCGTCGACGGCCTGGATGAGGCGGCTGCCATACTTGTGCGTCTGATAGGTGCGCTCCTGCTGCTGCAAGCGCAGTTCGGCCTGCTGAAGATCAAGTTTCTCGCCGCCGGTCTGCAACTGCTGGCTGAGCTGCAATTCTTGCAGCTCCACCTGCTGTAGCTCGCGAGCGATGATCTCGCGCTCGGCTTCGAGGCGGTTGCGGTCTTCAGGCGTGCATTGATCGATCAAGGGCCAGACTACGGCAAGCTCGGCACGGGTAAAGGATTTTGGTGCTGGACGACCGTGCTGCAGGAGAATGGCGCTGATACGCAGTTGAATCTGCTCGATTTCGTGGCGGCACAGCTCTATTTTTGCTTTTGCGGCGCTCTCCTGGAGCTTTAGCTTCTCAAACTCCGGCTGGATGGCGCTTTCGCTGATCTCTTGCAGTTCTTGCTGGCAGCGGATGCGCAGGGCGGAAAGCGCCTCGGCAAAAGGATTGGGAGGCACAATCCAGCTCCCAAGCGAGTTGCTGAATTTAGTAAGCCGCTGGTAGTAATCCGGCAGGGCCTCCTGGCGTTCCTTGAGCAGGGAAGTGGCTTGAGAGTGGCGGCTCTGAAGCTCAATTTTGCTGCCGAGCGCGAGGTGCAACGCTTCTAGTTGCTTGCGCGCGGTGGTTTCAGCATTGCTGATTGCCGTCTGCCCGAAGACGACGCCAAGCGGCTTGACACGCTCGCGCAGCGAATCCTGCAAATTCTGCAAGGCAGAACGCAGCGCGGCCTGCTGCTCGCGGGCCTGGGCAATTTGCTGCGCTGGCCCCTCATCCCGAAAACGAGCGCGCCGCTCTTCAAGGGCCTGTTTGCTGGCAAGCAGAGAGTCGAGTTTTTCCTGCGCAGCCTGTATGCGGGCAGTCAGATCGCTTATCGATTGCTGTTTGTCGTCGAGGAGGGCAATTTCCTGTTCGGTGGTGTCGATGCTCTCTTTAATGACCTGCCCCAGCAGGGCATCGTCCTCGCCGCGTGGAATGGGAAGGCCCTCCTGGCCGAGCAAGGCGAGCAATTCATGACGCTTTTGCGATAGAGATGCCTGCTCGGTTTGCAAGCGGCTATCGATGTCATCCCACCCCTGCAGCTTGCGCTGCTCCTCAAGCCGGGCGCGCTCCTGCTGCAAGCTGTTGATTCTGCCAGTCAGCAAGCTCTCCTGCCTGCGTGCCTCGGCAAGTTGTTTCTGTGCATCGCCGGTTTCGCTTTCAGCTATGCCACCGGATGCTGTATCAGACGTTGTGTTAGACGCTGTGCTGGATAACTGCTGTAAGAAAGCCGTGGCCTCATCACGGGAACGCGGTACAGGGCTGCCGAGAGCGCGCAATTCCTGCTCGATTTTATTGAGCGCATCAACGCTGGCCCCTCTCCGCATCACTGCTTCGCGCTCGGCCACCAGCCCGCCGACTCGTTTGATAGTTTGCTGTACCTGCTCATCGACGAGGTATTTCTCTTCCTTTGCCTTGCTATATTTTTGCCAGCACCAGAAAGCGCCAGCGCCGCCGACGAAGGCGATGACGATGGAGAGAAGAGCCAGGAAAACGGCCTGATGGAGCAATTCAACAGCAACTCCGGCGCAGCCGACAACCACCACAACAACACAGGCGATGAGAGCAACAAACCATGTGGTAAGCTGACGCCTTGCCGCAAAAGCGGCAAGAGTCAACTGTTCCTGCTGACGGTGAACGGCCATGACCCTTTGCTCCACGTTGGCCAGTTCCTGCGAAATGCCTTTAAGTCGCTGCCATTCCTCAAGCAAGCTGCGCACGCGCTGCCGCTGCAGCGTCTCCTCTATCTTCCTCTGTTGCTGGGCTTTCTGCGCCTCTCGCTGCTGGATTTCCGCTGCGAGAAGCGTCTTTTCTTTTTCCGCCGCCTGAATATCTTGCTGTAGCTGCGCAAGTCGGCGACTGTTTTCAGCGACCTGCTCGCGTTTCGCCAACTGATCGGTAAGGCGCGCCTGCGCCTGCTGCAGGAGGGTCTGGCGTTCAGCGAGATTCTCCAGGCGATTCAAGCGTTCTTTCAGTACGGGCAGTGTGGAATGACGTCGCTCCTCCAGCTCGCTCAACTGCTGCTGGAATTGCTCCAACTGGAGACGAGCGGCAGCCTCCTGCTCTTCCAGCGCGTTGATGCTGCTTTGCAGCGTCTCATATTCTCTGACTTCCTGTTCCAGCTCTTTGACCCTCCGAATGGAAGAGAGCAGATCGTTGGACATGCGCTCCAACGTGCCGAAGGAGTGGGTAAGGTCGGCCAGTTCAGCAACGCGCTGTTCGAGAGCGGGCAATTCTTCGCGCTCGCGGCGGTCTAGCTCGGCGATCTGGCGTTCGAGTTCGGGCAACTCACTGCGCGCCTTCGCCATGTCGTCGTAAGCGGCGATAATTTCGCCGAGGGTGGCTTCCGCCTTGCGCAATTGCGCGGCGCGGTGCTGACGCGCCTTCAGTTCGCCACGTGTGCCTCGGATTTGCTCGAGGGTGAGAAGCTGCTCGGTGGCCTCTTCCTCCTGCTGGCTAATTTCTGACAGCTCATCAAGAACAGAGACGGCATCAAGGGCAGCTTCGCACTGAGCAAGCCGATCGCTCAATTCAGGAATGCGAGCCTGTAGCTGAGCCAGAGTGAAGCAATCGCGGCGCTCCTGTAGCAGGAGTTCATCGTGGGGAGTGATTTTGAAGCGTTCGGTCAGGCTGAGGAGACTTTCGAGGCCGAGCAGTTTGCGCAGAGCGTTTTCGCGCTGGCGACCGGAAATCTGTTCCAGGCGGCTGAGTCCTTTTTGCTCAATCAGGCAGGAGTTCCGCAGGCTCTCACCATCGAGACCACCTAGTTCGTCGATAATGCGCCTGTTGGCAGCGCTGAGACTGGTGATAGGTTCTTCCTCCGGCATCCCTGGCTTCTGCACCAGCAATTGGACCCGCTGTATGGCATCCCGGCTTCCTTTCTGGCGTCTGCCGGAAGACTCGATACGCTCAAGGGTACGCTTCACCGTCATCTCGGTCGAGCCAATGGAGAGGGTGAGGGTAACACTGGCGGACGACGCACCATAAAGGATGAGGTCATCCAGGCGAGCGGGGGTGGAGGCAAGCGGCTCGCCATAGAGAGCGAAATAGATGCTTTCGACCAGAGCAGATTTGCCAGCCTCGTTCTGACCCTGGATGAGGATACTGCCGCGCTGGGGAAAATGAAGGTTCACTTCGCGTAAAAGCCGGAAATGCTCTATTGTTATGTGTTTCAAGATAATCATTAACGCCTCCCTTTGACCTCATCAAGAGCGATCAGTATCTCTTCTTTTGCGACCTGCAAGGCCCCTTTTTCCTGCTCGTCGCGCACGGTGGCTATCTCCTCTTCGACCAGGGAAAGCAGTTCCTGGCGAGGAGAGAAGCGTTCAAATCCTCCCCGGGCCTCTTGCTGCAAAGGGACTGCTTCCTGATCTGGCAGGAGAGAGAGACTGCTATCGTCGATGGCGAGGGCAAAACAGTGTTCCTCGCCATACCGCCGTATCTGGTTCAGATCGAGTCGGTGGTATTGCTGCCGCGTCAATTCTCCCTCCAGACGCACCTGCACCATCGTATCCGGGCCGCACAGCGGGTGCAGATATTCAAGAATGCGCTCTGTAGGATTCAACGCACCCTCCTCTTCATTCTCCGGCTTTGTCCAGAGATCAGCGGCAGAGATGACGAGGCGGCGCAGGCGCAGAGAATCGACTTCGATGTGTTTGCACCAGCGCAGACCATCGCGGGCGATGCCGAGGAAGACAAAACCAGGGGCAAGGTCATCGCGGTCGCGGTGGTCAGCTCCGCTTTCCGCCGACGAGAAATCGATATGCTGTGTCGAGCCAGCAATGATCAGCTCGCTCTTGCCGATACGCCGGTGAGCATAATGATGGTGATACCCGGCAAGGATGTAGCGGAAGGCGCTCAGGTTCTCGATGCTGCTCCGGCTGACCTGCGCCCGCGCATCCAGCAGGGAGGAGCCGGAAGTCTCGCCTTCGATAGGAGCATGCAGAACCAGCAGGGGAATAGCGGCGCGCTCGATGCTGCTATCTACCCTGACATGAGCCAGGGGGTCGCCTTCCTGGTCGGCCAACACTCCCAGCCCACAGATACCGACGAGTATCCCCCGGACAGTCAGGAAAAAAGGTTCCAGACTTCCTTCCTGCTCTTCTTTTAATAAGATCGCGCCTCCTGACTGCCCGGCTGCCTGCGGTCCCTCCTCATAACGCCTGGAAGGAACGGGCGCGAAATAATGCAGGGCGTCCAGACGAGCATAGCTCAGTTGCGGAGCGAGAGCGATATCGGCGGCAGCAGGCGTATCATGGACACCGCCGAGAGCGAAGACCTGTATATTGGCCTGTTTCAGTTGAGCCAACCGCTCGGCCACGAAGCTGCGGTCGCGTTCATCGGGCGTAGGGGTATCGAAGAGGTCACCGGCCTGAATAAACAGGTCAACGCCCTGACCAATGGCAAAGTCGGTCGCCTGCTGGAAGGCGCGACGGAGCCGCTGCTCGCGTTCCTGGAGCTTGCGCGGCTGCTGCCTGAAGGCGGCAGCGCCGAGATGGTTATCAGCAGTAAAGACGATAGTAATTACTTCACCGGCTTCCTGCTCCTCGTTTTTGTTCTCGTTCTCGTTTACCCGCTTGTCTGGAATATCATCCTCGTATACATCCAGAGAGGAAGTGTGGTCACTCCCCGGATGAACAGCGTCTTTCTCAATCTCATCATCAGACATATGCATCATTCATACCCGCTTGTTCTTTACTGATACCCACGAAGACACCGACAGCACAGCGCACGGATGTACCAGGACGAGTCTATCACAAATTGGCGCAATACAAAACGAATAGCGGCAAAAGAGGGACTATTTGGGGAATAGGAAGATGAAATGGGAACAAAGCAAGCAAGTGATGCGTATATCAAAACAGACACAGGAGAATGTGCCAATAACGGGTGACAGATACGGAGATAAGTAGAATTACGGGGAAGGAGTATCGCATCAATGTTGTAGTATAGTAGCAGGGTAACCTTATGTATTATTGAATGATACAAAAGTACTGATTGAACAGAGAAGGTAGACAAAAAGCAAGGGGAATTGTTAAGATGGAGCCAGAAAGATCCGAAACTTTTTGCTATCGTTGTTAGCTGTGCGAAAAAGGAAGCGGAGGTAAGTGGTGGTAGCCCATTTTGAGAAAGAACGAGAAAACCGACAGGTACTGCTCTCATTCGCACAAAGCATTCAGGAGCGCGACATCGTGACGTATGAGCACTCGCGGCGGGTAGCGACCTACGCACAGCGGCTGGCGCGTTACCTGGGATGGAGCCGCAGAGATGCGCGAGACCTTGCCCTGGCGGCGCTGGTACATGACCTGGGCAAAACCTGGATTGCGAATGATATATTGAATAAGTCGGCGGCGCTTTCGGAAGAGGAGCGGCGCACCATGCAGCGACATCCGACGATTGGGGCGCGTATCTTGATTGGCTGCGATGTCCACCCATTCTATGTAGAGACAGTGCTCTACCATCACGAAGCCTGGGATGGACATGGCTACCCCGTTGGCCTGCATGGTGAGGAGATTCCCCTGAGCGCTCGCATACTCAGCGTCGCGGATGTCTACGATGTGCTGACCTCACAGCGCCCGTATAAAGCTCCGCTGCTCCAGGAAGCAGCCCGCGAACGCATCCTACAAGGGTCCGGCACGAGCTTCGACCCGGCGGTGGTGCGTGCCTTCGTCCATCTGCTCGACTCCAATGCCCACTTCACCTTGCCGCAGCGCCTAACGGGCGAAGGTGACAGGCCGGGTCCTCAATTTCCATTTCTGGTAAACATCTCCTGAAAGCATGCCACCGAGAACCTGAACACTGAGTGGCGTGCAACCTTTTCTTCACCCTCCCTCCGCCGCAATGTTTCACGTGAAACATTGACATCCTCCCCTCGCTAGCTGCGAGCACAAATGAGTAATATCAAATCCGGTCGAGGAGCGACCAAAGAGAGGCGCAGGCGTCCCCCCAAAAACTCCTACCTAGACGGACTTGATATAACAATCAGGTCACAATTACGAAATTGGTGGGAATTTTGCTGTAACTTTTCAGATGTTATGGTACACTGTATACGGGCATTTTCAAAGAAAACAGAGCAATCTGCCTGATCGTGTCTTGTCGTCCACCTGTATAGAGTTATACATGAATTTTGAGGGGTCGGAGGGACAGCCAATGCCTATAGTACTTGGCCGCAACGTATGCTGTGATATGAACGAGACCATCTCACGCGAATGGCTCGTTAGCAACGGTCTGGGGGGATATGCCGCAGGGACGGTTGCAGGTGTACTGACACGCATGCAACACGGTCTGCTCGTTTCCTCATCGCTTGAGGCCGAAACGCCACAGCTGCTGCTGGCGAAAATCGACGAAGAAGTCCTTTTCGATGAGCGTACCTATTACCTCGGCACGAACGAGTATCGCGATGGAACGCTCAATCCCAGCGGCTTTGTCCATCTTGAAAAATTCAGCCTTGAAGAAGGCTTTCCTGTATTCACCTATCGTATTGGTGGTATCGATGGCATCCTGCTGGAAAAGCGTATCTGGATGCCACGAGGCCAGAACACAACCTTCGTTCAGTATCGCGTGCTGCGCAATACTCCTGAAGAGGACCCATACTCCTGGCAGCGAGGATTGGGTCATCACTCAGGCAATGGGCACTATCATAGCTATCCGGAGGCAGGGCAGCGTACCTTGACGCTCAAGCTCCTGCCCTTCGCAGCATACCGGCCATATGACCAGCCACAATATGGCAACAATGACTGGCATTTCCAGCTCCATGTCCATCACAATGAGCAAACGAGGGAAGAAAATGCGGACGAGTTTGGCTTTGACAGGTTAAAGTTGCCACAGGGCGTCGCGGCCTGCACCATTCGTGCCACGCAAGAGGCTCATCCTTATCATATCTTTGCCGTCGGAACGCCTGAAAGTGATGCAACCTTCATTCCCACCGGAGTCTGGTACTGGCACTTCTTACGCAGGCAGGACGAGGCAGCCGGACTTCCCGCTCAGGATGATCTCTACCTACCGGGCGTCATTCGCGCCACGCTCTGGCCGGGTGAAGAATCTACCCTCACAGTCATCGTCACGGCGGAAGAAGTCTCTTCCATACCTCTGAATCCGAATCAAGTGAAACTCTCGTACCGGCGCAGTATCGAGCAGAGACGCGCTTTAATCCAACCCCAGCGCTACTTCGGCGAGGGCGGCGAAGTCGCACATAAACTTCAGGTTCTCCCAATTGAGACTTCATCGGGCATGCACGGCCATACCACAATCATGAGCGGAGAAGAGTATTTGAAGGTACTCTTGCAGGCTGGCGACCACTTCCTGGTCAGCCACCGCATTCCACAAGGTCATAGGGACAGCGCCATCCCCATTTTCTTCAAGGAGCCGGAATACGTTTCTCTGCTGCTTTCCGGCTACTATGGCATGCGATGTGACACACGCGAAACGTTGATCGCACTCCCAGGCCTGACACTTGCAACAGGCCGTTATGAGGAGGCCACAGAGATCCTGCGCAACGTGTCGCACTACTTCAAGCAGGGTCTGCTGCCTGATCGGCTGCCCTTGCCGGGACAATCGCTACAGGAGGGCGACTATGGCAATGCGGACGCCGCGCTCTGGTACTTCTACGCGCTTGATGCCTACCTGCGGGTAACGCGCAACTACGAACTGCTGGACCAGGTCTACCACTACTTAATAGAGAGCATACAGTGGTACATTCAGGGAACCGGCAATGGCATCAAGGTAGATGAAGACGGACTCTTACGAGCAGAGCAAGCGGGTAAGGCTCTGACATGGATGAATGCGTATGTAGATGGGAAGCCCGTCACGCCGCGCTCTGGCAAACCGGTTGAGGTTAACGCGCTCTGGTACTACGCGCTTTCCCTTATGCACGAATGGTCGCAACAGCACTCGGCATCCGGCACCTGCAGCTTTCCCGATTATCGGGAGCTGGCCGCTCATTGTAAGGAAAGTTTCACACAACGCTTCTGGAACGATACAGGAGAGTACTTATATGACGTGGTGGATGGTCCGAACGGAGATGACGAGGCGCTGCGTCCCAACCAGCTACTGGCTCTCTCACTGCGCTATCCCGTGCTGGACACGCCCGATCGCAACAAAGTCTTCGAGCAAGTGACAAAACACCTGCTCACCCCTTTCGGAATACGCACTCTTGCTCCAAAGGCTCCGGAGTATTGTGGCTCTCTGCGAGGAGAAGGCATGCGGTCAGGACACGCTCTCCATCAGGGTAGCGTCTGGCCCTGGCTGACCGGGCCATACATTGACGCCCTGCTGAATGCTTACGGCTCTCAGTCAGGTATAGGAAATTCAGCGGACGATAAGCGTCTGTTCCAGGAGTATCTCTGGCGCAGAGCACTTCAGGTGCTGGTTCCTTTTCAGTCTGCGCTACAGGAAGGAATGCTCGCTACGATTGGAGCAGCTTACGATGGAGATGTGCCGCACCACGGAGGGGGCGATGTTGCTTCAGCTTTGAGTGTCGGTGAGCTTTTGCGCGTCTACAGCGTCCTGGCGCATGCAGCCATCCTGCACAGGATGCAGGCGCTCTCCGCCTGAGCGAAAGGCGGAACTTATCCCGTAAGTATAGCCATTTCTACACAATTTTTCACCGAGTTATCCACAATGATTGTGGATAACTCGGTGATTTTATCCACTTTTTCCTGGGTAGCAGGACTTATACACAGCGATTGTGGAAAAGTTTTCCACATCTCCCTGTTTTTAGCTTGACATGAGCCGAATCATAGCAATATTTCTCCCCACTTATCCACATTTCCTGTGGATAACTTTTCCACATTTTCCACGGAAGCATATGCTATGATTCGACTCATATCAAAATTTTTCGGGTTATCCACAAAATATGTGGACAAGTTTTCCACACTTTGCACAAAGCAAGCGGCAAGACGTTACTTTCCCACATATTTTGTGGATAACTTTTCCACATTCTTTCCTGATAGATAATGATATGAGTGTTATCAAAGCATACTTGATCTAAGTTATCCACAAAATATGTGGATAACTTAGATCAAGTAGCCATAAAAGAGGAAGGGAAGCAGGCATCCACCCGGGCAGAGAGAGAAAAAAGTTATCCGTTTGGATGAAGCAGAGGGCGGTGAAAAGAGAGCGTACAAAAAAAATTCAGCAATAAGTCAATAAAAAGTGAGAAGACGCAGGTTAAAGGTGGATAAATCACGTAAATTTGTGGATAACTCCACGGGAATGTGTAAAAGTATGAGGAATGTGCAAAAGCATGCAGAAAGTATTTTGGACCCTCTTTCATTATCCACAAGATACGTGGACAAGTTTTCCACCGTCCGTGGGGATAGTGGATAAGCCCGAAGACTTATCCACGTGACAGGTGGATAAGTTATCCCCACCGGCCCGCTGTCAGGAAAAGCAGGTGAAGTTATCCCCACATCTATCCACGGCAAACAGGCTCTTATCCACAGATCATCCACCTCAGAAGAGACGGTGAACAAGTTATCTACAGGGAAAGAAGTGGCTCTAGATGCGAAAGCAGACCTTGAAAGAAAAGGCACGTTGCTAACATATCCACATATCCACACTTCCTATTACTACGACTGGTAATCTCTCTCTTTTAAAAAAAAAGAATCTCATAGTAATAAGGCGGTGTGGATATGTGGACATGTTAGCAACGTGCCGGGTATGCGGGAAAATGTATCCTGGTCAATGGTTGTTTCGTAGTAAAAGATGGTACATTCGGTTCATTTTTGTAGAATAATCACCAGAACGTCTTATACTTATGGATGTGAGCGCGACTTTCTTGAATATTGCTCGTTATATGTGGTGTAGGACAAACGAAGCAGCCAATAGATTAAAGAGTTGTAGATGGTATCTGTTATCGAAACAATTAAGGCAAAACTGGATGTGGCGGAGGAAATTGGCGCGGTCGTTGCCCTGCAAAAGTCTGGTAAGTCGCTGAAGGGGCTTTGTCCGTTTCATAACGAGCGTACCCCCTCGTTTTACGTCTTTACTGACTCACAGACGTGGCACTGTTTCGGCTGCCACGAGGGAGGAGACATCTTTACCTTCGTGCAGAAGCAGCAGGGGCTGGAGTTTCACGAGGCACTGCTGTACCTGGCGGAGAAGGCGGGTGTCCCGGTTGAGGAGGACGAGGGTCACAGTGGAGAGGAGCTACGCGAGGCAAGCGCAGCGAAGGAGCGACTGCGCAAGCTCAACGAGGATGCGCTGCTGTGGTTTCATCAAATGCTCTTGCGCTCGCAGGAGGCGGCGGATGCCAGAGCGTATGTGCAGAGGCGTGGAATCTCGTCAGAAACGATGGTTGCCTTTGGCCTCGGCTACGCGCCCAATCACTGGGACAGTCTGAGCCGCTACTTGCTATCTCAGGGCTATACGGAGCGTGAACTGGTGAGCGGCGGGTTGGCACGGGAGCGGGAAAGAGGCGACGATGGCAGTGGTGGCGGAGTATATGATTACTTTCGCAATCGTCTGATGTTTCCTATTCGTGATACGCGAGGGCGGGTGATTGGATTTGGTGGGCGGGCGCTGGGAGATAGTTCGCCCAAATACCTGAACTCGCCGCAAACAGTATTATTCGAAAAGAACAGCGTTCTGTACGCACTGGATATGGCCAGGGATGCAATAAAAACGGTGGGTCAGGTTGTTATAGTGGAAGGATATGTAGACGCCATCATCGCGCACCAGTACGGGACGAAGCAGACGGTTGCCTGCATTGGCAGCGCAATCACCGAGAAGCACATTGCACAATTGAAAAAGCTGACGCGGCAGGTGACACTGGCGCTGGACCCGGATGCCGCCGGGGCGAGTGCTACAGAGCACGGCATACAGGAAGCACTAAAGGGCTTTGATCGCACGGTTGTACCGGTGCCGCTGGCGGTGACAAACGGTGGGCGCAGGCGCAACGGGCCTCGCGGCATGATTCGCCTGGAAGAACAGGTAGATGCCGAGATCAACGTGCTGCAACTGCCGCCCGGAGAGGATCCGGACGAATTTATCAGGCGCGACTATCCGGCATGGTTCTATGCTGTCTCACACCCGCTGCCGCTGATCGATTACTATTTTGTCGTCAGGACGGTGGGGTTGAATTTGAAGGAGCCAGGTGGGCAGACAGAGGCAGCGCGGCGGCTCCTGCCGGTCATTGCCATGATTAGCGACCGCATCAAACGGGACGCTTATATACGGAAGCTGGCTGCAATGATCAACATCGATGAGCGTACGCTGTACGATGGATTACAGAGGATACTGCGCGGGCAACAAGCGAAGGGCGTCACGGTTGAATTTTATGAAACGGGGCGGCGTAGAGGGGCGGCAAGCGGAGGGAGTACGGGCACAGGAACTATTTCGAGAAATACGCCAGGCTGGATTGCGGAGATCGGGGAGGAAGAGCCGGATTCAGCTGGCAAGGGACAGGAAAAGCGAGAATCAGGCGCAGCGGTAGGGCTTGACAGGAGTGGGGGAAATAGGGTAAAATGGGAAGACTACCTGATTGGGCTACTCTTGCAAAATCCTGGGTTAAATCAGCACGTTTGTGGTATAATAAACGATGGTGACTTTGCCGGGACGGACACGAGAGAGTTGTACCACATTCTCAACTCAATCTATCAACGTGGCTCTTCCTCCTCAAATCAACCCGTAGAAGAGGTTGTGCCTGCTGAACTGCTGACGACGCTGGCAAGGGCGCGTAAAAGTGTTGAACTGGTGGCTTCACGAGATGGAGCATGGCAGATTAAGGAAGCTGTCCAATGCGCCACCCGTCTCAAACGAGCGCGACTCTTACAATTGAATATAGAATTGCAGTTTCTTTTAAGAGACGCAAAAAGAGCTGGTGACGCCGAGTCATCACAGCAGATCCAGCACGAACTGCTCGCGTTACAGCAACAGTTGCGCACCATAGATTCAGCGACACATTTACAGGGATAGGAACGGGCAGGCCCGTATCCGTTCTTGATTTTGCGCGTACTGAAGTGGGAGTGGTGTATAGGGGGGATGAGGTGTGAGGGAAGCGGAGGGAGTAATTATTCATAGTAGATTGGAGCAGGAAACAGGAAAATCATTGATTATCGTTTGTTCATAAGTAAGCCTGTTTTCTGAAGGGGGATGCCAGAATGGTGAATCAGGAACAAGAAGTGATTGATCGAGTTATTGTACGGAATAATGCAAGTATGGGACCCAGGAGAATGTTCGATATCGCATCTGTTGACGAGTCCCTGGTTAATGACCAGAAAATTTTTGTAGATATCGACGACATGGATCATCAGGGGTTCGAGCCTACCGGAGGCAGCTTTGTTACTGCCCTGGCCGAGCCGGAGCACGATGATCTGTTTAAGCTACAGGACGAAGAGCCTATGGACGCACTGGATCCAAGCAAGGAGCCACCTGCAGACTGGGAACCGGGACCTGAAGACGTCGTCGACGTGGAGGTCGAAATGGACGTTGAAACGATGGCCCAAGAGAAATGGGAAGACGAGCTGCACGATGGCTTTGGCATTGTAGTTGCGGACCTGGAGAGCAGTTTGGACGATCCCGTGCGTATGTACCTGCGCGAGATTGGTCGTGTTCCTCTGCTGACGGCGGAGGAAGAGGTAAAACTGGCGCAACGTATGGAGCGCGGGAAGGCCGAGCGCCTGAAGGCGAATCCGAATCGCCGCATCATCGAGGACGGTGAGGAGGCGCAGCGCCGCCTGACCGAAGCAAACCTGCGTCTTGTCGTCAGCGTCGCGAAGAAGTATATTGGCCGTGGTATGAGCCTGTTGGATCTGATCCAGGAGGGCAATATCGGCCTCATTCGTGCGGTCGAGAAGTTCGACTACACGAAGGGTTACAAGTTCAGCACGTATGCGACGTGGTGGATTCGTCAGGCCATTACGCGTGCAATCGCCGACCAGGCGCGCACGATTCGTATCCCTGTGCATATGGTGGAGACGATTAACCGCCTGATTCGCATCAGCCGCCGCCTGCTGCAAGACCTGGGACGCGAGCCTACGTCTGAAGAGATTGCGGAGCAGATGGAGATCAGCGCGGAGAAGGTGCGCGAGATCATCAAAGTCAGCCAGGAACCGGTTAGCCTGGAGACGCCAATTGGTGAGGAAGAGGATAGCCACCTGGGTGACTTCATTGAAGACCACACCGCCCTGGCACCTGCCGAGGCAGCGAGCCATCAACTGCTCAAGGAGCAGGTTGAGGATGTGCTGGATAGCCTGACCGAGCGCGAGCGCAAAGTGCTGCAACTGCGCTTCGGCCTGGATGATGGGCGCAGCCGCACGCTGGAAGAGGTGGGCAAAGAGTTCCACGTCACCCGCGAGCGCATTCGCCAGATCGAGGCCAAAGCTCTGCGCAAGCTGCGCCATCCAAGCCGCAGCCGCAAGCTGAAGGATTACCTGGACTAAAAGATTAGTAACAAAAGAGCGCGTGCTGTCTGTGCTTTTACAGGCGGCACGCGCTCTTTTGTTTGTTGCCGGGACTATACTGAGCATAGAAGGATCTGAGGTTGGAGAGAGTATGCTCAGGCGAGAACAAAGGTTGACATATATGCAGCCGCACACGCGCATTCGGACGAGCAGAAGAAGCCAGGCAGTGGAAGAGGATGCCTGGCTGAATGATATGGGGCCATTTGCGCGCTTGCTGGAGATGAAAAGCGCGGCGGTTGAAACAAATGAGGTCGCTGCAGACGCAGGTTCCAGGGATATAGAGGATGAGCAGACTGTTCCGCTAAAAACGACAGGCGCCGACGCCGGGGAAGCACGCTCGCTGCAATATATTGGATTGGAGCACCCACTCTGGCCTCTAGTGCGACGTTTGAGCGAGCGTATCTGGCGAGAGCTGCGCCTGCGCTTGCGGGGCGAACTGGAAGATGAGCCGGTGGAGGAGGCGCTGCTGGTCGCCGAGGTGCGCAAGCGGGCACAGGCTCTGCTGCATATGGAACCGCAACTGGTGAGTCGGCTGCGGAGCAGGGCCGAGAAGGCATTACTGGTGCAAAGCGTGGTAAATGAGGTGGTGGGCTGCGGGCCGCTGCAGGTGCTGCTTGAGGATGTGTACATTACGGAGATTCTGGCAGTAGGGCCGCGCCTGATGTACGTTGAACTGGATGGGCAGATGCAGGAGATACCGCCGCGTTTTGTCGACGAGCGGCATATGGCGCGCATTATCGAGAATATGCTGCGCCGCGCAGGCCGCGACCCACAGGCCTGCTGGCCGGTGATGGACTTTCGCCTGCCCGATGGCACGTTTGTCAATGTTGTCTTGTCATCAGGTACGACAAATGGGCCGACGATTCTGCTGCGCAAATGCCCGCGCAAACAATTAGAACTGGATGATCTGGTTGCGCTTGGAACTATGTCGCAGACGATGGCCGCTTTTCTCCACGCCTGCGTGCGCGAACGCCGCACTATTGTGATCTGTGGCAACATCGGAGCTGGCCGCACAACGCTGCTCAACGCGCTGGCCGCCTGCATTCCGGCGGCGGAGCGTATTGTGACCATCGAAGAGACGGCGGAACTCCGGCTGGAACAGCGCCACGTCGTTTCGCTGGTCACGCCCTTATACTCGACAGGCGCGGGTATAGAGAGAGTGACGACGCGGGACCTTGTGCAGGCGGCGCTGCATATGCGACCGGAGCGGCTGATTCTGGGAGAGTGTCGCGGAGACGAGACGGCAGAGCTTTTTCGCGCCATGCATGCCGGTTACAACGGCACTCTGACCACGCTCTATGCCAGAGACTCGCGTGACGCAATCTCGCGCCTGGAAACGCTCTACAGGCTGGAAGAGCCGGATGCTCCACTCTCGCTCATTCGCGAGCAGGTTGTCAGCGCCCTTGACATCATTGTGCACCTTGCCCATCTCCGTGATGGCTCGTATAAAGTCATGGAAATAGCCCAGGTGCAGGGCTTTGAAGGGAATACCGTGAAGCTGCGCAGCCTGTTTGTAGCAAAAAGGATGTAACAGTACACCTGTCAAATGTATGTATTTGACAGGTGTACTGTTACCCTTGTCATGTGTGTTGTTTCATCACTGCGATGGTCTTGCGCAGGATGTCGATGAAGTCTGCTTTGATGCTGGCTCCGCCGACGAGCGCGCCATCGATGGCGGGGACGCTGACAAACTCGCTGATGTTGGCGGAGGTGACACTGCCGCCATAGAGAATACGGATAGCGTTGGCCGCCTGGCTACCGTACATCTCTCCGAAAAGCTGGCGGATGAGAGCGATTACCTGACCTGCTCCCTGCGCCGTCGCGGATTTGCCGGTGCCGATGGCCCAGATTGGCTCGTAGGCAATCACGATCTCGTGTGCCTGCTCTTGCGGAAGATTGCCCAGACTGCCATGTACCTGCGTGCGAATCACCTCTTCGGTTTTCCCCGCCTCATGCTCTTCCAGCTTTTCCCCGACGCAGACGATGGGGCGCAGGCGGTTGGCGAGCGCCGCGCGTACCTTCTTGTTGACCTGTTCGTCTGTTTCACAGAAGTACCCACGGCGCTCCGAGTGACCGAGGATGACGTAGCTGCACAGTTCATGTACCATCGACGGTGAGTTCTCGCCGGTGAATGCCCCCTTGTCCTCGTAGTACATATTCTGCGCGCCGAGGGCGATGCGCGGGAAGAGGAGTGCATCCATAACCTCGCGCACAGCTTGCAGTGAAATGGTGGGCGGGCAGAGGACGCAGACGATATGCGAGAACTCTTGCGTCAGCTTGCCCAGGGGAGGAATGATCTCCAGGGCAAATTGTGACGCTTGATTGGGGCCGTAGTGCATTTTCCAGTTGCCCGCGATGATGGCGGTACGAGATGACGTGGTCATTGTTTCTCTTCCTTATCCTGCAAGGCGGCGACGCCGGGCAGAACTCGACCCTCCAGGAATTCCAGTGACGCGCCGCCGCCGGTTGAGACATGGCTCATCGATTCTGCCGCTCCGGCCTGTTCCACCGCTGCCGCTGAATCGCCGCCACCGATGATGGTGGTTGCTCCATCTCGCGTGCGTTCGGCCAGTATCTCGATGATGGCGTCGGTGCCTTTCGCGAAAGCGGGCATCTCCGCTACCCCAAGCGTGCCGTTCCACACGATAGTCTGCGCGTTCTTAAGGGCATCGCGGAAGCGCCGTATGGTCTGCGGGCCGATATCGAGAATGCGCCAGCCGGGCGGGACGTTCTCGACGGAAACCACTCTGGAGTTTGCGTCGGCTGCAAAACGGTCGGCGATCACCACGTCGGTGGGCAGCAGCAATTCCAACTCGCGATTGTATGCCTGCGTGATCAGGCGACCGGCGACATCCACCTTGCTTTCTTCATAGAGAGAGTCACCGATTTCGTAGCCTTGCGCCTTGAGAAAGGTATTCGCCATACCACCGCCGATCAGCAGCATATCCACCATATTGATAAGCCGATCAAGCACTGCGATCTTATCGGAGACTTTAGCTCCGCCGATAATGGCCGCGAATGGACGCCGGGGATTTTCCAGCGCCGATCCCAGGTAGTTAATCTCCTTTTCCATCAGGAAGCCCGCGACGCCGGGCAGGTAGTGCGTCACTCCCTCGGTTGAGGCGTGGGCGCGGTGAGCGGTGCCGAATGCGTCGTTGACGTAGGCTTCGCCGAGCGAGGCCAGTTGCCGTGCGAATTCGGGATTATTTTTCTCCTCTTCCCTGTGGAAGCGCAGGTTTTCCAGCAGCAGCACCTGTCCCGGCTGCAATGCCTGGGCCTGTGCCACTACTGCGGGTCCGATGCTCTCGCTCGCCATCAGTACCGGACGGTCCAGCAATTCGCTCAGGCGAGTAGCAGCGGGTGCCAGGCGCATCTTTTCCACAACCTGTCCATCGGGGCGGCCCAGGTGTGATATCAGAATGACCGCCGCGCCATGATCGAGCAGATACTGGATCGTGGGCAGCGCGGCACGGATGCGCGTGTCGTCGGTAATGTGCCGCTCAGCATCGAGCGGCACGTTGAAATCGACGCGCACCAGCACACGTTTGCCCGCGACATCGATATCACGGATAGTCTTCTTATTCATAACATTTGCCTCCGCTCTCTCACCAGGAGCTAGAAGCCCTTTTTGCCGATGTAGTCAGTCAGATCGGCTACGCGGCAGGAATAGCCCCACTCGTTGTCGTACCAGGCGATGACCTTTGCCATCCTGCCGCCTTCCACCATCGTCGAAAGCGCATCTACCGTAGAGGAGTGCGAATCACCCCGGAAGTCCGAGGAGACGAGCGGTTCATCGGTGATGGCGAGAATGCCGTTGAGCGGCCCGGCGGCAGCTTCTCTAAATGCCTCGTTGATGGCTTCCTTTGTTGTCTCTTTACGCAGAGTCGCCACGAAATCGACCACCGAGACGGTGATGGTGGGGACGCGCAGGGACATCCCATCGAAGCGACCTTTGAGTTCGGGAATAACAAGGGCGAGCGCACGAGCCGCACCGGTGGTGGTAGGAATGATGTTGGCACCGGCGGAGCGAGCGCGGCGCAGGTCTTTGTGAACCTGGTCAAGGATGCGCTGGTCGTTGGTATAGGAGTGAATGGTGTTCATCAACCCGTATTCGATACCGAAGGTATCGTTGAGCACCTTCACCGTCGGAGCCAGGCAGTTGGTAGTGCAGGAGGCGTTCGAGATGATATTGTGCTTCTCTGGATTGTACATATCCTCGTTGACGCCCAGGACTATAGTGATGTCTTCACCTTTGGCCGGAGCGGAGATAATGACTTTTTTCGCACCGCCCTTTAGATGTGCTGACGCCTTGTCTGCATCAGTAAAGAGGCCGGTGGACTCGATGACGATATCGACACCGAGATCACCCCAGGGAATCTCCGCCGGATTTCTCTGCGCGAGCACCAGGATAGGATGGCCGTTGACGATGAGCGAGTTTTCAGTGGCCTCAACCTCGCCGGGGAAGCGGCCATAGGTGGAGTCATATTTCAAAAGGTGCGCGTTTGTCTTTGTATCGGTCAGATCGTTGACGGCAACGACTTCAATGTCTTGAGGGTGACGCTCAAGCATTGCCTTCATCGACTGACGCCCGATTCGTCCGAAACCATTAATACCAACACGAATGGTCATAGTGATAGTTCTCCTTTGTTGTTCTTGCTCTGACAGGGCCAATCTCTGTCTGAAAAGCCTTCTCTCATCATAGATGCTGTCCGCTGTCTGAGTGAAGGTGAACTGGCATTACCCCAGAACACCGTTACCAGTATAAGAGAGCTGTCTCACAGATATGTCACTTTGTGAGTACCTGCTATCACAACGCTCTCACGAAGGCTTTTCAGATAGATAGTAGCGTGAGAGAAGTAAGGGCTGCTTAGCATTTCTCGACGTTTCACGTGAAACATACTGGTCGAAATATGATTGGCTGTGCCATGCGGCATCCTACTTCTTAACTTTCATAAGAGTAACATTTTCAGGTTGGGCTGGTCAAGGTTGCGGAGCGTTTTTGATAGATGCTGCGAATTATCGGAGGGCAAGGATAGTTGTATGGCTGCGAGCGCTCGCAGCCATACGAAGACGCAGGTTATTCGGGGATGGGGATGACGCCGATGGAGAAGCGGACGTATTCGTCGCTGTAGCCAAAGCCGGAACCAGGAACGCCGGCGATGCCGGTCTTCTCGAAGAGCGAGAAGGCATCTTCTCCCTGGCGCAGTTTGCTCCAGTTGTAGACTGTAGCATCGTCGTCGATGTAGATTTGCTCGAAGAGGTGCTGTTCTGTGTCGATGCGCTGGAGTTGCTTGATGAAGCGGTTGCGGCGCAGGCGGTAGAAGCGACGCAGCTTCTCTGCCAGCCAGGGACGCGAGCGCATGAGGCGGATGCAGGCCATGAAGCGCAGTTGCCATTCGGCAGGCAGAGAGGCCATACTGTTGGACCAGCCGGGTGTCATGCTTGGAGCAAGCGCGGCATCGCCTATTGTTACCCAGCCAAAACGATCACCGGTGAAGGTGTGCGTTTTTGACAGGCTGCTGACAAAGATGGTGTGGCGGGTCGCGCTTTCAGATGTGAAGGTTGCCATCCGCGCCTGATCCTCCTCCGGTTTGCCGGTGCCGATGTAGGCAAGATCGGCCAGAAGCATCACATCGTGTCCTGCCTGGCGGTGCTGCTCGATCACGATGTGAATCTCGTTCAGTTCATCAGGTGTATAGGCGAAGGTTGTAGGATTGTTGGTGACCGTAAGATAGACAAGGCGAATATCGGGAGCCTCAGCCAGCGCCCGGTCGAGCTGAGCTGCCGTGATTTTGAAGCGATGTTCAGGCTGCGTTTGCAGGCGATGCAGCCGGTAGCCGTAGGAGAGCGCCTGCAATTCAGGGACGTTGAAGCCGGGGGCAGGAAAGAGCACCGCGAACTGTGTAATGCCCTGTTCGCGGTAAAGCTGGCGCAGGCCGCGCAGCGTCTTGTCGATGCCATCCATAGCGCCCAGCGTCAGGTAGACCTGTTCGGTGCTTGCGGAGATGCCCCATGACTGCATTTCCTCCGCGAGCCAGCTCCGCAGGACGGGGTTGCCGATGCCGAGAAGATCATAGATACGCATATCGAAGCCCTGTGCCAGGACGAGTCGCTCGCACTCGGTCATCTGATTGCGCAGCCAGAGGTAGGTTTCACCGGGGGCAATGTAGCCATTGATGTTTTCGTTCGGCAGTGCGATGCCAACCTCTTCCGCAAGCATGCGGTAATCGTTGGGACCCTCTGCTTCACCCACACATTCAACCACCTTGCGCAGGTCGACATCGCCAATAGTGCGATTCACAATGCCGTCCTGTATAACCTCATCAGAGATATGTTGTGCGCGGCATGTTCGCTCAAGCTCTCCCACCATGCGCGCCATGACGCGAATTGGTCCCGCCCCCTGCTGCAAAATGGGGCGATAACGAAGATGGAGTTCGTGGCGAAGCTGCTGAAGTAACTGATATTGTTCTTGAAGTGAAAGAGAAGATAGAGAACTGTTACCGGAGGAACCGGGCGAATCCACTGAAACGTTGTGGGTAATCACCTGTATTACTCCCTTCGTGTGCGCTCACATAGCGCATGAACTCTTGCCAGGAACCGGTCCCCATTGACCGGCTCTCATTATGAAGTGTAGCACATCAAGCAAGTGGAAGCAAACATCCATTCGCTGCCGCTGTGCCCACCCAATCATAATCTCTTTGAGAAGAGAATGTTTCACGTGGAACATTCCTTCCCACTACCACCTTTCTAAATACGCAAGAAGCGTTCGCAATGTTTCACGTGAAACATGTTGTTATTCAACGGTGGCGAAGACCCCTGCTTTCACGGCGGCTGCGAGCGTGGCGATATCGGGAGCCAGAACGCGGTCGGCTTCAAGTTTGGGAACATAGGAGCGCACGAGATCATAGGCGTGCTGCACTCCCTCACCCGGTTTGAGCGGCTTGCGAAAGTCCAGCATTTGCGCGGCACAGAGCAGCTCGATAGCGATTACCTGCTGTGTCTGTTCCAGGATATATAGGGCTTTGTGCGCGCTGGTCACGCCCATACTCACAAAATCTTCCATACCAGCCGAGGTAGGAATAGAATCGATGCTGGCCGGGTGGGCAAGTATTTTGATCTCATTGACGAGGGCGGCAGCCACGTACTGCGTAATCATAAAGCCGGAATTGAGTCCGGGATTGGGAGTCAGGAAAAGGGGTGCGCCGCCCTCGTCCCATTCATGTGGCCCCATGAGGTTGTAGATGCGCCGCTCGGAGAAACTGGCGAGTTGCGCCAGCGCAATACCCAGCATATCCAGCGCCAGCGCCAGGGGCTGCCCATGAAAATTGCCACCGCTGAGCACGTCACCGTCATCTGGAAAGACCAGCGGATTATCGGTTACGGCATCCAGTTCGCGTTCAAAGATATTCGTGCAATATTCCAGGGCGTCGCGCACGGCTCCGAACACCTGTGGAGCGCAGCGCAGCGTGTAGGGGTCCTGCACGCGAGCGCAGTTCTGGTGGCTGCGATTGATCTCGCTGTTGCTCACAAGTTTGCGCAGGCGTTCCGCACTGATCTGCTGCCCGTGCTGCCCCCGGCGTCGGTGAATACGCGCATCCAGCGGTATGTGGCTACCCATCAGCCCCTCGATGCTCATAGCGCATGCCAGTTCCGCCGTGCGCAGCGTTATCTCTGCATCCGCCAGAGCCAGCACGGCTATGGCCTCCATCAGATGGGTGCCGTTGATGAGGGCAAGACCTTCTTTGGCTGCCAGGTGCAGGGGCGCAATGCCCGCCTCTTGCAACGCCTGTAAGCCGGTCATATGTTTTCCCTGATAGAGCGCTTCGCCCTCACCGATCAACACGAGGGCCAGATGTGCCAGTGGCGCCAGATCGCCACTGGCACCAACCGAGCCACGCGATGGAATGAGCGGGCAGACGCGAGCATTGAGTAGCGCGACCAGAGTTTGCACAACCTCGACGCGCACACCTGAATTGCCACGCGCAAGGCTGGCCGCCAGCAATAGCATCACGGCACGCACAATCTCCTCGCTCAAAGGTTCACCCACGCCTGCCGCGTGACTGCGAATCAAATTATGTTGCAGTTCTTCCAGTTGTTCGTGTGGGATGCGTACTTTGCTCAAATGTCCAAAGCCGGTTGTGACGCCATAGACCTTGCGCTCCTCGGCGGCGATTGTATCGATGACCGCACGCGCCGCCTGGATGCGTTCCACCGACTCACTGCCCAGCGTCACCGGCACATAATTACGCGCCACTGCCAGCACCTGCGCTCGTGAAAGCGCCTGCCCATCAAGCGTCACGTGGTGCGGCAACCGATCTTGCTCTGAATCTCTATACTCCGTCTTCATCGCTGAAGCTTTTCCTTTCTGGCTGCTTTGCCTCTAGTAACTGGTTCTATTTTACCATAGGCCAGGGCAGCGGGCGAGAGAAGATGTTTCACGTGAAACATTTGTGGATTGTCCGCGAGCATCATCTGTTTTCGGTGCGCACATTGGCCGCGATCTGGGCTATGGGGGCAATGACGAGCAAGGCGAGAGTGATGACGAGGAGAGGGAGATGTACAGGGTGTGTGATGGAGGTAAGGCGGGGAGGAGCAAGCAGGAGCAGGAGATAGAGACACTGGGCCAGTCCTGCAAACTTGCCCCAGAGCGTGGGGCCGAAACGAACCGGGTGAGCAAGCAGGAAGTAACTACCCAGCGCGGCCAGCAGTGGGATAAAGAAACGCAGCAGCATGATGAAGCCCGGCCAGAGCGAGAGAACGCCGTTCTGAATCAGAATGAACGTAATCGACGTGTAGAGGCAAAAATCGGTTTCACCATCAGCAATCTGTCCCAGTTTGCTGGACGTGTGTCTGCTGCGTGCCACCTGCCCGTCGAGAATATCAGTTGCAATACCGAATAAGAAGACGAGCAGCGTCAGCGAGTTGGATGTAGCAAGACCTCCGACGAGTCTACCAATCAGGTAGCACGCTGCCAACCCGCGCAGCCACGTGAGGGTATTGGCGAGGCCCAGCGTTGGCAATACCATCGTTTCCTGCTCCTTCAAAGGGGAGATTCTCATCTGGCGATTCAGACCCAGGTGCCAGAACAGGTCGCTCTGCTGCCATGCGACGCAAAAGACGAAGCCGGGCAGGAGTCGCATGGTATTTGCCAGTCCTTCAAAGTGAAGATTTGCTATGAGAATGAGCACGGTCAGCGCGAAAATGAGCATGGTCACACGCCTCCACGAGAGTGTGAGGGTGGGATGTGCCTGCGCAGTCTGCCACGACATCTCCCATGAGCGCACGAGGAAACGCCGCCACGCGGGAGGACTGAACTTTTCCCTGCGTAGCGTCGTCAAAAGATCAACGACAAAGCTATTTTCGTCCTCGAAAGGTGTTTGCACTGGATGTTTCACGTGAAACATTCTACCGGTTTGTCGCCTTTATCTTACATCCCACTCCCAGTGTTTGACAATGTTTCACGTGAAACATTTTTACATCGTTAGATGCAATAGTTCGGAGGTGAAGCGTTCGAGGCGGATGAGGGCTTCGGGCATGTTGGCACGACCGAAGCCGATACGAAAGTGATGGCCGGGATAATCGTAGACGGTGCCAGGCAGAAGCAAGACACCCTGCCGTCGCACGAGTTCGCCGGTGAATTGCTCGATGGGCATGTTGAGGCGCAGGCGGGGAAAACCTATGCATCCTGCTCGCGGACGCACCCATTCAAAGGCGTCCTCGTAGGTAGCAAAAAAGGTGTCCAGCAGCGTGAGATTGCGTGCGATAATGGCACGATTGCGCGCGAGCACCTGTTCTTTTGCGCGCAGGGCGATCAACGCCAGTATTTCACTGGGCGCGCTATTACAGATCGAGGTGTAGTCCTTGAAGGCAGAGATGCGGCGCAGCAGGTCTATGTCATGCGTTGCCAGCCAGCCAACACGTAAGCCTGCTAATCCAAAGGATTTAGACATGACGCCGAGACTGATGGCGCGACGGGAACAATCTACAGCGGCGGGCAGCCGATCATCAGGATTATACTCGAGCAGGCGGTAGACTTCGTCAGAGAACAGGTAAGCGTTGGCCTCTTCGGCCAGTGTCAGCAACGCCGAGAATGTGTGGGCATCTGGCAGCACACCCGTGGGATTGTGGGGAAAGTTGACGACGATCAAGCGCGTGGTTGGTCGCAAAGCGCGACGGAGCTGCTCCAGATCGAGTTGCCAGCCGGATTCTGGTTCCAGCGGCAACAGTGTCACCTCTGCGCCGAGCGCCTGCGCGATGGAGTAGAGGGACTGATAACCAGGCCAGGTGGCAATTACATGATCGCCCTTTTCGAGCAGCGCGTTCATGAAGGCGAAGATGGCTTCCTGCGCGCCTGCGAAGGTGAAGACCTCATCCGTTTGTACACTCTCATAAAGCTGTGTGATTTCCTTTTGCAGCAAGGGATTACCGGGATATTCGGTATAACTCAGGGTCAGGTTCTGCCATAACTCACGGCTCTCATCATCGGCGAGCGCCAGCAGGTCGTGCATACGGTAGCTTTCGGCATCGGAACAACACAGAAGATGGCTGGCGGCAAACTCCCAGCGGGCGAAATAACGTTCAAGCTTAAAATCAGCAATCTGCATTGTGGGCAAACTCCAAATTCTTGTCTGGCAGCAAAATGTTTCACGTGAAACACCCGGTTGTCAGCGAAAGTACTCTAAAAAGCCTGGAGAATGTTTCACGTGAAACATTCTCCGGTCAGCATCCTTTTCTTCCAGAAAGCTCTCACAATGTTTCACGTGAAACATTGTGCATTTTTGCATGGGTGGTAATAACTCATGTCATTCTGAAGTTGCCGAGATTTTTCGCTGCTCCTCAGAATGACATGTTCAGACCAGTTTTTATGGTGTGTGGTGGACCTTTATCGCGGCTTGCACGCGTCAGTGCTGTACGAGCGTGGATTGAACGAGGTTGACGCCGAAATGGTAGCCAATTTCGCGATAATCGTAGATGGACCAGAGGGCCAGTTCGCAGTGTTTGCCGACCTCGATACTACCTACGGTGTCTTGCAGGCCAAGCGCCCGCGCCCCGTTGATGGTCGCTGCCTGCAGCGCCTCTTCGAGCGACATGCCCATCGCGGACATCGCGAGGCCAAGCATGGTCTGCATATCCTCACTATAGGAGGTACCAGGGTTAAAGTCTGTCGCCAGAGCTACGTGCAGACCGGCGTCGATGAAGCGACGGGCCGAGGGATAGGGAGCGCGCAACGTATAGGAGCAGCCGGGCAGCAGAGTTGCCACGACACCGGCCTCACGCATTGCTGCCAGGTCTGCATCGCTGGCATAATCCAGGTGATCGGCGGAGGTTGCGCCCAGTTCCGCCGCCAGGCGCGCGCCGCCCGATGGGCTGAGCTGGTCGGCGTGCAATTTGAGCTGGTAACCCAGTTCCTTAGCACGGGTCAGGATGCGGCGGCTCTCTTCCAGCGTAAAGGCCCCCTGTTCACAGAATACGTCACAGAAGCGTGCCAGACCAACGAACGATGGTAGCATCTCCTCAACCAGCAAGTCAACGTATGCTTCGCGTCGCTCGTGGTACTCCGGGGGAAGCGTATGCGCGCCGAGAAACGTGGGAACCAGACGCACGCGGCTATGGGACTGTGATGCGCTCTCTTCCAGCGCATTCAGGTTGTTAATGATGCGCAGGCAGGTTTCTTCCGTGACCTTATCCAGCCCATAGCCGGTTTTGACCTCTACCGTCGTTGTGCCGCAGCTGCGCATGATGTTGAGCCGCGCCTGCGCCAGTTCCATCAGCGTCTCGGTTGTGGCCGCGCGAGTCTCTTTGACCGTTGAAAGGATGCCCATGCCTTTCGCCAGCAGCTCGCTATAGCTTACGCCGCTGCGGCGCAGGTGAAATTCTTCGGCCCGGTCGCCCGCGAAAACCAGGTGCGTGTGCGAGTCGACCAGCCCGGGGGTAATCACTTTTTTCTGCGCGTCGACAACAACGATCTCCTGCTTCGGTGCGCCCGTGTGATGCTCGAAAAACGGTCCTGCCTCGTCATCCGGGCCGATCCAGACGATCTTGCCGTGATGCACGGCCAGTGCCGCGTCTGAAATAATCTGAAGCGTACCGTTCGCCCCTGCAATGGGGTGTTGTGCGACCGTGACCAGTTGCCCGATATTGCGTACAACCATGTCTGCTGTCTGGAGTTGAGATGGCTCTGATATCATGGCTGATTCTCCCTCATTCCTGCGCAAATTTCTTCTTTGTTATAGCACATCTGGCCTTCTTCGTCGAGAAGGTATTTTCGTTGGCTAGCATACAAGCTCAGATTCACTCCTTATTTCCCTTGCTCTCAGGATGCGGATTTGTTACACTGTAGCCAGTGGGTGGAATGTCTGGGGGTTGTAGATGCCAGTACGGCAAGGAGCGAGCAATGCGAGCGATTGATGATAGCAGCCCGAAGTACGCGGCGGTGTTGCGCGTACTGCAAACCTGGAAGCAGTTGCCAGAAAGCGACATAGCGCGCATGCTGTCAAAATATTATCTGATTACCGACGATTTCCGCGAGATGGAAGACCAGGGACTGCTCACAATGGCGTTTGTGGGCGATGAATATGTCATTACTCCAACGCTGCTGGGACTCATCTGGTTGGAGCAGTACGAAGCGAATGAGAAGGAGAACAACGATGGCGTACAATAACCAGGGTCAGGAAGAGGAAGTTCCATATACGACAATTGGTACCGACGAGGCCAGACGTATGATCGAAGCGGGCGCGCGGGTTATCGACGTGCGGCAACCGGAGGAGTGGGCTTACGGTCATATTGCCCAGGCCACACTGGTCCCGCTCAACGGCATCTACTCGTTTGGCAAGGCGTTGAAGGAGCTAAACTTGCCGGAGGATGAGGATGTGATTTTTGTCTGCGCTGCCGGTCAGCGTAGCGCCTCAGCCTCAGAAATTGCGCTGATAGCGGGCCTGAAAAAGGTGTACAATCTGGCGAACGGAATGAACGGCTGGATGAGCCGCCGCTACCCTGTAGAACGTTAGCAAAAGTAAAAAGGAGTGTTTGTATGCCCCTGCTGGAAGGAAAAACTGCCCTTATTTTTGGTGTTGCCAACCATCGGTCCATTGCCTGGGCCATTGCGCAGGCGCTGGCTAAGGAGGGAGCTCGGCTGGCGCTGACCTACCAGGATCGCATGGAAAAATATGTACGCGATCTGGCTGCTACCATCCCCGGTACAATTGTGCTGCCCTGCGATGTCCAGAACGACGAGCAACTGGACGCTGTGTTTAAAGATGTGGGTGAAGCTTTTGGTGGTGGACTCGATATCCTCATTCACTCCGTCGCCTTCGCGCCCAAACAGGCGATGGAGGGTACCTTCCTGGAGACGACGCGCTCCGATTTCACTACTGCCCTCGATATCAGTTCCTACTCCCTGCTGGCAATGGCGCAGCGGGCCAGACCCTTAATGCAGGCGCGCGGCGGCGGCTCCATCGTTACCATGACCTACATGGCAAGCGAGCGCGTGATGCCAAAGTACAACGTGATGGCGGTGGCAAAGGCCGCGCTGGAGTGTATTGTGCGCTTCCTGGCCTACGAACTGGGTGAGGCCAATATCCGCGTCAATGCTATCTCCGCCGGACCGCTCAATACTCTGGCGGCACGCGGTGTCTCCGGTTTCACCACCATGCGCGACCACATGGGGCTGGTTGCGCCCCTGCGCCGCAACATCGAGCAGAGCGAGGTGGGTGACGCCGCCCTCTTCCTGTGCAGCCCGCTTGCCAGCGGTGTCACCGGCGATATTCTCTTCGTCGACGCGGGCTACAATATCATGGGTGCATAATGTTTCACGTGAAACATTCTTTAGGAGTGCAACAACACAGGGGTCTGGCAATTGCCAGACCCCTGTGTTGTTGCCATCAAACGTTCATCTCAGTACGTTCGGGTCTGAAGGCCGGGATGCAGAGCGACCAGTATTCGCAGGGCTGGTTGTTGCTTGCATTGCTGTAGGTGACGCGTGTGCCTCGCTCAACGCGGCAGGTTTCGCCGGGATTGACTTCGACACGTTCCTCGTCGGTCTCGACGACCAGCGTTCCCCGCACCACGATCACCACCTCGTCGAAGGCTGCGATCTGGGCAGGTTCGCGCCATGCCAGGGGGGCGTACATGTGGGCAAGGCTGAAGTCGTCCTCTTTCGTGTTGAGGACTCCGAAATGCTCATCGATGATTTTCCCATCTTCTCGCGGGAAGATGGTGCCGCGTGAAACTTTCTGCACCATACTCTCAACTTCCTGCTGGATGCTGGTTTATTGCTCGTAGCGTCGCGTTGGGGGCGGCTGTGCCGGAGCGGGTTCGCCGCAGATGCTGCAAAAGCGAGCGTTTGGCCGGTTAAGGTGACCGCAAGGCCACGGGCGCAGCGAGCCGGATGTGCCTGTCAGCGGAACAGACTGTGAAGCCTGGCCTGCTCCCGGCGGCGAAACACGTGGAGGAGCGCCGAAGGCAGACATCGCATCCTTTAACGGGTCTGGTGCTGCCGACGCTGCCGGAGGAAGCCGCGCTGATTGGGGCCGTGGCAGTGCCCCCGGTGGGAGTGGACGTACCTGCGTCGCAGCCACCGCCTTTTTGCGGCGTCCCTTGCGGATGATGATCGCGAAGAGGAGTACAACCAGCAGCACGAGCAGAACAATCGCGCCTATCGTGATCGCATAAGACGTCAGCCTGCTACTCTGTGAGGCGGATGCTTGAGTGGTAGTAGTGGTGGTAGGCGTCGATTGCGTCGTCGTCTCATGCTGGGCCTGTGTCTGAGCGTAGTTCAGGTACGGCATAATGGCCTTGAAGAGCGGGTAGCGCGCCGCGATGGCCGCGAACTCGGACGCGGCTTTGTGCCAGTGGCCCGGTTGGGTGGAAGAGTAATCATCGAAAGCTTGCGTCCAGGCATGCTCCAATGGTCCGGGTGTCGTATCCAGGTGCTGTGCCTGCACAAGGGCGATGGCGCTGTTGCTGGCCTGCAGGAAACTGGTGCCACTGGGGCTACCCGTCTCCAGCCCGAAGCTGACTATGCCGACAACTGCCCCGTTGCTGTCGAGGGCCGGACCGCCGCTATCGCCATGCTCCACGTTTCCGCCCACCTGAATCACTGGCGCGCCCGTATCTGTGGTCTTGATGGAGCTAACGAATATCTGGTTCACCGACGTGGCGAGCAGATCATTTGGAGAGTTGCTCACATCTCCACTGCCGGGAAAACCAATGATGGTGAGGGTATCTTGCTGCTGCACATTAGATGAATTGCCAAGCTGGACACTCGGCATGTCATCCATATTGCTCACGTGGACAATCGCCACGTCGTGCTGGTCAACCGGGCTTTCCTGCTCGATCTTATCAACCGGGGCCTGCAACTGGGATGGAACATTGTTCAGGTTCGTGGCCGTCAGCGGGCCGGTGAAGCTTGTGCTTAAGAAGACCTGGCTGGCAGGAGCATTAAACTGTGGAGTCGAAGCCAGTTGCCCGCTTTGCAGTTCCTGTGCCACCTGATCTGCTGTGACTTGCTGCTTCAGATTCTGATTGATATATGCCGCAACGTCGGGAGCCGCCGTCTGGTCAAGGTCGGGTGTCATATCAGCCTGCGGCGGGTTGATCACGTGATCGGCGGTCAGAATATCACCATGCGCGCTGATAAACGTTCCTGTGCCAGAAAATTCCAGCTCGTAGGCGGTGCTATTACTTGCCTGCAGCGGGAAGGTGACATTACTGGTCGAGGAAAAATGGACAGTCAGTGTCGCATTGACGACCGTGAAAATGCGCACAACGGCAGGTTCAGCTATGTCAACGGCACGTACAACCGGGTCGGAGACGTTGCCACCAGGAGGTGAAGCATAAGTTGCCAGGCTGCCGAGGGCCATAGCGGGCAGCAACAAACAGGACATTGCCAGCACCAGCAGGAGCCGTACCATCCAGACCTTTCCCGATGATTGTATGTCTATCGGAAATTGCTTATACATATTTTGCGCTCGCTTTTTTGTTCCAGAAGAAAGCAATATTTAAGGCTATTTTACCACAACTTACCCGGATATTCTGTGACCTGCTGCATAAAAGGAGAAATCGACTCCTTTTAGCCTTAACAACTGAAACAGTTTGATCGTAACAATGAGATATTACAATCAAACTGTTTCAGTTGCTGTGTTAGCGTTTCCATTCGCGGGCAAGCATGCCGTAGACAACGTGGTCGACGAAGTGGTCGCGCAGCCAGGCATCGTCGCGCAGGACGCCTTCTTGCGTGAAACCGAGTCGTTCGGGAATGGCGCGGCTCCGCGCATTGCCAGTGGCTACCTGTATCTCAACGCGGTTCAGCCTCAGCTCCTGGAAAGCGTAATCCACCATCGTGCGGCAGGCTCTCGTCATCAGCCCTTTGCCCTGTGCAGAGGCGGCCAGCCAGTACCCGATCTCTGTCTTGTGGTCTTCGTGATCGATAAAGTGAAAGCCGATGACTCCCACAATCTTGCCTTGATAGAAGATGCCCGCGTTGAAGCCGTTGTTCTGTGACTGCCGTGCCTGCGAGTGCCAGATGAAGGAGCGGATATCTTTGACTGAGGTAATGGTATCAATCCACCCCATCCAGCGGCGCAGGTGCTCGCGATTCGCATCGATCAGCGCGTACAATTCCTCCGTGTCCTGTATATCGAATGTGCGCAGTTCTGTCTCGTCGTCGATGTGTAAACATACCATTGGAACATCCATAGCATCAGTAACTTTCCCTATAACGGTTACGGCTTTGCTAAACCTCAACCTGTATGCCGTGCCAGAATGCTACGTAATCCTGAATCTCTTTCGCAGCCTCTTTTGGATGCGGATAATACCAGGCAGCATCTTTGTTGACCTTACCATCGACCTCAACATTATAATAGCTGGCAACGCCCTTCCAGGGACATGTCGTATGCGTGCTGCTCTCAGTAAAGTACTGGCGATTGACCGAATCGGGCGGAAAGTACTGGTTGCCCTCCACAACGATGCACTTATCACTCTCGGCCAGTATTGCCCCATTCCAGACTGCTTTTGGCATATATTGTTCCTTTCATAGTTGTCGTGGTTCTAAAAACCATACCTGTATACAGTTATATGCTACAGAACAGGTGCAAGGCAAGTTTCATGGCGTGCGTGCGAGAAGGTCTTTTCCACAGTCAGAAAGAGGCGACTGGCAATGGTTGCCAGCCGCCTCTTTCTAAATTCACTTCCTTCTATTTAGTTACCGGTTAAAACGACAAGTGTGGTCAGGGAGTATGGGGGAAGGGTCTGTGTGTAGTCCGGTAGCAGGCCATGCTCGCGATTCACGCTGATCGACGAACTGTTCTCTCCATAGAAGAAAACGAATGGATTGGGTGCTGGTTTGTAACCAGACCAGGAGAACGAGACCTGGTAGGCGTTGTTCGGGTCTTTGTTAATCAGCAGCACGGCGATTTTGTCGCCAGGCTGCCTGACAGCGTAGACCGAAACAAGGCTCTGACTGGAGGAAGCCGTAACCATCTGACTCCAGGGTTGAACCACTTTAGAGAGCATTTGCAGGCCATAGTAAGATGGGAATGGCGTGTTTGCTGGTGGCTCGCTGGCACCGTTAGCGGATTCGCCGCTGGAGAGAACGCCATAATCGCCGTAATTAGCTGTGCCGTACAGGGTTGAGCTGTTGTTGTCGTTGGGCATGATGCTGTTATGCAGATCCCACCAGGAGACGTTGACAGCGCCGTTTTCATACCAGCTCATGTAATTGTCATCCATAAACAGCGCATTGACCAGACTGACGGTCTGCTTGCCCGGATTGTAGGAGACGGAGTTGGTTTCCGTAACCATGACCTGCACCGCACTGGCATGAGAGCCGCAGTACTGGTTGATCTCGGAATGCAGCGCGGCCATCATGGAAGAGATACTCGGTGTGTAACTAACACCTGTTGTCTCTCCATCCTCTGGTGCGGACAACAGTCCTGCATCAGTTTCGCCGCCGGGTCCCTGTGGATACCAGTGAACAACCACGAAGTCGATGGATGAGCAGGCAATCGGCAAGACCGTGTTATTCCAGGGCTGCGGTGAAGATGCGCTGGTCTGCCCATCGGGCCAGTTGCCCGGCGCGGTAAGCACGAGACCTATCTTAATGGTGGGATCGACAGCCTTCATTGCCTGACTGAACTGGACGACATTGTTGGCATACGTTGCCGGTCCCAGCCCGTGCGTATTATATTCCCAGGTGGAACCATAGGTTCCGTCACCATACAACTCGTTGCCGATCTCCCAGTACTTGATGCCGTAATTGTGACCGCTGCTGCTACCGCCAGGGTAGGTTGGGACCGGGCCATTATAGTGAGGACCGCCTTTGTTGGCGTACTGCACCCAACCAGCCGCCTCCTGGGGGGTGCCGGAACCGTAATTGACGGTGATGATGGATTGTGCCCCGCTTGCCCTGACGACACCCATGAAGGCGTCAAACGTATCGCTGGCATCGACGCCACCACAGATAGAACAGGTCTGGACCGTATTTGACTGCCAGTTATAAAAGTCTGCAGTCGAGCCACCAGGGAAGCGCAGCATTCTGACACCCGCCTGCTGCAGGAGGTCCGGTACAGAGGCATCCAGAAGGTGACTATCCCAGGCGGCGGTGTTGAGACCAAAAGCTGTAGGAGAAATGGTTCCCACTGGTTGCCCAGTATTGATTGTAACCTGTGCAGGGGTCGCTGCCTGTGCGTGTCTTGTTGCCGCTATAGCTCCTGACGAGGTAACTGCGCCCATCGCCAGCATCGCTGCCAGCGCCAGCGTGGCAGCCAGCAGATATCTGTGCCACTTACGCTGTCGGCTCAAACAGGTCGATTTCGCTAGCACGGTAATATACTCCTTTTCTCTCTGAAAAAGCGAAAGTCATGTCAGATTTCCTTATCCCTCAAGCCGCACTACGAATCCTTCAGTCATGCGTCTCTTTTCGCTCTTGAACAATCTTCCTCCTTTCTCAAAACTAGATGAACAAACGGTCATGCGAACAATAGTATATCCTGACAAAGCATATCGAGAACGAGCGTGCGCTCCAAAAAGCAGGCGACCTTCTCGACAGCTAAACAGGCGAATGTATCGGATAGCCCTGCGCTGCTCCACAGGATTCGCGCACGACCAGGTGTGTAGGCAGCAGGATACGAGGTGTTCCCGCTCCTTGCTCCGTTGAATCAGGAACAGGCAAATCTCCCTCCTCAGGGGTAAGCGAGTTATCTGTGTTAATCATGGAAAGGAGTAAGTGAGCGGCAGAACTCCCCATCTCCTTAAAAGGATGATGAATCGTCGTAAGCGCCGGATGGACGTGGATGGATGGCGCGATGTCATCGAAGCCCACAAGCGCTACGTCTTCCGGGACACGCACTTCGTATTTCTGGGCCGCGTCCAGCACGCCATAAGCGGTAAGATCATTGCTCGCGAAGATCGCTGTGGGTGGTTCGGCCATTGTGAAGAACTTCTGCGCGCTCGCATAGCCGCCCTCACAGCGGTAATCTCCCTGCAGGACAAGAGAAGGATCAAGGCTCACTCCAGCATCGCTCAATGCTTTATGATAGCCTTCGTAGCGATCATGCGTACACTGGATTTCGGGCAGGCCGAGAATGAAGCCGATCCGCCGATGTCCCAGTGCCAGCAAATGACGAACTGCCTCGTATGTGGCCGCGACGTTATCGATGCCGACCTGCGGCAGGTCGACTCTGGCCGCGACGTGGTTAATCAGTACGATGGGCAGACCTTGTCGGTGCAGTTCAACGAGATGGCGGGGTGATTGCGTATGCAGCAGGGCCAGGATGCCAGCCACCATATTGGCGGCCAGAATGCGGTCAATGACCTGACTAAAGTCCTTGTCGGGTGAGGCGCTGTAAATAATGATGTCGTACCGGGAGTCTTCGAGTACTGAGGCAGCTCCCTGTAGCACATCGGAAACCAGTTCCCAGGTCAGGGCGGGAACGAGAAGGCCGATAAGGTGTCCGCGTCCTTTCGCCAGTCCTGTCGCAGCAGCATTGGGAACGAAGCCATGCTCCTTCATGACGCTAAGGACACGTTCCCGTGTCTCCGGGTCGACCTTCGGATGTGCGTTGAGCACCCGTGAGACGGTTGATTTGGAGACGCCTGCCAGGCGAGCTATATCACGTATCGTCAGTTTCGATGTCATAGTATAATCGTCCCTGATTTATGCATTCGATGATAAGTTGTGGCTGGCCAGATTTCTGTGGGACCGTTCCCACTCCCCTCTGCAGTCAATAGTAACCTGAAAACTATGCCATTGTCAAGGGAGTAGCATAAATTACTGTGCATCTTGCTTGATTTATGGGGAGGCGAAATATATAATGAGAAAAAGTATCACTCATCTCAGTTATGGATTGGGAGGCGGTAGCATTGAGCAATTCTTCTACGTCAGGCGCGGGTAACGGGGGAGGGCAGGAGCACAACAACTCGTTCGCTAATCGCCGTGAAGCGCGCGTAAACAATAATACCGGCTCGCTGCCTGTCGTCGGGCCGGGACGCAATAACTCTGCCTCTTTTGACTTCGAGGCAATGATCGCTTCCCTGCATGAACTCTTTGAGCGCGACCGCCAGATAGCCAGCCAGCCCGATGCTGCTCGCTGTGGTATCTGCTACCTGTACTATGCGCTCGATGAATTGCGTTACCGTGAGGAGGAGGGTTTCTACATCTGTGCCAGTTGTGAGCGCCAGCTTGGCAAGCAGCAAATGCCCATGCTGAGGAGGCAGCAGAAGAAATAGGCAAAGAAAAGAAAACGAGGTGCAAACTTTGGCGCACCTCGTTTTCTTTTCGCTCAGCTAAAAACCCGGAAACCTGTTCGGAATAGAAACAAACTATTCGCCGACGACCGCCGGTTCGTCGGTCTCCTCCTCTTCGGTCACCTCGCGCAGGTCTTCGGGCCGGTCGAGGCGATCCAGGAAAAGGATACCATCCAGGTGGTCGATCTCGTGCTGGAGAACGCGGGCAAACCAGCCTTCCGCGTTGATCTTCATCGGCTTGCCGCGCACATCCTGCCCCTTGACGACGATCCGTTCTGCCCGGCGGATATTGTCTCCGGCGTAGCCGGGGATGCTCAGGCAACCTTCCGTTCCCAGCACCTCCCCCTCGGCCTTGATAATTTCAGGATTGGCCATTGCTACCTTGTGGTCTTCGTATTCGGCGACGAAGAGGCGAATCGATAAGCCGATCTGTGGAGCCGCGAGGCCAACACCCTGAGCGGCATGCATCGTTTCAAACATATCGTTCGCCAGTTTCTGAATGGAGGCGTCAAAGCGGTGAATTTTCTTTCCTTTTTGCCGCAGAATCGGATTCTCTGCCGTAATGATTTTATGAATTGCCATATATTTGTTCCCTGCCCTGTATTGCGCGTTTTGTAGCGCGCTCTACCATATCAATCAAACACAACCATGTACCCACGCAAAACAAATAACTCGTGGTCTCTTATTGCCTATATGGTATCATATTGGCCCATGATTTTCCACTGTATCACCTGTCAGGAAAGAGGGACAGACCTGCTTGTTGCTCAGTCTGGTAAAATAGGCATAAATACTATGAGGGATGCGCATAAGGTGGATATGTTAGAGCGAATCGAGGCGTATATAGAAGAGCATGCTCTGCTGCCGGAGGACGGTGAGGTAGTGGTGGCCGTCTCCGGTGGCGCGGATTCGCTGTGCCTGCTGCACCTGTTGCATCGGCTGTGTGGGCCGGGAAAGAGATTTCCCGGCGTGCGGCTGCGCGTGGCTCACCTCAATCATAAGCTGCGCGAGGAGGCGGACGCGGAAGCCGAGGCTGTAGCGCGCATCGCCAGCGCATGGGGACTGCCTGTTACTCTTGGTGAGATGGATGTCCCGGCGCTGGCACGCGAGGAGGGCCGCTCGCTGGAGGAGGCCGCGCGAGAGGCGCGCTATCGCTTCCTGCGCGCGGTCGCCTGCGGTCCCGGCAGTCGGCCCATCGCGCTGGCCCATCATGCCGACGATCAGGTGGAGACACTGCTGCTGCACCTGCTGCGCGGCGGCGGTATCGCCAGCATGGTCGGCATGCAGCCACAGCAGCAGGATATCATCCGTCCCTTGCTGTCTGTCACACATGCTGAGACGCTCGCTTATTGCCGCGAACACGGGCTTGTGCCGCTGGAAGATGCCAGCAATGCCGACCCACGCTTCCTGCGCAACCGCGTGCGCCACGAACTGCTGCCACTACTCGAATCGCTCAATCCCGGCATTCGTGCCACGCTCCTGCGCAATGCGGAGGTAACACAGGCCGATGTGGAATGGATCGAGGAGCAGGTAAGCGACCACTGGCAACAGATCGTGCTGGAGGAGCAGGAGCAGCGCATCAAACTAGATGTTGAGCAGTTGTTGCTGCTGCCCTTAAGCCTGAAACGGCACCTGCTGCGCCGTATCACTGCCCGGCTGTGCGGCGGCCAATCACCTCTCGAACTGCGTCACTACCGGCTCATCGAACAGCTTCTACAGCGCGAGCCGCAGCCGCAGCCGCTTCAAGAAGGCAAGATGCTCGATCTGCCGCATGGCCTGCGTGTGACCTGCAATTTTAGAACAGCCCTCTTCGAGCGTCTCTCTAAGCAGAGCGCGCGGAGAGAACGTGGGGAAGTGAGCCGGACGCGTCAACAACAGGCAAAACTTGCGGCGCGCCTGCCCGTTCCCGGTCGTGTAGCTGTGCCTGGAACATCCTGGGTGGCCGTCGCCGAGCCGCAGCCGACCGGGTTGCTGCACGCGGTGCGTGAGGCGCTGGAACGCGAGGACTGGCCCGCTGTCTGGCGCTTATTACCTGTGAATCGTAATACAGTTTACGTTGATGCCGCGACGATTGGCCCCGTTCTGGAGGTACGCACGAGGCGTGCGGGAGACCGCATCCGGCCACTGGGTATGAAGCAGGAGAAAAAAGTCAAGGATGTGTTTATCGACGAGCATATTCCACGTGCTGAACGCGACGCGATCCCACTCTTTTTCTCGTCAACTTGCTGCGTCTGGCTGGCTGGCGTCTGTCTTGATGACAGGGTACGTCTCACTCGTGACACGCGGCACGTCATCCGTTTATCTGTCGAACCTGTACTTTCAGAAGAATGCTGAGAGGGAAGGAATCCAAACTTCATCCACATGTGATAATTTATACGTTATGGAGCGGCACGCACAGGAAATTATTAAGAGGTGGACATGCACGAAGATATTGCAGAAATCTTGTTGACCGAAGAGCAGATACGCAACAAAGTTGCCGAGCTGGGAAGGCAGATTACCCGCGATTACCAGGGGAAAAATCTGCTCCTGCTGGGAACGCTCAAAGGAGCAGTACCCTTTATTGCTGATTTAGCGCGCGAGATCGAACTGCCATTAGAGATCGACTACATGGCAATCTCCAGCTACGGCAACAGTACGCAATCCAGCGGCGTTGTACGCATTCTCAAGGACCTGGAAGGACCCATCGACCGCAAGCATGTTTTGATCGTCGAAGATATCGTCGATAGCGGCCTCACGCTGCATTATCTGATGGACGTGCTCCAGCAGCGCCGCCCGCTCAGCCTTCGTGTGTGTACGCTACTTGATAAGGGACGCGAGCGCGTCAAGCCGGTAAGCCCCGACTACGTCGGCTTCTCCATTCCCGACCGCTTCGTTGTCGGCTACGGCCTCGACTACGCGCAGCGTTACCGCAACCTGCCCTACGTTGGCATCCTGAAACCCGCCATCTATGAACAGGCCGAAAAGCCCCAGGCACTGCACCAGAGCGCGGCAGAGCTGGCGGAAGCGGAGTAGAGCGTGTTCTCCTGCGCTCTCCATAGACCGAACCAGAGGAGGGCCTGTTCTTGCTGGAAAAGGTGGGTTGCGCTACAATTGCTGCAAAGATAAATTTGGTTCTGGGATGAGGAGAACTGGTAATGGACTCGGTAGGTGTAATCGGAAGTGGTGCCTGGGGAACGACTCTGGCCCTTTTGCTGGCAGGCAAGGGTCTAAACACGACCCTGTGGGAGCACCGGCCCGAACGCGCCAGGGAGATGCAGCAGCAACGAGAGAACGTGACATTTCTGCCCGGCTTCCACTTTCCTCCCGCGTTGAACGTGACGGTCGGTATCGAGGACGCCGTGCGAGGAAAAGATATGCTTCTACTGGTGACGCCTTCACAGCGCATGCGTGAAAATCTGCATGTGCTGGCTCCCCATGTTGGAGAGAAAACGCTCATTGTCAGTGCCAGCAAGGGCATAGAGATCGACACTCTGAAGCGTATGACCGAAATTGTCGAGGAGGAGTTGCCAGGAAGCCATAACCGTGTCGCGGCCTTCAGCGGACCCACCATCTCGCGTGAGGTAGCTGAGAAAAAGCCGACCGCCGCCGTCATCGCCGCCTACAATCAGGATGTGGCCATTCGCGCTCGCACCTTACTGAGCAGCACCACATTCCGCGTCTACACGTCCAGTGATGTAATCGGTGTGGAACTGGGTGGCGCGCTGAAAAATATCATTGCCATCGGCGCGGGCTTCAACGATGGTATGGGATATGGGGAAAACGCCAAAGCCTCCTTCATCACTCGCGGCCTTGCCGAAATCTCGCGTCTGGGCATCGCTGCGGGCGCGAATCCGCTCACCTTCGCCGGTCTGGCCGGTATGGGTGACCTCATCGCCACGTGCGCCAGTCCGCTCAGTCGCAACCAGCAGGTTGGGCGCCGCCTCGCGGCTGGCGAAAAGCTGTCCGACATTCTGGCCTCCATGCATAGCGTCGCCGAAGGTGTCTCCACCACCAGAGCCGCTCTCCAGCTAGCTGCTCACTACAATGTCGAAATGCCTATCACCCACCAGCTCAGTCTCGTTCTCTTCGAGGGCCTCAACCCCCGCCTCGCCGTCCCCGAACTTATGATGCGCGAGCCGAAGGACGAGATGGAGGGCATAAGCGCTCCCGATGTGTGATTCTTTACACTACCTCATATACTGAAAGCAATAGAAGCCAGAGAAGGTATCAAGAGCACACCTTCTCTGGCTTTTATAATATCGAATCCGTTTCAATGATGATGATTTGGGGAGACCCCAGGACCCCCTTTCGATCCCTTTTCTACCGCATTTGATATAAGACGCTTCGCACGCTCGCGGCATTCATTTTCAAAGGTTCTCTAGGGATGCATCTGGTCAATCAGGGCGATGGTGAGCAGGAGAAAGATGCTGACGCTGATGATGGCGATAACCGGGTCGAGCAGGGGGGCACTGATCAGGCTGCCACGCAGGCGCAGGCGCTGGAAGAGGTTGGGCAGCGCGAGGCCGCAAATCGTCGCGACCAGCAGGGTGAAGCCGAAGCCCAGCCCGATAGCGATGCCCAGCCGCAGCGAGTGGAAGAGGAGCAGCGTGAGCAGGCCGACCACTATGGTGGATAACACACCGCCCAGCGTTCCCAGCCGCAGTTCGCGGAAGATGCCGCGCCAGAAATCGCTGCCGCCTGCCGAACGCAGTTGCCAGCCCGCGACGCCCAGCGCCTGCGAACTCGCGTTTCCGCTCGTGAGCAGGAGCATGGGCAGCAGGCAGACGATGCCGCTCAAAGCCAGGGGCGAGCGCAACCCGCGCATGAAGCCCGTGGCCGCGACGGCAGCGCCGCCCGTGCTCAAGGCTGGAACGAGCAGCTTATCGAGTACGAGGGCCAGCAGGAAACCGACCGCGACGTTCACCCCCAGCCACGTGACACGGCTGAAAGCTGCGCGCCACGAGAAGTGCTCCTCTTCCTCGAACTCCTCGACGCTGGCCCCGGACATCTCGGAAAGGTCCTCCACCTGCTCCTCGCGTATCACGTCGATCACATCATCGACGGTGACGATACCCACCAGGTGGTTCTCCTCGTCTACCACCGGCACACCCAGCAGGTCATAGCGTTCAATGATGCGTGCCACCTCTTCCTGGTCGGTAGTGGTCGTGACCTTAATCACGTCAGTGTCCATCAGGTCTTTCAACGGCGTGTCGGGTGGGGCCACGACGAGTTCGCGCAACGAGACGACGCCTACCAGGTGATTCTCTTCATCGACGATGTAGAGGTAGTAGATCATCTCCATGTGCTCAGACTGCTGGCGCAGGTAGGCCAGCGCCTCTTGCGCCGTCAGATTCTCCCTCAGTGAGAGCACCTCCGGCGACATAATGCCGCCCGCCGATTCGGGAGCGTAGCGCAGCAAGTCGCGGATGGGCTGCGACTCGTCGGCGGGCATGAGGCTGAGCAGGTGCTCGGCCTCGTACTGCGGGATATCGGCCAGAATATCCGCCGCGTCGTCAGGCGGCATCACTTCCAGCAGGTCGGAGGCGCGTTCAGGATTCAGCTCGCTGATCAGTTCGGCCTGCAATGGGGACTCGACCTCGTTGAGGGCGTCGGCTGCCGTCTCAGTATCCAGATGTTCGAGCAGGACACCGGCATCCTCGACGTCGAGTTGCTCCAGAATATCGGCGATATCTGCCGGGCGCAGATCGGCCAGTTTGTTGTAACTGACGTTTAACTGCACCTGTGGCACCACACCGCTCGCACCAACGCTGGCAGCAGCTCCCGCGCCCGCCAGCGCCAGTTGGCCTGTTACCCCGGTTCCGACCATCTGGATTGGCTCGACATAGTTCCATGTCACCGTTTTCTCTCCAAGCTGTATGGGCAGCACGCGGCTCAGTGTCTCGAACGGTCCCAGAATGCCCAGGCGGCGCAGCAGACCGCTCAGACTGATATCTACGCCCACCAAACGCACGACATTCCGTATTTGCGCCAGCTTTAAATCATTGACTTTCACAACTCTTACGCCCTGCGTATCGACAATTTGCTTATCCAGAATATCGCGCTTCAATAAAATTTCATCAGGTCCCGGTACATATGGCGTAATCTGCGATTGCTTTACATCCAGGTAAATGTGTGGCTCTTCCAGGCTATGCACCTGCGTCCAGGGTATAATCACATCATGCATGCTCGTCGTAGGACGAACGATAATGGCAGTAACAGCAGGGAACGTATCCCTCAAGGAGACGCTCACATCCCGTAGCAGGCCGATACGACGTCCTTCAATATCAGAAACGGTTTTGCGCAGCAGCGCGCTCAGAAAAATCATGGGTATCACCGCCTTCCTCATGAGTAACACGAATAACCATCCATTGCTTATCCACAATTCTGTGGATAAGTGGAAAACCTGCCAGCTCACGTAACTACAGTTACGACAAAGATGAGCACAACAAGACGACGTGTCTCCACCGTATGGAAACAGAAATGTACCGCTCGTGCGTCAAACGTTGCTGGCTGGTACAGGCACGGGTCAATTGACAGATAAGAGAAATGCATCCTATGGGATACATCCGGGCGCGCTCCACGCACATATGATAGTACGGTACGTGGAATTTGCTCCTACCGATTGACCCGGTGAATGTTGTATGCGGCGCTCTAGAGCGCCGAGAGGACATACTGGCTACTGGCAGAGGAAACGCTCTTACTCGACATCATCTCATGAGAGGGGACTGATGCAGGCTCATCGAGTAAGGCGGCGAAGAAAACGGCTTTGCTACAATCCAGCTACCCAACCCGATGAGGAGAAGAACATTTCCGGCAGCAGGCACGTGGAAATGCAGACCAGGCACCTACTATGACTGGGGCCAGCGTCCATGTCCCTCACCTCCTTTACCCATAGTTGCAGCTTTCGCCAGTCGCGGCGCGCACCTCGCGCCTGCAACACAACCCGGCAGCGCCATCACAACCATGGGGGTCGACAAAAATTCTTTGCTGATGAAAGTATAGCACGCCTCACCTCATTTGGGCAAGGGCGATAGTGTATCTAGTACAATCTGGTGAAATCAGAGATATTTCGCCACTTTTGCCAGGAGGTCGTCGATGTTGAAGGGTTTGGCGATGAAGTCTTCGGCCCCGGCGGCGCGGGCGGTGGCTTCGGCGCTGGGGTGGGCGGAGAACATGATGATGGGAATGTGTTTCGTTTCGTCCTGGCTTTTGAGGTATTTGACGATCGCGCGGCCATCTTTGCCGGAGAGCAGGACGTCGAGCAGGATGAGGTCTGGCAGCCCGCCGTTGTGCAGTTGTTCGAGGTATTCGCCCTTGGTCGAGGTGAGCACTTCATAGCCCTCTTCCTCCAGGATCACCTGCAAGAATTCGAGGATATCCGGTTCATCATCTACGACAAGCAGCTTATTACCTTTGCTTTGCATACTCTTCCTGTTTCTGTAATATCGGTAAAAAGACTGAAAAGGTGGAGCCGTGTCCCTTGCGGCTCTGTACCTCTATGCGGCCCTGGTGCAGTTCGACGATCTCCTTTGAGATATGCAGGCCGATGCCGAGACCGGGATAAGTCTTTTCATCCGGGTCTGTGACCTGGTAGAAGCGTTCAAAGATCTTCTGCTGGTGCGCTTCATCGATGCCGATGCCAAAGTCCTGCACGCGCACGACGGCACATTGCCCGCTCTGTGAGACATGCACGATAACTTTGTCCGCCTGCGGCGAGTACTTGACAGCGTTCGTGAGCAGGTTGATGATTACCTGGCTGAGCCGATCTTTGTCTCCGAAAACGTGCACCTCTGCCTTTCCCCTGATGGAGATGTGGTGGTCTGGAGACGCGGCCTGCATATTCTCCACCGTCTCCGCAATGAGCGCATCCAGGTCAACCGTTGTGCGCTGGAACTCCAGTTTGCCCGTTTGCATGCGTGAGATGTCCAGCAAATCGCTGACGAGTTTGGTGAGCTTATTGAGCTGGGCGTCCATGCGTTCGAGATAGTGCAGACCCTGCTCGTCGCCCTGCCTGCGCAAGCGCCGTTGCAGGACGTAGGTAAAGCCTTTGAGACTGGTCACTGGCGTCTTGAGTTCGTGGCTTGCCATACTGATGAACTCGTCTTTGCGATGTTCCGCCAGCACTCGTTCGGTAATGTCGTGGGTAATCGTGATGACAAAGAGCACCTCTCCATGCTCATCATAGACCGGACTCGATTTGACGAGTGACCAGCGTTCTGGGCGCCCACCCGGTTTTCGCGTGTAGCCAATCGTTGCCAGCGCCTCGCGCTCGCCTGCCAGCACTCGTTTATGGGTAAGTTGATTGATGGAAAATGGCTTTCCGTGTTCGTCGCTAAGCTCAAACCTGCGCGTCGGCTCCAGTGGCCGCGCTTGCTGCAATTCCTGTACCGAGCCATAGCCCGTCATGTGCGCCGCCGCTTCATTCGCATAGATAATGCGGCTGTCCTTATCATAAACGATAATGCCATCGGCTACCCCTTGCAAGATGATCTCTAATTGGTTGCGCGCCTGTCGAACTTCGTTATACAAACGGGCGTTATCCAGCGCCACTCCTGCTCGCCGACCAACCTCTTCCGCCAGCGCCAGATCGTGCCCGGTATACTTTTTGCCCGACTCTGTGGCAACAAACGTGACCACGCCGATGGTCTTGCCGCGAGCGATCAGCGGTACAAGCATGATGGAGTTGTAGCCGATCTGGCGCGCCACCTCAAGCTCCTCCTCGCTTCTGGCCCCGGCCACCAGCATCTCATCGGTAATCTCCGGGTAGAGTTCAGATTGGCCGGTACGAACGACGTTGGGCAGGCCGGTGGAAGCGTCATAATTGATGGGAAACTGCTCTCGCAATGCTCTGGCCCACTTCACTTTCTCCGGGTCCTGGTGCTCAACGATAACCTGTTGAAAATGCCCTCCGTCATCTAACAAATCGACGGTAAACCAGTCGGCAAGGCGGGGAACAATCAGGCGCGCGATATTGGCCAGCGTCTCCTGGTAGTCCAGCGTAGAAGCAAGCACCTTACTGACCTCGGTGAGAAAACGCTCCTGCTCCTCCGCCTCCTGGAGCTTCCTGGCTATTGCTTTTTGTCGGCTGATGTCCCGCGCGATTTTCGCTGCGCCAAAAATTGTCCCCTGTTCATCCCTGAGCGGCGAGATGCTCAGGGACACATCAATATATCTTCCGTCTTTCGTGACGCGCACCGTTTCATAATGGTTGATGTGCATGCCCTGACGCAAGCGCGCGAGAATCTCGTCTTCTTCCTGTCGCAGGTGCGGGGGAATAATGAGGGTGATATGCTGCCCGATGGCTTCTTGAGGACTGTAGCCAAAGAGTCTTGCCGCCGCTTGATTCCAGCTCGTGATGATCCCGTCAAGAGTTTTACTGATGATCGCGTCGTCTGAAGAGGCGATAATGGTGGCCATCAGTTTCCGCGTTGTCTCTGCCTGCTCTTGCCTGACAAATTCAGCCTGTAGCATCTGTGCTGCATCGAAATACGTCACTGTAGTTGGAACAGCGGGCGTGGAGTCTTCAGGCAAAGAAGTACGTTTTCCTTGCTGGAGTCCCTCCTGGTTCTCCGCCTGATCATCCGGCATCATATATTCCTCTTTACTATAGAAGTAGCTTCCATATTGTGTTATGGCACCTTAGCCGTACTATAGCATCTTTTCCCCTCTCAGGCAATCCCAGCAATACAATTCGCCTCATCTTCTCTTGACTTTTCTCCAAAAATGAATTATCATTCAGTTATGAATAGTAATTCACAGGAACAGGAGCATGAAGGACAGCCGCGTGTGTCGCGCAGGCGAGCGCGCACACGCACCGATCTGTTACGTGCGGCGCGACAGGTGTTTGCCGCCCGGGGCTATCACGATGCCAGCATTGCCGAGATCACGGAGCTGGCCGATGTCGGCGTAGGCACCTTCTACCTGCACTTCCGCGATAAGGACGAGGCTTTCACTACGTTGCTTGAGGAGGGCTTCGCGCAATTGCGCGAACAGGTGAAGACCGCCGTACAGGAGGCGAAGCAGCGGCGCGAAGGTGCGCCATTGCTGCCTGTCATCGTGCGAGCCATCTTCCGGCACGCCTATGAGCAGCGCGACCTGTTCCAGATTGCACTGACCGGTGGCGGCCTCTTCGTCCACGTGCGCGCTTTTCGCGTGCAGACCGTACTAACGGAGGCCCTGACGCATACGCTTGAGGGCTACCAGGCGCAGGGCTTGCTCGCCGACTACGATATTCCCCTGCTTGCCCGCTTCATCACAGGCATCATCACACAGGGCATCGTCTGGTGGTTCGAGCATGACAAACCCGGCCCGGAGGCGATAGCCGAACAGTCACTGCTCCTCCTGCGCTCCGGCCTTCCGTCGCCCTTGTTTGAAAACACGTAAATTGCCTGTATGTAGTGCATGCATATGGATTTGATCTATACAAACACAGGATACTCATTACTATGAAAGAGATACCTCAGCTTCCACCCGGTCCGCAGGGGCTGCCGTTTCTGGGCAACGCCATTGATTTTCAGCGTCGGCCACTGGAATTTCTGCGCGAAACGCAGCGCGCGTATGGGAACATGGCGACCATCCACATCGGCAACAGGCCGCTTGTGCTCTTCTTCCGCCCGGAGCACGTGCGCTACCTGCTGATGGAGCACCCGCGCAACTTTGTAAAGGGCAATCAGCGCAGCGCCCTGCACCATTTCCTCGGCGATGGCCTGCTCACGACTGAGGGGGATTTCCACCGCCAGCAGCGCCGCCTCGTCCAGCCTGCCTTCCATAAGAAGCGGGTGGAGGAGTACAGCGACATCATGGTGCAGTTCACGCGGGAGATGCTGGACGAATGGCAGCCCGGTACAGAGATCGACATCGCCAGGGCCATGCAGCAACTCACGCTGCGCATCATCCTCAAGGCGCTCTTCAACCTGGATTCCAGGGAGCAGGTCGTCATGCTCGGCAACGCCTTCAACGGCGTGATTAACAACACCCCTCGCGCCTTCCTGCGCACCTACAGGCCGCCGCGCCTCAAGCTGCCCTTCACGCAGGGAGGCAAACGCGTGGTGGCTTCACGCACGCTAGACACCTTTGTCTATGACCTGGTCGCCCGGCGCCGGGCCGCGAAGGGCCATGACTACGGCGACGTGCTCTCCATGCTGCTGCAAGCGGAGGACGAGGGCATCACCATGACCGATAAGCAGATTCACGACCACGTGCTGACCTTCATTGCTGCAGGACATGAGACGGCGCAGAACACGATGAGCTGGACCTTCTACCTGCTTTCGCAACATCCCGATGTGCGCGCGAAACTGATCAACGAGCTGCACGCTGTCCTCGCCGGTCGCGCTCCCACGCTGGCCGACCTTTCCAACCTGCACTACCTGGAATGGGTCATCAACGAATCCTGGCGCGTCTACCCGCCCGCCTGGATACTCGGCAGGCGCAGTCTCGAAGCCTTTGATCTCGACGGCTATCACTTCCCCGCCGGAACTATCGGTCTTATCAGCCAGTGGGTCATTCACAACCTGCCCGACATCTGGGGCGACCCGGAAAACTTCCGCCCGGAGCGCTGGAGTCCTGCTGCCGAGCAGAAAATTCCGCAGGGAGCTTACTTTCCCTTTGGAGCTGGCCCGCGCATCTGCATTGGCATGCCTTTCGCTCAGTTGGAAACCAAACTGTTGCTTGCCACCATCTTGCAGCGCTATACGCCAAATCTGGTGCCAGGTTTCCCTGTCGTTATCCAGCCTCGCGTCACCATTCGACCTCAATACGGCATGCGCATGACGCTGGAACCCACCACGGCTCCGGAGCCAGCGAGGATGGAAACAGCGACGGTAGGATAAGTGATACAGCAAGAAAAAATGGATGGCCCACGCCATCCATTTTTTCTTGCTGTATCACTTATCCTATTCTCCTTGCCATCCCCATCAAATTCGTGTTACAATGCGTTTGTTCCATTGAATGGAATTTTCGATTGCTCGGTTGATACATGGGATCATGAGAGAAACAACATTGCTCTTCATATAGATAGAGGAGACCGTGGTCATTCTTACGATAGAAGTACGTGCGAAAGTGGCGCGGCACGATGTGCGGGCGCAGCATCTGGCACGAGAGATAGTACAAAACCTTCCCTCTATACCATCCTCCCCCATTAGCGTGCGTACAGCACAGCTTTACCGTCTCGATGTCGATGACGCCTTTGCCCACACCCATCTCGATACCCTTATCTCGCAATTGCTGATTGATCCTGTTGTGCAGGAGGCGATTGTAAGATGGGATGAACAGGGGAAAATGGACCGGGTAGCGGGCGATCATAGAGAAACATGGCTGCGAGATAGGGGGAGTTCATTTCACACCGTCGATGTATTCTTCCATTCCGGCGTGACCGACACGCTGGCGGAAAGCGTGCGCACCGGCGCGCAACTGCTCGGCCTCTGCGGCCTGTGGCGGGTCGGGACAGGCCAGCGCTACCTGCTCGATGCTCGACTCAGTCAGGACGAAGTACGCGCCATCACCCGGTCGCTCCTGTATAATCCTGTTATCCAGGATTACGAATTACATTTTGCCGGTACGTCTGATACCATTTCCACCCACGGCAAAGCTGGTGATATCTCATCAGTTCCTGATACAGGTGAGGTTTCGGCCCGCATCCGTACCTTCCCGCTCTCACGCATGTCCGATGAAGCATTGCTGGCATTGAGCCGGGAGGGCTTGCTGGCGCTAAATCTGGATGAGATGCGTACTATTCAGGCGTATTTTCGGGATGAAGGGCGCGAACCGACCGATGTGGAACTGGAAACGCTGGCACAGACGTGGTCCGAACACTGCTCCCATAAGACATTCAAGGCGACTATCGACTACCATGAGTGCGACGCTGAGGGCAACATATTGACGCGGGAACGCATTCCCGGTCTGCTCAGGCATTACCTGATGCGCGCTACGGAGCAGGTGCGGCGTCCCTGGCTCGTCTCGGCCTTCCGCGACAACGCGGGCATTATCCGCTTCACGGAAGATATGGACGTTGCCTTCAAAGTGGAGACACACAACCATCCTTCGGCCATCGAGCCGTTTGGTGGGGCCAGCACGGGTGTCGGTGGCGTCATTCGCGACGTGCTGGGCGTCTCCGCGCAGCCCATCGCCTGCACTGACGTGCTCTGCTTCGGCCCGCCGGATACTGCGCCTGAACGCGTGCCCGCCGCTGTACTCGCGCCCGGGCGCATCGCCAGCGGCGTCGTCAACGGCGTGCGCGACTACGGCAACAAGATGGGTATTCCAACTGTCAATGGCGCGATACTTTATAATGAGGGCTATATCTACAACCCACTCGTCTTCTGCGGCTGCCTGGGCCTGCTGCCGCACGGCAGTCATCCGCAGCGAGCGCTGCCGGGCGACCTCATCGTCGTGCTCGGTGGGCGCACTGGCCGCGATGGTATCCACGGAGCCACCTTCTCCTCCGGCGAGATGAGCAGCGAGGTCATTGCCACTGCTGGCAGCGCCGTGCAGATAGGCGCGCCCATCACCGAAAAGAAGGTTACCGATGTTATCCTGGCGGCGCGAGACAGAAAACTCTACCACGCCATCACCGACTGCGGCGCGGGTGGCTTCTCCTCCGCCATCGGCGAGATGGGCGCGCAAACAGGCGCGAGGGTCGAACTGGCAAACGCTCCGCTCAAATACGCAGGGCTGGCCCCCTGGGAAATCTGGCTCTCCGAAGCCCAGGAACGCATGGTGCTCGCCGTCCCACCCGAACACTTCGCAGAACTACTCGCCATCTGCGCCATCGAAGAGGTCGAAGCCAGTATCCTCGGCACCTTCACTGGCGATCATCGCCTCGTCGTCACCTACAACAATCAAGTTGTCGCCAACCTCGACATGCCCTTCCTGCACGAAGGACGTCCGGCGCGCACACTGGAAGCTTTATGGACGGGTGAAAATAACGAGGCGAAGGCCCTTCCCGCCCTGACAGCCCATCCAGTAGTATCACACACCGCGGCCCTGCTTGCCCTGCTCAGTCATCCGACCATCGCATCGAAAGAGGACGTGGTGCGGCGCTATGACCACGAAGTGCAGGGGGCGACGGTGCTGAAGCCGCTGGTCGGGCGATCTGGCAACGGGCCGGGCGATGCCGCCGTGCTGCAACCTCTCCTGAACGAATCCCTCTACTCCCCCAGGCCACCCCTTGCGGGTGGCCTGGGGCGTGATGTGGCCCGCGATAGCTTGCAGCAGAGCGCGGCTGTCGTGCTTTCCAATGGTATCAATCCCCTCTATGGGCGTATCGACCCCTATCAGATGGCGCTGAATGCTGTGGACGAGGCACTGCGTAATCTGACTGCCGTTGGCGGCGATATCGAGCGGGCCGCGCTTCTCGACAACTTCTGCTGGGGCAATCCCAACGACCCACGCCAACTGGGCATGCTGGTACGAGCCGTGCAGGGCTGCTATGATGCTGCCGTTGGCTTCGGCACGCCCTTCATCTCTGGCAAAGACAGCCTCAACAACGAGTACCGCTCCGATGAGCGGCGCCTGCCTGTCGTTCCCACGCTGCTCATCTCCGCCATCGGCATTATTGACAATGCCGCGCAAACTATCGATATGTCGCTCAAAACGTCCGGCAATCTGCTTTACCAGATCGGCGTCACACACAACGAACTGGCTGGTTCGCACTATGCTGAAATCCAATCTTTGCCCGCTGAACTCGCGCAGCAGACGGGCGTTCCCCGGGTCGACATAGCGCATGCCCGCAGGCTCATGAACGCTCTCGGTGAAGCCATCCGCCGGGGCCTCGTCCTGTCCTGCCACGACCTCTCCGAGGGCGGCCTCGCCACCGCCGCCGCCGAAATGTCCCTCGCTGGTCTCCTCGGCATGAGCATCGATGTAGGTGGAATAGTTGAAAACCGCAACGACACCATCGCCCTCTTCAGCGAATCACCCTCGCGTTTCCTGGTTGAAATCACGCCTCAGCAACAGGTGGCGTTCGAGGTTTTTATGCGCGGACGAGGCGTGCAGGGTATATATTACATAGGAACTGTTACAGAGAAATTGCAATTTATCGTCAGATGTGGTAAAAAGATACTGATCGATGTGCCAGTAGAAATGTTACAATCGGCCTGGAAGGGAGAGCAGGCATGATGGGTAAAGCGGGGATGGAGCCGGTAGTAAGGGCGCTGGTTTTGCGCGCTCCGGGCATCAATTGTGATCGAGAAACGGCTCATGCCTGTCGCCTCGCCGGGTTCGCCACCGACCTGCTGCACATCAATCAGCTTGTGGGCGAACCGCAGCGCCTGCTGGACTACGCATTCCTCGTCATTCCTGGCGGCTTCTCCTATGGTGATGATCTGGGTGCCGGTACTCTACTGGCGAAGCATCTCACGCTCTACCTCGGCCCACAATTGCAGCGCTTCATTGATGAAGGACGACCTGTGCTGGGTATCTGCAACGGCTTTCAGGTACTCGTGCGCGCCGGGCTGCTTCCCGGTAAAGTCGATAACGAGGCCACGAGCCGGGCCAGCCTGACGAATAACGCCTCTGCTCGCTTCGAGTGCCGCTGGGTCAGGCTGGCTCCGCAACAAAGCGTTTGCGTCTTCACGCGCAACATCAACACTCTCATCGAACTACCCGTCGCGCACGGCGAAGGCCAGTTCGTTCTGGAAGACGAAGCGCAGTTAGCGCGCCTGCGGCGCAGCGGTCAGATAGCCCTCACCTACGCTTCTCGTTCGGACGAAAACAGTGAGGATGTTCCCTATCCCGACAATCCTAACGGCTCGCCCGGCAATATCGCGGGCATCTGCAACGCGCAGGGCAACGTTTTTGGCCTCATGCCGCATCCCGAACGTTATGTCCATCCTTTCCAGCATCCCTTGCGCCGTGCCGCGCCGGATGGCCACGGTGATGGCCTGCAAATTTTCAAAAATGCGTATACATATGCCAGGGAATTGTTGGGTAAAGAACACAGGGTACGTTCAGCTTACGCAGTCAGCGGCGTGGATATCGCTGCCGCTGACCGGGCGAAGGCGTTGATGTGGGAGGCCGTGCGGGAGACGCAGGGGCCGGAGGTGCTGGCAGGCATGGGCGCGTTCGCGGGCGTCTTCAGTGCCGCCACCTTGCAGGGCATGCGCAAACCCGCGTTGGTCGCCTCGACGGATGGGATAGGCACCAAGACGCTGCTGGCTGCGCATGCCGGACGCTACGATACCATCGGCTATGACCTTGTCCATCATTCCGTCAATGATCTGCTGGCGCAAGGCGCGCGTCCCCTCTTCTTCATGGATTATCTGGCAATGGGCAGGCTTGACCCCGGCCATGCCGCTGCCATCGTGAGCAGCGTTGCCCGCGCCTGTAAAGAGGTTGGCTGCGCGCTGCTCGGCGGCGAGACGGCGGAGATGCCCGATGTCTACCTGCCCGGTGCCTTTGACCTTGCCGGAACCATTGTCGGCGTGGTCGAGCAGGACCAAGTTATTAATGGTGCCACCATCCAGCCCGGCGATATCATGCTGGGCCTGTCCTCAAGCGGGTTGCATACCAACGGCTACTCGCTGGCGCGCCGCGTCTTCGCCCCCTACTCGCTGGATACCGTCTTTCCTGAACTGGGGGAGTCGCTGGCCGACGCTCTGCTGCGCCCGCATCGCTGTTATCTCCACGAAGTGCAGGCGCTGCGTAATTCTCTTAGAGAAGCGGGAAGACCGGGGGCGCTCAAGGGCATAGCACACATCACAGGCGGTGGGTTCGCGGGCAACATTGCGCGCATCCTGCCTTCCGGCACGCGAGCCATCGTCCATACGACCGCCTGGGAGGTGCCCCCGCTCTTCGCCCTGATCGCCCGTATGGGCAATGTGGAGCGTGGCGAAATGTATCGCGCCTTCAACATGGGCATCGGCATGGTGCTGGTGCTCGCGCCGGAGGATGCCGGACAGGCCCGCCACCTGCTGCCGGAACTGCGCTCCATCGGCGCCATAGGAATGGGCTATGGAGTCGAAATACAATGAAATATAGAGCATTATGAAAGGATGACGACACAGATGCTGGAACAGGAACCGCAACTCGGCCCGCTGCTGGCCGAAGGCAAAACCAAACTGATCTACGCCGATAAGGATGATCCCAATCTGGCCTACATGGTCAGCAAAGACCAGATCACGGCTGGCGACGGTACGCGGCGCGACGAACTGGCGGGCAAGGGCCGCTGGAGCACCATTACCACCGCCAATGTCTTCAAACTGCTGAATGAGGAAGATATCGACACCGCGTTCATCAAGCAGGTCAACGATACCACGCTGCTGGTCTATCGCTGCAAGATGGTGCCGTTGGAGGTCGTGATGCGCCGCATCGCCACCGGCTCCTATCTCAAGCGCCATCCAGAGGTGAGCGAGGGAGAGCGCTTTGAAAAGATCGTTGTCGAAACCTTCCTCAAGGATGATGCGCGCCACGACCCGCTCCTTTCAGCCGAAGAGGTGGTGCAGATGGGCATTGCCACACCCGCCATGCGCGACTGGATGATGGAGCAGGGAACTCGTGTCTTTCTCACGCTCGAACGGGCCTGGGCCAGCGTCGATGTCACGCTCGTCGACCTCAAAATCGAATTTGGCCTCGACTCACAGGGCCACCTGCGCGTCGCAGATGTGATCGACAACGATAGCTGGCGGCTCTGGCCTGGCGGCGACAGGAACCGCATGCTCGACAAGCAGGTCTACCGCAACCTGCCCCAGGTTACGCAGCAGGATTTACAGGCCATCGCCGACCGCTACGCCCTCGTCGCCGACCTGACCGGCAGGCTACAACTGCCAGGGGATTAAACCAATCCGCAGGCGCCCGATTGATCGGCCCAGGAGTACAAAAGGAGATCACGCACGTGGAGAGACTGCATGACGCCTGTGGTGTCGTGGGCATGTACGCACCGGAACACGAAGAGAGCATCGACGTGCGCCGCTATCTCACGCTGGCGCTCACCGCCCTGCAACATCGCGGCCAGGAGAGCGCGGGCATGGCCGTCTACGATCAGGGCGGGAGAATTTGCCAGCGTGTCGGCATGGGCAAGGTGCGCGAGGTCTTTCCCGACACGGGAACGGGCCTGCCGCCTACACGTATCGGCATCGGCCACGTGCGCTACTCCACTACCGGCTCAAGCTGCGTGGAGAACGCGGGGCCATTCGTCGTCGGCACGGGAACCGGCCATACTGAGCGTGCAGAACAGGTATATTATGATGCTATCGCCGTTGCCCACAATGGCAACCTGGTCAATGGAGAGGCGCTGCGCCAGCAGTTTCCGCCGGAACTGCTGGTCTCCACCACCGACAGCGAGGCCATCGCTCTGCTGCTCTTGCAAGCCGCCGGTCCCACTTTTCGCGAACGCATGAGGGCCACCTACCCGCAATTGCGCGGAGCCTACAGCCTCGTCATGCTGGCCGAAGGCAAGCTCTATGCCATGCGCGACCCCTGGGGCATGCGTCCGCTCTGCATAGGGCGTATCGGCTCCATCTGGATCGTTGCCTCTGAATCGTGCGCGCTGGAACGCATCGGTGCCACCTGTGTGCGTGAAGCCGAGCCGGGCGAACTCATCACCATCGACGAGCAGGGCCTGCACGCGGAGGTGTTTGAGCAGGAGCCGCGCCAGTGCCTCTGCGTCTTTGAGTACATCTACTTCTCTGACGCCACCAGCCAGCTCAACGGGCGCTATGTCTACAACGTGCGCGAGGCGCTGGGACGCGAGCTTGCCCGCGAGCACCCGGTTGAGGCCGATCTCGTAGTGCCCGTGCCGGACTCGTCCATCCCTGCGGCCCTGGGCTACGCCGCCGCTTCCGGTCTCCCCTACGGACAGGCCATTATCAAGAATCGCTACAGCGACCGCAGCTTCATCAAGCCCGACCAGCGCCTGCGCGAACTTGAGATCGACCTGAAATTTAATCTCGTCAAGCCCAAAATCCAGGGGGCGCGCCTCGTCATCGTTGACGATTCTATCGTGCGTGGCAATACCATGAAGCGGCTCGTCGCCGCCCTGCGTCACGCTGGTGCCAGAGAGATTCACCTGCGTTCCAGCGCGCCACCCCTGCGCCACCCCTGCTACTTCGGCATCGACATCCCGCAGGAGCAGGAACTGATCGCCGCCGGGCGCAGTGTCAAAGAGATCGCCGACTACATCAGCGTTGACAGTCTCGGCTACCTCAGCATCGCCGGTCTGGGTCGCGCGCTCAGCGCCATCAATGAAAATGAGCAGGGTAACAGTCAGCAGGGTACCCGCGAAGGGTACCCCTACTATACTACGAGTACGTCTGCAAACGACCTGGACAACGAAACGGCGAGACGCATGTTGCACAACGAATGCTGCTACGGCTGCATGCAAACACGGGGCTGGCCCTTCAATCCGCAGGAGACACAACTCATCACGGTTGCGAAGGAGAAAAGTGAGGCCAGGGCGGAGCTTGCCCCCGCCCTGGTTCCTACCCGTAATCTGGAGGAACGTCAATGCTCGTAATGGTTATTGGTTCGGGAGCACGCGAGCACGCGCTTGTGTGGAAACTGGCGCAGAGCCAGCGCGTCAGTGCCCTCTACGCCGCGCCGGGCAACCCTGGTATGGCGGAGCAGGCCGAGTGCGTCCCCATAGCCGTCACGCAGCTACAGGCGCTGGCCGACTTTGCCGAACGCAACAACATCGATCTCACGGTCGTCGGGCCAGAAGTACCGCTGGTCGAGGGCATCGCGGATGTCTTCCGCCGACGCGGCCTGCGCATCTTCGGGCCAGGAGCGGCAGGGGCCGCTCTCGAAGGAAGCAAAGCCTTCGCCAAAGAACTGATGACGCTGGCAGGCATCCCCACCGCGCAGCACCACACCTTCACGAACGCCCGTGACGCTTTCGCCTATCTCGAAGAGCACGGCGCGCCCGTCGTCGTCAAGGCCGATGGCAACGCGGCGGGCAAGGGAGCCATCGTCGCACTCGATATGCAGGCTGCCCGCGAGGCTGTGCAGCAGATGATGGTCGAGCGCGTCTTCGGTGCCGCCGGTGACGTGGTAGTGATCGAAGACTATCTGGAGGGCGACGAGATCGGCTCAACCATCGTCTGCAAAGGCACGCACTACCTGCCGCTCGCGCTCACGCAGGATCACAAACGCGCCCTTGACAGCGACCAGGGCCTCAACACTGGCGGCATGGGAGCTTACACTCCCCTGCCCTTCGTCGACAAGGCCAGCGAGTCACAGATTTACCGCCAGATCGTCGCTCCCACGCTACAGGCCCTCAAAGAGCGCGGCATCGACTTCTCCGGCGTCCTCTACTCCAACATCATGCTTACTCCACGCGGCCCCATGGTCTTGGAGCACAACACCCGCTTCGGCGACCCCGAAACGCAGGCGCTCATGCTCTTAATGCGCGCAGACCTTCTCAACGTGCTGGAATTCGCCGAGACCATGCCCGTCAAGCTCAACACCCTCTGGCAGCCCGGCTTCGCCGCCAGCCTCACCCTGGCTGCCGGCGGCTACCCCGGCAAGTACCGCACGGGTCTGCCCATCAGCGGCATCGCCGAGGCCAACCGCATCGCGGGCGTCCGCGTCTTCCACGCCGGAACCGCCCTCCACGGCGGCCAGCTCGTCACTGCCGGAGGCCGCGTCCTCAGTGTCGCCGCCCACGGCCCAACCCTGCAAGAAGCCCTGGATAAAGCCTACGAAGCGGCATCATATATCTCGTTCGAGGGCATGCATTACAGGAGAGATATTGGACACAGGGGATTAGGAAAATAGAGAGGAAAAACGTACATGTCATCACAGGTCATCATCATCATGGGTAGCAAAGGCGATCTTTCCCAGGCGCAGGCGCTGGGCAAGACGCTGAAGGCGCTGGAAATCAGCTACGAGATGCGCGTCTGCTCGGCGCACAAGGCGACGCAACGCCTGCTGGAAATGCTGCGTGACTACGACCAGCAGGCGGGGTTGCAGCCACTCGTCTACGTCACCATCGCGGGTCGTTCCAACGCGCTCAGTGCCGTGGTGGACGCCAACACACGCTATCCTGTTATCGCCTGCCCGCCCTATAGCGAGCGCTTCGGCGGCATGGATATTCTCTCGTCGCTGCGACTGCCTTCCGGTATCGCTTCGCCCACCATCCTGGAGCCGGAAGGCGCGGCCCTGCTCGCCGCCAAAATGCTGGCCCTCTGCGATCAGCAGCTTGCCCGGCGCGTCGAACAATACAAGCAGCGCCTGAGCGCGGAACTGACCTCGGCGGACGACGAGGTGCGCACGCTGTGAAGCCCTTCCGCCTCGGTGTGCTCATCTCCGGCAGTGGCAGCAACCTGCAAGCTCTCATCGATGCCATCGAAAGCGGCCAGCTTCCCGGCGTCGAAATCGCTCTCGTTGTCAGCAACAAAGCCGACGCGCCCGGTCTCCAGCGCGCTCTGCGCCACCACCTGCCCGCCATCTACCTCCCCTGGAACAGGCCCGCGTCAGCAGGCACAGCGGAAATGGCCGAAAGCGAAGCGCGGCTCACCACCCTCCTGCGCGTCTTCCAGGTTGATCTCATTGTGCTGGCGGGCTGGATGCGCATTCTCAGCGCGTCCTTCCTCGTCCAGTTCCCTCACCGCGTCATCAACCTGCATCCCGCCCTGCTGCCCGCCAGCGGCAGCGGCGAAACCTGCACCACCCGCGACGGCACCTCCATTCCCGTCTTTCGCGGTCTCCACGCCGTGCGCCAGGCCCTGCAGGCTGGCGTCCCCATAACAGGCAGCACCGTCCACTACGTCACCCCCACCGTCGATGCCGGCCCCGTCATCTGCTGTGAAGAGGTTCCCATAGAGCCAGGGGACACAGAAGAGACCCTGCACGAAAGAATCAAGGCAGTGGAGCACAGGCTGATTGTGGAGGCAGTGAGGATGTGCAGTGATAATAGCTGATTGACTTTCAGCCAGCCAGCAGCATGACCCGGAGCATGGAACTGGTGCGGGAGCTGCAGGCGCGAACCTGAAAGCCGGGGATCGGGCAACCTCTCTTCCCGCTACAGAGGATGGCGCGCCAGGAAATCGTTTCCTGCTTTCGATCCTGTTGGCGAACCCGCTGTATTGGTGGCGCAGCGCCGTAGGCGCTGCGCAAATGTTTGAGAGTGGGCAGGCCGGGTGCGCGGCTGAACCGCGCACCCGGCCTGCCCACTCTCATCAGAAGCGAGCCGCGAGTCGGCGAGCCGTCGCGGCAGGGCGCTTCGCCACTGGGACCTGCTTTCTACCAGATTCACTTTCTTTAGTCAGATAATAAACTCTAGAATAAAAATTGGATATACGCTATAATATAATGGGCAGGTCAAAAAATGTATATACCTCGTTTTTTGTACGAATGGTGCCACACCAGTGGAGATGATAAAATCTCTGCCATTGTAATGCCTTATAAACCCGAAAAAGGAGAATAATCTTGATACTTCAGCAACCTCAAACCGACCACAATGCTCTCTGGAAACAACGCTTCCGCGCTCCTACTATCCCCTGGGCAACTGTAGCTGAAAACGAGCCGTCACGCGGCCTCGTGATGACTAATAAGGGTGATTCATACCAGCTCTACGCCTGGCACGTGCCAACCGGCGAATTGACACAGTTGACCAACCGTGCCGAGGGAGTGCCGCAAGGCGTGCTCTCTCCCGATGGAGCCTACGTCTATTTCCTGGATGATAAGCAGGGCAACGAGGTCGGTCACTACGTGCGCATCCCGCTAAAAGGTGGAGCGCCTGAAGATATCACGCCCTATCTGCCGCCTTACGCCGCCTCCGGCCTCGCCTTCAGCCGCTCCGGCAACACAATCGCTATGATTGTGGCGAACGCGGAAGGCTTTCATCTCTACGTGCTGGCTATTGATGAGAAGGGCAAGTCCGGCACGCCGCGCGAGCTTTTCCATAGCAAACGCATTATGCGCGGGCTGGCGCTTTCGTATGATGGCAAAATTGTGGTAGTTGGCAGCAGTGAGCGTTCCGGCAGCCTGGATATGAGCCTGCTGGCGCTCGATACCGCGAGCGGGCAGCATATTGCCGAACTGTGGGATGGCCCGGAAAGCAGCGTAGACTCGGCCATGTTCTCGCCGCTCCCCGGTGATACGCGCCTGCTGGCAACAACGAATCGCAGCGGCGTCCAGCGCCCCTTGCTCTGGAACCCGCTCACGGGTGAGCGCCGCGCTCTGCCGCTCGACGCACTGGAGGGCGAGATCAAGCCTCTCGACTGGTCGTCCGATGGCAGGCGCATCCTGCTCATGCAGTTCCACCAGGCGGTGCAGCGTCTCTACCTCTACGACCTTGAGCAGCAGAAGCTGATCTCGCTGAAACATCCCAACGGCACTTTCTCCTACTTCGGTGGCACCTTTTTCGGGCCGGAGGGCGAAATCTTCGCTACCTGGCAGGACGCCACGCACCCCTCGCAGTTGATCGCGCTCGATGCCGAAACGGGCGAGCAGAGGCGTACCGTGCTGGCGGCGGGCGAGGTACCGGCCAGCCATCCCTGGCAATCTATAACCATCCCCTCGACGGATGGGCAAACCATTCAGGGCTGGCTGAGCCTGCCAGAAGGCGAGGGGCCGTTCCCAACCATCCTGCATACGCATGGTGGGCCAACCGCCGTCATGACCGAAGTTTTCTCGCCGGCCAATCAGCTCTGGGTCGATCACGGCTTCGCCTTCCTGACCATTAACTATCGCGGCTCGACCACCTTTGGCCGCGAGTTTGAGCAGCAAATCTGGGGCGACCTCGGCCACTGGGAGATCGAAGACATGGCAGCCGCCCGCGACTGGCTCGTGCAGCAGGGCATCGCCCGACCCGATCAAATCTTCCTCACTGGCTGGTCCTATGGCGGCTATCTCACCCTGCTCGGCCTCGGCAGGCGTCCCGACCTCTGGGCTGGCGGCATGGCTGGCGTCGCTATCGCCGACTGGACCATGTCCTACGAGGACTCGGCGGACACCCTGCGCGGCTACCAGCTCGCTCTCTTCGTCGGCACGCCGCAGGAGAAGCCCGATCTCTACCGCCGCGCCTCGCCCATCACCTATGTCGAGCAGGTCAGCGCCCCCGTCCTCATCATCCAGGGTCGCAACGACACGCGCACCCCTGCTCGCCCCATCCGCGCCTACGAAGCGCGCATGCAGGAACTCGGCAAGCCCATCGAGGTGCAATGGTTCGACGCCGGTCACCTCGCCTTCACTCAGATCGAACAATCCATCGACCAGTACGAATCCATGCTCCGCTTCGCTTACAATGTCCTCAACTCGCAAAGATGATGGAGGAGCAATCATGCAAAAATCACGATTTCAGACCCTGATACCGCTTTTTGACGAACTTCAGGGCGAGCGTGTCATCGTGCGTCCCTATCATAAAGCGGATGCGCAGGCTCTCTACGAAGCGGTGGCCGAGTCACGCGATTACCTCCGTCTCTGGCTCCCCTTCGCGGACGAGCACCAGAGCGTGGAGGAAAGCCTGAACTGGATTATCCACCAGGAGGCAGCGTGGCTGCTGCGCGAGAGCCTGCCCTTGAGCGTCTGGGAGCGCGCAAGCGGGCACTTTCTCGGCGGCAGCGGCGTTCACATCCACAACTGGGAGACGCGCTCCTTCGAGATTGGCTACTGGTTGCGCGCCTCCGCCACCGCTCACGGCTACATGATCGAAGCCGCCCGCCTCGTGACCGACTACCTCTTCAACGAGCTGGCCGCCACCCGTGTCGAGATTCGCTGCGACGAGCGCAACACCCGCAGCGCCGCCATCCCCCGCCGCCTCGGCTACGTCCAGGAGGGCCGCCTGCGCAACCACATGCCCGCCCCCGACGGCACCCTCCGTACCACCCTCATCTTCTCAATGATACCGGAGGATCGGGTGAAGAGTGGGTGAACACAAAGGTATGACAGCACGCCTGTGATAAAATATTCCCCAGTATGAACATGGATTTGTGGGCTACGCTCGATAACCAACAAGAGAATCAGCAACAGGGAGCCGGTGTGGGAGGGCCGGTGCATGCGCCGCCGCCTCAGAAGCGCCGCCTGACGGAAAGGGTGGCACACTCCGTTGTGCGCGAGTGGCTGCTGCGCGACTATGCCGCCGCGTATTGCCGCTCGCTGGCCTCGATACGCATTTTCAGGCGCTGCTACTGGATTGATGGGCTGGGCGTTGAGGCGCGCATGCGAGCGGGGGTTATGGAGCCGATTGTGGAGCTTGGGCGCGTACTGGCAGGGGAAAACAGGCCGATTGCGCTGCGCGGGCTGGTGCTGAAGGGGGGCAGTAGCAGGCGCAGGGAAGCACGGGAGCAGCAGGCCGCAAAAGGAGCGACGGCGGTAAAGCTGCCAGAAGAAGGTGGTGTGGTAGATGCGAGCTGGCTGGAGATTGCTCCGGCTCTTTTGCAGGCCATCGAGCAGGCTCCGGCTGTGTTTCTGCTCAACCCGTTCGGACAGACACTGTTTGGCTATGACAACCTCGCGCCCTTCTACCAGCGCACGGGACCAACCGAGTTATTTTTGCTGCTCTCGCACAAACAGCTTGCCAGCCACCTGCTCCTGGCCTCTCAAGTTGGATCTGCCGAAGCCACTACGTTGACGGCTTTGTTGCGCAGCGACCGTTGGAAGAGCCTGCTTGCGGATAGCGCCGGTAAGAATGGGATAGGCGACGATAGGGGAAACGGTGGGGCTGGTTTACTACAGGAACAGGTGGAATCCTCGCTATCCTCTCCGACCTTGCTGCCCGCGCAGGCTATTGATGGGCTGGTCGATCTGTTGATTGCCTCGATGAAGGGGCGGTTTCTGACGGTGCAGAGGGTTGCGCTGCCGATGCGGGTGGGGCCGGGGGCTGTAGAGCTGGCACCCCACACACTGCTCTTCGCCACGCGCCGCCAGGACAGCCTGGCGATTATGAACGACGCGACGTGTGCCTACCGGCGCCGTGTCTCCACGCAAAGCTATCAAGGCGTGCTAGGAGAAGAATGGTTCGCGCAGCAAGAACACGAGCGCCTGGCTGCGGAACAGCACGAGCTGGAGCAACTTATTGCCGCCATCGGGAGCGCGCAACGTCCGCGCCGTTGGCCAGAACTGCGCCAGCACCTCTTATTCACCCATTTTGGACGCTGGCTCGTGCAAGAATATGACGAGGTTATGCGCCTGCTCCTGAAAGACGGTAAGGCGCGCTGCGAGTGGAGACGCAAAGTTTCAGACGGAACAGGTGCGCAGCGCGTCCCCGGTGACGAAGATATATTGTTCTGGAGATAAACAGAAAAGAGGTGTTACCAGGGGGAAATGCCGGCTATGGGGATACCGGTCATTTTGGCAACACCTCTCAAAGTAGTAACGAATTTACTGAGCGATTAGTGGCATTTTTCGAATATTTTTGTGAAGAAGTTTCCAAAAAAGCTGTGCTATTTTCCCTTCCAGAACTTGTGTAAGACGGGTATAATGAAGAGAAATATATAAGAAAGAACTGAACGATGGAAATCCTCTGCGGAGGAGAGAGAGGAAAACAATGCCACGTAGAAACAGGCAAGATGATGAGTTTACGACACCAGGCCCATTAAATGGGCGTCTGGCAGATCCCGACTATAATGACGCGAGTGACGCGGAACAGGCTTACGAACTGCACCAGCATCCAACGACGCACACGGCACTCGATACGCAGTTCGAGCGCGATGAGGGCCTGCACGAGGCGGGCAAACGCGACGTCGACCTCTATATTCGCACGTACAACACGCTGCTGCGCAGTTCGGGCGAGATCAGCCTGAAGGCGCTGGTGCAGGCGCATTATAACATCGATTCCATCCTGCACCCGGAGGCGCGCTCGCCTTATCCCGATATGTCGGCCTTCATTTACAGCGTGCTGCGGCTGCCAGCTTCGATTATTAACTGCAATCTCGTCGTACTTGGTCAGTCCGAAGAGGTATTCATCAATCATGGTTATCCTGTCGAACACTGGGAAGCCGTGACGGCGGCGGCACGGCGGCGCAAGTGGTTTTATGATGGCAAGGAAACACTGGCCGTCTACGTCGCCAGCGTCACCGATACCGATGATATCGTCCCCATCCTGGTCGCGTTCCAGATCGAGTGGAATAAGATGTATTATCTGCTCAACGCCGATCCTACGACCATGCAGTTGTTGGAGACACGCATGGATCGCTCCTCGCCCGTCTTTGCCGAGATCACCAAGGTGCTGCGCGAGCGGCTGCACATCTCACCCGATGACTGGCGGCGACTCGAAGTCATCTGGGGGGATAGGTTGTGGGAGAACCTGAAAAAGATTGGCGCGCAGCGCAAGAGCTTTTCGCTGCGTATGCTGGGCGGCTCGCACGTGGGCTATGTGCGGGCGACACGCAAGTGGTGGGCACCGGTAGAGAACGTGCTGCAAACTCTGGGCTTGCAGGATCGACCGGTCTACTTCGTCTCCAGCAACACGCACAGCCTCCTCAACCTCGTCTCCGGCGCTGTGCGCAAGCACGAGAAGGAGTTGATCGACTTCGCGAAAAGCGGCAAAGACCCGTATCTGGAATCGGAGTATCGCAAGCTGCACGAGGGAAAAGTTCCTGGTAACTGGCAAAATTTCCTGTACTTCGTGGCACGTGAGTGGATGAACAACACGCCACAGGGCAAGGAGTTTAAGCGCAACCGGCAGCAGTACGAGCAGGAGCGCGGCATCTGGTACGTCAATGCGCGCCACGGACTGGAGATCGATGCGCAAATCTTCGAGATCGCCAGATTCCATCCGATGGAGGTCGACCCGCGCTGTCGCATGTCCGGCATGGAGAAGCTGGCAAAAAGTCAGGCGGTGATCCTCAATATCGATTACCCGCTGGGTATGGCCGCTTACCGTATGCTGCGTGAGATCATGGAGAACGTGACGCATATTCGCGGTATCTACATCCTGGGTAAAGCCGCCACGCTCAACGGCAGCATCGGCGACGTGCTGATCTCCAACGTTGTGCTCGACGAGCACAGCCAGAACACCTACTGGCTCGACAACTGCTTCACCGCGCAGGATGTGCAGCCCTACCTGATCTACGGCTCCGTGCTGGATAACCAGAAGGCCGTCTCCGGCTTCGGCACCTACCTGCAAAATCGGCAGTACCTGGACTTCTACTATCGCGCCAACTACACGGTCGTGGAGATGGAGAGCGGCCCCTACCTGAACGCCGTCTACGAAGACCAGTACCTGACGCGCTACCCGACGTGGGAGAACATTAACTTTGCGCGCCTGCCCTACGAACTGGGTATCCTGCACTACGCTTCAGACACGCCGTACACGCGCGGCAAGAACCTGGGTGCGGGCAGTCTCTCCTACTTTGGCATGGACTCCACCTACGCCTGCTCCGTTGCCATCGTGCGTCGCATCTTCCAGAACGAGATTCGCGCTGTCCAGCTACGGGAGGAAGGGAAATCCGCCGAGCCAACCATCGCCAGCATCATTCCACTATCTGGCGAGACCAGGCCGTTAACAAGCGAAGCGCCCAAAATTGAGGAATCTGCGGTCTAATGTACGATCTACCCCGCCCCTCCCAGGCCGTCCCCCTGTGGTCGGCCTGGGAGGAGACAGATGGTGGGGCATTTTTTATTTTGTATTAGAAAATCCTGAGAAGAGTTATAGCATATTTACACAAACTCTTTCCTATGTTACGCTTGCTCTAACGATCATCCACCGCATTGATGAAGCGCGTACCTCAAGTGCTGGAGGTTGTCCGAGTATACCTCCGGCTCTTTGATGTCTCGTCAAGAGAAATTGTTCGGTGTATGTTCTATTATGATAAAGGGAAGCACGTATCTACTTCCCAGCAAGTCATTTCACAAACTATCAGCGATGAGCAGGATAGCGCTGAAGGGGAGCGAGCGCATGACCGGTGCAAAAAACAACCTGGAAGAACTTCTCTACCTGACAGGACTCGCTCACAATTTTCCCGATGCCGTTACCGTCATGGATATGAGCTATCATATTCTGGACTGGAACGCACCTGCTGAAAACCTCTTCGGCTGGAAAAAAGAGGAGGTCATCGGGAAAAACGCGTTCGATATCATCCAGGCTACCTTCCCTTACGACTCGCGTGGAAGAGCAGAATGGCAGGAGGCTCTGGCCCGTGAAGGGCGCTGGCAGAGCGAGATTATTCAGAAACGACGTGATGGCGCTCTGCTCAATATCCTCATCTCGCTTTCTCTGGTACGAGACAGGGGTGGAACGGCCATCGGGCTTGTCGCTATCCACCGCGACATTACGGAACGCAAGCGAGCGGAAGAGCGAGCGCGTTTCCTCAGCGAGGCCAGCAAAATTCTGGCCTCGACCCTCGATTACCAGACAATCCTCTCCAACGTTGCCCGCATGGTGATACCTGAGCTGGCCGACTGGTGCATCATTCACCTGCTTGATGACGAGGGCAATATCAGGCTGCTCGAGATGGCCCATAAAGACCCGACAAAGGTCGAAGGAGCGATGAAGCTGCGCGAACAGTCTCCCGTGATGAACCCTGACGCGCCACTTGGTACAGCGCATGTCATGCGCACGGGCAGGGCAGAACTCTTTCCCGAGGTCACTGATGAGATGCTCGTCCTGCTCGCAGGCGATGAGCAAAGACTCACTTTCTTACGCTCGACTGGCTATAGCTCGCTCATAGTGGTTCCGCTCAAGGCCGCCGATCACCCCATCGGAACCATTACTTTTATCTTTGCCGAGTCTGGTCGGCATTTTAACGAGGCCGACCTCTCGCTGGCAGAAGAAATCGGTCGGCGCGCAAGCATGGCTATCGATCATGCCCTCCTGTACAGGGAATCGCAGCGGGCCAGAGAGCAGTTGATGACCTATATCACTGAACATAAAGAGGTGGAGCGGCGCAAAGACGAATTTATGAGTGTGGTCAGCCATGAACTCAAAACGCCTGTCACCACCATCAAAGGCTTCGCGCAGCTTTTGCAGCGCCGCCTCAAACACTACGACGACTCAGATGTACAGCTTTTTCTCTCGCGTATGGACTCGCAGCTCAACCGCCTGACGCGGCTGATCAACGACCTGCTCGAAATATCGAGGATACAGGTAGGTCGGCTCAAATACCGCGTCGAAACGTTTGACCTGCGCGAGGTGATAGAGAGCGCCGTGGAGCAGATCCAGGCAACAACGACTACGCACCGGATCTCTATCGAAGATGTGACAGGGACCCCTGCTCTCGTCTCCGGCGACTTCGAGCGCCTGGGGCATACCTTCACCAATCTGCTGATGAACGCCATTAAATACTCTCCCCACGCTGACAGCGTCGTCGTCCGCGTGAGTGTGGACGAACTGGAGCGGGAGGTGATCGCCAGCGTGCAGGACTTCGGCATTGGCATCGCGGAGAGCGACCTTGAGAAAATCTTCGAGCGCTTCTACCAGGTGAGCTACCCGCAGGAAAGGCCCTTCTCCGGCCTCGGCATCGGTCTTTACCTTTCTCACGAGATTATCACTCGCCACAATGGCCGCATCTGGGTGGAAAGCCAGAAGGAACGCGGTTCAACCTTCTACGTCGCTTTGCCTCTTGCAGCGTAATAAACCTCATGGACTTTCCGTTTCGGATATAATTGGAAAGAATGTCCTTACAGAGCAACCAGATACCTGAAACGGGGGAAAGAAGCGATGGGGATCTTGTTGACGACGACCAGGTTATGGCATTGGCGCCGGATTCGCGTTCCAGGCCAGCCTCGGCATTCCCACCTTCGCCTGCACTCCCGACCTCTTCCCCGACCTCATGGCAACCGCCATCCTGCACCAGGAGATCACGATGTGGGCCGCGCGAAATGGTATCACAGTTGCGAGAGGAGAATAATTCACGCGAAACGCTGGAAGATAGGAACGTTGAACACGTAGGTGAGCAGTTCAATCAGACTGTGAGCGGTGATGATGAGCAGGGCGATGGTGGCGATGCAGATGTGGAGCTTGCGCCAGGTGCGGATGATGAAGCGGGCGCGCTGCTGGCGGCGCAGAGAGTGGACGAGTTGGGCGCGCTGAGAGAGGGTGTCGTGGGCGCGGCGAAAATCGGCCTGTTCCTGCGGGTAGAGCCGGGGCATGGAGCCGGAGAGCACGTGGGGGTGGTCGAGCGCCTGCACGCAGTAGTTTTTGAATGGCTCGGATTTGCCCGCGCAGAGCCGTTCCACGGTGTATTCCAGTTCCAGGATGCGCTCCTCCAGCGCCTGCATGATGCCTGTCCCGTTGCGGCTGGCGTCCTGGGCGATGGCGCGCGCCTGCCACATATCGAGCAGGCGACCAATGACACCACTGATGACCAGCGCGAAGAGGGAGACCAGGGCGCTGAAGCCAAAGCCTTCTTCACTGAAGCAACCGAGGTTCTGGCAGAAGTTGTTGAGGATATGGATGTAATTGGAGTGCAGCAGAGCGATCAGGATGGCGACAATGCCGAGCCAGGTGTGCATCCAGAGCCAGTTCTGCGCCTTGCCGGGCAGCCCGCGCATAAAACGGCGGCGCAGCGAGTAGGCGGCGGTGAAAAGCACCAGCACAAAAGCGATGATACCGAAGAAACGCAGGGGATCATAAAACGGCCCTGGATACTGCTGCGTCCTGATGGCCTGCTCATAGACCACGAAGATACTCCCATAGAGCAGCAAGCTGACCGCCAGCCACAACCACCACGCCTTCGAGGCTGGCACTTTCCAGAGTCGGGGGGTGGGTTGTTGCCTGGTCGGTATGCGAGATTGAGCCTGTTTTGTTGTGAGAGACATTGTAACTCCCTACATAGTTCTGCGTTGCAATATTTCCTCGGTTGAGCCGAAGAAGGTGGTGGGTTGGACGCGCATAGCTGCTCCCATGGGACAGGCCTGGACGCAGGCTTGATTATCATAGCCCGCGCAGAGGTCGCATTTGATGGCGATCTTCTTACGCATCTCGGCAAGGCCGTCGTGCGGTGTATGAGGGTCATGCGGGCGCATGGCTGAGGCGGGAGTTACCGGCAATACTCTACGCCCGCGTTCCTTGCCTGATCCCTCACGGAAAAAGCGCGTGATTCTCTGGAAAAGGACATCCTCTTGCTCCTCCTCGCCGCGAACCGAACCATCATCGAGTGGGACGATGGAGATGTTATCGTAGGGGCAGCGTTCGGCACAGATGCCGCAGCCGATGCAGCTTTCCGTGATGTAGACCTCCCCGCCCGGCATGCGGGCGATACCGGCGCGACTACAGAGCATGCAGACGGGATCCTGGCACTGGCGGCAGGCGGTGGCGATGCTGATGTTGCCCACGACCATGCCCTTGCGATTCATACGTGAGTGTCCGTGGCGGCGGGCGCAGGCTTCTTCACACTCATTGCAATGGATACACTTGTCAAGGTCGATCACCAGCACCTCGGTACCTTCCACCACGCCGTCGCCGACGAGGGCATGCAGACTATGCAGCCCGGCCGGCATCTCCTCGTTTTCGACCGGCAGGCCCGGCGTACCCGTGACAAGGGCGCTTTCGTGGTACTCACGCAGGCGTTCCTGGAAGCGCAGGCCCACTTCCGGGTAGTGGGCGAAGAAGGCGACGAGCGCCTGGCGCGGAATTTCCGCCACGCGGGTGCGGGTGATGGCCGTGACGGTAACAGCACGCCGGTCGCCGAGCATATCCAGGCCGCCCGCGAAGTAATCGCCGTGCTGGCGGTAGGCAATGATGCGTTCATCGCCGCGATTATGTCCTGTGCCAGCCAGAGTGCGGCGCGCCACTTTCACGAAGCCTTCTAAGATAATGTGCAGTGTCTCGCGCATTGGCTGCCCTCGTCCATCTTCGCTGAAGAGGCGCTCGTCACGGCTATAGTGGCGCACCTGCACCTGAGCGGCAATGGCGCGGATAGCGGCATCGGCCACGCCGGAGAACAGGGCCATCCGTTTGAGAATTGACTCGATGGAGCGCGTGTCGTCCAGCATGGAGAAGAATGTGCGTAGAGAAGGTATGATCTCCATCAGGCGCTGCATCACCTGCTCCGGCACCTCCAGCACGACGGCGTTTGTCTGTGTGCGCGCCGTCTCGTGCCGCTGCTGGCCTGTCAGCATGCCATGCTCGCCTGTATACTCCCCACGCTGCGCGACGGCTACGGGCAGGTCGCGGCCAGCAAATCCGGTCGAGGAAAGTTCGACGCGACCTTCGAGGATGATGTAGAGTTCGCGCCCGAATTCGCCCTCGCGCATAATGGTTGTGCCGGGAACAAGGGTGTGCAACTTCGAGTTGGCGACGAGGTGCAGCAGGTAGTTATCCGGCACGAGTTGCTGCTCGCGAAACATCGGTTGCTCGCGCAGACGGCTGAGCAGCAGCGGGATGTTCCAGCCTTGCGGCAGATAGCCGAGAATGCGGTTCAGATCAACCTGCCCGTTCCAGGAGATGCCCAGGCGCTGCTTCAGCGAAAGCATGAGCAGGTCGCGATGATTATCGACCGGGCAGACAGGGACGCAGGAGCCGCACATCACACACTCTTCGGTGAAGAGCGCCACGGGCTGTGAAATCTCGTCTGAGACGGTGGCGCGGTTCAGATCCGCTATGGTGATCGAGGTAGAGAGCGGCACAGGACAGGCATGCATGCAGCGATCGCAGCCGATACACATATCGATCTCGAACCGTATCTCCTCCTCGGTCAACGGCTTCACATCGGGACGGTGCTCAATGCCCACTACCAGGGGCGCTTTCACAGGAATTTGCATGTGTGCGACACCTACTTACCTTTACAACTGAACTTTTCTCTCTACTCCGACAACGCTCCGACCCTACAGTTTTAACTTCCGCGCGCAGCCTGCGCAGAAGCGGGCCGAGCGCGTATTGAGCGTGCCGCAGTGGGGACAGGCCAGCAGGGACTCTACCGGAATAGTTTCGGCAGGAAGTGGCAATTTCCCCTGCCTTGCCTCCCTTGTTTCCTCAGGAATCTCGGTCCCTGACTGGAGATCGATGAAGTAGCCTTGAATGCTGCCGAAGCTGACGCGATCTCCGTGCGAGAGGCGGTAGGGTTCGTCGATACGCGCGGAGTTGACCACCACGCCGTTGCTGCTCTGCAGGTCGTGGACGTAAAAGCCGTCGGGGCCGGAGAAGATTTCCGCGTGCGTTCGTGAGATGGTGATGTCTGCCAGCACGATATCGCAACTGCGCTCGCGCCCCAACACCAGGTGCTGTTTTTCCCGCAAGGGATACACTTGCGGCCTGCCCTGCGCCACGATGACCAGCGCGGGCGAGCCGTAGAGCGCGGCAACGGCGGCGGGTGCCAGTGGAGTGACCGCGCCAGGGAGCAGAAGCGAACCGTCCTTCTGAAGAACAGGCTGCCCCAGTATAGGAGCGGGCTGCGCGGATAGATGCGCAGAGAGTGCAGGCATCGCACCTGTCTCCATCTCCTCCGCTGTTGCAATGCCTGGCTGCGAGATGGGATTGGAAATACTGGCGCTGGTGGTGCGCACCTTGAAGATGAACTCGATCAGTTTCCCAAAGCGCACCAGGTCGTTTTGCGCAAGCGCAACAGTTCTTTCCGCTTCGAGGCGTGCGTCGTTCACATAGGTACCGTTGGTGCTGCCGAGGTCGCGCAGGATGTACTGGCCGTTGGCGTAGCTGATCTCGGCATGGCGGCGCGAAACGGAGGCGTGGTCAATGTAGAGCGCGACGCCCGGCTGCCGTCCGATGGTGATGACGCGAGTCTGGCTGAGCCGCTTTTCTGGCAGCGTTGCCAGCCCCGCGCCGCTTTGCGTGCTGCTCACCGGCACCAGTACGGCTTCGGTGCGCAGTTTGCGCTGTGTGACGGCAACCGCCTTCAGCCCGATTGTCTCAGGACGAATAAATTGTGTCTCTCCCTGTTTGTACGCGGCCTGCCTGACAGCGGCATCACCGGCCCGGCGCACATTGAGCAGAGGTGGCGGCACATGCTGCCGGTCAAGCCAGGCACTCAGTTGAAAATCATCGTCGAAAAGCTGCCCGGCGACGGGCGCGAGGTTGACGCCGTGATCGATGGCGCGCTTGAAGGCCAGCGCGTCTTTACGGTTGCCCAGCGCGAGGTAGCCCACTGCCACACCGTTTTTGAGAATCACCTTGCGATAGCTGCGCGGCTGCGGCTCCGCCACAATCTCCTGAAAGCCAGCCAGCGCGCCGTCTTTTGGCATCTGTGTCACTCCGACAGAGGCGAAGTCGAGGCCGTACAGGAAGGTAGCGTTATAAAAATGGGCGGGTGAAAAGTGCTGTTCACTGTCCAGCAGGCCGAGCATGCTGTAGGCGGCGGCGCGGGCCTGCTGGATGGCCGGGTACCACTGGCCCAGCACGCGCGCGCGACCGCTTGCCGGATCGCGCACCTCCAGCACGTCTCCGGCGGCATACACATCCGGCGCGCTGGTACGCATCGCTTCGTCCACCTGCACGCCGCGCGCGCAGGCGATGCCGCTCTGCCGGATAAAATCAATCAACGGGTCAATACCGATGGCGATCAGTACCATCTCGCAAGGGATAGGCTCGCCCCGGCTGGTCACGACGCCGCAAACCTGCCCATCTTTGCCCGTGATTTCGACAATCTCCTCCTCCAGACGCACATCCACACCGTCGCGCCGCTCCTGCTGCAACACGAGGTCGGAAGCAACGGGGTCGAGTATCTCCGACCAGAGGGTGCGGCGGCGCAGCAGGTGCGTCACCTCGTAGCCCCGGTGGCGCAGCGTTTCAATGCTTTCCAGCGCCAGCGTCCCGCTTCCGCTCACCACCACGCGCCGTACCACGCTCAAACGCCTCAGCACCGCCTGGTAATCGGCGACCGTGCGCAGCGTTGTCACGCCCGTGAGCTGCACTCCCGGACAGTTCAGGCAGCTTGCCCGCGCCCCGTTCGCCAGCAGCAGCTTGCCATAACCAATGTGCCGCCCGCTCTGAAGCTGAAGCACGTGCTGCTCTGTCCGGATACCTACCACGCGCTCTGGTAGGAAACGCACGCGAGCATCCTGGTAAAAGCTGGAGGGACGCGCCCACAACCGGTCCTCGCGCACGCGCCCGGCCAGGTAATCCTTCAACGCGGGCCGGTAATATACAGGAAATGGATCATCGGCAATTACCGTAATATGAGCCACCGCGTCCTCTGCCCGCAAGATTTCAGCGGCAGTCACTCCAGCAATCCCATTGCCGACGATCACATAGGTCGGGACGCGCTCAGAACCGGGGCCGGGCGCGACAGCAGACATGTTTCTCCCTCCACATAGGCAATAGTCCTTACTTCCTTCATCGAAGTATATCACTCTGTCTTGTTGAGGAAGTTGAAAACATGACTCTTTTCCTACCACTTCTACCACCGTCGACCACCCCGTCCCCAGGCCTGCTACAAGGGCAGGTCTGGGGACGGGGTGGTCGGTTTGGGGACGAGGTAGAGATGGCATTAGATGAACAAAAATGGGTAATTTTGCGCATATACGGATGGGGGGAAATGGCTATGCTTGCAACAAGGCAAACGCAGGAGCGCCAATCGGCACCAGTAGGCGCTCCTGCGTTGAGGTCAATTCAATGTACCCTGCTTTATGACAGGTGAAGGGAGTAGCATCGATGCGCATACTCATTCCACATGGCAGAATGCGCCGTGTCATCTACGCGAGCGTGTTGCTGGTGGCAATACTGACCGCCACCGCTGCCTTTGTGCGCCCGGTAGTGACGGGAGCCACGGAAACCAGTCCCACCATGGGACGACAACTTCGTAATCAGGATTTTCAGACGCACACCTTGCAGCAATTGATTGCTTCGCACCAGTTGGCTTCGACAGTGCAGGTGCTGGATTCACAACCACCCACGACCATCATCCAGTTTCCTCTCTTTCCCAGTGGCGTTAAGCAGGCCTTCCCCAAAGCCACTGGCGTTGTGACGGTTGTCGAGGGCAACCCTGAAGTGAGTCTTTTCGATACGGTGACGGTGGACGTTGCCAACATGCCACCCGATACCACGTTCACCATCTTCTTTATTGAGCACGCCACAAAGCCCTTTGGCAACGCGGAGTATGTATCCGATCTGCACACGCGTGATGATGGCTCCGGCGATGTAACATTCCAGACCATCACGCTGGTTGCCTTTGCCATGAACTCTGACAATCCTGGCACCTCGACCGATCAGAGCGGGTTGGCCTCCGGCATCCAGTTGGAGCACCTGGGCATGTGGTTCTCCTCGCTGCAAGATGCGCAAAAGGCGCTCAACGATAACACACTCAAAGGCACACCGTTTGACGGCGGCAATCCCCCTCTACACGCGGGGCCACAGGCATTGACCGATGGGCAAACGGCACCGGTGTTCTAGCTACATCTGTACCAGGTCAAAGGGGGTTTTCACATGTCATTCGTGCATACGCTGCGCCGCGTCGTGCTGAGCGGCTCTTTGCTGCTGGCGCTGTTGTTCCTCGCCAGCCTGTCGGCAAGCGCCGCAGCAGTCCACCCGGCACCAGCAGCCGGTTTCTCTATCCATCACAGCAGTGGCACAACTGTCGCACCGCTTAATCCTGAAGCCGCGCAATTGCAAAGGATGGTGCGCGATGGCAGGCTGGCACCGACTGTCCACGTCCTGAGTTCGCTGCCGCCTACGACCATCATCCAGTTCCCGTTGGTGCCAAGCGGCATCAAAGCGGCCTTTCCCAACGCGACAGGTCTGGTAACGATAGTACGCGGCAACCGCGATAACAGCGTCTTTGACACGGTAACCGTGGATGTGCAGCACATGCCACCCAATATCACCTTCACCATCTTCCTGATCGAACTGGCAAACAGGCCTTTTGGCAATGTCGAATATATGGCCGACCTCACTACTCGCGGCGATGGCAGCGGCGAGACGGTATTCGAGGCTATCACCCTGGTGGCCTTCGCGATGGACGCGCGCAATCCCGGCACCTCACAGGATAACCAGGAAGGTCTGACTTCGGGCATCAACCTTGAGCATCTGGGCATGTGGTTCTCCTCGCTGCAAGATGCGCAGAGGGTGCTCAACAACAATACGCTCACCGGCACCATCTTCGATGGCGGCAATCCCCCTCTACACGCGGGACCGCAGGCCATGACCGACGGGCAAACGGCACCGGTGTTTTAGGAGGTATCAACATGAAGAGTACAGGACTCCATTACCCTACGAAGCGAGCTGACATGGGCCATCCTCATATCGTCCTCACTCTGCTCGTTATCCTGCTGCTGGGCTGGCTGGTCAGCGCCTGCGATAGTGGCGGTACGAGCAACGCGACGAGTAATGCCAGCAATAATGGAACCGCTGCAACGGGCGGAAGCCAGCTCAGCTTCCCAACAACAAAGCCGACGTTGCGCACACCAACCTTCAGTTCGGAGCAGGTCGCGCCTACAGTCAAAGTGCTGGCTTCGGTTGCGCCTACGCTGATCGTGCAGTTCCCTCTTGTCCCGGCCAGCAGCATCAAATCGCTCTTCCCCAATGCAACCGCGACCGTGACGGTCATGCAGGGCAATCCGGAGATCAGCGTTTTCGACACGGTGATCGTGACGGTGCAACATATGCCTCCCAACGTCAAGTACACCGTCTTCTTCACCGAGCTTTCCGCCAAACCTTTCGGTCATGCAGAGTATGTCGGCGACGTGATTACGCGCGGTGACGGCACCGGCGAATCCACCTTCCACCTGATCGCCTTCGTGGCTTTCGCCGCGGACAATCGCGGCCCCACCACCTCGGCAGATCAATCCGGCACGGCCTCCGGCATCCAGCTAGAGCACGTTGGCATGTGGTTCGACGGCGTGAAAAGCGCCCGCCAGGTGCTCAACAATCCATCTATCCCCGGTACCCCCTTCGATGGCGGCAATCCTCCGCTCCATGCTGGACCGCAGGTCATGACGGATGGGCAGACATTGCCGGTCATCTAGGGGCTTTATTGCTTGCTTTTCTTTAAACAGGTCTGCGAGCTGGCTGCATGCGCATGCAGCCAGCTCGCATTTGCCACATTATCCGCGTACTTAACGACTTCCTGCTCAGGCTGCGGAAAAGGTTTGTTTCGGCGATCCAGTAGAGAGATGCGGGCCATTTCAAAGGGGAGCGCCTGCATTTTCCTGGCCTATAACTGTTGTCTTCCATAGAACTTATGTCGCCTGCCAGACCTGCATCGTACCGCCATGGGTGCCGGAGACGATACACTTCCCATCGGGCGACCAGGCGAGAGATATCACTGCCTGGCCATCTCGACTATAGACAAAGAAATCGCTGCCCTCTGGCGCATTCCAGATACGCACGCTCATGTCCGCGCCTGCTGAGGCGATACGCATATCCGTAGGAGACCAGGCTGCTGTCAGTACCGCCCCGCTGTGGCCTTTATAAACGGTGATCGTCTCACCGGTCAGCGCCTTCCAGACGCGCACCGTCCTGTCAGCGCTGCCGGAAGCAACATAATAGCCGTAGTTCCATGGCGACCACGTTACAGTATGAACCTCACCGGTGTGTTTTTTGTATATTATAAGGGTATCGCTCACCTGCAAAGGTTTCCAGATATGCACTTCGCCCTTTGCGTCGCCTGAAGCGATGGAGCTGCCATCAGGTGACCATGCTACTGTGTTGACCGCTGCATGGTGGCCGCGATAGGTGTGAAGCAGCGTACCGGTCAAGGCATCCCAGACCTGAACCGTTCCATCGTTGTTAGCTGAAGCAATATATTTGCTATCTGACGACCATGTTATGGCATTGACCTCTCCGTCGCTCACATATACCATATGCAAACTTGAGGAGAAGTCAGGTGCTTTCCATATCTGCACCGCTACGCCTGCCGTGGCAATGTAGTTGCCATCAGGCGACCATGCCATAGCTAGAAGAGCACCACTGCCTGTATCACTATTCGCGACTGGCACCCCGCTCTCTGTGCGAAATACTCGCGCTATCTGGCTATCGTCACTCATGGCGATATAATTGCCATCAGGCGACCACGTCACGGAGGTGACAGCCCCGATAGGATCATGATACGTAAAGTACGTATAGCCGATAGGGCCGTAGCCGAAGGTGGGTGAGGGTGCAGGAGCGCTGATGATTTCAGGTTCAGGATGCTGTTCCAACCCTCCCAGCAGTTGCATCAGACCTCCAGTGACAGCAATTGTCAGCAAGGCCCCGGCCCCCATACGCACAAAGCGTCTGCGCGTCTGCCCTCGCTTCTGAGAGGCGTTGGACGCATACATGCCCATTTGCATCTGAGCCTGCTGTCCCCCCTGCCCGCCAGCATTGCCACTTGCGGAGGGAGGCACATAAGGCTGGATGAAGCTGCTTTGAGAGGGCCTGGCGCTGGGATAGAGCACCCGCAGGCGCTCCTGAAGCAATTGGGTGGCGATCTCCTGCAACTGGCGTTTGACTTCCCGGGCGCTGGCGGGGCGCTTGCTGACATCCAGCTCAACCAATTGGGCAAGGAGGTGTTGCAAAGAAACGACGGCTGGTTGGCTAGAGAGGGAGAGAGGGGCAAAGGCAAAAGGACTGTTGGCAGGGTCATCGCCGGTCAGCAGGAAATGCAGAGTAGCACCCAGGCTGTAGAGATCGGAACGCGGGGTGGTCTGCGCTTTCCCATACTGTTCGGGGGCGGCATAGCCCGGCGAGCCAAAGGCAATGGTATCCTTGAGTTGGCCGGGCTTGAAGAGACGGGCGATGCCGAAATCGATGAGGTAGAGATGCCCGCTGTGCGTGCGCATGATGTTGGCGGGCTTGAGGTCACGGAAAATAATAGGTGGCTGGCGCGTGTGCAGGTAGTCGAGCACATCGGCCAGTTGGATGCCCATATCCAGCACCACCTCTACCGGCAGTCGTGCTGGCGGCACCGTCTGCACGTAGCTTTCCAGCGTCTGGCCTTCGATGAATTGCATGAGGAGATACCAGTGTTCGGGGTCGGTGAAGTGGTCGTAGACGCGGGGCAGATGGGGATGGCGCAGGCCGGGCAGCAGCGAGACCTCGCGGTTGAAGGCATCGGTGGCCTCGATCATCTCCTGCGGCGACAGGCCGAGCAGGCGGATTTCTTTGAGCGCTACCCTGCGGTTGGCAGTCTGTGTGTCCTGGGCGAGGTAGACGGCTCCGAAGCCGCCGGTTCCCACCTGCCGCACGACGCGATAGCGCTCCTTCACTATGCGTTCGCCGTCTGCTGAACTGGTCGTGTCGGCTGTGGGCGGAGCAGACAACATCTGCCCACACGCAAAGCAGGTCACAGCTCGCGGCTGATTCGCGGCTCCACAATTTGCGCAAAAGAGGAGGGGTGTACTCATCTCTTTTCCTTAGAAATCGAAATACAACATATCTCTCTTATTATACAGTACGCCCCGGCTAGAAATGAATGTCACAAGACCTGTTTATTTTACGCGCCAGATTTGCACGGTATGATCGACGCCGCCCGATGCTATGCGCGTGCCATCGGGTGAAGCGGGGGACCACGCGGCGGCGATTATGTACCCGGTATGGCCCTGGTAGGTCGTGATGGGGCTGCGAGAGATGACATCCCAGACCTGCAGCGTTTTATCGTTGCTGCCAAAGACGATGCGCCTGCTGTCGGGTGACCAGGAGACGCAATTGATGGCGGCGTTGCGATTGCGGTAGATGAAGCTGCGTTTGCCCGTCAAGGAGTCCCAGACCTGCACTGTCTTGTCGTTACTGACCGAGGCGATACGCCTGCCATCCGGCGACCAGGAGATGTTGCCGACGCGGGCGCCGTGGCCGGTATAGGTAAACTGCCCGCGCGAGGAGGAGAGCAGATAAGAGAGGAAACTGGTCTTATGCTCTTTCCACGGCTCCCAGACCTGTACCTTCTTATCGGTAGCGCCGGAGGCGATGCGCCTGCCGTCGGGCGACCACGCCAGCGTGTTGACTCTATCCGTGTGAGTATCAAACGTAGTGAGAGCGCGCCCGGAATGGGTATTCCAGACCTGTACCGTCCTGTCAGCGCTGCCCGAAGCGAGATGCTGTCCATCGGGCGACCATGCCACGGCAGTCACGTGGGCCACGTGGCTGCGATAGGTAAACAGCAGGGTGCCGCTTGTGACATTCCAGACCTGCACGCTATAGTCATCGCTGGCGGAGGCGATTTTGCTGCCGTCGGGCGACCACGCCAGGGCGTTGACATGCGCCGCGTGGCCCTTGTAGGTGAAGATCTCTTTCCCGCTTGCGGCATCCCAGACGCGCACCGTCTTATCGAAACTGGCGGATGCTACACGCCTTCCGTCCGGCGACCACGCGATGGCAGTGACGCGGCTGCTGTGACCGTTACAGATAAAGAGCGTGTTCGGCTGCGGCTGCGGAGCCACGGAACGCCGTGTTGAGGCCGCTTTCCTGTAACCTGGTGGAATGGCGCTTCCTGTACCACTGCCGGTTGCTAGCGCACTTGTGCTGCCGACGAGTGCTCCCTGCTTGAGCTGGAGAGCGATCTCTTGCAGCGCCTGCCGCACGCTGGCGGCGCTGGCCGGTCGCTTGCTGGCATCCATTTCCACCATCTGCATGATGAGCGTTTCGAGCCGGGAGAGCGCGGGAGCGGGCAGAGTGAGGCGGCGCTGGCGCAGGGGCGCGAAGTGGAAAGGCGAAAGCGAAGGGTCGTCTCCCGTGAGCATCTGGTGCAGGGTGGCCCCCAGGCCGTAGAGGTCGGCACGCGGCGTGGTCTGCGCTTTGCCATACTGTTCGGGCGCGGCATAGCCGGAGGAGCCGAGCGCGGCGGTATCCTTCGTCTGACCGGGCTTGAAGTGGCGGGCGATACCGAAGTCGATCAGGTAGATATGCCCGTTGGCGGTCAGCATAATGTTGGCGGGCTTGAGGTCGCGGAAGATGATGGGCGGCTGGCGTGTGTGCAGGTAGTCCAGCACGGAACAGGCTTGAATGGCGATGTGCAGCGCCTGCTCCGGTGGCAGCTTCCCGTCTTTTGCCTGTTCCAGCAGCGTTTCCAGCGTCTCGCCATCGATGAAATCCATGACGAGATACCAGCGCCCGCCATCGTAGAACTGGTCGTAGATGCTGGGCAGGTTGGGGTGTTTCAGGCCCGCCAGCAGCAGGGCCTCCTGCTTAAAGGCCCGCGTGGCCTCGGCCAGCTCCTGCGGGCTGAGGCTGCTCTGACTCATCTCCTTGACAGCCACGGGTCGATTGCCGAAATACGTATCCTCCGCCTGGTAGACGGCCCCGAAACCGCCCTTGCCCACCTGAGCCACGACACGATAGCGCCGGTTGAGCATATGGTGGCGCACCAGCAGGCCCGTGAGCGTGCGGCTGATCGAGAACGCCTGCAAGCGCCGCCCGCAGGACGAGCAAAAGGTGGCCTGAGGTCGATTGGCCGCTCCACATGAATCACAAAACACGTTCTTTCCCTGCTCATTTCTCATCAATAAACAGCGTATGCCCGTGTTTGTATAGTAGTACATTTGACCCAATGTGTCAAACGACCTGAGAAAATGGGGTCACTATTTCAGGTTGCCGAGCAGGGAGCGAGCGATGACGATGCGTTGAATCTGGTTGGTCCCTTCAAAGATCTGGGCCACTTTGACATCGCGCATGTAGCGTTCCACCGGGTAGTCGCGCACGTAGCCCGCGCCTCCGAGCACCTGAACAGCGTTCGTGGTGACCTCCATAGCCGTGTCGGTGGCAAAGCATTTTGCCATCGCGGCATTCATTCCGGCACTCTGGCCCTTATCGAGCTTGCTGGCCGCCTCATAGACGAGCAGGCGCGAAGCCTCGATCTTCATTGCCATATCGGCCAGCATAAACTGGATGGCCTGGAAGGTGCTGATGGGATGACCGAACTGCTGGCGCTCGCGGGCATAATCGCGGGCAGTCTCAAAGGCCGCCTGCGCCACGCCCACTGCGACCGCGCCGATATTCACGCGCCCGCTGTCCAGCGATGAGAGGGCGATTTTGAAGCCCTGGCCCTCCTCGCCGATGCGGTTGGCGGCGGGAATAACGCAATTGTCGAAGATCAGTTCTCGCGTGGGCGAAGAATGCAACCCCATCTTGCGCTCCGTCTTGCCAAACGAGAAGCCGGGTGTCTCCTTCTCGACCACGAAGCTGCTGATGCCTGCCGAGCCGGTACCCTGCTGCGTGCGCGCCGTCAACAGGTAGATATCGGCCTCGCCGCCGTTCGTTACCCACATCTTGGTGCCGTTGATGACATAGGTATCGTCCCTCCGTTCGGCCCGGCACTGCAAGCTGGCCGCATCCGAGCCAGCTTGGGCCTCGCTCAGCGAGAACGCGGCCAGCCATTTGCCTGCCGCCAGTTTACTCACCCAGCGCGCGCGCTGTTGCTCGTTGCCAAAGCGCGCCAGGGAGCCGGTGACCATGTTATGGACGGAGAGGCCCACAGCAGTCGCCATATCGCCCTGCGCCAGTTCCTCGTAGACCAGCGCGCCTGTGAGGCGGCTGAGCGCGCTACCTCCATACTCTTCGGGTGTCGTCATGCCCATCAGGCCAAGCTCGCCCATCTGCTCAAACACCTCGCGCGGAAAATGATGCTGCTCGTCCCACGCCTCCGCGTGCGGCGTAATCTCCTGCTTCGTGAAGCGACGTACCATGTCGCGAATCTCTGATTGCTCCTCATTGAGATCAAAATCCACGCTCGTTTGCTCCTCTTCTGCTAGATTATTATTCATCTACAGGTTGCCATTAATAGTGTTAGCATATCTGAGAAGAGAAGCGCAAGGTGCAGTGATGAGGTGAGAGCAATAAGGGTAGGTTGCGGCCTACCCTTATTGCTCTCACCTCATCACTACGTCTACCGCTGTCTGGTACTACGCAGGAATCTGTGACAGTGGGCCAGCGTTGGCCGGGAAGTTGCTGGTGTTGAGCACCTGGATGCCCGCGTTTTGCTCGCCGTTGAAGGGGGTGACGATAGGGCTGGTCGCGCCTGGTTCGCAGCCGCGTTTGAACGGAACCTTCGGGTTGTTGAACCAGAGACCGAGGTGGTACTGGTGCGTGGGGGAGAAGGTGGTAGTGCCACCGGGTGAGACCGAGAAGGTTTCTACATTGAAAATGCCCTTCACCGTCGCGCTGCCGGAACCACTTGAATTAGTCTGAACGTCGCTCTGGTACCAGGAAACGCCAAAGGGGGCAGCAGGAGTCTGGATGACGAAGAGGTCATAGCCCGTGCTGGGAGCCAGACCGGATACACTCACCTTCATCGTGTCATTCAGCGAACCGGTGGTGACTGTCACCGAAGCGGTAGCATGGGGCAGGCAGGCCGAGATGTTGGACGATGAGGGCACCATGCTAAAGGTAAAGGTGCTGCTGGCCGCGTTTGCATGCGCTACAGTAGCCTGTTGGCGAGCGGTACGCAGAGGGTTTGCGAAGGCGGCTGGGCCGAAGGCGCTCATCAAAGCCAGCGCAACCAGAGCGAGTACTCCGAGCGAGAGGACTTTCCACCGGCGAGTCGAAAACGATGTCATAAGTCTTCTTTCCTTTCCTGTGTATATATCTTTACTTTTACGCTGCCCGCTACGCTGCACCTGTACCGTATCGATTGCCCTTACAGGCAGCGCGAGCTCTCGTCAAAGCTCTTGAAAGAAGTTTATCGGCAAACCGGGCTGTTTTTATGCGCAAGATTACCCATATTTTGAAAGTAGAGAATATTACGGTATAAACGATGACTATTCTGGTGTATAATCGAGGCAACGGCAACCAGGATGAGAAAGGAGACAATGTGGCATGAAACACCAGACGTTTAGCGTACCCGAACGCTTTCTGGCCTTCCTGGTCGGTTTATTCAATCTTGTTGTGGGGCTGGCATTTTTCTTTCTACCAGAACTCCAGCTTCTTACCCCGATATGGCCTACCACAATTTCTCCCGTGCTCGACCGTTTCATTGGAGCAATCATCCTGGGTAACAGCGCCGGGGCATTTTTTCTCGTCTTCCAGCGTGAGTGGGCGAGTGTGCGGGCACTGGCGCTTGTTGCCATCGTCTATGGGACGCTCGTCGCGCTGGCCCTGCTCTATCACCTGCTCTGGCTGCACGCGAATCCCGTCTTCTGGCTCTATTTCCTGTTTGATGCGCCTTTTCTCATAGTCTACTACCTGCTTTTCGTCTACCACGATATCGCACCTGCGATAAAACGGCGCAGCCAGCGTAATATCTATGTAAAGAGTTCAAATACACATGGATAGGGCAGAAATTGCATGCAGGCACCATTTGCCGATCCGCTTACGGGATTAGAGCCTCAACACGGCGCGTTGCCCCTGGTGGGACGCGAGGCGGAAATAGCGCTCCTGCGCAGTATACTGGTCGCCGTCGCTTCCGATCTGCCGGTAGGAGCGCGTGCTCTGACGATCAGTGGTGAGGTGGGTAGCGGTAAAACGCGCCTGCTGGCTGAGATGTGCGCGGCAGCCCGCGAGGGCGGCTTTCGCGTTCTGGAAGGACGCGCCTACGAGCCGGGAAATCGCTTCCCCTATTTTCCCTTCATCGAGGCGCTGCGTCCTCTTCTGCGTGGGACTCCTCGCGCTCGCCTGCGCAGCTATCTCGGCCTCGGTGAGCGGGCGCAGGGCGAGGCGAACGGGCAGAGCAACGAGAGTGGCAATATAGAGACCGCTGCTCCGATCATTCCACTGAGCGGCACTCCCCTGGTGGCGGCGCTGGCTTCACTGTTCCCCGAGCTGCCCGGCTCTCTGCGCGTGACAATCCCGGCTGAGATTCTTGCGCCCGATCAGGAAAAGTTTCGCTTGATGGATGCTGTGGCGACATTACTCGAAAACGTGGCGCAGGAACAACCTGTCCTGCTTTATATTGATAACCTGCAGTGGGCCGACGGCGCGAGCCTGGAGTTGATGCTGTACCTCACGGTACGCCTGCACAGAAGCCGTGTCGCGCTGGTTGGAGCAACGCGCCCACCGCAGGGACGCGGACAACAAGTCGACGGTGAGGCAGGCACAGACGAGAATACAAATGGAGTGACCCTGAAAGCTGTGCAGGGAGCGAGCAGGGCGCTGGGTGAGCTGGCGCGCCAAGGCCTGCTGCTGATTCTGCCGCTCGGCCCGCTCTCTACAGAAGCCGCGACACAACATTTGCATCACTTGCTGCCCGGTACGCTGGCCGATGGCCTGGTTGAACCCCTGCTCGCTCGTGCTGGCGGCAACCCCTTTTTCCTCGAAGAACTGGTGCGCATGCTCACACTCAAGCGACAACTGGTACAGGACAGGGGAACATGGTATGCCAGAGGCAACAGCATGGACGAGCAAGCACTGCCGGAGAGCATCACGCTGGCAGTCGGGCAGCGGTTGCAAAGCCTGAGCGAAGCTTGCAGGAATCTGCTGCGTATCGCTTCCCTCTTTGGCCGTACTTTTCCTCTCAACGCTCTCATCGTAGTCTCTGGAGAGAGTGAGGAAGCGGTGATGCCGCTCATCGATGAAGCGGGGCAGGCGGCGTTGATCGCCCCCAGCCCTGTTTCGACGTATGGCAGGGACGAAGGCAAAGATGAATTTGCAGAAAAGAGCGTTCTGCCCGCTGAAGCAGGTCTAACGCTCTACATGTTTCGCCAGGGTATTGTACAGGAGGTATTGAGCGCCGGAGTGCCACCATTGCGCAGGCGCACATTGCACGCAGCTATCGGAAAGGCGCTGGAAGCTACTTATAGCGATGGTGCGGTCGACAGCGTATCAGGAAAAGCAGCACACGCCGCCGAACTGGCGCGGCATTATGTCCTGGGTGGCGAGCAAGGAGCAGCACTGCGTTGGAGCTTACTGGCGGGTGAAGAAGCTGCGCGCCAGCAGGCGCACCGCGAAGTTATTGGTCACTTCCAGCGCGTGCTGTCCCTGCTTGAAGCTGGAATCCATCTCCCAGACGAGGAGTTCGTACCATCGTTTGCGCAGTTGCACACCGCCATCGGTGAAAGCTGGTTTAAGCTCGGCGAGCTGGAGGAAGCTGCGGAGGCTTTTCAACAGGCTCTGCAAGGCGCGGCTCCTTCGGCTTCTTTTCACCCTTCCGCTGCTTCCCCGCTTTCCTCGCTACAACTTGCGCATACTAACCGGTTGCTCGCAGATGTCTATCGCATGCAGGGGAAATACGATCAGGCCCTGGCGCACCTGCAAGCCACGCAGAGCGCGCTTGAATTTGATTCCGAGCGGGATGATAAACCGCGAGAGACGATGAGTAATCTATCCTGGTCTAGAGGCCGCACGTTCGCAGACAGCAATGTGCTGGTACGAACATCCGCCACTGCCGTCGAACGTATCCTGTTCTTACAGGCGCGGGCTACACTCTTCATCCTGCTCAACCAGACGACAGAGGCGGAGGCGGCGCTGTGGCAGTCCCATCACCTCGCTGTTGAGATAGGGGATCGCGGCAGCCAGGCTTTCGCGCTCTATCTTGTGGGCTGGTTGCGGGGCTGGGGCGAGCACATTCACGAGGCACTGCGCCTGCAAAAGCAGTCCTATGGCCTCTACCTCAGCATCGGCGACCCTTACCGCGCCACACTATGCGAGCAAGGCTTCGGAATCATCTACCAGGCACTGGGTGAGATGGAGGAAGCGCGTCGGTACACAGAGCAGGGCATTAAACGCGCACGTCGCTACGGTGTGCGCTTTACACTGGGCTGGCTTTATCTGAACCTGGGAACCATCGCTCTGGCGCAAGGGGATTGGGCCGCTGCCGAAAATCACCTGCAAGCCGCGCAGCAGGAGGCGGTGGCGCTGAACAATACTCGTTTGCTGCCGGTCATCCTGCAAACATGGGCGGAACTGCATTTTCGCCGTGGTGACTGGCGCGAGGCGGAACAGCATTTCCAGGCCAGCATTACCGCTGCCGCCAACACGGAATGGTATCCCGGTTCGCTGGCGCTCTACGGCCACTTCCTGGCCGTCACTGGCCGTCGGGCTGCCGCACGCGCGCAGCTTGAGCGCGCCGTCAGTCATGTTGAGCCGTCAGGCTTCGCTGGCAGTTTCTACATTCCCTTCCTGGCCGAGGGCTTCCTGCACCTGGAAGATCACAGCCGCGCCGCTACCTGCATCGAGCGCGTCCGCTCCTTGCACGGTTTCATGTACTATGGCGTCTCAGTTGATCGCATTCTGGGTATCGTGGCGGCCCACAATGGTCAATGGGAGATGGCAGAGCAGGCTTTCGAGGAGGGGCTGGCCCTCTGCCAGCGCGCCCGGAACGCCCCGGAAGAGGCCATGATTCTCTACGAGCGGGCGCGCTGCACCCTCCTGCATAGTGGCAGCAGGTCGGAACGAGCGCCGGTTCAACAGGAACGCCAGCGCATCCAGCAGCTCTGCCAGCGCGCGCGAGAAATCTTCCAGAGCTACGAGATGCAGCGCGCCATTACCCTTGTGGACACACTGCAGGAGGGCATGCGTCAGCTAGAGCAGCAGGAACAGGAGCAAGAGAGTAAGGATAAGGGGCAAACGCAAGACAGGATACATCAGAAGCAGGCGTTCCGATTTGCTATCGAGGAGCTTACGCCCTCTGGCTATCACCTCGATCTCAGTCTGACGAAACGCGAATTGGAGGTACTGCGCCTCGTCGCCGAAGGCCATACCGATCGCGAAGTGGCAGACGCCCTCGTCATCAGCCCCCGCACCGTCAACCGCCATCTGAGCAACATCTTTGTGAAGCTGGATGTGCCGGGGAGAGCGGCAGCGGTGGCATATGCAATCCGGCAAGGACTGGTGTAGTCCAATATGTATGAAGGCAGGCATCATCACATGCCGCTCTTTGCCAGAAAACTTCTCAAACCACGTCAAAATTCTCCCAAAAACGCTTGACGAATCGCAAGACAGGGTGTATACTACAGGTGTTCTTAAGAAGAGAGCGCAAAAACGTGAATGCCGTTCCTCGATAGCTCAACGGTAGAGCAATCGGCTGTTAACCGATGGGTTGCAGGTTCGAATCCTGCTCGAGGAGCCAGAAACACGCCCGGGAGTGAGGCTCCCGGGTATTTTTATGGTACTCAGTTGCTTTTCATTCACAACTTTGTACATGTCCTGGGAGCATTTCCTCATATGAAGGCGCAGGCTCTCGTGTTTTTTTTGCTATGACTTTCTGGAGGAATTTCAGCTTTCACTGCTCGTGTTTAGCCCACCTTGCGACTATAGGGATGGTAGTCCTCCTGTTCGATGCCCCAGGAGACAATGTGGATAGGCCAGATGCGGATGAAGGCGGGGTCGCCGCCGGGCTGGAGTTGCTCGCCTCCTGTAGGGTGCGCTTCTGCTCGCCCGCGAATCTCGATACCGATGAGGTGGTGGGGTGGCAAGATATCATCGGCGACGAGAGAGGCGCGGCCCGTTTGCGCGACATCGTGGAATTTGCGGCTGCTGCCGAAAGTGCCGCGCACGCCACCGACATCGATAGTTCCCAGTTCAGCGTTATAGATAAAGCGCACCGGTACCACGTGCAACTCTCCCTGCCTGTTCAGTGTTGCTAAACGGCCAAGAGGGCGGCTCTGGAGATAGGCGATTTCTTTCTCAGTGAATGCTCCCTTGCTCGCTTTCGCAGGCGTGTTCGAGGCATCGGTTGCCTGTGCAGCTTCTTCCTCGCTTTCCTGCTGAACCGACTCGAATTCCAGGACATGCCCATCCGGGTCCTGCACGGTGAAGTTATATTCGCCCCAGCTTTTTTGCGCTGGCAGCTTCATGTGCTCTATCCCGGCCTGCTGCAACTCATGATGGAGGGTTTCCAGATCAATGGAAGTTTCCAGTTCCAGGTGGAAGGGGACGGAACCCTGCTGGAGCAGCCCCAGTCGTCCCGTACCAACGCGCAGCATCGCAAAATAGTTTGGACGATGCACCACAACCTCCACCCCGGGCAGTTTCTTGTAAAACTCCAGCGAGCGTTCTAAATCCTGTACGCGCAGTGTCAGGCCCGTCAGTGAGAGCTGGCCAGAAGTATTTTCCGATTGATTGCTCATAGAAACCCCTTTCTCTTATCTTTGCTAAGATAGTCCCCACCTTTTCCCGCATCAACCCTTGTATTTTCCTTGTGAGTGATACTCTCATTTTACAGAAGGTGCGTATCACGCGCAAGGGATTTGTGAGAATCGGTGCCACGGTAAGTCTCCAAGAGGGTGATTCTAGAAAAAGACCCTCTCGCATCTCGTGCTGAGTGGCAGCGAAGAATGACACGGGTAGACGTTTTTTTCAATGACATGCCGCTTGCAGCGTAATTGCTTCTGTGCTAGTATGAGCTTGATTGAAATGGAGAAATGCGAGTAGGAGTAGCAGGGGAAGGGAAGAGGAAGAACAGGTATGGTTGAGCATGAGCAGATAATTGATTACCAGCATTTCTTTATGGAGTTGCTGCAAGCGGCTTTCTGGCCGGTGCTGATTGTGGATCGCGACCTGGTGGTGCGCTTTGCCAACAGATTTGCCGGTCACCTGCTCAGGGGATCGGAGCAGGCGGGGCAGGAAGAGGGACGAACTTTGCCGGGGCGAAAGCTGGAGCAACTGGTGCCGGACGAGGTGTTTTTGCAACTGGTGCGGCAATGTGTGGAGAGCGGAAGGCGAGGGGAAGGGGAGTATGAACGCGCAGGTAGTGGCCCGGTGTGGAAAGTTTCAGTGGTACCCCTGGCCCATCGTCAGCTTCCAGCTTTCTCGAAGGAAGGGCACGAGCGGTCACAGCAGACGGGGCAGGCGCAGGCAGGAGAGGGTGAGAGCAAATATCCTTATGCCTATTTTGCCATCTCCATCGAGGATTTGACAGAATTGCGGCGGCTGGAACGGGTGCGCCGGGACTTTATCGCTAATATCTCGCATGAATTGCGCACGCCACTGGCTTCTGTGCGACTGCTAGCGGAGACTCTGGAAGAGGCAATAGATACCGACCCGGAGCGGGCGCAGGAATTTGTGGAGAAAATTGAGAACGAGGTGCAGCATCTGAGCAGCCTCGTCTCGGAATTGCTGGAACTCTCGCGCATCGAATCCGGGCAGATACCGATGGCGATTGAGCCGGTGGGAGCGGAGCAACTGGTGCGTGAGGTTATGGCGCGTATGTTACCTCTAGCGCAGCGACATCGTGTAACACTTAGAACTGAGATTGCGCAGGGTGAGACGCTGGTAGCTGCGGACAGTAAGCAGATTGCTCGCGTACTGGTGAATCTTGTTCACAATGCCATTAAATTTACTCCTTCAGGCGGCATGGTGGTGATCGGGACGAGGACGCAGGAAGAAGGACGCACGCAGCAGTTTTTCGTGCGTGATACAGGAATGGGAATTCGTCCAGAGGAATTGCCCCGTATCTTTGAGCGTTTTTACAAGGCCGACCGGGCGCGCTCGAAAGTTGATTACATCGGGCCGGGCGGTGGCGGAAGCGGGCTGGGTCTGGCTATAGCACGGCATGTTGTGGAGGCACACGGCGGGCGCATCAGCGCGGAAAGCACGCCGGGGCAGGGCAGTACCTTTCTCTTTACGTTACCCATCGCAGAAAAACAACCTGCATAAATGACAACTTTCAATCGTATCTTAATGGAAGAGAAAATCAAGGATAATCCTCATGGATGGAGAATTTGAGCAGCGGTTGCGTGCAAGTGATAAAGAAGATCTGGTCGAACTGGTGAGGAAGCTGGCACTGCGTCACCCGGCGCTGCTTGCAGAGATAAATATGCTGCTGGGAGTTCGCGCCGACTCTGACGATGAGTCGGGCAATGGCGAGGATGAGTATGGGGAACTAGACGAAGAGGAGACGGACGAGTGGGATTTTGGGGGAGAGGAAAGTACACTGCTCATGCCTCCCCCTGCGGATCAGCCCGCGCTTGTCCCTCTTGAGAGCGAGGCATACCACCGGCGTATCGAAGGCTACCAGGGCCGCCTTGAACGGGGCGAACCGATGCAGGCCATTACCGCCGACCTGATGGACGTGCTGAGAGAGGCGGAACTGCGCGCCTTACGACAGGATTATCATGCCGCCCTCGACCTTTACGCGCTCGTGCTCGATGAGCGCCTGAAGGAACGCTCTACGGCCCTGACGACCGTTTTCGACGAGGCTATTGATGCCGCGATGCCTGTCCTGGAAACGCTGCTCATTGAGGCTGGCAGCAATACCATGTTCGATGAGCAGACGATCACCCTCTCTCCTCTGCTCACCGCTCCGGTGCGACAGAACTGGTTGCAGCGGCTCTTTCTGCTCTGGCTCAAGCGCGTGAACGCGCACAACGTCGATGATGAACTGCCCGACCTTATGCTCAGTCTGGCCTGGAACGAGGATATGCCCCTGCTGCGCACATTCACCCAGAACGAACTGCAAAAGATTCCTCACAGCCCTCACTCCAATATTGTGGATTTTACCCTCCAGTTCCGCTATCGTGCGCTCGAAAAATTCCTGCGCCATATCGCTCGTGCGTAATGTTCTGTCATGCTGAGCGCAGCGAAGAATCCCAGGCTGGTCGATATGGCGAGCGAGAAATTCTTCTATGACAGGGCTAAATTTTTTAAGATAATCTTCACGCCAAATGGCTTGCACTTTGTAAAGTACTATGCTACCATTATTTGCGGGTACTTTACTTCTATGAGATGCGTTTTGAAGCCATAAGACGTATCTCTCCTGCCCGGTTGGCCGGACGGGAACGCCTTTCAAGAAAAAACAGGGATGTGACCCTCTTTAAAAGTGAGAGTGGAATGCGTTGGGTAGGAGCTGGTAGTGTGGTAGCAAGAGAGAGGATATGGTATGGGAAAACTGGTAATGATCATCGACGATTCGCTGACGGTTCGTAAGATCATTGAAACCAGCCTGAAGCGCGAGGGTTTTGAGTCCGTCAGTTACGGTGATGGTATAGAAGCGATGAAGGCTTTGACCGCACCGAATGTACGCATACCTGATCTGGTGATTCTTGACATCGGTCTTCCCAAGATGAACGGCTATGAAATTGCGCGCCGCTTGAAAACGAAACAGCAATATAGCAATACCGTGATTGTCATGCTTACAGGGCGTGACGGAATGTTGGACAGGCTGAAGGGACGCCTGGCGGGCGCGAAGGATTACATCACGAAGCCGTTTAGAACGCAAGAAGTGATGTCTATCGTACAGTCGCATCTGGGAGTCCAGGCCTGAGGTAATGGAGCAAGAATCAACAGCTATTTCTCCACCGTTTGATAATCTGCGCGAACTTGAACGGCTCAGCGATGAGGAGTTCTGGCGATTTGCCTGCGAGCAAGCGAGCAGCGCAGGTGAGCATATCCACCGCGAAGAGTATGTCGAGTGCGTGCTCAATGAAAGGGACCATCGTTGCTGGCTCGCGCTTGAGGCGCTGCGTCAGGTGTTGCCGTCGCCACAGCGTTTCGCGCTTTTACCGGCCATGCCGTCCTGGATGTCTGGTCTTTTCGCTTGGCGCGGAGAGACGCTTGCCGTGGTCGACTTTGCCGCGTACCTGACCGACGATCAACCTGCGGTTACTACCGGTCAGTTGTCAAAGGGCATGCTGGTGATTATAAACGATGCACGTGGAACCTCCCACTTTTCTCCTTCGCTTGCCCTCTTTGTCGCTGATATTGGCCTGACTACCGCCATTGCGCCTGAGCAGATTCAGGCTGCCTCTTCCAACTGGCTGGCCCCCGAACGGATGGCGCTCATCAGGGGAAGCTACGACAATGCGCCGGTGCTGGATGTGTCCGCGCTGCTGGCCGATATCGTGAAGCGTATAGGAATAGCTGCGTTCGATGGATGAAGACATATTTCCCCCTTTCGATGAAAGCCAGCTTTCTCCCGAAGACCTGGAGGTGCTGCGCCAGTTTGATGCCCTGGAAGAGGTTTCTCCCGGCCCCGTTGTGAGTGAGTCTGCCGACCTTGAAACTGTCACTGCCCTGCTGTCTGCGCGGGAAGAGCAGAAAGCCACTGCAACGACGGAGGCTGCAGATCAGCAATTTCTCGAAGATATGCTTTCCGTCTTTGCTTTTGAGGCTGACGAAGATATTGCCGTGCTGAGGCGCACGCTGCGGCAGATCGAGCGGGAAGATACGCTGGATGTGGCTCGCTTCACCGTCCTGCAAAACGTGGCGCACAAGATCAAGGGGACGGCGGGCGCAGTCGGTTGTTTTGCCATGTCCACGATTGCCTACCAGATCGAGGCTATTGCCCGTCTGGTTATTGCTGGAACGGTGAGCCAGCTCATCGGGCTGAAGGCGCTGGTGCAGGCTGTGCTGACGCTGGAAGTGACGCTGGACGGTCTGATCGCCGATCGCGTGGAACACAGCGAGGCGCTGGAGGATCTGCAGGCGGAATACCAGGCGCTTGGCATCGATGTGGAAACAAGCAGCGCGAGAGTTCCCATGTTGCCCGCTGCATCCAGCGCGTTTATGGTCCTGCCCGGTAAGCGGGAGACATCGCTGGTGCAGCAAGCAGGCAGAACCGGCGAGGAGGCATCGTTTAGCGCGCCGTTTGTGCGTATTGACACAAAGCGTTTCGAGCAGCTTTTGCGCCATACCGAACGTATGGAGGAGTTACAGGCACCGCTCGAACAGGCGCAGCGGCAGGTAGAGCTTGCTTTGAGAGAGTTGCAGGCGGCTCAGGTCCGTTTGCGACGGCTGGAAACCATTCTCACTACTGTCACCCTGACCTCGAAAAACTCGCGGCTGGAACGTCAGGTGCTGAGCGAAGAATTGCCATCATCATCCCTCGTTGCCCGCATTCTGCACGAGGCAACGGAACGTACCGGACACCTGTACCAGCGCAAGGGCAGGCTGAGGGGGTTGATCGGAAACGGGAAAGCGGTCCCGGATTCTCCGCTGTGGGACGAGTTGGAGATGGAGCAGTATACAGAGAATGAGGTCCTGATGCAACAATTCAGCGAGGCCATTGCTGATGTCGCCACCGCGTCCTCACAACTCCGGCTCGCTTTTTCGCGCTTGCAAGAGCTATTGCAGGCCCAGCGCATTCAGGCGAGCAGCGTGCGCAGCGATACACTGCTGCTGCGCCTGACCCCGCTCAACGCCCTGTTCTCGCGCCTGCAGCGCGCGGTCATGATGAGCGCGCAGGCGCAGGCACGAGAGATAGCGCTCGAGATTCGGGGCGAGACGGTGGAAATCGACCAGGATATCCTTGAGGAATTGAAGAATCCATTACTGCAACTCGTGCGCGACTGCGTGGCTGGAAGTATCTCCACAGGAGAGGAGAATGTGGGAAGCGATGGCGGCAAAGAAGATATGTTTCGGGTCTGGCTGCATGTGCAGGCACTGGGTCACGAAATTGCCTTAGAGCTGGGCTTCTCTATGCCCGTCCCCGGTGGTCTGTTGGACGGCATTCAGGAGACGATACGCCGCCTGCACGGAAGACTTCTGGTGCAGCGCAACACAGCCGGAGGGATAAGCTTCCTCCTGCATCTGCCCCGCTCACAGGGAACGATACAGGGCCTGCTGGTGCGTGTCGGCAGCCAGCAGGTGGTGGTGCCATTCTCTCAGGTGCAGCACATCGACTATGGACGTAACGAAGGAAGCGCGGCAGATAACCTTTGCTACCGGCTCAACGACCTGTTAGGTTTCCCCACCTCTGCTCCACAGGCGCGAGAAGGAGCGATGGGAAAGGTGGAGACAGTGCGGCCGTTGCTGGCGCTGCCCGCGCAGCAAGGGTACTCCGGGCCGCCACGTTTGCTGGTAGAGGTGGAGGAGATTTGCGGCTCCGTCGAACTGGTAGTGAAGCCGCTGGCGGAGCATTTACAGCGACCGGGCATTAGCGGGGCGGCAGTTGATGGCAGTGGTGGTGTGCTCCTTCTGCTGAATCTGCCCGAACTGGTACGCCTGCATCGAGGAAGTGGAGGGCGGAACCCGGGCGCAATCCCATCTGGTGACGAGGAGCACAGGCAGTTCAAGGCCATCCGTCCCGGTCAGCCCACTATTCTGGTAGCGGATGACTCCGTCTATATCCGCCAGTCGTTGCTCTACAGTCTGCGCCAGACCGGTTACAGGACTGAGGAGGCGCACGACGGTATGGAGGCGCTGGAAAAGCTGCTGGAACTACACCCTGACGTGCTGGTGCTGGATATCGAGATGCCCAACCTGAACGGCTACGACCTGCTCAGCATTCTGCCCGCCTATCCCGAAATCACAGGCGTCAAAATTATCATGCTCACCTCACGCTCATCCGAGAAACACCGCGCCCGTGCCCGCGAGCTAGGCGCGCACGCCTACCTCACGAAGCCCTGCCCCCAGGAAGTTTTAGTGAAGGCGATCAATACTGTACTTTCTAACGGAGATGAACCTGCTTTGTAGGCGCTGATTTATCGTGCGTATCGCCGATTTATTGGCAAAATGGGTAACACGGGCCGATAAATCGATGTCTGCGCGTTGATCTGGTTCCCGACCTGGTTACAGCGTTGCAAAATGCTGTTGCAGGGTAGTACCGGTCATGGGGCCAAGAATCATGGCGCGAATGATACCTTTGGGATCGATGAAGAAGGAGGTGGGGGCGGCAGCGACGTTATAGAGGGTCATGACCTGCTGGTGATTGTCGAGCAGGACGGGGTAGGTCAGGTGATGCTGCTGCACAAACCGGGCCGCCGTCGCGCTATCGTCCACGCTGTCTATGCCCAGGATGACAATATGTTTGCCGCTGGCACGCTGCTGCGCGTAGAACAGCTGTAAAGCAGGCGTTTCTTGCAGGCAGCCGGGGCAACTGGCATACCAGAAATTGAGCATGACGGCTTGCCCCCGATAATTGCTCAGGCTCACCTTCTGTCCCTGCGGCGTGGTCAGTGTGAAATTGGGGGCGGTGTCGCCGACGGCATAACCGGTAGCAGTATTATGCGAGGTTGCCGTTGGCAATAACAAGCCTGCCGCGACGATGGCGAGGCTTCCGAGGATAGCCGCAAGAATAACGACACGGCGCGTCCTCGACTTCTTTTGAACTGGAGGAGTTTCCAATGCCAACTTCAGCGACCTTTCCTTTGAAGATAGCTGTGTTTTACCTGTTACAAGAAAGAGTATAGACGATTTTGGGCGGAAATGCAAAGCAAAAAGGCGGGCTGTCCGACGGCAGCCCGCCTTTTTGCTTTGCATCATTTCGTTGTGCCGATCAATCGGCGCTGCCCGCGCTAAATCGGGGCCTGCATATATTTTATTGATACGAGGCCGGCGCGGCTTCGATGGAGCCGGTCTCGATCATGATCTCGCGCAATTGCCTGGCATCGATGGTCTCGTAGAGGCGCAGCGCCTGAGCAATGCGGTCAAGTGTTGGCCGATGGTCTGTCAATAGATTGACGGCGCGATTGTATGCCCACTTGACGATGCGGTCAACCTCCTCATCAATGATGGCAGCCGTTTTCTCACTGTACTCACGAGCGCCTGTCGCCAGCGCGGTGCCGTTGAACGGGTCCTCGCGTTCGCTATAGGAGATCGTTCCCAGGCGCTCGCTCATACCCCAGCGGGTGACCATCTGGCGCGCAATCGATGTGACGCGCTGCAAATCGTTCTCCGCGCCCGTGGTGATGCGGCCGATGGCGACCTGTTCGGCGGCGCGTCCGCCGAGGGCTGTGACAAGTTGCGCCTCCAGGTACTCTTTCGAGTAGTTGTAGCGATCATCGAGCGGCGTGTACTGGGTAACACCCAGGGCCTGCCCACGCGGCACAATCGTCACTTTGGTCACCGGATCAACGTGCTGGGTCAGCAGGCCGGTCAAGGCGTGACCACCCTCGTGATAGGCCACGACGTTGAGATCTTCTTCGGTGAGGATCAAGGGGCGCTCGGCACCCAGCAGGATCTTATCCAGAGCCTCATCGAAGCATTTCTGCGTTACCGCGTCCAGATTGCGTCGTGCGGCCAGCAGGGCCGCCTCGTTGACGAGGTTCGCCAGGTCGGCACCGACCATGCCCGGTGTGGCGCGGGCGATGGTGATCAGATCCACATCGGGAGCCAGGGGAACATCACGGGTGTGAATCTTC
>DATGLM010000074.1:0-2502 GCA_035294125.1 Ktedonobacteraceae bacterium | reverse complement strand
GGCGCAGTATACGCAGGGCACCACCTTTCTGCTCCAGGATTACCGGGAAGCGTTGAGCATGGCTCGTGCGGGCGACCTGGTCTACTGCGATCCCCCTTATAGCTACAGTCAGCGTATTCTCTACGGTGCTCAAGCCTTTGATCTGCGAGAGTTGTTTGACATTATTAGCCAGGGCAAAGCGCGCGGCGTGGCTATAGCGCTCAGCCTCGATGGCACCAAGCGCTCCGGTGAGCAGCTCTGCGATGTCTCACTCCCACCAGGACTCTTCGAGCGCGAGATTTTCATCCATTGTGGCCGCTCGATGCTCAGACGCTTTCAGATGGATGGACAAACGCTGGAGCAAGAGGTCGTCTCCGACCGATTGCTCCTAACATACTGATTTTCCGCCTCCGTTACCCTTTCACCGCGCCGGCAAAGGCGTCGACTATATAGCGCTGCGCGAAGACAAAGACCAGGAGCGTCGGTATGATCGTGATGATCGAAGCCGCGCAGAGCAGAACCCAGTCGGTGGAAGTCTGGGCAATAAACGCGTAGAGGCCGACAGGGAGCGTGCGCAGATCGGAATCGCCCAGCGTGAAGACCAGAGGAATCAGAAAGTTGTTCCAGCTTTGGATAAAGGTGAAGAGACCGATTGTAGCCAGCATCGGGCGCGACAGCGGGAACGCGACCCGCCAGAAGACTTGATGGAAGTTGGCCCCATCGACCCGCGCGGCATCCTCCATTTCGCGATCCATCGCCGCGAAGTAGCCCATGAAGAGGAAGGTGCTGAAAACCATGTTCCCCGCCGTCTCCACAATGATCACCGACCAGAGGGTATCGAGCAGGCCCAGATGTTGAATTAAATCAAAGACCGGCACAATCACATAGCCGTGCGGCAGGAAAAGGGTGAGTGCGATCAGTACGACCAGGGTCGCTTTGCCGGGAAAACGCGTGCGGGCCAGCACAAAGCCGGCCATGGACGTGAGAATCAGGGTAAAGACGACCGTCAGGACCGCAACAAAGAGCGTATTGAAGAAGTACTCACCGAACGTGGCCTCTGTCCAGGCCTGGATATAATTCTGCCACAGCAACTCTTTGGGGATGATACTCATACCCTCGTTAAAGAAACCGGTCTCCGTTCTGAATGAACCGGCCACCGCCCACAGGAAAGGATAGACCCAGAAGAAGCCGCCAACCAGCAGAATTACGTGCAGGAGCAGCCTGAGCGCCTGCTGCCGGCGCCTGGCGTTGCGGGCCTGTTTCCAGAGTTTATCGTCTTCACGCACGGCTGTCTGTGCGATTGCAGTTGCCATATGAGTACACCCTTTCTGTGTTAGCTATGCCCCTTTGGCCTCAGCAGCAGCAGCGGCAATTTTGGCTTTAGCCTCGTTGCGGCGTATATAGAGCCAGGCGAGGGCATTGGCACCGGTCAATATGAGCAGGATCACGCCGAAGAAAAATGAGGCAGCCGAGGCAAAGCCGACGTTTGGCTGCACTACCCCACCACCGCCAGAGCCGCCGACACTGTAGCTGCCAAAGGCCTCCTGATAGATATAGGTGCTTACGACCTCGGAGGCGAAGTATGGCCCGCCACCGGTCAGCACCTGCACGAGATCGAAGACCTGGAGGTTGCCCAGAATGGAGAGGAAGATAATGACCAGCCCGATGCTGCGCAGCATTGGGAGCGTAATGCGGAAAAGACGCGCTAACCCATTGGCTCCATCGATGCGCGCGGCCTCGTAGAGTTCGGCAGGAATGGTCTGCAAGCCGGCCAGGAACCAGACCAGGTTAATGCCCAGGGTATACCAGATTTGAATGACAATAATGATCCACAGCACGAAACGGGGATCGGCCAGCCAATCGATATGTTCATGGATAATGTGGAACTTCATTAAGAAGCTATCGATGTTATCGCCAAAATTGCTGAGCAGCAGATTCATGACTACGGCGACCACTGCCGCAGACATCACGACCGGTAGAAAGTAGACCGAGCGGTAGAAGGTAGTGAAGCGCATTTTTGGGTTATTCAGAACCAGGGCCAGGATCAGGGCCAGGGTCAACTGAACAGGCACCACCACGGCGGTAAAGATGAGGGTATGGAGGAACGAGCCCCAGAAAATGGGATCGGTCGCCACCTGTTGAAAATTCGCGAAACCAACGTAGGCGGTTGGGTCGCCGATGCCATTCCACTGATAGAGCGTGTAACCCAGAGAAGCAAAGATGGGGTAGACGACGAAGGCCAGCAGCAGAATGAGCATCGGTGTAACGTAGATATAGGACCAGCGGTTGCGAGAGATTTCCCGCCAGAGGCGCTTCTTGTTGGGTGGCACGGCGATATGCCTCTCTGCCCTCTGTGGTCGTGTTGCTGTTACTTCTTGAGCTTGCATGAGTTGAACGTCCTCTCCTTTCGTTGCTCCGATGCATATGATTGATATGGCGGGCCTGGCTCCTTACGCAGGGCGACTGAGCGCAACTAGAAGCGCTCAGTCGCCAGACAAGGAAGTGGGGCAGCTCACCTGCCTA
>DATGLM010000073.1:0-11373 GCA_035294125.1 Ktedonobacteraceae bacterium | reverse complement strand
CCCCCAAAGAAAGCCGAGATAATGGTGGGCAGCGTTGAGAAGAAGGCTGCGATCCCTGTCTTTGTCACGCTGCCCGTCGTTTGCAACACGAACCAGGGCACCGCCAGCGCCATCAGTATATCGCCGACGTAGGAGATGGTGTTGGCCCCGTAGAACGCGAACAGTGGCAGGTTTCGTGTTCGCGTCACCCCCCCATTTTGATGCTCTACGAGATTTTTCATTGCCCGGCTCTCTCGATACGCAGTGTTTCATACGTATCCAGGGCCGATACCACCACAATTCTCTCTGAGTTGGTCACGCTCTCAAACGTAGTGACGATGGCCAGACGTCCTCCGGCTTCTACCTCCTGAGCAGGCAACCTGCGTATGCGTGGATGTTCTCGCTTGAAGTCTTGCACTGCGGGCAAGGACAAGCTCATAAATTCGAGCGATGACCAGCTATAATCGTCGGGTGTGCAATAGTCGCAGCAGTGAAAAACACCATGCCGGTTGCGATGCCAGTGCGCCAGGCTGGGATGATCTGTGGGCCCTTTTTGGAGTACGCAGGGCCGACCACAATACAGGCATGGTACTCTCAAGGTCAGGAGATTGGGTTGATAGTAGCTATAATCCCACTTATAGATGCGTGAAAGCGCAGGTTTGTAGCTCTTCACGCCGCCCAGGATTTTGAGCGAGTGCGTGTGAAGCATAAAGTCGTCTGGCTCAGGGCAACAAAGCGGGCAGGCGAGCCATAATTCGCTCTCTTCTCGGTCAAAGCGCCCCTTGAGCCGATGTTGACCGCATATATCACACCAGATGCTCGTCTGCTGCCACTGGCCGCTTGTTTGCAAGCTCAGCCTATCCAGTGCAGCCAGTTTATCGGGGCCATACGCCGCCATTTCCTGACGAAACTCTCTGGTGAGCACGCGGCGTAGCGCGATTTTCCCTCGTTGCAGGCGCATAGCTGCCGCGCTGGTATTGATGCCCAGTTTTGCCGCCACCTCCGTCAGTGGAGATTCCTGCACATACCGCTCAACCAGTACTGTACGGGTCTCCGCTGGCAGCAGCGCCATCGCCCGGTCAAGCAGTTCGATCAGTTCTTTGCGCTCAAGCTCGACTTCCAGGTCAAAGTCATCCGCCAGCTGATCCTCAAGCTCTGTAAACTGTGCTTCTGTACCGGGGCGCGTCTCAATCAGGTGGGCAGCCTGTCTTCCCTGCTTGCGCAGCCAGCGCAGGCACACGTTGCGCGCAATGCCTGAAAGCCACTGGAGAAACTTCTCCTGGTCGCGCAGCTCTTCTATGTGCCGCCACGCCTCCAGCAGCGTCTCCTGCGCCAGGTCTTCGGCGACATCCGCGTTGCCCGTCATCGCCGCGCAAAGCCCCACCAGTCGCGAGCGTTCCAGCGACAGCGAGACCTCCAGCCCGTCCGTAATATCGATCAAATCGGCCATATGCACTCTCCTGCACAAGTGTAACATATCCATTTCACCTGCTGGAGATATGTCGCTCGTAATGGGAAAAATATAACGTCAAAAATTCACGGCCTCTTTGATTGTATAATGAGGATACGCCTGAAGTTCAGGCAAAAGGAAAGGAAAAAACATGATACGCTACAATCTTCTCTGTTCCCCGGTTTCTCCTGCCATGTCAATCACCTGTTCGTCAATGCTTTCTAGCTGTTTATCGACGTCAGACAGGAAAGAGGTTTCAGATTAGCAAAAAGCACTGAGCGTCTCCTCTCAGTGCTTTTTGCTTGCGCTAAAGCGTATTACCGCTTCACTCCGATCTTCACCGCGTTCCCATCCAGCTCAACTTCAGACGTATACTCACTGCCATCCGTTGAGCCAACCTTCAGCGAATGCGCCAGGGTTTCGCTGCGGATGTAGTGTTCGTGGGCGGCGAGCAGAGGGCGCAGATCGAAGCCGTTGCGTGGTTCGAGTGTGATCTCGATGCGGTCGACGAGGTCGAAACCGGCCAGCTTGCGGGCGTCCTGCACGAAGCGCACGAGGTCGCGGGCCGTACCTTCCAGTTGCAATTCCGGCGTGATCGTCGTGTTGAGCGCGATCAATAGCCCATCACCCTCGGCTACGGCATAACCTTCCGGTGATTTGGCCTCTACCAGCACCTCGCCCGGCCCAAGCGCGATGGCCTGACCATTCATCTCAAGCTCGACGGAATCTCCCGCCTCCAAAGTGCGCGCTACCTTTGTCGCCTCGGCACCGTGCAGCCCTGCCAGCGCCTGCTTGATGGCAGGGATGAGCCGACCATACTTTTTGCCGAGCACAGGCAGGTTGGGCTTGAAGTGATACTCCACCAGCCCATCCTCGACGCCCAGGAAGCGTACCTGCTTGATGTTGAGTTCCTCGCGCAGTTCGTTCTCGAAGCGGCGCAGTCCCTCGTTGCCCTGTGTGGCCCGTACCAGCAGTTCGCTCAGCGGCTGGCGCACGCGCAGATTTGCCGCCTGACGGGCAGAGCGGCCCAGACTCACGGCTTGCAGCAGCAGTTCGGTGTCAGCCAGCAACTGGCGGTCGATCCATGCTTCGTTGGCTTCCGGCCACGCGGCGAGGTGGACGCTCTCCGGCGCGTTTTCGTCAACGCGAGCCACGAGGTTCTGATAGAGCGCCTCGCTGACGTAGGGCGTGAACGGGGCCAGCAGGCGCGCCAGCGTCGTCAGGCAGGTGTAGAGCGTGAGATAGGCTCCCTGCTTGTCGTTGTCGTTCTCCGCCTTCCAGAAGCGGCGGCGATTGCGGCGCACGTACCAGTTCGAGAGTTCTTCGACAAAGCGTTCGATCTCTTTGGCCGGGCCGTGAATGTCGTAATCCTCCAGCCTCGCTGTCACGTCGGCTACCAGCGCGTTGAGCCGCGCCAGCGCCCAGCGGTCGATGGGCTGCAATTCCACGTTCGCCAGCACACCGTTGAGTTTGTCAGCCGTGGGTGGCTGCCAGCCATCCACGTTGGCATAGGTGACGAAGAAGCCGTAGGTGTTCCAGAGCGTGCGCAGGAACTGGCGCTGCAACTCGCCCACATGCTCATACGAGAAGTTGCGCGGGTTGTAGGGTGGTGCCGAGGCGAACATGTACCAGCGCGTCGCGTCCGCACCGTACAGGTCCAGCAGCTTCCACGGGTCGGCCACGTTGCCCTTCGACTTCGACATCTTCTCGCCCTTCGCGTCAAGGATGTGCCCCAGACAGATCACGTTCTTGAACGCGGGCCGGTTAAAAAGCAGCGTTGACAGCGCGTGCAGCGTGTAGAACCAGCCGCGTGTCTGATCGATAGCCTCCGAGATGTAATCGGCCTGCTTCGCCACCTCGTACATCTCCTGATTCTCGAACGGGTAGTGCCACTGCGCGACAGGCATGGCGCCGGAGTCGAACCAGCAGTCGGCCACGTCCGGCACGCGCTTGAAGGTGCCGTTGCCGCACTCGCCGCACGTCCACGTCACCTCATCAATGTACGGACGGTGCAGGTCTAACTGGCTCAGGTCGCGCCCGGCCCGCTCTGACAACTCCTTCACGGAGCCGACGACCTCGGTTTTGCCACAGCTATCGCAGACCCAGATCGGCAGTGGCGTACCCCAGTAGCGCTCGCGGCTCAGCGCCCAGTCGATGTTGTTTGCCAGCCAGTTGCCGAAGCGCCCGTGCTTGATGTGATCCGGCACCCAGTGAACCTGCTCGTTCGTCGCCAGCAGTTCGTCCTTCAGTTCCGTCGTGCGGATGTACCAGGACGGCTTGGCGTAGTAGAGCAGCGGCGTGTGGCAGCGCCAGCAGAACGGGTAGCTGTGCCTGACGCGCTCGCCCCGGAAGAGGATGCCGCGCTCGCGCAGGTTGCGCGTGATAACGGGGTCGGCCTCTTTGAAGAACATCCCTGCGCAGCCCAGACCAGCGAACTCTGGCAGTACGTTACCCGCCAGATCGACCGAGAAGAGGGTGGGCAGCCCGTATTTGCGCCCCACCTCAAGGTCGCCATAGGCCGGTGCGATATGCACGATGCCGGTGCCATCCTCAAGCGAGACGAAATCGTCCGCCACGACATAGTAGGCGCGTTCTTGCCAGTCCGCTGCCTCGTTCGGCCCGGCCACGCCGTTGAAAAGCGGCTGGTAGCGCAGGCCGCGAAGCTCTTCGCCGGTAAAGCGTGCCAGCATCGTATAGTTGCCCTCGCCCAGCACCTGCTGCGCCAGTGGTTCCACCAGCACCAGCCGCTCAGGCTGCTCTCCAGCCGTGTACTCAACCAGCACGTAGGTAGCTTCGGGCTTCACTGCCAGCGCCGTGTTGGCGGGCAGTGTCCAGGGCGTGGTTGTCCAGGCCAGGAAGGCGGCGTCGCGCAGTTCGCCGTCCAGCGGATGATTGCCCGGCAGGTGGCGGAAGCGCACCCAGACTGAGGGATCATCCACGTTTTCCTCGAAGCCCAGCGAGACCTCGTGATCGGAGAGCGAGGTGCCGCAGCGCGGGCAGTGCATCGTCACCTTGTAGTCGCGGAAAAGCAGGCCGCGCTGCCAGAGCGTTTGCAGAATCCACCACAGCGACTCGATGTAATCGTTATGATAGGTGACATAGGGATTCTCAAGGTCGATCCAGAAGGCGATGCGGTCGGTCAGGCGCTCGAACTCTTTGACGTAGCGCCAGACGCTCTCTTTGCACGCCTGGTTGAACTCGGCGATGCCATATTTCTCGATATCCGGCTTGCCGCTGAAGCCCAGTTCCTTCTCAACCTCCAGTTCGACTGGCAGGCCGTGTGTATCCCAGCCGCCTCTGGCTCCAATGACGTGCTGGCCGCGCATGCGGTGATAGCGAATGACGATATCCTTCACCACGCGGGCCTCGATATGGTGCACGCCCGGTCGTCCATTGGCCGTCGGCGGTCCCTCGAAAAAGACAAATGGACGCGAGGTGTCGCCGCTCTCTAATACCTTTTGAATGACGCCGCGTGCGCGCCACCACTCGTCAACCTCTTGCTCAAGCGCAGGAAATGATTGCTTTGTGTCGACGTTTGTAAACACCTGCTTACTCTCCTCATTTTCTCAAAAAATTCAATAAGACCATAAAAAAGCCTCATCCCGTAAGGGACGAGGTAAAATAGCTCGTGGTACCACCCTCTTTGACGCTCAGAGCCAGCCAACAATGGTACAAGCCATTGATAGGCCGCAGAAAGCGCCCACTCAATGAGATGCCATCACATCTCTGCCCCGCTAACGGTGGGCAAGTCCGGTTCGCTTAATCTGCTGTCCTCTATGCTTATCGTTCGGGACAGCCTTTCAGCCTTCAGTTTCAGGAGTGATATTCAACGGAAGACCGGGTGCGGCTTTCACCTTGCCCGCACTCTCTAAACCGGTTCAGTCCCGCCTACTCGTCTCCATCAACACCTCTTGCCGTATTCTCTCTATTCCCATTTCTGACGAGATAATCCTAACATATTTCTCCCTTTATGTCAAACAATCTGTAATAGTGTAATTGTGAAAGTTCGTTCCTATTCAATGCACTCTGTTACCACTCATGAACTGCTGCTTTTTCACTATCGATTCGGGCCTGCCAACAGCGACCGACGAGCAGGAGGAAACATTGCTATGGATAAAAGCTTTGACATTTTGCCAATCTTCCGTTATGCTCAGATATAAGAAAATCTCGTTTGCTCTCATCAACCATCGTTTGTGGGCATGCCATTGAAAACGCCCACTTGCGTGTCATCCTGAGTGAAGCGAAGAATGACATGTGAGAGGATTTTTTCAGAGCATGTGATGAAATACTTTGAGAGAAGTAAGGACACAAAACAGTGATTACAAAACGTCTTATACAGATATTTGCCGTCATCACCGCCGTTCTGGCGTATGTGATGGTTTTGCTGGGAGTGCTGGTGACAACGACCGGTTCGGGGCATGGCTGTGGAAACTCCTGGCCGTTTTGTCATGGAGAGATCATTCCCGGTGTGCTCACCATCGCAGGCGTGATCGAATACAGCCACCGCGTCATGGCGGGCCTGGATGGCTTTCTGGTGTTGATCCTGACCGCCTGGACCTGGTTCATGTATCGCAAGGATTTCCAGGCCAAATTATTTGCATTCCTGAGCCTGCTCTTTGTCGTCTTGCAGGGTGCGCTGGGGGCGCTAACTGTGATCTACGAGGGAACGTGGGCGCTCAACTGGCTGCTCTCCATTCACTTTGGCCTCGCCCTGATCGCTTTTGCCAGCGTCATCTTGCTGACCATCCGCCTCTTCCAGTTGGGCCGGGAACCGGAAAAGAGATCAGCAGGCGGCAATACGAGCGTTGGTCGGAGGCTGCAATGGCTCGTCTGGGGCCTGGCGGTCTACACCTATATCGTGGTGTATACAGGCGCGCTGGTTGAACATGCCGGGGCAGTGAGTGCCTGCGGCCAGCAGATTCCCGGTTGTGGCTCGACGTTTTTTCCCACTTTCGCAACCCTGGCCGGTATTCAGATGCTGCACCGCTACCTTGCCGGATTGCTCTGGCTGCTGATGCTTGCCCTGCTGGTGTTTGTGGTGCGTCGCTACCGCGACCGCCGCGACATCGTACAGGCGAGCACCTGGGCTTTCATCTTCATTACGTTGCAGGCCATCAGCGGCATGTTCAACGTGTGGACTGAGGGGCAGCTTTTAGCGTCACTTGTTCATGCAACCCTGATATCGGTCTTCTTCTCCGCGCTCTGCCTGCTCTGTGTGCAGGTGGGCTGGCCCTGGAAGAGGTCGAGGCTGGTGGAAAGCGGCGAGAGCAGGCAATTAGAGCTGAAAACGGTACCCTGAGTCCATTTCCTCCAGATTGTATCGCAAAAGGGCATCTCACGTTCGTTCTAAACAGTGACACCCCTGGCAATTATTACAAAATCGGAGGAAACATATGGATCACAATCTCGTAACTACTGGCTTTGAACTGTCGGGATACCGCATCGTGCGGCAATTTGGCGTTGTACGCGGTATTATTGTGCGCTCACGCAGTGTTGTAGGCAATATTGGCGCAGCGTTCCAGCAACTGGTGGGTGGAAATATTTCCATCTATACCCAATTGTGCGAGCAGGCGCGCAATGATGCCTACGAATTGATGATTCAGCACGCGCAGCAGGTGGGGGCTAATGGCCTTATCGGTGTGCGCTATGACGCCACTGAAATTTCCTCCGGCGTCACCGAAGTTCTCTGCTATGGCACCGCTGTCTACGTCGTCCCGCAGGAATAACCCGGCTTTCATTCTGAGCGAGAGTGAAGAATGAGAGACCTGGGACAGTTTTTTCACGGCCTCCTCGTTATGGCCGTACAGCTATCGCGAGGCAGGCATATTCTGCCTCGCGGTGTCATGCTGTCTCTGCGAGCGGCAGTGTGAAGCTGAAGGTTGAGCCTGCGCCCTTCTCGCTTTGCAACTGCATCTGCCCTCCATGTCGCTGAATGATTTCGCTGGAAAGATAGAGGCCAATGCCCAGTCCCGAGAAAGGTTTTTCTTTCGGGCTGCTTATCTGGTAAAATCGCTCAAAAATCTTGTCGTGATGTTCTATGTCGATGCCGATGCCGAAGTCCTGCACGCTGACCGTTACCCTTTGCTCGTCCCTGGTAACGCGCAAAAGAACTGCGTCTGCCCCCGGCGAATATTTCACGGCATTGGTAAGCAAATTAATGAGTACCTGCCCGATACGGTCTTTGTCACCGTAGACCTGTGCCTGGACGTGCTGCTCATAAAGCAGGAGATGTGAGGGGGTCATCGCCTGCACGTTTTCCAGCACCTCTTGAATCAGCGCGTCCAGATCAAAGAATTCTTTGCGATAGACGATCTTGCCGGTCTGGATACGCGAGATATCGAGAAGATCGTTGATGAGCCTGGTGAGCCGGTTGACCTGGCGATCCATTCTCGCCAGGTAGTCCCGCGCCTGTCGCTGGTCAACTTGCGAGTGATTCAGGTTGTGTTGGAGCAGGTAGAGAAAGCCCTTCAAGCTGGTTAGAGGGGTCTTCAGTTCGTGGCTTGCCATACCGATGAACTCATCTTTGCGCTGTTCCAGGTTTTTGCGCTCGGTAATGTCGATATTGACGCCGACGAGGCGCTCCGGCTTATTGTCGGGGCCGTTATAGACTTCACCTTGGGCCAGCAGCCAGTGAGTGCTGCCATCGGGCCAGATTACCCGGAATTCCACTTCATATGGCACGCCTTGCGTTATGGCCTTTTGCAGATTGTCTTCTGCTCGTTCATAATCGTCAGGATGAATCCGCCTTGCCCAGTTTTCATATTTCCCCTCGAAGCTGCCAGAGGGTAATCCGTAGAGGGCCTCTAGCTCTGGTGTCCAGACCAGTTTCTCTTCGCGGATAAACCATTCGAATGTGCCGATGTGGCCTGCCTTCTGCGCCAGGCGCAGCCATTCTCGCTCCTTCTCTAACTGCCTGCTTAGCTTTTCCGCTGCCTGCCGGGCCTCCTGTGCGCGAGTCAGCAGCCGATTACGCTCTTCACGCACTCGCTTCCATTCGCTAATATCGCGATTGACCGTCACATATCCGACCACTTCACCTGCTGCATTTTTAAGCGCGTTTGTTGAGGCCCGAACGGCAAGCGTTGTGCCATCTTTGCGCTGTTGAGTAACCTCGCCGCTCCATCTCCCTGTCTCTCGCAGTTCTTGCAGGACATCTCCTAAAGTTGCGTCAACAAGCGTAGGAGGGTTGACCTCAGATGCGTTTTTCCCCAGCACTTCTTGTTCCTGCCATCCATAGAGTTCTTCGGCGGCCTTGTTCCAGCTCGTGATATAAGAGGTTGCGTCGGTTGAAAAGACGGCGTCGGAGATATTGCCCAGCACGGTAGCCTGCAAGTGTAAAGCCTCTTCCGCCTTTTTACGGTCAGTAATATCATGGATATTGATGACAAATGCACTGACATCAGGGTTAGCAAGAAGATTTTGCCAGATGCCTTCTACCCAGTGCCACGAACCATCTTTGTGCCTCATACGATATTCTACCGTGATTCGGCAGCCATCCATCTGCGACAGGGCAATGAACTTTTCCCGCACCTGTGGAATGTCGTCGGGGTGAACAACATTTCTGCCATTCAGGCCCTGAAGCTCTTCGGGTTCATAGCCAAGCATTATTTTAATAGAGGGGCTGCAATAGATAATACACCCCTCCTGATTGTTCAGCACAATAGTATCATAGCTGTTTTCAATGAGCGCACGGAAGCGTTTTTCGCTTCTGCGCAGTTCTTCCAGAGCGTTCTGTCGAGTCGAGTGTTGGGCGCTTTTGTCGGCTTGCGTTGACATGACATGTTATCCTCTTCCAACCAGAAGGTCTTTCACAACCTCTCCTATGCACAGAGCTACTATAGCATTTCCCATCAATTTTCTCAAACTCAACAGCAGCGGAACACAGGCTTACAAAGCCTGCTGGAATGGGGGATATAAAATGCCAGGTTCTCTTTGCCTGATCTGGCAGGCCGAAAGGATAGCTTCTACTTCGCTTCTGCCAGTTGTTTTTTCTCTCCCCTTGCGAACCACTTCAGGTATTTCACCAATCTTGGATTGAGCGTGCCGATCATCACTAAATCCTCTGCCGTCAGGGGGCGGATGAGGGCGAGGAGGGCAGCGCAGAGGATGAGGAAGATGAGGCCGGAGACGACGAGCAGGAGGCGGCTCGCCGGGTGCCAGAGGATGCCGGGCAGGGCGGCGAGGACGAGGGCAAGCAGGAAGCGCAGGGTGAAGCCGAGAGGGTATTTGCGCGGCAGGACGTTCCAGAGGAAGGCGAGGAGCAACGCGCCGGTGACGAGTTGTGAGATGCCGTCGGCGACGAGAGCGCCAGCAGGTCCCCAGCGTGGGATGAGGGCGATGCCAATGAGCGCGATGACGAGGAGGCCAATCCACTGGCCGAGCACGACCAGCCGGGGCTTGCCGACGACGTAGAGGGTGGATTGATGGATGGTGGTGCCGAGCACGCGCACCAGGATGTTGAAGAACAGAAAGATTGCCAGCAGCGGGCCGACCGGGGCATAGTTGTTGCCATAGAGAGCGATGGCGACGTTCTGCGCGTTGAACAGGCAGAAGACGAGGCCGGGAGCGGCCAGCAGAGTCTCGATCTTGATGAGCGCCTGCCAGGAGCGCGCCAGCCGGTTATAATTATAGCCCACGAAGGCGGCGGCAAGCGCGGCAACGCCGACTCCGCCGAAGCCTGAGACGAGCAACAGACTGGCCGCGTGCGCGAGCTGGAAGGAAAGGTTGAAATAGCCGATTGCTACAATGGAGATGGCAAAATAGCCGAGCAGAATGATCGAGACCTGTTTGAGCAGCGCGCCTGAGACCAGGTTGGTAAGCCAGGCCGAGAGACCGAGGTCGAGAACGGGTTTCAGCGGTTGCCTGTAGTGTTCGCCGCGCAGGAAAAGCAGTGGCGCGAGCCAGATGGCAAAGGCGAGGCCCATGAGCAGCGAGGTGAGAGCGAGCACCCAGAGCACACCGTCGATGCCCATGCCAAATTGCAGGGCCACAAAGCTCAGAACGAGTATAGCGAGCTGGGTGATGCTGCCGACGATGAAGACGAAACGCATGCGCATAAGCGAGGCGCAGACGGAGGTGAAGAGGCTGCTGATGCCGTTGCCTACCACATAGACAGCGATGGGGGCGATATGGCCGAGCAGTTGCGGACTGCGCAAACTGGCGGCCAGCGCGGCAGTTCCGCTGATGGGCATGACCTCGATGATGCTCGCCAGTACGGGCATGCCAAAGAGCATGATGATGGTGCTGGCGGTCAGGATGACTACGCGCAGCGCCAGCAAGCGGCGCATCAGATCGGCGGCTGAAGCGCGCCCGCGCTCGGCAAAGACGCGCGGCACAAAGGTAGTCGTGGCGTCTTCCAGGCCAAAGGCCACGATGTAGGCAACCGTGTTGAACGCGGCCATCGCGACCGCGTAGACTCCATACTGCTCGACAGAGACTTTGCGCGTGACGATGACGGTGAGCAGGAACAACGAAATAAAGACCCAGAGTCCGTAGACCTGGTTGAGCAGGTAGCTATTGGGCGTGCGCTTGAGCAGATGCTGCGCCGCTATCTCGCTGCCCGGTAATTCGACGCCGGGGTCGGGGGCAGGCTCTACCAGCGCCTCACCGCCAATGGGCGCGAACATGCCCTCGACATCTTGCGTTTTGTTTACATCTTCCACTATCCTCGTCTCCCCGTTCTCCGTCTCTAATCGCGATGCATGTGTGTCATTCTCTAACTGGCCGGTTGCCAGGCGTACCAATCGTAATGGTCTCAGCATCATAACACAGGATTTCCAATCCGTATATCACCTTGTTTTAGAGTAAGTGTTCAGACTTGCCCGAATGGGTTTGCCTGGGTCAAGAAAGCCACACATTGAGAGAAGGGATTGAGACCTTGAGCCATCCAGGTGCCAAAGAGGCTGGCCAGACCCATGCGAGTCGCTGAGCCTTTGGGACTGCGC
>DATGLM010000072.1:0-3110 GCA_035294125.1 Ktedonobacteraceae bacterium | reverse complement strand
GCTGATTGACTCTAAGCAAGGCAAACGATACAATATCTAAAAAATGTGAATAGGGGTCGGCTCATGCAAGAAGAGGAACCATTGACAGTTGAAGAGGTGGCTAAGCGCCTGCGGGTGAGCATTGAAACTGTTCGTACCTGGATACGAACAGGCGAACTGAATGCTATAGATGTCGGGAAATACCTTATTTACCCTGCTGATCTTGAGGACTTCAAACAACGACGCAGCACGAGGAGAAGAAGAAAAGCAGGAGAATAGAAAATGCTGAATCGCCTGCTTTTCTCGGCGTCTACTCAAGAGCCTGTGAGCCAGGGTGAAGACGCCGAGTTGCGCTACGTTGATGACTTCCCTATGTCAAAAATTGGAGCCTTAGATTCAGTCACTCGGTCTACCGCCCTTGCTTCTTCTGGCGTTCCATTTCGCGCAGTTCGACGCGGCGGATCTTGCCCGAAATAGTCTTGGGCAGGCTCTCCACAAACTCGATCTCGCGCGGATACTTATATGGCGCTGTGACCTTCTTGACGTGCTCCTGTAGCTCGCTGGCAAGGTCGGGCGAGGGGCTGTAGCCGGGAGCGAGGATGACGAAGGCTTTGACGATCTCGCCGCGCATCTGGTCGGGACTGGCAACCACTGCCGATTCAGCCACCGCCGGGTGCTCTTTGAGCGCACTCTCGACCTCGAACGGCCCGATGCGATAGCCGGCGCTGATAATCACATCGTCGGCGCGGCCCACAAACCAGAAATAGCCATCCTCATCTTTATAAGCTCTATCGCCGGTGATGTACCAGTCGCCGCGAATACATGCCTGCGTCGCATCGGGATTGCGCCAGTATTCTTTGAAGAGCCAGGGGGGCCGCACGGGCTTGACGCGCACGGCGATGTCGCCCTCTTTGCCGGGAGGCAGCTCGCTGCCGTCGTGATCGATGACGCTGACCTCGAAGCCGGGCGAGGGCTTGCCCATCGAGCCGGGTTTGACGGGCAGCGGCGGGAAGTTGCCGCAGAGCAGCACCGTCTCGGTCTGGCCGTAGCCATCGCGAATGGTCATTCCTGTAACTGCCTGCCATACCTTGATAACTTCGGGGTTGAGTGGTTCACCGGCGCCGACGCAGTGACGCAGCGCCTTTGATGGGTGGGTCTTCAGATAGGCAAGCGGTTCGTCAAGTACAAGCATACGATAGGCGGTAGGGGGAGCACAGAGGACCGTGATCGGATACCTGTGCAGCATCTCCAGCGTCTCCAGAGCGTTGAATTTGCCGCGCGCGTCCTGGATGAACATGGCCGCGCCCATAATCCAGGGACCGAAGAGATTGCTCCAGGAGAATTTTGCCCATCCGGTCTCTGAAAGATTCCAGAAGAGGTCATCTTTATGCAGATCAAGCCAGTATTTACCGGTGATAGTATGCCCGATAGGATAGCTGGCATGGGTATGCAGCACCATTTTAGGATAGCCAACGGTGCCGGAAGTGAAATACACCAGGCAGGGATCGTCGCTTTTCGTCTTCGGCCCCCTAAATTCCGGCGCTGCCTGCGCGACGATCTGGTGATAGTTCGTCCAGCCCTCCCGTCCCTGCGCGTCTGCACCTGCCTCATCGATGAGGATTGCATAGCGAACGCTAGGGCATTCCCCGCGTACCTGGTCGAATTTGTGAGCACCTTCTTGATCGGTAATAAAGGCTCGCGCCTCTGCCACTTCAGCGCGAAATTGAATATCTTTGGGCGTCAAGAGTGTGGTACAGGGGATAGGAATTGCCCCCAGTCGCATTAAACCCAACATCGCTTCCCACCACTCAGGAAGACGGGGCAGCATCACCAGGACAGGATCACCTTTGACAATACCCAGTGTGGAGAAAGCATTTGCAGCTCGGCTGGAGGCTTCGGAGAAATGGGCGAAGGTGAAATGTCGTTCTTCGCCATGTTGTCCTATCCAAAGCATGGCCTCTTTGTTGGGATTTTGTGCCTGCTTGTCGATGACATCAGCGGCGAAGTTGAAATATTCAGGCACGTCGAGATGAAAACTACGGCGCTCTGCCTCATAGTCGGTCATATTGGGGGTCTGAGAGGTAGTCATAAGAAATACTCCTTCCTGCATCGGACACTAAGCATGACACATCAATGTGCGGAAATGATGGCTGCTTCTATCATATCATGTTTGCGTAATCATCGACGCTGTTTGCCGCTCAAAGAAACATCGCCTGATCGACTCGAAATGCAGTAAGACCTTTTCTTTCCTACACGCTCTCGCCATCAGGCATGTCTTCGTCAAACCCCATTAAGTAGGCATCATCATCACGGGGCTGGATTGCTTGCGGTGGTGGTGTCAGCGTTGGGGGGTGTTCTGGCGCGGGTATGCTAGCTGGTGGCTCCGGTGGAATAGGATGCACACGCGTTGGAGGCAGATAGGGCAGCCTGATGCGCGCGTTCAGCTCTGGCTGCTGAAAATAGGGACGATTCTTCACAATGATCGGCGGCGTATTGCCCATCAGCACCAGCAGGTCCCATAAGGGCAGGCTGCGGATTTCGTTCGGGTTCATCAGCTTGCGGGCGGCTTCCGCGTAGGTCACATGCTCGCGTTCGCTGCTTTCGGAACGCGCCAGCACCGTCGTCTCCCCGATCACCCTGGAGGCGTATTCGGCTTCCACCTGCCCTACCCCTGACAGGAAGATCTGCGTGCCCGAATTGGCAAGGATCGTCTCTTTGCCATGTTCCTCGTAGATGCGCTCAAGCTGTCCGAAGTCCTGAATCACCTGGAGAAAAGCCACGCCGGCGCTGCGAATATAGCTGATGTACTCCAGGTAGTTCGGAATGTAGCCAGCATTCGCCAGCTCGTCCAGGTAAAAGGCGAAGCGTTTGTTATGCGGGTGCTCAAACAGATAGGTGATGAGCTGCATAATCAGGCAGGAGGAAAGCCACCGGAGCCGGGTGGCCTCGTAGGGAGGAATATGAAGGAACAGCGCGCTCGGCTCATTCGAGAGGCGCACAAAATCGAGATCGTCGTAAGCGGTGATACGCTCAACAATGGGATCCATCACATCGAAGAGCCGCGTTGCCACGTCGGTCATCACGTTGGATTGCAGCCGTGGCTCGGCGGCCACGTTCTTGACAAAGGAAGC